>CAVXEP010000021.1:0-64866 GCA_963760795.1 uncultured delta proteobacterium
GCCGTCCCGCCAAATTGACGGGCCGATAAATTCGTCGGGAATCTTGAGAGCGCTGGCGCCGAGCACCGGTGCGCCACGCGCGATACGCCAGGGACTCGCGGAAAACTTATAGGGATCGCCGGGAAAGCGATGCTTGCCCAACTCGGGGTGATCGACTTCGGTAAAATAGTTGCGATGTTTGGTCTGGTCATCGTTAACGTAACCGCTCGGCGGATTGATCGGCGCCGCGGCTAAACGATTGGACTGAAACTCCTCGAAGAATTTCTTGACCGGATAGTTGATCGTGCGCGCCTCGACCAGACGATCGATCATCGAGCGCAGCGCGAAGCGGCTCTGAACATTCTCCAGTTTCGGATCGAGGAGTTCCGCCGGTTTGCCCAACCACTCGACGAAGCGGCGCCAATGCTCCGGCTGGTTGACGAAGATGCGCGCGTAGCCGTCCTGGCACTGGTAGGTTTCCGCCACGGTAGTCGACTGGCTATGGCCGCTGCGTTCCGGCACTTCCCCGGTAACGCTGTATCTGGAAATAATGCGCAAAAACGGATCGGCGGCCAAGACATCTTGCAGCGATATATCGACATGATCGCCGACACCCGTGGCGCGCTGGTTGAACAGCGCGGCCATGGTGCCGAAGGCTGCATGCACCGATCCCAAATGATAGGCCACATCGCATGGACCCATGAGCGGTGGGCGGCCCGGATGGCCGCACAGATTCATCAGTCCACCCATGGCGAAGGCGACGATGCTCGGCGCCTTGAATTCTCGATAGGGTCCGGTGCGGCCAAAGCCGCTGATCGAAGTCAGCACCAGCGCTGGGTTGAGCTTTTGCAGCTCAGCGTAGCCGAGCCGTAAATGATCGAGATAGCCAAACGGTTTGTCTTCGATCACCACATCGGCATGGGCCGCCAGTTCACGAAATATTTGGCTGCCGTTGGCATCTTCAAGATTCAAAACTACGCCATGCTTGTTGGTGTGATAGGCGGCGAAGGACAAGCTCCGTTCGCGATGAGGCGTATCATTCTTGAACGGCCCTTCGCGGCGCATGGGATCGCCGCCCGGCGCTTCGATGAGCAACACTTGGGCGCCGAGATTGGCGAGCAGTAAGCCGCAATAGCCGCCCATGCGACCGGTCAGATCGAGAACGCGCAAGCCGGCCAAGGCGCCGGTCGCCTGGTTTGAATCAGACATCGAGAAACTCCATTCCAGAGCACAGTCTTCGCTCAAGCTTTCGGAGTATATTTAAATCTACCGGCAGGAAACAAGCTGCCAGCGGATTCAAAATCGGCAATTCGATGGCGCTGCTAACAAAGATAGGACGAGGTGGGCGGGTTAAAAGTTGCCAGGCGGCACGAGCGCACCGTTGCTGTCGTAAACTTCCACCGCGCCGTATTTCTCCAACACCGCTTTGATCTTGCCGGCGTCGCCCACCGCGGCGATCTGAAACTTGTCGGGATCGAGATACTTGCGCGCCACCCGCTGCACATCCGCCCCGGTCACCGCGGCGATCTTGGCGGCATAACCATCCCAATAATCGGCCGGCAAGCCGTATAGCTTACGCGTGATGGCAAAGCCCAGCGCGCGCGACGGTTGCTCCAATGACAGCGCGAAGTTCGCGATGATCGAGCGCTGACTCTCCGCCAATTCGCCGGGCGGGACTTTTTCATCGCGAATGCGTCCAATCTCGTTGAAAAACTCGACCATCGCGCCCGCGGTGACTTCCGTGCGCATGTTGCCGCCGGCGCGCCAGGGCCCCGGGTACCGCACTGCGGTAAAGTCGCTGTAAACCCCGTAGGTGTAGCCTTTTTCCTCGCGCAGGTTGAGAAACAATCGCGCCGACGCGCCGCCGCCGATGACATCGTTCATCACCACCATCGGCATGTAGTCGGGGCTGCGCCGGTCGATGGCGATGTTGCCCAAGGAAACCGTCGTCTGCACCGAGTTAGGGCGGTGGACGAGATACACTTTGCGCGCGCTGGCGGCCTGTGGATCGCGCGGCAGGATCGGCTTTAGTTCGGTCTTTTTCCAACCGGCGAGCAGCTTTTCTAATTTGGCGATGAGATCCTTGGCGCGGACATCGCCGGCGATGCCGAGGATCGAATTCTGCGGCGCATAGCGCTCGCGGTGCCATTGGCGCAGCCCGTCCTGGGTGAGCCGGTCCAGAGACTCCGCCGTCACCGAGACATTGGCCGCCGGATGGTCGCCGTAGACGGCGCGGTTGAAACGTTCGCTCAAGAGGAAATTGGCGTTGGAGCGCTGCTCGCGCAGCTGCGCCCGCATCCGCTGTTTGAGCTTCTCCAACTCATCGGCGGCAAAACTCGGTTGCAGCAGGATCTCGAAAGCGATGCCGAGCCAGCTGTCAAAGTTGTCGCTTAGCCCGGCAGCGCTCAGCACCGTGTCCGACGAACCGAACGACGAGCTGGCGCCGATCGACGCGCCCAGCCGGTCGATATATTCCGCGAGCTGAATGCTGTTTTTGGTTTTCGTCCCCTCGCGCAGCATTTGCGCCGTGACACTGGCCAAGCCGGTCATCGCCGTGGGTTCGAACAAGCCCCCCGCGCCGCCGACATGCAGCTGCACGCTGACATAGGGAGCGCGGCGATCTTCGACAATTAGCACCGTCAGGCCATTTTTGAGCTTGGCTTCCACCGGCTCTGGGAAGTTTCAAGGTGAGAATATCCCGGGCCACCGGCGCGCGGTTTTTGCGCTCGACTTTGGCCGGCGGCGTCGCCGCGCCCTCTTGGCCGCGCACCGCTGCCGGCGCCAGGGTTAAGCCAATCGCGAGGGCCAATACGGTGCAAAAAATCGGCAAAAATTTCGCCATCGATTTACTCATGTGAGCCGTTCAACCGCCGCTCGGCGCCGCGGCCGCCTTAGGCAGGGTGGTGACTACCGTGCGGTTGGAGTCAATGAAATATTTTTGCGCAACGCGTTGAATATCGGCTTTGGTGATCTGCTCGTAGCGCGCCCAAACTTTGTTGATCAAACCGGGATCGTTGTAGTAAACGGCGAAATGGCCCAGCGAGTTAGCCCGCGACCGCGTGCTGTAGAGCTGCTGCGCCCGTTGGCGGCGCAGCTGCATGCGGACTTTATTCAACTCGGAATCTTCCACCGGGCTTTTTTGAATGCGCAGGATCTCTTCGTAGAGCAGTTTTTCCAGGGCGCCCAAGTCGGTGGTCGGCCGCGCCATCAGGCTGAACCAGAACAGCGACGGCCCGCGCTTCTCCTCGGCGTCGGCATAGACACTCAAGGCCATTTCTTTTTCCTTGACGAACTTCTGATACAGCCGCGAGGACACGCCGCTGGCCAGAACCTGTCCGAGCATTTCCAAAGCGTACCAATCCGGCGTATTGGCTGGGGGAATTTTGAACACGATATCGAGGCGCGGCGTTTGCGCGAAACCGTCTTCGACAGTCTTGCGTCGCTCGGCCTTCTGCTCGGGCTCATTCATGTCCGCCGGCGCCGGCGCCGTCTGCGCCGGAATATTCTCGAAATATTTCTTGATCAATGCCAAGGCGACTTCGGTTTTGAAATCGCCGACCATCGACAGCACCGCATTGTTGGGCGCGTAGTAAGTGCGAAAAAAACCCATGGCATCGTCCAGCGTCGCGGCGTTCAAATCTTCCATGGAACCGATGGTCGAATGTTTGTAGGGGAAATTGTCGTAGACCAGATCGAGCACCGCTTCATAGGTCTTGCCGTAGGCGCGGTTATCGTAGTTCTGCCGGCGCTCCTCTTGCACCGTCGAGCGTTGATTGTCGAAGTTCGCCTGGTTGATCGCCGGCGCGCGCATGCGGTCGGCCTCGAGAAAGATCCCCAACTCCAACTGATTCGCCGGTAATGTTTCAAAATAGTTGGTGCGATCGGCGTTGGTGGTGCCGTTGGCGCTGCCGCCGTTGTTTTGCACCAGGATGAAATGCTCGCCCTTGCCGACATTTTCCGAGCCTTGAAACAGCATATGCTCGAACAGATGGGCAAAGCCGGTGCGCCCCGGGCGCTCATCGCGAGAGCCGACATTATACGTCATGGCGATGGAAAAGGTCGGCGCGCGATGATCCTCGGCGAGCAGCACGCGCAGACCGTTTTTGAGTATGAACTCGTCAAAAACTATATCGTAAGATTTTGCCGCGGCGCTGGACTTCGTCCAGCGCTCTCTGCTTTTACCGCCGATTTGGTTTGCATGGCTGCGGCGGCTTTGGCGTTGGACGCCCGGCGCTTGTTCGGCTTAGACTCGACCGCTTCGGCATTTAGAGCGGCGGCGAAAAACAGCAGCGCGAACCAAAGCGCCGCCCAGGCTCTGCATACGGAAATAGAACTTCGGGGTTGGGCGTTCATCGCGAAAACTCTCGCGTAACCACTCTTGTCATGGTCCTAGTAGTAACATCATTCTCGGCGACAAGGAACTTATCCTAGTAGACGGCGCGCATGGATGACTCGCGCAGCGTTTGACAGCTCGCCCATGGGGAGCATAAATGAAGACAAATTCCAATTGAGAGGCTAAGTCAAAAAATCTATGAAAACATCCTGGGAAAAAGTCACTGTCGACAATAGCCCCATGGGCATGTACCTCGCCCAACCCGAAGTCGCTGGCGCCGTGCCGGCGATCATCGTCGTGCAAAATCAAGACGGCGTCGCCGAGTTTACCCAAGAGATGACCCGGCGGGTCGCCGCGGCCGGCTATGTCGGCATCGCGCCGCAGTTTTATCATCGCGAGGGCGAACCCAGGACCCCTGAGGCAACGGCGACCATTAAAAGTAGCCGCAATGACGCCAACGTCATGAGCGACATCCATGCGACGATTAATTTTCTCAAAGGCTGCGCCACGGCGGACACGTCACGGTTGGGCATCGTCGGCTTCTGCATGGGCGGGCGCATCGCTTTTCTCGGCGCGGCGGCGACCACGCTATTCAAAGCCGCGGTCGATTTTTACGGCGGCGGCTGTTACTCGCAATGGGGCGACCGCCCGGCGCCGGCAACCATGGCGGCGAATGTTTGCTGCCCGGTCCAAGGCCACTTCGGCGAGCTCGACAAGAATCCACCACCGGACGAAATGCGCCGGCTCGACGCCGAGCTCACCCGCCTGGGCAAGACCCATGAATTTTTCTTTTATCCCGACACGCACCATGGCTTTAATCGCAGCGGTGCGAAGACATATAAGCCCGACCATGACGCGACCTCTTGGGCCCGAACGGTGGAATTTTTCGCCAGACATCTCGCCGCAACGGATCAAAAGAAGGCCGTCGCCGGTTAGGCGAAAAAATGAACGCCAAACATCTGTTCATCGTCATCCTAGCCCTGATCTTGGCGCTTGATTGGGCACAACCCGCTGCAAGCGCCGAGCCCAAGCTGCTCAACGTCGGCTGGACCGGCGGTACCGCCTGGACCGCGCTGCCGGACCGGGTCGCCATCGAGCGCGGTTTTTTCGACAAAGAAGGGCTTGCGGGTTCGCTACGTCCAGTTTCAAGGCACCAACCTGATGCTCAGCGCCTTGATGGCCAACGAGCTCGACTACGTGACGATCCTGCCGTTCATCGCCGGCGCGGCCACCCGCGGTCTGCCGGTGAAAATTGTCGCCACCACCGTCAAGACCAGCGGTTATGCGATCATTTCCCGGCCCGATATCGACAGCGTCAAAGCGCTCAAGGGCAAGAGAATAGCCATCAACACATTTGGCAGCTCGGCAGACTTCGCGATCTATCAACTGCTCAGCCGCAACGGCCTCGATCCCAACAAGGACGTCACTTTGCAGGCCATCGCCGGCAGCCCTGACGCCCGTTTCGCCGCGCTGCTGAGCGGCGCCGTCGACGCCACCGTGGTCAACAGTCCATTCGAATACCGCGCCGAGCAAAGAGGCTTTAAGACGCTTTTATCGGTGAAGGAAACCGCCGAGTTCGTCAAGATCCCGATCGTCGGCTTGAGCACCACGCAGAGAAAAATCGACAGAGAACCGGACGAGATCGTCCGTTATCTGCGCGCCCTGCGCAACGCCATCCTGTTCTTGCAAAGCCAGCGCGAAGCCGGTGTCAGCTTGATCGAAAAATTGCTCAAGCTCGACCGGCCCGTCGCCGAGCGCTTCTACGGCATCTATCGTGACCAGTTTAACCCCGACCTCTCGGTGCCCGACTCGGTCGTCGAAGAATGGATCGCCGTCGGCACCTTTCGCGCCAAGGAAAAAATCACCGCCAAACCTTCGGTGGTCGTCGATTGGAGCTTCGCTGAAAAGGCGAGACGTTAGCGGCACAGGCTCTTGAAGGCGGTTTGCCATGAAACTCGAACTCACGCGCCGGGAATTTTTGCAGTCCGCCGGCGCTCTGGTGGTTGCCTTCGGGTTACCCGTGGAAGCGGCTGGGCAACCGGCGGCAACATTGCGTCAATTCGGCGGCCCTTTACCAGCCAATCAGCTCGACTCCTGGCTGATCATTCACAAAGACGGCATGGTCACCGTGCGCACCGGCAAAGTCGAACTCGGTACCGGCGTGTCCACGTCGCTGCGCCAGATCGTCGCCGACGAGCTCGATTGCGCTTTTGAAAAAATCACCTGGGTGCAGGGCGATACGGCGAACACCGTCGACCAAGCGCCAACCTTCGGCAGCCAAACCATCAAGCGCGGCGGCAGTCAGTTGCGCCAAGCCGCGGCGGAAGCGAAGGCCACGTTATTATCCTTAGCAGCGGTGCGCTTAGGCGTGGCGGTGGAGATGCTCACGGCCAGCCAAGGACTCATCAGCGGCGGCAAAAAATCGGTGACCTACAGCGATCTGCTGGGCGGCTTGTCCTTCAACGGCGAGATCGCCGGCAAGATCAAACCGAAGAGCGCCAGCGATTATAAACTCGTTGGTCGATCGGTGCCGCGCGTCGATATTCCGGCGAAGGCAAGCGGTGAGTATATTTATCTGCACAACCTACGGCTTCCCGGCATGTTGCATGGACGAGCGATCCGGCCCCCATCGGTCGGGGCAAAGTTGCTCAGCGTCGATGAGACGTCGGTAAAAGAGATTGCCGGCCTGGTAAAAATTGTCGTTAAACAAAACTTCGTCGGCGTGGTCGCGGCACGCGAAGAGCAGGCGATCCGCGCGGCGCGCGAACTAAAAATCACTTGGCAGGAAAGCCCAAGCCTGCCGGCGATGGAGCAACTCGCTGACATGCTGCGGAAAATTCCCAGCAACGACAAGCCACCGGCAAATAGCGGCGATGTCACCGCCGCCCTGAGCGCGTCGGTAAAGACTTTAACCGCGACTTATCACTGGCCCTATCAATTGCACGCGTCCATGGGGCCATCCTGCGCCGTCGCCGATATCAGCAATAGCCAAGCGACAATCTGGTCGGCGACTCAGGGCGCCCATCAGCTGCGCCCAACCATCGCGAACTTGACGGGAATCACCACCGCTAACGTGCGCGTCATCTACGTAGAGGCCGCCGGCTGCTATGGCCACAACGCCGCCGATGACGCCGCCGCCGATGCGGCGCTCTTGTCGCAAGCGGTGGGCAAGCCGGTGCGCGTCCAATGGATGCGTCACGACGAACACGCCTGGGAACCCCTCGGCCCGGCAATGGTCATGGAAGTGCGCGGCGGTTTAGATCAGCAGGGAAACGTGACGGCATGGGATTATCAGGTCTGGACACCGACCCATTCGAGCCGGCCCAATGGCAGCGCCGGCAGTTTGCTCGCCGGCGCGAATACGGGAATGTCCGCCGGCACGCCCAATCAATCCGGCGCCGACCGCAACGCCAATCACACTTATGATTTTAAGAATAATCGCGTGATGGTGCACTGGCTCAACTCCAGTCCGCTGCGTGCCTCCGCGTTGCGCGGACTCGGTTCGCCGCAGAACACTTTCGCCAACGAATCGTTCATCGACGAACTGGCCAACGCCGCCGGCGCCGATTCGGTGGAGTTTCGTCTTCGTTACATGAGCGACCCACGCGCCAAAGCCGTGCTCGAAGCCGCGGCAAAGAAGTCCGGCTGGCCCAATCGCCCGGCGCCGTCGCAAGCGGGCTTCAAAAGCGGTCGAGGCGTGGCCTACGTGCGCTACGATCGAACTGAGGCTTACGTTGCCGCGGTGGTCGATGTCGAAGTCAATCCGGCCGACGGGCAAATTCGAGTTTCGCGGGTGGTGGTCGCCCATGACTGTGGCCTGATCATCAATCCCGACGGTTTAAGAAATCAGATCGAAGGCAACGTCATCCAAGCGATCAGCCGCACGCTCAAAGAAGAAGTGACATTCGATCGCTCACGGGTAACCAGCCTTGATTGGCGACTCTATCCAATTTTGCGCTTCCCAGAAATTCCCGAAGTCATTATCGAATTGATCGACCGACCCGAACAACCGTCCGTGGGCGCGGGCGAAGCGACGACCAGCGCGATACCGGCGGCCATCGCCAACGCGATTTTCAATGCGACTAACGTAAGGCTGCGCACCATCCCATTCACGCCGGAGCGCGTGAAGGCGGAGTTGGCTTGATCGAAAAATTGCTTAAACTTGACCGGCCCGTCGCCGAGCGCTTCTACGGCATCTATCGCGACCAGTACAACCCCGACCTCTCCGTGCCCGAATCGGTCGTCGAAGAATGGATCGCCGTCGGCACCTTTCGCGCCAAAGAAAAAATCACCGCCAAACCTTCGGTGGTTGTCGATTGGAGATTCGCCGAAAAGGCGCGCACTAGCCAGCGTTAACGGATAGAACTCAATTCTCCAAAATCTTCTTCACCCGCTCGATGACTTCGCGCTTCTGATCCAGCAAGTCTCTGTGCAACGCTTGGATCTCTTCGCCGCTGGAAGGCTCCATGTCCAACCTCTGCCGGTCGACTTCGGCTAACAGATCGGGATCTTTGAGCGCTCGCGCATAGGCCTCGCGAAGAATTTTTACCCGATCCGCCGGCACGCCCGGCGGCGCGGTCATCGGCCGTCCCAACTCATCGCCGGATAGAAATATCTGCGCCAGTCGGCGGCCGATGTCAGGCGTCTTGTACTTGTCCATGAGCTCGTAGATCGTCGGCACGTCAGGCAACCGAGAATCGCGTTTCTTACCGGCTTGCAGCAAATGGCGGTCGAAACCCTTTTTCTCCCAAGATAAAAACGGCTCGCGGCTGAAATGAACCGTGATCCGGGTCGCCCGGCAGACCACTTCGTTGCGCTCCATGGCTAAATCAACCTCGCTGCCGCTCTTGTAACCGAGTATCCGGTGGAATTTGCCGCCGACGGTTTCTTCGATCAGACGCGTCAATAACGCCGTCTGATCGGCACTGCCGGAGCCGCCGCACTTGGGCGTATCATTGGATTTGATGATCTCGTCGATCGACCTAAACGGCGAGTCGGCGCGGATGTAGAGCATCATCTGGCCTTTTTCCTGGGAGCCGAGCCAGTTGAACTTGCGCACGTCGTACTTGACCTGAGGCCGGCCGATCATTTGCTCAAGATACATATGGGTCTGGAACATGCCGAAGGTGAGACCATCCGGTTTGGCGATGCCGTAAAGATAATTGGCCGCGATCATCGAACCGGCGCCAGGCATGTTTTGCACCAACATGGTCGGATTGCCGGGAATATACTTCCCCATGTTCCGAGCCAGTAGCCGCCCCCAGATATCGTAAAGTCCGCCCGGCGCCGACCCGACGACCACGGTGACCGTCTTGCCTGCATAAAAGTTCGCTTGCGCAAATGCCCGTTCAAGATTCAAGGGGAAGGGTTCAAGCGTAAAGAAAAGTAAGCCAAACACGATCCGATTGAACCCTTGAACCCTTGAATTTTTGAACAAATTTTCCATCACTCCATTATTCCACCACTCCATGTCACTCCAAAACCCTCTTGCAGCTGCTAATTCTTCCACGCCGTCGGCCGCAGCACTTTCCCCGGCAGCGCGCCGGTGGGTGCGCCGTGCTCAATCACCACCGTGCCGTTCACCACGGTAAACGGCACACCGGTGGCTTTTTGAATCATCCGCGTTTCGTTGCCAGGCAAGTCTTGGACGTACTCCGGCTCCTGCGTGTTGATCGTCGCCGGATCGAAAACCGCGATGTCGGCGACCATGCCGGGCCGCAGCAAGCCGCGGTCGTTGAGACCGAAGATCGAGGCGACGCGGAAAGTCAGTTTCGAGACCGCCTCTTCCAAGCTCATAATGCCGTAATCGCGCACCCAGCGGCCGAGGAAAGCGGTGCAGTAACCGAAGCGCGCGTCGTATCCCATATGAGCGCCGGCATCCGACTGGCCGACCACCACCGATGGATGTTTAAGAATTTCGCACACCGCCTTGGGATCGCCCTGGGTGGTGATATGGGAGAAGCGGGTTTCGAGATTCTCTTCGAGCGACAAGTCCAAGAAACAATCCAAGCCGTCCTTGCCTTGAAGCTTGGCAACCGCTTCCACCGATTGTCGTTCAAAGGATTTGTTCTTCGCCAGCTTCACCTGGTCGACGTTGACCACATCCCAGCGCCGCGGGAACACCGACGCCGACTTGTCTTCAATCGCCTCGGCGCGCAGCTTTTTACGGCAATCGGCATCGCCGAACATCTGCTTGCGCACTTCCACCGAGCTAAACATCGCGGTTTTCCAGGTGGAAAATTCATCGAAGCACTGAGCGTCGAGCAAACTGTAGCGCATCTCGAACGGCTTGGCCTGGGTCATGGCGTAAATCGGCAACCCTTCTTCCTGAAAAACTTTCGCCGTCGCTTCGAGCATGCCGCGCCAATGATCGGGCCGCGTCCAACTATGAGAAATGCTTTGCCAAAGCACCGGTCGGCCGGTGCGCCGCGCCAACCCGGCGGCATACTCGATGCGCCCGCGCGCGTCGGTGCCGCCGCCGCTCAACTGCACCACGCCGGCATTCATCTCGCCCAGCACGTCAAGTAAAGCTCCCAGCTCTTCATCGCTAGCAAGCCGGCTCGCCACCGGCTTTAAATCTTCGCGGATATGACGCGGATTCTGATTGGTGGAAAAGCCGACGGCGCCGGCTTCCATGCCTTGGCGCACCAGCTGTTTCATTTTGATGATTTCTTCCGGCGTCGCCGCGCGCTCGACGGCGTCTTCGCCCATAACGTAGTGGCGCACGGCGATATGGCCGACCAAGGCGCCGACGTTGATCCCCAACCGCGTGCCCAGGGCCCGCAAATATTCCGCCGTCGAAGTCCATTGCCATTCAAAGCCTTGTTCGAGCACGCGCCGGCTAATCGCTTCGACGCGGACAAAACTCTTCACTACGGAATCGCGGTTCTCCGGTTTCGCCGGCGCCAAGCTCAGGCCGCAATTGCCGACGACGACGGAAGTCACGCCATGGAAACAAGACGAAGTGCCCATCGGGTCCCAGAACAGCTGTGCGTCCATATGCGTATGTGGATCGATGAAACCCGGCGCCACCGCTAGTCCATCAACGTTCAGCGTGCGCTTGGCGCTACCGTTGATACGTCCGGTCTCGATGATCTTGCCGTCGGCGATGGCAACATCGCCATGGTGACTCGGCAGCCCCGAGCCGTCGTAAATCCGCCCGCCCTTGATCAAAAGATCGTACATGGTTTTCCCTTTTTGTGTTTTTGGCGAGATATGTTGAGTTTCCGAAACACCTCGCGCGTGAACCAAGCCTTCGACCGAACTTAGTCGAAATCGTAACAAGCGGTCAAGGCTGGTTCAGTACGCAGGCTTCCGATGCAGACTTCTCTTCGCAGAAGATCTTTATCGGCGCGGCACAAATCTTCCGGCTACAGCGGGGGCCGTTGAAGCGGTTCCGACACCGTCCATTCCGCGCGGTTACTTTTTAGTCTGCTTAAAGTCTGCTAATTAATATCGGTGGAATTTCGCCAGGATATCAACGGACTGCGCGCTTTAGCCGTCGCGGCTGTAGTGCTCTACCACTTCGGCATGCCGGGCTTCACGGGAGGATTCATCGGCGTCGACGTGTTCTTCGTCATCTCCGGTTTTTTGATGACGGGAATTATCTTGACAGCCATGGCCGAGAACAGGTTCTCCATCGCATCGTTCTACTGGTCACGGGCAAAGCGCATCGTTCCCGCCTTAACTTTCCTGTGCGCTACCCTCCTCGCTCTTGGCTGGTTCTGGTTATCCCCGGTCGATTACGCTCAATTGGGCAAACACGCCGCAAGTGCCGTTATTTTTGTTTCTAACTTCGTCTTCAAAGCGGAGGATGGCTACTTTGATACTTCCTCGCAGGATAAATTTCTCCTGCACACCTGGTCCTTATCGGTCGAATGGCAGTTCTATCTGATTTTCCCCATCCTGTTGGCCATGATCTGCCATCGGCGTCGTTCAGATGGAACCCTGGCGGTGCAACGTCTGGCAATAGTTCTCACTCTAATCGCGCTAGTTTCGTTCGGGTTCACCGTTGCCCTCACGCAATCGTGGGAAGCCTTTGCCTTCTACCTGCTACCGACTCGGATATGGGAACTTTTGGCCGGCGCGTTGGTTTTCCTTTGTTCCAAGCGATTTCTCCCTAATCGAACCAGTTCTATCGTCGCCCATGGCGTCGGCCTTTCACTGATCGGGCTGGCAATTTTTGCCTTTGACACCTCGACCGAATGGCCCGGCTATGCCGCACTGGCCCCGGTTATCGGAACTGGATTACTGATCTGGAGTCCACAAAAAAATGACCGCATCTTTAGCAACAAACTTTCGCAAAACCTCGGCGCATGGTCCTACTCGATTTATCTTTGGCACTGGCCAGTACATGTTGTGCTTCGCCACGCGCGTTTGCACGAATCACTCGTCTGGCTTGGAGTCGGCATTCTGCTATCTGTCGCTCTAGGAGCTCTATCCTTTCTTTTTGTCGAAACCCCGCTGCGACGATCAAAACTAATTCTCAAAGCAAGTCCACGGCTTGTCGTCACTGTCACCGCGGGCTTTGTGCTCTGCGTCGCTCTGGCCGGTCATGTGGTATATCGACAAAAAGGTGTGCCCGGACGAGTGTCGGCCTCCATTCAAAACATCGAGAACGTCATCCACCAAGGCGGTAGGCGCACCCTTATCATCTGCGGTTCCGCTGGGAAACCAACCACGGATCCCACCTGCAAGGACATACAGCCTCATTACGCGGTTTGGGGCGATAGCCACGCGGGGGTTATTTATACTGCCGTGCAGCAGGCTTCCGGCGCGGTTCGTGGTATCCTTTACACAAATCGCTGCCCCCCCCTGATCGGAGGTTACATCGATTCCAAAAAATTGAAGGGCTCGTGCATTAAATTCACAGCCGAAACCCTGGACAAAATCGCTCGGCTCCCCCGAGAAATTCCGCTAGTCGTGGCATTTCGTTTCTCCTACTACATAAACGGTTATATCGAGCGCCAAAAAAAACTGATCAAACTCCGCTATGCGGACATCCCGGACTCTACCGTCGAGAAAAATCGTGAAGGCGTCTTCACCGATAGGTTGGTCGAAACTCTCTGCAGCGCGACGCAAGCGAAACGATCTGTTTATGTAGTGCAGCCGGTCCCAGAAATTGGCGTCGCGGTGCCGCATACCTTATCCCGACAACTCATGATTTACGGCGAAGCCCAAGACATCACCATTTCGCTAGCCGAGTACGAAAAACGTCATCGCACTGTGCTCAACGCCTTACAAAAAGCGCGTGACCATTGCGGGATAAAACTGCTCGACCCGCTACCCCACCTCTGTAAAGCGGGGCGCTGCGAGGGATCAATAAACCAGAGGCCCCTCTACTTCGACGATGATCACCTCAGCCAGGAAGGAGTTATGAGACTTGTTCCGATGTTCCAGGGAGTCTTCGGGAGGAGCAAGGTTAGCGAATCACAGCAACCAACTACCCTGCCTCAAATTAATTAGATTTATTAATAACAGCGCTTCTATGGTCTCACCGTCGGATTCACCAACACCCGGCGATTGTGAGTAAGGACGGCCCGCCAAGACCGTCGATGTGAATATCAACTTCACTTTACCTTACTCCATGTCGGAGGCCTCTTTGAATTCTATTTTGGACAAGACTGCCCCTAACCCCTCTTTTCCAAAAGGGGTAACGGAATACTTGTCGCGTATTGAGTGGTTGACCAGAATTTATTGCCTATTCCACACCCACTCTGTCCAGCAGAAACTTATGGGTAATATCAACAAGTAGACAGAGGGTAATCGTTTGAGGTAAACAGAACGATAAGCATCACGCAACTCTTTTCGCGCCTCTCGCTCTGATTACGGAGGAACCGATCATGTTTGAAGAACATGTTCCCAAGCGAAAAATCGGCGTCCTCTCGCCGCTGCCGATCATCGATAACGCCGCCTATGAATTTTATCGGCTGGTGCCCGACGGCGTCATGATGGTGGCGATCTCGGTCGGGTTAGAGGAATTCAGCCGCGCCGATGTCGAACGCGTGTTTGAACCGATAGACCAGCTCGTCGCCATGCTCACCGAGCGCGGCGTCGACATTATTATCCAATCGGGCGTGCCGCTGCCGATCCTGGCCGGTCAGGAATTCTTACAACGCCTGCTCGCGCGCATCGCCGCGAAAGGCAAAGTGCCGGCGACCTCCACGGTGCTCGACGTGGTGGCGGCGGCAAAACACCTCGGCATCACAAAAATCGCCGCGGCGAATAAATGGACCGAGCCCATGAATGCGACGCTCGGCGCATTCTTCGCCGCCGGCGGCGTCTCGATGATCGGTGTCAACAGCCGCGCCATGATCCCCGCCGACTTCGTCAAGATCAACAGCCAGGATAATCTCGCCCTCGCCTACGAGCTCGGCCGCGGCGCGCTGGAACAGTTTCCCGACGCCGACGGCATCTACATCGGCGGCGGTGCTTGGCTGACGTTGCCGGTCATCACCAAGCTCGAAGCCGAATTCGGCAAGCCGGTGCTGACCAACCAGGTGTCGACCGCTTGGCATGTTTTGCATTTGTTGAATTGCTGGCAGGCCAAGCCGCAATACGGCCGCTTGATGGCGAGCACATAATTTGCAGCGCAAGCGATGCAAAAGGAATACTAACCATGGGCCCGACTGAAACTCTCGCGCAATTCGTCGTCGACACCCGGCTGCAAGACATGCCGACCAAGGCGGTGGAAATTTCCAAGCTGGTTATCCTCGACGTCCTGGGCGTCACCCTCGCCGCATCGCGGCAAGCGGTGGCGCGGATTCTGACTGAATACTTGCGCGAAGCGGCGGCGGCGCCGAGAGCGGGTGTCATCGGCAGTTCAATCCGCACCGAGCCGGCGCTCGCGGCCTGGGCCAATGGCGCGCTCGCGTTCGCCCTCGACTTCGACGATAACATCCACGGCAGCACCCACACCGTACCGGCGGCATTGGCCATCGGCGAAGGCAACGGCGCCAGCGGCGCGACGCTCTTGGAAGCCTACATCCTCGGGCGCGATATCTGTTTTCGCCTCGACGCCGCGCTCGACGCCGGCCGGCGCAAAAACCAGGGTGGCCCGACGTCGCGTGGCTGGTTCGCCGGGGGCACCACCGGCAGCTTGGCCGCAGCTGCCGCCGCGGGAAAAGTTTTGCGCTTGAACGCCAAACAGATGGCGACCGCGTTCGGCATCGCCGTGGCCGGCGCCGGCGGCGTCAGGCGCAACTTCGGCACCATGGCCAAGGCGCTGCAAACCGGCAATGCCGCGCGCAACGGCGTCACCGCGGCGCTGCTGGCGCAAAAAGGCTTCAGCGCCGATCAGACCATTCTCGAAGCGCCGATGGGTTTTGCCAGCGCGCTCTGTCTCGACGGCGAGTGCGACTGGGACGCGCTGACCAAAGACGTGGGCAAATTTTTTTACATGGAACAAATGCCGCCGATCAAGCGCTTTCCCACCTGCACCCCGGCGCACAAGCCGATTGAAGGGCTGTTGGCGTTGCGCCAACAACATGGCTTCACGGTGGATGATGTCGAAAGCGTCGAGAGCGACTTTCATCAGCGCTCGCTGGCGCGCACCGATCCCCAGGAAGCGATCGCCGGCCCTAATAGCATGCCGTTCATTCTCGCCATCGCGTTGCTTGACGGCAAGGTCACGCTTGATCAATTCACTGACGAAAACATTCACGATCCGCGCGTGCGTGGCGCCATGGCAAAAATTCGCCATCGCGCCAACCCACGGCAGGCGGGCCAAGCCGAACCGCCCGACCGCATCACGGTGACACTCAAGAACGGCGCGGTTCATAACATCGAAGTGGCCGAGCGCACGACGCTGCACTCCAAAGCGGAGATTCACGGGAAATTCTTCGACTGCGCAACCTTAGTGTTAAGTCGCGGCCGCGCCGAACAGCTGGCCGGATTGATTGACCGGCTTGAAAACGTCGACAACAGTCGCGCATTGATGAGTTGTATGAACGGTAACGATCTCAAGATTTCTAATGATTAGCCGGAGCGATACCATGAAGATTGTAATGAACAGAAAATTGCCGGAAAAACGACGCTGCTCATTGCTCGCTGGTTTTTTGGCACCGCTGCTCGCCCTTCTGCTCGCCCTTGCTCACGGCGTCGCGTGGGCCGGTCCGGTCGAGGGTAACCCGCGCCGCGGCGGAACCTTGATCCTGGGCATGGCCGCCGATCCGTCGACGCTCAACTGCGGCATCGAGAGCAGTCAGATCGTCGCCATGGTGACGTCCAACATTTACAACGGCCTGCTGCACATGGATGAAGAGTCGAATCCTCATCCCGACCTGGCCCAGTCGTGGGACATTTCTCCGGACGGCTTGGTCTATACGTTTCAGCTGCGCGACAACGTCAAATGGCACGATGGCCAGCCGCTCACCTCGGCCGACGTAAAATTCAGCTTCGAAAATCTCGTCGGCAAATACAACGCGCGCGGCCGCGAAGCGTACCGAAACATCAAAGCCATCGAGACCCCCAACGCGACCACGGTGAAGATCAGTCTCAAAAAAGTTTATTCGCCGTTTCTTGAAATCCTCACCGCCCACGACGGCTGCATCATGCCCAAGCATATCTATGAAGGCGGCGACGTGTTTAAAAATCCACGCAACAATGACCAGCCCGTCGGCAGCGGGCCGTTTAAATTCAAGGAATGGAACAAAGGCAGCCACGTCACGCTGGTGCGCAACGAAAATTATTTCAAAAAAGGCCGGCCGTTCTTGGACAGCGTGATTTATCGCATCATTCCCAACCCGGCGACCCGCGCCATCGCCTTTGAAACGGGTGAGATCAATGCGATCTTCGCAAGCAATAATTTTCCCTATCAGCATGTCGACCGGCTCAAGAAACTAAAAAACGCCGTCATCAAAGACATCGGCTCACCGTCGCTGATCGGCGTGAATTTTAATTTAAAGGGCAATCCGATTTTGGCCAAGAAAGAAGTTCGCGTCGCCATCGCCCATGCGATCGACAAGAAATTCGTGGTCGAAAAAGGTTTGCGCGCGGTCGGCAAAGTCATCGACAGCGTGATCCCGCCGGGCATTCCCTGGGCCTACAATGCCAACGTGCCCAAGTATCCCTTCGATTTGAAAAAGGCCAACGCCCTGCTCGATGAAGCGGGCCAGCCGAGAGGCGCCGGCGGCACACGCTTCGCTCTCAAGCTCAGCTTCGAGGCGGGCAACGATAACTCCGAGAGGCCGGTGCAAATCTTGCGCGAGCAATTAAAAGCCGCCGGCATCGACATTAAACTCGAACGGCTCGAGCGCTCGGTGATGTTGGAGAAGATTTTTCAAAAATACGATTTCGATCTGTGGTTCGGCCCGCTCACCACCCGCGGCCATCCCGCCCTCGGCACAGCGCGCCTGTATGCGACCTCGTCGATCACCGGCCAGCCGTTCACCAACTTCACGCGCTACAGTAATCCCAAGGTCGACCAACTGTTCGAACAAGCGGTGGCGGCGACCAAGAAAGCCGACATGGTCAAAGCCTACTTTGAGGTTCAAGATGTTTTAATGCGCGATTTGCCGACCATCCCGGTGGCCGACCGGTTGCAACTGAATATCATCAAAGACCAGTTCCGCGGCGCCCTCACCAGCACCGAGACCTACGAGCGCATGGACGAGATCTGGTGGGTCAAAGGCGCGGCGCTCAAAGACGGTGACTTCGAGCGCGATTAATTGTTCAATTAACGGCGAGTTCGAGTCTTGCAATTTGAAATCTGCAATTTGAAATCTGCAATCGTGAGCGTTTAGGGAAGCGCCCATGCCGATTCTCACTTTCGTCCTGCGCCGTTTGCTCCATGCCCTACCGCTGCTGGTTTGCGTCATCGTCTTTAATTTCTTCCTGATTCACCTGGCCCCCGGCGATCCGATTCAAGCGTTGGTCGGCGAATTTCCCGCGCCGGCGGCCTATCTGGCCGAGATGCGGAAACTGTTCGGTCTCGACCAGCCGCTTTATATTCAACTGCTGCTCTATATCAAAAATATCCTCTCCGGCGATTTAGGTTTTTCCTTTTACTATCGCCAGCCGGTGCTGAGCGTCATCATGGACCGCGTGCCGGCGACGCTGCAATTGATGCTGCCGGCACTCGTCTTTTCCGCCGCCGTGGGAATTCTCTTGGGTATTCTATCCGCGCGTAAACCCTACTCGTTAGCCGATAATGCCATCAGCGCTTTTTCGCTCTTCGGCTATTGCGTGCCCGCGTTCTGGTTCGGCCAAATGCTCATGGCGGTCTTTGCGATCGAGCTCGGCTGGCTGCCGTCGCAAGGCCTCAAAACCGTCGGCGTCGATCTGAGCGGCACGGCGCTCGTGCTCGACCGCGCCGCTCACATCGCCCTGCCGTTCACCGCGTTGGCGATCCGCCATCTGGCCGTGAATGCGCGCATGATGCGCAGCAGCATGCTGGAAGTGGCTTACGAAGATTTCGTAACTGTCGCGCGCGCCAAAGGTTTGCATGAAAAACACGTGATCGCGCGCCACATGGTGCCCAACGCCTTGATGCCGGTGGTGACCATCATCGGTGTCGATGTCGGTTTTCTTTTTACCGGCTCTGTCCTTGTCGAAACCGTTTTCGGCTGGCCCGGCATCGGCCGGCTGATGTACGAGTCCATCGTCAAGCGCGACTATCCGGTCTTGATGGGAAATTTTCTAATGACTACCGCGCTGGTGGTTCTGGTGAATCTGCTCGTCGACTTGATCTACCTCTGGCTCGATCCGCGGGTGAAATACCAGAAGTGAGATCAGCCCATATAATGTTACGAGGAAACCAAACGACAGTCTGTCGATCGAGGTGTGGCTCCGTATTCTCGCTGGCGCTCGAAATATCAAATCGCAGATTTCAGATTTCAAATCTGGGATTTGAGATTTGCTATCTGCAATCCAGAAGGCGTGCCTTCGTTCCGGAAGGGCACACCTCGATCTCTGCTTCACCTGATTGAGCCAGGCTAACCCACCATGTCCTGGCGTCAACTCTGGCATCAGTTTCGCAGAAACCGCGCAGCGGAGTGGAGCCTTTATCTAATCATCGGTTTCGTTCTTGCCGCGACGCTGGCGTATCAGCTTTCACCCTACGATCCCTTCGCCCTCGGCGATGAGACGCTGATCGCGCCGCGCGGCGATCACTGGATGGGCACTGACGATCTCGGCCGCGACACCTTGAGCCGGGTGATCCATGGCAGCAGAGTGCCGCTGCTGGTTGGTTTTCTCGCCACCGCTGCGTCGATGGCGCTCGGCATCCTGATCGGGTCGCTGTCCGGCTATTTTGGCGGGCGTACCGATATCATCCTGATGCGCGTGACTGAGTACGTTTTGGTCGTGCCGCGATTTTTTCTCGCCCTGTTAGTCGTCGCCATGCTCGGCACCGGCATCGAAAAGATTATCCTCGTCATCGGCATCCTGGGCTGGCCGGAAGTCGCCCGCGTCGTGCGCGCGCAATTTCTCACCTTTCGCGAGCGCGAATTCGTTGTCGCCGCCCGCGCCATCGGCGCCAGCCATGCTAAAGTTATTTTTCGGGAAATTCTCCCCAATGCGATTCCGCCGGCGGTGGTGGTGGCGTCAATTTTAGTCGCGCGGGCGATTCTCTTGGAGGCGGGATTAAGTTTTCTCGGTTTAGGCGATCCCAACCTGATCAGCTGGGGCTCGCTGTTGAGCGAAGCTCAGGAACGGATCAGCGCATCGGTCTGGCTGGCGCTGTTTCCCGGCTTGGCGATTTCACTACTCGTGCTCTGCATCAATCTGTTCGGCGACGGCATTAACGACGTGCTCAATCCCAAGCTCAGAAAAAAATAGCCGGTATTTTTTTTCTACGTCCAGCTTAATCAAACAAGATCACGCCGCAGCCGTCCTGCCACTTGACCTCCGTGCCATGGCGCCGTGACAAGCCGACGACTTTATCGATGATTTCTCGTCCTAGTTTTTCATCCGCCAACAGCGGCCGGCCGCGCTGCCAGCGCGGTTTGCCGAAACCGAGATCCAACGGATAGAGATGGACGCGCGCGAGTTTTCGTGCCTTGAATTGGCACTGGGCAACCACCTGCTTCCAGTAGTTCGCATCGGCGGGATGGCCGACGCGGTCGCTTTGATAGCGCACGTCGGCGAAGTCGGCCGGGCCCGCGTCGCCGCCGAGGCCATAGCGCGCGTAGGCTTCTTCCGCGAGATATCGCGGTGTTTCGAGCTCGAAAATCGTCGTCCCCAAGCTGTGGAAAATCGGCCGGCCTTGATAAATCTCGACGCCAAAAGGCTCCTGCGGTCCGTGCCCGACAAAAATATCCGCGCCCGCCTCGATCGCGCGATGGGCGAAGTCGACGGCGAAATCGGCCAGCTGGTCAATCTCGCTCCGATGCGCCGCGGTCAACAATTTATCCCCGCCCACCTCGTGGCAATGTAAACTCACCACCACCCAATCGGACATGCGCCGTGCTTCTTTGATCTGCTGGAGATTTTCCTCGACATCGCGCTTATGGCCGACCGTGCGTAGGCCGAAGCTTTCGCCTTTTTCAAAGCGCATATTGCCAAAATTGTATTCGCTCGCGCTCTCCACACCGACGCGCGAGCGAGCGTCGCCGAGATTTTCACGCCGCTTGCGCGCCGCGTCATAACCCAGCGCCGTGCCCAATCGGCGTAGTTCATCAAAGCCGCGCTGGTCGACGACATGAGTCAGGCTATGGCGCAGAGGGTTGACGCCGGCTCGTCCCGGCGTGTCGGCCCGCTGATCGCCGGCGATGGAATGAGCGGGCAGAGTCGCCGTCATGCCGATCAGGGCGACCCGGCCGCGTTTGGTATCGAGGTAGGCCGGCGCGCGCGCCTCGCGTAAATGTCGGCCGGTACCCGCGTGCACGATGCCCGCGGCGTCTAAATAACCGCAGGTGGCCATGATTCCCTCTTCGCCGTAATCGAAGGCATGATTGTTGGCGGTCGAAACCAGACTGACGCCCAACCACTTTAAGTCTTCAAGCAGCTGCGGCTCCGTCGTCATATAAGTGCCGCCGCTGATGTTCTGGTGCCCTTCGAGGTAGCGATGCACGGCGGTTTCCAAGTTGGCGAAAGTCGCGTCGGCGCCGGCGCAAATTTCGCGCAGTTTTAAGTAACGCTCCTCGCCGAATACCGCCAGGCGCCGCGTCGGCATGACATCGCCCAACAACATCAGCGAAAAATCGCCCCGTTCAGATTCGTAGAGCATAAGACCCTCAGCTAATATTTTGTGAACTCAAGGTAGGCTCATAAAGCATTTGAATGACGATACCGTCGGGATCGGCGCAGTAAAACGACGCGCTACCGTCGCGGTGGATCTTGAACGGATGGACGATAAGCACGCCTTGGCGCAAAAACTCTTGCTCCAATTCTCGCACTCGGTCGATGCTTTCGACAATAAAGCCAAGATGATCGAGCTGTCTTTCCTCAGCCGACTTGGCCAAGCTCGCGGAGACCTCATGGATCGCCAGGTTGTCGCAACCGGAAGACAGATAAACGTTCTTGTCATCCGGCTCCCAGACCACTGTCATGCCGAGCACTTCTTGGTAAAAACTTTTCGCCCGCGCCAGGTCGCGTACTTTGAGGGCAATGTGGCGCATGCCCCGTAATCCGGCAATCTGACTCATGACGGCAATATAGCACAGTCGCGGGAAAATGTAGTTTCGCCTGTCAATCGGCGCACGATGCGTTTGTAATGCGTTGGACTGCCTAGCGAATCCGTGAAATTTATGATTTATAGAAATGTCCGTCTTCATCTATAAACTCCACCCATGGCCCAGAACACTAAGATCGCCCGCACCACCTATCCCCACTTGGGCATACTCGCGGACATCAGCACGCTGATCACCCATTCCCACGACCTGCAAGACACCTTGGACCAGCTGGTCGCCACGGTCGCCGAACGCATGCAGACCGAAGTATGTTCGCTATATATTTTCGATGCCAAAAAAAATCGCTTGTTCCTGGTCGCGACCATGGGCCTCGATCCCGAGTCCGTCGGCAAAGTGTCCATGGCCACGGGCGAAGGGTTGACCGGCTTGGTCATCGAGCAGATGAAGCCGGTGATGGTGGTCGATGCCCTCGCCCATAAGCGTTACAAATATTTTCCGGAAACCCACGAAGAACACTTCCACTCGTTCCTCGGCGTGCCGCTACTAGAGAAGAAAAACCCTTTAGGGGTGCTGGTCGTGCAAACTTCGCGCCGGCGCGAGTTTTCGCGCGATGAAATCCGTCTACTGACGACCATATCGGGGCAAGCGGCCAGTATCATTCTCCAGGCTCGGCTCAGCGACAACCTCCGCTCCAAAGAAGAGGAGCGCAAGCAATACCAAAAGCGCATGAATGACGCCATGCGCAAGCTGCGCTCCTATGAAGGCACGCCGTCAGAGACATCGGCAAAAACCAAGCAGAAATGGCGCGGCCGATTGTCGGGATTGGCGGCGTCGCCCGGCTTCGGCCGCGGCCAAGCGTTCGTCCTCGAGCCACGCATGGAGCTGAACGCGATTAAAAAGAAAAAATCGCGTAATCCAAAGCATGAAATCGAGCGCTTCCGTGGCGCCGTGGAGCGCGGCATCGACCAGATCAGTGTGATTAAGCGGCGCATGAGCGAACTCATTTCCGCCGAAGAGGGAGCGATTTTCGACGTCTATCGGTTGATCCTCGAAGACCCGCAGATCATTCACCAGATCGAGCAACAGATTCGCAAAGGCGGCTTCGTCGCGGAGTATGCCGTGCGGGTGGTCTTCGAGCGCTACATGGAATCCATCGCCAAGCTCGACAATAACTATCTGCGTGAACGGACCGGCGATGTCAAAGATGCCGCGCAGCGCTTACTCGAAACCCTTTCCGGAGGTGATGGGCAACAATACGACGTGCCGGACGACGCGATACTGGTCGCCCAGGATCTCTCGCCCGCCGATTTGAGCATGCTCGAAGGTGACAAATTCCGAGGTATCGTCCTGGCTACCGGCGGTGTCACTTCCCATGCATCGATATTGGCCAAGTCCTTTGAAATCCCTAGCGTGGTTGCAGTCGAAGACGTGATGCAACGGGTGCGCCAGGGCGATCAATTGATCATCGACGGCAACGCCGGTAGCTTGCACGTCAATCCGACTGCCGAGGTCATCAACGAATACGATCGGTTAAAAAGCGACTATGCGGAGCTCAACCGCGAACTAGGCGAACTCAAGGACTTGCCGGCGGAAACCACCGACGGTCATCGGGTGTCGCTGTGCGCTAACGTCGGTCTGCTGAGCGACGTCGCCTTCGCCCATTTCCACGGCGCCCAGGGCATCGGCCTCTATAGAACCGAAATTCCGTTTTTGTCGCACCGGGATTTCCCCAGCGAAGAAGAACAATACGCTCTCTATAAGCGGGTTGTCGAAGGCATGACGGACAAGCCCGTCACGATTCGGACCCTCGACATCGGTGCCGACAAATATCCCAGCTACATGCGCAGCGTCGCCATCGAGCCCAATCCATTTTTAGGCTGGCGGTCGATTCGTATCTCGCTAGAGGTCGAAGAGATCTTCAAAACCCAGCTGCGCGCTATTTTGCGCGTTGGCGATCTCGGCTCGGTGCGCATGTTGGTGCCGATGATTTCCAGTCTCGAAGAGATTCAAAAGGTCAAAGAGCTTTTGGCCGAGGCCAAGGTTGAATTAGAGCGAGAGGGCACACCGTTCGACCGGGAGATGGAACTGGGGATCATGGTCGAAGTCCCGTCAGCCGTGCAGTTGGCTGAGCGTTTCCTACGCGAAGTCGACTTTTTGAGCATCGGTACCAATGATCTTATCCAATACCTTTTGGCCGTTGACCGTAGCAACCGTAAAGTCGCCAACCTTTATGAACCGTTACACCCCGCCGTCCTCTCAGCGCTCAATGCCACTATCAATGCCGGCAGGAAAGCGGGCAAGCGGGTGAGCATGTGTGGCGAGATGGCGGGCGACCCCCTTTGCGCCCTTGTGCTGCTTGGCATGGGTCTGGAAGAGTTCAGCATGGGGGCGCTTTATCTTCCCGTGATTAAAAAAGCCATTCGTTCGATCAGTTATCAAACGGCGAAAACCACCGCACATGAGGTTCTCAAAATGGACACTGTCGGCGAGATCAAGCGTTATCTTTTTGAGCAAATAAGGCAACTTGGAATGGTCGAGCTACTGGAAATGTACCGCTAGCTGGAGCTCTTAAAGTGCCAAATAACCAGGGTTAGTGCGCAGTGGTGGGGCAGTTGATTTCCGTTTATCGAAACGGTATAAGTAAATAAGTTCGAACGATCGTTCGAATAATATTTGCGACGAAAGGGCCCGGCCATGACCAAAATCTCTACCTTCGATGACTGGATCGACTATTTTCATCAGTGGCAAAAAGACATTGGTTACGATGCGGCGCTGCTCGGCGACTACAAGTTCGAAACCAAGCTGGGTGAGCTCCACTCGCCTGACATTGAATTTGGCGACTTCCAAGGTCAGCAGAAATGGCAGCGGGTCGGCCAGATTCCCAACCAATCGATCCGCGATGCCCTGATGAATCTGATCGTCTACCAGGGCGATACCGAGTTTGCCTCGGTTGAACAGCAAAAGAATCTGCTCGATACCGCGCCCACTGAGTACGACCGCAAAGCACTCACACGGGTCAACAGCGAAGAGATGCGCCATGGCTGGCAGATGTGTTATCTGCTGGTGAATTACTTTGGCGATTCCGGCAAGCTTGAGGCGCGTAAGATGCTCGAGCGCCGCGCTTTCCGCGGCGACCGGCTGCTCGGCGCCTTTAACGCGCCGGTGAACAACTGGCTCGACTTTTTCACCTACACCGAATTTGTCGACCGCGACGGCAAGTATCAGTTGACCATGCTCAGCCACTCATCCTTCGCCCCGCTTGCCGAAAGCGTGACGGCGATGCTTAAGGAAGAGCATTTTCACATGTTCACCGGCCACACCGGCCTGACTCGGGTACTCAGAGCTCAAAAGATCCCCGTACCGATCGTGCAAAAATATTTTAATAAATGGCTCTCCACGGCCTACGATCTGTTCGGCACCACCAATTCCTCGTCAGCGAATTGGGTCTACACATGGGGTATCAAAGGCCGCTACGACGAACATGCCGCGACCGCGCCGGCGGAGAAAGACAAGCTCAACGATCTCGCCCGCGAACACTATATGCGCGAATCGCAACAGCTACTCGACCAGCTCAATCAACTGGTGCCGGAAGGTCAAGCCAAACTGACGGCGCCCGATCTGAAATTTAACCGCTCCATCGGCGAGCATGTCGGCAAGAACTATAGCGTCACCGGTGAATTACTCAGCACGGAAGATTATCAGAAACACTTGTACGAAGTTCTGCCCAATGCCGAAGATGAAAAGATCCTCGCCGAAATCATCCAGGGCAAGGACTGGGTCTCGCAAATTCAGTTGAACTGAGTCGCCATATCAGCTGCTGGCCGTATCAACTGTTGCATATCGAATCGAGCGTTAGTAAGTAGAACCCAAGGAGATGCGCGTGAGCCAAACCTGCCTGGTCTGTCAGAATATCGATTGTAAGTCCCGTGGATCGGAGCAGTTGGCTGCGGAACTGCAACAAAAAATTGCCGCCAAGGGGCTAACCGATGTCGACGTCAAACCCTACATGTGTTTTGGCGCCTGCCAAGAAGGCCCCAATGTTGTAATTTACCCTGAAAAAAATTGGTACGCTCACGTCAAGAGCGAAGATCTCGACGACATCGTCGCCCATCTCGCCGGCGCACCCCATGTGCAACGCTTGGACACCATCGATTCGTCGTTGAAGGAATTGATCTACCAACTACTCGACACGGGAATATTCTAAGCCAATGGAAGGCATACTTTTCCCCAAGGGCGTGATCGAGGGGCACGAAGGGCTGAAAGAATATCAGGGCCGCGGCGGCTATGAAGCGTTGACCAAGGCCCTGAAGGGAAGCCCCGACGATGTTATCAAAATAATCTCCGACGCCGGACTGCGCGGCCATGGCGGGGCGGGGTTCCCCACCGGCAAGAAGTGGCAGTTTACCCGCGAAGCTGCCGAACTGCCGCGTTATTTGGTGATGAATGGCGGCGAGGATGAACCGGGCAGCCACAAAGACCGCGTGCTGTTGGAAAACCTGCCCCATCTGGTCATCGAAGGCGCAGTCCTTGGCGCTTATGCCATCGGCGCGGCGAAGGCTTATCTTTACATCAACGCCAAGTACGAAGCGGCGATCAAAAGCGTCAACGACGCTTTGGACGAAGCCAGAACAGCGGGCTACTGGGGCGAAAAAGTTCTTGGCAGCAGCTACGACCTCGATATCGAGATCATCGCCGCGCCGCATAACTATGTTGCCGGCGAAGACACCGCCGTGCTCGAAGTGATCGAAGGCAAGCAGCCTCTGCCGCGGCAAAAACCGCCCTTCCCCGTCACTGTCGGCCTGTTCGGCAAACCGACATCGGTCAATAATGTCGAGACGCTGGCAAACGTACCGCGCATTTTATTGAAAGGCGCCGACTGGTATCGCGGCTTCGGCACCAAAGATTGTCCCGGCACCATGTTGTTCGCACTCAACGAAACCGAAGAGGTAAAAACCCCCGGCATCTACGAGCTGCCCTTCGGCACGCCGCTACGCTATCTGATTGAAGAATGCGGCGGCGGCCTGAAAGATGGCAAGAAGATCAAAGCGATCATGCCAGGCTCGCCGTCATCCGCCTATTTGCCGGCGGACAAGATCGATACGCCATTGGAACCCAACGCCATGCGCGAAGCCGGCTCCATGCTCGGCTGCGGCGTCGTCCATATCGTCCGCGAAGGCGATTCCATCGTCGACGAGCTGGTGCGCATCACCGGCTTCTTTGCCGCCGAATCCTGTGGCCAATGCGCCGCCTGCCGTATGGAAACCAACACGCTTTCTCTGCTGATGAAGAAAGTTCAACAAGGCCAGGGTAGCCTGGCGATCCTGGAACAGTTCGGCAAAGTGCTGGCTTTTAACAAAGGTAAAGGGTTCTGCAACTTGATCGCCATGCCCGGTCCGCCCATCGAAAGCGCCCTCAAACTTTTCCCCGACGATTTCCAGGCGCTGCTCGCAACCGCCTAGTAATACCCGAATCCGCTAATTAATAATTAAAGGGATGCCCATCGGCATCCTTTTGTTTCCTACGAGGAAACTTCGCGGCAAACGCGGTTGACCCTCTCGCCAACGCCTTGATAGTATCCGGCACGAGTTAGGATCGAGGTTTTCATAATGGTTAAAGGCATTATTCTCACAGTCTGCGGTTTGTTAACTATTCTCCTCGCCGCGCCGCTGCGCGCCAACACTCACGAAGCGCTCATCGAGGGCGCCAAGAAAGAAGGATCGCTGGTCCTCTACACCTCGATGACCGTCGAGCAAGCGCAGAAGCTCAACGATGCCTTTCGCGTTAAATATCCGTTCCTACAGGTCCATATGTTTCGCGCCGTCGGCGAACGGCTGCTCACCAAGATCATGACCGAGACTCAAGCCGGGCGTTTCGACTTCGATGTCGTCCAGTCCGCCGAGACCCAGGCCTATTTTCTCAAGAAGAGAAATCTGTTGGCCAGATATCTTTCACCCGAAACCAAACAGTTGCAGAAAGGTTTCTTCGATGCCGATGGCTTTTGGGCGGCGATTTACATGATGCCCAATATCATCGCCTACAATACACGCATGGTGAAGCGCAGCGAAGTGCCGGTGAGCGATGAAGATTTACTCAACCCGAAATGGCGCGGCAAGATCGGCATGGATCACACCAAGCCCGAGTGGTTTTCCTGGAAACTCAAACGGCTAGGCCAGGACAAAGGCTTGGCCTACATGAAAAGACTCGGCGCTCAGGAGTTTAAACTTTATTCAGGACTGACGATTATCACCGGTCTGCTCGCCGCCGGTGAGTTTCCGCTAGTGCTCAACACCTACATTCACAATGCCGAGGACGCCAAGCGCAAAGGCGCGCCGGTGGATTGGCTGGCGCAGGATCCGGTCTTCACCAAGTTCCAACCGATCGGCGTCGCCGCCAAGGCGCCGCACCCGAATGCGGCGAAACTCTTCGTCGACTTCATGCTGTCCGAAGAGGGACAAAGAATCATCGCATCCTTTGGCCGGGTACCGACTCGCCGCGCGGTGCCGACCACCGTGCAGGGTTTGGAAAAACTAACTTTCGTCATCGACGAATTCAGCGCCGGCGACGACTTTAATAAAAACTACGAACAGTTCCGCAGTATTTTCGGCGGGCCGAAGCAATAGAAAGGAAACCATTATGAGACTCGCACCGATCAAGTGGCCCAACAACGCCAAGATCGCCGTCAGCTTCTTCGTTGCCTTCGAAGCTTTCGAAAAATCTTCACAGTATCGTCACAGCGAGGGCAAACCGGATTACGCATCGCTCGCCTACGGCGAATACGGCGGCAAGGCCGGCATCTGGCGCATTATGGATGCGCTCGGCCGCAACGGCGTCAAAGGCACCATCGACACCAACGGCCGCATCGCCGAAGATTTTCCCGACGCTTTGAAAGAGCTCCATGCCGGCGGACATGAAATTGTTGGCCATGGTTGGGTCAATGACACGGCGCTGTCCAGCCTCGACGCCGCCAGTGAACGAGCGTTAATCAAACGAACACTAGACGCCATCGCGTCGGTGACGGGGAAACGCCCAGTGGGCTGGGTAAGTCCGGGCCATCGCGTCAACGATTTCACGTTCGGCAACTTTGTTGACGAAGGTATTTTTTGGACCGGCGATCTGCCGGGACCCGATATTCCGCAGCATCGCATGGTCAACGGCAAACCATTGATCATCATGCCGCGGCTCGATTACGCCAATGATTTGAGCCTCTTGTTCACCCACAAAAACCCTGCGCGAGACTATTTCGATAGTTTCAAAGCCGCCTTCGATTGTCTCTACGCCGAAGGCCAAGCCGGGCGCCCCCAAGCTCATCGATTGCCTGGTCCATGCCCATATCGGCGGCCGGCCCAACATCATCGGCGTGTTCGAAGAATGCATTCGCTACGCCAAAGGGTTTCCCGATGTTTGGTTCGCCACCAAAGGCGAAATCGCCAAATACTATCTCGACAGCTACGCCAGCAAATCGTAACCGGAGACACTGCCATGGCCAGCGCTACCGAAAAATACTTAGATGGATTGAAATCCAACGAGCTGTTATTGAAGTTCACTTGGGACGAATGGTTGGCCATCGCGCCACCCTATCCTGACGGAAAGTTTACCAGCACCGATGTAACCGCTCGTTATCAGCGCAACGGTTACGACTGGGACATGCACGGCACGCTGTACACGCCGGAGAAGGAAACCGATCCGCGCCGCGCCTTTGTCTTTTTTCACGGCGGCGCGGGCAGTGAAAAGATCATGGACTTGACGCCGGACGGACGGCCGGGTCTGGCGCGGGTCGCGGCTGCCCAGGGGTTCAAAGTCCTCGCGCTCACCTATCCAGGACATTACCCGCCAGGAGGCGTGTGGAATGTTCCCATCCCCGAGCGCATGCCGATCTATCTCTTGGATCGAGCGCTGAGTCAGGAAGAAATTGCTGACCGCAATTTGAAATGCACCTTCAACGTCATTCTCCAGGGGGCGGGGGCGCTTACTGATCAACATCTGGCGGGACGTGAAATCATCGGCTTCGGCCATTCCACCGGCGGTCCCATGGCTGCGCACCTGGCGCGTTTCAGCAAGAAAACCAAAGTGATCGGCCTGGTCGGATTTGGCAGCGGCGGCCCCGACGGCTGGCGCAAGGAGTGGCGCGACCAGACCGGCGCGGAAAAATACCGGGAGATTCCAGTGGACCATGTGTCGCGGCGCTCCCCGGACTCGTTCAAAAACTCAGGCTACGTCGATCCGGAGGATCTAACGCCGTGGGGCGGCGCCGACGATTACATTCGTCTGGTCAGCCCGCTGCGTTCCCAAATGAAAACCAGTTTGTGCGATAACCAGCACAACGCAGCCGTGGGAATCTTGGAAGAGTACCCCAAGCGCACCGGCCTGCCGCGCGAAGAGTACTTCGATCACTTACAGGAACCGGATGCGAATTGGCTGCAATCGATTCGTGTCTTACTTGTCGCCGGCGAAAACGACAAGGGCCACTGGGTCAACGGCGGCGCGCCGTTGGAAAACAAGCGCGAGATGTTCATGGCCCGAAAATATGCCGCGATCACACGCGGCGCCCATGTTGTTTTCATCCCACGCTATGGCCACGTTGGCTATTCCGAGCTTTACAATGAAAAAATTGCCTACTTGTGGCTGTGGGCTTATCGATCGGGGTACTTCGATGATTAACCCTGCGTCTAAGGAGAAGCTAATATGATTTTACGATTGTTGGTTTGCCTTCTCGTGTTGAATTTCTTGCCGGCCGGACGCGCCGACGGCGCCCAGACCAAGCCGCCGACTGCCGCTCAACTAGCCTTCTACCAAGGCAAGGACCGCGAAAAAGTTCTTCACGACGGCGCCAAGAAAGAAGGCCAGGTCACGTTCTACACATCGAACACCTGGATGGCTACCCATGTGATCCAAGAGTTCGGTAAGAAATATCCCTTCATCAAGCCTAATGTCTACCGCAGCGATTCCAAGGAATTGCTCAAGCGGGTCACCGAAGAAGCCACCGCCGGCCATCAAATCGCCGATGTCGTCGAGACCAGCCCCGACTATATGGCGCTGTTGCACAGCACCGGTTTGTTTCAGGAAATACTTTCGCCAGAACTCGCCGCCTACGACGACGATGCCAGGGCCAAAGGTAAAAAAGGCGTGCTCTACGGCACCAGCCGCGAGCTTTACATCAGCCTCGGTTACAATACCAAACTGATTGCCCCCGCCGATGTGCCGAAATCTATGAAGGATCTTCTCGATGCCAAATGGAAGGGCAAAATGTCCATCGCCGGCACCACCACCGGCACCCAATGGATCGGCGCGATCATCGAAACCTTTGGCATGGAGTTTCTCGAAAAACTCGCCGCCCAGGAGATCAACGTGCAAAATATTTCCGGCGCCGCGCTCGCCCAACTCGTGGCATCGGGAGAGGTACCGATCTCGCCGACGATTTTTAATTCCAACATCATCGTCGCCAAACAAAAAGGCGCGCCGGTGGAATGGAAACCCATCGATCCAGTGATCGGCACTACGGGCATGTCGGGACTGGTCGCCAAAGCGCCGCATCCCCATGCCGGGCTGCTATTTCTAGATTTTCTTTATTCAAAAGAGGGACAACTGGCAGTGGTCAAAGGCGGCTTAAGTTCGGCGCGCAACGATATCAACGATGCCGAGATGAAATTCAAGAAAGTCTATATCGAAAGCAAGTATCCTCCCGAAGTGATGGAGAAGAAGTTCGGCGAATGGGAAGGATTGAAACGCAAGCTGTTCATCAGCAAGCGCTAGCCCGGATCAACCATGACAGAAGGTAAGCTAGCGACACTCCGTTGATCGGGGTGTGACCCTGGAGGAACGAAGGCACCGGGGCGAATGCTTCATTTTGTGCTCGGCGCTTGGCACAATGTTTGACCTTTTCACCACTGATCTCAGAAGCAACTCGCCCCACCGGCATCTTCAAGGCACAACTGCATTGCCTTCGTTCCGGAAGGGTTGCACCCTGATCACACATTTATCGCGAACCATCCGGGCTAGTCGGCGCATGCGCACACCGCTGAGAAGCTTCCGGCTCTTGGCCATTGCGCTGTGCTGGTCGGCGACGTTGGCGGGGAATCTGCCGCAGGCCGCGGAGAGATCCGCGAAACCGGTAGTCAAAGTCCGCATCAGCCAGTCGGCGGTGAGCGCACGCTCAACGATTCTCTGGAGCGCCCAAGAACTCGGCCTGTTCGCCAAGCATGGCGTCGAAGCAGAGGTCGTCTATCTGCGCAGCAGTCCGATCCAGATGACCGCGCTCAGCACCGGCGAAGTGCAGTTCGCCGCCAGCGGCGGCTCGCCGGTACTCGGCGCCGCGGCAGCCGGTCAGGATATCAAAATCATCGCCAGTCCGAGCAACCGGCTAACCTACGATCTGGTGGTCCGGCCGGAAATCAAGGAAGCCAAGGACTTGCGCGGCAAGCGCTTCGGCATCACCAGCATCGGCGGCACGGTGTGGATGGCGGCTTATCTGGCCCTCGAACATCTTGGACTCGACGCCAACCGCGATCAGATTCGCATCAACGCCATCGGCAACCAGACGATTCTCGCCCAAGCGGTGGAATCGGCGCAGATCGACGCCACGCTGCTCGATCCGTTTCTCAGCCGGCAAACCAAGTCCAAAGGGTTGCCGGTGCTGATCGAATTGCTGCGCGCCAAAATTCCCTTCACCAACACCGCCTGGGCGGTAAGCGGTAGTTTTTTAAGAGAACGACCGGAAACCGTCGAAGCGGTATTGAAAGCGATGTTCGAGGCGCAAGCGTTCATCACCGCACCGGCGAACCGAAACAGCGTGCTGCAAATCATGGCGCGCCATATGAAACTCAACGACTTGGCGCTTTTGGAAGACGGCTATCAGGATCTGCTCGTCGGCCTGGAGCGCAAACCCTACGCCGCCTTGGACGGCCTGCGCAACATTCAACGGATCATGTCGACGATCAATCCCAAAGCTAGCCATGCCAAAGTCGACGAGATCATCGACAATAGAATCGTTCGCAAACTCGATGAATCCGGCTTCATCGATGGTCTTTATCGCAAAAACTAGGCTGCGATCGGGAGCAATCCACGCACGGCAACCAAGGAGGCATCATGTCAGCAACCGTACTGATCACCGGCGCCAACGGCTTCATCGGCTCCCACTGCACCAAGCTGATGGAGTCGGCAGGCCACAAAGTCGTGGCCATCGATGTCCTCCCGCGCGCGCGGGATCTCACTCTGCTTGGCGTCAAAGCCACCAGCCACTTGATGAACGTCACCGACAGCGCCGCCTTCCGTGCCCTCTGTGAAAAGGAACGGCCGACCCATCTATTTCATGCCGCCCATCCGCCGCGTGACGAGACGCCGACCGTGTTGGACTACTGCTACAAAGCCATGACCAATATCCTGGAAGCGGCGAAGGACTTAAAAATCCAACGTGTCGTCTATTCCAGCTCGGCATCGATCTACGGCCAGGTCAACAAACCCGATGGCGGTCTGGTCAAAGAAGACGACGCTGTAACCATCTATCCCACCTATTTCTACCGCGCCGCGAAAACCGTCTCCGAATGGATGGGTAATTTTTACCAGGAGAAACATGGCGTCGACTTCGTCGCGCTGAGATATTCTTCGGTCTATGGGCCGGGACTCTACCGCAGCATCCCGTTGGAATTGAAAAAAGGCATCCTCGGCCAGCCCTGCCGGCCCTTTCTCACCCGCCCGCTGGACGATTTAATTTTCGTCGACGATGTCGTCGACGGCATCAGCCGCGCCCTTTTCACCGCCGGCCCGCTGAGTAAAGCGTACAACATCGGCCTCGACAAAGCCTATGTCAGTGAAGATTTGCAGCGCGCGATCCAAAAAGCCCTGCCGAACTTGGAATTTGAAATCGGCAGCCATCCCAACGCCGCCGAAGTCGCGCCGCACCGGCTGCGCAGTCCGCTCGACATCTCACTGGCGAGAAAAGAACTCGGCTGGCAACCGAAGATTTATCTCGAAGAAGGAATCGCCAAACTAGCGGCGTGGTTGAAAGAGCACCAAGCAAAATTGACTCTGTGAAAACAATCCCGGCAACCACCGACCCGTTCCATTGACAAGATAAGACGCCGCTCATAGCATCAGCCAGCTAATTCTGCGACGAGGGGGATACACTCATGCCGAGTCCAATTGTTTGCGCACTAGGGGTTCTCTTGCTGGCGACCAACAGTTTCGCCGCCAGTGCGCCAGTAAACGTCGGCCAGATCGCTCTCTACCAAGGCGCCGACCGGGAAAAAATCCTTATCGAAGGCGCCAAGCGCGAAGGGCAGTTCACGCTCTACACGTCGCACACCTGGTTCAAAACATTCGTCAAAGAGTTCGAAAAAAAATATCCGTTTGTCAGAGCCACCGAATGGCGCAACGACTCCAAGAACGTTATCCGAAAAGTGCTCGAGGAAGTGAAAGCGGGCCGGATGCTCGCCGATGTTGTCGAAACCACCGCCGACGGCATGGGTGTGATGAAGCGAGAAGGGATATTCCAGGAGTACTTTTCACCCGAGGCGCGCCACTACCCGAATGAGCTCAAGCCGAGAGGCAAAAGCGGATTCTTCTATCTGCCGAACCGGGAGACCTACAACAGCCTGGGTTTCAACACTAAAGTCATTTCTCCGGCGAGCGCGCCGCGCAGCCTCAAAGACCTTCTCGATCCGAAATGGAAAGGCAAGATGGCGATCACCAACACCACCACCGGTGCGCGCTGGATCGGCAACTTCATCGAATCGACAGGGACGAGAGTTGCTCGACAAGTTGGCCGACCAGGAGATCAGCCTCCAGGATATGGCCCCGCGCGGCGCTCATCAATTTAGTGGTTTCCGGCGAGATCCCTCTGTCGCCGACGATTTTCGACGCCAACGTTACCCTAGCCAAGCAGAAAGGCGCGCCGGTGGAATGGCGCCCCCTTGAGCCCGTCGTGGCCACCGTCGGCTCAGCCGCGCTATTGGCCAAGGCGCCCAATCCGCACAGCGCCCTGCTATTCATCGACTACCTCCTTTCCAAGGAAGGACAGCAGCTCATCATGAAGGGCGGACTGTGGTCACCGCGAGAGGATACCGGATCCCTCGACCAGAAATTTAAGAAAAGCTATCTCGACGAGAAGTACTCGTCCGAGGAAATGGAAACCAAACTTGGCCAGTGGGAAACTCTGATGCGCCAACTGGTCATGCGCAAACGATAGATTGCGTTGTCCGCGCAACGCTTGGCGACTTGGAAACGTGGAATCCCTAGCTGGCTCACTCTGAATAGGAGAACAACAATGGCTATCACATAGATTCGATTGCGTCGCGTCCGTACTCGCCTTTGTAACCGCCCAGGTGTTGAACTTCGGCATGGCCATAGCCGCCAGCGCGCCGACTTCGGTGGCGCAAGTCGCCCTCTACCAAGGCGCCGATCGGGAAAAACTTCTCATCGAGGGCGCCAAGAAGGAGGGTGCCTTCATGCTGTACGGTTCACATACCTGGTACCGTACCATGGCCAAGGAGTTCGAAAAAAAATATCCATTCCTTAAAGTGACGGAATATCGCACCGACGGTCGGACCCTGATCAAACGCGCGCTGGAAGAGATCCGCGCCGGTCAATACATCGCCGATGTCATCGCAACCACCGGCGAACAGATTGACCTCATGAAACGGGAGGGAGTTTTTCAGGAATACCAGATTGCCGACGCGCGCCATTACCCGGACGAAGTTAAAGTGAAAGGCAAGAGCGGATATTATCTCGTCGGCCATTATGAGACCTATGCAAGTTTGGGCTTTAACACTTCGGTCATAGCGCCGGCCGAAGCGCCGAAGACCACGGCCGATCTTTTGAACCCCAAGTGGAAAGGCAAAATGTCCGTCGTCAGCACCACCACGGGAACGCGCTGGATCGGTAACACACTGGAGACTATGGGCCGAGAATTTCTTGAGAAGCTGGCGGATCAAGAGGTGAAGGTGCAAAACATGTCGGGCGCGGCGTTAGCGGGACTGGTAGTATCGGGTGAAGTGCCGTTATCGCCGACCATCTTCGATGCCAACATCACTCAAGCCAAACAAAAAGGCGCCCCGGTGGAATGGCGCCCGCTGGAGCCGGTGGTGACCACGGTCGCCTATTCCGGTTTGACCTTGAAGGCGCCCCATCCCCATGCGGCGCTGCTCTTCCTCGATTATATCCATTCCAAAGAAGGCCAGCAGATGATCATGAAGGGCGGCTTGTGGTCGCCGCGCGAGGACGTCGGGTCTTTGGCGCAAAAGTTCAAAAAATCCTACATCGACGAAAAATATGGCGTCGAGGAAGCCGAAAAGAAATACGCCGAATGGGATGGCTTGATGCAGAAGTTATTTATGAGACGAAAATAAATTGACGCGTACTAGCCCGATCTTCCGCGCTGATTTTTCGAGGATATCATGCGTAACAAAACCTGCGGCCTGATTGTCGGTATTATCTGCCTACTGGCGGCGCCGCATACGTTACGCGCGGCCCAGGAAGTCATGCTCGGATACGCCAACATCAGCGCCAGGGTGAGCCCGCTCTGGCTCGCGCGTGAGAAAGGCTTCTTCGCGAAATACGGAGTGCAGTTGCAAGCCGTCTATATGCCCGGCGCGCCGGCGTTGTTCGCCACTCTCGCCACCGGGCAAATCCAGCTCGCCAACAGCGGCGGCAGCACCGCCCTGGGCGCCGTGGTAGGGGGTTTGGATTTGAAGGTCATCGGCACGTTCACCAGCCGCATCCCCTTCGATATCGTCGCCAGCTCGTCGATCAAAGACGGCAAAGACCTGCGCGGCAAACGACTGGGCATTCAGGCGATCGGCGGAACGATTTGGATGGCCGGACTGTTAGGCCTCGAATACTTGGGGCTCGACCCGCGCCGCGACTCGATTCAAGTCGTCGCCGCCGGCGAACAAACGCTGCTCACCCAAGCGCTAGAAAGGGGCACCGTCGATGCGATCGTTGTCGACAGCGCCTTTAGTAACACGCTCAAGGCGCGCGGCTTTTCCATCATCGTCGAGCTGTCCAAAGCCAATATTCCCTTCGTCAGCAACGGCATCGTCGCGCGCGGCAACTTTCTGCAACAGCAACCCGACGTCGCGCGCAACGTGGTGAAGGGATGGCTGGAAGGAGTCGCCTACGCCCTCAGTCCCAAAATGAAGCCTGCCGTGATCGCCGCCATCATGCGCTATTTGAAAATCACCGACCCGGACCTCGCCGAGCGCGGCTACCAAGACCTGCAACAAGCCACCGACCGCAAACCCTTTCCCTCAACCGAGGGCCTGCGCAACGTCCAGCGCCTGATGGCGCAGCGCAACCCCGCCGTCGCCGGCCTCAAAACCGAAAGCCTGATCGACGGAAGAATCATGCGCGAACTCGATGAGAGCGGATTCATCGATCAGCTCTATGCTGCCTATGGGGTGAAGTAGGCTTACATCGTATAAAGCTCCCGCCCGTTCGCTAACTCCAGACTTGACCGGTTGGGTCTCCTCGTGCCGTGCCGCGGCGCTTTAATCATTTTCTACAGGCCTAAAACCTTTGAATATCGCTGACAAATGCAGAAGCAAGTCACACGAGCGCTATTGACAAGACGAAGCTTCGCTCATAGCATCGGTCACCGATTCGGTGAAGCGAGACATTTCCATGGCGGGCAAGTTATTTCTGGCATTGATCGTTCTCCTATTGGCGATCGATAGCTTCGCCGCCAGCGTGCCATCTACGGTCGCGCAGATCGCCCTCTATCAAGGCGCCGACCGCGAAAAAATTCTTGTCGCAGGCGCCAAGCGCGAGGGACAGGTCACCTTCTACAACTCGCATACCTGGTTTCGCACCTTCGTCAAGGATTTCGAAAAGAAATACCCGTTCATCAAAGTTGCAGAGTGGCGCAACGATTCGAAAAATCTCTTGCAGCGCGTGACCGATGAGGCCAAAGCGAACCGAAGTCTCGTCGATGTCGTCGAAACCACGCCGGAAGCGATGGGCATTCTCAAGCGCGACGGCCTGCTGCAAGAATACTACTCGCCCGAGGCCCGTTTTTTTCCTGATGATGTGAAATCCAAAGGCAAGAGCGGCTTTCATTATATTGGCGACCGCGAGACTTACATCGGCTTGGGCTTCAACACCAATCTCATTGCCCAGGCCGAAGCACCCAAAACTCTGCGCGACCTGCTCAATCCCAAATGGAAAGGCAAGATGTCGCTGGTGACCAGCTCCTCGGGGACGCGCTGGATCGGCAACGCCCTGGACGTCATGGGGCGTGAGTTCGTCGAAAAATTGGCCGAGCAGGATGTGCGCTTGCAAGACATGTCTGGGGCAGCGTTGTCCGGGCTCGTCGTTACCGGAGAGGTGCCGCTGTCACCAACGATTTTTGATGCCAACGTCAGCGTGCATAAACAGAAGGGCGCGCCCATCGACTGGCGCCCACTGGAACCGGTGGTCACCAACGTCGGCTACTCGAGCCTATCGATCAAATCGCCCAATCCCCATGGCGCCATGCTGCTGCTCGATTACATTCATTCCAAAGAAGGCCAGCAGGTGATTATGAAGGGCGGCCTGTGGTCGCCGCGCGACGATATTGGCACGGTGGAACAACGCTTCAAAAAGAGTTATCTCGACGAGAAATATTCCATCGAGGAGTTGGAAACTAAATACGGCCAATGGGAACAGTTGATCCGCCGACTGTTCGGACAAAGAAGATAGCCGCCATCAACGGCAAATAATTTGATTAAGGAGTCATCCAATGAAATCCCGACCGCTGCCCTATCCCAATTCGATTCTTTTCAACGGCAAGATCCGCACTTTTGAGACAGATACATCGACCTGCGAAGCCCTCGCTTGCTCGGGATCGCGCATCGTCGCGGCGGGAAAATTCGAGGACATTCGCCGTTTCGCCGGTCCCGACACCGAGATGATCGATCTCAAGGGCTACACGGCGATTCCCGGCCTCACCGACACCCATGTGCATCTTTCCGAGAAAGGCACGGCGGAGATGGAGCTGGTCGACTGCCGCGACTTCTATGTCGACGTCAACTCGGTGTCGGACATCCTGCAACGCCTCGCCAATGCTGCCGCCAGCGCACCCAAGGGATCCTGGCTGGTTTCCCATGGCAGCCCGATGCAGGACTTCCGCATCAGTGACCATCGTTTCCCCGACAAGCATGACCTCGACCGCGCCGTGCCGAATCATCCGATGTCGATCTCCTTCGGCGCTCATGTGACAATTGGCAACTCCCTTGCCCTGGCAGCGGCGAAAATCACCCGTGACACGCCTGATCCCGCGGGTGGCCATATAAAACATGATCCGCAGACCGGCGAAATTACCGGCGAACTCCATGAGCGGGCGCAGTTGATTCTCAAAAAGGTCGCGCCGGAATTTAACTACCTGCAGCTAAAAGAAGGCATCGTCTACGCCCTGAACCAATGTCTCGAACGCGGCGTCACCACGGTGCATGACATCGTCCGCTACGCCGAACCGGTGCGCGCTTACCAAGAACTATATAAAGAAGGCCGCATGAACGCCCGGGTGAGCATCCTGCCGCGCGTCATCGAATCGATGATCGAAAGTAAAAGCTTGACCGAGTTAGGCCTCATCACCGGCTTCGGCAACGAGTGGCTGCGCATCGGCGGCGTCAAGATGAGCATCGACGGCGGCATCACCGGGCGCAATGCCTGCTTCCACGAACCTTATGAAAACGACGAGCATAACCATGGGATAATCAGAATCCAGCAGGATGAATTGAACCACACGGTGCAAGTCTGCCATGACGCCGGTCTGCGCTGCTGCGTGCACGCCATCGGCGACAAAGCCTTCGATATGGCGCTCGACGCCTATGAGAACGCCATCGAGCATTCGCCGCGAAAGGACCACCGCCATCGCATCGAGCATATGGGCAACTGGCTCGCCACACCCAAATTGATTGGTCGTATGGTCCGCTCAGGCATCGTCGCCGTGCCGAATATCGCCTTCGCCTATTACATCGGCGATGCGATTCTCGACTGCGTCGGCGAACGGCGCTTGACCAAAGCGTTTCCGTTCCACACGCTATTGAAAAACGGTGTCATCATGTCCGGCGGCTCCGACTCGCCGGGTTACTGGCCGGTGGACCCGCTGCGCGACATCGCCACTGCTGCGTCACGTAAAATGCGCTGGGGCGAAGTCTGGATTCCCGAAGAAAAGATTACCGTTGCCGAGGCGTTCGCCATGCATACGACCACGGCGTCATGGGTCGGCTTCGAAGAAAATGACAAGGGCACCCTCGAAGTCGGCAAACTCGCCGACATTGCGGTCTTGGCCGAAGACCCCTTCGGCGTACAACCCGAAAAGATTCGAGAACTGAAGGTCGCGATGACTTTGGTCGGCGGTGAAGTGAAGTATCAGGCCTAAGCAGCAGGCGTCGAACATAAAAAGGGCGACCGAACGGTCGCCCTTTTTTTTAGTTCGCTAATTTTTACACTCGTCCGCGTCAGTTATTCGCCTTTCCGACGCTGACAAAGGGCCGGTGGCCTTGCCGTTCAGATGCCAAATTGATTTTCTTGCGCTGCTTGTAGATATGAATGCACAACTCTTCGATCACCGACAATTGTGCGTCGCTTGATTCTCGGGCTGCCGGGCTCGCTTCCCACTGCACCGTGACCGACTGGATTTTATCCGACTGGTCTTGCCACGACACCCGTACCAGCCGGCCATGCTGGCGGTCGACATAGTTGCCAGCCAGCCGCAGCACCTGGGGTAGGCTCAACATGTTGGGCGGGCCGGAAAACGGCTTGCGCGTAGCGCGCCCGTCCACTTCGAGCTTTTGCACGTCGTCCGGCGTGAAAAACTTGTCCAGGTCCATCGTCATGGATGTCCCCTTGTTCCACGCTTGGAGAATGTAATCGTCGTTATGAGTTTTGATTTCCAGCGCCTTGAGTTCCATGCCTTCGAGAAGCTGGCCAAAACAGCGCAGAGTCGAAGCATAGCGCATCCTTGGCGCCGCCGGTTGTACCGCGTTGAGAACCCGTGTTGCCATGGGAGGAACAGGGGAGCAACGGGCATGCCAAGGAATGGTGCGAAGGTTTCGCAAACTTGCTGCGAATGTTGGTTATTAAAGTGGAGGATTAATCCGGTGGCAATTAAACGAGCGCGAACGCTCGCGGCCAAAACTTACGACAATGTGCTAATGTTCACTTGCGTGCATGGGCAAGCGGAAACCAAACAACCCGACATTGGGCGAAAGCAACTATAGGATCTTCATGCCGCCGGCGAGGATCTTCTCGTCCGGCCTGGCGTTCCAGCCGACGTTGCGCGCGGTGCCATAAATCTCCGCCAAGGTGTACAGCGGCACGAAGGGAACATCTTCCATCAAGATGCGCCCGGCTTGATGCAACAGCGCGATGCGCGTCTTAGCGTCGCCGGTGCGCTGCTCTTCGTCGATAATTTTATCGAACTCGGGATTTTTGTACTGAATGCGCGGGCTGACGCCGGAGCGATAGTATTGATCGTAAACGGTGTCGGCGTCGGTGGCTGGGCGGCCGACGTAGTAAAAGGGCGACTTGCCGCCATTGACCCACTCCTTGCCCCAAAACACCGCGAACTCCTGCGATACCAGTTCGACCTTGACGCCGATCTTGGCCAGCTGGTCGGCGATCACTTGGCAGACTTCCTTGGCTTTCGGATAGCGATCCGGCGAAAAGTAGAGTTTCACATCCACGCCGTTGGGATATCCCGCCTTGTCGAGCAGCTCCTTGCCCTTCTTCACGTCCACTGGATAGCGTTTGATCTTGGGATCGAAGCCGATCACCTTCGAACCCATGGGTCCATTCATGACATAGCCGTTGCCTTCGTAGATATGCTTGACGATCGTCGACGCATCGACCGCGTAGTTGATCGCTTGGCGGACTAACTTGTTGTCGAACGGCTTGTGCGTGACGTTCATGGCGAGAAAATACATGCGCTGGCCTTCGACCTTTTCCGCTCTGACTTTGGCATGCTTATCGAAGCGCGACAGTTCCTCCACCGGCACGTTGTTGATCACGTCGCCTTGGCCGGCGAGCAATCCGGCAACGCGGCCAGCGTCCTCCCGCACCCGGCGAATGACGATCTCTTTGACGGCTGGCTTCGTGCCCCAATAATTATCATGGCGCGTCATGACGAGATTACCTTCGCGCTGCCAGCTGACGAATCGATACGGTCCGGTGCCCACCGGCTTGTGCTCGCCGGGCTCGCCGCCCTGCGCTTCGGTGGCGCTCTTGCTGATGATGAAACGGTTCTCCAGCCGGTCGAGAAACACCGCGTTGGGCGCTTCGGTGACAAACGCCAGGGTATGATCGTCGAGCGCTTGCATCTCAACCAGATCGCGAAAGTTTTCTTTTTGCAGGCTCAGTTTGTCGTTCTTCACCCGGTTAAATGAGTAGATGACATCGGCGGCGGTAAACCGGCTGCCGTCATGGAAGCGCACGTTCTTGCGCAGCTTGAAGATCCATTTCTTGCCTTGAAACTCCCAGGACTCGGCGAGCACGCCGAAGTAACCGCGTTTGGCGAAATCGACATCGACCAAGGGCTCGATCATGTTGTACCAGATGCCGTACTGCGGCCCGGAGCTGTAAGCGTAGGGATGCAGATTATCGAGGGCGATGCTGCTGAGAATCGTCAAGCGCTCCTTCGACGCCGACCAACTTGAACCGGGCCAGGCCGTACTGGCCAAACAACCGACACCGGCAAGCGCGCCATACTTAAGAAACCTGCGGCGATCGAGATCATTTGTATTTCTCTTCATCGTGGATTCTCCTCGCTTCGAGACGCCGGACATCGTTAGCGAATCTTCATCTCCGAATACATTAATTTTTCGTCCGGCCGGGCTTTCCAGTTGATGTTGCGCGCCACGCCATAAATTTCCGCCAGCGTATACAGCGGGCAGAACGGCACATCTTCCATCAGGATGCGACCCAGCTGATGCAGCATGGCGAGGCGCTTTTTCGCATCGCCGGTTTTCTGCTCTTCGTCGACCAGCTTGTCGAACTCCGGATTTTTATATTGTATGCGCGGGCTCACGCCGGAACGATAGTACTGGTCGTAGACCGTATCGGCGTCGGCTGCCGGACGACCGACGTAGTAGAAACCCAGTTTGCCGCCGTTGACGCCTTCCTTGCCCCAGAAGATGACAAACTCTTGGGAGACCAACTCGACCTTGATACCGACCTTGGACAACTGATCGGCGATCACTTGGCACACCTCTTTCGCTTTCGGATAGCGATCCGGCGAAAAGTACAGCTTCACGTCGACGCCGTTGGGATAACCGGCTTTAGTCAGCAGCTCCTTCGCCTTGTTGAGATCCAACGGGTAGCGTTTGATCTTGGGATCGAAGCCGATCACGTTGGAACCCATCGGCCCGTTCATGATGTAGCCGTTGCCTTCGTAAATATGTTTGATGATCACCACCGGATCGACGGCGTAGTTGATCGCCTGGCGGACTAGTTTATTATCGAAGGGCTTGTGCGTCACGTTCATGGCGAGGAAATACATGCGCACGCCTTCGACCTTCTCGGCGCGGATGCGTGGGTGATTGTCGAAACGCGAAAGCTCTTCCACCGGAACATTGTTGGCGACATCGCCCTGGCCGGCCAAGAGACCGGCGACGCGCCCTGAGTCCTCGCGCACACGGCGCAAAACTATTTCTCGAATCGACGGTTTCGCGCCCCAGTAGCTATCGTTGCGCACCATGATCAGGTTACCGTCGCGCTGCCAGCTTTGAAATTTGTATGGACCGGTGCCAACGGGTTTCAACTCCGCCTGATCGCCCTGGGCTTCCATGCCTGTCTTGCTGAGAATGAAACGGTTCTGCAAGCGGTCGAGCATCACCGCCACCGGCTGCTCGGTGGTGATGATGACGGTGTAATCGTCGGCCGCCTGGACCTCGGTAAAGTCGCGGAAGTTTTCCTTCTGCAGACTCAGCTTGTCGTTTTTCATTCGGTTGATCGAGTAGACGACATCCTTGGCGGTAAACGGGCTGCTGTCATGGAAACGGACGTTCTTGCGCAGCTTGATCACCCAACGCTTGCCCTGAAACTCCCAGGATTCGGCGAGGATGCCATAGTGAGTGCGCTTGGCGTAATCGACTTCGACCAACGGCTCGATCATGTTGTGCCAGATACCATATTGCGGGCTCGAGCTATGGGCGTAGGGATGGAGCGTGTCGAGACCGATGCTGCTCAAAGCCGTCAGGCGGTCGCGGCTCGCGGCATAGCTCAGCTTGACGAGGGAGCCGCCCAACGAGTGCGCTGAACCCGCAACACCGCTGTGTTTGAGAAATGTCTCGCCGATTGATTCTTCCGTTGCTCATCGCTCCCCCAATGCCGTGCGCGGAAATATTGTTAAGCTCAATCGCTTGCAAGCCACCCTATTTGATCTTCATGTCCCACGCCTTCACTTTTTCATCGGCGCGCTTTTTCCAATCGAGATTCCTGGCGACGCCGTAGATATCGGCGAGATTGTAGAGCGGGATAAACAGCGCCTCGTCCATGATGAACTTGCCGGCTCGCTGTAAGATCTGCACCCGCTTCTTGGTGTCCGGAGTGCGCTGCTGTTCCTCGATCAGCTTGTCAAACTCCGGATTGCTGTAGTTGGTGCGCTTGGTCGTGCCGGTGCGAAAGTATTGATCGTAAAGCGTGTCGGCGTCGGCCAAACTGCCGCGGCCGATATAGTAGAACGGCAACCTACCGCCGTTGACCCCCTGCTTGTCCCAGAATAGCGCCCATTCCTGAGAAATCAGTTCGACGCGGAAACCGCCTTTGACCATCTGCGCCGCGACCACTTGGCAAACCTCGCGGTCTTTGGCATAACGTCCGCTGGAATAATACAACTGAATGTCGCAGCCGTTGGGATAGCCCGCCTGCGCCAGCAGCTCCTTGGCCTTCTGCGGATTGTACGGGTAACGTTTATGTTTGGGGTCGGCGCCGAGAACGGTGGCGCCCACCGGACCGTTGCAGGGATAGCCGATGCCATCGAAAATATTGCGAACGATCGCCGGGGCGTCGACCGCGTAGTTCGCCGCTTGCCGCACCAGTTTGTTGTCCCAGGGTTTGAACGAGAAGTTAATCGCCAGGAAAAACATCCGCAACCCCTCGACCTGGTCGATGCGCACACGCGGATGCTTCTTCAGGCGTGCCACTTCGTGATCGGGCACGTTGTTGATGAAATCCGCTTGTCCCGACTCCAGCGCCGCAAGCCGCGCGGCATCCTCGGTGACTTTCTTGAAAATGACTTCTTTGATCGCCGCCTTGCCGCCCCAGTAGTCGTCATTGCGGGTGAAAACCAAGTTGCCGCCACGCTGGTAGCTGACAAATTTATAGGGCCCGGTGCCAACGAGATTCTCATAAATCTTATCGCCAAACTTGTCGCCGGCCTCTTTACTCAACATGAAACGGTTGTCGAGCCGATCGAGAAACACCGCGTTGGGCTGCTTGGTGACAAAGACCACCGTGGAGTCGTCCGGAGTTTGAATCTCGCTGACATCCTTGAAGTTAGGCGATTGCAAGCTGCCGCCCTTTTCGTCGCGCATCTTGTCGATTGAAAAGGCGACATCCTTCGAGGTAAAGGTCGCGCCGTTGTGGAACTTGACACCCTTGCGCAGTTTGAAAACCCACTTATTGCCCTGGAATTGCCACGACTCGGCAAGCACTCCGATGAAATCTTTGCGCTCGACATCGTACTCCACCAACGGCTCGATAACATGCTGCCAGTTGCCGTAAATCGGGCTCGAGCTATGGTTGAATGGGTGAAGCGAATCGGCGACGCTCGAGTGAAAAATCGTCACGCGATCGCGTGATGCAGCATTAGAGTTCCGCAAAAAATACGGCCCAATCGCCGTCCCAGCTGCCAGTGCTGCGCCCTGTTTAAGAAACTGTCGCCGACTATACACCGATCGCTTTTTAACCATAAAATCTTTCCTCTCTGTCTCTGTCTCTTATCTCTGTCGCCGCAGTTTGGGATCGAAAATATCCCTCAAGCCATCACCGAGTAAATTGATGCCGAATACAGTAATAAAAATCGCCAGCCCAGGGAAGATCGTCAGCCACGGCGCGCGATTGATGTAACTGCGTCCTTCCGCGAGCATCGAACCCCAGGTCGGGATATGCACCGGCACACCGAGACCGAGGAAACTCAGGCTCGCTTCAGTGATGATGACGATGGCCATGCCAAAAGTGGCGATAACCGTGACGCTCGCCAAAGTATTGGGAACCACATGGTGAAAGATCACGTAAGCATCTTTGGCACCTAGCGCTTTGGCCGCGGTGACGAAGTCGCGCTCCTTTAACGATAGCACTTCGCCGCGCACCACCCGGCAATACTGTACCCAGCGGCTGAGCATCAGCGCCATGATGAGATTGCCGACGCCTTGGCCGAGAAATGCCATGATCGCAATGGCGATCAAGAGAAACGGAAAGGCGAGAAATATTTCTGAAATCTTGCTGACAATTTCATCGGCCGTGCTGCCGAAATATCCAGCGATGGCGCCGAGCGTACAGCCGACCAGGCCGGCGAAGATCACGGTAGCCGCGCCGACCATCAATGAAATACGCGAACCGTAGACGATCCGGCTCAACATGTCGCGCCCCAGGTTATCGGTGCCGAGCAGATAGGCCCGCATGCCATTCTCGGTCCAGCGCGGCGGGCGCAGCCGGTCTTCCAAGGTTTGCGCTTGCGGATCCCGCGGCGCGATCAGCGGCGCGGCGACGCCGCAGACCACCAGCAGCGCTAGGATAGCGCCGCCCACCCAAATTTTTAGATAACGAAAAGAAACCATCAGAACTTGATCCTTGGATCGATCCAACTATAGAGAAAGTCCACCAGCAAATTGACCACGAAGTAAGTTAGCGCGAACATCAGAATCAAGACTTGGGTAAGTTTATAGTCGCGCGCCGAAATCGACTGAATCAATAGATCGCCGATGCCGGGGAACGAAAATACCGTTTCTGTAACCACGGAACCGCTGAGCAAAGCACCCAACTGAAGGCCCAGAATCGTCACGATGGTGATTAAGGCATTACGCACGATATGCCGCCAGATCACGGTCTTTTCGCTCAGCCCCTTCGCCCGGGCGGTGGTCACATAATCCTGGCGCATCACTTCAAGCACGCTCGAACGGGATATCCGCGTGACGATCGCCGCGAGCGCGGCCCCGAGGGTGAACGCCGGCATCAATAAATGCTTAGCGACGCTGGCCATCGCCGCAAAGTTTCCTGTTATTAAACTATCGAGGAGGTAGAGGCCGGTAATCGGCTGGATCTCGATGCCGTACTCGATGCGGCCTGCGACCGGCAAAAGATTGAGCTGGCCGCCGAGAAAATAGATCAGCATGATGCCCAGCCAAAAGTTCGGTAACGACACACCGATCAACGCCACGCTCATGCCGGCATGGTCGACCAGCGAATTATGGCGAATCGCCGAGTAGACGCCCACCGGCACCGCGATGCTAATCGCGACGAACAAACTCGCGAAGGCGAGTTCCAAGGTCGCCGGCAGCCGCTCCGCGACCAACTTGATCACCGGTTCGCCGAACTTTAGCGACCGGCCAAAGTCGCCGCGCACGGCGCGGGAAAGAAAATCCCAGTACTGAACCATTAACGGCTTATCCAAGCCCAACTCGTTGCGCAGCCTGGCGACATCCTCCGGCGTGGCATTGTCGCCAAGCATCAAAGTGACCGGATCTCCCGGCGCGATATGCATTAAGAGAAAAATCAGAAAAGAGATCGCCAGCAAAACTGGAATCGCACCGAGGACTCTGCGAATGAGCTTGTTCATGTCGGGCGAACGCTTAGCAATAAATCAATTTAGCAAACCTAGTTTCTTGATGTTAACCGATACCACTACTGACCCAACTGGCCAAAGGACTGATCCAAAACCCGGAGCGCGTGATCGACTTCGTCCTGGTTGACGTTCAATGACGGCGCGACGCGAATGACATTGCTGTAGGTACCGCCCTTGCCGAGCAATAGACCATTGTTTTTGGTCAGCTCCATCAAACGCTTGGTGCTGTCGACATCGGGCTTTTTCTGTTCGCCGACCAGCTCCATGCCTTGCATCAAGCCCATGCCGCGGACATCGCCGATCACCGGATACTTGGCCTTAAGTCCGTCCAAACCCTCGCGCAACCGGTTGCCCATCACCCGCGCGTTCTCGACCAGGTTTTCCTCTTCGATGACGTTGATCGTCGCATGCGCCGCGGTGCAGGTCACCGGATTGCCGCCGAAGGTCGAGATCGTATTGCCCTGCATGCTGTCGGCCACTTCCGGTGTCGCGATGGTCGCGCCGATGGGCACGCCGTTGGCCATGCCCTTGGCGAAAGTCATGATGTCAGGGTCGACGCCCCAATGCTCGATGCCGAACATCTTGCCGCCGGTGCGCCCCCAGCCGGTCTGCACCTCGTCGGCGATGAACAGGCCGCCGTATTTGCGAATGATGCCGACGATCTCTTTGAAATATTCTTTCGGCGGCACGATGAAACCGCCGACGCCCTGAATCGGTTCGGCGAGAAATGCCGCCACCCGCCCTTGGGAGGTCATAGTTTGAATCGCCTCTTCGGCGTCCTTGGCGCACTTCAGATCACAGCTCGGATAAGTCAGACCGAACGGACAGCGGTAGCAGTAAGCGTTGGCGATATGATGCACGCCGGGAACCACGTTGGGCATCAAGCGCCAGCTCGACTGCGCCGACAAACTCAAGGCCAAATACGATCGGCCGCTATAGCTGTGACGCAGCGTGATGACGTCCTGGCACTTGGTATAGATCTGCGCCAGCAATACCGCGGTCTCGTTGGCCTCGGTGCCGCTGTTGGTGAAAAAGGATTTCTCCAATCGCCCCGGCGTGATTTGCGCCAGCTTCTCGGCCAAGTTGACCTGCGGCTCGTTGGCGTAGAGCGTCGACATATGCTGGACCTTATGGGTTTGCGCGTCGATCGCCTGGGTCACTTTGTCGTTGCAATGGCCGACACTGACCGTGAGGATGCCGCCGAAAAAATCGAGATATTCCTTGCCATCGGCATCGAACACAGAGTGACCCTTGGCGTGGTCGATGACCAAGGGCTCGTCGTAGTAAGTCGCGACGCAGGAGAATAAATATTTGTTCTGCTTGTCGAGAATGTCTTTTTTATCCATAGAAGCCTTTGTGCAAACTATTGTTGCGCACCCGGCAGAGGACGACCAGCCGGTCGCCCCTACAACTGCGAATCTTTTTTGAGCCCATTGCGTTCTTTGTGGCTAATCATCCGATTTCGACCGAGCCCTACTCGGTGAATTCCAGGATTAATGACGTTTCAGAAATTCCAAGATCGGCGGATGGCCCTTCTCCGGCATCTCCCGCAAGTAGCCATGCCGGCCGCCTTCGACTAGATGCAATTGGGCGCCGGGAATCTTCGCCGCCAGCACCCGCGCCGACGCGACATGATCGCCCGTGCCGCCTTCGTGGGTATCTTTGCTGCCGACGATGACCAGCGTCGGCGCCTTGATGTTGTGAATCAGGTGCGTGGTCTCATGGCATTGGCGCGCCACCACATGGCGCAGATAGCATTTTAACGGCGGCACTTCATCGACGATCAAGTCCTGGTATTGCTTCACCACATCCGGGTGCTCTTTCATGAAACTCTCGCTGAACATGAAACCCGGTCCCCAGTGATCGCTCTGGTATTTTTCATAACCCTTTTCGATCATCTCCAGCGCCGCATCCATCGGCACACCGCGCGGATAGTCGAGAGACTCGTCATATTTCCCCGAGCCCGGCCCGGAAAGCACCAGGCTGCGGACTTTTTCCGGATACTTGAGAGCCACCCACTGCAGCACCCGCGCGCCCATGGAGTGCCCCAACATATGCGCCCGCGGGATGCCGAGGGCGTCCATCAATCCGGCACAGTCCTTGGCGAATAATTCAGTGGAATACGGCATATCCGGCTTGTCGCTGCGGCCCAGACCGCGATGATCGTAAATCACCACTTGATAATGCTTGGCGAACTCCGGCACCTGCGACACCCGCCAGGGCGCGCAGCTGATCCCGGTGCCGGCGACAAACACCAAGGGATCGCCCTGGCCATAAATCTCGTAGTAGAGATTGACATCGTCGACCTTGACCTTGCCGCTCTTGACTGGTTTCAACTGCTCCATCCCGGCCTCCAAACTACGTCATTTAGTCGCCGTGACGCTATCGAATCAGCTAGTTAGAGTCAATATGATTTGCCCGTGAAAGCGTAATAAGAATCCTCACTTGACAGATTCACAGCGCGCTGGGATAAGGATGGCGCGGAGTCCAATCGGCAGGCGAGAAAAACCTCGGAGGGTCAGTGATGCAATGCTATTTTGCGGTTTTGTTCGCCATGGCGGTATTGAGCAGCTCAGCTCCAGCAGCTTATTCGGGCGCTGCCCCGGAAAGCGCCGGACAGATCCTCGCCCGTTTGAACAAGTTGCCCGCCGAGCAGCGCCAGAAGCAACTCATCGAGAAGGCCAAAGCCGAGGGCGAAGTCGCTTTCTATAGCTCGCTTCAAGCGCAACAGATCGAGCCGTTTATCCGGGTTTTTCAAAAACGCTATCCATTCATCAAGGTCAATCCCTACCGCGTCTCCGGCAACCGCCAGGTGATCAAGATCCAGACCGAGATGAACGGCGGCAATCACCTATTCGACGTCACCAATGGCTCCGCCGAGCAGGCTTCGGCAATCAAAAAGATCGGCGCCATCGATCCCTATTTCTCGCCGCAGCGCGATTTCTACAATCCACCCAATCGCGACAAAGACGGTTTCTTCGCTTCGCTCTACGTCATTCCCATCGTACTCGGCTATAACACCAACATGGTCAAGCGCCAGGACGTCCCCAAGTCCTACGACGAGCTGCTCCAGCCCAAGTGGAAAAGCAACATGTTTCTCGACGACGAAGCCTACGAGTGGTCCGCAGTGTTGCAAAAACATATGGGCCGGGACAAGGCGATGCAATATATGCGCGCGCTGGCCAAGCAGGATTTAAGACTCATGCGCGGGCGCACCGCGCAGAGCCAACTCCTGGGCGCCGGGGAGCGCCCCATCGCCATCGTGCTGTCGGGCCACACGGTGCTCGACATGAAGGCACGCGGCGCGCCCATCGACCAAGTGATTCTCGATCCCTACTTCGCCCAGGCCAATAAACTCATGCTGGCGCGCCACGCGCCCCATCCCCACGCCGCCGCGCTGTTCTACGACTGGGCGCTTTCGGAAGAGGGCCAATCGATGATCACCAGCTTTGGCCGCGTGATCGCGCGCAAAGGCGTCAAGCAAAGATTTCCCGAGTTGGTGGAAAAAGAATCCTTTCTCGTCGACGTCGACTTCATCGGGCCGATCATGGAGCAGACCGGCAAGGAGTTCAGCCAAATTTTCCTGGGCCGATAATCTCTCACGCATAGCTAAGGGGCTAGCGATAATGAATAGACTGTTTTTAGTATTACTCGCGCTGTTACCGATCGCTATCCACACGACAGCGCCATTCGCCGGCGCAGCTGTTGAAACCGCCGGTCAGATTCTCGCCCGGCTCAGCAAACTTGCACCGGAGCAACGACAGGCGCTGCTCATGGAAAAGGCCAAAGCCGAAGGCGAAGTTAATTTTTACAGCACGCTGCAAGCCCAACAGATCGAACCGTTCTTGCAGGTCTTCCGCAAGCGTTACCCGTTCGTCAAACCGGTGCCCACAAGGGTGTCCGGCAACCGCCAGTTGGTGCGAATCCAAAGCGAATTCAACTCAGGCGCGCATATCGTCGATGTCGCCAACGGCTCGCCCGAGTTGGCGGCGGGACTGAGAAAACTTGGCATCATCGATCCCTACCATTCGCCGCAGCGCGACTTCTATGTCGCGCCGAGCAAAGACAAAGACGGCTACTTCACGTCGTTCTACGTCATGCCCATCGTCCTCGGTTACAATTCCCAGCAGGTCAAGCGCGCCGACGCGCCGAAGAATTACGAAGAGCTGGCCCAACCAAAATGGAAAGGCAACGTCATGCTCGACGACGAAGCCTACGAATGGTTCGCCGTCATGCTTAGACACTTGGGGCGAGAAAAAGGCTTGCAATACATGCGCGCCATGGCCAAACAAGACCTGCGCATGGTGCGGGGAAGAACCGCACAAAGCCAACTGCTCGCCGCCGGTGAACGGGCCATCGCCATCAACGTCTCCGGCCCGACGACGTTGGATCTCAAAGCCCGCGGCGCACCGGTGGACCAAGTGATCGTCGATCCCTATTTCTCCCAGCCCAACAAAATGGTCTTGGCGCGCCACGCGCCCCATCCCCACGCCGCGGCACTGTTCATCGATTGGGCGCTGTCCGAAGAAGGCCAATCCACCGTTACAACCTTCGGCCGCGTCTCCGCCCGCAAAGGCGTCAAACAGCGCTTCCCCGAGTTGATGGAAAAGGAAATCTTTCACGCCGACGTCGAGTTCATCGGCCCGATCATGGAGCAGACCACCAAAGAGTTCGGCCAAATCTTCTTGGGACGGTGAACTAGCTTCTAGAATTCAGAGCAGAAAACGCCCAGTTTCACCCGTTGCTGGAACCACAGCAGGCAAGGATACGCCGCAATCCAGATCCAGAGAAAACGATTCAGACCGAAGACGCAACCATTGACCAGGTGAAAGAGCGCCGCGACAGCCAATGCTCCTTGCAGATACGTCGCATCGAGCAGAGCGAGCGGGAAAAGCATTTCAAACAGCATCAGTATCCATGATAGTCCAAGCAGAAGTGCCGGTCTCTTGGCCAAGGAACGGATGCTCTCGCTGACTGGATACACCGAGAATTCAAAAACGTCTTTCAGTGCTTGCCCACTGCGCCAATCCGGGTTGGACAATTTAATCCCACCGGAGATGGCATAGGACAACACGAGTTGAACCGATAGATATCCCAGTGCGATTTCTTGCCACTGCCGAGTCGGCGCGAGATGCGACATCAACAAACAGAACAGCAGCAGTAGGCTCATGCGGTCGCTGCCGCCGTTATACGGCCCCTGAAAGCGATATAGGATTGCCATACCGAACAGCAGGAGTAACGCTTCGATGATGGGTGGTTGGACGCCGGCGATCAGCAAGAGCGCCAGCACGATACGCGGTATATACAGCCATCGTTCGTTCGCCGGCGCGATCAGATGCTCGGCGCCTTGCTGGAGAAAAGCGCAACCCATGAGGATTTCACTCCAGCGCAGCGCAACGTCAAAATTCATACCGCGTCGTTCCTGCCGGTGGCGTCGAGCCGACGCGCCGAGGAGACAAAGCCGACGCGCCGGGAGATCTGCCCGTCTTCCCGCTTGAGCACCACGATGCGGAACCTCAGATAAGTCGAACCTGTGACTTTGTCGCCTGTTTCACCGCGTGCAACCGTGGCGGCGATCCGCGTCAGCAACTCAACTTCGCGCCGGATGGACGGGTCATCGAGCAGCTTCTCCGCACAGCTCACCATAAATAAAGATTCGTTCCAGATGGGATTCCACAGCAATCTTCGCAGCATGGCAGCGACCGGCAAATGAACCGGCCGCGGACGAAACTCTTGCCACCGCATGGCCGGATCGTCCACTCGAGCGAAGACGGCGAACTCGATGCGTGGCGAAGGAGCGATATAATCGAAAAACCGCCAGGAGGGAATCAATGCCGGGAGCAAGTGACGGAACATGAGCCAAACCGGTGTCAACGGGCTCCTTTGAGCATGCGAAAAACTCTTGCAGCGGCGGATACCCCAAGCAAAACCAGCAACCCGGCAAGCACGCCGCACATGATATCCAGCAGGTACGGCAGAATCGTTTCAAGTATTGCGCCTACCGCCGGAACCCCGCCGGCGCCATGGGCTACATGTTCTATCCACTCATGGGCGCCGGGGATGCCATGGGTGAGGATGCCGCCGCCGACCATGAACATGGCGATGGTGCCGACGATCGATAGACTCTTCAGCAAGTAAGGCGCTAGCTGCACCAATAGTTCGCCAGCACCGCGCTGGAATTCGCGCCAGGGGCTATTGCCGATCTTCCGGCTCAAGTGCAGCCCGGCGTCGTCTAGCTTAACGATACCGGCGACGATGCCGTAGACACCGACGGTCATGAGGATGGCGATGGCGCATAACACCGCGACTTGCTTGCCGAACGCCGCGGTCGCTACGGTGCCCAACGCGATCACAACGATCTCAGCGGACAGGATAAAGTCGGTGCGGATGGCGCCCTGGATTTTTTCTTTCTCGATGGCAACCATATCGACGGCTGGGTTGACCAGCGCATGCAAATGTTCTTTGTGATGCGCTTCTGCCGACGGGTCATGAATAAACTGGTGAGCGATCTTTTCGAATCCTTCGTAACACAGATAAGCGCCGCCGATCATCAACAGCGGCGTGATCGCCCAGGGTATCAACGCGCTGATCGCCAGTGCCGCCGGCACGAGAATCACCTTATTCTTGAGCGATCCCTTGGCCACCGCCCAGACAACGGGCAGTTCGCGGTCGGTGCGCACACCCGCTACTTGATGGGCGTTGAGCGCCAGATCGTCGCCCAACACCCCGGCAGTCTTTTTCACGGCGACTTTGCTCATCACCGCGACGTCGTCGAGGATCGACGCGATGTCGTCGATCAGAGCTAATAAACTACTTCCCGCCACAAGTAACTCCCAGACTTTTATCGGCACATAAAAAGAGGGCGGGTTTCAAACCCGCCCTTTGTAATTAGATTTTTTTGCGGTCTTTGCGTTCTATGCGGCCAATCCCCGCTCGTTCAGTTCGTCGTATTGGGGAATCTGTTCGACGCAGTGGCGTCCCATGTTCATCTGAATCACGCCGCTGTTTGACGCGCTGACCACTTCGCAAAGTGCGAACAGTTCGTCATCGTCGGCTAGCCGGCTCGGCACCGGCAGGCCGTCTTCGCGCATATGCCGCTCGTTGCGGTTGGTCAAGCGCTCTGATCGTCAATCTGGAATTTGTAGTCGGTAATGCACGGCGTACAATCAAATGCCGCGCCATCCCGGTCCATACACCACTCGCCCCGGTCGTGCTCCAGTATGATGGCCATTATCTATAACAACTTGGCCGTTTACTAGCACGTAGGGAATCCCTTTCGGATACTGTTTGGGATTGTCGTAGGTCGCAGTGTCGGCCACCGTATCGGCATCGAACAGCACCACGTCGCCGCAAAATCCCTCGCGCAACAGGCCGCGATCCTTCAAGCCCAACACCTGCGCCGGTAACGAGGTCATCTTGCGCACCGCGTCTTCCAGCGTCAGGACGTTTTCATCCCGCATGTATTTTCCCAGGACCCGCGGATTGGTGCCGAAGCTGCGCGGGTGCGGCTTGCCGGGGAATTTTTGATTGAGCGCGCTCCCGTCCGAGCCGATCGACACCCAGGGCACGCGCATCACCGATTTGACATCGTCTTCGTTCATGGTGTGATGCACGCCGTGAATGAACACGCCCTCTTCGAAGATCAAATCGAAGCAGGCGCTGGTCGGATCTTGCTCGCGGATCTTGGCGATCTCGGCGATGGTCATGCCTTCGAATTTCTTTAACGGTTCAGTATCCAGACGCGCGGCAACGATGCCTTCCCACCCGCCATGCTCATCGACATACTGGTTGAACTCGCGGTCCTGCGTGACCCGTTCGCGAAACGCCGGACTTTTGAATTGGGAAATGGTCTCGCCCACCGGCCCATCTTGCACCCAGCGCGGGAACAGCCGACGCCAAGGATGCTGCATCGCCGTGTAGGGATATTGATTGGCGGTAATTTCCAAACCTTCGCGGCGCGCCTCTTCGAGCTGGGCGATCACCTGGCGAATCCTACCCCAGTTCGCCTTGGCGCGCATTTTCAAGTGATAAACATGCACGGGAATCTGCGCGCCGCGCGCCACGCGAAGCATCTTGGCCAGCTCCTCCATCATGTCGTAGCCTTCGCTGCCGACATGGACGCCGTAGTAGCCGCCATAGCGCTTGGCGACCTTGGCCATCTCGACCACTTCTTCGGTATTCTCCGGCCCCTTGGCATGCCATGCAGCGGTCAGACCCAACGCGCCTTCTTCCATCGCCTGGGCGACCAGGCGATTCATCTTTTCCTGTTCGACCACATTGGCCGGCCGTTCTTCAAAGCCGCAAACGACACGCTTTACCTGTTGTGGCGAGACACCGGATGCGACGTTGATCGAGATCCCACCGCGCAAGAGTTTTTCGAAATAGCCGGTGAAAGTCGTCCAGTCAGCTTCGATGCCATGCCGTTGGCGATGCTCGGCGCGGTACTCTTCGAGGATCGCGCCGTTTAGTGGCGCCACCGTTTGGCTTTCGCCGATAATATCCAGTGTCACGCCCTGGCGCACTTTACTCTCGGCGTTGCCGTCAGCGACCAGCGGCTGATCGCTGTGGGTATGCATGTCGATGTAGCCGGGCGTGACGACTAACCCTTTCGCCGAAATCGCCCGCGCGCCGGCTTCGGGGCTAATCTTGCCGATGCTGGCGATCTTGCCATCTTTGATCGCCACGTCGCCGTAAAACCATGGGTTGCCCGTGCCGTCGACGATTCTGCCACCGTGGATCACGATATCGAATGTAGCCATAGGATCTCCTCACATCGCGTCTATGGGCGCCCTATATCACCGCGCTGCGAGGACAACAAGATCATTGGCGCCGATTCACAATGTTTTAAACGACGAGACATAGCCGGTTGCCATATGTTAATAGAAAGTCAGCAGGAGGATCGATGATTCGCCCGGAATTCAGAAAAATCTTACTCGACCAACGCGGCGCCGCGGTCATACTGTGGAGCTTCTTTGCGATCTCGATTCCGATTTATCTGGTGATTGCGCGCCAGCTCCTCGGCAATCCAAGTCTCGGCACCAACCCAGCGATCGCCGAACCGTCGCGCATCATCTTTTGGATTTTGACTGTGGTGGATCTGGGATACTACGGCTATTGGCGCAAGAAAAATCTCACGCCTCAAGCGATCCGGCGCGATGCCCGCCAGACCAAACTGTTTCGCGCCGTGGCAGAATTCAACGGTGTCGACGAGCAGAACGCTGCATACATGGTATCGACTTACATCACGCGTAAAGTCGTCATCTTCGCGATTATCGAAGCGATCGCGGTCTATGGTTTTGTTCTAGCGTTTCTCGGCCGCTACATTGGCGACCAGATCGCCTTGTCGCTCTTGAGTTTGCTCCTGCTCGCCGTGGAATTCCCTGGGCAAAAATCTCTCGATGGTTTGATCGACGCCGTGGAAAAGCCGGCGAGTTAAGCGTTCTTCACTCGTCGATGCGCCATTTGCCGCGCTTGCTGGGATGGCGTAGCGCGGCTTGCAGCTGTTTCAGAAAGACGCGCCGGGACAGCTCCTTCGCACCTAGGCGCAGCATATGGTCGGTGGTCATCTGCGAGTCGATGAACCGGAAGCCCCAGCTTTTCAATTTCTCGACCAACGTCGCCAACGCCACCTTCGAAGCATCGGTGTGGCGATGAAACATCGACTCGCCGAAAAACGCTTTACCCAAGGACACACCGTATAGCCCGCCGACCAATTCGCCGTCGAACCAGGTCTCCACGGAATGGGCGTAGCCCAGACCATGCAGTTGGACATAGGCGGCTTGCATCTCCGGTGTGATCCAAGTGCCCTTCTGGCCCTCTCGCGGCACGGCGGCGCAAGCGGCGATAACCTCTTCGAAAACCCGGTCCAGGGTTACTTTGAACACGGCCTTGCGCAGGGTCTTGGCCAAGCTGCGCGAAAGTTTGAAATCGTCCAGCTCTAATGTCAGACGCGGGTCCGGCGACCACCAAAGGATCGGCTGATCCTCGGAGTACCAGGGGAAAATGCCCAGGCGGTAGGCCGCCAGCAGCCGGTCGCTGGACAGATCTCCACCCACCGCCAGCAAGCCGCTGGGATCGGCATAATCCGGCGGTGGGAAGACTAGGTCGTCAACAAGGCGAAATATCGGCATAAGCGTGACTCTGATTCGCTGCTATTGTAACTCGAAGCGGCTAATTTTTCACGTTGGCGCATTATCCTTGCTTTCACCGCGGCGAACAGCCTATGCTTCGGACCGAGGGTAAAGCCATGTTCAAGCGCATCGACCATGTTGCCATTCATGTCGCCGATCTTGACCGTTCGGTGGCATTCTACGAACGACATTTTGGTTTTAAACATTATTTTCGCCAGACCGGTAGCGGCGGCCTGCAGATTGGATATCTAAAATTGGGCGATACGGTGCTTGAACTGACGCACCACAGCGATGGGGTGATGGCCGGTTTCCATTTCTGCCTGGAGACCGACAGTTTTGATCAGACGGTCGAGCAGCTGCAGCGCGATGGCGTCAAACTCTTGCGCGCGCCCCATGATACCGCCGCCCGCGAACCGCGGGAAAACGGCTGGCGCCGGGTCGTCTTCGCCGGCCCGGACGGAGAACAGATCGAGTTGCGGGGATAAAGAAGGCATGAGGCAAAAGGCACGAGAAACGAATCCAAATGCCTGCCTCACGCTTAGGAGTCGACGATGTCCAACGAAAATAAAACCCTCCAAGTTACCTGCCCCTGCTGCGACGCGCTGTTGACCATTGACCCCATCCTCGTTGCGGTGCTCGATCATAAGACGCCGGTGCGGCCGCAGATGGCGGTGAATTTGAAAGACGCCGTGAACCAGGTCAAAGGAGAAGCCGGCCGGCGCGACGAAAAATTCAAACAGTTTGCCGAGGCCGAGAAAAACAAATCGAAAGTTTTAGAAGCAAAGTTTCAAGAACTGTTCAAAAAAGCCAAAGACGAACCGCTCACCAAACCGCTGAAAGATATCGATCTCGATTAGTCGGATCGCTCACCCGCGCAAGTTCGAATTGGCAAATTGGCCAATCGAATTCATCGCATCATCGTCGGTTAGAGTCTGAAGCGGCGCGCAAAGATATCGGGCTTGCCCTCGCGGGTCGACACCCAGACCATCAAATACTCGCCGGATTGCCGGGTCGGCACGATCTTCGCCGAATAGTCGCTGGACTCCGATCGGGTTAACTGGAACACATGCGATGATGGCGAGGTGATGCTGCGCGCTAAGATGTCGCCACGCACGCCGGTGCGTCCGGAAGTCCAACTGACAAAAACTTGCCCTTTGTCGGGGTCTTGGAAAACCGCCGGCAGGATGTCGACAAACTTATTGTCGGGATCGCCGAAGGACGACACCACCGGCGCCGACCAGACCACGGCGTCGCGCGAAGTAGACAGGACCACATCGGAGCTGCGGTCCTTGTGCAACTCGAGCATCGCCGAGCCGCGCCGATAACGGGTCCAGACAAGGTAATGCTCGCCGCTCGGCGCTTGCAGAGCGTGGGGAAAGTCATCTTCCTCGGAGCTGCGCGTCACTTGGTCCGGCGACAGCCAGGTCTTACCGCCGTCAAGCGAGCGGGTCATCCAAATGTCGCGGCTGCCCGAACGGCGCGACGACCACAGGATCCGCAAGACACCCTTGGCGTCCTCATAAATCGTCGGTGCCCAATCGATGCCTCGGTTCGTGATCGACTGCGGCTTTTCCCACGTTCGCCCGTCGCGCGACGCGGTATACCAAACATCGGTGCGGCCTTCTTTTCGTTGTAGTTGGCACCAGACTAGGTGAAATCTACCATCGCGCGTCTGCATCAGCGACGGATAATAATCCTCGGCGGGAACATCATGGATGCGCCGCTCGTCGGACCAAGTGCGGCCGTCCGCCGAACTACTGATGTACAGATCCACCCGGCCGCGCTGTTTTGAAGACCAGACCACATAGAACCGTCCATCCCGCGCCAGAATCATGCTCGGGTCTTCGTTTTCCTCCGGGCTGCGGCTCACCCGCACCGGCGCGGACAATACCGGGTCGGCGATCGCCCCAGTATCGAAAACAATCTGCGGTTGGGACTGCGGCAAATGCAGCAGCTGTGGTAGCTGTTCACAGCTGGCCAGCAAGAATCCGAGTAGCAGGGTGGTCGTGGCGAAAATTCGCTGAGGCAATTTGTCGGTTAATTCTTCGATCAAGGTTTTATCTCCTCAAAGTCCCGCTCGGCGCAGGTCGGCTCGACATCATAGCCAAGATAGAAATAGCGCGGCCAAATCTCTTGCTCCTTCAGTTGGGTCCCCGACCAGCCCTTCGGTACTCGTGCATGAGCGAAAAACAAGATCGCGATTGGCGAAACGAGTTTTCACTTCCGCGCCGGCCACCCGCAACCCGATCGCTCGGCCGATCAGCGCGAAATAGATCCTGTCGATATCAAGCTTACCCGCGTCCAGCTGATAGACCGAATCGGTAACCTGCCGATTGGTTTCGTCACAAGGTGCCGCCAGCTTCGCCGTGATCTTGCCGCGGCGTATCTCCGGCTCACGCCGCTCACCTTCAACCGGAACCCAGATAAGCACGATCTCCTGGCCCAGCTTAAGCGCGCCGTTGGCGATCGACAGACAAAACTTGCCATGTGAATTGGCCGCAAACAAACCGATATGCCGCGACCAGTCGATGGTCGCATCTTGCCTTGGTTGCGCGGCAATCCCCTGGCTCAGGTCTACTGCCCAGAGCAAAGCCAGGCGGCGACCCGCGTAATCATACCAGTCCAGCGAGAGTTCAAATCACGCCTAATATATCATGACTTTCACAGAGTGGCGTATTCTGATCATAAGTTGGTTTCCGTCGCCGGTTTGGTTAAAAAGCAACTATGTTAGCCATGGTTCTCGACAATCCCGGCAAACCGCTACGCACAACGGCGGTCGTCACACCACATCCCGGCCCAGGCCAACTGTTGATCCATGTCCACGCCTGCGCCGTCTGCCGCACCGATCTGCACATTGTCGACGGCGAATTGACGCAAGCCAAACTGCCGCTCATCCCCGGCCATGAGATCGTCGGCAAAGTGGCGCAACTGGGCGATGGCGTCAGTCAATTTAAAATCGGCGACCGCGTCGGCGTACCTTGGTTGGGCTGGACCTGCGGCACCTGTTCGTATTGCCGAAATGGCCAGGAAAATCTCTGCGACCATGGCAAATTCACCGGCTATACCATCGACGGCGGCTACGCTGAATACACCGTCGCCGATCAGCGCTTCTGCTTGCCAATGCCCGGCGGCTATAGCGACACTGAAGCCGCGCCGTTGCTGTGCGCCGGACTGATCGGCTATCGCAGTCTGGTCAAAGCCGGCAACGGCAAACGCTTGGGCATCTATGGCTTCGGCGCCGCCGCACATATCATCGCCCAAGTGGCGCGCTATCAGCAACGCGAGATCTACGCCTTCACCCGGCCCGGCGATGAAGCAGGCCAGCAATTTGCCATGAGTTTAGGCGCGGTTTGGGCCGGCGGTTCGAACCAAACACCGCCAGAGAAACTCGATGCCGCAGTCATCTTCGCCCCGGCAGGTGAATTAGTTCCTCAAGCTCTGCAAGCAGTCAACAAAGGCGGCATCGTCGTCTGCGGCGGCATCCACATGAGCGACATTCCGTCATTTCCATACTCCAACCTCTGGGAAGAACGCACGGTAACATCCGTCGCCAACTTAACCCGCCGCGACGGTGCAGAGTTCATGGCGCTAGCGCCACAAGTGCCGGTGCGCACAGAAGTAGAGACTTTTCCGCTGGAAGCAGCCAACGAAGCGTTACATCGACTGCGTAGCGGAAAGATTACAGGCGCGGCGGTGCTGATGACGGCCGCAGGTATTGCTGAAGCGGTGTGACTCAGACTTCCGTCTGCAACGGCACGATCACTTCCCGCGCTAGGATTTTCACCTGTTCGCGCCAACTGTCGAACGGTCCACAGGGACGCATCACGAATTTGGTCGCGCCGGCGGCAATATAGGCTTGAACTCTGGCGCGGACTTGATCGGGTGTGCCAAAGGCGGTGAATTCACTTGTCGGCAAATCAGCGCGTGGGCGCATGGAACGGCCGCCGACCTCGGTGGCTTTCGCGCTATCGTCAGCGAAGTAAAAAGGAATCAGCACGCCATAGTGATCCTCTTCGACTTGTCGGCCTGCATCGGCAGCGTAGCGGCGAATCGATTCAATCCCTCGTTCCACTTCGCCAGCGGAAACTGACGAGACTAGCCAGCCGTCGCCCAATCTTCCCGTTCTTCTAAGCGCCGCTTCGCTGCGCCCGCCGATCCAGATCGGCGGCCCCTTTTTCTGCCAAGGCCGCGGCATGATCGTGACGTCTTGGAGTGAAAAGTATTTACCGGTGAATGTGACGTTCTCTTCAGTCCACAAGCGCCGCATAAGTAGGATCATTTCGTCGGTTCGTCCTGCCCGCGTCTTATGATCGACGCCGACGGCTTGCAAGTCTTTGGATTCTTCGCCGCCGAGACCGATGGCTGGAAACAATCTTCCTTGGGAGAGAAAATCCAGCGTCGCGAGTTCTTTAGCGAGGACGATGGGATTGCGCGTCGGCAGCACCAGTGTGCTGGTGCCGAACTTCATCTTGCGCAGCCGGCCGGCGACATAGGAGAGAAACGTGATCGGTTCGAGGGTTAACGCCGACGAGACCAGCCGGTCGCTCACCCAGATGGAGTCGACGTCAAGCGCTTCGAAGTAGTCGACCAGATCGAGCACCGCCTCGGGCCGGATGTCGCGGCTCGGCCACTGGCCGAGCTGTATCCCGATGCGGACTTTCATAAAGTAAAATTACTTTTCGTAGAGTTTTTTAATAAAGCCGCTCTTGTCCAGTTCTTCGACGAAACTGGCGTCGATAAACTCTTCGGGCTTGTGCTTATAAATATCCGGCCGGGTCGCCGCGACATACTCGTAGCTGGTCTTCATGCCTTTAATGTTTGGATAGGGCGCGGCTATGCGGTGCTTGGCAAATAGCTCCCAGGATTCTTGGGCCATCGCATCGTCGTTCAAGCGCAGCATTTTTTTGATCACGCGTTTGCCCAACTCCGGTTCTTGCTTGAAGCGGGCGATGCCCTCGACGTGAGCGCGCATGTAACGCATCACCAAGTCACGGTCTTGCTTGATCTGCGTGCGCGTGGTGGCGATCTCGCTCCACGGATAATCGACCTCCTTGAAAAAATCCCACAGGACGTGAAAGCCGGCGCGCTGGGCAAAGAAATAATTAGGATGCGACAAGGTCGCCATCGGAATTCGCCCCTGCTGCATGGCGATGAACCGGTCGCTGTCGGAACCGATCTGCAGCATGGCGAAGTCTTTGTCCGGATTGAGCCCCTTTTGTTTGGCCAGATACTTGACGAGAAAATCCGTGAGCGAACCGAAGGTGGTCACGCCGATGGTCTTGCCCTTGATGTCTTCGGTGCGCTTGATGTCCGAGCGTGCCATCAAGTACTGAATGACGCCTGGCATGGTGTGTGCCAAGATTACCATGTCGGAACCGGCGAGCACCGAGCTCATCACCGTCGGCGTGGCGATCGGCGAGATTTGCACGCTGCCGGAGATCAACGCCTTCGAAGCGATGCCCGAACCGGCCACCGCCACCGGCTCGACATCGAGGCCATACTTCTCGAAAATTTTCGCTTCTTTGGTGAAATAAATGACGATGTTGCCCATGCTGATAGCGGGCACGCCGACTTGAACTTTCTTGAGCCCGCGGGACTGTGCGATGAGCGTGGATGGAAGGGTGAATAGACTCGCCAGCAAAAGCGCCGGCCACATACGCCGTAGATTCATAATTCAAACCTCCGTCGAAATGGCTATCTTTAGTGGCATTTAGTCCCGCCTTGAATGGCTTGTCAATGTTCGTTCTCGGCGTGTTGTAGCAAAGTGATTCTGTCAGGGGTTAATGGCAACGTAATTATGTCAGGGTGTGGGGATGACAACCCTGACGATGAAAGACGAGAAGCGGCTAGAGGTAATACAAAGAGTGTTTCGAGGCGAGCTGACGGTGGGCAAGCCGCACTGGTGATGGGAGTCAGCGAGCGGCAGTGTTACCGGATCAAAGCACGGGTCGGAAAGCAGGAGCCAAGGGAGTGGTTCACGGCAATCGGGGACGGCCGTGTAAGCGCAAGATCAAGGAGAAGACGGTCAAGCGGGTAGTGGAGTTAGCCCGAGGGGAAGTACCGGGGCTTTAACGATCACCATCTGACCGAGAAGCTAAAGGAGCAAGAAAAGATCGAGCTCAGTCGAGAGAAAGTGCGGCGGATTCTTCGCTCTCAGGGGATCGCATCCCCCAAGAAAGAGACGAGGGCTCAAGCATCGAAGCCGCCGAGAGAGAAGGGCGGCCGAGGGGATGATGCTCCAGGTCGATGGTTCCCCCCACGACTGGCTAGAAGGCCGAGGGCCGTCTCTTTGCCTGATCGGGGCCATCGACGATGCCACGGTAAGGTCTGGGAGCTTTCTTTGCCCAGGCCGAGAGTTCTTGGGGTTACTTCCGTCTGTTCTCTGAGATCTTCAAGCAACACGGAGCTGTCTCAGTCGGTCTACTCCGACCGTCACTCGATCTTTTGGACCGACAGAGAACCGACGCTCGAGGAGCAGTTAAAGAACCAAAGGCCCACCACCGAGGTGGGCAGAGGCTTGGAAGAGCTCGGGGTGACCTTGATCCTAGCCGGCTCCCCTCAGGCCAAGGGCAGAATCGAAAGACTGTGGGGGACCTTTCAGGACCGGCTGGTCAGTGAGCTGAGGCGGGCCAAGGCCAAGACCCTGGCTCAAGCGCAAGCCGTGCTGGAGCGTTACCTCCCCGAGCATAACCGTAAGTTCTCCAAGCCGCCGGCTAACGCCGAGCCCGCCTGGAGAAAAGTCAGGCTTAACAGATCGAACAGGCTCTGTGCTTCAAACAACAGCGCACGGTGGCCAAGGACAACACCGTCACCTTCGAAGGGACGGTCTTTCAGATCCCCAAGACATCGCCCTTTCGCTCTTATGCCAACAAGAGAATCGATGTCCATGTGCTTTTGGATGGCGCGGTGGAGTTTTTCTACAAAAACGAGAAAATCGCTGCCTTCGACTCCAAAACAACGCACACAATTGGCTTATATCGAACGCACGGCAAGCAGGAAGGGTTCCGCTATGGACCTCTTTCCGTTCTATCAACTCAACTTGAACTCGTCACCCTGACATTTTCACGTTGCTGTTAACCTGACATATTGACGTTGCTACGA
>CAVXEP010000022.1:0-311122 GCA_963760795.1 uncultured delta proteobacterium
AGCAACGCGACGCGCCCCGCTCCACCGGTATGAATGGTAATCGGCAGCCCGAGTTTGCGTGCGCCGTCCCAATCGCGGCGAAGCGTCGGCGTCGTCACCGCTCCGCGCGGCGAATCGCTGAGGCTGCGGGCAGCCATGCCTAGGGTCAGCAGGCGGTCGCTCGGCGCACTGAACCATTCTCGTTGCACGCGCGCCAGATCGACGAGATCCATTGTCTGATCGGCCGGGAGTCCACCTTGAGGCGTTCCATAGGAGAACCGAGCGCGTATCCCGGTATCGCGCAAGGCGCGAATGTCGGCGTCTGCGTAAGCGGGACCACGAACGTTGTGGGACCAGTCGTGCACGGTGGTGATGCCGGAATAAAGCATCTCGGCCGCTGCCAGGCGCACACCGCGGTACATATCCTCCGGCGTATACTCTTTGCCCAGCGCCAGGGTCAGCGCGAAGTAGCCCATCTTCGGCCCCTCATCGACCAGATTGCGCAGCGGGGTGTTCCACAGATGAGAGTGGGTATCAATCAAACCCGGTAGCGCGATCATGCCCCGCCCGTCAATGATTTCACCGCTTGCGGTTCGAATATCTTTGCCCACCGCAACGATCTCGCCCGCGCGCACATGAACGTCGCCGCCGGTTAAATCTCCCAGCGCCGGGTCCATTGTCAGGATTTGTGCGCCGCGCACCACGAACTCGCCGCGGTTGGGAAGCGTCGCCGCGGCGCGGTCTCGTGCACCGACGGCGGCCTGCGTCATGGTTCGCGTGCCGCAGCCAATTAAGCCGATCGATCCGAGCACTGCCACGGCATTGAGAAACCCGCGCCGATTCAGCGTTATCGTTTCTTTCATCATTTTACCTCGATTGCCCGAAAGCTTGTCATCGTCCCGCGTTCACGACCGATTCACCTACCGCCCTCACCGTGTTATCGATTTACAGACTACCAATTTTAGCCATCCAGAAACTCGATGCCACAACCTGCGCGCGACTATTTGGCAAAGCCAAGCTCCCGGCGCGCCTTGTCCAAGAAACTATAATCGACCACCTCGGCGACCTTGATCGGGCGGGTTACCTTGGCGCTCTCGCGCGCCAGGTCGACCAGCAACTGCACCGAATCGTTCGAGATCGTCCCGTCTTTGGCCAGCACCCGGCTGACATCCTTGAAAATCTCCTCTGCCATCTTACGGTCGCCAAGCTTCCAGCGCTTCTGCACCAGATCGACTATCTCCCCATGCCGGCTCTTGTCTAGCAAATACTGTAGTGCGCGCAACTCGGCCCGGACCATGCGGTAGACCTCGTCGGGATTTTCCTTGATTCTTTTCTCAGTAGCGCCGAAGCCGGCTTGGGCGAACTCGACGACATCGCCGAGAAATAACAGTTCATTAAATCCCTTCTCACGCGCGAATATGTTTTCCGGCACCGACAGCAACGAAGCATCCACCGCGCCCGATTCGAGCACGGCTAAACGGCCCGCCGCCGTGCCGCCCATGGGCAGGATCGTTACATCCCGCCCCGGTTCGAGACCGACATGGCGCAGCGCCTGCACGGCGAGCAGCGTCGCCGAAGCGCCGGGCGTGCTGCCGGCGACTTTCTTCCCCTTGAGATCGCGCGGCTCCTTGATCTCTTTGCGGCTCACCAGAAACATCAGCGGCCGCGACACCGTAAACAGCAAAACTTTCATCGGCCGCCCTTGCACCGCGGCGCTGATCACTCCGGTCGCCGCGCCGTTATAATCGAGGTCGCCGGTCATCAGCGCCGTACTCGCCAGCGTCGCCGGCATGTGAATCAGCTCGACATCTAAGCCTTCGTCGCGAAAGAAGCCCTTGTCGTGGGCGGCGAAGGTCGGCAGCAGCGTCACCGTCGTCGACGACAGGGATAAACGAATCTTCTTCCGGCTCGACTGGGCAGCGGCGTCAATCGCAGCCAGCAGCACAAGCACCGCAACGAATGATTTGATGATCATTGAACGACCTATGCCCCGACTCCCCGGGCTTGAACGTTTGGAACGACTTGAACGTTTTGAACGCCTCTGCTTCACCCCCACACCCGCCGCGCGACCCTCGCGACCAATTCCAACTTGCGTCGCATATCGTCCCAGGTGATCAAATTTCCCAGCAGCGTCGACGCGAAGCCGCACTGGGTGCTGAGAGCCAGGTTTTCCAACGGCACGTACTGACTCGCCTCGTCGATGCGGCGGCACAAGATCTCTTCCGGCTCCAGCCGCGCTTCCTTGGTGGTGATCAGACCCAGCACGACGGTTTTTCCTTTGGCGACGAAGCGCAGCGGTTCGAAACCGCCGGCGCGCTCGCTGTCGTATTCCATCAGAAAGCGGTCGGCATGGAGCCCGCTGAAAGTTTTTTCGGCGATGACTTCGTAGCTGCCTTCAGCGCTCCAGGCACTGCGATTGTTGCCGCGGCAAAAGTGAATGCCGATGACCGCGCCTGGTTTTCGCGTCAAACCGCCGATAAGCGCGTTGTCGCCGGCGATCACGTCGTCCAAGATTTCGTCCGGGTCCGCGCCCATGCCGCGCAACTGCTGGCGCCGTCCCTCGTCCATCAGATGGGTTAAATAGGATGGCCCGTCGAGCTGGACATACGACGTTCCGGCGTCGAAGAGTCCCTGCACTTCTTCGCGCAATAGTGCGGCGAATTCCTGGACCATGTCGCGCCGAGTTGGATACACTTTGTCGGTGACGCCGGCCTTGTACTTGCTGTCGGCGAACTGGACCACACTCGGCACGCAAACTTTGAATGGCCCGGACGCCTGCTTTTTTAAGAACGCCGCTTCGGCGGCGAAGATGCCCTGGGATTTCCGGCGCAGCTTGGCGCCCACCACCGACTCGCCGTCGGGACGGCGGAAACCGCTAGCCAACTCGCCGTTGGGCCCGCGCCAGATCGGTGCCATGATCGATTCGCTGGGCACCAAGCCATCCAGCGCGCTGGTAAAATCGGCCATGAAATTGCCGCGCCGATACTCGCCGTCGGTGACAACGTCAACACCGGCTGACTTCTGTAGCTCCAGCGCTTGCACAATTGCGCGATCCTCGATCTCCCCCAGTTGCTCCGTCGATAGCCGCTTTTGCCGATGGGCGGTGCGGGCGTCGATGAGTTCCGCCGGCCGCAGCAAACTACCAATATTATCAGCGCGAAAAGAGCTTGCCATATTTTTGTCCGGTTCAATCTCTTTAACGATTTGAACAGCTTGAACCACTTGAACGATTTGAACCTTTAACTTTTGATGCCTAGTTCCTTATTCACCGCCCGCTGCAAGGTAAAGTCGAATATTCGCGCCGCCGGCACGGGCTCGGTCAACTTTAGCGCCAACGCCTCCTCGGCGAGAAACTCCTTGATCTCTTCATCGGTGGGAATCCCCGTCGGCGTAAACGCCGGCTTACAGCGGCGGTACCACTCGGTGGCCGTCGCCAGATCGACTTTCCATACCCGCGCGAGGATTTCCGCGGTTTCCTTTTCGTTGTCGTGGAAGAAACGCGCCGACTTGGCCTTGACGCGCAACAGCCGGCGCAGCCAATCGGGCGACTCCTGGACATACTTGGTTTGCACTCCAATGCCTTGCTGGATGCTGGCGAATTTGTCGATGGAACTTTCTAGCACATTCATCTTGAACTTGTCGCGGGCGAGAAACACATAGGGCGGTGTCAATCCGGCGACCTGGATCGAATTGCTTATCATGGCTTGCAGCTGGGTCGCTTCATCGCCTACTTGAGAAAAAGTCAGCTCTTTGTCCGAGTCGACGCCATGGATCGCGAGCATTTTTCGTGCTGCGGAATGTTGGCTGCCGTTGATGGTCGCAATGCCAAGCGCCTTGCCTTTCAATTCTTTGGCATTGCGGAACTCCGGACGCGACACTAACCAGAAAATTGGCCGGCGCAGATCGACGGCGACGACGCGCAAGGGCACGCCGCGCATAATACCGCGCACCGCGCTGCCCACTGAACCGAGAGCGTCGAGTTCGCCGGCGACGCCGGCGGCGATCGCCGCGTTGGCGCTCATGCGGATCAATTGCGGATCGAAGCCTTCCTCGCGAAAGAAGCCTTTCTCCCGCGCGATGAAAAGTTGGATCGACGGCATGCCGGTGCTCGACATGCTGACGGTGATTTTCTGCGGCGCAGTCTGGGCGCCGGCATCGACCGCGAAAACCAATAGGCAACAAATTGCCGACCTAAGGATCAATCCGGGCTGTGAAAACCAATTCCTCAGCCGATCCAAAACAGTGTCGAAGTAAAAACGCATAGTGAAATTTCCCCTTCGTCATTTGAGCGGTGTTGATTTGAATACCTGCAAACTCTAGCCTGCTCCGTCTTAACTTAGCGCAAGTGTCGTTTCGGCAAAGCGGTTAGCGCGAAACCGAGGAAACCTGGGCCAGCTCCGCTGATAGTTCGTTCGCTGCCTGCACCAGTGCGGCCGCCACCGGCGCCTCTCGCTCCGGCGCGGTTCCGCCGACCCATAAAACGCCGCACACACTGCCGGCGCGATCGAGGACCGGCGCAGACAATGAAACCGTCCCGGTGTCTCGGCCCCGTTCGCCGCGACTCGAGGCATAACCTGCCTGGCGAATGCGCGCTAGTTCATCTCGGCTCGGCGCCGCGCTCCGCCACGCTTCAACATCGACATAAGCTTCATTGGACGGATCGACGACATCGGCATTACGCGCCAAGATCTGCTCGGCCAACGGTTGCGGGAAAGATGCCAGAATCGCTTTAGCCGTAGAGCCGGCGCGCAATCGGGCCGGCTCGGCGTAGCGCAGCGGCGGCAGCGCCGCGAGCACGCTCTGCGGCCGATGCGGACATTCATCGATAAATCGATGACAGTCGCCTTCGATCACAGCCAAGCCGATCTTTTGTTGGGTCAGATCATGCAGTCGTTGCAGGTAGGGCCAGGCGCGGCAGCGCAACGCGATGTTGAAACCGCTCATGCCCAGCTCCGCTGCCCGCTCAGCCAATCGGTAGCGATGGGCGAAGACCGGATCGTCTTCGCAAAGATTGACACCGGCTAGAACGCTGAGCGCGGCTTCGACTTCCGCCACGGCGCAACCGGCGTCCGCGGCGAGATCTGCGAGAGTTGCTCCCTGGGTGCGCTTGGCCAGGCTGAGCAACAGCTGCAAAGTCAATTTGGCGAGCAGGCTATCGGCTTGGCTGTTCAGACGTCACCTCTGAAGCGATTACTGAATTGGCAGTCAATTTCTGCGGTCGCCGGCACGAGCATTGGGCCCAAACTCTTACTAACCGCGACAATTGGCTGGAGACTATGCATGTCAAATCATCCTGTCAACTGGAGTTTGCTCTGGAAATTCGGTTGACGGGAACTGTTTATTTGCCTATTTTCCGACTAGATGAAAAGCTTTCGATCACTGGTTTGGACCACGTTGTGCTTTTCCATTGCGAGTGGCTTCATTGGCGCGCCGACCGCGCATGGTGCAAGCGCGGTTCCGGACAAAGTGCGCGCCGCGTATTCCTCGCCGAGCCCGACACAAGGCGTGCTCTGGGTGGCGCAGATGGGCGGACTATTTCTGCGCAACGGTCTCAGCGTTGAAATCATCTTCACCCGCGCTGCCATCGAAACACTGGTCGCGGGGGAAGTCGAATTCGGTCAAATGACCGGCGCACTGATGTCATCAGCCAAGCTACAAGGCGCCGATCCCGTCATGATCGCCGGCATCCAGGATCAGTTGGACGATCGGCTGGTCGCTCGCCCAACGATCAAATCGATGGAAGAGCTCAAGGGCAAACGCATCGGCATTTTTCGCTTTGGCTCCGCCTCGCATTTGCGCGTGCTGAATATTTTACCGCGCTACGGGTTGAGCGAACGGGACGTGGCGTTTTTACAGATCGGTGACAATCCGGCGCGTCTCATCGCCTTGCTGGGCGGCGCCATCGACGCGACGCTCTTGCCGCCGCCGGACCATCTGGAAGCGCTGCGCGGTAATATGAAGCTCTTGCTCAACCTGCGCGAACTGAACGTTTATTACCAGGGCACCGGTCTGGTCACCACCCAGCGTTTGCTGGCCAAGCGCCGCGATCTTGCCCGGCGCTTCATGAAGTCATACGTCGAGGCGATCCATCTGGTAAAAACCAATCCGGAAGTGTCGAAACGCGCTTTTTCCAAGTACCGGCAAACCAAGGATGAAAAACAATTGGAAGACGCCTATCAGACCCTCCGCGAAGTCGTAAAGCCAAAGCCCTACCCATCTTTGGAGGGATTCAACACCATCATCAAGGATGCCATCGAGAGAATTCCTGCGGCAAAGAACGCCAATGCGAAAGACTTCATCGACACGAGCTTGCTCGAAGAGCTGGATCGTTCAGGGTATATCGATGGCCTGTATCGTTGAACACGCGTGTGCGGATTCGAGTCGGGGTTTTGAGTTTCGAGTTGAACCCGAAACCCGAGACTCGAGACCCGAAACTCTCGAGCACTGCATTTAGACCGGAGGCCCATGAAACGCAGCGCCAACCGTATTCTCACGACGCACCGTGGTTTGGGCAAAGTTTAAGGCACTGGCGGAGGATACCCGATCGCCACGAAACAGCTCTGGTAGCGCGGTGAATTCCGATGCCGAATTTCAAGCTTCAAACGCGAACCGACGTAGAGCAGATCACGATCTTCGGATCAGCCTTTGATCCCCAGTTCGCGCAGCACTTCACGCTGAATCGTAAAATCAACGATTTTTGACGGTGCCACCGGCTCAGGCAGCTTGAGGATCTGGGCGTCGCTGAGAAGATGCTCCTTGACCTCATCGTCGGTGGGGATGCCGGTGTTGGTAAATGCCGGCTTGGAAGCGCGGTAGGATTCCAAGGCCGTCTTGAAATCGACTTTGTAAAGCCGCGCCAGGTATTCGCTTCCTTCGCGCTCGTTCTCCAGATAGTAACGGTTTCCCTTGGCCCGCGCGCGCAAAATCTTCTTCACCAGATCGGGCTTCTCTTGCAAGAGCTTAAGCGAAACGACCAGGCCACTGTCGATGCCGGCGAAACGGTCGAGCGCGCTATCGAGAATATTCATCTTGAACTTGTCGCGGGCGACAGCAACCCAAGGCGGACTGAGCGCGGTGATCTGCACCGAGTTGTTGATCAAGGCCTGCAACTGCATGGTCTGATCGTTGATTTGAATCGAAGTGATATCCTTCTCCGCGTCCAAACCGCCCGCCGCCAACATGCCTTTTGCCCGCAGATGCTGGCTGCCGCCGATGGTCGAGATGCCGAGCACCTTGCCCTTTAACTCTTTAACTGCGCGGTACTCGGGCCGGACCACGAGCCAAAACAGTGGGCGGCGCAAGGTCACGACTACGACCCGCAGAGGCGCGCCCCGCTGGATCGCCCGAATGGCGCTACCGATAGCCGCTTGACCGTCGAGTTCGCCGGCGATACTGGCCGTGATCGCGAGATTGGAGCTCATCTGAATCAGCTGCGGCTCCAAACCTTCTTCGCGAAAATAGCCCTTCTCTTTGCCAAGGAAAAGATCGACGTAATTGACGCCGGTACTGGAGTACGCGATGGCGACGCGTTGCAACGGCGCCTGCGCCCACAGGTCCGCGCGATCTACCGACGTGACAATCAACAGGGCATAGGAAAGCCGCCGCGAAACTCGCTCTCATAATCTGGCTCCCAAGTCGAAAAACTATTTCAGCCTCAGCGTAAACGCGCGACAATAGCTCTACCCCAGATAACTTCGAATTGTCCAGCCATCTTTCACGCCACGGCCCACTTGGCAGCATGACAGGATTTGGCTAGTATCGCCTTCGAGGTAATCGAGGCCACCATGCAATACCGTTACATCTCCGGCGACTCTCACTTAGAAATCGACTCGAAACACTGGCTCGGCCGCGTGCCGGCCAAGTATCGCGACCAGGCGCCGCGCTTGGTGCGCCAAGCCGACGGCAGCGATATGTGGATGATCGGTGACAAGATCAAACGCGCCGCCGCGGCCGCCGATCTGTACGGTGGCAAAGGTCGCGACGCCTACGTCCCATTTGATGGCCGCTACGAAGGCACTCCTGGCACCGGCAGCCCTGAACAGCGCATCGGCGAGCAGGAGCGCGACGGCATCGATGCCGAGGTATTGTTCCCGTCGCAGCAGGGCGGTCCTAAGTTTTGGCGCCGCGTCGAAGACAACGACGCTTACAAAGCGCTGGTGCGCGCCTACAACGGCTGGCTCGCCGAAGAATACTGCGCTGTGAATTCTCAACGTCTGCTCGGCGTCGGCATCCTGCCATTGGGCTGCCAACTGAACGACGTCATCGACGAATTGGAATATTGCAGCAAGGCAGGCTTCAAGACCGTCTTGCTCCAAGGATTTCCCAGCGGCAACGCCTACCCCTGTGAAGCTGACGACCGTTTCTGGGCGCGCACACTGGAACTGAACATGCCGGTGAGCGTCCACGTCGACTTGGATCGCACCGGCGAACGCAAAGAGCCGCTGTTCAAGTACCCAATAGAATCCGCGGAAATCATGAAAAAATTGACCCACGATCTGGTCGACCAGGTCGGCCGCTTCGGCCCGATGCGCGGCAACGGCTCGATCGCCGCCGTGCAGTGGGTGTTGTCCGGCCTCTTCGACCGCTTGCCGAACGCTTCGCGTGTTCTTCGCCGAGAATCAGATCGGCTGGATTCCATTTTTCCTGCAAGGCGCCGACGTGCGCTACGACCGCCATCACCGCTGGGCCGAGCGGCTGCTGGGCTTCAAACCGCTCAAGCGGCCGCCCAGCGAATATATCCGCGAATACTGCTACTGGGGCTTTCAGTACGACCGCGTCGGCGTCGAGCTGCGCGACAAGATCAACGTCGACCGCTTGATGTGGGGCTCCGACTTCCCCCATCAAGAGTCCGACTGGCCCGACTCGCTCAAGATCATCGACAAAAACTTCGCCGGTGTGCCGGAGGAGGACAAACATAAAATGACCTGCGGCAACGCCATGGAGTTTTTCCGGCTCAAGCTCATACCTCGTTGGATGGGAAGATCGATCTCACCACGAAAGTCACGAAGAACACGAAGGTCGGATAATATTTTCCGAACTTCGTGCCTTCGTGTCCTTCGTGGTGCAAAAGTAATCTACGCGAACATCCAAAGTTCGAAAACTTCAAGATGATTAAAAGTGGCTATTCCTCGCACTCTTCCTATCCGTCGGATCGGTCCGATCCGTCCACGCCCAAGACAGTTGGCAAACCGAATGGGAGCGCACGCTCAAGGCCGCCGAGCAGGAAGGCCAAGTGGTCTACTCCGGCTGCGGCAGCCACGATTTCTTGAAAGAGTTTCAAAAACAGTTTCCCAAGATCAAGCTCGTCAGCGTCTCGCTTTCTTGCACGCAGCTGGTGTCGCGGATCATGGCCGAGCGGCGCGCCGGCAAATATCTCGCCGACGTGGTCCGTTTCGGCCTCACTTCGGCACACTCGTTCTACCGCGCCAAGGTGCTCCAGCCCATCGACTCGGCGTTCATCCTGCCGGAAGTAAAAGACCCGTCAAAATGGTGGCAGAACAAACATCACTATTCCGACCCGGATGGCAAGTATCTAATCATCCCCGCCGCCAGCATCTACGAACGCTTCGCCAGCTACCATGCCGCGTTGGCGAGCCCGAGCGAATTCAAATCCTTCGCGGATGTCTTGAATCCCAAGTGGAAAGGCAAGATCGTCGCCACCGACCCCAAGACCGGCGAAGGGCGCAACGGCGCGCGCTTCCTCTATCACCATCCCGAGCTCGGGCCGCAGTATCTGCGCCGCCTGCTGAGCGAAATGGATATCACCTACTCGCGCGATTACCGTCAGGCCACCGATTGGCTGGCGCAAAAACGCTTCGCGCTCTATCTCTTCAGCCAGTCCGACGACACGCTCAACGCCAAAAGCCAGGGACTGTCGGTACAGGTGCTCGACACCGGCAATTGGAAGGAAGCACCCGGACTGGACGCCATCGGCGGCGCCTATTTACTCATGGACAAGCCGGCCCATCCCAACGCCGCAAAGATTCTCGTCAACTGGCTGCTCTCCCGCGACGGCCAGATCGCCCTGCAGCGCGACGGCGAAAACGCCGGCAGCACCGACTCCCTGCGCATAGACATCCCGAAAGCCGACGTGAACCCAATCATGCGCCGCAAAGACGGCGTCAAGTATCTGGAGATGTGGAACCCCAACTGGATGAACATGAAACCGGTGGAAGAACTGATCAACCAGGTGATGGGCGGCACAAAGAATTGATGAACTTTGCACAGAAAGAAGCCTAATGGACGCTTGGGTAAAAGTGCCGTCTATTGTAAAGTAATGTCCAGGACGAGGAGAAGCCCATGTCTAAAACCATCGAAAGGCTAACGGCAGAAATCCACGCATTAGCAGAAACGAAAAACTCGAACTGGTGGATGCAATACTGACGGACTTGGATAAACCAAATCCTGAAATTGACCGCATCTGGGGTGAAGAAGCACGAAAACGCTGGCTGCCTACAAGGCAGGTCGCGTAACGACGGTCGACTATGAAACCGTCATGGCAAAATATCGCAAGCCGTGAACGTCCGCTTTCTCGCTCCAGCTCAAGAAGAACTCGACGAAGCCGTTGATTGGTATAACAAGCAAAGCGACGGGCTCGGCCAGGGGTTTCTTGACGAATTCGACCGCTGCATCCGCAGAATTGTAACTTTCCCGCTATCGGGCACGGAGATTGGGCCAGCAATTCGGCGCTGCCTGCTCGCCCGCTTTCCCTACGGCATCGTTTACGGAATTGACAGGCAAACTATCATCGTCTAGCCATCGCACACTCGCATCGCAAACGTACGGACGATCACGGAATCACGACTTAACATTTCTCTCCGAAAGGTTTCTTAGGATATCTAAGATGGCCGAACCGACAATCATATGTCCGCAGTGCAAGACTGAAATCAAACTCACGGAGTCCCTCGCCGCGCCGCTGCTCGCCGATGTGAAGCGGCAGTTCGAGCAACGGCTGGCGCAAAAAGATATCGACATGGCCAAGCGCGAGCAGTCGTTGAACGAGCGCGCCGAATCTATCGAAAAAGCCAAAGCTAATCTCGACCAGCAGATCGCCGCAAAGCTCCAGCAAGAGCGCGGCCGCATCGCCGCCGAGGAGCAGCAAAAAGCTAAGATGGTTCTAGGTAACGATCTCAATCAAAAAGTCAAAGAGATCGGCACTTTGCAAGAAGTATTGAAACAACGGGATGCCAAGCTCGCCGAAGCCCAGCAGGCCCAGGCGGAACTGATCGGCAAGCAGCGTGAGCTGGACGACGCCATGCGCGAGTTGGACTTAACGATCGCCAAGCGCGTCCAGGCCGATCTCGGCAGCGAGCGCGACAAAGCCAAGAAGGAAGCCGAAGATGAGCTGAAATTCAAAGTGATGGAGAAAGACCAAACCATCACCGCCATGCAGAGACAGATCGAAGAGCTGAAGCGGCGCGCCGAACAGGGCTCGCAGCAACTTCAAGGAGAAGTTCAGGAACTAGAACTCGAGGCGCTGCTGACTGCGAAGTTTCCCCGCGACACGATCCAACCGGTGCCCAAGGGCGAGTTCGGCGGCGATGTCTTGCAGCGCGTGGTCGGGCCGCTCAACCAGATCTGCGGCACGATCCTTTGGGAGACGAAGCGGACGAAAAATTGGAGCGACGGCTGGCTGCCCAAACTGCGCGAAGATCAGCGCACCGCGAAAGCCGAGATCGCCATCATCATCAGCCAGGCGCTACCGAAGGAAGTCGACACCTTCGGTTTCATCGACGGCGTCTGGGTCGCCGACCCCAAAGTCGCCTTGCCAGTGGCGCTCTCGTTGCGCCAGAGCCTGATCGAAGTCGCCGCCGCCCGCCAGGCGAGCGAAGGCCAGCAGACCAAGATGGAAATGGTCTACGGCTATCTCACCGGCCCGCGCTTCCGCCAGCGAGTTCAAGCGATAGTTGAAGCATTTCTCAAGTATGAAAGAAGATTTGGACCGCGAGAAAAAAGCCATCACCCGCCAATGGGCCAAGCGCGAAGAACAGATCGACCGGGTCATGCAAGCGACCGTCGGCATGTACGGCGACCTCCAAGGCATCGCCGGTAGGACATTGCAGGAGATCGAAGGGCTGGAGTTTCAGGGGATGTTGGATTTCAAAACCGAGGATTAGACTGGTTTGGTCATTCGCGACAGAGTCATAGTGTCACGGAGTTGGAGAACTAAGAATATTGGGTTGAAGGAACACGAATCTGCGCTATGAATTGGCATGAGCCTAGCTCCAACTGATTGCGCATGATCGAAGGGTACTGAGGCCTTAAATTCAGATCGTTTTGAACGGAGCACAGCGATTAAACGATTTGAACGGCTTGAACAATATTATTCTAGGAGTTTTCCATGTCTGACCATTACGACGTCATCGTTGTCGGCGGCGGTTCCGCCGGCTGCGTATTAGCAGCCCGGCTTTCCGAGGACTCGAAGCGCAAAGTGCTGCTGCTCGAAGCCGGACCGGACCCGCAGCCGATTCCCGATACGGTGGCCGATGCCGAGAAGACGACTCACGTCTTGCTCGAAAGCCCGTACATTCAGATGTATCCGACCAAACGTAACTACGACGGCAGTGAGTTCTATTCGCTGGCGGGGCGCATCACCGGCGGTGGGTCGTCGGTCAACATGATGGCGATTCCGCGGCCGATCAAGGCCGATCTCGACACTTGGGCGAGCCAGGGCAATCCCGATTGGTCATGGGAGAAAGTCTTGCCGGTGTTAAAACGGATGGAGGCCGACCAGGATTTTCCCGACGACCCGATCCACGGCAACTCGGGACCGATCTACGTCAAGCGCAAGCATCTGTTCGACGTCGAGATGGGCGAGCAAGAGCAGGCGTTGCTCGAAACTTTGTCTAAGCTCGGCATGCCGCGATTTTTGGACCAAAACATTGCCAATCCCCACGGCGTGGCGCCCGTGGCGCGCAATAGCAAGGACGGCAAGCGCCAGTCGGCAACGGTGATGTACCTCAATCCCGCGCGCCAACGAAGCAATCTGACGATCATCGATGAAGCTTCGGTCAGCTCGCTTCTCTTGAAAGGTAAGCGGGTCACCGGCGTGCGCTATCGCAAAGATGGGCAGGATCACACCGTCACCGCGGACAAAGTTGTGCTGAGCGCCGGTGTCTATCACTCGCCGCAGATCCTGATGCTTTCGGGCATCGGTCCAGCCGCGCAGCTAAAACAATATGGGATTCCACTGGTCCAGGACATGGCCGGTATCGGCGAGAACTATCAAGATCACCCGATGCTGACGATGACGTTTAAATCAAACCCAGAGAATCGAAAGCCGCTCATGCGCGGCCGGTCGAGCTTAAAGTTATACTTTAAGACTGACCCGGCGCGCGACCATCTCAATTTCCACATCATTCCCCGCGAGGCGATCACTCTGTCCGGCATCGGCGATATGTTGGGCTTCTCGTGCAATCTCTTGGAGCAAACCAATCGCGGCCGGCTCACGCTCCAGAGCGCCGATCCCAGCGATCTGCCGAACATCGATCCGCAGGTCTTGGAACATCCTAAGGACATCGCAGCGATGCTGGCGGCGATGAAGTTCGTCCAGCGCCTCGCCAGCAGCGCGCCGCTAAGTGAGTTTTTCGGCGAGCTATTCTCGCCAAACCCCAAGGAAGACTGGGAAAAATTCGCGCGCTCGTCGTACACGAGCTACTACCACGGGGTCGGCACCTGCAAGATGGGCCCCGCCTCGGACCCCATGGCCGTGGTTGATCAACAGTTGCGCGTGCATGGCTTCGAAAACCTCTGGGTCGGCGACGCGTCCGATCATGCCCACCGTGGTCCACGCCAACACCAATCTCACGGTCATGATGATCGCCGAACGGGCGGCGGAGTTTATCAAGGCGCAGTCGTGAAAGGATTTTACCGCGGCGGCGCGGAGAACGCGTCCTTCGGCTGGGCTCAGGATGCGCGGCTATAAAACCTCCGCTCATGGTAAGCCCTCGACAAGCTCGGAACTAAAGGTGCAGTCGAGGGAGCCGGTCGTGGGCGAAGTCGAACGATCGAGCCTTGCGACCTCCGGTTCTTTGCGGTGAATTTTTCTCGTTTCTCGCCCTTGTAAGCGTTCCCGCAACCTCGCTATGATCGGCGCCGGTCAAGTCACGCACGGGAGGTTGTCATGAAACGAATCCTGTTCGTTCTCGCTCTCGTCTTCGTTACGTCGATCACCGCGTCAGCACAGGCGCCGTTCTACCAAGACAAAACCGTCCGCATCGTCGCCGGCTACGGCGCCGGCAGCGTCGACGACGCATGGACGCGATTGATCGCGCGCTATCTCGCCAAACATATTCCCGGCAATCCCAACCTGATCGTGCAGAACATGCCTGGCGCCGGCGCGATGATCGCGGCCAATTACGTTTACAAAGTCGCCAAGCCCGACGGCCTCACGCTTGGCGGCATTCGCAGCGGGCTCTATTTCGATCAACTGGTCGGGAGACAACAGGTGCAGTTCGATTGGCCGAAGTTTACTTGGCTCGGCAGTCCGACCCAGGTCGAACAGCTCATCTATATTCGTGCCAACACGCCGTACAAAACCATCGCCGACGTGCGCAAAGCGGCCGTGCCGCCGAAATGCGGCGCCACCGGCACATCGTCGACCGGCTACTACACCGGCAACCTGTTGGAGGAAACCCTCGGCGCGAAATTCCAGACGCTCACCGGCTACAAGGACGGTCCTGATATCGAATTGGCCGTCGAGCGAGAAGAGGTGCAGTGCCGGGGGATTTCAATCGAGACCCTATTCGGCCGCGAACCGCTGATCGGCTGGCACAAGTCAGGTTTCGTCCGCGTGCTGATCCAAACCGGTAGAAAGCGCGACCCACGGTTGGCCGACGTGCCGACGATCTGGGAGCTGATGAGCGAACATAAAACTCCGGAAGCGGGCGTACGGCTGGCGACGATCATCCTCGCCGTCGGCGCCTTTGGCCGTCCCTATGTCAGCTCGCCCGGCCTGCCGCCGGAGCGGGCAAAAATAATTCAGAGCGCGTTCAAGAAAACCATCACCGACCCGGACTTTCAGGCGCAAGCCAAAGAGCGAAGACTGGAAATCGATCCGGTCGGCGGCGAAGAGCTGGCAACTCTCGCCCGCGAAGTCATCGCCCAACCGAAGGAAGTCGTCGAGCGGATGAAGCGATTGCTCGAGAAATAATTTATTTGAGCTTCATCTCGCGCTGCACCTCTTCGAGAGATGCGAAGTTGACCACCTGGGAGATACCGACGGCGGGATTGCGCCCTTTGATCGAGTCGATCACGCTTTGTATCGACTGCGCGCTTGTCATGCCGTCCGGGCTGTACGCTTTGAGCATGGTGTCATAGCTGGCCGCGGCAAATTCCGGCGCCATTTTCCAGCGTTGCGCGATGTAGCCGACCAACTCGTCGCGATTTTGCCGGATCCGGATCAGCGACCGCACCATCGTCCGCACGACTCGCTTCACCTGCGCGGGATTTTCCTGAATTTTTTTGTCGGTGGTCGCCAGACCGCCCTGTGGGTAGTCGAGAACATCGCCGACGAATACCAGGCGCCTGAAGCCTTTCTTTTCCATCATCGCATCGAAGGGCGGAGTCAGCATGGCAGCATGAATCGAGCCGGCCGATAAAGCGAGCATCTGCTCGCTCTGCGCGATGCCGATAAAGCGCGCGTCTCTTTCCGGATTGAGCCCGTGCTTCGCCAAGATTTCCCGCGCAGCATAGTCCAAACTGCCGCCGATGGAGGTGACGGCGATGGAGCGTCCTTTCAAGCCGGCGATGGTTTTAATATCCGGCGCAGCCATCAAGGAGACGGCCATCCGCGAATTCATATACACGACAACTTTGAGCGGCAGACCCTGAACCGCGGCGCGCAACACAGTTTCCGCCGACGCGCTGAAATCGACCTCGCCCGCTACCAAAGCGGGGACCTGCAGCCGTCCGCCGACAAATACCAGCTGCGGCTCGATCCCCTCCTCCCGGAAAAATCCCTTGTCGTGGGCGAAAAACACCGGCAGCATACTCATCGACGTGGTCGGCAGCCCGATGATTACCTTCTCGCCGGCGCCGCTTCGAGGCGCCGCCCCAAACCCAGCCATCGGCGCGACCAGCGCCGAGAAAAGCAACACAACCGAAGCAAATCTTTTCATCCGAAACCCTCCATCGATCGCGGCGAACGATAAAGCATTGTCCATCAGCGGCGAAAATAGGTGACAACGGCGATCCGCGCAAGGCCATCAGGAAGAATCGCCGATGTGGCCGCGCAGCTTATCAAAGCGCAGTCGTGTCACCATGGCTGAGATAGGATTTCTTCAATGCACCGCCGAACGCAAAATAGTTCCGCTGGGCAATCACCTCATTTGGTTGGCAATGACGGCGAAATAAAACTGAACCATTTCTTGCCCCAACCGGATTCCGTAGTCCGAACAGTCTAAATTTGCTATGGTTTGCCCCAGCCAACCGCAACCGCGCGATCCATAGAAATCACTTTTGTCTCAACCGACAACTTTAATGAACGTGCCATCAAGCATCCGGTCAGTTTGTCGACGCAACCAAGCGCTAAAGTGCCTTCAATAGCGCCGAACTCTTCGTGGAATTCGTGACTTCCATCGTCATCGAAACAAAAATCCGCGCGCCCATCGAACTCTGTTTCGACCTCGCGCGCGATGTCGACGCCCACAGCGAATCGGCGGCGTTTTCATCGGAACGCATCGTCCCGCCGGGGCGTATCGAAGGGTTGCTCGAACTTGGCGATCTGGTCGCCTTCGAAGGCCGCCACCTTGGCGTCAAGCAGCGCTTCGTCGCGCGGATCACCGCGCTTGACCGCCCGCATCGCTTTGACGACGAAATGGTTCAAGGCTCTTTTAAATGGCTGCGCCACTTTCACGAATTCGAGTTTTACGACGGCGTCACCACCATGCGCGACACACTCGAATGGGAGCCGCCCCTCGGCATCGTCGGACGCCTTGCCGATCGGCTCTTCCTGCGCCGCCACATGCACTGGTTCGTATCGACGAAGCAGAATGGCCTGAAGCGAATGGCGGAGGATCGAGTGAGAACATCGATGAACAAGTCATGATCCAACTTGAACAGATCGGTCCAACAAACGCACCGGTCTTCAAAAACATTCGCCTGCGCGCTTTGCAAGACTCCCCCACCGCATTCAGCTCCACCTACGCCGACGAATTTAAACTCACCGACGCCGATTGGTTGAAACGTGCCTCGCAGTGGTGCGGCGCCAACTCGGTCGCTTATCTCGCGATGGACGCCGGCAATGCTGTTGGTATTGCGGCGGGCGTTCGCGATCGAAACGATCCCAAGCGCGCTGACCTCATGTCGATGTGGGTTGCGCCGGCGCAACGCCGTCTGGGAATCGGCCGTATGTTGGTCGACGCCATCGTGACATGGGCTCGCGGACAAAACGTGCTATACTTGTACTTGATGGTGACCAGCAACAACGATCGCGCTATCCAATTCTATCGAAGTCTCGGTTTTGCACTCACGGGCCGAAACGAACCCTATCGTAACGATCAAGCGCTGCTCAATTTAGAAATGCACCGTTCTCTGCCCTAGCCTCCGCGTTATCGTTTCCGCAACCGCCAGCGGCGTTTCTAGTGAAACGCCAAGGGAGTCATTGGCATGCCGGGATATTCGGTCGAGACCTCGACGTACCGCATCGGTGCGGAGGATTATCGGATCCGTTCGCTTTGCAACCGCCGGCAGTATTGGGACCCCGATGGCCGGGCTGAGCGGGCCGGCATTTCCTCGGCAACCTGGCCGATCTTCGGCGTGGTGTGGCCGGCGGGCATCGCGCTGGCGCAAGAGATGAGTCATCTCACATTCGCCGGCTTGAAAATTCTCGAGGTCGGTTGCGGCATCGGTTTGTCGAGTCTAGTCCTGCAACGCCAGGGCGCCGACATCACGGCAACGGATTATCATCCTCTGGCGGAGGAATTTCTCCGCTTCAACAGCGACCTGAACGACCTGCCGCCGATCAAATTTCACAACGCTCCATGGGCCGGCCCCAATCCTAATCTCGGCCGCTTCGATCTCATCGTTGGTAGCGATCTGCTCTACGAACGTGGTCATCCCGCCCTATTGGCGGCATTTCTCGCCTGTCATACCGAATCGACCGCCCAAGTCATCCTCGCCGATCCCGGCCGCAAGAGATGCGGGCAGTTCAGCAGCCAAATGAACGCGGAGGGCTACAGCCGAACCGAGCAGCGGTTTCATTGCAGCGGTGAAGCGAGCGCCCAACCCCACGGCCGCATGATGAGCTTTGCGCGCTCCCAAAGAGAACTTTGAAGTTGCCGCGCGCTCGAACTCATGCGCCTCGCCAGAAGATGATTGCTATCGCCTCTGGCAAGCACTAGACTGACCGGCATGACACAGAGCAATGAGGAAAAATCCCGCTATAAAATCGCCGATACACATCGCAGTCAGCCATTCGTCGGGGTCATGAAGCGGGATCGCGATACTTACTCCTGGAGCTGGAAGGGGCATATCGCCTTCGTCGACGGGCATTATTTCGAATTCACCAGCCAACGCACCTTTGACACCTCCACCGAAGCCGAAGCTTACATGCGCCGGTTCGCCTGCAACCACATCGACCATCGCATGAACCTCTAGCGTGCACCCAGGCCGTTTGTCAGGAAGTCAGTCGCTACTGAAAATACCCGCCGAAGTTCCCAGCCCCATCGGTTCTCCCCGCCGGCGCTAGCCCGGTTTGATTGACAGCCGTTTCGCCGCCGACATATATTCGCGTCAGATCCGCGAGGCCAGCGCGCGTGGCAATCTTGTTTTGAAGGAAAATGCGATGAGCAAATGGTCCGAAGTCGAACGGCAATTAAATGTCATGGTCAACCAGTGGTACGACACAGCCGAGATCAAGCGCATGCTCGCCGTGCCGCTCAATCCCGACCGGCTCGCCTTTCGCCACCAGCACATGAATTTCTTCAGCAACAACCGGCGCGACTGTTGGGCAGCGGTGGCGTGCAAGGCGCCGCTCGACGTCAAGCGCGCCATCTGGGAGCATGAAAAAGACGAGCTCATCTATGACCCGCGCATGGGCAAGGCCCATGTCACCGAGGACGACCTGGGCGACCGGAAAGAGTCGGACATGATCCCCGGTGCGCGCGCGGCATTTTATGCCTGGCTTCACTGTGCGCAAGAAAAACCCTGGCTCGAAGGGCTGGCCTGCTCGCATATCCTCGAACGGCGCAACAACGACCACATCGTCACCGGCGGCACGCTCACGCAGCGCTTGGTCAAACGCCAGGAAGTCGAATTGGGCATCAAGAAGAAAGACCAAGACATCAACGTCCAGGTGCATCTGGTCGCCGACGTCGATCATACCGATCTGCTCGCCGAAGTTTTCAATCGTTACGTGGTCGACGATCTTACCGCGCAGCAAATGCTGCGCGGGGCTGAAGAGTCCCTCGCCATCGAACGGAGCTTTCACGGCGCCATCGCCGCGGCGATGGCGGAAATGGATTGAAATTCAGCCGGCAGGTTCCAGTTTGCGGCGAAGGAATCACATCGAACATTTTGTCTCGTCGCTGAAATCAAAAGGATTACCGGAGCATCGCCATGGAAATTCGCCACGGCCTGATTAGCGCCGACTCCCATGTCGTCACCGAGCCCAGGGCGTTCCTCGATCGCATGTCGAAAAACCAGTTCGGCGAGCGCATCCCGCAAATCAAAGAGATTGAGAACAAAGGCCAACAGGTCGAGCGCTGGTTCGTCAATGGCCAACCTTTGCACTCCCGCGGCGTGTGCAACTGCCCGGCGGTGATGGGCGATCCCCAGCGCAATCTCTATCCGCAGCGCTGGGCGGAAGTGCCGGCGAAGGCCTACCTTCCCGCCGATCGTCTGCAAGCTCTCGACGCTGACGGCATCGATGCCGAGGTGCTCTTTCCCAACGACCCGAGTTCATTTCACCAATACAACGACGCCGAGTTCGAGATCGCCTGTGTGCAGGCCTACAACGACTCCCTGGGCGAGCTTACGCGCGCCAGCAAGCGCTTCATTTCGTTGGCGATGATCCCGCTGCTTTGCGGCATGGACACCATCGTCGCCGAGGTAAGGCGCGCCGAAAGCAAAGGCCACCGCGGTATCGTCATGTTCGCGCTGCCTAGTTTGATGGTCGCTTCGCTGCCCCATATCGGCGAGCCCTACTGGTATCCGTTATGGGATGTCTGCCAGGAGCTGGCGATGCCGATCCACTTTCACGCCTCCGCCGGTTTGGCGCGCAAGCTAACCTTCCCCGAATGGGACTGGCTACACGCCGTACCAACAACATGCGGCCTTTACCGTGCCGACCTCGTCATGGCCGGCGCAGATCGTGCCCAACTTGATTTTCTCCGGTATCGCTTACAAATTTCCTAAATCAAAGTGGGTGTTCGCCGAAACCGGCATCGGCTCGGTGAGCTGCGTGCAATCGGCCTGCGATCACGAATGGGAACGGCGCCAGCTCTGGCGCCATGGTTTGGAGCGGCGCCCGAGCGAGCTGATTCGCGAGCAAGTGTACGTGAACTTCTGGTACGAGCAGGCCGGCATCGAGCTGCGCCACGCCGTCGGCGTCGACAACATCATGTGGGAATCCGACTACCCGCATATCGCCTCGACCTATCCCGACTCGTGGCAGTTCGTCGAACGCTCCCTCGCCGGCGTGTCGCAGGACGAACGGAAGAAAATGTTGTACGGCAACGCCCAGGCATTGTATCGGCTTTAGAGCAGAAGAATGGCCGCAAAGAACGCAAAGGGCACAAAGTTCAGAACCGGACGATTCACCACGAAGGCATGAAGGACACGAAGGTTTCGGACCATTGTTATTTCGAACTTCGTGCTCTTCGTGTCCTTCGTGGTGAAACCTAGTTTCCAATGAACTCACAACCTAACATCATCAGCGCCGTCGATCAGGTCATCGAGCCACCGACGCTTTGGACCGAGCGGTTGTCGAAGGCGAAGTTCGGCGCGCGTATTCCCCACATCGAACGCAGCGCCGACGGCGTTGACCGCTGGATTGTCGACGGACGAGCCTATGCGCTTGGACAATCCGCCGATGTCGGCGCCCTGTTGCTCGACCGCGTCGCCACGGCGAAACAGTGGGACGACATCCCAAACGCAGCTTACGATCCCGCGGCGCGCCTCAAAGCGATGGACGAAGATGGCGTCGGCCACAGCGTGTTCTATCCAAGCCTCGCGGGATTTTCCGGAGAACGTTTTGGCGCCCTCGCCGATCCCGAACTAGCCCTCGCCTGCGTGCAAGCCTACAACGACTGGCTCATCGATGAGTGGATGCACACAAGCAATCGTTTCATTCCCCAGTGCGTCGTACCGTTGTCGCCCATCGACGCCACCGTCGCGGAAATCCGCCGTGCCGTCGGCCGCGGCCACCGCGGCGTCATTTTCCCCGCCGCGCCCATGCAGCTTGGCGCCTTGCCGCACATCAATGACGCCGATTACGATCCGGTATGGGCGACATGCCAAGAGCTAGAGGTGCCACTATGTTTCCGCGCCGGCTCGACACCGGAATTATTTCAATTTCCCATGCCGCCAAACCTGGCGCCGGAGTTGGCCGCGGCGATGCAGTCGGCGACGCGCTCGGCCAGCGCGGTGTTCGATCTCACCAACATACTTTTCTCACGCATTCTGCTGCGCTTTCCCAAGCTCAAAGTCGTTTTCGCCGGGAGCACCATCGGCTGGGGCACATTCTTACTCGAATATGCCGATCACCAATACGAGCAAGACCACTGCGACTATCCGTTGAAACCATCGGAAATGTTTCATCGCCAATGTTATCTGACCGCCTGGTATGACCAAGCTAAGATCAATGCGCCGCATATCGGCATAGACAACATTCTTTGGTCGACCAACTTTCCAGCGGCGGATTCGAGCTGGCCAGACACACTAAAGCATGTGACAAAAGGCCTGGCGGGCATGAGCGACATTGAGCAGCGGCAGATTCTGTCGGGCAACGCGGCAAAACTGTACAAGATTCCCGAAGTCAATTTAGCGGCGCAACGCGGGAGTAAGTAATGCGACGACTACCTGGAATATCGCTACTGCTTGGCATGTTTATATTTATCACCACAGGGCGGGCTCACGCCCAGGTGGCCCTCAAGATGGGCTATAGCGGTGCCGGAGTCGCGCAGAGCCTGTATAACACCATCGACCGGGCCGGCCTCTGGGCGAAATATAATCTCGACGTGAAAGCGATCTACTTCAACAGCGGCGCGCTGACCGTGCAAGCCTTGGTCGGCGGCGACATCGATCTGACCGACTCCAATATACCGACCATGCTCAATTTGAAAGCCGCCGGCGTTCTTGACGTGCGCATGATCGCCGGCTGGATGAATCGCATCACGCTGAGCTTTCTCGCGCGCAAGCCGATCAAAGCCCCCGCCGACCTCAGGGGCAAACGACTCGCCATCAGCCGCTTCGGCGCATCCTCCGACTTTGTCACTCGCATGCTGCTACGCTATTGGAAACTCGATCCGGAAAAAGACGTGACGATCATCCAGTCGGGCGGCAACGATTCCCTGCGCATCGCCGCGTTGGTCGCCGGCCACATCGACGGCGCATTGATCGGCACCTACGAGTTGCCGAAGATTCTCGAAACCGGCTGCTGCGTCAACCTTGCCGACCTGGAGGATCTACCGATCGAGTACGCGCGCTTCGGCGTCATCGTGCCGACGGCTTCGCTTAAGGCCCGGCGTGAAATTTTTCGCAGATATCTAGAGGCGCTGGTCGAAGGAATTTACGTCTTTAAAACACGGCCCGAGCTGCCCATTGCCGTGCTCAAACGGGAAGGCATCAAGGATGCCGAGGGCGGCCAAAAGAAAATCGCCAACGTGCTGATCGATTTTCCTGTGCCCGATGAAAAGGCGGTGCAGACGGCGCTCGATTCCATCGGCACCCCCAAGGCGAAACTTGCCCAGGCGAAAGACTATATCGATAGCAGTCTCTTGGAGGAGATCAAAAAAAGCGGCTTCTTTGAACGGCTGCATGGGAAATAATTGTCAGGCACAAGATGTCAGTTACCCGTCAAAGCAACCCGCGATACTATTTGTCATGAGCGACAAGCCGGTGCTCGATGCCCTGGGATTCTATCGAGAGGAAAGCCTTTGCCCGGAACACTAGAAACACTCGCATCATTCGAGAAGCGAAACGGAGGCGATGCCGATGGCGGCGCAAAATGAATTTATCTTGAATCCGTACTTGGGTTGGCAGCGCGAGCAAGGTATTCCGATTCACACCGGCTACTTCGTCGAAGATCTGCGCACCGTCGCAGTCGGGTACTGGAAGGAGCGCAATGCTAATGGCGCATTTATCAATCTGTCCAATGCCGTGGTCAATGACGCCGTGGTGCTGGAAATCCCGCGCGGCGAAAAGACCCATCCGCGCCGCCAGGTGTTCGACGAGTCGGTAATGGTCGTGGCCGGCCAAGGCGCCACGTCCATGGGGTATCAAGATGGCAAGAAGCGAACCTTCGAGTGGCAACAGGGCAGCGTGTTTGCCATCCCGCCCAATGTGTATTACCAGCACTACGCTATGGACAAGCCGGCGCGATTGGTTTCCTGCACTTCCGCGCCGCTTTACATGCAGCTGTTCAACAACAACGACTTCATCTTCAATTGCGATTACAAATTTCTCGACCGCTTCGCCGAAGAAGAAAATTATTTCGCCGAAGCGTCGAACCTGCTCGCAGGGTTCAACGGCATCGAGACCAACTTCATCGCCGACGTGCGCCGGTGGTTCACCCGCGAGAACGTCTACGCCCTCGAAGAAAAGGGCGGCTTCAAACAGAGCCGCGACCGCGCCCAGGATGCCTACAGCATGCGCGTGCGCTTCGCCAAAACGATGATGATTCTCCATCTCTCCGGCTGGTCGGTGGGCACCTATAAAAAAGCTCACCGTCACGGCCCCGGCTTCACCATCGTCATACTCGACGGTGCCGGCTTTTCTTTCATGTGGGAGGCGGGCAAGTCGCGCGAGCGCATCGACTGGCAAGCCTGGAGTATGTTCGTGCCGCCGGCGATGTGGTACCACGAGCACTTCAACACCAGCGTCGAACCGGTGCGCTTCTTGGCCTTTCACCCGCCCGGCATGTTGGCATACCCCGGCTGGTCCGGCGAAGGCGAACATTTCATCGGCAAGGGACCGAACCAGATCGAGTACGACGACGAAGATCCAGAAATTCGCGCCGCCTTCGAGGCCGAGTTGGCGAAGAACGGGTTGACTAGCAAGATGAAACCGGAGCTTTATCGAAAAACCTAATTACGTTAATGAGGTTCAATACGTTCAACTCATTTCCGGAAACCTCCGAAAACGGTTTGAACTATTTGAACGTTTTGATCGGCTTGAACTCCGAAGGAAGGATTGAAAGATGCTTTACAACGATTTACGCGGCTGGATGCAAAAGGTCGACGAGTTCGGCGAGTTGCGCACCGTCGAAGGTTGCGACTGGAAATATGAGATGGGCGCGGTGGCGGAAGTTTACGCGCGCAATCCGCCCTATTCGGCGATCCTGTTCGACCAGATCAAGGATTATCCGGCCGGCCATCGGGTGCTCGTCGGCGTGCACCATCAGTCGCTCAAGCGCCAGTGCCTGACGACGCATCTGCCCCTCGATTACGACCGCAGTCGCTTCATCCAAGCTTGGCGCCAGCGTTTGAACAACCCGACCTATATTCCGCCGCGGGTGGTCGACAGCGGTCCGGTGATGGAAAATGTTTACGAAGGCAAGGACATTGACCTGTTGTCGCTGCCTGTGCCCCATTGGCACGAAGGCGACGGCGGCCGCTACATGGGCACCGCCCATCTCGTCATCACCCGCGACATGGACGAGGGCTGGGTCAACATCGGCTGCTACCGCGTCATGGTGCACGACAAAGATACCCTGGCGCTTTACATTTCGCCGGGAAAACAAGGCCGCATCATCCGGCAAAAATATTTCGATCAGGGCCGCCCCTGCCCGGTGGCCATCAGCTTCGGCGACGATCCGCTGCTGCTCACCGCCGCGGCCAACAGCCTGCCCTGGGGCAAGTCAGAATATGAATATGCCGGCGGCATCCGCGGCCAAGCCATCGACGTCGTCATCGGCAAACACACCGGGTTGCCGATTCCGGCGTTTTCGGAAATCACCATCGAAGGCGAATGTTATCCGGACAACCAACTCCCTGAGGGCCCCTACGGCGAATGGACCGGCTACTACGCTAGCGGCGAGCGCACCGAGCCGATCATCAAGGTGAAGCGCTTGATGCACCGCAACAATCCGATCCTCACCGGCGCCCCGTCTTCGCGTCCTCCCGCCGGCTCGGACGACAACCTGGTGCGCTCGGCGTTCATCTGGGATCACATGGAAAAAGCCGGCGTGCCGGATATTCGCGGCGTCGCCTGTTTCCAAGGGCGCTTTTTCACCGCCGTGTCGATCAAGCAGCGCTACCCCGGCCACGCCAAGCAAGCCGGCTTCGTCGCGGCGCAATGCGGCGCCGGCGCCTATTTGGGCCGTTACATCGTCGTCGTCGATGACGATATCGACCCCTACGATCTCAATGATGTCACCTGGGCCATGTGTACGCGCTCCGATCCCCAGGCCGACACCGACTTCATCCGCCGCGCCTGGAGCGGCCCCCTCGACCCGGTGATCCCGAAAGATAAGAAAGGCTTCAGCAGCCGCGCCGTCATCGACGCCACCCGGCCCTACGAGTGGATGAAGGACTATCCAAAAGTCTCCGGATCGAGTGCGGAGATGAAAGAGTTGGCAGTGAAGAAATATGGGAAGTTTTTTTCGTGAGGCGTGAGGGGTAAGGGGTAAAGCGTTTCGGATCCGAACTCCTTACCTCCACTCTTGGACCGCGTACATTGCTTTTGTACCGGACAGCTATTGCATTGATTGCCCCACTCGATGCGATAGTACTCGGTTCCCATATAGTTATCTTTGATGCGGCTGCACTGCGTGCTGAGCTTGCCCTGAGGACAAACCGCCTGGCGCTCGTTGATATCGACATGGAACGCATCGCTATTGTAGGGTCCCTTGTGAGGATCGGGACGCGTCGGTCCTAATAACTCCATGCCGTTTTGTTCCGCCTGCGTTAAGGTGTGCTCGGTCACATAACCTGCATCGGTGTAGATCGCCCGGGGTTCGATCTCATGGTGCGCTTGTTCTCTTGTGAGCGTCTCGGTCAAGCCAGCCTTCTCGTCCTGGGCCGCTTCGACGGTCAGCATCTCGGTGATGAAATGGTCGGTGGGCTCGCCCTTTTTCTTGATCGGTTGTTGAGGATCGACAGTCTCGGTTACATGCACCTTGTAGCCGATCCATTGCTTGCTCCTCTTATCGGCATAATGCGCATCGGAATCATGGGGGTTCTGCACCGCGCGAGGCGGTCGCTTGGGGGCGAGCTCAAGCTTTCCGTCGACCATCTCAAACTGCTCGCCAAAGACTCGCCGCAATAGTTTCACTGCTTCACGTCCAGCGAGCTTAGGATCGTTTCCGTCTAGCCACTCCAGCAGCTCTCTCATGTCTTGCCCACACTGCCGATAGCGGCGGTCGCGCTCGGTCTTGTTTAGCCGCCAATCCAGTTTGCTCTCTACATACAGTTCCCACAACCTGTCCCAAAATTCTGGCTGCTTTTTCCTCCCCACTTTTACTTTCAAATCCTCCAACGCCAAGCGCAGCGTCTCTATCGCGCACTCCAACAAGCTCATCGCCTTGACGTACCCCACGATATGCGTGCTATCGAGCCGCTGCTTGCCCTTTCTCTTCACCAATCCCAGCTCCACCAGCAACTTAACTATCCCGTCAAAGATCATCCGCTCGACTTTGTTGTCTTCCAACCGGTCGCGAAAACTCACGCCTCACCCCTTACGAAAAGGAACAAAGATGCTGCAAGCCAAGTATTTACTACCGAGCTTATTCGTAGCGCTGCTCATCGCATCACCCACCCCCGCCCAACAACTCGTCCGCGTCGGCTACAGTGGCACCGGCGTGGCGAAGAATCTGCACAAGATCATCGAGCGCGCCGGACTGTGGAAGAAGCGCGGCCTCGACGTCCGGCTGATTTATTTCACCAGCGGCGCGACCATGGCGCAAGCGATGGTCGGCGGCGACTTGGACGTGGCCGACTCCGACGTACCGGCGATGCTCAATGCCGTGTCCGTCGGCGCGTTAGATGGCAAACTGATCAGCGTCTATATTAACCGTTTTCCCTTCGCCTTCGTCGTGCGCAACGATATCAAGACGCCGGAAGACTTAAAGGGCAAACAAGTTGCCATCAGCCGCTTCGGTTCGTCATCAGATGTCACCACACGCATGCTGCTGCGCCAATTCAACCTCGATCCGGAAAAGGACGTGCGCATCATTCAAGCGACTGGAACGACCCGCGTGCCCGCCATGATCGCCGGGCAACTGCACGGCACATTGCTCGGCACCTACGACGTGCCGATCATCACCGATTCCGGCTGCTGCCGCGTCATGGTCGACATGTTGGAGCTACCCATCGACTACGCCCGCTTCGGCCAGGTTGTGCCGACCCAATTCTTGCGCAGCAAACGTGAACTCTTGAGCAAATTCGCCGAGGGATTGATCGAAGGCATTTACGTCTTCAAGACCAATAAAGAGCTGGCGATGTCAATCCTCCGCGCCGAAGGCATCAAAGGCCCCGAGTACAGCTACCCAAGAGTCGCCGCCGCCATGCGCGAACGCCCCATCCCCGAAGCCAAAGGCGTCCAAGCGGTCATGGATTCGGTCAAATCGCCGAAGTCCAAACTGACGCTTGCAAAAGATGTGATGGACGGAAGCCTGATCGAAGAAATCGACAAAAGCGGGTATATTGCAAAGTTGTATGGAAAGTAATCTTGAGGGTTTTCTAAACTAATAAGGCCATGGCGGAATCGCAGGATCTTCTGATGTTAGAGTTTCTCTCGTGGGTAGCGAGCCGCCCGCGCACCTACGACGAAGCCATGGAAGCGTGGCAGAGCCACTGTCCGAGGCAGACGATTTGGGAAGACGCGATTATCGAGGGGTTAGTCGAGATCAATCGACAACCTAACGATTGCGAGGTAGTGTTAACACCGCGGGGCGAAGCAATCCTCAACGCGAAAGAACGCGACTAGAGGAATCATCCGAACAAATTGCCAGCATAAGTTTAGACTCAATGCCCCCCTCCACCCTTCTCTTCGGCGCCACGTCGATCCTCGGCTATAGCATCGCCAATTTATTCCCCGAAACGGTTTTGCCGTTTGTCACCCGCGCCAACCGGGCGAAGATTATCCGCCGATGGCCGGTGTTGAATCTGGAAGATCCGGCGTGGCCGGCGACCGTCTTTGAACAGCACCAACCCGATTTATTCATCCAGTGCCATGCGGTGTGCGATGTGCCGCGCTGCGAGGTCGCACCCGACTGGGCGCGCGAAGTGAATATTGTTTATCTCAAACGGGTGCTCGACGCATTGCCGGACAAGACGCGGCTCGTCTACGTCTCCTCCGATCACGTGTTTGGCGGCGACGGTGTCTATGATGAAGACTCGCGGCCCTGTCCGATCAGTGTTTACGGTAGAACGCGGGTGGAGGCCGAAGCAATGGTTCTGGCCAGGCCCGGCTCGTTGGTCATCCGCGTCGGTTTGGCGATCGGTCCATCGCCCAATGGTCGCACCGGCCACTGGGATTGGCTGCGCTATCGCGTTGGCAAGAATCTGCCGGTGACCATAGTTCACGACGAATATCGCTCGGTGGTTTGGGCCTATGATTTGGCATTGCGCGTGATGCGCATGGCAGAGAGCGGCGCAGCCGGCATCCGCCATGTCTCGGCTACTCGAGTAATTTCGCGCATCGAACTGGCGAACCATCTGCTGACTCTTTTTGGCGAACCGGCGAGCTATGAGAGCGAGAGCCGCCACCAACGCTCAGCGCCCCATCTTGGCCGCGTCGAATTGGCGAGTATCCACAGCGGCGAGTTATACCAACCGCTCCAATGCGTCTTGGACGGTCCCGACTTGATGGGCCGGTATTGCGATTGACAGCTCTGCCAAAGAACGAATCGCTGCCCAAGTGCTTCGATTGCTAGATCGCAGATCGAACAAGAACAACCAATGGCTGTAGATGTTGTAACCGAGATCATCATTCGCCGTCCACGCGAGCAAGTGGCCTCCTATGCCAGCAACCCCAACAACGCGCCCCAGTGGCACGTCAACATCAAATCGGTCGACTGGAAGTCAGCTCCGCCGCTGCGCGTCGGCTCGCGGCTCGCTTTCGTCGCCCAATTCCTCGGACGGCAGCTCGCCTATACCTACGAAATCGTCGAACTATTACCTAGCGAGCGACTGGTGATGCGCACCTCGGAAGGTCCATTCGCCATGGAGACCAGCTACACCTGGGAGACCATCACCGACGGCAGCACACGCATGACCCTGCGCAACCGTGGCAATCCCACCGGCTTCGCCAAACTCGCCGCCTCGTTCATGGCCAGAGCCGTGGGCAAGGCGAACCAGAGGGATCTCGCGCGGCTGAAATCCATTCTTGAGCAACGCTAAGGGCCACTGTTTCTGGATGTTCCATTACCAATGGAGTTTTGTCCGCTGTTAGCTATGACGATAGCGGAAGCTTAATCGTCCGGCGCCAAGGCCGAGCGCGATCACCGACAGAAAAAACAGCAGCGCGGGAATTTGCGCGGTGATCGCCGGCTCGATACCGCTAACCGCCACCAATCGCTCGGCGCGAACCGGCGCTTGACCGGGGACCTCGGCAACGATATTCACGCGATACTCCGCGCCATCGGGATAGTGAAACTTCAGGTCGAACTCACTCGCCACCAGCACCCTGTCGACGGCGAACATGGTCTTGCGCTTTTCCAGATGAGTGATCGTCAACGACAGTTGGCTGTTGCCCACAGGCGTATCGGTCGGACGCCAGCGCAGACTGGTTAACTTACCGACGACCGCGCCATCGATTTCCAGCGCGCTCTGCGGGTTCGAAGCATCTTGTGTCGGCGACGGCGGGTCATGTCCGCCGACGCTGCCGACGACGGCTAGGGACAGCGCTAGCAACGCCGTTGTCATCCCGCCCCGGCCCGGTGTGGTAAATATCCGCCCGGCGAACAAACCAACTAGAAACAAGCCGGCGCAAAAGAGGCCGAGCCAAAACCACTTTTGGCGCTCTTCCAGCACAGGAATTGGAAAATCCTTGTTCGTCTCTTGACCGTCGGCAGCGACGAAATTGACCGACAGGCGATAGTTGCCACGGATCGGAAAGAGGTATTTCCACTCAGCGCGTCCCCGGCGCAGCGGCAAGACCAACTCGAGCAAGCGGCTGCCTTCCACCAAGGGAAAATCGGTGGATAGAAAGTTGCCGGGCTTCGGCGCGTCAATGACGATCGCGACCTTGCCCTGGGCCACCGGCCGCCCGTCCGCACGGGTCACCAGCAGAGAGAGCGTCGCCGGGTCGGCAAACGGCCGCAGCAGTTCTATTTTAGGCGTCGTCTTAAGAAAAATGTTAAATTCTTCAGCGCTGGCAACAGCGCCAAAGCGTAAGATGAAAACGACACCGGCGGATGCCGCAAGCGCTTTTAGTGACAAGGAACTACGGCGAGGGCGTGGCGGACATTGTGCAGGGTGTCGTGCACCGCCGGATAGCTCGACGCCAAGGCGACAAACAGCGTGGCGCCGCAGATCGACAGAAACACGCCCGACTTGATCAGGAACGAGAGCCTTTCCGATAGCGAAAAACCCAACCAGGTAACTAGAGTTCTCTCCATAAGTTCGCTCCGAGATCGAATTGCTCACATCATCATCCGAACCACCCGCAGCTGTCAAGCAACGCAGCGATACTTTTCTATTGCCTTTCGGCGCGCCCTTGCATAAGGCTAGGCCATTCGCAGCACAGGGAGGTTTCTATGCCCGTCGTCCACATCTATATGTTTCCCGGCAAGACCAAGGAACAGAAAAACGAGCTGGTCAAACGTATCTCCAAGGACTTCGCCGAAGTCGCTAACATCAAACCAGAGTCGCTGAACATTCTATTCCACGACACCGGCAAAGAAGACTGGGGCGTGCGCGGTTCGCTGGCCTCGGAACAGTAAGAAGCTAATTGACCGCCATGTGACCACAAAGGCGTAAGATTTTACGCCCTGGACCTTGGAGCACCCATGTCTCAAGCCACACCAATGAAAATCGGTTTTCTTGGCTCCAGCGCGCCGTCGAGCCCGCACCACGCGAGCTTCAAGAAGTTCATTCCGGCGGATATCGACTTCACCTTTATGCAGGAGTCCGGCACCCATACTTCGCTCTACGATGCCCAGGGTAAAGTCCATGCCTTGATCGAGCAGTCGCGCGAGCTAATCGCGACCAACGGTTGGCACGGCCTAATTCTCAGCGGCGCGCCCAAGGAAGCGCTCAACCCCGGCATGTGGGAGCAAGTCTCAAAGGCGTTGAACGTGCCGGTCACCTTGGCGTTACGCTCATCGGTAGCAGCGCTCAAAGCCTTTTCCGCGCAGAAAATCTTGCTCATGACACCGGTGGACGACCGCTTGAAGAAAATGTACTACGACTACCTCTTGGCATTCGGCATCGAGTCGTTTTATCCGCCGCAAATCCTGCGCGCTCACACCGACGCGCAAAAGCTCACGTCGAGGGATGTCGAGGAGATGACGCGAAAAGCGCTGAGCGAATACCCCAACGTCGACGCCATCTATTTCCAAGGCGCCCTGCTCGATCCGATCCCGATTCTCGAAAAACTCGAACACGAGTTAAAACTGCCCATCGTCGCCAGCAACCCGGCGATGCTCTGGCTGGTGCTGTCCAAGCTTGGGCTACGGTACAACATCGCGGGCTACGGCAAACTGTTGGCCTCCTGGCCGGCCGTGCCAGCGGGACCGTTTTAGTAACGTTCGCACCCGGCATCGGCAAGAAATATTTCGCCGCCAAGACGCCGAGCTCGGAATCGTTGTCATTTCGACCCTTGGGAGAAATCTATCGAAGATCCCTCGTATTCCCTCGGGATGACGGGCATCGCCCGTCACTTTGCGCGCTTTGCGCCTTTGCGGGAGATAGTATCTTTGAATCAGCTCGGCTGTAGAACGAAATGATCATGCGCACCATCCGCCTCGCCTATCGCGACCACGACCGCACGCCGGTTATTTACTGCATCAAAGCCATGGCCGAACGCCATTACGGCGTCCATGTCGAAGTAGTTCACATCGAACCGCAACGCGAGTTCGAAGCGGCGTTGTTCGACCATGCCTGCGACGTGATTATCGAGCATATCGAATATCTCCACACCGAGGCGGCTAAAGGTAAAAAGGCCACGCTCTTCTGCGCGCCGCAGCTTCAGCGCGGCCTGCAATTGGTCGTGCCGCAGTCATTTAATTCCCTCGACGATCTCAAAGGCAAAACCATGGCCGTGCGCGATCTCGGCCGGCCACACCGCATCAGTCTGTGGCTGCGCAAAGTAGGACTGGAGAACTCGGTCAAGACGATCATCGTGCCTGACAAAGAAGTCGGCCGCTGGCAGCAGTGGCGCAAGGTCGTCAGCGGCGAATGCGCCGCCTGTTTCATGGCGCCGATTTATTTGCCCGCCGCCATCGCTGCCGGGCTCAAAACCTTTCCCGCCAGCGAAGCGGAAATCGTCAGCCTGTTCGCTCAGGCGTGTCTTGCCGAGTTCGGCAGAAACAACTCGGCGTTGATGAAGGACTACCTCAAAGCCGTGATCCACGCCCTCGCCCTGTTGATTTACCGGCGCGATGAAGCGATGGAGATCGTCGCCGAGGAACCGATGCGTCTGATGAAGCTCACCGACCGCGGCGAACTGCGCCGCCAGGTCGACTCCATCGCCGAGCTATTGCAAGTCAAACCCTACCCGACCATCGAAGCGATCGTGAACACCGACGAAATCGCCGCCCAGGAATACGGCCCGACGGTGGAAAATCCGCTGACGCTGTGGGACCTGCACTGGTTAAAAGAACTCGACGACGAAGGGTTTATTGATAATCTCATCGCGAGCCTTTCCTAATGGCAAGGCACGCCTTGCTTCTACGAACAATGGCGATTAAAGAGGGCGGGTTTCAAACCCGCCCCTACTTTTCGGAAATTCTTTTTGCGTTATTCTGCGTTCTTTGCGGCCAACACTCCGAATCCGACTCTTCTTCCTATGTGAACTTTGTGCTCTTTGTGGTTAAATCCCTGCGAATGAAAAAACTTCTCATCGTCTTTCACTCTATGACCAGCGGCACTTTCCAGATGGCCCAGGCCGCCGCCAACGGTGCTCAGAGCGAGCCGGACGTGGCGGTGAATCTCATCCACGCCGGCGAAGCCGGACCAAGCGAGCTGCTCCAGGCCGACGGCTACATCTTCGCCACGCCGGAGAACCTCGCGATGATGTCAGGGGTCATGAAAGACTTCTTCGACCGCACCTATTATCCGGCCTTCGACCGCATCGTCGGCCGACCCTACGCGACTTTGATTTGCGCCGGCAGCGACGGCGAGAACGCCGCCCGGCAGATTCAGCGCATCGCCACCGGCTGGCGCTTAAAACCCATAGCGGAGCCAACTATAGTCTGCACCTACGCGCAAACGCCCGACGAGATCTTGGCCAAGAAGCAGATCGGCGAGTTCGATCTCCAACGCTGCGAAGAGATCGGCGCCACGCTAGCGGCGGGATTGGCCCTGGGCATTTACTGAAATGACGGCGCCAGATCGAAATTCGCCTTGACACCCAACCACCCGTTTGCTACCGCTCGCAACGGAACAACCGCTCGAGCTGGAACGATTTGAACCTCTGAACGGCTTGAATGTTTTGAACCCACTTGAACACTGGACTTGGAGGGACTTACTATGAACATCGTCGAACCCCGCGGAGCGGTCCACTGGATCGATCACTTTGTCGTCGGCACCAATAACATGAGCGCCTGGGTGGATTGGGCGGTGAACTCCACTGGCATCACCCGGCAGCCGATTATTGGCCTCACCACCGCCGCGCGCAAACGCAACATCAAGATCACCAGCTTCCTTTGGTGGGACGGCGGCTCCTGCCGCATCGGCGCGTTTCTCCAGCCCGAGTTTTATCCACCGGCAAAGGAGCTGGGCAAGGATCTGCCGCGCTGCGGCTTTTACATCCGGCCCGAAGACATCGACAAACATCTGCGCCGCCTCGACCGCCACAAAGTTCCCCACACCGACGCAATCCGCACCGCCGCCGATGGCGACGACGGCACGGTAATCTATTTCGCCGATCCGGACGGCAACCAGTACGAGTTATGGGCGCCGGTAGAAATGCCCGAGGGCGCAATGGACATCGCCACGGAAGAAGGCGTCGGGCGCATCAGCCACGCCGTCTTCGGCGCGCGCGATTTAACGAAGAATGCCGCGTTCTTTGCAAAATACTGCGGCATCGAACCGGAACAAAACTCCAAGACCGCCGAAGGAACGTTGGTCCTGCGTCTGCGCGCCGGCGGCCGCCTGGTTTACAAGTTAGTGGATAAAGTCGACGAGCGCGTCTCCGGCCACGGCACCTGGTGGGACATGCACACCGCGCTGACGGTTCGCCAGGAAGAGTTTCTGCCCGACTACCGGCGCATGTGGGAGGGTATTCCCGAAGAGAAAGCTTACAAAGCCGATCTCAATCTCAGCCTCGAAGAACAAGAAGCTCTACCCGCGCGCACCGGTCTGCATCGCAGCCCGGTGGGAATCCGCTGGAAGGAAATCTGCAGCCGCGGCGATGAATTCTACGACTGGGACTGCCATTCATTTCACTTCATCGGCGGCAAGCCGCTGGCGGCTAACAACTCCATGGCACTTTACGAAGCGATCGAACAGGAAGATTACCTGCTAGAACTGGCCCAGTCGTTGAACAAGAGCGACCAGCCCGACTTGATGAAAGGATTGGGCAAGGACAATCCCTTTAACGTGTAGCGTTGCCTTTTGGCTCAGTCCGAACGATTGGAACGGACTGGAACGTATTGAATGATTGGAACGATAAGGACGCACTGTTGAAACAGTTCAGCGAAGCTCTCCACATTGTTTCGAACTAAAAACCACGAAAGAATCCAATGGCAAATCATATTCGCGGACCGCTTTATTACGAACGGATGGGACGCACCGGACCGGTCATCGCTTTCGTTCATCCCAACCCGATGGATCAGTCTTGCTGGATTTATCAGATGGCGCACCTATCGACTTGGTACCGCTGCATCGCCATCGATATTCCGGGATACGGCCGTTCGCCCAAGGCCGACGCCGGGCTGACCATGGACGATATGGCCCAAGCCTGCTGGGAAGCGATCGACGAAGTGGCGCCCGGCGAGAAAGCGATATTGGCTGGCTGTTCAGTAGGCTCGTCCATCGCGCCGTTCATGTACCACCAGCGCCCGGACAAGACCGCGGCGCTCGTGCTATGCGGCACCGGCTACAATCCGACCAAGGAATTCACCAAGAAACGCATCGATAATTACAGCGCTGAAGGCATCGGTTATCGCTGGCGCTACACCTTTGAGGACATGAGTGCGGCGTTCCGCGTAACGCCGATGGCGCACTTCTTCGCCAACATGTTTAGCGAGCGCAATGAATACGCCGATGCGGAGACGATCATTCATCAGTTTCGCGCCCTCGCCCAGCCCTACCCCGAAGGCCATCACGAGCGCATCGCCTGCCCGATGATCATCCTCACCGGCAGCGAAGACGGCAGTCATCCGAGCTCATTCGCGCTCCAAGCCCGGGTTCCCAACTGCGAGTTGAAAGTCCTACCAGGCGCCGGCCACGCCTGTCAGATCGAGCAGCCCTGGCTGTTCAACCGCTTGATGCTCGAGTTCTTCTCCAATCATGGCTTGTTCCCCGGCAAGGCGAAGCCGATTAAATCGATCCTGTGATGGGAGTGTGCGAGATCTAAGTGAGATTTTTCGCGTCGCTCGGATGACAAGAATCCTGTCTTGGGAACTTGGCGTCTTTGCGCCTTTGCGGGAGATAAACCGAGTTTCGCTTGCGGCTATGCGGCGTTGTGTTCTTCCTGGTGAAAAAAGCTAACCCTGACCCATTGTCCGGACGGGGTGTTGAAGAAACAAAGTCAGAACCGGCCCTCCTTTTCTAACCGTTTCACCACGCTATCGTCGACCAATTCCTCGGCCTTGAGGCGGCGGATCTTTTCGTTGCCGGCGCCGAGCAGGCGAATGACATTGCGCACGCCGTCGACACTGGGATAGATTTTTCTTTCGTAGATACTGAGCATGTTTTGATAGCCTTCGTCGGCGTCTTCGATGCGTTTGAGCCTTAAACCTTTGGCCAAACTCTTGATGACCTGCGACTTATTTTCCGGATTACGAACGAAGGCGACGCCGTCGAGCAATCCTTTGATGACGTTTTCGACGGTCGTCGATGACGATGTCATCGCGCTCCGCCGCGTGATGAGCCCGGTACCCTGATACGCGATCGGCAGTTTCTCCAAATCGGCGAGCACGCGGAACCCCTTGTTCTGTACGATCTTGGCGTAGGTGTAGCTCAGATAAGCGGCGTCGACATTGCCGGCAAGGAGCGCCTGCGAGACCACCGAATTGTCGCCCAGCGCGCGGACTTGAATCTTGTCTCGCTCCGGCACGAGCCCCCAGTGATCGAGGGCGAGCATGGTAAAGATCCAAGTGCCGCCGCTCAAACTATTGACACCGACGCTCCGCCCCTTCAATTCTGCCGGCGTCTTGATCTTTGGATTAGCCGCAAAGGCACCGGTCAAGCGATTGATGAAGCCGGCGACGAAAACTAAGTCGGCACCCTCGGCGATCGCGCCGAGATTCGCCGCCGACACCGATCCCCAATGCAGCAGCGACTCGCCGGAACTGAGCGCCGCCATGCCGACGGGCCCGTTGCGCACCTGCACCAGCGTCACGTCAAGACCGTACTTGCGGAAGTAACCTTGGTCCTGGGCGACATACAGCGCCCCTTCCCGCTCGCTCGACGAGCCGGTGGTAAGGAGCACTTTCGTCAGTGGCGCCGCTGCGTGGGCGGGTACAGCATCGGCAACCAGTAAAGCGAAAAGAATCAGCAGCGAGCCAGCCGGAGTAAATTTCATCTAAAATCTCCTGACTACGGGTCGGAGTAATTGCCTCGCGCAAGCGCAAAGCCCACCAGGTGAAGCCAGCGCCTGCAGCCGCATTCGCATTTGAAGTATTCTTTTCCGATCGGCGGCTTTTCCATAGGTTCACTTTCAAATCACTATAGCAGCGGTCGGCCGGCTGCGCCAAATCACCGAAGGATCTCTCGCGCTCAAACCGTTCGAGTCGTTGACAGAATCAAACGAAGAGATTAGTGACAATGTTCATTGGCTAGCAGGAGAAGATATGAACCAAATGGTTTTCATTCACGGCCCTGGGGCGGGTGGATGCGCCGAATCGTTTGTCCATCAGCTCAAACATTATCCGGAGAGCCTCGCGCCGACGTTGCCTGGACATCTAGAGGGAAGACCCTGTGCCAGTGTGGAACGATATACGGAATGGTTGAGGGGATGGTTATGGTCGAAAGGCAAACAGCAAGACTTGGTGCTGGTCGGTTTCACGCTGGGTGGTTGTATCGCGCTCGAGTACGGCCTGGACTATCCCGATGAGGTCAAGGCGCTGGTATTGATTACCACCGGCATGCGCCCCAGGGAGCGGCGGCCGGGCACTCTGGAGTTTCGCCTGAAGGCTGCGGAAGATCCTGAAACGTATCGGCAATGGCTGGACACCATGCGGCACCAGTTCTTGTTTATGCAGCCGGAGCTAGGTGAACATCTTGTCGAGTGTCATCGCAAGGTAGGACCGTTATCGCAGCACGGCGATTTCGTCGTCATCGACCAATTCGACGTCAGGGAACGCATTAACACTCTTAAACCGCCGCTACTCTTAATAAAGGGGGCGGACGATCCCGCCTTATCGCCGGAGTATGAACTGGAGATTCATGAAGCTGTTCCCGGCTCGCAATACCTGAAACTTAAAAATGCCGGCCACTTCCCTTTCGCAGAGAGGCCGGTGGAAGTTAACCGCGCAATCGACGAGTTCCTGGCATCGCGCACGTAACTCCCGCGTAAAGCTGCTGAGCCTACGAGAAAAGACTTTCTCACCACGAAGGACACGAAGGACAGATATCGGAGAGAGCTCCAAATCTGAAAAAAATGTTTTCTTCCTTCGTGCTCTTCGTGTCCTTCGTGGTGAAAACTGTCCTTTGTTATTAGGTTGTAGCTCTGCCCGTTGGCGTCATCCAGATAGATTTGGCGCCACCGTCAAGGAAATCAGTTCGCCGATCCGCTCGACTTCGTCCAAACGACGCAGGCAGGCCAGGAGATCGTTAATTTGCCTCTCCGGAAGCAGCGGCGCCGCCAGCGGACGAAATTTCCGCTCCTGATCTTCGTCGGTCATCAACCGTTTGAAATGGCCGAGATGGTAGGCCACTTTCGTCGAGAGCACTTTGCCTGAGTTCATCTCGATGTCGACAATGTTCAAGGGAACGTCCGGCCAGGCGGCAACAGGCTCTTCGCCGATCCGCACGGTGATTTTTTGCATGAGCGCTCGAACATCGGGGCGCTTGTAGTACAGCTGGTCGTAGTGGCGAATCTCCACGCCGCCTTCCATCAGCGCAACGGCCATCACGAAGGGCAGACTGTGATCGGCGCTCTCCCTGGTTTCCGGCTGCCAATTCGCTTCTCCTGAACCCATGACCTCGAAGCCGGCGGGAAAAGTTTGCAGGCGAATTTCTTTAATGTCGTCGAGATTGGCGATTTGCGATCGCAAGTTGATAATCGCCTCGATCGCGCTCTGCGAGAAATACCCAGCAGGAAACGCTTTCAGCCGCGCTTTCATGATGCGGTAGCCGTCGGCGGAGTCCGCCAACGGTCTGATCTCAAAGCGGATCCCCGTGCTAGCAAAGAATCCGGCCTTGCCTTCGAAAGCTTCCTCCGGACCCGTCATTCCTTTGGCGGCCAGCATGGCGCAAAAAACCGCATTCCTCGAAGCATTGGCCAACGCGCATCCCTTCCAATGGGAAATTTGACCTCTTCTGATTTGCTCGAGACTGATATGAGACGCGACCGCCAAGCTGATCGCGTTAGCCATCTGTTCTTTGGTATGGCCGAATAGTTTTGCCGCCACTACCGCCGCAGCGATGACGCCGTAGGTCGATTGATCCCAAATACGCCCGCGCTCGTTCGCTCCGGCGTCGATGAGTCCACAAAGCACCTCATAACCCAAAACCGTTCCCAGGATCACGTCTTTGCCGTCGCCGTGTCTTGCGTCGACGACGGCCAACACCGGGGCAAGCAGATCGCTCGGGTGGCAGGTTGGTGAACCGGCGTAGGTGTCGTTGAAATCGAGATAACGGATCATCACGCCGTTGGCGAAAGCTGCGAGGTCAGGCGAGGTTTTCCGGCCGCTAATCAAAACGGCGGACGGGATGGCCGAAGTTATCTCAGATGCGGCGGCTCTAGCGATCTTGGCCGGCGGACTTTCGGCCCCTCCGAGCGCGCACCCTACGGTGTCCAGGACAATGTGCTTGGTCCGGCGTATCACTTCCGGCGGCAGGTTGCGATACGACAACTTCAGCGCGTAGTCGCAAAGATGATTGAGGATTCGGTCGGCCATTTTTTTCTGGGTCGAACCTGGGCCCAAGCGGAGCTTAAGCATTTGCGTCAGCGCCTGGGAAAGCATTACATAGCTTGAAGTTCGTCCCCGGCAAGTGTTCGGCAGCAACTACCTGCTCCGTGACTGCCACAGCCACCGATGAGTGATATACCAGTCGGCATCGGGGTCGAGCCTGGGTGTTGATTGATTTGTCCGAAACCGACGAATCAAAAGGGCCATTGGACGATTCACGCTTCACCTACTTCGGCGCTTCATGGGCCAGTCGTTTATACATCGTCAGGATTTCCGGCCGCCAATCGGTGTACTGTTTCACGTCTTCGAAAACTTCTTTGCCGCTGAACATCTGCTCGAAAGGGTTGCCTTCGAGCACCACGTCTTCCCAGTCTTTGCGAAACGCCGGGTCGTTGCCGACTTTGAGCAGCGCCTCTTCCAGGATCTTGCGAATCGACTCTGGGGTTCCCGGCGGGAAAGCCATGGCGGCACCGAGGCGATCGGTGGAGTTGATCTTGCGAATGATATTTCTTTGCACGTCGGTCTTGGCAAACTGCATGATCGACGGCACGCCATCGAAGATCGCATGTTTTATCGGCGGCAACTCTTCAGGCAGAGTCATGGCCACCAGCGCAACCACCTCGCGCTTGGCGAACAACTCCGGACGATCGGTCATCATCGACGCCGCGTCGTTAACCCGTCCCTGAATTTCCCCTTGCTCCAAGGCGACGTAGAGCTGCAAGGTGTCATAGCCCAGGACCCAGCGCACTTTGAGGCCGAGAATCTCGGCGATCAGCCGGGCGTAGAGATAACTACGGTTGCCGACGCCTTGGGCGCCGAGCGTTACCTCGCGCTTGCGCAGCTCGTCCAGAGTTTTGATACCCGCGCGCTGATGAACAAACAGCACGTTGCGCTGTTTACCGGTGCTCGGCGCGCCGACGTACACGAAGGTGCGCGGATCGTAAGTAGCGCCCGGCGCGCCGAAGTAAGGCGCCTCCAAATACGACGAGATCACCATCGACAGGAAACTGCCGTCCGTCGCTCCCTTGCTGAGCGCCAGCATCGCCGGGATGCCCTGCCCGCCGGTTTTGTTTTGAATCAAAATGGTTGGATTACCCGGCGTGTACCTCGCCAGATACTTGGTCAAAGTTCGCGCGATGCGATCCTGCCTGCCCCCAGCGGGAGCGCCAACCTGAAGCGTGACGGTCTTGCCTTGGAAATACGCGGTTTCAGCGGCATGCACATTAGCTTGCGCCGTCTGTAAGGCGAAAAGAAACAAGACCGGCAGATAAGTCGTCCTCATGGCAGGATCACCTCACGGCTTACTTAATAAATGCGCGGCACAGCTCGACTCACTTGTCGTTTAACACACCTCAGGTTTGGCGCACCAGCAGATCATGGGTCACAACAAATCATGCTTGACAGCTTACACCGTAGGCAAATATCGTCCCGCAAGCCGTGCCCAAAGCCGTCTCCGAACTTTCGCAGGTATCCGTCGCCATCGAGCCGGGAAAGACTACGGCTTAAAAAATTGCCGAAACAGTTAGAGAGAGACTTAGGATCAAATTCAAATCTTTGACCGGGGTTATGGCTTGCTTTGTGAACAAATCACGCCAATTGAAGCGTGTCCACGACCCCATGCTCTGACACGCCTTGACTCCCACGCTATCGCTTCCCGAACATTGTGCCGATGAAACCGGAGTCGTCGAGTTCTTTAATCAAACTGTTGTCGTAGAACTGTTCCGCTTCGGCGCGCCGAGCGGCGTCGCGGCGTGAGGCTTTGAGAGCCCTTGCGACATGCTCTCGACTCACGTAGGGGCGCGATGGGATATGCGGGACGCTGGTGCGATAACTTTCTTGAAGTACTTCACGGTCGCTGATACGCGAGTATTTGCCGATGAGGCGCTGCGCCAGCGCGCCATCCTTGCGCAATGCGGCCAAAGCTTCGAGGTAAGCCTTATAAAAATTCAACGCCGTCGCCCGGTTCTGTTTCAGCCAGCTTTCTCGCGCGGCGAGCGCACCGTAGCCGAACGGGATTTTCATCTCGATCAGATTCATCAGTTCTCTAAAGCCCAGCTTCTGCGCGATCAAGCCATTGGGCGGCGAGATAATCGCCGCGTCGGCCAGGCCTTGTTGCAGCGCGTGCACGCGGGCGTCGGTGCCGCCGACGTAGAGAATCTTATACTCGCTGTCTTTGAGTCCGACGGTTTCGAGGGCATCGCGTATGCCATAGTCGGAAGCAGATCCGGCGCTGCTGGCGGCGATGACTTTGCCCTTGAGTTGCGCCGGGCTCGTGATCGCCGGTTTACTGAAAATTTGGAAATAGTAGGTGTCGTAAACCGTGCCGATGATCGTGACGTCGCCGCCGGCCAGGCGCGCTTCGACCCCTGCGTTGAGAGCGATCTGGCCAATCTGGATGGAGTCGGATTCCAGGGCAAGGGCGATCCTCGAACCGCCGGCAAGGTAGATGATCTCGGCATCGATGCCGTACTTTGCGAATATTCCGTTATCCCGCCCCGCCCACAGCGGCGCCATGGTCGCCGTGATCGCGCTGTAGCCGAGACGTAATTTGGCCGCGCTCGCGCCATAGGAGAATGAAGTCGCGACCAGGACCGTGAGAACGCTTAAGATCGCCAGGCACAGTTTTATCCAACCTCCGATGGTTTTTCTCAGCATAGTTTCGCAGCTCCAAGACTCCAATCCGGTCGTTACATGATCCAGCATCGCTGTCGAGTTTGAGTCTACTGACTGTCGCCGGCCCGAAGCAAGTGAAAACTAGCCGTCGATTCGAATCCCTCATCCCGATTGTTTGACGGATCGCTTGAAATGTCGGCGGAGCAAGAGCCCGATATCAACCTACGATCGGCCGCCAGCGCTAAGCGGGTTGTGATGTCATCGTGCCCCGTGTTATTGAGTCGACAAACTTCGAGCCATGTGAGGAGGCGTTATGAAACGCGCCAGAATGAGACTCGTTTATCCAATCATCTTGTTGGCGGTGACCTCGCTGTTTGGCTGTTCCACGGCGAATCGGATGAGTGCGAATATGCCGGCGTTGGCGGAGCAAGGCTATTTTCATGTCGGTGGAAAGTATCAGAAAATCGATAAAGACGAAATCTTGGTCGGACAGATGTATGTCTGGTATCAGATCCCCAAAGAATCGCGACGGCCCTATCCAGTGGTGCTCGTGCACGGCGGCGGGCAGACCGGAACGAATTTTCTGCGCACACCGGACGGACGGCCAGGATGGGCGGATCATTTTCTCCAAGCCGGTTACACCGTGTACGTGGTCGACTGGCCGGGACATGGCAAGTCGAACTATGTCGCGCCAGTCTACGGCGCGCCGGGGCTGGTGCCCACTGCGGCGCGCGAGAAACGCTTCACCCGGCCAAAAGATTTCTCTGACAATTGGCCCCAAGCACAAAAGCACACCCAGTGGCCTGGCACTGGACGCAAGGACGATCCGATTTTCGATCACTTCTTAGCCTCGCAAAGCATCACGCCCACAGCGGTGGTTAAAGGCGCTGGACCGCTCAACGAGAAACTTACCGGTGACGCGCTGGTAGCGTTGCTCGATAAGATCGGACCGGCGATCGTGCTCACCCATTCGATGTCGGGAAAGCCGGGCTGGTTGGTGGCTGATGCCCGGCCAAAACTGGTCAAGGGCATGCTCGCCGTGGAACCCAATGGGCCGCCATTTCACGAAGCACCGTACGCCTGGGGAAGCTCGCCAGGTGAAAACCTGACCCGGCCCTGGGGCATGACCGCGTTTCCCGTGACCTACGATCCGCCGGTAAAGAGCGCGTCCGAGATAAAGATCGTCCAAGATGAAAAAGCGGACGGCCCCGACAAAGCCCGCTGTTATCGCCAAGCGGAACCGGCGCGGCGCTTAGTAAATCTGGCCCAGGTGCCGACGCTGATCCTGCAATCGGAAGCTTCCTATCACGCCGGTTACGATCAGTGCTCGGTGAGGTTTCTAAGACAGGCCGGCGTCGCCGTCGACTTCATCAAACTCGAAGATGTCGGCATCCGCGGCAACGGCCACATGATGATGCTGGAAAAAAATAATCACGAGATCGCCCAGGTAATGATCGACTGGTTGGAGAAGTCGGTTAAATAAATAAGTAACTGATACCGAGGATGACGGTGTTAGTTTTGGTTTTGCTGGGGTGAAGATTTGGTTTTCGTGACAGCGCGAGCGGCAATCGATATTGACAGCAGACATAGCGATCGGCGATTGATTTGATAGCAGGTTTACTAACCAACAGTGTCCTGGTTTCGCCACACGTACAGCCCCTGTTGAAAACCCATAACCCGCGCATCGGCGAGGTCAGTGTCGAGAACCTTGTCGACAGCCGCTATAATTCGCAAACTAGATAATGACGTTTTTTGAGCGGATATAGGCTAATTGAACAAAATCTTTCACGCATTCTGCATCTGGATTGTCAAAAAGAGAGAACTGACCGGAACTTCCATATGAATCCCATTGCCAACTTTTACTTCAGCGAGTGTCAAACTTAAATGAACTCAACCGAACAATCATTTCACTGGTGGGAGCGCGGCATCGTGTACCAAATCTACCCGCGCTCGTTTATGGACAGCAACGGCGATGGCATCGGCGATCTGCCGGGGATTCGCCAAAAGCTCGATTACTTGCAATGGCTCGGCGTAGACGCTATCTGGATTTCGCCTATTTATCCCTCGCCCATGGCCGATTTCGGTTATGACGTGAGCGACTACACCGATATCGATGGGATTTTCGGCTCACTGGCAGACTTCGATGCGTTGCTGGCCGAGGTGCATGCCCGCGGTATGAAGCTGCTGCTGGACTACGTTCCCAATCATACTTCCGATCGCCATCCCTGGTTCATCGATTCGAAATCGTCGCGCTCCAGCGCGAAACGCGACTGGTATATCTGGCGTGATGCCGCACCGGAGGGCGGGCCGCCGAACAACTGGCGATCCAATTTCGGTGGCGCGGCCTGGACATGGGACAAAGCAACCGGACAATATTTTTATCACGCTTTCCTCAAAGAGCAGCCAGATCTTAACTGGCGCAATGTCGAAGTGCGGCAAGCGATGCTCGACGTGCTGCGCTTTTGGCTCTACCGCGGCGTCGATGGCTTTCGCGTCGACGTCATGCACCATCTTGCCAAGGACACGCAGTACCGCGACAATCCGCCTAACCCGGATTTTCGTCCGGGCATGTCGCCCTATCGCGAGCTGCTCACGACCCACTCGGTGGATCTGCCGGAGGTTCATGAAATCGTCGCCCTGATGCGCGCGGTGGTCGACGAGTATGACGATCGCATGTTGGTCGGCGAGATTTATCTCCCGTTGGAGCGGCTGATGGCCTATTACGGGGCGAGTGGCGAGGGCGCGCACCTGCCGTTCAATTTCCAACTGCTGCGTTTGCCATGGGATGCCAAAGGCGTTGCCACCGTGGTCGAGCGCTACGAAGCAATGCTGCCGTCGTATGCCTGGCCAAACTGGGTGCTCGGCAATCACGACAAACCACGCATCGCCACCCGGGTCGGCGCCGCGCAAGCGCGCGTGGCGGCACTCCTGTTGCTGACTTTGCGCGGCACGCCGACGATGTACTATGGCGATGAGATCGGCATGCACGATGTGGCGATTGCACCGAATCAGGTGCGCGATCCTTTCGAGAAAAACGTTCCCGGTCTAGGCCTCGGCCGCGATCCGGTGCGCACTCCAATGCAATGGACCGGCGGCCATTGCGCCGGCTTTACAACCGGCGCGCCCTGGCTGCCACTCGCCGATGACTGCAAAACCGTCAATGTGGCGACGTTGCGCAATCAACCCAATTCGATTCTCACGCTTTATCATCGCCTTATCGAGCTGCGACGGGCAGAGCCAGCGTTGTCCGTGGGCGAGTTCGCCTCGCTCCCTGTCATCGATAATGTGATGGCCTACGTGCGCAAGGCCGGTGACCGCAGGCTTTTGATCGTCCTCAACTTCGTGCCGCAAGCGCGTAGCTTCGACCTGAGCACGCTCGATGCGCAGGCCGTATTGCTGCTGTCAACTCATCTCGACCGAAACCAAGAGCAACTGGGCGGCGAGATCCAATTGCGCAGCGATGAAGGTGTCATAATCGAGCTTCGATGACGGGCGGCAAATTAATCGGACGTAATATTTGAGCGACACCTGCATGACGACGTTCGGCGCATGATGGAACACGGCGGAATCGGCGTTGTCTCCCAGCTAATTCCAGCTTGGCCTCAATAATCCTTGGCATAGCGAACTGTTTTCATCCTAAGTTGACGAACTAGAGCTTAATCGACTACCATTTTGATTTTCGCGTCTTGCTTAGATTCGACCAGGACAAGATTCCCCAATGACACAACAAGATTCGATTCCGCGCATCATCGTGCAGCCGGCAAGCGGTTTCATCGCATTTGGCGATGACGAGATTGAACAATCAATTCCGCAGCGCTTCGAGCAGCAGGTACAGGCGGATGGCAACCGGGTGGCGATAAAGTCAGACCGAGATGTCTATACTTTTGATTCGTTAAATCGGACCGCCAACCGGTTAGCACGAGAGATATCGAGGCGGCGCGGCAGCAGCATGGCTGAGCCGATTGCCCTGCTCTTCGATCACGGTGCCGCGGTTCTAGTGGCGATTATGGCGGTTCTAAAAGCCGGAAAGTTTTACATCGCCTTGGACGCGAGCTATCCACGAGATCGCTTGAAGTACATGCTTCAAGATTCCGGCGCCAAACTTATCGTCACCGACCCAAACAATATCGCTGTCGTACGAGGGATTTCCGACGACACTTTGGACGTTGTCGATTTCATGAGTTCGGATGTCTCTCTTCCTGATCACAATCTGGGCATGTCGCCGAAACCGGACAGCCTGGCGCTGCTGCTTTATACCTCGGGTTCGACCGGACAGCCGAAGGGAGTGATGCACACGCATCGCAATGTTCTCGTCGACGTGCGCAATCTCACAAATGGTTGGGGTGTTAGCGCGAAAGATCGCTGGTTGTTGCATACCTCGGTGAGTTTCGCGAACTCAGTGCGCACGATTTTTAGCTCTCTCTTAAACGGCGGCTCCATCTATCCCTACGACATTAAAGAAACCGGCTTCGGTGCGTTGCCGAACTGGCTGGTGGCACAGGAGATCACCATCGTCCGGACCGTGCCAACGACCTTTCGCGACTTTATGGGCACGTTGGAAAGAGACCAGAAATTTCCATCGGTTCGACTGTTATCGGTCGGCGGAGAACCGATGCTGCGAGACGACCTCGACTATTTTAATCGCCACTTTCTAGGCCATTGCGTCCTATGCCATGCTCTCGGACCGACCGAGTGCTTGACCGTTTGTTGGGCGCTGATCCCCCATGGCAGTCGCATAACGGAGACAAAATTGCCGATCGGTTATCCGCTCAAAGACAAAGATGTGCTGGTGCTCGACGACAATCGAAGAGAACTCGGCGACGGCGAAGTTGGCGAGCTAGCAGTCAAGAGCCGCTATATCTCGCTGGGCTACTGGCGCGATCCTGAGCGAACTCAGTCTGTGTTCTTACCAGATCCAGCCGGCACCGCCGCTCGAATTTACTTGACCGGCGACCTCGGCCTGAGGAGACCGGACGGTTGCCTGGTCCATGTTGGCCGCGAGGACTTCCAGGTAAAGATTCGCGGCTTTCGAATTGACGTTGCGGAGATTGAAATCGCGCTACGCGCCATCGACGTAGTCGCTGATGCCGTCGTCGTTGGGCGGCAAGACGAGCACAGCGCACAAAGGCTGGTTGCCTATTTCGTGCCGGCAACCCATCCGCCGGTCACGATTACCAAGCTTCGTCAAATTCTCGCTCGAACGTTACCTGACTACATGATTCCATCATCGTTTGTTTCTATGGCTGCGCTGCCGCAGACTCCGAACGGGAAAACGGATCGGCTTCGATTGCCTCCTCCAGCTCGAAACCGACCTGACCTAGATAACGCTTTCGTACCGCCAGGGACGACGGCGGAGACAGAGCTATCGACAATATGGTCCGATGTTTTAGGTATCGATCAATTGGGAATTAATGACAATTTTTTCGAATTGGGCGGCGACTCCCTGCTGGCAACGCGGGTCGTCACTCTGGTGATGAAGAAATTCAGAGCGCATTTGCCGATCAGGACCTTGTTTGATAACCCGACAATAGCCCAGCAGGCTGAACAACTTTTGCTATGGCAGACAAAAGCTATTAGCGCGCAATCCCTGGCAAACATCCTATACGAAATCGAATCCTTGTCCGACGAGGAAATCTACCACCGTCTCACCAGCGAAAAGGACTAAATTACGCCATGGTAAGAAATCACGCAGCTTATTTTTCAAATCCGGCGCGAAAGCGCGCATACATGCCAGTAGCGCGGTTAAGTCATCTGCGTCATCGACACATGATGCCGGCAACCCTACTGCTGGTTATCGCCATGACGCTCGCTTTTTGCTCTCACGCTTTAGCGGACGAATCGTTCTATCAGGGAAAGCGGATCACCATACTCATCGGTACTCAGAGCGGCGGCAGCATGGTTGCAGCCCGAGTCCTAAGCCAACATTTGGGGAAATATATTCCGGGAAATCCGACAATCTTAGTTCAACCGATGCTCGGCGGGTCGCATATCGTTGCCACCAATCATGTATTTACCATCGCCAAACCTGACGGTTTGACACTGTTGGCGGCCAACCCGAACGTTGCGATCGCGCAATTAGTAAAAGAGGAAGCCGTTCGCTTCGATGTCACCAAGTTTGCCTGGATCGGTTCGTCGGGCTCGGACGGCGTCGTGCTGACCATCCGTTCAGATCTTCCTTACAAGACATTTGAACAGCTGCAGCGAGCCGATCGAGAGTTGTTAGTCGGCACCACAGCAGTGGGCTCCAACGCATATGATTTTCCATTGCTGTTGAAGGAGTTTGCCGGCGCGAAATTTAAGATGGTGAGCGGCTATCCGGCAAACCCCGACATAGTTCTTGCCATCGAACGCAAAGAGGTCGAGATCTGGTCCGCCTTTGCCGCGTCGGTGCGTCCCGTGGTTCAAAAGGGCGTCGTACATCCGCTCATCCGGTCTAGCGTGCCGTCACCCGGTTTCGAACATTTGCCGATAGACGAGAACTTCACCACTCATCCTGTCGGCAAAGCCCTTATGGCGATCAAGACCGGTCCACTAGCCATTGGCCGCGCGCTCGCTGCTCCGCCGGCGACACCACCGGAAAGAGTCGAAATCTTGAGGAAAGCGCTGGCAGCCGCGCTCAGCGACCCAGAACTCGATGCCGACTTTCATAAGTCACAAATCGACTATAGTCACATCTCTGGGTCAGAAGTTATGCGCCGTTTCACGACTCTTATGAAGCAACCGCCGGACATCCAACGGCAGTTAGCCAAATATATAAAATTCGGCGGCTAATCAATGCGCCTTCGCGATCTGTCGGTGACAGGGACCAGGCCGGGCTTTCTAAGCAGACTGCGCGGTTGACAATTTTCCATGTTTCTCCCTAATCGCTCGGTCCCGCGCTCGACCCGCACTCTACTTGCACCGAACAAGCTATCCGCCATCCATGAAGTCACCCCGTTTTGGGCCGGTCCGCCCTACTTCACTTCCCCAGGAAAAAGCTTGGAAGCATAATCACGATTGACCGCCTGTATCAACGTGTTGTCATAAAACCGCTTCGGATCGGCGCCCTTGCCTTTGCCGTCAGGCGAGTCTTCGAGCACCACGCGAATCGCCACCGGATCGACGCTCATGTCTTTGTTCCAGACCCGCAAGCCTTGCCGGTAATTTTCGGCGAGTAACTTTGCGTCGGTGATCTTGGAATACTTGCCGTCGAGCTTCTTTGCGTACTCCTCGTCATCGATGGCGCGTTTCAGGCCGTCGAGATGCCCCATGAAATATGCTTTGATCGTATTCGGATTTTTCTGCGCAAACTCCCGCATCACCGCGGTGCCCGGACCGATGATTTTCACGCCTTCTTTGTAATAGTCGACGACCACCGTGGCGCCTTTTTGCCTGGCCAGGTCGGTGTGCGGCGGGCCGATCACCAAACCGTCGGCATTGCCGACCAAAAATGTCGACAATGCTTCCCCCGGCGTCCGGTGATAGATCAACTTCACATCTTTGCCCACCTCCATGCCATGCTTGCGCGCAGTCATGCGCACGACGATTTCGCCGAACGCGCCGGGAGAAGTTGTCGAGATCGTTTTGCCGCGGAATTGTTCAAACGATGTGAAGCCCTTTTGGCTGAGCAACATCAAAGAGCTCTTATCCACCGAAGCTCCGACGTAAATGATGTCGGCTCCGTTGAGATTGCCGCCGATCGCCGTGGCGCCGCCTTGATAAATATCGACCCTACCCGAGATCAGTGCCTGCACCGATGTGCTCGCCGCCACCACAGAAATATTCACAGCCAGGCCTTGCTTGGCAAAGTACCCGCCATCCAGCGCAACCGCCGTGGGAATCGATGTCGCCCCCCATGCCGCGATCGCTACCTCTAGCTGATTTTTTTCGGGCTTGGCGGATGAAACTTGCGCAAAAACTTCACCACCTAGCAAGTAGCCGACAATCAGCATTGCGCTAAAGCGAAAGCTCACGGTTGCACGGAAGGAAGGAATCTTCATTTTTCGCAGCCCTTTCACAGCACGGAATCGAGCAATATCCACGTTAACCGATCACCTACGGAGCCTTTAGCATGGCCCTGCGACTGACCGCAATGAGAATCTTGTGGCGCCGATTTTGGATTCAGCCTGCTGGTCGGAAACCGTAACGACTAATTTCCATACAACTTTTTAATGAAGCCGCTGTCCTCGATTTCCTTCAGGATTGATGGGTCGATGAAGTCACTGGGGTTTAGACTTTTCATTTGCGGGCGGGTCTTGGCGAGTTGATCGATGATGGTCTGGATGCCTTCGCGGTCCGGGTAGGGAACTCTGCGGATCAGTCGCTGGGACATCTCCTCATAGGATGCTTGCACGAGCGACAGATCGTCGAGCCGCGTGTATTTTTTCAGGACGTTAAGCGCCAAGTCTTTGTTGGTTTTGAAGACATAGATGCCTTCGAGATAGGCTTTCATGAATCGGACGACGACATCGCGATTGGCGCGAATAAAACTCTTGCGCACGCCAAAGCCATGCATCGTGTACGGCACGCCAAGCTGGCTCAAATCAGCAACTAAAACCGAACCCGCTCGTGTGGCAACTGTCGAAAAGGGTTCCGATAGAATCGCCGCGTCCACCGCCCTATTTTGCAATGCTAAAACCGATTCCGGCTCGCCGCCCACTTGGAGTAGGGCAACGTCTTTATCGGGCACCAGACCCCAGTGGGTGAGCGCATAGCGAATGGAAAAATCACTGGCGCCGCCGAGCCGGGAAATCGCCACCTTCTTGCCCTTTAAATTTTCCGGCTTTTTGATGTCTGGGCTGCCAAGGATTTTGAACGCAAAAGTATTGAGTGTCGCGGTCAGCCCAACGAAATCCGCGCCAGTCGCATTCGCGTTGATATTGGCCACACCGCCGCTGGTGAGAAACTGGATTTCGCCCGCTAGCGCCGCCTGCAGCGCTCGTGAGCTCACCGGAACAAATAACACCTCGACGTCCAAGCCATGCTTACGCGGCAGGTCGAGCTCCTTCATGATGTAAACCGGATCGAATTGGATACCTATAGAAGTATAGGCCGCGCGGACTTTGGGCAGGTTTTGTCCTCGCGCCGGAGCGGCGAAAGCGACAACAACAGCAAAACAAGTCAGCCAACTTCTTATACTCAACATGGTTCCTCCGGTTATCCTACACCGCTCGGTTTTCCGCCCCACCACCCCTGGATGCCCGCGTGCGCGGGCATGACCGAACTTCACTTCGCCTGAAGCCTGACAAATCCTTGCACCCGCATTCTCCGATCTTTGCCCCTCTGCGTCTTTGCGGGATTCGACTAGCCAATCTACTTCCGGCGAAACAAGCTATCCGCCATCCGCGAAGCCACCCCTTCTCGTTTCACCGTCTCTTCGTACTCCGCGCGAATAAACGGATCTTCCTCGTCGTACGGAATCGCCGTGCCGCCGTCGCGCACGTCGATGGCACCTTCGTCGATGGCTTTTTCCCCCGGTCGTCCCGGTTGTTGGGCGCGGTGGTTGTTCGGGCCGTACCAACCTAACAGGCGCAACGGCTCCTTGCTCACGCCGAAGTGCTGGTGGAACCAATCGCCGCTCATCGGCGCGGCGCTAACCATGCCGACGTGATCGTAGTCTTGGCGAATGATTTGGTCGCGATGGCCATCCTTCCATGGCGTGAGACCGTATTTCACAGGCCATGTGTAAGTGTAGCCCTTGCCTTTAATGCAGACCAACACGGCGGCCGACGCGTGGGCATGGGCTTTTGAATAGCGGCCGTTCTCATGCTCGCCGATGAACTGATAGAAAACATTCTCGGTCATGCGCGGTTCCATGCGCCGGTAGCCGGGCGAGCGGCGGTTGTCCAACTGCAACTCGCTGTTGAAGACATCGGGAATGAGATTGGTCCGGCTCATGGCGAGGCCGCGCAGCGGATCAGGCACGACGTCGACGTTCGGCTTGAAGAAATCCTCGGCATCGTTGTAGCGATCTTTGAAAACGTAGGGGCAATTGAAAATGAAATCGCTGTTGCGCACCAGATTGACCATATTCGGCGCCGTGGTCGCCGCCAGTAACACCGCCGGCGTCGACCGGGCGTTGACCACACGATGCCAGGCATTCATCGGGATCGAAAAGAGCGAGCCGGTTTGCCACTCGAACTGATGCTTGCGCGCCGAGCCGTCCACCCATACTTCCGTGGTGCCGCGCCCCTCGACCACCAAATAAATTTCTTCGTACATATGGCGCTCGACCTTAAGCCCGTCGGCGCCGGGAATTTCGACGACATAGCAACCCCATAACCCTTCAGTGCCATAGAGCTGAATGAACGTGCCCTTGCCGCCGAGACGCTTCCACGGTTTGAACGGCAGCTCTTGCACGCGCTCGACACCGATGCCGCGATAAATCGGCACGCCCTCGCTTTCCATAAAGTTATCGTAAGGCGAGTTGGGCCGGTTCCAGCTGCCGATACCCGCGTTCTGCCCTTTGTCCGGCTCTTGCCACTCTGTAGGATTCGGTGTTCCTTGCGCCATGAGGCTCTCCTGGTTTGACTCGATATTACTGTCTAGTTCGAGGTTGAATGAAGTTTCCCGCCCTTAGGTGAATCTTTAGTTCTCATGGCGGTCGTTCGATTCTACGCAGGAAAACTCGTCAAAGGAACCGATGCGGCCCTCTTTAAGTATGTTCCTGTTTCAAGTTCTTCAATTATTTGTGATTACTTCATTGTCTGTTCTCCCTATCTATACGCTAGAACCGCGTGGGATTTAAGGCGACGCCGTCCCTTTTCTTGACTCGTTCAACCATATCGATATAGCGTTGCAGGATGCCAGAACGGTTATTTGATCGATTCGTTCAAGCGTTCAAAAGTTCAAGGTCGGAACGGACAAAATTTAGGAGACCGACAATGGCTACAACCGGAGACACCATCTACGAATGGGACAAAAACCCGCGCATGCCGGTGCCGGCGCCGCCGGCGGGGAGCTGCGATTGCCAGTTTCATATCTACGGCGACCCGGCGCAGTTTCCGCCGCGGACCAATGCGCCCTACCCGCCGATTGAAAGCGCGACGTTTAGCGAAGCGCAGCGCATGCATAAAGCCATCGGCTTCACTCGCGGCGTCATCGTCCACAGTGCGATCTACGGCAGCGATCACCGCCTGTTGCTGCATGCGCTCGAAAGCTTGAACGATCGCGACCGCTACCGCGGTATCGGCATTGTCGACGATCGAGTATCCGACAAAGAACTAGAACGCTTGCATGCGGCGGGTGTGCGCGGCGCGCGCTTCAACTTCGTACGCTTCTTCGCTATGGAGCAGCGCGAGGCCGAGGTTCGGCGCTCGATGGCGCGCATCAAGGAACTCGGCTGGCACGCCCGGCTCCATGTCAACGGAGAAGATCTAATCGAGAATTCAACGCTGCTCCGTTCGCTCAAGGACATCCCGATGGTGATCGACCATTTCGGCCATGTCGGCTTTGACGGCGGCATGGACCGGCCGGTGATCCGTTGGGTGCTCGATTCGCTCAAGCTGGATAACTGGTGGATGATGGTCTCCAACGGCAATCGCGATTCGCACATGGACGCAGGCTGGGACGACGCCCTGCCCTACGGCAAGGCGTTTATCGAAGCCGCGCCCGATCGCATCGTCTGGGGCACCGACTGGCCCCATCCGCAATGGAAGAAACGCATGATGAACGACGCCGAGGAAGTCGAGTTGCTATACCGCTACGTCGACGGCGACGAGGCGTTATTGAAAAAGATCTTGGTAGACAATCCGGCGCGGCTGCACGGGTTCAACAAATAGCGCTATGGCGTAGTACCGATACAAGGTCGGATCGGATTTTTAACCACAAAAACACGAACCACACAAAAGTTCGGAATCCATCCGGATCTAATTTTCGCGGATTTCGTGCTTTTCGTGGTTAACCTTTGAATCCTTTTTGGGTTCTTTGCGGCTAATCCTCCGATTCCGAATCCTCAATTTGACGCCGCGCCCAACTTGTAAAAGCTGGCGGCGTTGCCGCGCAGGACCGCCTGCTTGGCCGCCATCGCTAATTTCCTTGCGCTCCTGGAGTTCGTGAATCTCCTTGCGGATCGTTTGCAGGTTCACTTCGTGCGGGAAGTCCGACGAGAACATGAACGCTTGCTCGCCGGCGACTTTGATCGCGTAGGGTAGATCGCTTTCACCGCCTTCGATCCCCACCACCAGGCGGCCCGCTCGGACTAGCCCGAAGATGTACTCCGCGACGGTTTGTCCCTCCGGCAATTGCAGCAGCTCCCCGCGCGGATTGACCGGGGTGCCGGCCTCGAAGGATCGCGACAGACGTTCGAGCGCCATGAGAAACCACAGCGGACCGCCTTCCAGATAAGCGACGCGCAGACCGGAGAAGCGTTCGAACAAATTGTTGAGCACCATCTCCGCCAGAGCGATCGCCAGCGACATCGGATGGCCGATGGCGTTGGCGCCGGTGGAAACGTTCATGGTTTCCATTCCTAAGTCCCAATGGCCGCCGCCGTGCACGACGACCGGGATACCCAAGCGCGCCGCCTCGGCGTAGACTGGCCAGTAGGGCTTGGCGCCGAGATTCAAATGAACTCCAGTGGCGGGAAACAGCACGGCGGCCATGCCCAAGTCTTTGTGCGCATGTTGCAGCTCCGCCAACGCCGCATCGGCATCATGCATCGGTAACAGCGCGACGCCTTTGAAACGTGAATCGCGCCGCAGATAGGTCTCCGCCAGCCAGTCGTTGTAAGCGCGCGCCGCGCCGCAAGCGTAGTCGCGGTCGACGATACGGCCAATGCGTTGGCCCGCGGTGGGAAAGAGCACTGCGTAGTCGATCTCCGCCTCCTCCATGAACTTGATCCAGCCCTCGGGACCGGGGTTGACAAACCGGCCTTCGGCGTTGGTCGCGAAAGCCCCCGGCGGCGTGCGCGTCAGGGAATACTGGATATGGCTGTTGAGCGGAAACACGCCGCTGCGCAGCCGCGCGCCGGTCGCGCTGTAGGGAAAGTGCCGGGCGATGCCATCGCTGTCTTCGAATATATGACCGTCGCCGTCGATGACTTTCAATTGCTGTGTCATTGGTTTCTCCTCTGCCGACGTTTTTGCCAAACCAGGTGTTGCGAAAGTTTGCTTGAGACATGGGCGACCGCGTCGCGCCATGACTAAAGGCCGCGGCCACTCAGCGGCCCGTGCTTGTTTACCGTCACGATAGCTTCAACATCTGCCTGATAGCACCGCGCCATGAAAATTGTCAATCCGGCAGTGAACGTTTCTGTATATCTAAGAATAGCCGAGAAACTCGAGCCATTTCACCTTGGCAGCAAAACGCCACAAGGCGCGGCGATTTCTAATATCGCGCGCGGCTCGACTGCGGGAATTGGTCGGAAATTGTTATTGCAGGCAATGACGGCGAGGATATCCGCTGCGTCGGTCTGTTGGATGCGCTTGGCCAGGTAAGGCCCAAAGGCCGACGGTAATTTCCACCGTCAAACGTTCGAGGGCGCACCGCGGCAGTGCCGGCGAGCTGCGATCAAGTCTGCTCTCGCTTCTCCCTCATGTGGGTCAAGCAACGAAGAAACAGATAAACTTCGGTCGGGTTCTTGAGAAATCGAGCGGCTACGGTCTTTCGTGGCGTTTCCTCGACTAGAATAGCCATGCCTTTTTCCGCAATGGCTGCAAACGCCGCTTCATCGGTGCGGTCGTCACCAATATAGATCGGCAATGCGGTTGAAGCATAATGTGCGAGGATTTGCGTTATAGCATCTGCTTTCGTCATGCCTGTCGGTTTCGCTTCAATGACGTCTTTGCCGGCCAAAAGCTCTAGTTTGACGCCTTGCTGCTGATATTCATGGACCGCACGGACAAACTCCTGGCGCGCCGCCAATGCTGTGTCGCCGTCGGCCCGCCGGAAGTGCAGGGCCAGAGCAATGCCCTTGTCTTCCACGATGATTCCATCAGCGTCCGCCAGAGCCCGGCGCAACTCTTCGTGCAAGCAACGTAGTGTGTCGACAATCACCCGGTTCGGCCATGACCGATTGAACGTGCCGTCGGGCGCCGCCCACTCCAAGCCGTGGCATCCGACATAATAAATCTGCTCTAAACCGATGAGCCGCCTCAGCTTGTCAATGGGACGGCCACTGACGATTCCAACCGAGCATCCGGGCAAAGAATGAAAATCTTGCAGCCAACGTCTTCGCGGCTCGCTAAACAAGACATCGGCTGGAGTTGGCGCGATTTCGGCCAGGGTGCCGTCAAAGCCAAGAAACACAAATATTTCAGGCGCCTCGATAACTATCTGCCAAAAATCTTGATCATGAAAGTTTAATCGTTGGGGAATCCCACCAGGTTGAAGCGATTGATTTATGCTATCGGTCGTCATGCAGATGCCCTCTCGACCGCTGATTTCGACCCCCCGTCTAGCGTCTGGGTCCCTGGGCCGTGATCACAAACCTGTCGCGGCGATTTTTTTGCCGGCAATCTTCGGACTGCGATTGGCAGGCCGGAATCTCCTCGCCGTAGCTTATTGTGGCGATTCGATCCGCCGAAATACCGAGGCTCGTTAAATAGTCTTTGGCCGCTTGCGCTCGCTTGGCACCGAGAGCCAAATTGTACTCATTGGTGCCGCGTTCGTCGGAATGACCTTCGATTTCAACGCGTGCTGTTGGATTTTTCTTGAGCCAGTCGGCGTTGGCGCGCAGAATCGCCCAGTCTTCGGTGTCGAGTTCGTACTGGTCGAAGTCAAAGTACACTTCTCTTAACCCGCCATCACCCGACCTCAGCGCGGCATCGCCTCCCCGCAGCGCTTCTAAGCTCGATTTGAACGCAAAGTGTCAGGGGTCAAGCCTGGAGACTCTAGTGCGCCCGACTGCGACTGCGGCGTGAATGGTCGGGGTGACGGTACACTTATCGATTTCTTTGCCGCAGGCTCAAATGTTGAACAGCCGGTCGTACCCATCAATCCTGCGATCACAAGACCGATAATAACGTCCGCATAGCGATACCTCATCTGCGGTCTTTCCCAATCATATTAGTCGTCATGCAAAGCGGATGAACGTCTTTGCCGTTTGACAATCCACAGCTCATCCGAGCATTGATTTTTCGTCGGGCGTCTGAAGTTCCCGCGGAGAATATCAACCGCTTTGCAAACGGAGCATCTTCCCCGCGGGGACAGAAACACCGAGGAAACATTCAAATACGACTGCGCGTGCTCGTCGAGGAAAACATTACATAACACCAATGCTATTAGAAAATACCCCTCAACAAACCACCGACGGCTCGGAAAGGAAGGGATAGAACGTCGCCTACCACATCGACGGTGCTGCTCAATACGCCGCCAGATTCCCCCCGAGTTTCTGTAGTCGTCGTTTCGGTGCGGTTCTCTACGGCCGCTTCTGTAGGATACTGTCGAGTTTCGCTGGTAACCGTCCGCGTTTGAGTTGAACACCCAACGCCCAAACTCAGAACTAAAAGACTACCCACGAGCAAATTACTTTTTCGCATGACAACCTCCTGCCGGGAGCGAAATTTAAAACTCACAACGCGGCTCCCTGCCTACACTATGAATGAGCAAGGCCTGTACCAGGCCCAGAAAAAGTAATGCCTTTGATCTTGCTGGACTTTTAACAGAGTGAAGTGGCCGGGCTATCGATGGAAGGATTTTCCCGGGTAAGTGAAAGGGATTCCCCCTACAACCTGCGTCAACCGAATTGTAAAAAGGGATTTCGCAGAGTTCGCCTAAAGCACCGCGCAATGCGCCGCACCTAACGTTATTTGAATGAGTTTCACCAGCGGGAGGGTGTAAGATTAAGACGGTTCTTGTTCAGTTGCTTTTTTTTCCGTGGACTGCTGATTCAACGGCAAATGAATGGTAAAGGTAGTTCCCTGTCCAGGCTGGCTTTCCACCTCAATCCGCCCGCCGTGAGATTTTACAATCCTCTCGCATATCGGCAGACCCAATCCCATGCCACGCCACTTCCTAGCGGTGAAAAAAGGCTGAAAGATCTTGGGCAGAGTGTCCGCGTCAATGCCAAACCCGGTATCCGCCACCGCGACGGTCATCTGACCGGACGAATTTTGCTTTGCTCTCAGGGTTAACTTCCCACCTGCTGGCATGGCATCCATCGCATTGAGCGACAAATTCACCAGCACCTGCTGCAACTGCTGCGGGTCGGCATAGATTCGCGGCAGTTCCGGCGCGATTTCCTGGACGGCTTGGACGTCTTGCTTGTACAGCCGGGTCGAGATCATTTCCAACGTTTTGCTAATCGTCTCTTGGACATCGATCAATATGAAATCCGTGCTTTTGGGCCGGCCGAATTCCAAAAGGTCCCGGACCATTTTTTCACAGCGCTTGGTCTCTTCAGAGATGATCTGTATGGGACGATAGCTCGGATCGGCGGGGTCCATGTCGGCTAAAAGACCTTGAGCAAAACCAAGGATAATTCCCAGCGGGTTATTGAACTCATGGGCCATCGAAGCCGATAGCTCGCCGACCGAGACAAGGCGGCCCGAGGCGATCAGTTGCTCCTCCAGTTCTTGGGCTTGTTTACGCAGCTTCTGCTCGCTTTCCCGCAGCGCTTCCTCCGTCCGTTTGCGATTCGTGATATCGATAATCGACACGAGGACGAAAGTTACGTCATTGATTTGGATTGGGTTAAGGCCGATCTCGACAGACACTTCTGATCCGTCCTTGCGCATGCCAAACAGATCACGGCCCGCTCCCATAGGGCGAGACTTCGGAGAGAGAAAAAACCCGGCCCGGAAGTCAGCGTGTTTGCCGCGAAAGCGCGCCGGCACGAGCGCGTCAATCGACTGCTGGAGCAACTCCTCTCGTGGGTACCCGAAAAGGCTCTCGGCGTGGGCATTGGTTAAGACGATTCGCCCATCCTTGCCGACCATAATCATCGCGTTTGGAGAAGCCTCAACCGCCAGGCGAAAGCGCGCCTCGCTTTGCTCTAGCGCTTGCTGCTTTATCCGCTCATTCATGTGGAATAGGTCCACGAACGCAGCGACCTTGGCTTTCACCACTTCCGGAACCACCGGCTTGAAATTGTTATCCACTGCGCATGAAAACACCGCCCGCTCGATGTGCGTTTATTCTTGCGCGTATTTGGCACGCTCATTGGGAGTCATAATTGGTGCCAATGCTCTGATCGTCAAAGTATGCTTCACCAACCGCGTAAGTTCTTTCTCGCTGATGATTGTCCGGCGGGCGAATTTATCAAGACTTGTTCTGTTCAACCTCGATCAGTTTAAGAACCATCTCCCGCAACTGATCATCTCCATTGATGGTTTGATAGAGCACACCAAACCGCGCCATCGTCAGCCCCTCCCGTTCGAGCGCCGCGCTGAACCTAGCCACTGCCTCTTGCTCGATCCTGCTCTTTTCCTGCGGTGTTTTTGCCGCGCTCATTTGAATCTCAGAAACCCCGCGAATTTTATCGAGCTCCACATAGGATTTCGCGAACGCTTGCAATTCCCCATCGCTAAATTTTTCCGGCCCGGCGAATGACTGTCGTTCCGCTCCATTTGCTTGCGCCCAAACCACCGTAACCGACGACGTGAGGAGCACAATCAACGCCAAGCCAAATATCAGCAAGTTCATCATTTTATTCTTCATGGAAACCTCCTCGGTTCAAGAAACAGAGATCACATTAAAATACGCAGAATGGGATAGTCGGTCCTGTTTAGCAGAGTCAGCAAGCATTATGCCAAGAAGCAGCCCAGCACCGGATGCCCGATCACAAACGCTTAGAACGGCAATCCCAAGTTCGGTTCCTTTGAAGGGCTGCGGTCCAAATGTACCGATTTACTAATGAATCATGCTGGCTGGGGGTGACATCCAGCATCGAGATTTTACTCTGACTCTTGCGTCGGTTGTGAAGACTTCACCACTGTTTGCAGGTAATTTTCCGCTGTAGCACCGCAGGTATTTCCTGCGCTACTTTACGGTCGCTTGCGATTCACGCTGATACTCGCAAGCCTATATTTCAAATCATAGTCCGCCTTCATCAACTGCAAGCGCTAAATCACCCGGAGAAGGCTTTTCGCCTAGGTTGCGACGTGAGAATCAGCACACCGCAGCGAGTCATCGAATTTCTCCAAGGACCGATAAATCGCGAACGGAGCACGCGGCTATGATACTCACGCTGGAGCAAGCTTATGCCCTCGGCATCCCTGAGTAGCTTTGCTTTCGAGGATAACAATGCTGCCAGTCCATCGCGCAACGCGGCCTCCCGAAGAGCTTTGTTACGTTCCTTGCAGTCTGCTGGATTTTGCCATCCGGCCGCGTAGCAGCTCCACATGGAGCCAGTTAGCCCAAGAATCCGCCATAAGTAGCTCCGCCGGGGAAGTCTTGGCCACGGCGCCGCTCAGGCATTGATCGTGCCGCGGCAACGACTGACGGTAATTACTCTCTTCCGGAACCACGATGGGACGTTAGATTAGAATGACGCTCGCTGTTGTGTGGCATTTGATACCATCAGAGCATTTCTGCCGGCCGACCAAAATAAGCAGCTAACCGAAGAGTTCGATGAGGCCAGTATGGAACACCGTCACGCTGACAAAGATCGGCCGTTTTTTTGGTTTTTTGCTAGCGCCCAGACTCGCGGGGCTCGATGCACCGACGGCGAATTTGATGGCGTCGACATGGTCGACAGTACCGCTTACGAGTTGACTATGGCCAAGCACCGGTAAACCGGATGAGGAAGAAAACCGGTTGACCGCGTGCTAGGATTGCCGCCATGTGCGGACGGTTCACACAGACCTTCGACTTTCGCGAGATCAAAGTGCGGTGGAATATCGAGCGCGATCTCGAGTTCGCGCCGCGCTACAACATCGCGCCATCGCAAAAAGTGCCGGTGATCGTCACGGGCGAGAGCGGCAATGAGGTGAGGATTATGAAGTGGGGCTTGGTCCCTTTTTGGGCGCCCGCCCCTTCCATCGGCAACCGAATGATCAACGCGCGCGCTGAAACGCTGATGGAAAAGCCCTCCTTTACGCACTTGGTCGAGCAGCGGCGCTGCCTGGTGCCGGCGGACGGTTTCTATGAATGGCGCCGTGAGGGAAACCGGAAGTTTCCCATGTTGATCCGCTTGAAAAAAAAAGAGGCGTTCGCCTTCGCCGGCCTGTGGGACTCGTGGCGTAACCCACAGTCGTCCGAGGATGTGCTCAATACCTTCACGATCATCACGACCAAGCCCAACTCGATGCTTAAGCATATTCACGACCGCATGCCGGTGATCTACGATCAGGAAATGGGCAAGCAGTGGCTAGAGGATGTCGGGACGTCCAGCTCGATGATGCTCGACGCGATACTGCAGCCGATGCCGGCAAATTACATGGAAGCCTACGAGGTCTCGAAGATGGTCAACGCGCCGGCCAATGACCAGTCGGAGTGCGTCCAGCCGGTACCCGGCGGGCAAGTGTGGGATGGAGAAGATTACGTCTGAAATTTCTGGCAGGGCAAGATCGATCGCGAGTCTCGAAGCAGGACACGGCGGGAGTCAAATGGCCCGGATCGCCGGCTAAGGTGCAATCCTAGTGAAACCTTGGCCGGCATCCGATGAAACGAGCGGCGAAACAGCGAAAAACAAGAGGAAAGTTGGTGGGCCCACCTGGACTCGAACCAGGGACCAACCGGTTATGAGCCGGTGGCTCTAACCAACTGAGCTATGGGCCCGTATCGATAGAGTCTTGAGTCTGGCGTTGAGAGCCTGGAGTGATATCCGAGAAAACCCGCGGTTAATTCTCCATGAAACTCTTGAGCCGTTTGCTGCGGCTCGGGTGGCGCAGTTTGCGCAGCGCTTTGGCTTCGATCTGGCGGATGCGCTCGCGCGTGACGGTAAATTTTTGGCCGACCTCTTCGAGAGTATGATCGGACTTCTCGCCGATGCCGAAGCGCATGCGCAACACTTGCTCTTCGCGCGGCGTCAGGGTCGCCAGCACTTTACGCGTCTGCTCTTGCAAATTGATGTTGACCACGGCGTCAGCTGGCGTGATGATCCGTTTGTCTTCGATAAAGTCGCCCAAGTGGCTGTCTTCTTCCTCGCCCACTGGGGTTTCCAGCGAGATCGGTTCCTTGGCGATCTTTAACACCTTGCGCACTTTGTCGAGCGGGATCTCCATCTTGCTGGCGATCTCTTCCGGCGTCGGCTCGCGGCCGATTTCCTGGACCAGATAGCGCGAGGTGCGGATCAATTTATTGATCGTCTCAATCATATGCACCGGAATGCGGATGGTGCGTGCCTGGTCGGCGATGGCGCGGGTGATCGCCTGGCGAATCCACCAGGTCGCATAGGTTGAGAACTTGTAGCCGCGCTGATACTCGAACTTATCCACCGCCTTCATTAAACCGATGTTGCCCTCTTGGATCAGATCGAGGAATTGCAGCCCGCGGTTGGTGTATTTCTTGGCGATGCTGACGACCAAGCGAAGGTTGGCTTCGATCAATTCTTTCTTGGCTAGGTTGGCGCGGGTCTCGCCGTCGATGATCGACCAGACGCGACGCTTGATCTCCTCAGACGGCATTTCCAGATCTTTTTCGATATGGCGCACGTCGCGCCGGGTGTTACGAATCTCTTCGACCATATGCAGGATCGGGTCATGGCCCATACGGAACGTCGAAGTGAGCTTGGGCCAGTTCTTTTTCTGCGTTTCGGCGGCCGCGACTAGCTTGAGAATCTCACTGCCCGACTTGCCGAGCCTGTGTTCGTAATCCTTGACCCGTCGCTCCATCGACTGCATGCGCTCCAGGGCGCGCTTGAGACCGTCGGCGATGGCTTCGGTCTGTTTGCGGTTGAGCTGCAAGTTTTTCAGGCCGTTGATGATCCGCTCGTTGTACTTGCCGACGCCGTCGAGCAGCGATTGGCGCCGTTGCGCTGACACTCGTTTGCCGTCCAGTTGTTTTTTAATCTTTTCGCGTTCGTTGACGGTGCGGCGGATCTTGCCGATCTGATCGAGCAAACGTTTTGCATGAACCTCTTCTTCCTCGAAATCCTCGTTTTCCTCGTCGCCCTCTTCTTTGATGATCTCGCGGACGCGCACTTCATGCAGCGCCAGCTTTTCGCCGAGATCGAGGATATGAGTCAAGGCCAGCGGGCTGGAGAGGACTTCATCGAGGACGCGGTTCTCGCCATTTTCGATCTTCTTAGCGATCTCGACTTCGCCTTCACGGCTCAGTAGCGAAACCGTGCCCATCTCGCGCAGATACATGCGCACCGGGTCGCCGGTCTTACCGACCACGTCGTTGTCGGCGTCCTCGGCCTCTTTTTCCTCTTCTTCCTCTTCGACCAGTTCATCGCCGGCGCTGCCTAGGGTGACCCGCTGGTTGGCATCGACGACTTCGATATCCATTTCACCGAAGATCGACATGACATCGTCGATCTGATCCGGCGACACCACCTCCGCCGGCAGCATGTCGTTGACATCGTCGTAGGTCAGATAGCCCTTCTCCTTGCCCAGGTCGATGAGCTTTTTGACCTCCTTCAGATTCTTCTTCTCCACTGGCTCGCCAGCGGCGTCGGAGGCGCTCTTCGTTTTGGCTAGCGTGGGCTTAGTTTCGGCTCGAGTTTTCGGCGTTCTAGCTGGCGTTTTTCTTGCAGGAGGTCTTGCCATTCTAGTATCCTTTCTCTCTTAGCAATATCATCACGTTTCTCTTCAGCGGCGCGTATGGCAATGCGCAAATCGCGCTCTTGGGTCTTTAAGTATTTGCGCTGTAAGTGGGTCAAGCAATCGCCGGCCATCTTGGCGCACTCGGCATCGGACGCGGTTCTCGGCTTCCAACACCAAGGCGGCAAACTCGCTGACCAGCTCAGCCGGCAACTTCTGGGTGATCGCACCGATGTCGATGTTCCCTGTTTCTTGCCATTCCAAGATGATCGCGTCAATCACCGGGCGCCATTTGTCGCTAAAACAACGGCGCACGCGCGTATCTTGGGCTAATTTTTCAAGTAACATCGGCACGCGCAGCACCAATCCGACCAGCGCGCGCTCGGCGACATCGTCGCGGCTTTCGCTCGGCGCCGGCGCCGCACTGGGAACCGGACGGGTTGGCTGCGCCAGCCGCGCATTCGAACTCGTCACTGGACGGCGCAGCAGTTCCTCGCGAACACCCAGGTCCGCCGCCCGGCGAATCAACAGATCGACTTCGAATGGATTGGTCACCTTAGCGAGCAACCGGCCAATCTCACTGGCGGTTTGGCTCTTACCTTCGATGGTGCTGCCGTGGCGCCGCTGCAGCCAGGAAAAATAAAAATCGGCCAGAGGCACCGCTTGATCGAGCAGCTTCTCCACGGCGTCCTTGCCTTGCCGGCGGACGAAGGTATCCGGATCCTCGTCTTTGGGCAAAAACGCCGCGCGGCCGAGCAAACCGGCTTCGACGAAAATCTCAAAACTGCGCGCCGCCGCATTGAGCCCGGCATCGTCGCCATCGAATAGTGCGATAATATTCTTGGTGTAACGCGAAAGCGCGCGCACATGTTCGACGCTCAGCGCCGTGCCCAAAGTCGCCACCGCGTAACCGATGCCATGCTGCGCCAGTGCGATCACGTCGAGGTAACCCTCGACCACGACAACCCGGTCGGCCTGGCGGATGCCCTCCTTGGCCTGGTATAGACCGTAAACCGTCGAACCCTTGTGAAACAGCGGCGTCTCGCTCGAGTTCAGATACTTCGGCATCCCCTGATCCATCACCCGGCCGCCGAAGCCGACGATCTTGCCCGCCGCGTTGGCGATGGGAAACATCACTCTGGCAAAAAACTTCTCGTAATACTGTTGCGGGTTGCGCTGGCCGACCAGACCCAACTTGATCGCGTCGGCCAACGCTAAACTTTCTTTCTTGACCAGACCGACCAGTCCCGAACCGCCCTGGGGTGCGAAGCCCAGCATGAATTTGCGCGCGATCGCATCCTCGACGCCGCGCCGCTTGAGATACTCAAGCGCAGCCTTGCCCTCGAGATGATCGAACAAAATGCGCTGATAGTTGGCCGCGGCGCGCTCGTTGATGCGGAAAAGATTTTCACGCTCGCCCAGGTCGCGCTGATAATGACCCGCGTCCGATCGTTCGATGACGATGCCGTAGCGTTTGGCCACCTGCTCCACCGCTTCGGGGAAGCTCTGGTGATCGTACTCCATGAGAAACTGAAACACGCTGCCGCCGGCGTGGCAGCCAAAGCAATGATAGATCCCCTTCTCTTCGTTGACCGTGAACGACGGCGTCTTCTCACCGTGGAACGGACAAAGTCCCATGTGATTGCGGCCGGCTTTCTTGAGCGTGACGTAGTCGGAGATCACTTCGACAATCGATGCGCGATTGCGAATTTCGGCGATTTTGTCCTGACTAATCATGGCTAGAAACTAGATCGCCTGCCGCCCTGCGCCCGGCGCGGCGCCAGCGCCGCTGAAGATTCGCTCCTTACCCGCCTTGATCAAACTTTCCCCCAGCTGAGACAGTGGCGGCACCAAATAGGCACTTGCAAGCGAGTCACGGGTGGGCTGGGAAAGCAATGAAGATGAACTTAACAAAAAGATGGCCAGCGCCGCCAGGGCCGCACCCTTACCGACACCGATGGCGATGCCGCCAGCACGATTGACGGTTTTCAGAAACAACATTTTTTCCGAACGGTGCAACAGCCAACCGGCCAAGCTAAAGCCGAAATAAATCACAAAAAAGATCGCGACAAAACCCGCACCCTTGAGCATTATCGGCGCAAACTTCCAATGCTGCGCGGCGTACTGCGCCGCCACACCGCCGTAGCGAGCGGCAACCAGGAAACCGACAATGAATCCGGCCAGTGATAATATTTCACGGAAGAGACCTCTGAAGAAACCACGCAAGCCAAAAATTCCAAAGACGGCGAGCAGAATCAAATCGACCCAATTCACCAGCTGCCACCCATTTGCGATGGCGGCGCCGACTCTCGATCGTACACACCGCTCGCCACATTCGCACAGTCGATATCTTCTACGGCAAACTGCGGATCCGGTCGCATCGGGTTGGATCGCTCAAGCATTCGATGACCCGAGGGATCGATCCCCTGTCTCAATATCCTAACCGCCCAGCAACGCCTTGGTAAGATCGCTAACCCGCTTGCCGTCGCTGCGTCCCGCCACCTTGGGCATCACTAGCTTCATAATTTTCCCCAGGTCGGCAAGCCCACTAGCGCCGGCCTCTTCGATACTCGCTTGGATTGCCAACTTGATCTCTTCGTCGGTAAGTTGTTGCGGGAGAAACCCCTTGAGGATCGCGAGCTCGGCTTCTTCTCTGGCCGCCAGCTCCTCGCGCCCGCCCTTTCGATACAATTCAATCGCTTCGCCGCGCTGCTTGCATAAAGTGCCGATAATCTTCTGAATCTCATCGGCGCTGAGCGCCCGGCGCAGGCGGATCTCTTCGTTCTGCAGCGCCGCCAACAACAAGCGCAGAGTAGAGAGCGTCACCGTGTCGCCGCTTTTCATGGCGGCTTTCACGGCTTGTTGAATCTCCACTTTCAATTCCATCGCTGTGTCTGGCTTTCGATGTCGCACTTAAAACGCATGGCGCACGCGCCGCAGGGCACGTTTTTTCGCGGCAATCGCTTTTTTCTTACGTTTTACGCTAGGCTTCTCGTAATGTTCTCGTTTACGCAATTCGGCGAGGATGCCGGCTTTTTCGCATAGTTTTTTAAAGCGGCGGATGGCGCTTTCAATCGACTCGTTATCTCGAACACGAACTCCGGTCATAGAAATGACTCACCCCCGATCCAGGCAGACCGCACATAAACCGGATTCAATTTTAACTGATAAATCCTTCAAGTCAAGTAAAACACTTTTAAATCTAACTGCTTGCATTAATTAGCGGAGGGCGAAACGGGGCTTTGAACAAGTGTTTTAGCGAGCGCTAGTAACTGGACAAAAAGCCCCCACGTTTTGCCAATCAAACAGCTCGGCCAATCAGGGATAGCTTTTCGGGATAGTCGGAAAAAATCCCCTGTACGCCCAAATCGACGAACATCTCGATCTCACGCCGATCGTTGACGGTCCAGACGTAGAGATCTAAGCCCGCTTGCCAAGCGCGGTGGCAAAATTCACGCTGCGCCAGCTGCTTTTGGACATGGATCGACGTGGCGGTGAGCCGCTCGGCGGCGGCGATGGGGTCTTCCCGGCAGCCGGCTCCATGAATGACTCCGACGGCTGCCTCGGGCGCCAACTCCCGTACCCTGGCCAAGCTGCGGTAATCGAAAGACGAGATCACCGTCCGCTCCAAGTAATCGTAGTGGCTCAAGATGAACAGCAGCTTCAACTCGATGCCGGGCGGCGCACCGGCGGCGACTTTAATTTCCAGACATAGATCGACGTTGCCGGCAAAAATTTCCAGCGCCTCTTCCAGGGTCAAGATTTTCTCGCCGCGAAAGGCCGGCTTGCGCCACTTGCCGATGTCGAGGGCGCGCAATTGCGCCAGCGTCTTCTCATGAACTTTCCCGCGGGCACCGGTAGTACGCGCGAGCCGCTCATCGTGGAACACTACCACATGGCCATCGGCGCTCAGTTGGCAGTCGAGCTCGATCATATCGGCGCCGGCGGCAATCGCATTTTCCAAGGCCGGCCGACTATTTTCCGGGTAATGTCCCGAGGCGCCGCGGTGGGCAATTTTCTTGAACGATGGCATTGGATGGTTTTAGACTGCTGGGGATCCAAATATTACCTGCTAGAGCAAATTTTCCGCTCGTGTTCGGTAGGCAAACCCAACTCACCACGAAGTTCACGAAGGACACGAAGGGTTCGGATGATCGAAGCTCCAACTTCGTGCGCTTCGTTCAGGCAAAAACCGTCCGTTCTTCTTGGCTTGTGGCTGCGCCGCCCTAGGTACAGACGCGTGAAAATTTAAACCGTCGCAAGCGAATTCATTTTAAGATGGAGCAGAAATTCTTTGTTGCCCTTGGGTCCCAAGAGCGGCGATTCGGTGACGGCCAGGACCCGATAGCCGCAGTCGACCGCTGCTAGAGATATTTCATCGATGACCCGGTTGTGCTCTTCCGCCGAGCGCACCACGCCGCCTTTGCCGACTTTGCCCTTGCCCACTTCGAACTGTGGCTTGATCAGCGCCACGACAGTCCCTTCTGAGGCAATAAGCGAATGTACTTTCGGCAGGATCAATTTGAGCGAAATAAACGAGGCATCGATGGTCGCGAGTGCCGGGATGAACGGCAGACGAGCCGGCTCCAGATACCGGATGTTGGTTTTTTCGAGAACCACGACGCGCGGGTCGTTGCGCAGTTTCCAATCGAGTTGGCCATAACCGACATCCACCGCGATGACCTTGGCGGCGCCATGAACGAGCAGACAATCGGTGAAGCCGCCGGTGGAAGCACCGATGTCGATGGCACTTTTGCCGGCGACCTCAATGGCAAACTCGCGCAACGCCTTCTCCAGTTTGACGCCGCCGCGGCTGACATAGGGAGGCGCGGCTTTAACCGTGATCGGCGCCGCGCGGTCGATCAAGTTACCCGCTTTAGTGACCGGTTGCCGATTGACTAGAACCTCGCCGGCGAGAATGCGCCGCCGCCCCTCTTCCCGGCTCGCCACCAGTTGGCGCTCGACCAAGAGCAAGTCTAAGCGCTGCCTCTTTCCCATCCCTCTCTAATTTTCTTCTTGGCACGGCGCATCATCTGCAAGGCCGCCTGAGCGATGGCATCTTTGTCGAAGCCACAGATTTTCTTGAGCTCCTCCTGGGTGCCATGGGGAATGAATCGATCCGGCACACCGAGCCGTTTGACATCCACACCGGTAATGCCGTCGTCCGCGAGAAATTCCACCAGCGCGCTGCCGAAACCGCCGCTGATCGCATGATCTTCGACAGTGATAAGCCGCGGCACTTTGGTCAGTAGATCGCGAAACAGGTTTTCATCCAGCGGTTTGACGAAGCGTGCATTGACCACCGCCGCGTTGATACCCAGGGGGGCCAAATCTTGCGCGGCTCTAAGCGCCGGAATCGCCGTGTTGCCGATGGCGGCGATGACCAGATCGGTGCCGCCGCGCAGTAGTTCCGCTTTGCCGATCTTCACACTGTGCATCTGTTCGTCGAGCGCGACATCCCAACCTTCACCGCGCGGATAACGCAATGAAATCGGCCCCGAATGCTCGATGGCAGTCTTGAGCATATGCTGCAACTCGTTTTCATCCTTGGGCGCCATGATGACCATGTTGGGGATCGAACGCAGATAAGCAAAATCGAAAACCCCGTGGTGTGTCGGCCCGTCAGCGCCGACCAAACCGCCGCGGTCAAGCGCCAACACCACATGAAGATTCTGCACGCAAACATCGTGGAGAATCTCGTCGTAGCCGCGCTGTAGAAAAGTCGAATAGATCGCCACCACCGGGACATAACCCTCGGTCGCCATGCCGGCGGCGAACGTGACCGCATGCTGTTCGGCGATGCCGACATCGTAGGTGCGCTCCGGCAACTCGCGCTGCAACTTATCGATGCCGGTACCGCTGCCCATTGCCGCGGTGATGCCGACTATCTTGGGATTTTCCTTGGCCAGGCGAACCAGCGCTTTGCCGAAAACCTCTGTGTAGCTCGGCACCGGACTCTTGTCTTTTTTAGCTTTCCCGGTCAATACGTGAAATGGCGTAACGCCGTGAAACTTGATCGGGTCCTGCTCCGCCAGTGCGAAGCCTTTGCCCTTTTTGGTCAGGACATGAACCAAGGTCGGTCCCTCGACCTTTTTGATATTTTCCAAAGTCGCGATCATCGCGCCGATATCATGACCATCGATGGGACCGACATACTGAAAACCCAAGCTCTCGAAGAGAAATCCCGGCGTGACCAAGCTCAAAAATGAATCGCGAATCTTGCGCGCCGCGTATTTGATTTGCTCGCCGCTGGGCAAACTCTTAAGCAAACTTGAAAGATTTTTTTGCAGCCGTAGACCCAGATCGGTGGTAAACTGCCGGCTCAAGAACGACGACACCGCGCCCACCCGCGGATCGATAAAGTGCTCGTTGTCGTTGAGAACAACGATCAAGTCCCGGTCCAGATGACCGGCCGAGTTGAGTCCTTCGTAGGTCAATCCCGCACTCAAACCGCCATCGCTGATCACCGCGACGACTTTACGTTTGCCGCCGGCCAGCGCGTTGGCCTCGACCATACCGAGCGCCGCGGAGATCGATGTGCCGGCATGACCGGCGCCAAAGGTGTCGTATTCGCTTTCTTCGCGCGAGAGAAAGCCGCTCAGACCGCCCAACTGGCGGATCGTCGCCAAGCGATCGCGCCGGCCGCAGATGAGTTTATGGGCGTAGGTTTGGTGGCCGGTGTCCCAAACGATGCGGTCTTCCGGCGTATTGAAAACGTAATGCAGCGCCAGTGTCAGCTCCACCGCGCCCAAAGTTGAAGCGAAGTGGCCGCCCACTTCCGACACCACCGAGATCACTTCTTCGCGGATCTCCTGGGCCAACCGTGGCAACTCGTCGATCCTGAGTTTGCGCATGTCGCGCGGATATTCGATACCGTCAAGCAATCGCGCCATATTAGGATTGTATCTCCTTGGTTAGAACTTCGCCATTCATTTTCAACGCCCGAGCGACCACCTGCCGGGTAATCGCGCGCAACGGCTCGGCGCCGGCGCCGAAGGGCGCCAACTCGCGCAAACAATGCCGGCGTAACTCCTTGAGCCGTTGCTGCGCCGCGGCAATGCCGATCACCGACGGAAATGTCGCTTTGTTCCACTCGCTGTGTCCTGATTCGGCACGCTCGCCAGGCGCGGTCTCGCCCAAGATATCGAGGATGTCATCGGCGATTTGAAAAGCCAAGCCGAGATACTCGCCGAAGCGCGCGATGCGCTTTAGCTCCGCCGGCTTGGCGCCGGCCACCTGCGCGCCCAAGCGCAGCGAAGCGCGGATCAACGCGCCGGTTTTGCGCACATGAATATATTCGACCACGCCGATGTCGACTTCGCGCCGCTCGGCCTCCAGATCGAACGCCTGACCGCCGACTAAGCCGGCGATGCCGACGGCGTGCGAAAGTTCATGGACCAACTTGAGGACCAACTCGGCGGGTAGACACTTTAACACCCCGGGCGCCGACAGCACATGAAAGGCTTCGGTGAGCAGCCCGTCGCCGGCGAGCAGCGCGATGCCATCGCCAAAAACTTTGTGGTTGGTCGGTTCGCCGCGGCGTAGATCGTCGTTATCGAGGGCCGGCAGGTCGTCATGAATCAGCGAATAGCCATGAATCATCTCGACAGCACAGGCAAACGGCAGGAGCGCCTTGCGCCGCCCCGCGAAGATCTCGCCGGCGGCCAGCACCAAGATCGGCCGGATGCGCTTACCGCCGGGGAAAAGTCCGTAATGCATCGCTTTCCAAATGGTGCCGGATTGCTCCGCGTAGCGCTTCAAGTAACTTTCGAGAGCACGGTCCACCGCCGCGGTGCGGGAACGCAGATAGGACTCCAGATCGAAGTTCGCGGCGCTGTGGTTTGCCTTTACGGCCAGGCCAGTTTCACTCATTGAGAAAATCGCTTGAATCACCCAGACTGGGAGCAATTTAGCATCCACCGGCGCAAGTCTTCAAATCAAGCTGTGCAGTATTTGCCAAAATTGCGCCTAAAGTTTTTGCAGGTGAGCATTTTTTGCCGAATATCCGACTCGATCGTTGGCAGGCAAAGATACCCCGCAGGCGAACAAGCCGAGTAACAAGCCGCCAACTCCGGCGCCCACCGCGATCCAGTACTGATTGAGGATGCAAAATCCCAGGGGCAGTGCGAAGTTGACTCCATAGACCCACATGGCGAAATGCATCGAAGTCTTCGGTCGCGCCACCAGCTGGTTGAGAACGATAAACAGCACCAATCCAGTAACGCCCCAACCGAAAAGATTCATCCACGGCATACCATAGTAGCTCCCCGCTTCACCCCAGACCCAATAACTGGTTACCTTGCTCATCGCCGGGTCAAGCAGCAGATCCCAGGAAACCAACAAGACCGTAGCGAGCATGATCGCTATGACACCCGAACGGTGCTGGCAGGCCATTGTCCAGCAAGCCCAACTCATGGTGAACCAACTGAGTGGAATCAACAGCGGCACGAGCTCGAACCACTTGGGACCGAGCAGGCTTGTATAGGAGTAAGGCCCGAACGGCACGCCCCAGCCGGTGCCCATGAGCTCGCTCGCCAAACTAACCGCATAGACGACGGCAAACGCGAATAACGCCGCGAGGCGATTTCTGAGCAAGGCGTCGGCTACCACGGCAAGACCGCCGAAAAGCATATTGCCGACGGCGAAACCGTGAAACGCCCAGGTAAAGAAACGCGCTTGGGGATCGACCTGCATCAAGAGATCGGGACGCGAAGTAAAAATACCATAACCCAACAAGCTCGCGACCACGATCAGCGCCTGTAAAACTAAAAAGCCCCATGCTACGAAGTGCATCGTCGCTCCTCCATTTGAATTTGAACACTCATCAATCACAAGCAGCGGGCCGCAGACACACCGCGCTAACCAACGAATCGAGGATCCGCTGCCGCCGGCTCAATAGCGCGATCGCCAACGATAGCACCCTCGGTCGGTACACTAAGCCACGATTTTGAGAATTGAGATCCATTATCTCTTTTTCGTAACTTCGCTTCACACCATCGCTCCACGCTCGATGACTAAGGCGGAGTTCTTCGAACCGAAACCAATGCAATTACAGAGCGCGATATCGGTGGCTTTGGCGATGCTCTGATTGGGAATGTAATTGAGATCGCACTCCGGATCGGACTCGTCCAGATTGATCGTCGGCGGCAAAAAGCCGCCATTCATACCACAGATCGCGGCGATGACGCCCGCCGCGCCCGATGCCCCTTGAGGATGGCCGATCATCGACTTGACCGAACTCATCGGCAGCTCACGCGCCCGTTTGCCGAAGCATAACTTGGTCGCGCGGGTCTCAGTTTTATCATTCAGAACTGTTGCGGTGCCGTGCAGCGCAATGTAACCGACTTCGTCTTTGGCCAGCCGCGCATCTTCGATCGCCAGGCTCATCGCCCGGGCGGGCTCCTCGCCGCTCGGCTCGAGACGGACACGGTGATAAGCGTCGCATGTCGAGGCATAACCGCGCACCTCGGCATAGATCGTTGCACCGCGGATCAACGCCAACTCGCGCTCTTCGAGAATCAAAATCCACGCGCCCTCGCCGAGGACAAAGCCGTCCCGGCTCCGGTCGAACGGCCGCGACGCCCGTGCCGGCTCATCGTTGTGCGATGTCGACACCGCTTGCATGACGCAGAACCCCTGCATGATCGCCGGCGTAATCGTCGCGTCGGCGCCGCCGGTGACAAAATGATCGGCCAAGCCGAAACGAATTTGATTGAAGGCGTAGCCGAGAGCGTCGGTGGAGCTGGTGCAGCCGGTGGAAATCACATGGCTCGGTCCATGAAAACCGAAATGGATCGATAGTTCGCTCGAAAGCGAGCCGAGGGTCGAACTCGAAACGTTGTAGGCGCTGATTTTACGCAACTGATCGCGGTAATAGAGGCGATACTGTTCCTCGACGAAATCGGCTGTGCCGCCGCCGCTGCCAAGGATCACGCCCCAGGACTGTTTTTCCTCCAAGCTCATGCCTGCCGGAGAAACTCGGGCGCGGCGCAGCGCTTCCTGCGCGGCGGCGACCGCCAGATGCACCGCGCGACCGGTGCGTTTGATATCTTTGGCGGACAGGAAACTCTCCGCCTCAACGTTCCGAACCTCACCGGCGACGCGGCAAGAAAGCGCGCCAGCATCGAAGCAGGAGATCGTATCGATACCGCTGCTACCTCGCCGCAGAGACTCTTGATAGGCATCGGCGCCAATACCGTTCGGGCTCACGACACCGACCCCGGTGACGACAACCCGCCGGCGTTTTGAATCAACTTCGTATCGGCTCATTGAATTCGGCCACATCCGTTCGCTTGCCGGCATTTCGTATCAAGCTCGATCTCATTGAACATTGGAATATTTCCAGATGGTTCTCAATGCACCAGGCGACCAGGGCTTAAACAAACGAGCCGGCATTGAGCGCACGAGACTTAAGACGCCACGCAGCACCACCCAAATTTTACGCGCGCCGGTGACATAAGTCCGTTGATCCCAAGCTCGCGCACCGCGTTTGACCAACAGGGAACCGATCTCGGAATAAACATGACGCGCCGCCGACACGGCGCAGGCTGAACGAAACGACAAATGCCACAAGCCGGCATCGCCCGATCGATAGTAGCGATCCGCTTCGTTGAGCAGCCGCAGCGTCAACATCGCCAACTTGTCACGATTCTCCGGCGCGCTGATTTGATCAGGAGGAATTTTTGCTTCATCGAGCCAGGCCAGCGGCAGATAGATGCGCCCCATCCCGGCATCCTCAGTGATGTCGCGGGCGATATTGGTGAGCTGCATGGCGATACCAAGATCGGCGGCGTTGCGCAGCGCGCTTTCGTCGCGCAACCCCATCACATGGGACATCATTAAACCAACAGTACCGGCAACCCGGTAACAGTAGAGCACGAGCTCGCGCAAAGTCCGGTATCGAGTCCCGCGCACATCCATCGCCATGCCTTCGATCAATTCGAGCGCGTAGTGCGCCGGTATGCCGTAGCGGTGCACGATATGTTGCAGGGCGATAAACACCGGTTCTTGCTGCGGCGCAAAGGAGAAAGCCGAAGCGGTTTTCTCTTTTAGTGCTTTAAGCCTGGCTTCCAACTCGACCCGATCATCCGCTTCGCCGGCATCATCGACTTGATCGTCGCAGTAGCGGCACCAGCCATAAAGAAACACCGCCGCGTCGCGCGTCTGAGCATCGAAGAGCTTTGCAGCCAGGGAGAAGCTCTTCGAGCCCTTGGTGATAATTTCGCGGCAATCATTGAGCGCCGCGCGCACTTCAGGGGTTAGCGCATCAGGCATAGGACACTTCCGCCGTTTTGACAGCCGAACTTGCCAAAACAGATTTCATATCTTCAAGAATCAAATTGGCGGTCGCCTTGCCGGAATTGACCACGCCCGGTATACCCGCCCCCGGATGCGTGCCGGCGCCGACGAAATAGAGCCCGCGAATATGCCGATCGCGATTGTGCACGCGAAAATAAGCGCTCTGCATCAGGCGCGGCTCCAAGGAAAATGCCGAGCCAAGATGGGCGTTGAGCTCACTCTTAAAATCGGCCGGGGTAAAAATTCGCTGCGTGACAATCGACGCGGCGAGACCGGGCATGTAGCGCTGCTCCAAATACTTTAAAATCTTTGCCGCGTAACCTGGCCCCTCAACTTTCCAGTCGATCGCGAGCTTACCCAGATGCGGCACCGGCGAGAGCACGTAGAAGGCTTCGCAGCCTGGCGGCGCCAGCGTCGGATCGGAACGCGTCGGCGCGTGCAGATAAAGCGAAAAATCGTCGGCCAGTCTGCCACGTTCAAAAATATCGCCCAAGAGTTCGCGGTAGCGCGGTCCGAAGATGACGTTATGGTGCTGCAAATTGGGATAGGCCCGATTGGTGCCGAAGTAAATGAGAAATAGCGACATGCTGTATTTTTTATGGCCAAGCTTTCGTGCCATCGGGGCGGCACGCGGTTCGCCTTTGAGCAGCCGATCGTAGGTGTGGACGACATCGGCGTTACTCACCACCAGATCGAAACTTTCTTCCCGCCCCGCGTTGGTTTGCAAACCCGTCACCGCGCCGTCACGGGTAACGATCCTTTCGATCTCAGCCTCGAAACGAATCTCACCACCGAGTTCTCGGAAAAGTCTTACCAACGCCCAAACCAGCTGGCCCGTGCCGCCCTTGGGGAAAAACACTCCCCACTTGCGTTCGAGGCAATGAATCAGCGTATAAATCGACGTGGTCGTAAACGGGTTGCCGCCGACCAAGAGCGAATGAAAACTAAACAGCTGGCGCAGATGCGGATCGCGAATATGTTTGGCGACCATGCTGTAGACCGAGCGGTAAGCTTCAAGCCGAATCAACTGCGGTGCCACCGCCGCCATGCTCGAGAGATTTAAGAACGGCACATGAACCAGCTTTTCGTAACCTTCATGAAAGACTTCTTGCGAGTATTTTAAGAATTTTTGATAGCCCGCCCAATCGGCCGGCGATTTGGCGCGAATTTGCCGCTCCAGCGCGGCATCGTCGTCCGAGTAATCGAAGACGTATCCATCGTCCCAGAACAAACGGTAAAACGGGGTGACCGGCATCAGCTCGACGTAATCTTGCAGCGATTTGCCGGCGACCGCGAAAAGCTCTTCTAGACAATGCGGTGCGGTAATGACCGTTGGGCCGGCATCGAAGGTAAATCCGTTGTCACGATAAACGTAGGCACGACCGCCGGGCTGATCGCGCTTTTCAAAAATAATAGTGTCGCAGCCAGCCGCTTGCAGACGAATGGCGGCGGCGAGGCCGCCGAAACCGCTACCGATGACTGCGACGCGCGGCTTATCCATAAGCGACTGCAATTTCCTCGCCCAACTGGCGCAGTTCGTTGAAGGCTCGCGATGACCAAGCTATATCCGACTCGCACAAGCGCTGTTTCAACCTAGCGAAGGCACGATCCAGATGCAGGCGCGCGCTTGCGCGGGTCATTGGAATCAGATCATGAGAGGCGATCCAGCTTTCCAACGACTTGGCGTTGGGTAACTCGGCGACAGCATGGAGAAACGTTTCATACTCATAAGCGTCGGTTGAATTTGCCGCGCAAGCCCACACCCAAGAGGGGCGCGACAGCGATAGGTCTTCAAAACGCTTTTGCGGATCGCATTTGCCGATGACATTTCCCAGGTCATCGTACATTTGTAATGCGATGCCAAGATCGACGCCAAAGGCATCGAGCGATTCAATCACGCGCTGGGGCTTGCCTGCCACGGTTCCGCCCAGCGCCGCCGCGAACCCCATCAAAGCGCCGGTCTTGAGAGTCATCCCGGCCAGGCACACTTCCGCCACCGATGTCTGCGGCAACTGCGGCACCTTGGCGCCTAGATCGAGACCTTGGCCGAAATGCGCGCGCAACAGCGTTCGGTTATATCGCTCATACAGGCACGCCATTTGTTCAGCCGCGAGGCCGGCGTCTTTGAGCAGCTCGAATGGCCAGAAGTAAAGCCAGTTTCCAGCGTTGAGCGCCAAGGGAACTCCGTATTGCACATGCAATGCCGGCCGCCCACGGCGCATCTCGCTGCCATCCTCGATGTCATCGACGATTAACGAGCCGGCGTGCATCAGTTCGACGACCTCTGCGCAGTCGCGGCACTGCTTTGCCGCGGCAAACGACACCGCGCGCTCATCGTGGAACAGTCGATAAGTCATCGCGACGAGTTGCGCCCGGATACGCTTGCCCGGATTGGCCGTAAGCGCTGCCACAGGGTCGAGCAACGCTTGCCGCAGGGCACTTTCCACCGCGGCGCTATGATCGATGCCGAGAAGCTCCGCCAAACGGCCATCGGCAAACATTACCGCTTCAGCGCCGGCGCCACTGGGTAGCCGGCTTGGCTTGTCATCTGATGCCGGCGCGATAGCGCCGCTTCGCCAGCGTCGTGCCGCTGTACATCGTCAATCCTTGATGTTTCATCCTATCTCTCCCCTATGAGCACAATCACCCTTCCGCTGACAACAATGTCTCCGGCGGCACTTCCAAAGCGTTGGCCATGCGCACCATAATATCCAGGGAAACGTTTTGCTTGGCGCCTTCGACGGCGATGATGCAGGCGCGCGCCACCTGAGTCACCTCGGCCAGGTGCTCTTGAGTCCATCCCCGTTTTGTCCGCAAATCGCGCACGCGGCGCGCCAGCACCATTTGATATTCTTTGAGCACTGACTTGGGCCGATCGGCGCGCAACAGCCGGCCGATGGAACTTACACCGACCATGATATCTTCAGCAATTTCACAACGCCGGCCAAGATTTTTCACGCTGGGATTGTCTACTACCGCCTGTCCGGCAATAACCACCCGGACCTCAGGCGCCGACTTTTCTAAGTCACCAATTACCAGACGAGCATTTTCAACCCCCTGCGTCATCGTCACGGATAGCCCAATCACCTGCGGGTGACGTCGATGCACCATCTCAACCAGCGCTTGGTTGGGCACATTGGCGCCGAGAAAGTCGACGTGCCAGCCCCGTGCCCCGCATAGGTCAGCCAGCATGCGAGCGCCGATGTAATGCTGCTCTCCTTCGATGCAGGCAACCATTACGCGATAGAGTGAGCGCCTAGCGGGAGGCGCGAAGTGCGCGCGCAGGCGGTCCATCTGGCCGATCACGATCTCCGTCGCCAGCTTCTGTTCGCCGACCCCGATATCACCGCGGCACCATGACTCGCCGACACCTTCGAGAGCCGGGGTGACTACTTTGAGATAAATATCGCCAAGCGTCTGCTGCGATGAGATAAGTTCGTCAGTGACCTGCCCGGCGATCTCGTGATCGCCGTTGACAATGGCGTGGGCCAAGCGCTTTTGCTTTGCGTCGAAATATTCGGCGCTGGCATCGGCAGCAAATTTTTCCAAGGTAGCGGCCATATTCAAAGCCTAAATAAAACTAATCGAGATTCGACAATGGACCAACTTGCTAAAGCCCCAACGACTCCAGGGCCAGCTTAAGATTCGGATATTTGAATTTGAAACCGAGCTTGATCGCCGCCTCGGGAATCGCCCGCTGGCCGTTCAGCAACATCTCCGCCATCTCACCCACCATCAGCGCCAGTACAAATGGCGGCACCCTTGCCCACGACGGCCGGTTCAATACGCCACCCAGAGTCTTGGAAAACTCTGCCATGGTCACCGGATTGGGCGCCGTGCCATTAAATGCGCCGCGCGCGCTCTCGTTCTCGACCAGGAACTGAATCAATCCGACCTCATCTTCGATATGAATCCACGGCATCCACTGCCGGCCCGAACCGAGCGGCCCGCCAGTAAACATTTTGAACGGCGGCACCATCTTTTTTAACGCACCCTCGCCTTTGGCCAAGACGATGCCCGTGCGCAGCAAGCAAACCCGCACACCAAGCGATTCCGCCTTCTTCGCTTGCCGATTCCCAATCGACGCACAGGCGCGCGAGAAAATCGTCGCCGGGTTTGCTGTCTTCGTTCAACGGTTCGTCGCCGTGGGGACCGTAGTAGCCCACTGCCGATGCACTGATCATTAATTTCGGTTTGACCTGGGCCTTAGCGATGGCATCAACCAACGCTTTCGTCCCATCGACACGGCTCGAGCGCAGAATTTCCTTTTGCTTGGGAGTCCATCGCTTACCGGCGATCGGCTCCCCTGCAAGATTGATCACCGCATCGGCACCGTCGATGGCACGCTCCCAGTCGCCGCTGGCACCCGGCTGCCACGCCAACCACTGTTTTTTCGCTACGCTAATTTCCGCCGGTGGTCTGCGGCTAAGCAAGACTAACGCAGTGATGACTCTTCGACAACCGCTCGGTCAATAGCGATCCGATCATGCCCGTGGCGCCGGTAAGTACGATTTTCATCTTGTGTTAATACCGCTCTCAGAATGGCTAAGAACTTCCATCAATGTACGATATAGTTGACGTTTCTATCTAAAATGTTATCAATAGTCAACATGGACGCGAAAAAATTTTCAAATACTAATCCGAAAGTAGGAATCAGCGCCTGCCTGCTCGGACAGCAGGTACGCTTCGACGGCGGGCACAAACGCGATCTCTTTCTCACCGATCTTTTCGGCAAATTCGTCGACTGGGTAGCCATCTGTCCCGAAGTCGAAGTCGGCATGGGCGTGCCGCGCGAGACGGTGCGGTTAGTCGGAACACCGACCGATCCGCGAATGATCGCAGAGAAATCTGGTAAAGACTGGACTGAAGCGATGCATCGCTTCGCCGCGAAACGCGTACGGGACATCGCTGAACAAACAGTTGTCGGGCTATGTATTCAAGAAAAACTCACCCAGCTGCGGCATGGAGCGGATCAAAGTCTATAACGCAAAAGGCATGGCGGAGCGGCAAGGCCGCGGCCTTTTCGCTGCGGCGCTGATGAACCAGTGGCCGCTCTTGCCGGTCGAAGAAGAGGGCCGGCTGAACGATTTAAAGCTTAGAGAAAATTTCATCGAGAGAGTCTTCGCCTACCATCGCTGGCTGCAAGCAACGTCGGAGCGAAGATCACCCGGGGCGCTGGTGCGCTTTCACACGAGTCACAAATATTTATTGCTGGCGCACAGCGAGCGTCACTATCGCCAACTCGGTCGCCTGGTGGCGGCAGCGAAACAAATATCTATTGCCGCGGTTTACGACGACTACGGCCGGGTTTTTATGGACGCGTTAGCGGTTCACGCTACTGAGAAGTCTCATGCCAATGTCCTGGATCACATGATGGGCTACTTCTCCAAGCAGTTGACCGCCGCCGAGCGACAAGAACTGGTGCAATTAATCGGCGAATTCCGCCACCGGCTCATTCCGTTGATCGCGCCGATCACAATGATCCGCCACTACACTAGAAAATACCAAGTTGCATACTTGCAAGGACAGCTTTATCTGGAACCCAATCCTAAGGAGCTGATGCTGCGAAACCATGTCTAAGCGACAGGGTTTGCTCGACGGGTAACAATAACTATCATGAAGACCTACTGGCTTAGAAAAACAATTTGGCTGCCGCAACCACGCGCCAAAGTGTTCGAGTTCTTTTCCAACCCCGGCAATCTCGATCGCCTCACGCCGGCATGGCTCAACTTCGCGATTCTGACACCGGCGTCGAGCAAAATGAAACAGGGATCGTTGTTAGACTATCGGCTACGCATTCGCGGCATACCGATTCGCTGGCAGAGCGAGATCGCCGTCTGGGAACCGCCGCACCGTTTCGTCGACCGGCAAACCAAAGGTCCCTACTCCCTCTGGGTCCACGAACACATCTTCGAAGAGCATGACAATGGCACACTGGTTGGCGACAACGTCGAATATGCCGTCCCCGGCGGACGCATCGTGCAGAAGTTTCTGGTCGCTCCCGATATTGAGCGAATCTTTGACTATCGCCACAAAATATTGGAAGAACTGTTCAATCCGGCGAAGCTCACGCGGTCACAGCGATCCGGCGCTTAAGGATTCGACAGCGCGCCTTTTTCTAACGCCGCCACGCGCGCGATATAAGCTTTACTGTTGAACTTGCGCGATGTACTGGCAAAGGACATATAACGGATTTTTCCGTAAATTGGCCGCTCCGGGCCCCAGGCCCGGTCATGCTTGCCGACGATCGCCCAGGCGATCCCGGCGTAACCGTTGGGATCGCGGCCATCAGTTCGTAGCGATCGTTCAGCCGAACGGCGATCTCGAACGCATCGGCCGGCGCGGGGCTCCATTCAAGAATTTTCTTGGCCCAATACATGCGCAGGTAGCCGTGCATCCAACCGGTCAGCACCATTTGTTTTTGCGCAGCGTTCCACAGCGGATCGTGGGTTTCGGCGTTCTCAAGCTGTCTTTCCGAATAAATATACGGGCGCGAGTCGCGCGCATGAAGGCGCAGACTGCGATCCGCCCAAGGCGCACTGGCCTCGAAGCTGTCGTAGCTTGGATTGTAGCGGACAAAATTTATCGCCAACTCACGGCGCACGATGAGCTCCTCGAGAAACGCCTTCTTGGCGAGATCCGGTGCGCTGGCGTGTGTTGCCGCCAGCGCAACCTGCTGGACGCTGATATGGCCGAAATGAAGATACGGCGACAGCTGGCTAGTGCCGTCAATGTCCGGCTGATTGCGCTGCGTGTCATAGGCGGCAAGCCGGGTGGCGAGAAACCGGTCAAGCGGCGCTCGCGCCGCCCGCGCACCGCCAACAAATCTCGCTACCGGGAGCACCGAACGGTCGATGGGAAAATTTTCCAACAGCGAGTCATCCACGTCGACAGTTTGCAGCCCGGCGGGACAGTCGCCATTCAACGTGGGCGCTCGGATTAGTCGGAGGTATCAGAAAACCGGACAACAGGTCCCGAATCTTCGGACGGATCGTGCGTGCCGCGTAATGCTCTTTACCGAGCAATCGGCTTGGCACGACGACATCGGCGTCCACGGTCCAGAACGGCACTCGAAGGTCGCAGCGATGCGCGCTCCTTAGCGCGTTCCGCCTCGCGCAACGGGTTCTCATCGCCGATGACCAGACAGGGGCTAACCTGCGCACAAAATCGCGCCAGGCCGTGATCCGGATATCGGCGCAAAACAAATCCAACTCGGCGTTTCCGCAGCTCGGTCGAGAGATCGACAAGCCCTTGGCGCATGAACTCATAGTGGCGAAGATTCGCACGACCAGATCGAGGGAAAAGCTGAAAGAAGACAACGACCGGTTTGCTAAGCAGGTTGGCCGCTTCGATAGCGACGTTCAGAGCCGGATTGTCGCGCGCTCGTTGCGCTCGCTGCATCCAGTAAATGACGCAACTTCCATTATGATCCGGCGCGCCGGCTTTGCGCCGGGTTACGCGCGCATCGAACTCCAACGATTCAAGATTATTCATTGGCTATATGTTCTATATTAGACTGAGATCTTCAATCGAAGATTAGCGTATGTCCAAATCATTTGCTAAAAACAATCGACTGCCCACCTAAATGAGGCAAATCTATGAACGGTTCTTCATGGAGACGTCGGAGATGCACCAGGTTTACGCTCATTGCAATGATCATGATGGCAATGCCGTTCGGTCGATTGCTATTGGCCCAGGAAGAAAACCCATTAGCTCCGGGCACCTACCGCCTGGAAATGATCATGGCGTCGACAACCCGGGTGCCGGTCTTCGGCACCTCGAAGTCGGCATCGAAGTCAGTCTCCCTAGTTGAGATCAAACGTGATGGCGCGGGGCTGATCCAAACCCACAAGACCTGCGAATTTCGTGTGCTCGAAGACTCCAAGTTCATCAAAATGATCTTTCCCGAGAAGTTTGTCGCGGCACTGGCACGACACACTTATCCGCTGCAATTCGACAAAGACGCGCAAGGCTGGCGCTATCGCGCCGATCTTGGCATTGAACGGATCGGCTACAAATCGAACGGCAACGAAACAGCCCTGCCCGCCAAGATCGACGACCCGGCGGTTTACGACTGGGACGGCGATGGCAAGCCGGCCGCCACACTCAAGATTTCCATCCCGCTATTACCCGACGGAGAGTTTTATGTCGTGCAACGCGGCCATTCGATCCTCAACGGCCGGATCGCCCAACCGGGAAAAATCGAGGGCGCCATCGAAACCCGCTTGTTCGAACAGCGCGTGCTCGGCGCGTGGCCAGGCTTTTTGAATCAATCGGCAGAGGTCGAACCTGATCCCAAAGAGAGCCGCTTCGTTCTGAGCCAGATCGCTGCCGGTAGCACCTGTGAAACTTTGCTATCCGCCGGCAAATCTTGAGACGACCGTCGCCAACCGGAAAGAATAGGACTCCTTGTTCGGACTATCGAAAACCAAACTGCGCATCGAGGTTTCCACGGCTTCTTCCGAGGAGCGTGTCACAGTGCTCTTGCCGGTACTGAACGAGGCCGCCCGGATCGACGCTTGTCTCACCGCATTGTGCCGACAACCGGAAGAGGTACAGGAAATTTTGGTCATCGACGGCGGCTCCATCGACGGCACTCAGGGTATCGTCCAGCGCCATCATAACGTGGATGAACGCGTAAAATTGATCGATGCCAGTCCGGTGGACCCGAGCTGGACGGGAAAAGCCTGGGGACTGCACCGGGGTTTGCAGAGTTCGTCAGCTGGCAGCGATTGGATACTTTGCGTCGACGCGGATGTCACGGTCCAACCGCAGCTGGTGCGCTCGCTGCTGCACCACGCTCAAAGAAGCGGCGTCCAGATTTTTTCAGTGGCGACCGGACAACAATTGTCGGGCAATCTCGAAGCACTGATTCATCCGGCAATGTTGACCACCTTGATCTACCGCTTCGGTTCGCCCGGCAGAGCGACCAGTAATCGCCATCGCGTTCAAGCCAACGGCCAATGTTTTTTTGCCCCTCGTCAGATCTTGCTGCGCACGGAGGCATTTCGCGCCGCGCAAGCCTCGCTGTGCGAAGACATCACCATCGTGCGCCGCCTCGCCGAATGCGGCGAACAGATTGGCTTTTATGAATCCAATGGATTGGTCGACGTGAAGATGTATAACAGCTGGCGCGAGACCTGGAACAATTGGCCCCGTTCTCTGCCCATGCGGGATCAGTACTTCGGCTGGCGCGAGGCGGTGGCATTGTTCGGCGTGCTGATCGTCCAGGCCTTGCCTTTACCGGCGGTGATCCTTGCCGCGCTATTTCAATTACCGTTGCTGATCTTAGTAGTTGCCGGATTCTTCTTGATGATCCGATTGGGCGTCCTCTTCGGCGTTGCCCGTGCCTACCCCGATCGGCCCTGGGCCTTTTGGTTTTCACCGCTCGCCGATTTGCCGGTGGTTTTGCGCATCATTCAATTCGCTCTGCGGCGCCGTCATAGTTGGCGCGGCCGGACCTACCGCCGCGGCAAGGGCGGAATCTTCGAACCGATTGGCGACATCAAGTAAGCAAGCCAGACATCCTGTGAACCGAATCGCCGACTTTGCCGTCGATCGAGCGATGCGCATGTCATCGCTCGCATCCTCACCGGCAATCGCTTGAAAACGGTTGCTCAAGGACTGGAACACTTGCCGCCGCAGGGTCCGGCGATCATCGCCGCGCGCCATTACCACCACCTGTTTGACGGCCTGGCTTTTTTTGCCGCCGTCGAGAGGCGCTTTCATATCGTCGTGACGCTCGATTGGGCGCAAAACCGACGTACCAAATTCTTCATGAGCAGCCTCAACACCCTCGCCCGTTGGCCGATGGTGTTACGCGAACAGGCGATCGAAAATTCCCCCCGAGAGAGCCGCCTTTACACTGCCAACGATACGCGCCGCTACCAGCTGGCCGCACTACGCCAGTCCGTCAAGCTACTCAAGGAAAATCGTCTGTTAATTATTTTCCCCGAAGGATTTCCATACGTCGATCCGGTGTTTACTCCCAAGACTCGCGCCGACGAATTCCTGCCTTTCAAACCAGGATTCGCGGCCATCGCCGAAAGCGCCGAGCGAATGATGCATCGAGCGATCCCGATCATCCCGACGGGAATTCGATACCAAATCGGATCGACCTGGCTGGCCCATCTCAGCTTCGGCCCACCCGTCTATCGGCGCGACTTCCCCTCGCGGCAGTGTTTTATCGACTCGGTTTCAGATACCGTAAAACGGCTTTCCGGCTTGCAAGCAGGGAGCTGAGGAGCAAACCAGCCTCGCTAATCGGCGTCTTCTTCGGGCAGATCATCAAGCGCCTTGAGCTGTATTTTACCTTCTTTGTCCTTGATCAATAACTCAACCTTTTTTTCAACCTCATTGAGCTTGTGATTGCAAAATTTCACCAAGCCGACGCCCTTTTCGAACGCCGCCAAAGAATCGTCGAGGGCGAGATCGCCAGATTCGAGTTGTTCGACGACCTGCTCCAGTTCGTCCAATGCGCCTTCAAAGTTCTTATGGATCGATTCTTTTTTCGCCATGTCATTTCTCCGCATTCTCTGCCGCTTTGTTCGTCTCCATAGCAGCCGTATGACTGGAAAACTTGCGCAATAAATCCAACGGATCGACTCGGGTGTTGTTCAAGCGCACGCCCCAATGCAGATGCGGTCCGGTGACCCGCCCGGTGCCGCCCGAGAGCGCCAGCACATCGCCGCGACGCACCATCGCTCCCTCCTCGACCTTGAATTCCGACAGGTGAAAATACATCGAAAATAAGCTGCCGCCATGGTCGATGACCACACTGCCGCCGGCGAAGAAAAAATTCCCCACCAGAACCACCCGGCCATGATTGGTGGCGACGACTTCCGTGCTCGCCGGCGCCGAGAGGTCCGTGCCGGTATGCGGTGCCCGCGGCACGCCGTTGATAATGCGCCGCGAACCGAAAGAGGATGCCGAAGCTTCCTGGGGCACCGGCCGCATGAACGGCAGATTCCACAACCGATCCACCGCCGTATTGGCGAAGGCATTGGCGAAGGCAGTCTGTTCGCGACGAATCTCGGCGAGCGTCTCCGGGCTCATCTGATCGAAGCTCGGCGGCACGTTGAAGGATTCTTTGTGAAACGCCTTGGCTTTGATCTTGAGCGGAATCTCGCTTTGACGCCGATCGCCGCCGGCGGTGGTCGCCTTCAACAACAACTTAACCGTCGCCGGCTTCGCTTCGACGTCGACGCCGACTAAAGCTGAATGAACTCCCTTTTCTCTAGAATGAAAGTAAATCCTCTCCTTGCCCAGCAGCCCGTCCACTTCAAGCAACTCTTCACCGCCGACCGTGACTTCAACGAGGTCACCCTGAGATGCCTCCAACGGCTTGGGCCAGTGAATCGTCGCCGCGTTGGCAGCGAACGACGACAGGACTGTGAAAATCACGAGCCAGAGAAAGGAGTAGACCGGCCGAGCTGTCATTTCATTCCTTCTCCTCCACTCGGCACAGCGCTTTGCCCTGGGCAAAGCTGACACGCAACCGATCACCCGCTTGCAGTTCCGCCGAACTCTTGACGATACGCTCCTCGGGCAACTTGTGCGCGATGCTATAGCCGCGCTCGAGCACGGCCAAAGGACTGAGTGCGCCCAAACGGCCGGCGCGCTCGGCTAAACGGTCTTTGAGCTGGCGCAGCCGTTCTTTCAGCCGGCGAGTTAGATCGATCGACAATTCGTCGACACGCTGCTGGTTCTCGCGCAGCCTGCGGCTCGGATCGGACAAACGCTTGACCAAGCCCTCGAAGGTTTCACGCAACTGCTCGAGTTTGAAATCGATCCCACTCGCCAAGCGCACCTCTAAAGTCTCGACTTGCTCCAACAGATCGCGCTTGCGCGGCAATACCATTTCGGCCGCCGCCGTGGGCGTCGGCGCGCGCGCGTCGGCAACGAAGTCGGCGATGGTAAAATCGATCTCGTGGCCCACCGCCGAAACCACCGGAACCTCCGACGCGAAGATCGCCCGGGCGACCACTTCTTCGTTAAACGCCCATAAATCTTCCAATGAGCCGCCGCCCCGTCCGGCGATAATTACATCGACGGCAGCGAAACGGTTGAGATCGGCGATGGCGCCGGCGATCTCCCGCGCCGCGCCGTCACCCTGAACTTTCACCGGACAAATGACGATGCGCCGGTCCGGATAGCGATCGCCGATGATGCGCAACATATCGTGCAACGCGGCGCCTTTGCCGGAAGTAACGATGCCGATGGAATGAGGCAGGAACGGCAGCTCGCGCTTGCGTTCGCTGGCGAATAAACCTTCGGCGGCAAGCTTCTTTTTCAGTTGCTCGAAGGCCAGCGCCAGCGCGCCCTGCCCTTGCGGCTCCATGTCGTCGACATAGAGCTGCAAATCGCCGCGCACGGTGTAAACGCTCACCCGGCCGAAACAAAGCACCGCCATGCCATTGTCCGGCGTGAAGCGCAGCAGCGCCCCCTGGCGGCGAAACATCACCGCCGAGATTTGGCTCTTGTCGTCTTTGAGGGTGAAATAACAGTGGCCCGACGGCGGCATGCGAAAATTGGAAATTTCGCCCTGAACCCAAAGCGGTTCCAGCCGCGACTCTAACGTGCCTTTGATCCGCTCGTTGAGTTCGCTAATCGTTAGAAACTTGCGGGCGTCGCCGGCGAACAGCGGCAAGTCAATTGCCTTTTTCGCAATGATACGCGCCATATTGCTGCGACTTTAGCACAAAAAAAACGGCCCTCCGAGAGGAGGGCCGTTTTTATCGATTTGATATTAGTAGAAAACTTTACGCCGCTTTCTTCTGCACCACCTGTTTGAAGACATCCCAGCTCTTCAACAGATCGAGAGCGCGCTTGAGCTGCTGATCGTTATCGATGGTCTCGTCGCCGGTGGGACCGGAAGTGGGAATCTGCTTTTCCCGTTCGCGATCGATCTGCTCTTGTTCTTGAGCTGAATTTTGCTGCGGATTATTCAAGTGGCCCGGCAGGTTTTCCTCGCGCAGGCTCGGCCGCTTTCTATCGTCGGGTTTGCCGTCCTGCAATACGACGTTTTCGATGACGATATCCGGCACGATGCCGGTGGCCTGAATCGACCGTCCTTTGGGAGTGAAATAACGCGCCGTGGTCAGCCGCAGCGCCGAATTATCATCCAACGGCAGGATCGTCTGCACCGATCCCTTGCCAAAAGACTTGGTGCCGAGAACCACCGCGCGCTTGTGATCTTGCAGCGCGCCGGCGACGATCTCCGAGGCGCTGGCGCTGCCGCCGTTGACCAGGACGACCAGCGGGAAATCCATCCAGGTGCCGTCTTTCTGGGCGAAGAATTTTTGCTTTTGCGATTCGATGCGGCCGTCGGTGTAAACGATCATGCCGGAGTCGAGAAACAGATCCGAGACCCGCACCGCCTGGTTCAACAAGCCGCCGGGATTGTTGCGCAGATCGAGGACTAGCCCTTTAATACCGCTCTTCTCCGCCGCCAACTTCTCCAAGGCGCGCTGGACATCGCGGTCGCTGCGTTCTTGGAACTGCGCCAGGCGCACATAACCGTAACCGGGCTCCAACGAGCGGCTCTTGACACTCTGCACGCGAATAATGTCACGCACCAAGGAGACGTCGATGAGATCGGCGGCGCCTTCGCGCCGGATCGTCAAATTGATCTTGGTGCCCTTCAACCCGCGCATTTTTTTCACCGCGTCCACCAGCGACATGTCTTTGGTGAACTCGTCTTCGATCTTGAAGATCTGATCGCCCGGCTTGATACCGGCTTTGAACGCCGGGGTATCTTCGATGGGGGACACGACGGTTAGCATGCCGCCTTTGACTGAGATCTCGATGCCCAAGCCGCCGAATCGTCCCTGGGTATCGCTTTGCAGGTCCTTGTACAGATCGGGCGTCAAGTAGGCGCTATGCGGATCGAGGGAGTTCAACATGCCGTTGATGGCGCCGTTGACCAAGTTTTTGGTCTCGACATCCTCAACGTAGTTTTTCTTAACGATGGACAGAATGTTGCTGAAGGCTTCCAGGCTCTCATAGTCCTGCCGCCCAACCGCCGATACGTTCGGCACCCATTGGGCGGAGACGAATAAGCCGATGCCGATGCCGAGGACGATCAGTAGCAATGGCGTTCCATGTCGTTTCACAAGTCGCATGAAATTTCTCCCTAAATAGTCGCTGACAACTAGCTTATAATTCTAGCTCAATGGTTGTGCAATAGCTATCGTTTCTTGAGCCATGGAATGGGATCGATGGAGCGGCCGTCCTTGCGCAGTTCAAAATAAAGCTTGGCGCCACTTAGCGAGTCGCTATCGCCGACCCGTCCCAGGATATCGCCGCGGCCCAGCTCTTCGCCGTTTTTCCTAATGATTTCAGAAAGATGACCATAAACTGTATAGTAACGCTCGCCATGATCGACGATCACCATGCGACCATAGCCGGTAAAGCGGTCAGCGAATACTACACGGCCTTTTTCCACCGCACGCACGCCATCGCCGAGTGGCGCGTCGATGTCGATGCCCTTGCGGACCATCTCGGCGGCGAATTCCGGATGTTGGAATTTGCCAAAGGGCGCGCTTACCGGGCCCTTGACCGGCCAGTCCAACTGCCCAAGCAAGCTATCGAGGCCGCGCCCCGTGGAAGACGGCGCAGGTAATTCTCTCGGCCTGACAATCGCCCGGCGGGCGATTTCGTCGAGCATTTTCTGCAGCCGCTGTGCCGCCGCTGCCATATCGCGCAAGGCTTTGAGCCGGCTATCTTTTTCCTGGCGCAAACCAATTAAAAGAATTTTCTTTTTATCCATCTCCTGCGCCACCGCGGCGCGGGCCAGGACCAACAGCTTTTTTTGCGCCGCCAAGCGATCCTTCTGCTCGCTCAGTTGGCGCCGCAAACTTTCCTGGCGCTGGCTTTCGCCGTGCAATTCGCCGATCAATTCCCGGTCGAAAGCTAACGTCGCCGCGAAGTAACGCTGGCGTTTAAGGGTTGCGCTCAGAGCGCTGGCGCCGTCGACAAACCACAAAGAACCGCCGCTGCGTTGCCAGCGGTAGAGCGCAGCCGCGCGCTGCCGAAACAATGCCTCGCGTTGGCTAATCGAGCCGTGCACCTTACGCGCCTCGGCCTCGGTCTCTTGGATCGCGCCGAGTATCGCGCTGTATTGGCCATCGGCAACCTTGAGGTCCTTGGTTTTCTTGTCGAGATCGTGCTCAATTTTGCCGAGAGCGGTGAGCACGCCGCCTTCTTTGATTTGCAGCTGCGATAGGCCTTTTTTTTCGCTCTCGATCCTTCGCTTTATGCCGTCGAGATCTTTGCTGGCAACCGCGCCCGGCACCTCTCTGAAGCCGGCCAGCAGCAACAAGAACGCGCCGATTAACGCGCGGACGCGTGCCACGAGCGCACCATCCCCCGCGCGGCGAATAAACTTGCCGAAGCGCCGAGCACAACGCCGATGGCCAGCACCAAAGCGATACTGGGCCCATCGAGAAACTCGATTCGGCCGAGCGCAGGAACAAGGTCAGACAGTCCGGCGGCATCGTCACGCAGCATCGCGATAAACTCCCCAAAGTACCGCTAGGCCGCCGCCCGCACCGAGCAGTCCTTGAACCAACCCTTCGATCGCTAACGGCGCTTGGATCAGCGCTTCGCGCGCGCCGACCAGCTGCATCACTTCGATCTCTTCCCGCCGCGCCATAATCGCCAGCTTCGCCACGTTGCTGACGAGGAAAAAGGTCGCGGCAAAGAGCACTCCGGCGACCAGCCATTTGGCCCACTGCAACGCCAACACAACTAAGCTTAGTCGTTCCACCCATTGCTGCGGATAATCGATTCGGGTCAATTCCTTTTGCTGCCTTAGACGCCCAACCAACTGTTCCATTGCGGCGCTATCGCGGAAACTCGGCCGCACGGAAATTTCCACTGAGGCAGGTAAGACATCGCGCGGCAGTCCTTCGAGCAATCCCGATTGTGCCCCTAAGCTGGCCTGAAAATCACGCCAGGCCTGTTCCTGGCTGGTATGGCGCACCTGGGCGATTTCGGGAAAGCCGTGCAGACGCGCCAGCAAAGCTTCCAACTCGACGGCGCCGATGCCCTGGGCGAGGTATGCGGTCAGTTGCAGCTGATCACCCCACCCGCGCAAAAGTTTTTCCAGATTGAGTTGGAGCATCAGGAACCCGCCAAACACACCGAGTGTCAGCGCAATCGTCAAACTGGTCAGAACAACGGCCCAAAGAAATTGCCGCAGCCCATGGCCGGCGCGCCGAGCGACAAAACCGAGTGTGGCCATCAGAGGCGCCACTCCGCTGCGCCGCTGCCGGCCGTATCGGCGACTATTCTACCCTGCTCGAGGTGAATCACCCGGCTGGCTATTACTCTAAAAAGATTTTCATCGTGGCTGGCAATCACGATGGTGCTGTCCTGCTTTCGGATATCTTCGAAAAGCCGCAACGTCTCGGCTGCGGCCGCGCCGTCAAGATTACCAGTGGGCTCGTCGGCCAAAATCAGTGCTGGCCGATTGACCAGCGCGCGCGCCACCGCGACCCGTTGCTGCTCCCCACCCGATAGTCCACTAGGTTTAGCATGACGGCGAGAGGCCAAGCCAAGCTCGCCCAACAACTGTTCGGCCCTCGCCTGGGCGGCTTTTTTCGTGGTGCCAGCAATTTCCGCGGCGAGGGCGATATTTTCCAACGCGGTCAAATTCGCCAATAGCCTGAACTCTTGGAAGACCAGTCCGACTCGGCGCCGCAGTCGCGCCACGTCCGGGCCATCGAAGAATTTGAGATTCCGACCTTCGACAAGAATCTCACCTGAACTCGGTTCCTCCTCGCGATATACGAGCTTCAACAAGGTCGACTTGCCGGCGCCGTTGGCGCCGCTTAGAAGCACCAACTCGCCTTTATGAATCTCTAGATTGATGTCGTCGAGGGCGCGTAGGCCCGGCGCATAGCGCTTCGCAACATGCTGGAATTGGATCATTCCGATGAAAATTCGGCTGGGAAAGTCGCGATTGACAAGAGTTTTCGGCTTGACACCGCCAACCCCGGTTGTTAAGTTCTTTAAAACTTCAAGCTCCTCAATCATCTATAAAAGATGCTCCAAGCAGTTACAAGCATTCGGGAGGTTACGGAACCGATGCTGCAACACAAGCGAAAAATTTCATATCGTTTTGATCAAGCCATCCAAGTACGACGATGACGGCTACCTGATTCGTTTTTGGAAAGGCGTGTTGCCGAGCAATACGCTCAACGTCCTGCATGGCTTGACCGAGGATATCAAAGAGCGCCGTGTGTTCGGCAAGCTCGACATCGAAGTGACCACCTTCGATGAAACCGCCGAGAAAGTTCCGGTGGGCAAAATCATCCGCTGGAGTAAAGCGCCCGGCACCAAACTACTGGTGTGCATGGTCGGCGTGCAAACCAATCAATTTCCCCGCGCTGTCGACATGGCGCGGCTCTTTCGCGGCGAAAAAATCACGGTGATCATGGGCGGCTTCCACACCAGCGGCACCATCAACATGCTGAGCGACCAGGAGCCGGATATCCAGGAACTTTTTCGTGAAGGCATCTGCGTCGTGTCCGGCGAAGTCGAAGGCAAATGGGAAGGCATTCTCGCGGATTATCTGCACGGGCAGCTAAAGCCGCTGTATAGCTTCGCCCAGGATCTGCAAAATTTGGTCGACATTGGCGAGGCGCCGCTGCCGCGAACCAGCGCGAAAACCATGCGCCATTTCGCCTACCCGAGTTTCGCCACCGCCGACACTTCGCGCGGCTGCCCGTTCTCTTGCAGCTTCTGCACCATCATCAACGTCCAGGGACGCAAGATGCGCGAGCGCAGCCCGGCGAGCATCGCGGCAATGATGCGGCGCAATCTTGCGAACGGCCTATCTTTTTATTTTTTCACCGACGACAACTTCGCCCGTAAAAAACTCTGGCGCGAGACCTTTGAAGAAATCATCAAGTTGCGCGATGAGGGACTCGACATCACCTTCATGATGCAGGTCGATCTGGCCCGCAAGCCGAAAGACTTCGTCACGCTGGCCGCCAAAGCCGGTTGCACTCAGGTCTTCATCGGCATGGAAAGCGTCAACCCGCAAAACCTGGCGGCCGAAGGCAAGAAGCAAAATAAAGTCGACGAATACCGCGCCATCATCAAGGAATGGCATGACGCCGGCGTTTTAGTGCATGCCGGTTACATCATCGGCCTGCCGTGGGATTCCAAGGAGCAGGTCGCCGAGGACATGCGTTTTCTTAAGGACGAAGTCGAACCGGATCAGGCGTCGTTCTTTATGCTGACGCCTCTGCCCGGCTCCCACGATCACCGCGAGATGAAAAGGCGTGGAGATTGGATGGACCCGGACTTCAACAAGCGCGATTCGTTCCACGCAACCATCAAGCATCCGCTCATGACCGCGGAGGAATGGACCGAGGCCTACGAAGACGCTTGGAAAACCTTTTACAGCAAAGAGAACATGATCAAGGCTCTGTCCAAGTGGACCGACAATCCGAAAAACTACTGGAACCTGATGGCGATCTTCTTCTGGTACAAGAACGCGGCTTTGATCGAGAAGCAGCACCCCATGGTCGCCGGCTTCTTCCGCTTGAAAGATCGTAAAGTCCGCCGGCCCGGCTACGCCGTCGACTCGCTCCCGGTGCATCTGTGGAAACGCGCCAAAGAAAACACGGCTCTACTGATCACTTGGGCAAAATTCGTCAAGGAGATGGAAGAGGTCTGGCTGCAAACCCGCAACAAAAGCGAAACCGAAGAGCGTTGGTTGGAACAAATCCAAAGAACTCAGTCTGACATCTGGCGAGCATTACGCATTGGCGAGATTCAGAATATTTATAACAACGCCAAAGATACCTTGCCGGAACGGGTGAGAGTTCTGTTAGCGCCGCTCGACGACCTATCGTCTCGAATTCTTTACAGCCGGCGCGATCTCAACCGCTTTTTAAAGCAATGGGAGCAACTGCGCCAAAGCATACAGGATCTCCGGCTGGGAGAATCGGAAACCGCGCGCAAATGGCTCGACGAGATGCAGCAGATTCAGACCAGCATTCGCTTTAGCGACCGCATCAGTGAATGGCAGGAAAGTTACCAACGCCTGCGCAATTCGCTGCCTTCGAAGGCGCAACTGAGCCTGATCCAGTACGACGCCATCAATGACCGGGTGGTCTATTCGCGCCAGCAACTTCAGCGCATTTGGAGCGAGAGCGTGAACAATTTCAAAGCCCACAAGCTTTGGGCGCTCCGGCCGTTGCAGCTCACCCGGGCGGCGATACACGATTTGTTCCTGACCCGCTCCTTCGCGGCAACCTTCAAAGAGTTTTCTAAATTGGGAGCGTAAACAGCTTCGCCGGAGCAAGTACTCAACCCGCCCGCCGGGTTAGTGAATTAGCACGGAGTGCTTCGCTAGATCCGCCAATTGGTCGCGAATCGCCCCGGCGTCTCGCGCATCCGGCGCCAGCCGCAGATAAGTTTCGAAGTCATCTTTCGCCTGGCCATAGCACTCAAGCCGCAAATACACCGCCCCACGATCGCGCACTTCTTCCACCGCATCGGGATCTAGGATAATCAGACGGTCGAGCACAGCGAGCATTTTGACCAGCTCATCGCCGCGGCCATAGATCGCCTTGAGATTTCCGAGCATGCGTAGGAGAATCTGCTTCTTGGTCACTGGGGCGAGGAATTCGCGGCGCAAGCCGACTTTGCCGCCGTACATTTCCCGCAACATTTGGTCCAGATCTTTAGGTGATTTGATTTCGCCGCCGTTGAATGGGTCGATGACGATCTCGTTGCTCATCGATGGCAGTCTTCACCAGGAAGTGGCCGGGAAAGCCGACGCCGTTGAAGTTAAGGCCGATGCGCTGCGCTACCTCCATATAGAGAACCGACAAGGTGATGGGAATGCCGGTCTTACGTTCTATCACCCGATTGAGAAAACTATTTTCCGCATCGTAATAGGCATCGCGATTGCCGCGAAAGCCCTGCTCGTTGAACAGAACATAATTGAGCGCGGCGATTGAACGAAACATATCCGCCCCAGCACCGCACCTTTGACCGACCGCGACGGCCAATTCATCGATGCGCCGGAGATAACTTGAGATGTCGAGATCGGGATAGTCGGCAAGGGCGATGGTCAGCGCGGCGCGGCCAAGGTCAATGGTTTCTTCCGGCCGTTCGACCGCCTGACGAAATTCTCGGTAAGGATCGGTAGCCAATGTGCGAGTTATTACAGATTTACTCGAAGAAATCTCACCGCAGAGACATAGAGTACACAGAGAAAGAATTCTCTCAAAACTCTGCGACCTCAGCGCCTCTGCGGTGAATCGTGTCGTGACTTTTCCCGTCAACTTCTCTAGCGCGGTTCGGCGATGACATCGACCAAGTACGGCAGCTGCTTCTCTTTGACGTATTTGACGCCGCGCTCGATGGCCGGCCGGAGATCCGCCGGGTTGCGCACCGGGCCTTCGCTGTTGACGCCAAAGGATTTCGCCATCATGGCGAAGTCGATGGCCGGGTCGTCAACATGAGTGCCGATCGGCGCGTTCTCCACCGGCCGTTTACGAAACTTAGCGACTTCGATGCCGTGCTCTTCGGAATTATAGTAGGACTGGTTGTTGTGCATGATCATGAGCAGCGGAATGCGGTGTTTCGCCGCCGTCCAGATCGCGCTCGAAGTCATCAACATGTCGCCGTCGGATTGAATCGCCACGGCGAGCTTGCCGCTGCCCTTGAGTGCCAGAGCCGCGCCGATCGCCGCGCCTGGCCCATAGCCCAAGCCTGCGCCGCCGCTGCCGCCGAGGGATTGATTCGGCTTGCTTAAGTCCCATAGCCGGCGCGTCCAACCGTTCGAAGTGCCGTTGACGCAAACCCAGTCTTCGCGCTTGATCGCTTCGCCGATCTCCAGCGCCAACCACGCTGTCGAGATGTCTTTCTGCGAGCCTTTCGCCTGGGCGTCGCTCAGCCATTTGGCGCGGCGGCTCTTGTGCTTTTCCGACAGTTCTTTTTGGCGCGCTTCGATGGTCGCTTTCTTGGCGCTGTCGTTGCCGATGAGTTCGCGGCACAGCCGGGTCAGTTCCGGCACCGCCACCGAGGTATCGGCGGTCATCGGAACATCGATCGCCTGCAGCGCCTGGAAGTCGTTGGCCCAGGAGTGCACCAACATATCGTTCATCGAGATGCTGGCGATGCGCACGCCCGGGCGTGGTCACGTACTCGCTTTCGCGGGTCTGTTTGCTCACCGTGGTCAAGGCGCCAAACAGATCGCCGACGTCGAGAGCCAAGATAAAATCAGCCTTCTGGAGAATTTCCCGGGCGCCGTCGGTCACATCCAATGGATGCACCGCAGGAAAGTTGAAACGCGCGCCCTTATCGACCACCGGCGCAGCCAGCGACTTCGGCCAACTCGATCAGCATCGGCACGGCCTTGGGATTGCGGCCGAGCATGTCGGCGACGATCAATGGATTTTTCGCATTGACGAGCATCTCCGCGGCGCGCCGCAGCGCTTCGGGATTGGCCTGCGCCGGCGCTGGCCTAGAGTGACGGCTCACGTCCGGCATGTCGACCAGGTCTTAACCGCGTCTTCTTGAATATCAGCATCGTAGTTAATATAGACCGGCGCGGTCGGATCGGTGGTGGCGATGCGGTAGCCACGGATGAATGAATCGGGCACGTCGGCCAGCGAATAAGGCTGATCGTCCCACTTGGTGTAGTCGCGCACCTGGTTGCCCTGCACCAACGCGGTGTGGATCCAGTCGATGCGCGGCCGGCGCCGTTTCGTGTTCATCGGCCCAGTGCCGCCGAGCACCAGCATCGGCACGCGGTCGATGTAGGCGTTGAAGATCGCCATGCTGGCATGCTGCAAACCGACCATGTTGTGGCAGATAGCGATCATCGGTTTGCCTTTCGCCTTGGCATAGCCATGGGCGATGGCCACCGAGATTTCTTCGTGATGGCAGAAGATCACTTCGGGCTTGTAGTTGCCGCCATAGTTGACGATGGAATCGTGGATACCACGGAAGGTCGCACCGGGGTTGAACGCGGTGTACTCGATGTCATGGGCTTTCATTAGATCGACGACGACATCGGAACCGAATTCCGGTTGTTTCTTTTCTACTCTGGACATTACTAGACTCCTCCCTCTGATTACTGTTTCGCTCTCAATACCAGGAAACCCGCCACCTAGCTAGGGCTGATTTAAGAATTCTCGGCTGGCTATTTCTGCTGTAAAAGACCCTTTTCGTAAAACAATTCCAGGGTCTCCGCCAGGTCGCCGTGGCGCACGCCGCTTGCGCTAGCTTGGCCCAGGTTCAACGCGGCGATAGCGCGCAAGACCTTTTGCGCCGCCGGCGCCATAAACGAATCGAGACCATGTGAATTGAAGGTGCGTTTCAATTCGTCCATCTCCTCGGCGCGCCGCCCGGCGTGAATCTGCAAGCCGACGATGCTCGATGAAACCTTGTCAAGCAAACCGGGAAAGCTCTCCTCGTACTGAGCGCGAATTTCGTCCAGCAAGCCAAACTTCCGCGCGCCCATGAGCAGCTCGCAAAACAATCCTTGAAACCCCTTGGTCAGCCCGGCGTAAACGACTTTGAACGCCGAAGCCTGATTGGTACCGGAGCCCAAAATCTTGAGGGGAATGTTGAAAGCTTCGAGCCCGCGCAGCCGCTCAGCCTGCGGCCCGGAAAGATAGACGATCGTGCCTTTGCCCATCTTCGCCGCGGAACCAATGATACAACCGTCGACGAAATTCACCCCCGCCGGACGTGAGAACTTTGGCGATGGCGTCGGCGGTCATCGGCGAGATCGCGTTGGCATCGCAGTAAAGTAAATCTTTTCTGCCACTCTTGAGCGCCGCCTTCGCCACTTTGGTGGCGACCTTCTTGGCGGCCGACGGCACGACGATGGATACAATCAGTTCGGTTTGCTTAACCAAAGCGTTCATCGAAGCGACCGATGCCACACCGGCGTTTTCCGCCCGCTTGCGGCTCACCTCGCCGCGGTCCTTGTCGTAAGTCAAAACTTCGACGCCGTGGCTCTTGAGCAGTTTGGCCCAATGAAAGCCCATCTCGCCGATGCTCATGATACCGATTTTTTGAAATGCCATAATTCGCTTCCTCCTTGTTGCGACCGACGATCTCTATGCCATATCGGTGGGCGATTTTAAAGACAATGCTTGATTGGCCGATCCATCTATTCGAGGAACTTTCCCACGCCGCGCGGTTTACGACAAAGACGGCATCGACGCCGATGACCTGGCATTCTAAAAAAAATGGAAACGCGAAAGCCTCAGTCGACAACGGCGGCGGTATCGCCATTTCTGTATTGAAATAATGTCAAATCTACCTGCGCCATGAGGTGGTCGCGGAGCCGCGAGAGTCATACAGGGTTTACTTGCGAAAATTCACCTTAGACGGTGCCATGGCGCTTAGCCTTATGGTTATGAAGCGATTCGAGGAATTGATAGTCGGGGCGGACACAATAACTGCGGCAACCATCTACAATGCCGTTATGCGGGTAACGTCGAGAATGGAAGACGGGCAGATAGGACTAATGGAAAATCAAGAAAAGTAATTCACCACGGCCAGCTAATGGACTTCCTGGAAATATCGCGCAGCACGGTTTATCGGCTCATGGTCAAGGGTATGCCGAATCCTGGTGGGGAGCGTTCATAGGATTCCAGTGAATTGGATGACTGGAAAACCGAGCGGAAACAAACTGAATAATAGAGAAACGGCGAAGGTGCCGCGCACGCTGTTGCACAAATCCCTGCGGGCTCGCCTGGGTTGTACCTAAATAGACTCGCGGGCGTCGTTCTCGGTAAGGCTTTTTGTTGGGCATGATAGACGGCAAATCTTTGTTTGGTTTGGCAAATACCTCCTTTGTATTTGTCTCATTTGGGCCACTCCTATAGAGCCACCTGCATAGCTTCCCCGCGCCGGATTCTTTTAATGTCCGTCTTAGGGGCTGCGTCGGATTCTTTCGATATGGGGCGAGATGGGGCCACCGCTGGTGTGCATGGTGAAGTCGTTTTTATTTATTTTTCTCTTGGCATTTCTAATCCTCTCTTGGATAATTTCGATAATAATTGAGCCGATAAATGCGTAAATGAAAATGGAAGTAAGCAGTAGGAATGCTCCGAGTACTACAATGAACGGCGCAAAGGTAATGATAACAGCTGCCCAAAGTAAAATCTTAGGAGCTATGTCAAAATAAAATTCCATTTCAAATTCCCTTTCCTAGTTCGATGCCGAACCATGTGACCGATAGCCCGGTCGGTGCCAAAAAACTCGATCAACAACCAGGCGTTTTTTTTCCATAGTTTGATCGCGTTGACCCGCTGAAATTTTTCATCCCCATACTGGCCGCGCTGGAGATGGCATTTACGACATAAAGGAATCACTGTTAAATCGTTGCGCTTTCTTCCCGGTTCCTCTGGCTTTGACAGCAATGCTTTTCGGCATAACCATGTGTCGTTGGTAAAAACAAATACGCGCATTTCAGTGCTGCAGTCGAGGCGATTTTCACAGGCAAACTCCGTTATTGCAGTGTTGGTAACGCAGCATATGTGCCACTGGCAAGCTTGACAGTGAATGGGGAGCCATGCTCTTAAGATGCCGTTGAAGGGAGGTGCAAGCGTGCCCGAGGGATCTCCAACGGTTTACCGCCGGGCAGGGACGGGGACGAAATCACCGCGGAATTCTATGAAACTGGCCATAGTGGCCGTAGGCATTGGGCACATTGAGCGCACACAACAGTCTTATGAACCTTCGGAGCGTCGGGGCCATGCTAGTATTTTTCAGTTATTTATGGTGCCCGGAGCCGGACTCGAACCGGCACAGCGCTTTCGCACCGAGGGATTTTAAGTCCGAGTCACCTTTCGCCAGACAATTTCACGTGGACGATAACGAGGCGAACTCTGAAGGTTTTACGGCTGGTGTGTGCGCTTCGGTGCTATTGGCTTTTGGTAGTTTGGGCACAGTGACGGGCACAGTTTGGGCACACTGGCCGTAGGCCAGGGGGGAGGGGGTTCGCTCCGGTTCATGATTAACGTTTGACCCTGCTAGAAGTTAAACGAAACTCTAACGGTAGGTACGCGACAACCAACCCATTCCCAACGGGATCAGTCTCAAACGCCATGACAATGGGAATCGTGGAAGTTACTTCTTTGGCGAAACCGGTGATTCACGGCCCAAATAATAATGTTGTTGCGCAAAATAAGCCAGGGCCATTGTCAGGAATCTTCGTGCCTGCCGGGCTATGACAATGACCCTGGTGGTATTTCCCCAAACTCTCCCTCGGATCGGCTCGGCGAGGATCCCCATTATTTTAAAGAAAGTTGCTGCGGCTCGCCGTAAATAAAGTCATCCATCATCACGATATCGTTCTTCTCATTATCATCCGGTCCCGGAGCTGCATTGCCGGTTGTGATCCGGACTCGCGCAATGGTCGCGTCGTCGAATACGATGCCGAAGAAGGAAAGACTTGCATCGCCCGGCGAGGCCGGAACGAAACTGCTGAATATTAGCTTGCCGTCCTCGTCGAAGTACTCCATCAGCGTGCTGGCCTTACGAGGACTCCCGCGCCTCTCGCCAGGGCCGATCCCATTTGGTTCGTCAACATCTGTGAAGACCGCGCCGAAGCCACGGACCGTTGCTGGAAAAGCGCCGTTGAAGCCCGGCACGAAGAACAAGGCTTCGGTTATGTTGCTGCCTACCGGGGTGAATAGGCGCAAAGGGCTGAACGTGCTAAACGTGGTGCCATAGGTCGGATTGGTAAAAAGCCCTGCGAGGCCGTCTTGGGGCCCGCCCGATGGAGGAGCCTGCGAGAGGCCCACCCCCGGGGTCGTGAACTGGCCGCCGCGGGTATTCAGGAACACATTAAACGGCGTTACGGGATCTGTAGTTGCGTCGACACCACCACCGCCATCCCAGTTGATCTCGCGGCGACCACTTGTGAGCGGCCCTGCCGTATTGCCGTTGTTGGGTTCTCCTAGAGCTGCACGGAACTCATCGACCGTACCCTCAATCGAGTCTGCGGTTGGCCCGGCTGCCTGGAATACAACCGGCGGAACAAGGTTCTTGGATTTTTTGGCTTGCGTCTCCGCAGCCTGGCAAACTGGCAATAGCATCATGACCGACAACAAGCCTAAGGCGACTACGACAGCTAAAAGTACATGTCTTTTCATGATTGCACTCCTTCATTCTATATTCTTTGAAATGCCTCATGTCCGTTCCTCCTACTTCACTCCCGCCGGTGCGCGGCAATTCCGTTCGGGCTCGCCGTGTGCTGCGTGCCTGAAGATATTCTCCTCCTTTCATGGAACAGCCGGTTAGCTTCGTGCTGACACTATCATCGAATTGAGTCGGGTCAAGTTAATTTTCGGTGAAGCACGCAAAAAGTTCGATAGGGAAATAGTGGATTCGCGTTTCGATATTCCTTAGCGAGCCTAAGGAAAATCGATTCAACGCCGTAGAGCGGTGGCATACAAATACAGCAGACACCTGGTAACTTTATAGCTCCAGCGTCCGCTGAAAGCTTCAATAAGCCGCTTGGCACCGGTCCCATCGATTTGAAGGCTCGGCTGAAATGTCCCCGGAGTGGCCTTGCCGATGAGATCAAGCACGCCGTCCCGCCGGCCTTCCCACTTGCTGAGCGGTTTTTCCCAATAGCCGCCTAACAAATCCTCGACAATCTGCAAAAGATCGAACTCGTTTTGCTGCTCGGTACCCGCGTTAAGATTATTGAAATCTTATGATTTCTGTTATCCTGTCCGAGCACAGTGCGAGTTTAGGTAAAAGCCTTCTGCCTTCGTAATAAGTGTTTTTGTGGGGCATGAGGTATAAAATGAGCGCTGAATCGACCGAGGTGACCACGTCTTACCAACCGACAGAGCAAGAACGGTCCGCGCTCGAAGCTCATGCCGGCAGGAAGGAAAACGCCAACATCGCCACGGCTCAAAACGTGGGTTAAAGACAACATCCCGCAAATGGCGGTGGATCACCCAAGCGTGATGGCTTACTTCGGCGACTTCAAAGCGCATGAAGTGGGCACGGATTTGATAAAGCGTTACGTTGCCATGCGCCAGGATCAAGGCGCGGCAAGCGCAACCATCAACCGCGAGCTGTCCGCTATCAAGCGAATGTTTAGCCTAGGAATACAAGCCGAAAAGATTTTCCGAAAGCCTTACGTTCCGATGCTGCAAGAGCACAATGTCAGGCAAGGTTTTTTTGAGCGCGCCGAGTTTCTCACCCTTCGCGCTGCGCTACCGGACTACTTGAAGCCCGTTGTGACGTTCGCCTACTTCACCGGCTGGCGCCGTGGCGAGATAACCGGACTCAAGTGGAATTATTCGATCTTGCGGCGAAGTCAGTGCGGATCGAAGGCGAATCAACCAAGATCCACAAGGCGCGGACAATCGCGCTGGACGGTGAATTGCTCGAAGCGATTCAAGGCCAATGGGATAAGCGCAAGGTGGCCGAAATTCCAGGTCAGTCCCCTGCTCTGATTTGCCAGTATGTCGTTCACCGCAATGGAAAGCCTGTCGGTGACTTCCGCGACACATGGGACAAGGCGCTGAAAGTAACCGGGCTTGCGGGTAAGATACTTTACGACTTCCGGCGCACAGCGGTTAGAAACATGAATCGCGCCGATGTCCATGAGCGGGTGGCGATGACGGTAAGCGGCCACAAGACGCGCAGCGTGTTTGATCGGTACGTTATAGTCAGCGAAGACAATCAGCGCGAAGCAGCGCGTAAGGTTTGGGAATACGGCACGAAGCGGCGGCGAAGGTTGTCGCGTTGAGATCGAATCAATAATCGGTTGGCACAGTTTGGGCACATTGAGCGCACACAACAGTCTTATGAACCTTCGGAGCGTCGGGGCCATGCTAGTATTTTTCAGTTATTTATGGTGCCCGGAGCCGGACTCGAACCGGCACAGCGCTTTCGCACCGAGGGATTTTAAGTCCCTTGTGTCTACCTATTCCACCATCCGGGCTAGCTTTAATTTCAACCACTTATGGCCTCTGCGAGGTCTTCCACTTTTTCATGTCTGCACCCTGTCTGCATTTTCGCGAAGGATTCGGTCAAGTGATGGTCCTTTACGTTCACATAGCGGTCATGCATCTCGAAGGATGAATGGCCCGATGCCGCCATGACCGCCTCGCGTGGAATGTCAGCCATAGACCAGCGAGTGATGCAGGTATGCCGGAAATCATGCGGCTTCAAATCAGAGATGCCCGCCTTATCCCTCGCCATCTCGAAGGCTGTGCGGATACTTCGGATCGGCCTACCGTTGCGAGTAAATACCCGATTCGAGATATTGGCTACCTTGGACTGCTCCGCCCTTAGTTCATCGAGTACCACCCGAAGCGCCGGCGAGATTGGCACCGTCCGCTTCTTCTTATCCTTAACATAGTCAGCCGACAACCAGATAAAACCGGCTTTCTCGTCTACCATCGCCAAAGTTAATTTTATCGCTTCACCGGACCGCAGGGCAGTTTCAAACAATGCTATAAGGACGGGCTGCACAGGCCGGGCTGAATTTTCCAGTAGCCCGCGGTATTCCTCATCGGTTACGATCCTATCTCGTTTGAGTTCCTTCTCACTCTCGAGTTTTATCCGCGGCACTTTTTCGATAATGTCATCATCCGCCGCTAAGTTCAGCAAGTAGCGAAGAAAAGCTAATTCTCGATTCACCGTGGAAAACTTTATCTTCGTATCGGCTACAGGCTTGCCCCTGCGCATTTTTGGTTCCGCTGACCGCTTGGAGCGATACTCCATGACCTTACTTCGGTCAATATCCGAAAGCAGCATGTCACCGAAGAATGTCTTGAGTGTCTTAAATGACCGCTTCTCGCGCTCCACGCCGCCCGCCCGCTTATGAGGGTCTACCTTACTTTTGAAATAATCGGCGCCGTATGCGCCAAAGGTAAGCCCTACTTGCGGCTTTTCCTTATCCGCGTCGAAGTCCTCGCGGCGAATATTTCGCGCTTTCAAGACGGCTAATTCGTCCTTGGCTGTCTTTAAGTCATCGCCAAGTGGGAATGTTCGCCGCTTGCCGGTCCAATCCTAAACGCACCGTAATAATTAGTGCTCCAATCACCATTGGCGATTTGGTACTGCCGCTTGTACAGATTCTTAGCAATGCGTTTCATCTGCGCTTTCATTGGCGAGCTCCTAGCGGGTTTTAGCTGCGGCCCTCGCAGCTAACTTTGTCAGTGCCTTCAAATTGGCACCACGCGGTTTATGCACCCCTGTTTCCCACCGGGCTACGGCTACTTGAGACGCCCCGATAGAATCCGCCAATTGCTGCTGCGTCATGCCTAAGGCATCTCTGATGTTTTTTACCTGCTTTGGCGACATGACGGTCTTTATATCAAACGATATAAGCCATGTAAAGCCATTCGACCTAAGATGTCCGCTTTTTTAACCACTTCTCGACTTCCACCGGATCGAATCTGATTATTTTTTTCGCTTACCGGATCGTAAGGGGATTTAAGGAAGATCACTTGAATAAGCCATACGCAGCACTGTGGATTCACTGACTTGAAGCAGCTCGCTAATCTCCTTTGGTTTATGCAATCGGTTCACGCTTTTGCCCTCGTCAACTTCCAGCACTCATTCTTGATTTGCGTATCGGTAATGCGAATAGCGCTATTCCACTCCCGTTCGTACCTTGAGAAGTCTTTTGATTTCCCGTATTTCATCATTCATCGTAGGTTGCTGCTTACCCGAGAAGTCCATTTCTGTGATTATTTCCGCCAGCTGCGAGGGCTGATAATTGCCAGAGACGGAGATCGTCGTCGCGATATGTTTATGGGCCAAAGTTTTGGCTTATGGCTTTGATCTCTTCGCCGTTCTTGCATGCCTTGAAAGCCAGGTTGATAGCGAGATGCCTGAACGTATGTGGTGGGTAATAGGGAAGGCCAGCTTGCTGCGCACGCCTACGAAAAATGACCCTGACTCTGCCAGCGCCATGCCAGTAGGCCGGTTCGACTTCGGTTGACGACTCGAAGCTTAGCTTATCCGTCCCCTGGTCCGCCTTGGCGCGAGGAAATAGCGGGTCTTGCGAACCGAAGCCCTTCGCCTTGAGATGCTTCGACCAGTCGATAATGTAACCAAGCAGCTTCTCATCGAAGGCAAATATCGTCGTAGGTATAAGTTTGGCGAATTTGGTCTTCACTCCCAGTCTAGGGTTCTGTACGATTAATAGCTTGGCTTCGTCAAAGCAGCCCAGTGGCAGGACGATATTGATCGGGCTGTCTTTGATCGGCGCATTGTGGCATTTCAATCGCCCGTGGTTTTAGGCTACTGGCGCTGATCACTTACCCGCTACCGCACCCAAATCCGGCGCCCTCTCGGCGTCAATTCTCTTGGCTCGGCGCCTTGCTTTCGCGCTTCTACGTGCGGTAGAAGAACGCTCCCCATGGAGGTTCGACATGAAACAAGCAATCAAGATACCGTTCGGGTTTATCCTAGTATTGTTGCTATCCAATTTGGCCGCCGCAACCTCCCACGAGAACGCTTCATCCGCAGTAGCGCCGCCATGTACAGTGGCATTGCAACATACGTTTGCGTACAGGAGTAACCGCACGTTCACCAGAACTGTAAAGCAGGTCGGGGAGTTGTGCGTAGTCGGCAACTCCTATTTCGATAAGGCTGGGTGCTAGTTAAGCTGATCGCACCTGACGGTCGTGAGATAACTTCGCCGGACCTCCAGTTTCCCCAAATCGGTAAAGAGTGGCTTTCGTTTCCTTTAGTCGTAGGTAAAGAGTGGCAACATTCAGTCCGCACGCTTCAACAAATAACACGTGCCGTTCGGTCGTATGTCGATTGGTACAAGGTGGTTTCCACAGATCGGATAACAGTTCGAGCAGGTACATTTGAGACTTACAAAATAAAGTACGAGCAGCGGACGGGGCAAGGCGTCGGGGTAAGATATTTCTGGTATTCGCCAGATGCTGAATACTACGTCAAACATCAATATGCCGGTGACGAAAGCACTCCATCTGACTTCTGGGTTAACGTTGAAGACTACGAGCTACTCTCGATTCGCCGTCCAGGAAGCAAAACAAAACAATAATAAATACGGTCAGGCGTTCACCCAGCGGAAAGCTTGATCCCAATGCCTTCAATGACGGAACAATACAAAGACCTTTGGATTTCCGGCCATGCCACTCCCGGCTATCCCGGCGGCAATAACTCGACGCCTGGTGCCACCGTTTTGTATCAGCGCCCCGACAATTCAGTGGTGGAGCTAACGACACTGAATGTACACAACTTCGAGTTAGAGAACCGCGAGGTTGCCGAGTTGATCGGTCTGGAACTCGCTAGGCTGATCGTTGACACTTGCTATCCTGAACTTCAGCGCGAGCGGCAGGAAATAGAGCAAAAAGAACGACGGCAAATCCGACATCGCCTTATCGACGTTAATTGAAATACGTGGGGCGTAGGGCTCGGCGCCCTCATTTCGGCTTCTGTGGGATTTTAATTATTTCATCTGCCATGCCGCGAAATCGAGGTTTATATCTCTCATCAAGTGCGTCAATCCTCGAAATTACCTCGGCCCCCAAACGGTCTATCCAGTCTTTGAATTCTTCATCGCTGAGCCAATCTTCGTTTCGCCGCTCCTTGTTGTCTACCTCATCGATAATTGCTTGAGCTTCGCGCTTGTAGTTATCCAGCAATACCTGAAAAAGATCCTCAAACCCCATTTTGGGGATATAGAGTTCATCCATAACCAGATAACTCCAAAAAACGCTTCCATATCTCGGGTTCGCTCCGAGGTCAAGCCCCGCCTCACGGGGATGGAAAAACCAGGGCGCTGGATTGCTTTATCTCTGTGACGTGCGGTAGAAGGCGGCGATGGATGACCAAGCACTCCGCCAACTGTGCGCTGACCTTAATGCGAAGTCAGATGAGGATTTGGCCAATTTTCGCGCAGGGAAGGCGAGGTGGAAAAAGAAAAAGGGAGGAGTATTGGAATTTTATCTGGCCTAACGTTTTTGTTGGAGGTCATATGCTCGTACAGGTTACATACCAATCGAAACTTGACGCGGCTAATAAAGCGACCGAATTTACTCAGACAGCCTTTTTTGAAGCCGAAGGTCTCCCCGAGAAACCAACCGTTGTTAATAAATTGAAAGAAATGAGTGTCGATTTTGCCGAAGACACCCTCATAATAGCGGCCTACATTGATGAAGATGCGGACACGATACGAAGCAACGGCTTTAGTGTAACCGAGCTCTAAAAAAGAATGGGCCAGGAGTGGCAACCTGACCCATTCACTCTACGGTGGGAACTTCTCCGCCCCGCCACACGGCAGTTATAATATTCGCTTTGTCCTTATTTTCCAAGGAAAAAATCTCTCCGAGTTATCCACTTCTCAAGCCGTACCGTTCGGCGATAATAGGTTCGAACGAAAAAGTTGGCAGCGGGAGGTGTGGGAGTCCAAACGCTTTGTCATTATCACGGTTTCGTTGGCGGCTATCGGCCTTTTTCTCTATTTCACTGGGTGAGGAGCCGGGTTCTTATCAACGTTCTACGGCGCTTTCCTCTCCCTCATTAATTTAGCCCTGTAATTCAACTTCATTGATCGGATAACCCCTGATTCGTCTTCAAACGGCAAACCCCGAAATCGACTTATCGACGGTACTAAGAATCCGCGGGCGTAGGGCTCGGCGCCTACTCGACCGAGAGAATGATAACTTCCACTACCTGAAATTTCAGCTCACCACAGATTAACTCGTTGTCTCACAAATCTGACAAGGTGCTTTTGCTTTGTCGCTTTTACAGGCTGTAGAAAGCGAAGTGTCAGAATAACAGCAAATTTATGAATAAAGACGACTTAAAGCTTAAAATCCTTGAGCAATGGGCCCGATATTTGCCCAATCCAAACCGCGCCGAGTATCAAGACAAATTAAAGTTCTATGCCTGGCTCAAGGACGCTTACTCGGAACCGATTCAATGGGGGGGCTGGAACCGAAATGGAACGCTGGCAAAATATTCAAGCCTGGTTAAATAAATGAAAAGACTCTAAACCATGAGGCGTATTCCGACACTGTTGCTGTTAGTTGGGCTTGTTCTCACTCCGGTCGCGTTATGGAGCGTAATTTCAGCTTATCCATGCTAGAGACGGCCGAATTACGGCTTGAAAAATCACAGCGATACCATTTATGAACCTCAAAAATTCATGCAAATCGATCATTTGTGATCAGTTCTCCTATGGAACGAGAAGATGAGCACTTGCAAAAACGGAATTTTCGATCAGTGAGACGACAACGTTATGAAGATTTGGGCCACCACCGCTCCCTGTGTGTTCTTGCGGACGATATTGCGTCTCCCATTTCAGGAGCGGACGTACGACCCCTCCCCACGTGTCGGTCCAGTCGCCGCGGGCTGAATCACCATCCAGGGTGTCGTCATACACCTGAAATGCCACTACATCACGTTCGTATGCGTGGATGATCGTCGGATTTAGACTACCAATACCTACGCTGACATACATCGAGCCTTCGGATAATAAGTTACCGGGAATCCATGCTGTGCTTATGTATCTTCCCTTCGGGCGTGGGCGTCTTCGCCAAACGGCGTCATGATCCACTGCTGAAAAGGCCTCGACGCCCTGTTCGTTATAAAACTCATAAAAAGGAGACAGCACGTGCCCCCCCCGAAGCACTTCATACTCCATATCGATTCCGATTGGCTGGCGGATGTCCATTGCATCGCTAATCTGTCCATGTCCTGTCCGCACCCGCACGGCCCGCAGCCGCACGTTTTTGCCGCCTGGTGCTCGTGCCGGATCATGCCATTCTCGTGATGCGGTAGTGCCCTGTCCGGAGTTTAGATACGTACTAACAACTTTGTGCGGCGTACCATCGTCCACAATCCTGCCTTCATCCAAAACAATCGCTCGCCCGCAAAGCCGAGTAATCGCCGGCATGCTGTGAGACACAAATAAAACTGTCCGCCCTTCTTGCCCGAAGTCCTGCATCCGGGTTAAGCACTTCTTCTGAAAACTCGCATCGCCGACAGCCAGCACCTCATCAACGATTAAAATCTCTGGCTCCAGGTGTGCCGCAACGCCAAAGGCCAGACGTACATACATGCCGCTTGAATACCGCTTCACGGGTGTATCGAGGAACTTTTCTACTCCAGAGAAATCCACGATCTCGTCGAACTTGCGGTCGATTTCCGCTTTCTTCATCCCTAGTATGGCGCCGTTCAGGTAGATGTTCTCGCGGCCCGTGAGTTCACCATTGAAACCTGTGCCCACTTCCAACAAGCTCGCTACCCGTCCGTGAATCTCCGCCCGTCCTGCCGTTGGCTCAGTGATTCGCGAAAGTAACTTGAGCAATGTGCTTTTCCCAGCTCCGTTACGTCCGATGATTCCAAGCACTTCGCCGCGCTGGACTTCAAAGGACACGTCCTTTAAAGCCCAAAAAGTCTCGGTATGACCACGCGAGTGTCCGTTTCGCCGGAACAGGGATTTGATATTGTCCGAGAGCTGATCACGCAGGGTATCATGGCGATATCTTCCTACAGCGATCTCGTATTTTTTGGACAAGTTCTCTAATCGAATGGCAACGTTTGACATAGTTTTAAGTCACTTAAACTAATTAGTTCTCACTGAAAAAGTCAGAAAGTTCTTGGGTGTAAATACTGGATTGATGTAGACGAAGACATGCGCAGAGCAATATCGCAGCAGCTGAGTTTGTGCAAGCCGATTTCTACAATTTTAGCTTCAGTGCCACGGCCGCAGCCCTAAGCTCTTTCTGGAGATTTACTGGCTATTAGGTTACCAGCTGCCTCGTTACCGTGACATCGATTGTATGACCCCTGTATTGGATCTTCATTGGCCGTAGCGCGCGATACACTCTAACATGAAGTGCGAACGGGCACTGTCTAGTATTCACAGTCGGCGCCTTGCTTTTACGCTTTGACATGCGGTGGAAGAACGCTCCGTGATCTGTGGTGCCGCAATAACTCGACGCCTGGCGCCTGCGTATTATATCAGCTGGCAGTTACTTACAGCCTAATGTTTTCGGCTTCCAGGTGTGTTGACGCTTTCGTCCTTCTCCCCAACAGGATCTTCCGAGAGGCTTCTCTTTTCGCACATTGAACACAATTGAGTCTCGCCCATGCAAATACAGCAAGCGAAGTCTTCTTTAATTCGGCTATCTAGTCTGATACATGGATGTCCGCACTTTGTTCCGACATCAACGCCACGAGTATTTCTATCCATAAATTTTCCCTAAAAAGAGTGTTTCAACCAAGTGTGCGAACTCCACGCCCAACGACCCACCGAGTGAAGTTGTAGTTATCACGTTCTTCTGGACTGGACGTCATGATTGCCTACTCAATCGAGCAGCTCCTTAGGCACATTCCCGCCGTTGGCGGCGATTTGCGCCAGAACGGTCTTGTGCAGCCAAATATTCATCTTCGCCGAATCCCCCATGAGATCCGCCGGGCAGCCCAGCTCCGTAGCCAGCTCCTTGCGCGCCGCAAAGCTGCTATCGATCTCGAGCAGCTTCAGCAGGTCGACGATGGAAGTGCGCCAGTTCAGCTTCTGCGGGTTAGCTGCCGCGCGCTGCTCCAGCTGCGCGACGACATCGACGACCGCGACCGGCCTGGGCGGCGGCGGTGCTGCCTGACCAGCAGTGGGGCTTGCCGCCGAGGTGGGAGGCGGCGTAGCAGGGTTAACGTCCTTGCTGCCGATGCCCAATTTCTGAAGTATATTGCTGAAGAATCCCATGGCGATCTCCTCATCTTATTTTGCCTGATTGGAAGCATTAAGCATGGACAGTGAGTCCGTGTTTATTCATCACATCCTAGCAGCGAGGGCATCATCGCTTCGCCCCAGGTTATAATCGGTGTTACAGGCATCAAAATCCTCATTATCTATAAAACTGCTTGAGTCAGTTGATCACGAAGGCATGCGTACACCGCCCGTCACCCCTCGATTACGATTGATAATTTCCAATGCCAGTTCAGTCTGATCGGCAGCGTCCACTAAGAGCAGCACCTGCTCGCCGTCAAGTTCTGGGACGCCGAGAGTCTCTTGCGCATTATGAATAGAGCAACTAAAGCAACGAACGTACCAACCTTAAATGTCTGGTAGAGTAATAAAGTGTCTTGGATGTGACCCAAAGACAGGTCAATTTTCCCGAAGATGAAACGGAGCACGTGTGTCCGCATGCGAATGAAGACAAGTGTTATAAGCAAATCGTAGATAAAGCACTGTCACGGTTGGCTCGCCCGCGATCGCTGCGAGATGTGTCCGCCACCATGCTCAGGTATATCGCCCGATCCTGTCCCAAGTGCCACGACTATTTCGGCATATTCGTGAACCAAGAGCTGACGAGTAACGGCGAGCATCCGATCAACGCTTATTGTGCGGCTATCAGTTCAAAAGCTGGCGGTTAATTGAGGGTCGGAAGCGCAAGATCCACGAATATCCCGGCAGGATGCCAAAGGTGTTCAGCTAGTGGACCGCTACTTAGCGCCGTTCCCGCCCCCCGGAAACTACCGTTCAGTCATTGCCCCAACGTCCGGCGCCCGTTGCAGTAAAAACAATGAAAACTGTCTAATTCGAGACAGCGCCCACCCGCATTACACGATAGAGAGGTTCTATGAAAAAGCCCATTTCGGCCCTCATGGTCGCGCTGTTACTGGGCACCACCAGCGCCGGTCCTTGACGTGCGGTAGAAGGCGACGCTATGGCTCAAGCAAAGAAGACCTATCCCGTTATCCAACCGAACGTGCCCGGAACTTTCTTAATGCCGCAGCTATTTCGCTTCGGAAGAGCCGATGATCAGCCCAAGATAGCCTTGGTATGGGTACGAGGCGAGAGCCCGGCCGGTGTTCAATTGATGCTCCGGCTATCCCACCGGGCTTGCGCTTCGTTTTTACAGTCTGAAAACGCCGATGCCGCTCTTTTGCGGGACGAGCTAGAGCTTGAAGTTGTAACTCTTCCGCCAGACGTGAAGGAATGCGCATTTCCTTTGTTGTTAGCCTATAAGGGGCTTTTGTGCGTTGACGAGACCGGTTACATCGTGGAGTTTTCCGGAGAACGCTCCGATCAGCGGATACTGATTTCAATGTCTTCACAGGCATACAAGAGTCTCCTTCATCACCTCAAGAAACTATTCCCCCACCGTGACTGAAAAATCCGGCGCCCTCTCCGGCGTCAATTCTCCCGGCTTCCACCAGGATTCACCGCGCCCCCAGCGCTCCGCGGCCTGCTCGCTTCGTAGAAAAAATTCTTGAAAACCCCGGACTCCCCGGAATACAAGATTCGCGTCTAGGAGGTGTCTATGAGCAATACTATTAACCCTAATCCTGACGGTGATTTTCCCACTCCGGGTTTTTGCATTAGGTGAAGTCTTCAAGATCGAGACTTCCGGGACTGAGTACTGCGGGGATAACGATTTTGAGAGGCTCAGCGCCACAAACAAGGTGGATCTTTGGGTCCAAGTCGTAAGCGATGAGCAGTTGACAGTTTCGACGACAGCTAACTTTGCACCAGGCACGACGTTCACGATGCGCGGCTACACGTATTTGACCGGAGCTACTGCCGCGGCTTTTGTGGCAGGCGTTCATTTCGTCGACGATTCTTTTGCGACAATTCAAGGTACGGCGAAGTTCGATCGGCGAACCGGCGGTGTTACGAGTCTAACCGGGACTTTCATTCAAAGCGATGTGTTCTTCCCGAACTGCTTCTCTTCGGGGAAGTTCACCAGCAATAAGATTAGCGGGTAATTTCTTTCGGTTGTCGCCACAGAGTGAAACCCGTTTTCTACTTTAGAAGAAAATAGAAACGCACCGAGGCGCGCCGACACATCAAAAGCGAATCTAATCAAGCCGGTGGATTGGTGCGAGGAGAGGGATTTGAACCCGTACGACAAACCGGGCGTCCGATTCGATCTATTTTAGATAAAAATAGATGGCGACTGGAGTGGGGGAGGTTGCCCTGTCGAGTACGCGGCGAAAGCTGTATGGGGGCACCCACTCCCGGGTCGAATCCAAAACCGGCGAATCCATGTCTGCCATGTCTGCATTTCCACGCGGAAACGCGACTGAATAAAGACCTATGTGCGGAATGTGAAGAATGTGCGGAATTGAAATTGGAAGCAGAAACAAGGGCTTGACTGTAACCGCTTGACCCTGCACGACTTCTTACTTTCGCAGCGTACGGATTTTAAGTCCCTTGTGTCTACCTATTCCACCATCCGGGCTGAGACGGGAGCGGCGAGAATAATTTCTAGCACAAAACTCCTACGTGGAAAATGCGAAGGCCTCTCGCGGGAGAGGCCTTCTTTAGTTGAACTGTTTTCTTAAACAAACAATGGCGCCAAGACCAGTGTGATCGTCGCCAACAACTTGATTAAGACGTGCAAGCTCGGCCCCGCGGTATCCTTGAACGGATCGCCCAAAGTATCGCCGACGACCGCGGCCTTGTGCGGATCGGAACCTTTGCCGCCACCGGCGAACTGGCCGCTCTCGATATATTTCTTGGCGTTGTCCCAGGCGCCGCCGCTGTTGTTGAAAAACGTCGCCAGCAAGATTCCCGTAATCGTACCGACCATCAAGAACGCCGCCACAGCCTCGGCACCGATGCCGAACATACGGAAAACCAGACCGACGGCCACCGGCATGGTCACCGCGAGCAAACCGGGGACGACCATTTGCTTCAAAGCGCCGACCGTGACGATATCGACGCAGCGACGGTAGTCGGGCTTCACCGTGCCCAAGAGAATGCCGGGATTTTCTCTGAACTGCCGGCGCACCTCGTTGATGACATAATAGGCCGCTTTACCCACGGCTCGAATTGCGAAGGACGAGAACAGAAAAACCAGCATCGCGCCGAGCAAGCCGCCGACGAACACTTCCGGCTTGGCGATGTTGACGACTTCCAACGGATGGCCGTAATGGGCCACTTCATCGAGATAAGCGGAGAATAGCAGGAACGCAGCCAGCGCCGCCGAGCCGATGGCGTAGCCTTTGGTCAGCGCCTTGGTCGTGTTGCCAACCGCATCCAAGCGATCCGTCTTGTGGCGCACTTCTTCGGGCTGGCCGCTCATCTCGACGATGCCGCCGGCGTTGTCGGTGATCGGGCCGAAGGTGTCCATGGCAAGAATATAAGCCGCAGTGCCCAGCATACCCATGGTCGCCACCGCGGTGCCGAACAGGCCGGCTTTTTCCACGCCGCTGTTCAGTCCAAGATAGTAGGAGGTGATAATCGCCACGGAAATCACCAGTACGGGAATCGCCGTGCACTCGAGTCCCACCGCGATGCCGGCGATGATATTGGTCGCCGGGCCGGTCTTCGACGCCTCGGCGATTTCGCGCACCGGTCGATACCTGTACTCGGTATAATATTGAGTAATGTAAACGAAGGCCTGAGCCATCAAGATACCGACCACGCCGCAGAGGAAAAAATAAAACCAAGCCGACTCTGCTGCAGGATATTTCGCGACATCGACGGCGAGCAAGTATTTCGCGGTAAAAAAGAAACCGACAATTGCCAACGCGCTGGTGACATAATAGCCCTTGTTAAGCGCCGCCATGGCATCGCCGTCTTCTTTTGTCTTGACCACCATGATGCCGATGATCGAAGCAACCAAGCCGAGCGCGCGCGCCACCAGCGGGAAAAGAATTCCTTTCAAACCGAAATAGGGAAACAAGCCGACGCCGAGAATCATCGCGCCGATATTTTCAGCAGCAGTCGACTCAAATAGATCGGCACCACGACCGGCGCAATCGCCGACGTTGTCGCCGACCAAGTCGGCGATGACCGCAGGGTTGCGCGGATCGTCTTCCGGAATACCGGCTTCGACTTTACCGACCAGATCCGCGCCGACGTCCGCCGCCTTGGTGTAGATGCCACCGCCCAACTGGGCGAAAAGCGCGACGAACGACGCGCCGAAGCCATAACCGACGATGGTGAACGGAATTTTTTGCGGATCATGTCCGAGCGCGTCGAGCAACGCGTACAGACCCCCGACGCCGAGAAGGCTCATGGCGACGACGAACAAGCCGGAAACCGCGCCGCCGCGCATGGCGATCTGCAACGCTTCGTTGAGACTGGAACGAACCGCAGAGGCCGTGCGTATATTAGCGCGAATCGAAACCCACATGCCGACATAACCCGCGATCAGCGAACAGGCCGCGCCGAGCACGAAAGAGAGCGTCGTCCAAAAAGCCGTTTCCATGGGCGGCACCGGGTCAGCCTTGCTCGGCGTGCGCACGAAGGCGTAGAGGACAAAAATCAAGACCGCCAAGACCGCGGACAAAATGATGATGGTGCGGTTTTGCCGCGACATAAAAGCCTCGGCGCCCTCTTTGATGGCGTCCGAGATGTCCCGCATCTTTTGCGTGCCGGTGTCCTTGCTCAGCACCTGGCGCGCCAGGTACACCGCAAAAGCCAGCGACAGACAACTAATCACTATAACAAATGGAATCATGACTCCTCCTCATCCCTTGAAACAAACTTAGTTCAATCCGTTTTGCGCCAAACATAAGCCACGCCGATACTCACCACGTACAACACCAACATCGGCAGCGCCAATAAACTTTGATTAATAATATCCGGTGTCGGCGTCAGCATCGCCGCTATCACGAAAATGGCGATGATGGCGTAGCGAAATGAGCTGATCATCAAGCGATAATTCCACAATCCCAACCGCACCAGGAAAAAGGTAAAGACCGGCAGCTCAAAGGTCACGCCGAACGCCAAGACCATCCGGAAAAAAAACGTAAAATACTCGCCGATCCTGATTGCCGGCGTTACTCCCATAACGTTGTATTGCTCGATAAAATATTTAAAAGCCACGGGGAGAACGATTCGATAGCAAAAATAACTGCCGCCAAGAAAAAACAAGGTCGCGCAAACCACGAACGGCAGCACGAGTTTTTTTTCGCCACCGGATAAACCCGGCGCGATAAATCGCCAGATTTGAAAAAAAATATACGGACAGGAAAGCAGCACTCCCGCCGCGATGGCGACTTTGATCTCGCTGAAAAAGGCTTCGGTGACGCCGGTTCCTATCAAGCTCTGCCCCGGCTGCAGATTTGCCCGCAAAGGCGCAACCATAAAGTCAAAGATTGCGTTGGAAAAGAAGTAGCAAACCACCGAGCCGACAAAAACCGCGATCACCGAGCTAAGTAAACACCAACGGAGCTCCTCAAGGTGCTCCGTGAGAGTCATATTAGTATGGATCGCCACGCGTCAGAACTAAGCACCGAAATTGCAAAAAAGGGGAAGGTATTCCCCTTCCCCTTTTTTGGTTGGCCAAGATAAGCTCGAAAGATCTTACTTGGTTTTTGCCTCTTCTTTCTTCTCCATTGGCTTCTCAGCGGCCTTATCGGCTGCCGGAGCGCCATCCTTGGCCGGCTCAGCGGCCGGCGGCGGTGCTGGCTCCACTGGCGCTGCCGGAGCTGGCGGCGGCGGTGGCGGTGCTGGCTCCTCCTTCTTGCCACAACCCACAACTGTCAAAGTAAGAGCAAACAACGCAATCGCCGACAATGAAACAAATTTGTTCCGCATATCTTTGTTCACCTCCTTTCCCGTCACACATCCCTAGATTTAGTAGCGTTAGTGAATTTTTATTACATATGTGGCGCGAAGTTTCAAGTAATCTGCGGACATATATCGTTGCCGGAAAGGAGTTCCAAGGCAAGAAATTTAAGCGACGGCCAAGGACAGATCACCGAATGGTCAGCGCAAGAGCGTAAGCGACCTGCCAATCGGTAGAGTATGAATGACGACGATTTATTTGCGGCTATCGTGCGCCAACTCTCCTCGATATCGACAACGATTGTGCATATCATGTGGATAACTGCCGCGCACTTGCACGGCGCATTGCGAGAAATGCGCTTGCGCAGCCTTTTGCTCAAATTCACAGCTAAATATTAGCCAACAAATCAGCCATTTGGCATCTTGAGTCAATTTCGCCCCAAGCATCTGCAGAATTAACCATTCGCAGGTTCTTACCCGCGTCGTTCCGGTCCATGGCAGCGCACGAGCGCAGCGCTTGGCACCTGAACAGACAGCCATTGCCGACTACTTGCTTGCCGAAGCTTCGATGAGAAAGATTTTTGGACAAGAATTTATCCGGTGAAACCCGCGCGCCATGGCGGCCCATGGCTGAACAGCCAATTGCATTGACTCTCACGGTGGCCGATGTTACAAAAGGTCACGCTAATCTTACTGGAGGCATTCCTTGGCAGATCATCCGTCAGTTGAAAAACGCTATCGGCAAAGCGTCAAACGGCGCACGCGCAACATCGAAATCAAGTCAAAATTGCGCACGCTGATGAAAAAAACCCGGCTCGCCATCGAGACGAAAAACCACGAGGCCGCGACCAGCCAAATCCAGGATGTGAACAAAGCCCTCGGCAAAGCCGTGAGCAAAGGTATCGTCAAGAAAAACACCGCTTCGCGGTGGCTCTCCCGCCTCTCCCGCTCCGCGAACCGCAGCAAATCGGCGAGTTAAAGAACTTCCCTGCAACGACATCCGACAACCATCCATCGGCGGTGACGCGAGTTGCCGCCGATTTTATTTTACCGACAATGCCACGGTCGGGAATCGGCAGCCGATCCGAGGTGCGGCCAGCCGCGCTTAAAACATCTCCATGATCCGCTGGTGCAGCTCCTTGGCGAAGCGCTCCATCAGCCGGTTGCGGACATCCCTGCGCTCGCCTTCAGTCAATTGAATATCGGTCATGCCCCGGACATCGCTGGAGTTTAGCGTGGCGTTGCGGAACTCGGATGAGGTGGTCACCACCGCGGCGCGCGAGCCGTCATGCAGTTCCGCCAAGCGCACACCCTGACCGCGCCAGAGAATCTCATTGGGCTCGCGCCGCCTCAGAGTAGCGTCCAAGACCAGTATCGATTCATATTGCAGCACCTCGTCGCGCCGGTTCACTGACGCCACCGAGCTCTCGATCGAACGAACCACGCCGCTAAGTATGATATCGGCCTGGTCCGCAAGATCGACGACCCGGAGCTGGCCACGGCGGTAGAACTCACCGCGCAGCGCTGAGGTCAGCTCCTTTTCCGTACCGATATCCCGGCTGCGATTGATAAAAGGTTCGACGAAAACCGTCTGGGCATCCTTGGGCAGCAGCGACGATTGACCGACCCACTGGTAGCCGCACGCGCTGAACAGCACCAGCCCGGCGCCGGCCAGCACTAGCCGCCAACTACGCGATTGCCAAACCGACGGATTTAGCATTCTTAACATGGCTCACCCCTCCACCACGATGTTGACTAAACGGCGCGGCACGTAAACCACCCGCTTGATATTTTTCCCGTCGCAAAAACTTATCACTCTGGCATCCGCCATGGCACTGGCCTCGATGCGCTCTTGGGTTATGTCGGCGGGCACGGTCATCTTGCCGCGGACTTTACCGTTCACTTGCACGACGATCAACAACTGCTCCTCTTCGAGCGCAGCTTCGGAATAACTCGGCCATGCCACATGATCGAGACGCTCGTCATGGCCCGACTGCTCCCACAGCTCGCTGGCCACATGCGGTACGAAAGGCGCCAACAACAGCATGATCGACTCCAGCCCCTCGCGGAGGATCGCGGCGCCCGCCGCCTTTTTGGCCGGCTCTTGAGCCACGGCGCTGAGGGCGTTGAACAGCTCCATGATCGCGGCGATAGCTGTGTTGAAATGAAACCGGCCGTCGATATCGTCAGAAACTTTTTTGATGGTTCGATGAATCTTCCGGCGCAGGTCGCGCAGTTCGGCATTTGGTTCTTCGCCGGCCCCTGCCACATTCGCAACAGACCACAAGTCGCGATGTTGGTGTACCAAGCGCCACAATCGAGTGAGAAAGCGGTAGGCGCCTTCGACGCCCTGATCGCTCCACTCGAGGTCCTTTTCCGGCGGCGCGGCAAATAGGGTAAACAGCCTGGCGGTATCGGCGCCGTAGGCAGCGATCAATTCTTCCGGATCGATGATGTTCTTTTTCGACTTGGACATCTTCTCGACCCGGCCCTTGTCCACAGCTCGGCCACAGTGCGGACATTGCCAACCGTCTTTTTCTGACCTGATCAATTCATTGGGCAACAGCCAACCATGCTCCGCACACTTATAGGTTTCTTTCGACACCATTCCCTGGGTTAGCAAGTTAGTAAACGGCTCATCGACATGGGTCAGGCCGAGGTCACGCAACGCCTTGGTGAAAAAGCGCGCGTAAAGCAGATGCAACACGGCATGCTCGACACCACCAATATACTGATCCACCGCCATCCAGTAGCGTCCTCGCTTGACGTCCACTGGAGCAGCTTCGGTATCAGCCGACGTGTAGCGCAAGTAATACCAAGACGAGTCGACAAAGGTGTCCATGGTATCGGTCTCACGCCGCGCCTTGCCGCCGCACTGTGGACAATCGACGTGCAGAAACGCCGCGCTTTCTTGCAACGGCGAACCGCCTTTACCGGAGAACGGCACGTCCTTGGGCAGCTCCACCGGCAAGCGGTCCTCAGGCACCGGCACGGCGCCGCATTTGGCACAGTAAATAATCGGTATCGGCGTGCCCCAATAACGCTGGCGCGACACACCCCAGTCGCGCAGGCGAAAGCGAATCGCTTTCTTGCCAAAGCCCCGGGCTTCGGCAAAGGCCGCGATCTTTTCCTTGCCGGCGACGTTTGGCGTGCCTGAAAACTCGCCGCTATCGTACATCACGCCTTCGTCGACGTAGGCTTCTGCCAATCCGCTGGCGGTCAGCTCCTTGTCTTTGGGTTGAATGACCACACGAATCGACAGCGAATATTTTTTGGCGAACTCGAAATCGCGCTGGTCATGGGCCGGCACCGCCATCACCGCGCCGGTGCCGTATTCCATCAAGACAAAGTTAGCCAAATAGATCGGCATGTTTTCCCCGGTAAACGGATTGCGGCAGTGGGCGCCGGTGAACACGCCTTCCTTTTCGCCTTCGTCGGCGCCGCGCTTGGCCTGGCTAATGTTTTTAAAGCGCTCGATAAACTGCTTCACGGCGTTTTCTTGCGCGGTTCCCGCCGACAATTGCAATGCCAAGCGGATGTTCCACCGCCAACGAGACGAAGGTGGCGCCAAAGATCGTGTCGGGCCGGGTGGTAAATATTTTGAGCGCGCCGTTGTGACCGACCAGCGGAAATTCGATCTCGGCGCCAATCGATTTGCCGATCCAATTGCGCTGCATGGTCAGAACTTTATCCGGCCAACCGGTCAACTGGTCGAGATCTTTGAGCAACTCTTCGGCATAGTCGGTAATACGAAAAAACCACTGCTCCAACTCTTTTTGCGCGACGCTGGAATCGCAGCGCCAACAAGCGCCGTCGATTACCTGCTCGTTGGCCAGCACGGTGGCGCAGGACGGACACCAGTTGACGAAGGAACTTTTTTTGTAAGCCAGCCCCTTTTTGTAGAACTGCAAAAAGATCCATTGATTCCAGCGGTAATATTCCGGCTGGCAGGTGGCCAGCTCACGGTGCCAATCGTAGGACAGACCCATGCGCTGCAACTGGGTCTTCATGTAGAGAATATTTTCCTGGGTCCAGGCTTGCGGATGCACCTTACGCTCGATGGCGGCGTTCTCCGCCGGCAGGCCGAAGGCATCCCAACCCATCGGATGAAGAACATTGTAACCGCGCATGCGCTTGCAGCGCGCCACCACATCGCCGATGGAATAGTTGCGCACATGGCCCATGTGAATGCGCCCGGAGGGATAAGGAAACATCTCAAGGACATAATACTTGGGCTTGGCGGGGTCTTCGATGACGTGAAACGCTTGCTCCTCGGCCCAGATTTTTTGCCACTTCTCTTCGATCGATTTGGCTTGGTAACGCTCATCCATGACCGACGACCTATGCAGATTTACCGGCGCTCGATTTGGCGATTTGATCGAGCACGCCATTGATGAAACCGGCCGAATCCTCGCTGCCGAAGCGCTTGGCGATCTCCACCGCCTCGTCGAGGCTAACCGGCACCGGAATATCCGGGCAGAACACCACTTCGTAGGCCGCCAAGCGCAACAGCTCATGTTCGACTTTGGCGAGCCGCGCCAATGTCCAGTTCTCCGTGGACTGATCGATCAAGCGGTCGAGCTCCGGCCGCTGGCTGACCACGCCGGAAACCAACCGGCGGGCAAACTCCTTGGCCTTGGCGCCGCCTTCAAAATGCTGCAGGAACAAGTCCACCGCGGCCATGGAGGAGTCGCCGGTAATTTCGATTTGATAGAGCGCTTGGAGAGCTAGTTCGCGCCCTTTGCGGCGCATGGTGCGCGGGGCGATGGGTGCAGTGTCGGATGAATCCTGTGACAATGGTCGCTCGCGTTGACTGGCGGAGAAGCACACGGAAAGTTAAGCTACCTGTCGGAGCACGTTGACCATCTCGACGGCAACCAGCAGGGCCTCATAACCTTTGTTGGCATCTTTGCTGCCGGCGCGGTCCATCGCCTGTTGGACATTGTCGGTGGTCAGGACACCGAATCCCACCGGGATCTTGTAGGTCTTGACCGCGTCTCCCACCCCTTTCGTAACCGCCTCACAAACATAGTCAAAGTGCGGCGTATCGCCACGAATCACCGCGCCCAAACAGACCAGCGCGTCGTATTTGCCGCTGGCCGCCATCTTGTCGGCGACGATGGGAATCTCAAACGCTCCCGGCACCCGAACGACGGTCAAATCGCCATCCGCGCCGCCGTGGCTGGAAAAACCGTCCAGCGCGCCTTCGAGCAAGCGCTCGGTGACGAAACTGTTGAAGCGGCTGACGACGATGCCGATCTTCAACCCCTGGGCATCCGGTTTTCCTTCGAGAATATTGGCCATGGAGAAATGCCGTCCGCCGGGCTTAGCGCTTGGCGCTTTTGTCGTCGAGATTCGACAGCATATGGCCGAGCTTATGCTGCTTGGTGCGCAGGTAATGAATGTTGGTCTTGAGCGGCTGGGCTTCCAACGGCACTCGCTCGATCACTTTCACGCCGTAATTTTCCAAACCGGAAATCTTGCGCGGATTGTTGGTCAAGAGCGACACGTTTTCGACGTGCAAATCGCGCAGGATCTGCGCGCCGATGCCATAATCGCGCAGGTCCTCTTTAAATCCCAACTCGAGATTGGCTTCGACGGTATCGCGCCCCTGGTCCTGCAGCGCATAGGCTTTGATCTTGTTAGTGAGACCGATGCCACGCCCTTCTTGATGCATATACACCAAGACGCCGCAACCTTGGTCGTCGATCCGCCGCAAGGACTCGCGAATCTGATCGCCGCAATCGCAGCGTTCGGAACCGAAGACATCACCGGTCAGACATTCCGAATGCAAACGCACCAGAACCTTCGAAACTTTGGAAATATCGCCTTTGACCAACGCCATATGCTCGGCGCCGTCCACCGCATTGCGGTACACGATCGCTCGATATTGGCCGCCATGCAGCGTCGGAAAGGCTTCTTCGGCGACGCGGCGCACTAAGCTTTCATTACGCAGCCGGTAGGCGATCAGGCTCGCCACCGAGAGAATTCTTAGACCATGACGCTGCGCCAATAATTCTAACGAAGGCAACAGCGCCACCGAACCATCTTCATCCAAGATTTGGCAGATCGCCCCCGCCGGCTTGAATCCGGCAAGCCTGGCGAGATCCACCGAAGCATCGGTGCGACCTGAGCGAGCCAAGACACCGCCGCTGCGGGCCTGCAGTGGCTGGACATGGCCCGGTACCATGAGATCTTCATGCTTGGTATGGTCGGCAACGACAGCACGAATCGTGTGCGCCCGCCCCTGGGCGGAAACCCCATGCACGCCTGGCAAATTGACCGAGAACGCCGCGCCGCAAAGGAGACCAGACAGCCGGCTATTTTCTTCAGGTACCAAAGGCACGCCCAATTCGCGGACGCGCTCGTCGGTCAAGGTCACATAAATGATCCCCCGGCCATGATGCATCATGAAATTGATGCTTTCGGGCGAAACCCTTTCCGCAGCCATGCACAAGAATCCGTCATCCTCGGGGGTGTCCTCGTTGATCAGGATCACCATCCGGCCGGCGCCGATATCTTCCAGGCCCTGTTCGATTGTCGCGATCGCCATGATTTGATTAAATTAATTTAAAACGAAACCTTAGCTGGGTTTTGCCAGGAAACTATGAACATATTTACCGATTAAATCGGTTTCGATGTTGACCTTATCACCAAGCCTACGGCCCTGCAAATTAGTGTGCTGCAAGGTAAACGGAATGATCGCCACGGCAAAACGCTGGCGCCGGCACTGGTTGACTGTGAGACTGATGCCGTCCACCGCCACCGAACCCTTTGAGACCAGTAAACGCCCCAACTCATTGGCGACTCGAAAAGTAAAGATGGTAAAGTCCCCCTGCTTTTCAATCGCCGCGATGGTGCCGACGCCATCAACGTGTCCCGTGACCAAATGGCCGCCGAGTCGCTCGTTCAAGCGCATCGGCTGCTCGAGATTGACCAGGCTACCGGGTTTGAGCGCGCCCAAGTCGGTGCATGCCAGCGTCTCTGGTGACACGTCAACGGTGAACGCGTTTTTGAGTTTCTTGACGACGGTCAAGCAGGCGCCATTGACCGCGACGCTCGCCCCCATGGCCATCTTTCCAACCGGCAATTTGGTTCGCACCGTCACAACCGCCGAACCGTTGCGCAAACGCAAGGCGGCGATCTTGCCAACATCTTCGATCAACCCGGTAAACATTCGTTAACCAAACCTCATAAATATCCCGATAGCAATAAATCTTCGCCGGACCGGCGCATGTGCGAAGCGCCGGAGCGTTAGCGCCCGCGCCATTTTGCCAACGCCAAGCGGTCCGATCATCGCCCGGCCATCAGCTCCGACGATTTTCGGCGCGTAGAACAGTTCCATTTTGTCGACGATCTTGTTCTTGAGCGCCGATGCCGCCACCTTGGCGCCGCCCTCGATCAATACGGTAACAACGCCGATGCCGGCGAGTTTGCGCAACAGCGGCCGCCACGCCACCTGATCATTGCGGCTGGGCAAGCGCCAGACGGTCAACGCCCAACTTTTCCAACGCCCGCACTTTTTTCACTGGCGCCTGCTTCGTAGCCGCGATGATGGTTTTGCCGGCGTCGGGCAAATGCAATAGCTGCGCCGTTGGCGCAATCCGCAGCCGGCTATCGAGCACCACGCGGTAAGGATTGCGCCCACCGGCAATGCGGCAAGTTAGCAGCGGATCGTCGGCGCGCACCGTGCCCGCGCCGACCAGCACAGCGTCCATTTCATTGCGCCAGCGGTGCACCCGCGCGCGCGAGTGCTCGCTGCTGATCCAACGGGCGTCGCCGCTGGCGCTGGCGATCTTGCCGTCGAGCGTCGCCGCCAATTTGACCGTGACGAAGGGAAACCGTTTGGTGATGAATTTGGCGAAGGGTTCGATGAGCTCGGCGCATTCTTCTAGGCACGAACCTTCGGACACTGTGATACCGGCACGGCGCAATTGCTGGAAGCCTCGCCCGGCGACCAAAGGATTGGGGTCCTTGATACCGGCAACTACTTGACGGACCCCGGCGGCGATCAGCGCCCGTGTGCACGGCGGTGTGCGTCCTTGATGGCTGCAAGGTTCAAGGGTGATATAGAGTGTCGCCCCCTTGGCCTTGGCGCCGGCTTGTTTGAGCGCATTGATTTCGGCGTGCGCGCCACCGGCAAAATGGTGATAGCCGGCGCCGACGATCTTGCCGCCACGCACGAGCACCGCCCCGACCATCGGATTGGGGCTAGTTCGTCCCGCGGCCCGGCGCGCCAAACGACAGGCTTGGCGCAGATAGCGCTGCTCTTGCTCGGATCCTCGGGCGCCGGCCAACGCTATTCCCTTCTCGGGCGTGAGTCGCCGGGTTTGGTGTGCGGCCCACTCTTGCGCTCTTTGATCAGTTCTTCGAGTTCGACCATGAATTCGCCGATGTCTTTGAACGACCGGTACACCGAGGCAAAGCGCACATAGGCCACTGGATCGGTATCATGGAGTTCGCGCATGAGCGCTTCACCGATAACCGAACTGATGATTTCTTTTTCGCCGCGCTCTTGCAACGTGCGTTCAATGCGGTCGGCGATCGCTTCAATGGTATTGATGCTGACCGGCCGCTTCTCGCAGGCGCGCTTGAGACCATTGATGATCTTGACCCGGTCATAGCCTTCGCGCCGGCCATCCTTCTTGACCACCAGCGGCATCATTTCCTCAACCCGCTCGTAGGTGGTGAAGCGCCGGGTACAGCGCTCGCACTCGCGCCGGCGGCGCACCATGTTGCTGTCCTTACTCAAGCGCGAATCGATCACTCGATTCTCGATCTCATGGCAAAAGGGACACTTCATAGTTTAAAAAGTCGAGGATGGAGGATCGAAGATCGAATGTCTTACTTGGCCATCCTCGATCGTCGATCTTCGGCCTGCTATCCTCTATCTCAATCCTCCCTCAGCGACCCAAACCGACGGCTAAGCCTTCGCTAAACGGTGCGGATAGACGGGAAATTTCTTACACAGCGCGCCGACATCGTCGGCCACTGCGCGAAGTTTGCTTTCGTCACCCACGGCGCCCAACGCCCGGGCGATCAAGGCACCGATCTGGGTCATTTCTTTTTCTTTCATGCCGCGGCTGGTCACCGCCGGTGTGCCAATGCGTATGCCACTGGTGACAAACGGCGAGCGGGTATCGAAGGGAATGCCGTTCTTGTTGACGGTGATGCGCGCATTGTCCAAGGTCTCCTGGGCAACTTTGCCGGTGATCTCCGATTTGCGCAGATCCACCAGCATCAGATGATTGTCGGTGCCGTCGGAGGTCAAACGAAAACCATTGGCCATGAGCGCTTGCGCCAAAGCCTGGGCATTTTTGACGATTTGTTGTTGATAGATCTTGAACTCCGGGCTCAACGCCTCTTTGAGCGCCACCGCTTTGGCGGCGATCACATGCATCAACGGTCCGCCCTGCATGCCGGGAAAAACCCGGCTGTCAACAATCTTCGCATGCTCCGATTTACACAGCATCATGCCGCCGCGCGGCCCGCGCAAGGTCTTGTGGGTCGTCGTGGTGACGAAATCGGCGTAGGGCACCGGACTCGGATGCAGCCCCGCCGCTACCAAGCCGGCGATATGCGCCATGTCGACCATTAATAACGCGCCAATATCATCGGCGATCTTACGAAAGCGCGGAAAGTCGATGATGCGAGGATAAGCGCTGGCGCCGGCGATGACCAACTTGGGCCGATGCTCCCTGGCCAGCCGTTCGACCTCATCGTAGTCGATGGTTTCAGTCTTCTCGGAAACGCCGTAGGGAATCACGTTGTAGATAAAACCGGAAAAATTTACCGGACTGCCCATCGACAAATGGCCGCCGTGAGCCAGGTTCATGCCGAGATAGCTGTCGCCCGGTTTCAACACCGCAAGGTAAACGGTCATGTTGGCCTGGGAGCCGGAGTGCGGCTGGACATTGGCGTGTTCGGCGCCGAACAGCTCTTTAGCCCTGGCGATCGCCAGTGATTCGACTTCGTCGACAAACTCACAGCCGCCGTAATATCGTTTGCCCGGATAACCCTCGGCATATTTGTTGGTCATCACCGAGCCCTGAGCTTCCAGCACCGCTTCGCTGACGACGTTTTCCGAGGCGATGAGTTCGAGATTACCCTCCAAACGCCGGGTTTCCCGTTGAATTGCGGCGAACACATCCGCGTCTACCTGTTCGAGAAATGACATGACTTTTCCTTTGAAAAATTTACGGTTTTGGCTGATCTTTAGAGCCCTTGGCAATTTCCTGCTCAACCTGAGTAATCTTATCGACCCGGTGCTGGTGGCGGCCGCCGGCAAATTCCGTGGTTAGCCAGGTATTGATAATCGCTTGCGCCAATGGTGCGGCGGTTCTGGCGCCGCTTAGAACCAAAATATTGGCATCGTTATGCTCTCGGCTCGAACGCGCGCCATCAACATCACCTACCAACGCCGCGCGCACGCCAGGAAATTTATTAGCGACGATGGACATGCCGATGCCGGTGGTGCAGATCAACACACCGCGCTCGGCTTGGCCGGCGGACACTCGTTCGGAGACTCCCCTGGCATAGTCGGGATAGTCCACCGACTCCCGGCCCTGGGTGCCAAGATCGCAGACCTCCACGCCCGTGGCGCGCAGGTAGCCGACGAGAAAATCTTTTAACTCCACACCGCCGTGGTCACAGCCGATGGCGATCATGATGTCACGCTGTCCACGCCTGAGATCATAGCCCGACGCAATTCAGAAAATGCCAAATGCCAAAGCTCAGGCAACGAGTAACCTGCGCTTCAGCGACTCGAATACGATATTGCAGTGACAAAGTCCGCGGCGCTGGCCGCCGGTTCACTGAGCAGCGGCGTACGGACAAAGGCGGTTATCGATGCGCCTCGATGTAGGTGATGATGTCCTGAACGGTCTTGATCTTCTCGGCGTCTTCGTCGGAGATTTCCATCTCATATTCCTCTTCCAGCGCCATCACCAGCTCGACGATGTCCAACGAGTCCGCGCCCAAATCCTCGATGAACGAAGCCTCCGGGGTTACCTCTTCGGCACTTACGCCGAGTTGCTCGCAAACTATTTCCTTCACTCTATCCTTAATCGATCCCGCCATCTTCACTTACCTCCTCTTAATATCCTTACATGTATAGTCCGCCGTTGACGTTAAATACTTGGCCGGTCACATAGCTGCCGGCAGGTCCGGCTAGAAACACAACCATATCGGCGACTTCCTGGCAAGTGCCGAAGCGCCCCAAGGGAATGGAACGGAGAAAATCCTCGCGCAAGTTATCCGGCAAGCGCACCGTCATATCGCTATCGATGAAACCCGGCGCAACCGCGTTGACGGTAATGGCGCGCGACGCCAATTCCCGCGCCATCGCTTTGGTAAAGCCGATAATGCCGGCTTTGGACGCGGCATAAAGCGACTGCCCGACGTTGCCGGTTTGGCCAACCACCGACGACAGATTGACGATACGTCCCGCCCGCTGCTTGATCATTTGGCGCGAGACGACTTTGGTGCACAGGATCGTGCCTTTAAGATTGGTGCCGATGACTTGATCCCAATCGCTTGACTTCATGCGCATCAGCAAACTATCCGCGGTGACCCCGGCATTGTTGACCAGGATATCGAGGGTTTTATGCGCGTCGACGATATTTTTAACCGCGACTGCAACCTGGGTCTCATCGGCTATGTCGAAAGCACTGAGCTCGCCGTTACCACTAGCGGCCTGCAATAAGCTAAGCGTCTCTTCCGCCGCTGGCTGGTTGACTTTGTAATTGATCACCACATGGGCGCCGGCTTGGCCGAGGGCCAGTGCAATCGCCCTACCGATTCCCCGGCTAGCGCCGGTGACCAACGCGATCTGACCTTGAAGATTTGCCATGCTAAGCGACTTTCAGGTTTGGCAGATCCTGCGGCGTTTCGAAATTACCGGTTTCCAGCGCCGGCGCGATACGCTTGTTCAAGCCCTTGAGCACCTTGCCGGGGCCGATTTCCAAGGCGCGTTGACAGCCCAACGCGGACAGCTGCTTAACCGACTCTTCCCAGCGCACCGGCCGCACCGCTTGTTCGACGAGCAGATCTTTGACGCGCTGGCAGTTGCGATTGACCGCCGCTTCGACATTGGTCACCACACCGATCGTAAATGGATTGACCGTAATGTTTTGCAAGACTTGCCTCAGGCCATCGGCCGCGGGCCGCATGAGCTCGCAATGAAACGGCGCGCTCACCGGTAAGTCGAGGGCGCGCTTGGCACCACGCTCCTTGGCCAAGGCCATGGCACGAACCACAGCATTCTTAGCGCCGGCGATGACAATTTGCCCGCCGCCGTTATAATTGGCTGGTGCGACGACTTCGTTCTGGCTGGCGTCGACACAGAGACTGCGCACGGCATCCATCTCCAAACCGAGGATCACCGCCATAGCCCCCTGACCGGCGGGCACCGCCTGCTGCATCAACCGGCCGCGCGCGCGGACAACTGTCACCGCGTCACGAAACGCCAACGCGCCGACCGCCACCAATGCGCTGTACTCACCAAGGCTATGGCCCGCGACATAGGCCGGGCGCAGATCAGTTTCCGCTTCGAGCACGCGCAGCGCGGCAACCGACATAGTGAGAATCGCCGGCTGGGTATTTTCGGTGAGCTTTAAATCAGCATCAGGTCCGGTAAAACACAACCGGCTTAGGGAAAAGCCGAGAGCCTCGTCGGCTTCGGCAAACACCTGCTTCGCGGCGCTGAACTGATCGCAAAGATCCTTGCCCATACCGACGCTTTGCGAGCCCTGGCCGGGAAACACGAACGCTATATTACTATTCACCACCGCGCCTCCGTCGGTCATCGCCAACCCCAGGCTCGGTCTTATCTCCCAATAATTCGATTTTTGACTTAACCCGTTCCCAAAGCTTGCGCGGTAGACCGTCTTTCTTGGCGCCCTCGGCGTTTTCTACCTCGCCCAAGGCATGGGCAATATGGCGATTCATCTCATGGTCGACGGCATCGCGCGCCAAACGAATCGCGCTCTTGATCGCCAGTGGACTGGAGCCGCCATGGGCGACGATCGCCACGCCGTCCAATCCGATCAGCGGCGCGCCGCCATACTCGGCGTAATCCAATCTTCGATAAGCCGTGCGCAACGAATTGCGGCTCATCAGGTATCCGACCTTACTGGAAAGATTATGTTGAAAAGCGCCTTTGAGAATTTCGCCGGCAAAACTCGCCACGCCTTCCATGGTCTTAAGCGCAACATTGCCGGTGAACCCGTCGCACACCACGACGTCGACCTTGCCGTTAAAAATGTCCCGCCCCTCGACGTAGCCGATATAATTGAGTGCGGTGGCGCCCAGCAGCGCGCTGGCGGCGCGGGTCAATTCCGTGCCCTTGCTCGCCTCTTCGCCATTGCTCAACACGCCAACCCGCGGCTTGGTCACGCCTAGGACGGTTTCGGCATAGATCGACCCCATGAGACCAAAATGCAACAGATGTTTGGGTTTACAATCGACATTGGCGCCAGCATCGACGATTACCGTGCCCCTGCCAAGACTCGGAGCGACGACCAGAATCGCCGGCCGCGCCACCTGTGAAAGTGTGCCCATGACAAACATGCCGAGTGCCATCATCGCACCGGAGTTGCCGGCGCTGACCACCGCATCGGCGTCGCCGCGCTTCATCATTTCGAAAGCGACCCGCATGGATGAATCTTTTTTCCGCAGTGCGATGCTGGGGGATTCCTGCATCGGCACCACTTCGGATGCCGGCGCGATGGCTATTTGCGGGGCACCAGGGTGCTCGGCGAGTTCCGCCGCGATAGTGTCGGGCGGACCGACCAGGACAATTTCAACGCCGAGTTGTTGACGGGCGAGCAACACCCCTTCGATTACAACTCCGGGGGCTCGGTCTCCGCCCATCGCGTCAACGGCGATCTTCGGCATAGCTGGCGGAAAGGAAATTTAGGTGTTTTCGGTTTGGATCACGGCGCGGCCGCGGTAAAAGCCGCAGTGAGCACAGGCGCGATGGGGCAACACCGTCTCGCCGCAGTTAGCGCAGGCACTCCATTGCGGCGCGGTCAAATGGTCATGGGCACGGCGTTGGTTTTTCACTCGTTTCGAAGTGCGTCTTTTAGGTACCGGCATTTGATTCGTCCTATCTTTCCCTGCCTCTGGCGGCAGCTACTTTTTAAAAAACAATATTTCAACTGCCCAGTTTTAACGTCCGAAACACCGCCATGCGCGGATCCCCCGTCGGCGACGCGCAGGAGCAGGATTCACCGTTGAGATTGATCCCACAAGTGCTGCACAGACCGCGGCAGTTCTCGCCACACAACGGTTGCGTCGGCAACGCCAAGATCGCCTGCTCGGCGATCAACGGCGACAGATCGATCTCGTCCCCCGAGTAATAGCTCAATGCCAAATCGTCGCGATGGAGCTCTTCAGCTTTGCGCCCGGCTTTGGCCCGATCGGGGATCAGCACGAATTCAAAGGGCTGATCTAAGTTAAACATAAATTCTTCGGCACAACGCCCACACAAGCCGCGCAATTGGCCGCTCAACCGTCCGTCAAAAAACAAATCGGCCGCCGCACGATAGTAGCGAAGTTCGACCTCCAAGGACGCGGGAAAGCCAAATTCACGGACGCTGCTTTGGCTATAAATTTTATTGAGTTCCTCACCACTTTCGGAGAATGCGATCTCTTTGGGGGTTTGAGGAATCTCGTCGATGGAGATTTTCATCGGCGATAATGCGGGCCAATTAGTAGTTATTCAATATCGGCAATCCCTCGGGATGTCAAGCCGAGTGCTCCTGACAGTGACTCAAAAGTGCATGATTTATTCAGCACTTCCACGATAATTACGGAGTCGCACCGAGGCTCCGCAGAGAAACTTGCAGCGGCCGTCATCGGCTTGTGAATTCATCGCCATTTTGTTAACCAGTTTTTGTCCGGCCCATGAACATCCCCACCCACTTTCACGACCATTGGCGTGGCAAGCGCGATAAGTCCTGCGATCGCGTGCTGCGTACCGACTTTGCCGCGATGGTATACAACAAGATCGGCCTGCGCTCGATTTCACCTGCCCCAATCGCGATGGCAACGTCGCCGTGGGCGATTCAACGCGAACTGATACGCCGCGACGGCTGGCCACAGCCGGCTCTATACAAAGCCAGAATTTCGGACTAGCCTACCGAGCATATCCAGCGAAGGAGTAGAACTTTGAACGGCCATATTGGATTGATTCATTCGCTCGTACCGGCGACGGTCGATTTGCAGGTCTCCATACCGGAGAGCCACCCATCGGCGCGCAATCTTGGCGCTGAACGGGTCGGTTCGGGCACCATCATCGATCCCAGCGGCTACATTCTCACGGTTCACTATGTAACCATCGGCGCCGCGTCGATCACCGTCACCCTGCCCGATGGTGAAGAGTATCCAGGACAGGTTGTCGGGCAAGACCAAGAGTCGGGTCTGTCGTTGGTCAAAATTCCCGGACGCGATCTGCCCTTTCTCAAAATGGCGGCGGCGGACTCGCTGGCTCTCGGCCAAGAGGTGGTCATGGTCGCCAGCAGCGGTAAAGTCGGCCGGCGCGTCAGCGGCGGCTATGTCAGCTCCATGGCTGGTTACGACGGCGAATGGGAATACATGATCGACAAATCGATCCGCGTGACCGCGTTTAATCCCGGGTTTGGCGGCGGCACTTTGGCCAATTTCAAGGGCGAACTGGCGGGCATCGTCTCGCTCAACTTAAACGAGGTCGGCAAGTTCACGATGGCGATCCCCGTCGCATACTACCAAACCTATGAACAGGAGCTAAAACAGCATGGCCAGGTGCTTAGCCGGCCGCGCCGGCCTTGGCTGGGAATCTATACTCAGGGTGTCGCCGGCCTGGTGGTCATCGTCAATGTAACCGGCAACGGACCGGCGGCCAAATACGGCCTCAAAGCCGGCGATGTGATCTTATCGGTGGAAAACAACAAGATCCGTTCCCGCCAGGAGCTTTACCGAGAGATGTGGAAAAAGCGTCCGGGAGAACGGATCTTGTTTCGCGTTATCCGCGATGACGAAGCCGTCGATGTCGAAGTGATCGGCGGCGACCGCGCCGATCGTTACCGCACCTAGTCGTCGCCGCCGACTTTCTGAATCTCACCCTTGCCGGTAATCTTGATCCCGAGCGCCGGCGTATAGGCGTCCGGTTCGTAATTGATCATGCCTTTGTCGGTGGCGGCGAGATCGCTCAGTTTCACGTTAGCGCCGGCTTTTTCGATTTTGGTTTTTTCATCGACCCCGACCACCTCTTCGCGCACTTTCCCTTTGCGCTCCATCTGGAACGTGATCGTCCGTTGGCCGACGGCGCTGATCACGCCTTCAACTTCGACAGCTTTGGTCTTGGTCGCCTTCACCGCTTCGGTCTTTGCACCATCGGCTTTTGCCGGGGCTGGAGCCGGAGCCGCCGCCGGCGGTTGCGGCGCCGATGCGGCCGGTTTTGGCGCTGGCGCAGCCGGTTTATCATCCACCGAGCTGCAGGCAAAGATGATTAAACTCGCAAACAGGGCGCCGCCAGACCAGGTTGCGCATTGAACTAACTTATTCATTCCCTTTCCTCCTCAAGCCCAAGAATCAAGATTGTTGTCCAAAATAATTCGCAATAATTTCTTCAGCTTAAAACATACTTCCGTTTGAATTGTCAAGGCGATGGGACATCACCGACCTTTGAGAATCACGGCAAAAAGAACTATTTAATAATCTCATGACGATAAATTTGACCAACCTCACGAGCTATCGGGTGATCTACGGCGACACCGACCAAATGGGCGTGGTTTATTACGCCAATTATCTGCGCTGGTTCGAACGCGGCCGTTCGGAGTTTTTGCGCCAGATTGGCTTACCCTACGCAACCATCGAAGCAGCCGGCCTCCACTTTCCAGTGGCCGAAGTCACCTGCCGCTATGCCCAGTCGGCGCGTTACGACGATGTCATCGACATCGCCACGACACTGGTCGACCTAAGCCGAGTCTATCTGGTTTTTGATTACCAAATTTCCCGCCAAGCCGACCAACTCAGCCTCGCCACGGGATCGACCAAGCACGCCTGCATCGACCACGAGGGCCAGGTGAAACGTCTTCCGAAAATGCTCTTGGACGCAGTCGAGGTAGCGACGCGAAATAGCCAGGACTAGCGCAGCGTTTCGCCCTGTAACCGTGCGATCGCCGCGACAATCTCGGATCGTACTGCGTCGTCGCCTTCGAATTCCAAGCGGCGCTGGAGCGCGTCCCCCGCAGGGACGGTACCAATCTCTCCTAAAGCCCAAGCCGCATGACTGCGCACCAACGGTTCGCTATCGTCGAGTGTGGCGATCAACGCCGGCACCGCTTCTTGACATTTCAAGTTGCCAAGCGCCACCGCGACATTGCGTAAAAAGCCGCGGCGCTTGGCGCGCAGGATCGGACTGCCACGGAAGCGCTGGCGGAATTCAGCTTCGGTCAACGACAGGAGCGGGATCAGTTGCGGCGCCAATAGGCCCGAGCGCGGACCGAACGCCGTCTCGGCGGTCGCCTGCGCTTTGACATTGTAAGGACAGACATCCTGGCAGATATCGCAGCCAAAAATGTGGTTCCCCACCAGCGGTCGCAGATGGCGCGGCATGGCGCCCTTGAGCTCGATGGTCAGATAAGAAATACAGCGGCGCGCATCGAGAACATAGGGCCCGACAAAGGCGTTGGTTGGGCAAGCTTTGAGACACAAATCGCATTGGCCGCAGCGGTCGCGCATCGGTCGGTCGTAGGCCAACGGTAGATCGACAAACAGCTCGCCGAGAAAAAACCACGAGCCCCGTTGCGGCGAAATCAAATGGGTGTTCTTGCCGATCCATCCGAGGCCGGCGACACCGGCGAAATCTCTTTCTAACACCGGTCCGGAATCGACAAAGGCGCGCCCTTCTATGGATTCGCCGCAAAGCGCACGAATGGTTTCGAGCAACCGCTCTAAGCGCGCTTTAATAATCTCGTGATAATCATCGCCCCAGGCATAGCGTGAGATCCAGCCCTCCGAGTTGTCCGGCATCGCCGGCCGGGCAAACGGCGTGTAGTAATTCATGCCGACGGAAATAATCGACTGCGCCCAGGGCACCAGCTCGTGGGGATCGCGGCGTAGCGCTTCGGTGCGGCTCAGGTAGCCCAGCTCGCCGGCAAAACCGTCGCGCAGCCAGCGCGCGAAGGATTCGCCGTGGGGCGGCAACTGAACCGGCGAGATGCCGGCGAGCGCGAAACCCAGTTCCTGCGCCGCCGCTTTAATATGAGCGGACAGAGTTGCGCGCGCAGTGTCGGGCGAAGAGTTCATGAACCGAGATTCGCGACGGTGCAGCGCTGTTGGCAACGACCATCGCCTAGCGCGGCGCAGCCGCAAGCAAAGTTAACAAGAAATTTCACCACAGAGTTCACAGAGCAGAAGATTTGCATTCGGAATATTTCCCGCCAAGCCAGCAAGGCCGCGAGTGATCTAAGAAAGATTTCCCCCAAGGGTCGAAATGACAACAATTCCGAACTTGGCGACTTTGCGACTTTGCGGGAGGAACATCTGAATCCAAGAATTTGCCGCCAGCGAAATTCACACGGCGCAGATGGAACAGTCGCGCTCAGTGGTAGGATGTTTTGCTATCCGGCGCCGCGCTCACGTCGTCGAGCAACGTCTTGCGCCCAGCAAAGCCATCTTCGATTCGATGATAGTGCGCCACGCTGGCTTCGCCGATCTGCCAACAGAGAAACACCACTTCCGAACCGAGCATGCAGGGAAAGTCAATCAATCCCTGCTCGACGCCTTTGCACACGCAGCCATGGCCGTTAATCGCCGTCACCCAATCCTTGATCTGCGTGACCAGTTTCAGGACCTCGCCATCCTCGCGCAATCGTTCCATCAGATTGGCCGCGTCGGGATCGAGCTGCTCGCGCCGAATCACCGCCTCGCTGACGCCCTTCAAGCGCCGGATATTTTCCAGGATTTGCTCCACCAGCGGCCGCAGCACCGGCAAGAGTCCGTTGGCTTCGTTGACCGTGAAGAGTCGAGGAAAATTGGCGTCCATGTATGGCTTCTTTCAAACTCTCGCCGGGCTGGGCGCGTTAAAGAACCCCGCGCCGGCGCTTACAGCTTCATGCCTTCGCGGATTTTCCGCAGCAGCGCGATGTTGTCCGAGTGGCCGGTCATGCGCGCGTGAATCGCGCCGCGAATCGGCCGGCCGAGCAAATAGAAATCGCCGAGGATATCGAGAATCTTATGGCGCGCGAATTCGTCGGCGAAACGCAGCTCGGTGTTGACGATCTTCTCGTCGTCGATCAGGATAAAATTGCTCAACCGTCCGCCGTTGGCCAGACCCATGGTTTGCAGCTTGGCGATGTCTTTGAGAAAGCCGAAGGTCCGCGCCGGTGCGATCTCCTCGCGAAACGATGCGGCGCCGCGATGACGATAGGTATACTGCTGTTCGCCGACCGGATTGGGATAGCACAGCTCATAGTGCACCGAGAAGCTCTCCGCCGGTTCGATGGCGATGGACTCGCCGCCCTTGGCTTCAACCCGATAGGCGCGGTCGATAACGATCTCAGCGGTTTCTTCATCTTCCTGCTGAATGCCGGCTTCGTCGATGGCCTGGCAAAACTCCAGCGCCGAGCCGTCGAGAATCGGCACTTCGCCGTGAACTTTGATGAGCAGATTGCCGATCCCATAACTGTGCAGTACCGCGAGCAAGTGCTCGACGGTGCCAACGGCGAATCCTTGGGTACGCAATGAGGTCGCGTAACCGGTGGAGCCGACGTAGTCCAAATGCGCCGGCACCGTGACTTCGCCGGAAATACCGGTAAAGCGAATTCCGCTGTTGGGCGGCAACGGATGCAAAATCAAGCCGGTCTTCACGCCCGAATGGAGCCCTTGGCCGGATAGCACGACGCTTTTTTTCAAGGTCCTTTGCTTGACGTTGCTCGACGCCACGCCCACCGACGACGCGTCGCCGCCCTTAGTCGCGGCAGTCTTCCTCTTGGCTCGGCTTAGCTGGCCCAGGGTATTCGACGACTCACCCAAAGCGCGCTGCACGGTCAGGAGCAGGCCGTCCAGGGAAACCGGCTTTTCGAGAAAATCGAAGGCGCCGAACTTCGTCGCGGTCACCGCCGTGTGAATATTGCCATGACCGGAAATCATCACGACATTGAGGTCCGGCTCCTGAAACTTGATTTCCTTGAGCAAGCCGATGCCATCGACCTGAGGCATCCAGATGTCTAGTAAAACAAGCTCGGGCCGTTCTTTACGAATCAGGTCGAGCACTTGTGTGCCGTCGCGGGTATCGATGACGCGGTAGCCTTCGTCGCGCAGCGCTTCGCGCACCGACTCGCGCACATCGTCTTCGTCGTCGACGACTAAAATCGTTTTGTTAACCGCCAGCTCGTCCACTCACCCTCCAAGTTACGAATGTACCGCTCGTTTAGCAACCTCCGAAGCGGGGAACTCAATGCTAAAGCGAGTCCCCCTGGGTTCGTTGGGCAATGCCCGAATATAGCCGCGATGATCCTCGATGATTTGACTGACGATGGTCAGGCCCAGGCCAGTGCCGTTTTCCTTGGTGGAAAAATACGGTTCGAATATTTTCGAGCGCGTCTCCGGCGCCAAACCGCTGCCGTTATCGGCCACTTCCAACGTCACCACGTCCCGCCCACGATTGTAAACGGTCGATAACTTGATCTCACCGTCATCTTGCACCGCCGCCACCGCGTTGTCGAGCAGATTGATCAGCACTCGCTTGATCTGGTCGCGGTCCAAATCTAACGCCGGAATCACCCCGGAGCTAAAATGAAATTGTATACCTTTGTGCCCTTCATTGAAAAGAAACAGCGACTCGCTGACGATCTCATTGAGATCCTGGGTCACTAGCTTAGCCGACGGCAGCCGCGCGAATTGGGAAAACTCATTGACCAGGCTTTTCAGCTCTTCGACCTGCTGAATGATCGTCGTCGTGCATTTATCCAAAATACCGCCGTCGCCGCCGAGCATGCTGGCGTAGCGCTTGCGCAGCCGCTCGGCCGACAGTTGGATCGGCGTTAGCGGATTTTTGATCTCATGGGCGATGCGCCGCGCCACTTCGCGCCAGGCTTCCATGCGCTGCACTTTCTGAATTTGCGTAATGTCTTCGAGAAAAACCATGACCCCCAACGCCGAACCGTCGTCGTCGCGCAGGGTCGCCGCCGTCACCACCGCCGTCAGTTGTTGATCGATCAGCGGGATCTTGATATCGCGCTCGATCTTCTCCAAGTCCTTGACGCTGTCGATGATCTCGGCCACCACCCGCAGCGGCTCCGACTGTAAAACATCGCGGTAGTTTTTCGCCAAGGCCTGCTCGGCTTTAACTCCGAGCATCTGCTCGGCCGCCTTGTTCCAAGTGGTGATATTTCCCGCCGGGTCCACCGACACGACTCCGGCGGCGATGTTGGCGAGCAGGGTTTGCACCACCTTGCCGCGCCGTTCCAGTTCCAAGGTGATCTGCTTCAGGTCGCCGGTCATCTGATTGAACGACTGGACTAAGACGCCGATCTCATCATCGCCGCTGGCCTCAATCTTATAATCCCAATTCCCCTGGGCGACTTCATGGGTACCCTCGGCGAGCTGCTGAATCGGCACGGTGATGCCCTTGGAAAGATAAAATCCCCACCAAGTGGCCGAAAACATGATCACCAAGGTGATCAGAAACAGCGTCAAGATGTAACTGTTCTTAACCGGCGCCTTGAGAAAGGTTAAATATTTGTACTGCTCGTAGGACTGCGAGATTTGCGCCGCCCGTTTGGTCAGACTCTTGGGCACATGATAGTCGACCACGGCGACGCCGACGATGCGCTTTTCCGCGCCGAAGATCGGCGCGCCGCCGCGGATCACGTCGCCTTCGCCCAACGGCTGGGTCCAAGTCACGCCGATGCCGCGCAACGCCCGCGCCAAAAACTCATCGTCGGGTTTTAAATCCACAGCGTTTTTCGACTTGTCGCTCACCGCGACGATCGCCTCGCTCTGCGCCGAATAGATCTCCACCGTGCCGAGGTTATACTCGCGCTGTTTGTCCTCGACGAGCCGGCGCAACTCAGCCCGCCGCGCGTTCTCAAAAAGTTTCTGCTCGGTGATTTTCTCACTCAACCGGCGGGCAAAAAACATCGCGTTGTTGGCGGAATTTTGATAATAGGTCTGGCCGATTTCCAAAGACCCCTGAAGAGCGCTTTCCACCTTGGAATCGAACCAGCGGTCGAAGGAATGGGTCAACAAGCCGCCGGCGATAGCGAACAACAACAGGCTCGGCACGATCGACAGCGCGACAAAAGCCAAGACCAGGCGCGACTGCAAGCGTGAGCCAAGCAAGCGGCGACGGCGCTCAAAGACCAGCTTGACCAGATTGCGCACGACCAGAAAAACCAACAGCACCAGCAGAATGATGTTGATATTGATGATGAAGAAAAACACGATGTTGCTGCCGAGGGAATTCTCCAGCGAGATGTCCGGTGATTGCACTTCGAAAAAGATCAACGCCGCCACCATCAGCGCCGCCACCGCGATGACGATGCCCTCGCGCTTGCGCCGTTTGGCCTCTTCGGCTTTAATGCTGTCTTGGCGACTATGAGTTGGGTTTAGGGATTCCATCGGCGCGGCCGAGCTAACGGCGAGAAAACTGGCAAATTTTTAACGTTTGAGCAAGTAAACCACAAGCGAAATCACGATACTGACGACAATGCAGGTGGTCAGCGGGAAATGGAAACTAAAGCGTTCCCGCTGGATATGGATATCGCCCGGCAGGTGGCCAAGCCATGGCAACCGGTCGGAAACCGACACCAGCACACCGGCGATAACGATGACGATGCCAAGATATATGAGAGTCTTGCCTAACCCGGCCATAATTCAGATCTCAAATCGCACCGTCAGTTAATCTCATTCAAACAAATCCGGCTGGCCTTTGCCGGTGGCGGGCTTGGCCGCGCCCGGTTGCCGGCCAAAATGTTCGTAAGCCAGCACGGTAGCCACCCGGCCGCGCGGTGTCCGTTGAATGAATCCGGCTTGGATCAAAAATGGCTCGTAGACATCCTCGATGGTATCCTTCTCTTCGCCGATGGCAGCAGCCAAAGTCTCCACGCCCACCGGCCCACCGGCAAACTTGTCGATCATCGCCAGCAGCAACATGGTATCCATCTTATCGAGGCCCAGGCGATCGACCTCGAGCATTCTGAGCGCCTCCACCGTCACCGCTTTAGTGATCTTACCGTCGCTTTTCACCTGGGCGTAGTCGCGCACCCGGCGCAGCAAGCGGTTGGCGATACGCGGCGTGCCGCGCGAGCGGCTGGCGATCTCGGTGATGCCGTCTTGATCTTGCTCGACGCTGAGAATCGCCGCCGAGCGCTTGAGAATGCGCGCCAGCGATCCCGCATCGTAAAAATCCAGACGGAAACTCTGGCCGAAGCGGTCGCGCAGTGGCGAAGTAATCAAGCCCGAGCGCGTGGTTGCGCCGATCAAAGTGAATTTTTTAAGCGGCAACTTGATCGACTTGGCCGCCGGGCCCTGGCCGACCATGATGTCGATCTCGTAGTCTTCCATGGCCGGATACAGAACCTCTTCGACCACATGGTTGAGGCGGTGAATTTCGTCGATAAACAAGACGTCGCCATGGTCGAGGTTGGTCAAAAGCGCCGCCAGATCGCCGGCGCGCTCGATGATCGGCCCCGAGGTGGCCTTGATGTTGACGCCCATCTCGCGGGCGATGATATAGGCGATGGAAGTTTTGCCCAGCCCCGGAGGGCCATGGAAAAGAATATGATCGAGGACATCACCGCGCGCCTGCGCCGCGGCGATGGCGACTTTGAGATTTTCTTTGACCCGTTCTTGGCCGACGTACTCGTCAAAGCCGCGCGGCCGCAAGCTCAGCTCGAATCCGGAATCGTCGTCGGTGCGATGGCCGTCCAACATGGTCAGTGTGCGCTCGTTCTACAAACCCGGAGGGCGGGTCCCGGCCCTACATTCGGATGCGAATTTCATGTGCTCTTTGCGTTCCTTGCGGCCAATCTTGCGGATCCAAATCATCCACTCTGTGAACTCTGCGTCCTCTGTGGCGAAACTTATTCTCCTCTTTTTAGTGCCCCATCCGCTGCAAGGTCTCGCGCAGGACATCTTCCAGCGATAGCGAGTCGTTCTTGAGCACATCGCGGACAGTTTTTTCAATCTCCGGTTTTTTATATCCTAGATTGATCAAGGCCGAAACCGCGTCCAGCATCTTTTGCGAAGACGCTTCGGGTTTCGCCGTGCTATCAAGGGTCGCCGGGGTGAACGTCAAGAACTTATCCTTCAACTCGACAATCATGCGCTCAGCCAGCTTCTTGCCCACTCCGGGGATCGACACCAAACGCACCTGGTCACCATTGCGCAACGCCCGCGCCAATTCCTCAGCCGGGATGCCCGATAAGATATTGAGCGCGAGCTTGGGGCCGATACCCGACACACCCATGAGCAGCAGAAACACCTGCTTCTCGGCGAGATCGTGAAAGCCGAACAACTGCAGCGCGTCTTCGCGCACATGGGTATGAATCTGCAAACTCATCGGCGCGCCGAGATCCGGCAAGCGGTAAAAAACATTGAGCGGGATGAAAACCAGATAGCCGACACCGCCAACATCGATGACCACTTCGCCGGGCTGCTTTTGCGCGAGTTTGCCGCTGATTTGCGCGATCACGTCAAGCCCACGGGTAGGGTTAACGAATTGTCCATCGGCCGTTCAACGAACGCGACCACCCCGCGGCCGCAGGGGCGTCGGCATTTTCGTCATCACCTCGGCAACCCGGCTGGTGAACGCTTGCCGGTTGAGATGGCAGATCGCGGCGGCAAGAGCGTCCGCGGCATCCGCCGGCACCGGTCCCGATACTTTCAATATGGATCCGATCATCATTTGCACTTGCTGCTTGGTGGCGTGGCCATAGCCCACCACCGCCGATTTTATCTCCACCGCGCTATACTCGTGAACCTCGACATCTTGCTCAGCCGCCGCCAGCAGCGCGACGCCGCGCACCTGGCCGAGTTTCAAGGCGCTTTGGACATTTTGCGCAAAGAAAACTTTTTCCAGGCTGACGCCGTCCGGGTGAAACTCGCGCACGACATTTCGCCAGTTCGGTGTAGATCCGGCGCAGGCGGCGCGCTTGGGGCTCGGCGCTTGAGGAATTTATAGTGCCATGGCCCATATGGCGCAGCGCGTTGCCGATAACCTGGACAACCCCCCAGCCGGTCGCCATGGTTCCCGGATCGATGCCCAGGATGATGCGCGGCAGTGGTTTGTTGCCGGGGTCCGCCACTGCGGCTAGCTCACCTTGTCCATCAGCTCATCGGGGATGTGAAAGTTGGCCGCGACATTTTGCACGTCGTCATGATCTTCCAGTTCTTCGCTGAGTTTTAAGACTTGCTCGACATTTTTGGCGTCGACGTCGACGGTATTCTTGGGCACCAGGCTAACCTGAGCGCTGGCGATGGTGATTTTTTCCTGGTCCAGCCGTTCTTTGACTTTTTCGAAATCCTCGGGCGGGGCGATCACCTCGAAGACCTCGCCCTCGTCGCGGACATCTTCGGCGCCGGCATCGAGAGCGATATCCATCAAGCGGTCCTCGTCGATCTGCGTCTTGTCGACGGTGAGGATGCCCTTCTTATCGAACATCCAGCCGACGCAGCCGGTCTCACCCATGTTGCCGCCATGCTTGGAAAACATCCGGCGGATCTCCGACACCGTGCGATTCTTGTTGTCGGTCAACACCTGGGCGATGATCGCCACGCCGCCCGGACCATATCCTTCGTATTGAATCTCTTCGTAGGTAACGCCTTCGAGCTCGCCGGTGCCTTTTTTGATCGCGCGCTCGATATTATCACTCGGCATACTGCTGCCGCGGGCGGTGAGTACCGCCGTGCGCAGACGCGGATTGGCATTGATATCGCCGCCGCCCATGCGTGCCGCCACGGTGATTTCCTTAATCAGCTTGGTAAAAATTTTGCCGCGCTTGGCATCCTTGGCGGCTTTCTTATGCTTGATCGTGCTCCATTTAGAATGGCCGGACATACTTCAATCACTCCCTAGTAAGGTGCCGACAAGCTAACACAAAGCCTGGACCGGGTAAACTAGTCCAAGACCACACGATGCGGTGCGACGAACGGGTTAAATCTGCGCCGCGATACTTTTTTCCAATCGGCTTTGCTGTATAATTAGCAAACGATGAACCTGACCCAGCGCTTTTTGGTAATCGCCTCATTGCTAGTCAGCGCCTGTTCGCTACCGCCGTCGCGGGTTCGCGTTCCAGTGCCGCCGGCTGCCGATTCGCGCGTCAGCCAAACCGGCATCGCTTCATGGTACGGCCCCGGCTTTCACGGCAAGGCCACCGCCAGCGGCGAGATTTATAATCAAAACGACATGACCGCAGCGCACCAGACCTTGCCCTTGGGCTCCAAGGTGATGGTCACCAACATGGAAAACGGCCGCAGCGCCGAAGTGTTGGTCAACGATCGCGGACCGTTCGCCAAAGGAAGAATCATCGATCTTTCCTACGCCGCCGCCCAGTCGGTAGACATACTAGGACCTGGGACCGCGCTCGTGCGCGTCGACGTACTCGACAGCCCGGTGCCGCTGCGGTCGATGCCCTCGGCCCTCGATTACACGCTGCAATTGGGTTCCTTCTCCCAGTTGGAAAATGCCCAGCGGTTGCGCGACCGCATCGTCAAGAGTTTCGACAGCGTCATGATCACGCCGTTGCAATCGAAGGACATCACCTACTACCGGGTTCATCTGGGCAACTTCTCCAATCGGACTGCCGCCGAAGACATGGCCAAGCGATTGAGCCAAGCCGGCTACTCGGTGATCATCAGAGAGAAATAGGTGAATGGCACCAGTTCCGCTGGGTCGTTGCCGCGCATGAGCCATGTCCTGCTGTTATTCGGACGCCACCGCCGAGGCAGCATGGCAAGATTTAGAAGTTGACACCGCGCCGGAGGGTTGGCGTTTCGATTCTGCCCGCGGCCCGGCTCAATTGTCGCTGCGCAAAAAAAATCGGCCCGCTTCTTTTTTGACCTTGCCGTCGCGCTCGAGCTTTTCCAGATGCGCCTGCACGGAAAACTCAGCGACCCGTTTGAGCGCCGCCGAAACATCGACGTAGATCGATTCGGTGATATCGCCGATGGTGTTGCGATTGGCGCGCAACGCCGCGATTACCTGCTGCTCGCGCCCCAACCGGTGCTTGATGTACTCGCGCACCTTGGCTTCCGGTTTGCCGATCAGCGGACCGTGGCCCGGCAGGATCACGCTCATCTCGAAGCCAAGCAAACGCTCCAGCGTCCGCATGTAATCGCTCATGTTGCCGTCCGGCGGATGGATCACCGCGGTGCCATAGCCGAGGATATTATCGCCGCTGAACAAGACCTTATCGCCGCCTTCGTAAAAGCAACAGTGGCCCGACTCATGGCCCGGCGTGTGCAACACGCGTAACTCGCCGCCGCCGAAGTCGATCTGGTCATTGTCGTCGTATTGAAAATCTTCACCGCCGAGATAGCCCTTGCGCGAGCGATGGATGCCGAGTTTGGCGCCGCAGCGCTTGCGTAGCGCCAAGGCGCCGCCGGTGTGATCGCTGTGAATATGCGTGAGCAAAATCTTATCGATTTTTTTCACGCCCATGGCCTCGGCCTGCTCGATGATGCCGTCCATGTTCGAGTCGGCGCTGAGCGCGACGTCGATGACCAAGCCCGACTCCTTGCCGACGATATACTGATTAGTCCCCTGCAAGGTCATGAGTCCGGGATTATTGGCGGTGAATTTACCGATAAAGTCAGGCGTAGCCATAGGATTTCCTTCCGCGGCAAGCGCGCCGCTGCGCAGAAACGAATGGGCAAAAAAAAGCGCCAGCGAGGTTTTCCCTAATGTCGCCAGCGCTTCTCTTCGTGTAATCACGAATGTTGTCTAATTTGCAAGCTATATTCTTACCACGAAGGACACGAAGAGCACGAAGTTCGGATTTTTTATTCACCGAACCCTACGTTTCCTTTGTGCCTTCCTGGTGAATACTTCCGATCAATTTGCTAACAACTGCCGTAGCACATACTCCAAAATGCCGCCATGGCGGTAATAATCCAACTCTGCCGGCGTATCGATGCGGCAGATGACTTTGAATTCGGTCGTCTTACCCTCGTCCGCCGTCGCCTTGACCGTCAATTCCTGGCGCAGCTTCAAATCTTTGCCGATGCCGAGGATATCGAACTTTTCGAATCCTGTAAGACCGTGGGTCGATAAATTTTCCCCCGGCATGAACACCAACGGCACGATGCCCATGCCGATCAAGTTGCTGCGATGGATGCGTTCGTAACTTTCCGCAATAGCTGCGCGAATGCCCAACAAGCGCGGCCCCTTGGCCGCCCAGTCGCGCGATGAGCCGGAGCCGTACTCCTTGCCGGCGATGACGATCAGCGGCGTGCCTTCCTTCTGATACTGCATCGCCGCGTCGTAGATCGACATCGGCTTCTTGTCGGGAATATGCACCGTCACGCCGCCTTCGGTGCCCGGCGCCAACATGTTTTTCAGCCGAATATTGGCGAAGGTGCCGCGCATCATCACCTCATGATTGCCGCGCCGCGCACCGTACTGATTGTAATCCTTGGGCAGCACGTCGTTGTTGGTCAGATAGCGCGCCGCCGGACCGTTCTTTTCAATCGAACCGGCCGGCGAAATATGATCGGTGGTGACCGAATCGCCGATCAGCGCCAACGCCCGCGCGCCGGTGATCGGTTTGATCGGGTTGGGAGTTTTACCCATGCCGTCGAAGTACGGCGCTTCGCGCACATAGGTCGACTGCATGTCCCACTGGAACAGCTCACCCTCGGGCACCGGCATGCCGCGCCAGCGCTCGTCACCCTCGGAGGCCTTGCTATATTCTTTCTTGAACATCTCCTGGCGCACCGACTTGTTCATCACTTCCTGAACTTCCTGCGGCGTCGGCCAGATGTCTTTGAGAAAAACCGGCTTGCCGGCACGGTCGTTGCCCAGCGGATCGTTGTACAGATCTACATCCATGCTGCCGGCCAAGGCGTACGCGACAACCAGTGGCGGCGAGGCTAAATAGTTCGCCCGCACGTTGGCGTGAATGCGACCCTCGAAATTGCGGTTGCCCGACAGCACGGCGGTGGCGACCAGATCGCCCTCTTGGATGCCGTTGGCGATAGACTCCGGCAATGGACCGCTGTTGCCGATACAAGTGGTGCAGCCGTAGCCGACGATATGAAAACCGAGATTTTCTAAATGCGGCAATAAACCGCTGTCCTTCAAATATTCCGTGACCACCCGCGACCCCGGCGCCAAGCTGGTTTTCACCCAGGGTTTGCGGGTCAGGCCCTTTTCACCGGCTTTCTTGGCCAGCAATCCCGCGCCGATCAACACCGATGGATTGGAAGTATTGGTGCAGCTGGTGATCGCCGAGATCACCACCGAGCCATGCTTGAGCTCGAACTTGTCGCCGTTCACCTGCACGGCGACTTTCTTGTCCGCGTTCTTGGTTTTCATCAACGATGGCAATGCCTCGGCGAAAGCTTTCTTGCTGTCCGTCAGGGCGATGCGGTCCTGCGGCCGGCGCGGACCGGAGATGCTCGGCACCACGCTGGCGAGATCCAATTCCAGAGAATCGGTGAACATCGGATCGGGCGAAGCGTCGGTGCGGAACATCCCCTGCTCTTTGGCATAGGTTTCGACGAGTTTAATCAGATGCGGATCCCGCGCGGTGAGCGTCAGATAGCGCAGCGTCTCATCGTCGATGGGGAAATAGCCAACGGTGGCGCCGTACTCCGGCCCCATGTTGCCGATGGTCGCACGGTCGGCGAGACTCAAGCTCGACAGTCCCGAGCCGTAGAACTCGACGAACTTTTCGACCACGCCCTTCTTGCGCAACATCTGCACGACCGTCAAAACCAAGTCGGTCGCCGTCGCGCCGGCCGGCAGCTTGCCGTGCAGTTTGAAGCCGATGACTTCGGGGATCAGCATGATGATCGGCTGGCCCAAAAGCGCGGCCTCAGCTTCGATACCGCCGACGCCCCAGCCGACGACGCCGAGACCGTTGATCATCGGCGTATGCGAGTCGGTGCCGACGACGGTGTCGGGATAGGCGAAGTGCGCGCCGTCTTTCTTGGCGCGGAATACCACCGGCGCGAGATATTCAAGATTGACCTGATGACAGATACCGACATCGGGCGGAATCAGACGAAAATTATCGAAAGCCATCTGGCCCCAGCGCAAGAACGCATAGCGCTCGACATTGCGCTCGAATTCAATTTCAGAATTTTTCTGGAACGCATCGGCGGAGCCGAAATAGTCGACCTGCACCGAGTGGTCGATCACCAGATCGACCGGTGCCAACGGATTGATCTTCTTGGGATCGCCGCCCAGCCGTTTCATCGCCTCGCGCATGGCCGCCAGATCGACCACAGCGGGAACACCGGTGAGGTCCTGCATCAGCACTCGCGCCGGCATGAAGGCGATTTCTTTCCCCGATTTTACCTTGGCATCCCAGTTGGCGAGCGCTTCGATGTCGGCCTTGTTGACGTGATGGTTGTCTTCCTGCCGAAGCAAGTTTTCCAGCAAGACCTTCAGCGATACAGGCAAGCGCGAGATATTTTTAAATCCCGCCTTCTCCAACAGATCGAGGCGAAAAATGTCGTAGGTCTCGCCGTCGACGGTCAAGACCTTACGCGTGCCGAAACTGTCCACATGCTTCTGTGCCATGAGCGCTCCTTAAGTAAAGACTGGTAGGCCTTATTTTGTAGCGAGCGTCACGGGATAAAGCAACAGGGAGGGTGACGGGTTATTCGGGGTCCGGGTGGAAGATCGATGATGGAGGATCGAGGATAGCGTGTCGATCCTTGATCCTCGACTCAAAACACCCGAATACGCCGAACGGAAGCAATGTCTACGCATGCTTAATCTGCCGCCGCGCCGCCACCGCATCCATGATCGCTTGGCTGACATCTTCGACGGCGCGTTCTTTGGGGAGGCAGGTCACCGCCCCGGACGCTTGCATCGCCCGGACCACATAGTCCTCGGTGCCGAAGGATATCCCGATGACGATGGTCGATGGCCGGTCATGCATGACTTTTTCGGTCGCCTCGATACCATTCATGTTCGGCATATTGACGTCCATGATCACGACCTGCGGTTCGAGCAGCCGCGCCAGGGCCAGCGCTTCCGCCCCGTCGCTTGCCTCGCCGACGACAGTGAAGGCGTCGTGCTCTTCCAACACTCGGCGCAACCCCTGGCGGAGCATTTTGTGATCGTCGACGATCAGAATCTTGATCGCCTGCTCGATAACCGGCGCCGTCGCGCTCGGCAACAAAATCGGCTCAACCATTTTGGCCGAGGCCACCGCCTTTCGATCCATCGGCAAAACGATCAACACCCCAGTTCCCGCTCCCGGAGTAGAATTGATTTCGACAGCTCCGCCGCGCAGTTCCACCCGCTCGTGAATGCTGAACAAGCCGAAATGGCTGCGGCCGTCGCCGTTGGCGCGCACGGTTTGCGCGTCAAACCCTTTGCCGTCGTCGGTCACCGCGAGAGACACGCGATCGCCGTCGCGTCCATAAGCTAGCGTCGCGCGGTCAGTGAAGCCATGCTTGACGACGTTCCACAGCAGTTCGCGAGCGCACTGGAACAGGAACACCGCGTCATCCTGCGCCAGCGAGAAGCCATCGGCCGGTCCGTCGACCTCGACGCGCAAGCCATGCCGGGCCATTTGCTCGCCGAGCCAGCGGAACGCCGCCGGCAAGCCCAGATCGTAGAGCACCGGCGGACTCAACTCGGCGATCAGCGAGCGCGTGTACTTGATCGAATCGTCGACCGTTTTATCGAGGTTGCCCAAGATTTCCTTAAACGAAGCGCCATGGGCCTGGTCGCCCAGCAGTTCGCGCACGCGCCACAGGTACAGGTTGACCACCGCCAACGACTGCGCCAAGGTATCGTGCAGATCCACCGCCAGGCGGCGCCGCTCGCGCTCCTCGGTCATGGTCAATTCGGCGACCAGCGCGCGCAGTCGGGCACGCGACTCGGCGAGTTCTTGCGTGCGCTGCGCGACGCGCCGGTCGAGTTGCTCGTTCAAATTTCGCAGCGCTTCCTCCGCCGCTTTGCGCTGCGTGATATCGAAATTGATACCGGCAATGTGGGTTGGCGTGCCGTTACGATCGCGCCGCAAGCCGCCATAGCCACTCAACCAAATCATCATGCCATCGGGGCGCAAAAAGCGGTATTCACACTTGTAGTCCTGGCCGTCGCTGCTCGGATCTGCTAATCGCTTCTTTCAAGATGGGCAGATCCGCGGGATGAACATGGGCAAGAAACAAGTCAAGGTTGATGGCCCGGTCCTTGGCGATTCCGAATATTTCGAAATCCCGGTCGTCCCAAGTCATTTCTCCGCTGCGCAAATCCCGCTCCCAAGTGCCCATATGGCCGACCGCCAGCGCATGTTGAAGCCGCTCCTCGCTGGCACGCAGAGCTTCTTCGGCGCGCATCCGCTCGGTAATATCGAGCACCGCGCCGAGGGTACGCACAGGCTTGCGAGCATCCCCAGTGCCGTCGAAAAAGGTTTGCGCCCGATTCAAGATCCAGCCGATGCTGCCGTCGCGCCGAACCACGCGGCACTCATATAACAAGCGCCCGTCGCCGGCTGGGTCACGAGCCCGCCGCCTTGCCAGGTTGACGATTTCCCTATCGTCAGGGTGGATTTGCGATAAAAAATCGCCGACGCGCTCCTGCCGATCTCCGGGCAAGTCGATTATTTTTCTTAAAGTCGTCGAGAAATACACCCCGTCCGCCACATGATCGCGCTCGAAAATGCCAATGTCGGCGACATCGACGGTGTGGCGCAACAGGGCCTCCGTCTTCGTCAACGATGCGACCGCCTGCGCCAACTCCGCCGTCCGTTCCTCGACGCGCCGCTCAAGCTCAGCGTGCGCTTGGCGCAACGCGTCTTCGGTGCGCTTGCGATCGTTGATGTCCTGGATGACGCTGATGAAATGGCTCGGGGTACCAGACGCGTCGCAATGCAGCGAGGCCGTCAGATTCACCCAAACAAGCTCTCGATCTTTGCGGATATAACGCTTCTCCATCGAGAACGTGGTGATCTCGCCGGCCATGAGTTGCGTCCTTAATGCCAAGTTCAGTTGGAGATCATCCGGGTGGGTAAGGTCTTGGGCCGCAAGCGATCGCATCTCCTCGGCGGAGTATCCGGTAATGTCGCACACCTTCTGATTCATCCGTAACCAACGGCCGTCTAATCCCACATGCGATATGCCGACCGAGGCTTGTTCGAACGTCACCCGATAAAGTTGCTCGCTCGCGCGCAGCGCGTCTTCGGCGCGCGTTCGATCGCCGATGTCGTGGAAGACGCTGAAAGAATGTCTCGGCGCGCCGGACTCGCCTTCGAGACGGCGGCGAGTATTGTGCAGCGCCGCGGACATCGCGCTGATCGATACTCCGACCAGGGCAAACAACCCGAGAGTGAGCAGATTGGCGGTTTCAGCTAATGCAGGTAAACCGCCCGGCTCAAAGATCGCGAAGGCAGCTAGAATCAAGCTCAGAGCGGTGGCCAACAGGCCGGGCCCAATCCCGCCGTTCAAAGCGCTCAACGTGATGGCCAAGGTAAACAGCAACACCCGGTCGCGCTCGCCAAGCAATGGCTGTAAGCCCGCTCCAGCCTCATAAATCAATCCGGTCATGACGATCGCTACCAGATAGCGCCAGCGGTGCAGTTTGGTCAGCGCGGTTATCATGTGAAATCTCCGTGATCTTGGCGGCGAAATTTTTTAGCGCTAGCTATTTATTACTTCGCCAGCTCCATATCCAGGTAAGATGACTTCTCGCATGATCGGATAGCCAAGCGGGCGGGTTTCAAACCCGTACCGACATTTTAGAAATCCTATTGCGCCCTGGTTGCCATAGCTGAAAGTTTGCGCGGCTCCGGCGCAAAATTTCGGGTGATCTGGAATTCTCGACGTGAAGAATTGACTGCCACCAACCATGTCCTGAGCGAAGGACGAAGAGGCGTAAAGTTCGCCAAGTTCGGAATCGTTGTCATTTCGACCACTCGGCGAACTCAGGGCAAATTGGTATAAAATCCCGTGCATCGCTCGCACCGGCCTTGGTCCGTTACCCTTGCGGCCTTAGCGCCGTCGCAGGCGACTTGCCGAGTTTCGGTTGCGGCTACGCCGCGCTGCGTTCTTCGCGGTAAAAACTCTATCGCATGCGAAACCGGAGCAACACCAACTTAATCTGACGCCACGCCGCGCCGCTCCTCCACCGCGTCGACGATCGCTTGGTGAATATCCTCCGCCGCCCGTTCCTTGGTAACGCAGGTGAAGGCGCCGGCAGCTTTCATCTTTTGCGCTACCTCCGCACCGTTATCGAAGGACAGTCCAACCACGATCGTCGACGGCATTTCTTGGAGAATTAACTTGGTCGCTTCGATGCCGTTCATGCGCGGCATGTTGACGTCCATCACGACCACGTCGGGTCTAAACTCGCGCGCCAACTCGACGCCTGCCAAGCCGTCATTGGCTTCGCCGACCACCGTAAGGTCGGGGTATTCCTCGATCATTTGGCGCATGCCCCGGCGCACCACCGTATGATCGTCCACCAGCGCGATACGTAACTGTTTTCCGTTCCCCAGGACCGCGCTGGTTTGCACGGTGCCATGGGCAAGCGCCGGCGCCATTTCGCTTGGCGGCGCCGGCAAGGTAAATCGTACCCTCGTTCCACGCCCCGGCTGCGATGTCACTTCGAGTTTGCCGCCGGACAACTCCAATCGTTCGCGGATGCTAAACAGTCCGAACTTCTCCACGCCGTTACCGTTTGCGTGCAGACTCTCTACGTCAAATCCCCGGCCATCATCAGCGACTTCGATAGTCAACTCACCATGCTCGATTTTATAGGAAACCAGCGCTTGATTGGCCTGCGCATGCTTGACGATATTCCACAGCAGCTCGCGCGTGCATTGATAAGCCAGCACGGAACATTCTTCGTCCAAGACGAATCCTTCGGCCGCGCCGCTAATCTCGATCTTGAGTCCATGCCTTTCCTGCTGTTGGGCGGCGAGCCAGGTGAGCGCCGCGGGCAATCCTAGTTCGTAAAGCATCCGCGGACTCAGTTGGGCCATCAGCGAGCGCGTATAAGCGATCGATTCGTCCACCGACTCCATCGCCTCGGCCAAGCGTTGCTTCAACGCGTCACCCGCGGCGAGCCTTTCCGCCCGGCCGATATTCAATCGGCTGACGGTCAGCATCTGCGCCAGATAATCGTGCAGCTCCACGGCCAGCCGGCGCCGCTCACGCTGCTCGGTCTTGGTGATGTCCGCCACTAGCGAGCGCAGGCGCGTTTGCGACTCGGCCAATTCCCGCGTTCGTTCGACGACCCGGCGATCCAGGTCTTCGGTCAGTTTGCGCAACGCTTCTTCCGCGCGTTTGCGCTCGGTGATATCGAGTACGGCACCGACGGTGCGCGCCGGCCTGCGGCCGTCGCCGCTGCCTTCAAAAAAAACTTGCGCTCTAATCATAATCCAGCCGAGGCTGCCGTCGCTCCGAATAACCCGGCACTCCAGGGAAAATTGGCCGTCGCCCGCGCGCTCACGGGACCGCTGCGCGGCGATGACTGTCGTCCGGTCATCAGGGTGTATTTTAGCCATAAATTCGCCCAGGCTACCCTTCCGATCTTCAGACAATGCCAATATTCTTCTTAACATGGGCGAGTAATGCACTTCATCGGAATCATGATCGCGCTCGAATATCCCGAGGTTCGCCACGTCGACAGCCTGGTGCAGCAACGCCTCAGTTTTCTTTAAGGTAGCGACGGCCTGCTGCAACTCGGCGGTTCGCTCCTCAACGCGGAGCTCAAGCTCGTCATAGGCCTGACGGAGCGCCTCCTCAGCTCTTTTTCGCTCGGTAATGTCGAGCACCGTACCCGCCATGCGCAGCTCATTGCCGCTCGCATCGCGGAACAATTCGCCGCGCCAATGAACGAAACGAATCTCGCTATTCGGATGCACGACCCGAAACTCGATATCGCAGTGGGTTGTCCCATTGAATGCCAAGCGCAAATACTCCTGGACTCGCGACCGGTCGTCGGGATGAATCCGGTTGACCCAGCTATCGTAACTCGACGCGACCGAACCGGGCTCGTAACCGAGAAGACGATAGTTTTCATCAGACCAAGTGTTTCGGCCGGTTTGGAAATCCCACTCCCAGCTGCCAAGGTGAGCGATCGCCTGGGCATCAACAAGATGTTGCTCGATCTGGCGCAACGCTTCCTCTGCCAGTTTGCGCTCGGTGATATCGGTCGAGGCGCCGAGCACCTGGGTCGCGCGGCCCGTCTCATCCAGTAGGGGTCGTTTAACGGTTTGCAGCCACCGTTGCCGGCCACTCGAGTCCGTGATGGTTTGTTCTGGTATGAACATTTCTTGCAGCGTGTCCATCACTTGAAGATCCATTTTGCGGTTATACTCCACCTCGGCGGCATTGGAGTTGAAGTCCGCGTCGGTTTTGCCGACAAGGTTTTCCACGGTGGTGCCATAGGCATCTGCCAAAGCTTTGTTCACCAGTCTATAACGTCCCTGGTAATCTCGGACAAAAATAAAGTTCGGATCGGTATCGATAATCTGGCGAATCTGGTCATGCGACTTTTGCAGTTGCTGATGAGCCTGGTAGCGGTCAACCTCGCCGCCGATCCATACCGCCATGAGCCTGAGAAAATCCTTATCGGAATCGCTAAATTGTCCTCGATACGGCAATGGGCCGTAAAAGCAGAGGGTGCCGTAGAGCGCGCCGTTGATGACTATTTTGGTTCCCATGAACGATTCCACACCCAGGGTGAGGTAACCGGCATGGTGGCGCCATGCCGAGGCGGCGATATGCTCGTTACAAAGCGGCTCATTTGCCTCGACAACATAGCTGCAATAGGAAACACGTAGCGGTAATCTCATTCCTGGCGAAAGGTTGCCGTCCGGAGGATGAGCGCAGAGAATTTCCAGCTCGTCACCCTGGAGAAATGTCAACACCCCAGAAGGGAAGATCAAAACGCGCGCAGCCGAACGCAAGCAGTGCGCGCACTCGCTCAGCAAAGGAAAGTTCAATGGCGTTGGTTATCTCGTACAGCCGACGGATGCTCTGTTCGCTGGCAGTAACCGCCAACTCCGCCTGCTTGCGCGCGGTGATGTCGAGCACGCTTCCCACGGATCGTAGGGCTCGTCCGTCGTCGTCGTAGAAGGTCTCACCGCGTTGGTCCACCCATTTGACGCGGCCATCGGCCAGCAGCACGCGGTGAGTAATTTGGTACGGCGCGTGGTCGCGCTCGGAATCGCTATAAGCTTGATCGACCGACCGCCGGTCATCGGGGTGGACCAGGTTGAGAAATGATTTAGCTGAGGCGCCAAACAGAGTCGGATCGATTTCAAAGATGCGAAAAATTTCGTCAGACCAGTCGAGACGATTTGTCAGCAGGTCTAACTCCCAACTGCCCATCTGCCCGATGCGCTCCGCCTCGACCAACTGGCGATCCCGTCGCCGCAGCGCTTCCTCTATCTGTTTGCGATCAGTAATGTCGCGCATGATGGCGCAATTATACTCCTCGTCTTCATACACTATGTAGTTGACGGTAAGTTCGGTCGTCAGAGGCCTGCCGTCCTTGGTCCGATGAGTGGATTCGAACTTTAACGAGCCATTTTGCTTGAGATCTTGCCAGTGCGCCGGCCACACTTCGGCAGGGAAGCTCGGATTGATCTCGGGCACTGTCTTGCCAACAAGCTCCTCACGGGCGTAACCGAGTATCCTGCACGCGGCATCGTTTGCATAAACAATTTCGGCCGACGGGAGAATCCAGAATATCCCGTCCACGGCGCGGTCCATGCTAAATTGCGTGAGCCGGAGCGATTTTTCCGTGCGCTTACGCTCAGTGATGTCGCGCAGCGACAGTGATACGCCAACCAGCTTACCGCTGGCGTCCCGAACCGGCGACTGAGCCACTGAAACATCGATCACCTTGCCATCTCGTCCGAGGCGCACCGTGTCACGGGGTAACGACTGAACTCCTTGGTTGATCTCGCTCGCCGTTGCGCCACCTCAGCCAGCTTGTCAGGCGGAATCAGAAAATCGATGTTTTTCCCAACAACCTCATCGGCCTTGTAGCCAAACAACCGTTCGGCAGCGGGATTCCAAGTAAGAATCTTAAGGTCGAGATCCCGGCTAACGATCGCGTCCCCTGAGTTCTCAACGATCGCCGCCAGCCGGGCGCGCTCTAGTTCGTTGCGCTTCCGCCGAGTAATATCGGTGAGGATTCCGTCCCACACCATGCTACCATCGGGCTGGCGCGGCTCGGGCACCGAATGGCCCCTGAGCCATCTCAGCGAACCGTTCGATAAACGGAAACGCCCCTCAAACTCCCATGGCAGCATCGTCTGCGCGGAACGCACAATGGAGGCTGGTCAACGCTGCTTGATCCTCGGCAAGCATGGCATTCCAAAATAGCGAGAAGTCATTCACCACCGCCGCCGCCGAGTGTCCAATGAGATCTTGAATACCGTCACTTATCGACATAAAACCTTGAGTGCCGTCGGCGCTCAGCTGGTATTGGTACACCGCTCCAGGAATGGTGTCGGTGATCCGGCGCAATTTTTTTTCGCTTGCCAACAACGCCTGTTCGGCGGCTTTGCGCTCGCGCAGGTCCATCGCGATGCCGCCGAGCAATCGGCTGCCGTCGGCATCGACAATGGGAAACTTCAGTACCCACCAGTCCTGGGGTCGGCCGTTCTTGTCCAGTACCGTCTCGAAACCCTCGGTCGCGTGACCGGCTTCGAGAGCGCGTCGATCACTGGCGGCAAACATATCGGCGTTGTCACGTGGCCAGAGCTCGGCGTCAGTCTTGCCGCGCCAGTCGACGGTATAGAGATCCTCCCAAGTCTTGTTCACATAGACATAGCGGCCAAGCTCATCTTTGATGAACGCAATTGTCGGGCTTCGGTCCATGAACGCCCGAAAGCGTTCTTCGCTTACGCGCAATGCTGTTTCCGCCTGAATGCGCTCCGTGATTGTCGCGTCGAGCGCGGCGGCGGTATTCTTCCAGCGTACTCGCAATCTACGCTCATGCAGGTAGGCCAAAAGAAGCAACACTATCAGTCCGACGGCAGGGACCAGGTATTTTAGAATACTCTCCATGGTTAGCGGCGCAGGCTCCAGGCGACCGAACCATTTGCCGTAGAGCACGTCGTAGGCGCCGCTAGCGCGGACGTTGGCCAAGCCGTCGTTGATCCGGGCCAAGAGTTCGGCGTTGCCCTTGCCCACGGCGAATGCGAAATCCTGCTGGTAACCCACTTTGAGTTGGAGCGGCTGGATATTGGCGAGCTTCAGTTCCCGGATGGTATTGAGGCCGACCAGCCGCCCAACCAACATGGCGTCGTGCTTGGTGGAGGTCGCGAGCAACTTCATGCCGCTGGCGGCCGTGTCGACCAGCGTTAGATTGCGCCAACTGCGCCGGCGCGCATACTCCTGGGCCAGATCTGCTCTTATAATGATCAGCGACTGGCGCGCCAGGTCATCCTCGGACTTGATTCGGCTGTCACCTGTGCGGGTAAAGACTGCGCCGGCCATCTTGACATGCGGCACGGAAAAATCGGCGAAGCGCCGGCGCTCATCGGACTGCGCGAGATTGATCAGCACATCGATCTCGCCGCTCTTAAATTGATCGAGTAGCTGGTGAAAGGGGCCGGTCTTAATCGTCGCGTCCAGGCGTGCCTCGCGGGCGACCGCCTCCCACAACTCGGCGGTAAAGCCATCGGCCCTGCCATCTTCGCGCACCAACGCAAAGGGTGGAAAATCGAGCTCGCTGCCGACGATCAAAGGCGTCTTCGGCGACGAATCGGCGGCCAGCGCCAACGGAACCGCCGACAGACAAAGCGCCAATACCGAGCATCCAATGCGCCGCCGAAGCGACCTTGGCACCGCAACACGGGAAGCGATCACAGACCCGTGGCCATGCATGACAGACTTGATTGTTGAAATCATCAGGCGCTCCCCCAGAGTTCATGGTTGAGTCGATTACTGAATCTACCGGGGCCTGGCCGGGTTGGCAAGAAAACTTTTGGGTTTTCCCAATCATCGGGTGGTTATTTTCTTGACGGTGCGGATTGTTATCGACTACAAAGCCTCAAGAAGATTTTTCCTGATCAGGAAAGGAAGCCAATCATGGCCGACGAAAACACCCTCAGCCGCCGTAAATTTATCGGCGCAGTCGCCGCAGTCGGAGCCGTAGGGCTGTCCGCGTGCGCGACGAATTCGCAACCTTCCTCGCGTTTGTGGGCGGCGGATCGCACCTCCGGCAAGCTCCCGCCGCGCGGCGAGTTCGTCGTGCGCAATGCCTACATCGTCACCATGGACCCTAAGTTGGGCGACATCCCCAACGGCGATGTCCATGTGCGCAATGGCGCGCTGGTCGCTGTAGGCGCGAATTTGAATGCGCCCGGCGCCGAAGTCATCGACGGCCGCAACCGCATCGCTTGCCCCGGCTTCATCGATACCCACTTTCATCTCTGGGGCAGCTTCGCCCGCGGCGTGGTCGCCGACGGCGACTTCGATTACTTTCCGGTCATGAGCAAGTTGGGTCCGGTGATGACGCCGGAGGACGCCTACGCCAGCGCTCGGCTCGGCATTACCGAAGCGATTTATTCCGGGCTGACGACGATTCACGATTGGTCGCATAATATTATCGACGGCAGGTACGCCGACGCCGACCTGCGCGCGCTGCGCGACTGCGGCATCCGCGCGCGCTTTTCCTACGGCTACAGCCGCAACTTGCAGGCGAAACCCAAAGAGACCGCCGATTTCAACGACATCGCGCGGGTCAAGCGGGAATGGATGGGCGCGTCCAACGAAGGTCTTTTGACCATGGGCTTCGCCTCCCGCGGCGCCGGCGACACGCCGCCGGAGGTTTACCGTAAAGAATGGGAGTACGCCCGCAGCCTCGGCTTGCCGATCACCCAGCATGCCGGACGCTCTCTGGCGGAGATCAAGCGCTTCCGACGCATCGAAATGCTCTACAACGACAAGCTTCTGGGCCCCGACGTTCAGCTCATTCACACCTACAGCGCGTCGGAAAAAGAACGGGCCATGATGGCGGAGACCAAAGTGCACAATAGCATCGCGCCTTACACCGCCTCGCGCTTGGCCTCTGGACTGCCCTACCTCGGCGATTTATTGAAGCGCGGCGTGCAGTGCAGCTTATCGGTGGACACCACGACGGTGGGCGGCAACGCCGACATGTTTAGCATCATGCGCTTGATGCTTCAGCTCAATCACCTGCGCTCGATGGACGTGATGGAAGTGCAGCCGCGCAGAGTTTTGGAACTGGCCACCCTCGACGGCGCAAAAGACCTCGGCATCGCCGACCGCACCGGCTCGCTGACGCCGGGCAAGCGCGCCGATTTAATTTTAGTGCGAACCAATGACATCAATGTCGCGCCATTCATCAATCCGGCGCTGTCTACTCGTCCAGCAGGCCAATCCGTACAACGTCGACACCGTCGTGATAGACGGCAGAATTCTCAAACACAAAGGCGAGTTGGTCACCATCGACACCGAGGAGGTGATTAACAAAGCGGCGGAAGCCTTCCACGCGGCCAGAAAGAGAGCCGGTGGCCCGTACTGATCGCCACCGAATCCGTCAGCCCCTATGCGAAGTCGCGCGCCGTCCTTGTTGCTGGTTTGGATCGTTATCGGATCGATAGCGATTTGCGCCCATGCCCAGGAGACGCTGCGCGTACCCTACGGCGTGACCACATCATTGCAGCATCTGCCGGTGCTCGTCGGCAAAGACAGCGGTCTGTTCGCCAAGCAGGGTCTCAACGTCGAGCCCATTCATATCCGCGGCGGCGCGCTGATCACCACCATGATCATGAGCGGCACCGTGCAGTTCTCCGGCGCCGGAGCCGAATCGGTGGTTTCGGCGCGCATCGAAGGCGGCGACGTTGCGCTGATCGCCTGCCCCGCCGATACCGATGTGGTTTACTTTGTCGCTCGGCCGGAATTCAAAACCGCGCAAAGCCTCAAGGGCAAGAGCAGCGCCGTCACCCGGCTCGGTTCGACGACTCATTTCTATTTGCGCGCGGCGCTGCGCTCCCTGGGACTGGACCCGGAAAAAGACATGACGATTCTCCAACTGGGCGGCGGCAGCGAAATCGTCACGGCAATGCGCAGTGGCAGAGTCGCGGCCGCGGCGCTCCCCTACCGCAATACTTACAGCCTGATTCAATCCGGCTGGCCTCTCTTGGTCGATCAATCGACGGCAAATTTCGTCTATCCATCGTCCTGCGTTGCCACTAGCCGGAGTTATATCAAGAACAATCCGGCCATCGTCGAGCGTTTTCTCAAAGCCTATGTCGAAGCGACGCGGCTAATCAAGAAAGACAGCGCCTTGGTCGAACAGGTCATTAAGAAATGGCACCGCGAAACCGACGCCGCCTTTATCAAAAAGACCGCCGAAGTTTACGCGCGGATTTTTAAGCCAATCCCCTACGTTTCCGATCAAGGGTTAGACATCGTGGTCAAAGAGATTGCCGGGCGGCGCCCAGTATCGAAAGAGTTTTTCGGCAGACCGGAACTGTTCCGCGATCACGGCCCACTGGACAGACTCGTCAAGGACGGTTCGCTCGAACGCGCTCCGTAACGCGGGAACGGGCTTAAGGAGCTGAGAGTAAGTAGCTCTGCGGTCCCGGACTCCGCACTCTTTACTCCAGACTACTTAGTCGTGACTTTTTAAGGCTACTTTCCGCCAAACACCTTGGCTAAAAACCCTTCCTTCTCCAATTCAGCGACATACTTGTACAAGACATAATCCTTCGCTTGTATATCTCTGGCCTCAGGGCGGTTCCTTTTTAAGATCTGCGCGGTGAACTCGACGCCTTCGAGGGTCGGATAAGGTTTGGTCGGAAAGGTTTTACTGTAGTAGCGGTAGGTTTCTTCCAGCTGGTCTTTTTGCTTCTCCGGGTCGAGGCGCAAGTATTGGCCAATGGATTTTAAAACTTGTGGCTTCTTCGCCGGATCTTTCCACAGGCTCAGTCCTTCGATAAGCGCGCGCAAGGTGCGCATGGTCAGGTCGGGATTACGATCGAGAAAATCCTTGGTGGCGACAATCAGTTGGTGGGCGTAGGGAACCCCGGAGTCCGACAGATCGATGACTTCGTTGAAACCCAATTGCCGGCCGGCCAGATTGAGCGGCGGGCTGACGATGGCGGCATCGACCACTCCAGCTTTCAACGCCGCGAAGCGCTCGCTCTGACCGCCGCCCTGCAAAATAATCACATCCTTGTCGGGCTTGAGTCCATATTTCTCCACCGCGGCGCGCGCCGCCGTATCGGACGACGAGCCGTAGCGACTGATGACGATCTTCTTGCCGCGCAAGTCCGCCGGCGCCTTGATCTCGGGGCGGGAAAGAATAAGGAACGGGAAGGTGTTGATCATGCCGCCGACGAAATAAATATTCGCGCCGCGCAGATTCGCCGTCAGCGTCGCCACGCCGTCTTGAGTGGCGAATTGGATATCGCCGGCGATCAGCGACTGCATGCCCACGGTGCCGCCGGGAAAAGCGATCAGCTCCATGTTGACGCCGTATTTTTGAAACAGCCCGGCTTGCTTGGTGACGTGATAATGACTGTTGGTCCCGGCCGGCGCTTCGATGCCGATGCGCACCGTCGGCAGCGGCTTCTGCGCCCACGCTGTGACGCTGGAAAACAACATCACCATCAACAATCCGAGAAAGGCTAATCGCTTCATATTCACACTCCTTCTCCTGTTGCGCCGTTGTAGCGGCTAGCAGCGAAGCGTGTCAAGTCACGTCTATCGGGTCTTCGGTTGCTCGATGCGTAGGATTCCTCTACGGTCGTTGGCGATCGCAGTCAAAGTGATCCATCCTTCATGGCGCAGCAAGTCACACCCTGGCAAGTTCTCAACCAACGCGACTTCGGTCTGTTCTGGGCGAGCCTGCTTTTTTCCGCGGTGGGCAGCCAAATCTCCACCGTCGCCATCGCCTGGCAAATTTACGAGATCACCAACTCGCCGTTTCAGTTGGGGCTGGCGGGGCTATTCCGCGCCTTGCCGATTATGCTCCTGTCGATTCCCGGCGGCGTGCTCGCCGACCGCATGGACCGACGGCAGCTCCTGATCGTCACACAAAGCCTGGCGGCCTTGCTTGCATTAGCACTCGCGCTGCTGAGTTATTTCGGCACCGTGGAGGTCTGGCATATTTATGCCGTTACGTTTTTGTCGGGCGCCGTGGGAATTTTCGACTCGCCGGCGCGCACAGCGCTGATTCCGACACTGGTGCGGCCGGAGCAACTGGCGACTGCCTACGCGCTCAACATCACCTGGCGCCAGATCGCCACGCTCTCCGGTCCGTTCATCGGCGGAGCCATCATCGCGACGGTCGGTCTCAGCGCTTCCTATTTTATTGACGCGCTGAGTTATTTGAGCGTGATCGTCTGCCTCGGGCTGATGCGCGCAAGACCGGCCGCCGCATCCGGCGAAAAGCAAGAATCGCCGCTCGAAAGCGTGCGCGGCGGTTTTAATTTCATTCGCGACAACACGGCGATCCTAGGGCTGATGGCCATGGACACCTGCGTACAGTTTTTCGGCGCTTACCGTTCGATGATGCCGGTGTTCGCCCGCGACATCCTCGCCGTCGGCCCCGCCGGTCTTGGCGCGCTGCTCGGCGTGCCGGCCTTCGGCGCCCTCGCCGGCTCGGCCATCGTCATGGCGCTGGGCAATCCGAAAAAGAAAGGCCAGTTGATTATTTTCGTCACATTGATTTACACGGCGGGGCTGATTTCCTTCGCCTTGTCGCGCTCGCTGATCCTCTCGCTGGCGATTGTCTTTCTGCTCGGTCTGGTCGACGCCATCGGCGAAACCCTGCGCGATACCATGATCCAGCTGATCACTCCCGACCGTATGCGCGGGCGGGTGAAAAGTTTCGATCAAGTCTTTATGTCCGCCGGCACCTACTTGGGTCACGCCCAGATCGGCACGGCGGCGACCTTTCTCGGCGTCCCCGGCGCCTTGGTCATGGGCGGCTGTCTCGGCTCCGCCGGAGTGTTGCTCGTGGCCAAATTCGCGCCCGGTTTGCGCAAAATCGATGCCTGATCGCCAATGCGGTTAGCGCAGCCCCAACTCTTTCTGCGCTTCCTCGAGAAACGCCAGGTTGGCGACCTGGGCGTGGCCCACCTGCTTCTGCGATTTGTTGGCCTTGAGGGTTTGTTGAATGACATTTTCAATCGCGCTGTCGCTTGCCGAGCCATTGGCGCTGAAAGTCTTCATCATCACCAGATAGCTCTTCTCGGCGATATCCGGTTCGATCTTCCACTGTTTGGCGATCATCTCGACAACTTTGTTCTTTTCTTTGCGCAGAAACACCAGGCTCTTTACGAAGCCGCGCACCATGCGCTTCACCTGGCCGGGGTTGCGGCGAATCTTGTTGTCCGAGGTCACCAAGCCAGCCTGCAACTGTTCCTTAACCACGTCGCCAGCCCAAGCGATGACGCGGAAGCCTTCTTTCTCGGCGATGACATCGTAGGGCGGTGTGAACAGCGCTGCCGCCACCGCGCCGGCGCGCAGGGCGGCTTGATTGTTGGCCTGGCTGCCAAGCCCTTGCGTGACGATATCGCGCTCGGGATTGAGACCGAAGGAGCGCACGATCTCACGCGCGACGATATCCGTAGTACTACCGATGGAAGTGACCGCGATACTCTTCCCCTTGAGGTCGGCGCCGGTTTTGATTTCCGGCCGGACGTTCAGAGCCAACGCGGGACGAATGCCGCCGAAGGCGAGCACTTTCACTGGCAGTCCAGTGGTCGCCGCCCGCATCATCGTGTCGGCCAACGTGGAATAATCCAAATCGCCCTGCAACAACGCCGGCCCAACCAGCCGCCCATTCATCAGGACGATCTGCACGTCGAGCCCTTCCTCGCGAAACAGACCGAAGCGCACGCCGGCGTAGGACGGCAACTGGCTGAGCGCCGTGACCGGGATGGCCAGATTGACTGTCTCGAGCCGATCTTGCGCCCTTGCGCTGGAAAAGCATAACAACAGAGAAAAACTTGCCGCCGCCATTTTCCCGCCAACGCGACCGGCCAGAGAAAGGGTGGCACGACCCATACCGCTACCAACCGCGGTAATGAACGATAATTTGCTGACAATCGACATTGCCTTTTCCTCCGCGGCTTCACCCAGCAAGCGCAAGTTGAAACTCCACACTGGTTATTTTCCATAGTTACCGCGCCGGCGCTTAAAGGGTCAAGGCGATTCGGTGGCGTTGTCGATGGGGTTTTGGTCACGTTCAGGAAGTTGCCCTGCGGCTCGGGCAACAGGGAATTTTTCTTGAATTCGCCGGCGTGGGAGATTAATGTCCGGGCGGTAGAGGCGCGATTCGCAGGCTGGTTCGAAACCTGTGGGAAACAGCGATGGTCGACAAACAGGCTCGATTCATATTGGCTTGCTGCTTGATCCTTGCCGGTACGCCGTGGACCGGTACGCTCCAAGCACAGGAACGCTTGCGCCTCGCCTGGGCCGGCGGCGCGTCCAACGCGACGGTGTGGATCGTCCAGGACAAGGGTCTGATGAAAAAGCAGGGGGTCAACGCCGAGTTCATCTCAGTCAACGCTAGCCCGATGGCGCTGCAGGCGTTGCTCGCCGGCGAACTCGACGTCATCGTTACATCGGTCACGACGCTGGTCAATTCCCGGCTGACCGGCGCCGACGTAAAGATGATTGTCGCCATCGTGCCGACCTTTCCCGCCCATATCGTCACGACGAAAAACATCACCGACGTCAAACAACTCAAAGGCAAAACCGGCGGCGTCGGCCGCGCCGGCACGACCACCGAGATCGGAATGCGCCTCGGGCTGGCGCGCTTGGGCGTGGATCCGAATTCGGATGTGAAACTGGTGCCGGTCGGCGCGACGGCAGACGCCCTGGCCGCCTTGTCTAAAGGCCTGATCCAATTCGCCATCCTAGTCGAACCGTTTGTCCGCGAAGCCGAGAAGTTGGGCTTCAAATCGCTTGTCGACATCGGTTCGTTAAATCTGCCGTTTCACTGGAACGCCGCGATCACCCGCGAGACAACCATACGTTCCAGGGCGCCCCTGCTCAGCAAGCTGACCCGCGCCTTGGTCGAGGCGATCCATAGCTTCAAGAGCGACCGGGCGTCGACAGTCAAATCGATCAGTAAATACACCCGCATCACCGACGCCGACAGTCTCGACAGAACCTACCAAGCCTTCAGCAAAATTTTACCGGAGACACCCCTGCCGGCGGCAGATGGAGTGAAAAGTTATCTCGATTTTCTCGCGCCCACCCGCCCCGAAGCGGCGAAAGCCAATGCCAACGAATTTGTCGATCTGAGCTTTGCGCAAGAAGTCCAAGCGTCGGGTCTGATCAAACAGTTGTACGGCAGGTAGACGATGCCATTGGCAGCAGCATTTGACGAGTTGCTTCAAAACCCGTTCGTCGGATAGTGTCGGTTGGTCGAATCCTGGAGGTGCTCTATGCCCTACGCAACAGTTCGCGGTGTCAACATCAACTATCAAGTTCTCGGCAATAGCGGTCCCTGGGTCGCCCTCTCGCCCGGCGGCCGGCGCGACATGAGCGGCATCGAGCTGCTCGCCGGCGAAGTCGCCAAACGCGGTCACCGCGTCGTCATCTTCGACCGGCGCAACACCGGCGCTTCCGACGTAGTCATCGACGGCAACGATTCGGAGTACGAGATCTGGGCCGACGACGTTCATGAATTACTCGGCCAACTCGGCGCCCTACCTGCCGTCGTCGGCGGCAGCTCGTCAGGTTGCCGCACTTCCCTGCTCTTCGCGCTTCGTCATCCCGAGTCCGTGCGCGCGCTTTTACTCTGGCGGGTGACCGGCGGCCGCTTCGCCTGCGAGCGTTTAGCCGAAGAGTACTACGGCCAATTCATCACGGCGGCCGGGAGTGGCGGCATGGCCGCGGTCTGCGACATGGATCATTGGAAAGAAAGAATCGCCGCGCGTCCGGCAAACCGCGACGTATTAATGAAAATGGAGCCGCAGCAGTTCATTCGAGTCATGTCACGCTGGCGCGAATATTTTCTCAAAGGCGCGGATCTGCCGGTCATCGGCGCCACCGAAGCGGACCTGAAATCGATCCAGGTACCGGCCTGCATCGTCCCGGGCAACGATCTCACCCATGGACGGCAAACCGGCGAGACTCTCGGTCGCCTGCTGCCAACCAGTGAAGTCCACGTGCTGTTTCCCAAGCACTATGACGAGCCGCTCAGCCCGCGCGAACAATGGGATGAAAAGGCCGGCGACATGGCAGCGCTATTCAGCGACTTCCTCAAACGCTCGAATGTACAATGAGTTTTCACCACCAAGGACATGGTTCGACTACCCTGACGACGGGCACCGGCCAAGAAGTTCGAAATCTTATTCAGTCGAAACCTTCTTGTCCTTCGTGACCTTCGTGGTGAGAAACGATTCTCATTAAGCCTTAGCAATCACCCAAGGAGACAAAAATGATCGAACCGTTGGACGCACTCAGAGATAAAATGGTAATGGTCGCCAAAATATTGCAACACCAAGGCGTCATCGATGGCTACGGCCACATCACCGCGCGTTTGCCGGAAAATAGAATTCTCAGCACGCCGCATATGCCTCCGGGCAAAGTCGCCGTGCGCGATCTGATCATCCTCGACGCCGACGGCAAGAAGCTCGAAGGCTTCGGCGCGCCCAACGGCGAGACCGCCATGCACACCTCCATCTACAAAGCCCGGCCGGATGTCCAGTGCATTCTGCACTACCACGCCGATGAACTGGTCGCCGTCGCCGCCACCGGCCAAGAGATCAAAGTGATCTCCAACTGCGGCGTCAACTTTCACCGTGGCACGCCAATTTACGACTCACCCGTGCTGATCCGCAATGAACAGCTAGGCGACAAAGTCGCGGTCACTCTCGGCGACAAAGTCGCCGTCCTGTTGCGCGGTCACGGCGGCACCGTGGTGGCACAGAACCTAGACCAGCTCTGCCGTCTCGGCCTCGACTTCGTGCGCGCGGCGAAAATCCAGATCATGGCCGCACCGCTCGGGCCGGTAAAGGTCCATTCAAAAGAGGAATGTGAAGCGATGACTCGCATCGAGACCCGGCCCGACGTCCATCGGCGGTTTATCGACTATTACGTTTCCGAGGTTGTCGATTGAATGCGGCCAATCTCGGTGCGTATTCTGGTCTCCGCGCACGTGCCGGCGCCGCGCCTTGTTAATGATGTGTACTTAGCTGGACTCATGATGGAGCAACTCTAGTTACACCGTCTGTCAACCGCAGATACAGCGGAGGCTTCGCTTGCCGCGAGTTAAAGGAAAAACTCAGCGGATTTAGTTCGTCCATAGCTGGAACATAGTTTGCTAACCAATCTCGTCAGCAATTCAAGATCAGAAGGAGGTCAACAAACCATGGCTGATAGAGCTAAAGTATGCATCGACCGAGTGTTGCCGCAACAAGTCATGCAACCGCAACGGACAATGAAGAGTCGCGGTCGGGACCGTGCCATATCACCGATTGGCAAAGCCTGGATGAACGGTTCGGATCTGAAGGTTCGATTCATGGGCGGTAGCACAGCCGAACAAACAGTGGCCAAAGAGCAAGCGTCTTGGTGGGGCGCTGTCGCCAATCTCAAGTTCGATTTCAATAACGCCGCCACCGCCGATATCCGCATTGCCTTCGATCCCGACGACGGCGCCTGGTCCTATGTGGGAACGGACTGCAAAAGCATCCCGGTCAATCAACCGACCATGAACTTGGGCTTTCTCGACGGCGGCACCGCGGCCCACGAGTTCGGCCATGCCATCGGCCTCGCCCACGAGCACCAGAACCCGCGCGGCGGCATCGAATGGAACGAACCTATGGTGATCGCCGAGCTGGCCAAGTCTCCCAACTTCTGGGACGAGGCCACAACTCGCCACAACGTGCTCCGCAAATACACTATCGACCAGATCAACGGTACAGAGTTCGATCCTGACTCGATTATGCTTTACTTCTTCCCCGCCTCTTGGACGCTCAACGGGATCGCCACCAAAGCCAACGACATACTTTCGACAATCGACAAGCAGTTCATCGCGGGCGCCAAGATGTATCCCAAGACCGGCGGAACGACATCGACAGCGGTGGAGTTGGAAGTGAACGCCGCGCGCCGCACCGCGGCTGCCATCGGCAAAGTCGGCGAAGAGGACCTGTTCCGTTTCACCGCCCCACGGGATGCGCGCTACTTGATCGATACTCGCGGCCCCACCGATGTCGTCATGAAACTCTTTGGCCCCAACAGCGAAACCGCCCTGATTGCCGAGGATGACGACTCGGGCATCGACACCAATGCGCTGATCGTTAGAGATCTGCTGGCCGGCAACTACTTCGTGCAGGTGCGCCACTACAACCGCGCCAACGGCATGGGTAATTACACGATCAAAGTGCGGCGGTTATAAATAGGCCCCGCTGGGTTTCCCAGTGAATTTTGACTCGCTTTCTCAACCTTGCCGGCAATGCTGATTGACGAGCATTGCCGGCAAGGAAGACCTCGCACCGTTCCGCTCACCACACCTTGCTTGCGCGCCGACTGCCCACGTAATGTGCCAGCCATCTTCGCAAAGAGCACCATTCACGAGGGCATGAAATGAGCGCCGATCGCAATCCCTTCGCATCTACATCCCCAGACATAAAAACCACCGCCGCATCCGCCGAATTCGTCGAGCAGATTACCTTCGACGCGATTCCCGCCGAAGCGTTGCGCATCGGCACCCGCTGCTTGCTCGACGGCTTGGGATTATTCGTCGCCGGCTCGGCAGAGCACACAGCCCAACTGCTGGTAGAAGAAGCGGAACAATCCGGCGGTCGCCCGGATGCGCTCTTGCTCAGCCGTGGCAACGTCAAAGTACCCGCGCCCATGGCGGCGCGCGTGCTCGGCGCCGCCGGCCATGCGCACGATTGGGACGACAGCCAAGTCAGCGTCGATTCCGCCCATGTCTATGGTCTTTTAACTCATCCGACCATTCCGCCGCTAGCGAGCGCACTGGTGATGACGCAGAAACTCGGCGGCATCGACGGTCAAGACATTCATGCTTGCTTTCCTCACCGGTTTCGAAGTCGAATGCAAGATTTCCGAATGGATGCTGCCGCAGCATTATTTGCGCGGCTTCCATTCCAGCGGCACCGTTGGCACATTCGGCGCTTTTGCCGCGGCGGCGAAACTTTTGCGATTGAAAGGCGAACAACTGCGCAGCGGCTTCGGCATCGCCGCCAGCTTCGCCGCCGGCATTCGCTGCAACTTCGGCACCATGACCAAGCCGCTCCATGTCGGCCGAGCGGCGGAGAATGGCGTGACCGCGGCACTGCTCGCGGCGCGCGGCTTCACCGCCGACCCCGATGCGCTCGACGGCCCCTGGGGTTACTTCGCCGTCCAAGGCGGCGGCGTCAGCGCCGAGAAAATCTCCCAAGGTTTCGGCAAAACCTGGACCATCGTCGAGCCCGGTGTTTCGATTAAACCCTACCCGTGCGGTGTGCTCACCCACCCGACCATCGATTTGATGTTGAAACTGGTCAGCGACCACGATGTAAAGCCGGACGATATCGAAACGGTAAAAGTCTACGCCGGTTCGAATATCTTGAATCCCATCCGCTACCCCATCGCGGCCAATCATCTGCAGGCGAAGTTCTCGTTGCCGGCAGCATTAGCTATGATCGCGCTGGCCCGCAAAGCCGGCAAGACCGAATTCTCCGATGCGTTCGTCGGCGCAGCCCCCATGCAAGCAATGCAAAAACGCATCACCACCGAACTCGACCCCGCGATCGAAAAAATGGGCTTCGACAAAATGCGCTCGCGCATCGCGATCAAATTGAAAGACGGCAAGCAGGTTGAAGGCTGGGCCGACGAACGCTACCGCGGCGGCCCGGACAATCCGCTGAGCGATGCGGAGCTGGAGGCAAAGGTGCGTTCCTGCTGCGAGAACGTCATCGATGCAAGCAGCCAGGCAAAATTGATCGACGCGGCATGGTCCGTCCGCAAACTACTGGACGCCCGTCGACTCATGATGCTACTAAATAGTATCGACGATTAGTTTGATGGGAGTGTCTAGCGCGGCAACGCGTAACCAAGATTCACAAGGAGATTACTTATGAAAATTTCCGACATCGAAATCATCGAGCTGCAAAACATTCCCGTCACCCCGCCGCTGTTCAAACAGCCGCTGCGCACCGGGGTGCGGCTTTTGAAACTCAAGACCGACGACGGGCATGTCGGCTTGTCGCAGATCGGCGGCTTCTTGCACGCCGCTACGATCGCCGCGATCAAGGAGGAGCTTCTGCCGTTCCTGAAAGGCAAAGACCCGCTGGAGAACGAGCGCCTGATGCATCAGATGCTGTGGAAGTTCAACACCCGTGCCCATGGCGGCGTGTGGAATTATGCCGTCAGCGCCATCGACGTGGCGTTGTGGGACATCAAGGGCAAGTTTTATAACACGCCGGTGTGGCGACTGCTCGGCGGCGCACAAAAAGCGATCCCGGCTTACATTACTTTCGGTCTGCGCGCCTACAGTCGCGACGAATTGGCAGCCGCGGCCAAACACTGGCTGGCGAGCGGCCAGAGCCGGCTTAAGGTTCAAGTCGGCCGGGTCAACATCCGCGGCGAAAGCGACCCGGGCGGCGCCAGCGCCGAGCACCGCAGCGACAATCCGGCCGAAGATGTCGCGCGCATGAGAGCCGTGCGCGACGCGGTGGGCGACGATGTCGAATTGATGGCCGATGCCAATTGTTTGATGAAGCTCGATACGGCGGTGCGCTGGTGCAAAGCATTCGAGCCGCTTAACTTGACCTGGTTCGAAGAGCCGATCATTCATAATGATCCTCACTTGCTCGCCCAACTGCGAAAGCAGACCCATATCCCGATTGCCGCCGGACAGTGGGAAAACTTCTCGCGCCTCGCCGACTTGGTGCGCGCCGACGCCGTCGATTTTCTCAACATCCATGTGCTCTCGGTCGGCGGTTTCACCATGGGTATGAAGGCCGCGGGCTTGGCTCAGGCATTCAATTTGCCCATCGGCAACGGCGACCAATTCGACTTTCACCTCCACGCCGCCGTGCCCAACGGCTGGCGCGCCGAGATTCACGTCAATAATTGGCTGACGACAAACGCCATCTACAAAGGAGTACCGACGCTCGCCGACGGGTGGGTCACGCTCAGCGAAAGAGCCGGACTTGGAGTCGAACTCAATGAGGATTCGGTGAAAGAGTACCGGACCAAGTAAAATAATGAACCGTCGACATTTTAATAGAACTCTTCTCACCGCCGGCGCTGCCATATTCGCGCCGTTCAACATCGCCCGCGCGCAATTGAACAAACTCAAAATCGGCGTTCTGCTGCCAAAGTCCGGCCTGCAGGGACAGATCGGCCAATCTTGTCAGAAAGGCGCCGATCTCGCGCCGGGGGTTATTAAAGAGTTACTCGGCGTCGACATCGAGCTGCTCAACGCCGACACCGAAAGCAACGTCGACACCGCGCGCACGCGGGCGGAGAAATTGATTCAGGAAGGCGCCGACTGTTTGGTCGGGCCGTTCGACTCCGGCGCGGCTGGCGCCATCGCACAAGTCGCTGAGCAGCGCGGCGTACCGTTTGTCATTAACATCGCCGCGGCGCCGCAGATCACCGAACAGGGCTACAAGTTCGTCTTTCGCAATTTCCCCATCGCGACAGAGTTGGTGAAAAACGGCCTGGCGCTCACCGATGAGCTTTTCAAGGCCACCGGCGCAACGCCGCGCACGGCGGTGTTCATGCATGTTAACGACACCTTCGGCCAAGCCAACGCCAAAGCGGTCGGCGCGCTCCTGCCGCAGCTAAATCTGCCGTTTAAGCTGGTCGATACCATCGCTTACGATCCGGCGGCGAAAGACTTGACTGTCGAAATCGCCAAGGCGAAAGCGACCAAAGCCGATTTCTTACTGCTGGTCTGCCGCTTGAACGACGCCATCGCGCTGCGCCGGGAGATCGTCAAACAGCGCTGGAACGTCATGGGCATCGTCAGCCCCGGCTCTCCCGGCATGTACGAGAATCAGTTTTTTCAGACGCTCGGTAAATTATCCGAAGGCTGCATTTCCAACGTGCCCTGGTTCGACCCCAAAGCAGCGTTGACGAAATCCGTGGACAGCGCGTTCAGAAAACTAAATCCGAAAGACCAGCTGAAATTTCATGCGCTCAACGTCGGTTATACCTTTGAAGCCTTGCTGATCGCCGCCGACGCCTTCAAGCGCGCGAAGTCGACCGCCGCCCAGCCGCTCACCGAAGCGATTCGCCAGACTGAAATTACCAACCGCATGATGATCGGCGCGCCGATCAAGTTCAATGCCAAAGGCCAAGTCGAGGGCAACCTTTCGGCCTGCATTCAGAATCAGGGGCAGCAACCCGTGGTCGTGTTACCCGCGCCATCCGCTGAAGCCAAACCACTGTTTCCTTGGCGCGAGTACAAGCGCGCGTAGCGCGCCCGACGGTCGCATGTTCAAGATTCAAAGGTTCAACGCTCAACGTCAGATCCCAATCCGAGCCTTGGACCTTTGAACTTTTGAACCTTGAACGGAAGTTTTCACAATGGCCCTCGACTTCGTGAACCTAGTCAACGTCATGATCTCCGGCGTTTTGACGGGCCTCGTCTACGGCTTAATGGCGCTGGGCCTCTCGGTCATCTTCGGCGTCGCGCGCGTGGTCAACTTCGCCCATGGCGAGATGATGACGCTCGCCATGTACGCCAGCGTGATTTTGTTCAGCGCCTTTGAGCTGAATCCATTCATAGCCGTTCTTCCCGTCGCCGCGATCTTCTTTGTCTTGGGCTACGGCTTGCAACGCTGGATCGTCAATCCCTTCGTCACCCGTCCCGAGCACATGCAATTCATGCTGCTGCTCTCAATCGCCATCATTCTGACCAACGGCCAATTGATATTCTTCGGCCCCGACGCGCGCAGCGTGCGGCTCGACAGTTTGCTTGAATCCATCGAACTCGGCTCGCTCTTGATCGACCGCGGCAAACTCTACGCCGCGCTGGTCGCTCTCGGCACTGCAGCCGCGCTGTTCAGCTTCTTCCGCTTCACTCGCAGCGGCACGGCGATCCGCGCTTGCGCCGACAACTGGCTCGGCGCCAAGGTCGTCGGCTTGAACGTCAAGCAGCTCTACGCTTTGGCGTTCGGCTTAGGCTCTGTCTGTGTCGCCGTCGCCGGCTGTATGATGATCTTGCTCGTCGACCTGACGCCGAGCATCGGCCCCGGCTATACGCTGCTCGCCTTCGTCATCGTCATTGTCGGCGGACTCGGTTCGATGAACGGCGCGCTGGTCGGCGGCGTACTCATCGGTCTATCGGAAGCACTGGCCGGACTTTTCATCCTGCCCTCGGCGAAATCCATGTTTAGCTTCGCGTTGCTGATCGTCGTGCTGCTGCTGCGCCCGCGTGGTCTGCTAGGCGGCCGGCGGTGAACCGTCGCGCCGTCAGCTTACTGTCGACACTGGCTGCGGCACTGATCGCCCTGCCGGCTCTTGCCAACGACTATTTTATTTCCATCGCCACACTTTTTTTGTTCTTCGCCTACACGGGCCAAGCTTGGAACATCATGATGGGCTTCGCCGGACAACTCTCCCTCGGCCACGCCTTGTATCTCGGTGTCGGCGGCTACAGCGCCGGCGCTCTCTATTTTCACTATGGCATCGGTCCCTGGGTGGGCGTGGGGCTGGCAATCATCGTTTGCATCGCGCTCGGCGCGTTTCTCGGCGCCCTGGCCTTTCGCTACGGCATCTCCGGCGTTTACTTCACGCTTTTAACCATCGCCTTCGCCGAGTTCGCGCGCATCGGCTTCGATCACCTCTCCTGGACCGGCGGTTCGGCCGGACTATTTCTCAAAGTCGCCCAGCGCGACCGCATCGATCTGGTCAATCTGCGCGGCCCCCCGGCGTTGTACTACTACGCGATCCTAGCTCTCACCGCGCTGGCCTTCGGATTCTCGGCGTGGTTATTGCGCCGCCGGCCCGGCTACTACTGGCAAGCGATTCGCGAAAACGAGGAAGCCGCGCGCGCTCTTGGCATCAATACCCTTCGCTGGAAAATACTCGCCGTTGTTATCAGCGCCGCTATGACTGGGGTGGCGGGCGTGTTTCTTGCGTTCTATTACAACAATCTTTTTCCCGAGCAGATTTTTAACATCAGCCGCTCCGTCGAAATCATCCTGGGGCCCATCGTCGGCGGCATGGGCACGCTGTTCGGCCCGATCATTGGGGCAGCGCTAATGACGCTTGCTCACCGACGGCGCCACCGAATTGGTCGCTGCCCTCGGCTGGGATATCCCCGGCGTCAAACAACTCGTCTACGGGGTAATTTTATTGGTCGTCGTCGTTTATCTACCCGACGGCATCTGGCCGGCGATCGCGCGCAAGTTGAAACTGGAGCGATGAACCTACTCGAAGTCCAAAACCTCGACAAATCCTTCCGCGGCCTGCGCGCCGTGAGCGCTGTTTCGTTCGGCGTCGCAGCCAATTCCATCGTCGCCCTCATCGGCCCCAACGGCGCCGGCAAGACCACGCTATTCAATCTCATCGCCGGAACGCTCGCGCCGGACTCAGGAATGATCTCTTTCGCCGGCACCCGAGTCGACGGCCTGAGACCCGATCAAATCTGCGCCCGCGGCATCGGCCGGACTTTTCAGATCGTCAAACCCTTCGCCGGTCTGACGGTGCTCGATAACGTCATCGTCGGCGCGCTGCAGCGAACTGCGAAGGTAGCGATGGCGAGGTCCCACGCGCAAGAGATTCTCGCCAAGCTCGGCTTGGAATCGAAGCGCGATCTGCCCGCCGCAGCGCTCACACTGCCGGACCGAAAACGGCTCGAAGTCGCGCGGGCATTGGCGACCCAGCCGAAACTCCTGCTACTTGACGAAGCCATGGCCGGCCTGCGCCCCACCGAGTGCGACCAGATGGTCGCGGTGCTGCGCGAGATCAACCAGCGCGAAGGTATTACCATTCTTTTGATCGAGCATGTCATGCGCGCGGTGATGGCGTTGGCCGGCCAAGTCATCGTGCTGCACCATGGCGAAATCATCGGCGAAGGCACGCCCGGCGAGGTCGTGCGCCAACCCGCCGTCGTGGCAAGCTACTTGGGCGAGACTGGCGATTTATGAGCGCCTTACTCGAAGTCACCGATCTCGCCCTGAGCTATGGCGGCGCCGCAGCGCTTAACGGCGTCTCGCTGGAAATCCACAAAGGCGAGATGGTCGCTCTGATCGGCGCCAACGGCGCCGGCAAATCTTCGTTCATTCGCGCCATCGCGGGTATCGAGCGGCCGATCACCGGCAGGATTGTTTTTGCCGGCCGCGACATCGCCGCGCTCGAGTCTCACCAGATATGCAATCTCGGCATCGGCCAGGTCGCCGAGGGGCGCCAGCTGTTTGCCAGCATTGACCGTTCTGGAAAATTTGCAACTGGGCGCGATGCTGCAACGCGCACGTGGGCAAACGAAACAATCGCTGAACAAGGTTTTCGCGACTTCTTCCCCGTCTGGCTGAAAGACGGAAGCAACTCGCCGGCACGTTATCGGGCGGCGAACAACAGATGCTCGCCATCGGCCGTTGCCTGATGGGCTGCCCGGAACTCATCATGCTCGACGAGCCATCCCTCGGCCTGGCGCCCAACCTCGTGCAAGAAACGCTGCTCGCCATTCGCCAGTTGAATCACAACGGCCTGACGGTGCTTCTGGTCGAACAGAACGTCGCCGCGTCTTTAAAGATTTGCCGACGCGGTTATGTGCTGGAGAACGGCCGCATCGTCATGACCGGCAGCGGGGATGAACTTCTGAACGACGATGGCGTACGCCAGGCGTATCTCGGATTATAGAACAATCCCGACTGCCGTTAAACGTTCACAGTGAATCTCCTGACCTGAACCTTGAACCCTTGAACCTTGAACAGCGGGCACTTCGTGCCCCATAGCCCTTGCCACAAAGAGATTTCCCAGATAACAAAGGAGATCGAAAAATAAACGGCACGGGTATTTTCAGGAGGATAACGCCATGGCAGATACCAACATCAAAAAATCCGGCGAACGTTGGCAGTCCGACATCATCGTCGATCTGATCAAACAATTCGACTTCCCTTATATCGCGCTCAATCCCGGCGCCAGTTACCGCGGTCTGCATGACTCGCTGGTCAACTACGGCGAGAACAAACCGGAAATGCTCCTGTGCAACCATGAGAAGATCGCCGTGCAGATCGCCCATGGCTACGCCAAGGCCACCGGCAAGCCGATGATCGCGATTGTCCATAACGTCGTCGGTCTGTTGCATGCGCCCATGGGTATTTACTACGCCTACATCGACCGCTCGCCGGTATTTATCATCGGCGCCACCGGTCCCATGGACGAGAAGCTGCGCCGGCCGTTCATCGATTGGATTCACACCGCCTTCGCCCAGGGCGATGTCGTGCGCGGATTTACTAAATGGGATTACCAGCCCGGCAGCATTCACGGCGTCCCCGATTCCTTCGCGCGCGCCTACTCGATCATGATGAGCGAGCCCCAAGGCCCGGTCTACATGGTCTACGACTCGGCGATGCAGGAAGCCAAGCTGACCGAAGATGTGCCGGTGCCGAATTTTCACATCAAAGTACCGTCCCGCGTCGCGCCCGAACAGGTGGTCATCGACCAAGCCGCCGACATGCTGGTGGCGGCGAATAATCCGTTGCTGTTAACTGAATACGCCGCGCGCATGCCGACGGGGTATCAATCGACGGTGGAACTCGCCGAAACCGTCGGCGCCTCGGTTTACGACATCAACAAACGTTTGGGCTTTCCCAACAAACATCCGCTGAGCGTCAGTTTCCACAACGACGCTTTCAATGGCGTCGACCTGGTCACCGCTCTCGACGTCGTCGACTGGACCCGCGGCTCGCACAAATTGAATACCCAGACCCGCGAAATCCAGGTGATGACCACGGGGGACTGCAAATGGATCGATATCGGCTTCGCCGACATCGAAATCAGCAAGTGGGCCACCGACTACAACAAGCATCACAACTGGGATCATCGCGTGCTGGGCGACAGCGCGTTGTCGATTCCGGCGCTCACCGCGGCCTGTAAGAAACGCATCGACGGCAACAAAGCACTCACCAGCCGCATCGCCGAGCGCAAGAAAGCCATCGGCGAACGCCACGATCGCCAGTGGCAAAAGTGGCAGGACCAAGTCAAAGAACAATGGAACGAGCGGCCCATGACCGAAGCGCGCCTGGCCCATGAAGCCTGGCAGGTGATCAAAGACGAAGACTGGGTGCTGACCGCCAATACTTTAAAAGAATGGGTGCACAAGGTTTGGGATTTCGACAAACCCTATCGCCACCTCGGCCGCGAATTGGGCACTGGCACGCAGATCGGTATGTCGATCGGCGCCGCACTGGCTTACAAAGGCACGGGAAAACTAGTCGTCGACGTTCAGCCCGACGGCGATTTGATGTTCGACCTGGGCGCCCTGTGGATGCCGATTAAGTACAGCATCCCGATGCTGATCTTGATGTACAACAACCGCGCCTACTACAACGACTGGGCGCATCAAATTCATATGGCGCACCAACGCGGCACCGATCCACAGCGCGCCTACATCGGCATGGACCTCGAAGGACCGCCCCCCGATTTCGCCCATATCGCCAAGGGCATCGGTTGGTATTCAGAAGGCGTCATCGAAGATCCCGCCGAGGTCGGCCCGGCACTGAAACGCGCCATCGCGCAAGTCAAAGCCGGCAAACCCGCGCTAGTCGACGCCGTCGTCTGGCGCCGCGGCGAGAATGCCTAGAAGAAACGATTTCACCACAAAGAGCACAAAGGTCACATAGAAAAATATTCGGACTCGGAAATTTAGCCACGAGGAGCGCAAAACATTTCTAGGGCCGGTTTAAAACCGGCCTACTTTGTGATCTTTGTGCCCTTTGTGGTTAATGAATTTATTCTTTAAGGAGGATATCTGCATGGCAGATTCAACAATCAAGAAATCCGAAAAACGTTGGCAGTCCGACGTGATCGTCGACATGATCAAGAAGTATAATTTCGAGTACATCGCGCTCAACCCCGGCGCGAGCTACCGCGGCTTGCACGACTCGCTGGTCAACTATGGCGAGAACGATCCGCCGATGCTGACCTGCCAGCATGAAAAGATCGCCGTCCAGATCGCCCATGGCTACGCCCGCGCCAAGGGCAAGCCGATGATCGCCATCGTGCACAACTTGGTCGGCCTGCTGCACGCGCCCATGGGCATCTATTACGCTTATCTGGACCGCGCGCCGGTGTTTATCATGGGCGCCACCGGGCCGCTTGCCGAACCCAAGCGCCGGCCGTTCATCGACTGGATTCACACTGCCAACGTTCAGGGCGAAGCGATTCGTAACTTCGTTAAATGGGACTATCAGCCATCCACCGTCGACGGTGTGCCGGGTGCCTTCGCGCGCGCCTATTCGATCATGATGAGCGCGCGCCAGGGACCGATCTATATGTGCTACGACGCCGGCCTGCAGGAAGCGGAACTCGACCATGATGTCGAAATGCCAATGGCCGGTGCCGTTGAAATGCCCACGCCGCCGGCGGCCGATCCCATCGCCCTCGCTAAGGCCGCCGACACTCTCGCTGGCGCCACCCGAGTTGCCATCATCGCCGACTTTGCCGCGCGCCCACCGCATGGCTGGAACCATGTGGTCGAACTCGCTGAAACTCTCGGCGCATCGGTATGGGATGTCGGCTCTCGGTTGAATTTCCCCAGCGATCATCCGTTGAATCTTACCTCTGACTTCGATGGCTGTTACGACGGCGTCGATGTCGTGCTCACTCTCGACATCGCCGACTTCGAAAAGCCGACCCATGTGCGCGACATCGCGACCCGCACGGTGGTCAGTAAAGTGCCGGCGGGCGCCACCTGGATCGATATCGGTTTTACCGATATCGAAACCAGTAAATGGTCCATGGACTACGCGCGACCCTACTACGCCCAACAACGTATGATCGCCGACGTCGTCAGCGCCGCGCCGGCGCTGACCAAGCTCTTGAAAGAACGCATCGCCAAAACCCCAGGGCTGCGGGAAAAGATCGCCACGCGCGCCGCAGCGATCGGCAAACGCCACGCCGAGACCCGCGCCAAATGGGCCAAGCAAGCCCAGGAACACTGGGATCAAAAACCGATGACCGTGCCGCGCCTGGCCAGCGAAGTATGGGAAGCGATCAAAGGCGAGGACTGGGTGCTCACCGCCGGCGATCTTGGGTCATGGGGCAAGAAGCTATGGAACTTTGACCGGCCCTATTGCCATGGCGGTCGGGAACTAGGCACGGGAACCCAAATCGGCCTGTCGCTTGGTGTCGCACTTGCGAATAAAGGCACCGGCCGTCTGGTCGTCGACCTACAACCGGACGGTGATTTGATGTTCGACGCCGGCGCGCTTTGGGTCGCCGCCAAGTATAAAATTCCTATGCTAGTCGTGATGTTCAACAACCGCGCCTATTACAACGACTGGAACCATCAGCTGGTCTTGGCGCGCACCCGCGGCACCGATCCCAACCGTGCCTATCTCGGTATGGATCTCTACGGCCCCGATCCCGACTTCGCTGGCTTGGCGAAATCCATGGGCTGGTACGCCGAAGGCCCAATCGAAAACCCCGACGATCTCAAAGGTGCCCTTAAACGCGCCATCGAGCAGGTCAAGCAAGGCAAGCCCGCATTGATCGATGCGATTTGCGACCGTAGAAATCACGGTTAATTGCCGCGAACATCCCCGCGTCCGCCAAGGGCACGGGGATGTTTTCGCATCTCTGGTAAAACCGTCCCGTAAGGCGCATAGTGCGGCTATTGCTTCGCTAATCTGGCGATTTAGCGAGGGATCCGCGCCATTCAGAAAGCAGACGCAACCTTGACAGAGCGCTCTTTCGTCCTTAACTTGCGGACTATATAATACGTGAAATTTTTAGAGCAAATAATTGATATCACTGATATTTAAACGCATCTATCATAAACGTTAGGGACCAATCGGGACAACTAATTCGCCAACACTGCGAACGTATCGGCCACTTGGCGCGTCTAATGCATAATCATTGAATAGTTAAACGTGGATTCTGCGGAACTCACAAGGCCGATTCAGGGTTATCCAAGGAGAACACTGTGGCAAGCGAATTCGACATCGATAAGCCAATGGATGAGAACTTCGAAGAGAAGGAAATTTCCGATCTTGCCCCGGCTGATTCGGAAATGAACTTTAGCTCGATCAACGAAACCGGCGCGGAACCGGAGCCCGAGGTTAAGGAGTCTGACTTCGCCATGAGCTCGGTACAGCAGTACCTACGCGATATTGGCGCAGTGCCCCTGCTCAGCCGCGAGCGTGAGATTGAACTGGCCATGCGCATCGAGGCGGGCCAGAACGAGATTCTGCGAGCGCTGTTCTCCGCGCCTTCCGCCCTGCGTTATGTCATCCAACTCGGCCGCAAGGTTGCCGACGGCGAGCTGGAAATCAACGAAGTCTTAGAAAAGCCCGACGATCACGACAAAGAAGCCAGTAACGGACAGGATCCCAAGGTTTTTCTGCAATCCGTCGCCAAGCTGCGCCGTTTGGGCCAGAACCAAGATGACCTTCACCGCGCACTTGGATACAAACGCATTGCCAAGGAACGCTATGAGTCTTTGAGCGAAAAAGAAACCGCTCTGACCGCGAAGATCTGCGCGTTGATCCAAGACCTCCATCTCGCGGCGCACCACGTCGACGCCTGGATTGTCCGGCTCAAGCGCGCCGCTAACCGAGTCGAAGAATTGGAGCAACAAAAATCGCGGGCCACCCGAACGCAAAAAAACCACATTGCCGCGGAAATCGAAGCCATCGAGGAATCCGTCGGCCGCGACGTTACGGTGATCAAGCGGCTCGGGCGCGAACTCGTGCATGGCGAACATGCCGTGCAGCTCGCCCGTAAGGAATTTACCGAGGCCAACCTGCGGTTGGTCGTGAGCATTGCCAAGAAATACATGAACCGCGGACTGGCGTTTCTCGATCTCATTCAGGAAGGCAATCTCGGCCTAATGCGCGCGGTGGACAAGTTCGACTACCGGCTCGGTTTTCGCTTTTCGACCTACGCCAGTTGGTGGATTCGCCAAGCGATCACCCGCGGCTTGATCGACACCGGCCACACCATTCGCGTGCCGGTGCATCGCGTCGAATCGCGCAACAAGGTGATGCAGACGGCCCGCGAGATGCAACGCCGGCTCGGCCGAGAACCCTCGCCCGAAGAACTGGCGCAAGAACTGGGAATTTCGGTGCAAGAGATGCTCAACTCGGTGCAGAGCCACGGCGAACCGGTATCATTGCACACACCGGTTTGGGAAGACGGCGATGAGCTCGGCGATTTCGTCGAGGATCGCATCGGCCCGCAACCGGAAAGCCAAGCGTTGGAAAGCACCCTCTGCACCGAAGTTCGCAAGGCGCTGTCCGTGCTCACGCCGCGCCAGGAAGCGGTGCTGCGCATGCGCTTCGGCATCGAGCTCAAGCGCGACTACACCCTCGAGGAACTAGGGCAAAAGTTTTCCGTGACCCGCGAGCGCATCCGCCAAATCGAACAAAAGTCGCTGCAAATTCTGCGCAACCCCAACCGGCGCAAACCGCAAACAGCGGTGATCAAGGACTCGCCGGCGACCCAACTCAATTAGCAGCACCCGTCGGTCGTTCACGGTTCAACGTCCAGATTCGCCAAATGATAAGCAGCGACTCTTAGGACGTTGAACCGTGTTTTTGTCGCGTCGAAGTTCGCCGCAAGCCAAACAGACCAGCTGTAGTTTATTTCGCAAGCGGTGCGGCCGGAATCGGCGTCGGATTGCCCGGCGTGAGCGGAATTTGCTCCACAAGGCTAACCTTATTGACAAAATGACGTGTCTCACCGAAGCAAGTGGTCGGCAGGCCAATTTTCTCTTCGTAGTGCAGCGATACCCGCTGGCCGATCAGCTTGTTGATGGCGTCAGCGACGCTGTCGTCGCGCACCGTGAAGATAAATTTCTCCGGTGTGGTGCCTGGCATGGACACCATCGACAACTCGCCCTCCCAGGTTTTGCAAACCCAGCCTTTTTTCGACAGCTTCTGCACCCAGCCGGCGCGTTCGCCGACGGAAAAATTCCAACTTAGAAACAGCCAAAGATATCCCGCGGTCAAGCCCGAAAGCACGACTATCACGATCAATAGTATGGTAATGATCCCGCCAGCTTGTTCATTCCTACGCATCATCGATCCTAGTGAGCCAAGCACCACACCGGTAACCTGATGGGGCTCTTGCGAAATATTTTGAACGATGGACTAGTTGGGCGATGGTCGTGAGAGAAGCTATACAAATCAATCGGCGAGCTAAGCCGATACCAACCGGCTTAGCTCGCCGAGAACATGAATCGAAGAAATTATCTAAGTATCCCGCTCGCTCGTCGGCCCAACTTCGCCGGTGCACCAGGGAATAAACGCTTTCATCCTGCAGGTCGCGCCGTGGGCCTTGAGTTCCTTTTCGAAGATCGAGTGAATCTCGCGATCTTCGTCATCGTACTCGACCTGCCAGCCGCCTTCTTTGAGGCTCTTGTCGGCATTCTCACCGCCGCCGCCGCGGCTTTTCTTGTAGAGGCCCATGTCGCCGGGACGGAGGGCCAGGTAACGTGCCCGCGTCGTGCCCGAGTTAAAGTGCTGGTGGTAGCAGTTGTCGTTGGGCACGGTGACCAAGGAGCCCAGCGCCCAGTCGCATTTGATCATGTCGGAGCGATCTTCCTTGGTCCAGATCAGTGAATAGCCGCCGGTACCGCTGAGCAATACCAGATGGGCGCCGGGGCCATGGCGGTGCGCTTTCTTATAGGTACCGATGGGAAACTCGGAGATATGGCTCTTGGTGTTGTTGTCGGCCATTTCCAACATGGCGTTGATGCCGCCGGCGCCGCGTTCTTTCCAGCCGTAGAGCGCCATGTCCGGGCGCGTTGGCAATGAAGTTAGACTCCCATACGCGACGGGTAAAAAGTTTGCCCTTGCCGCTGAAGTAGTCCTCTTCACCGGCGTAGCGGTTGGTAAACATGTAGGGATTGTTGAAGATGAAATTATTGTCGCGGTACAGCCGCATCATCGGCGGCGCGTTGGTGACCGCTATGTAGCGCGTCGGCTCTTGACCGCTGCCGTTGAAGTTTTGATACCAGCAATTGAGCGGGATCGAAAAAAGGCTGCCCGCCTGCCACTCGAAGCTGCTTTTCTTTTTTTCATCCTGCCAGATCGACGTCGCGCCCCGCCCCGACACGACGTAGATTGTCGCCTCATACATATGGTGCTCGGGCTCGGACTTGCCCCCCGGCTTGATTTCAATCACATGACAATCGTTGGGCATATGATTGTTGTTGATATGAACGACCGCGCCGCTGCCGCCTTTGCGCTCCCACGGCACCAATTCGATCTTCGCCATACTCGGGAAATAGAACTCTTCGTAGACGCGCACGCCCTCTTTCTTAAGCCACTCCGAGTAGGGGTCGAGTTTAACATATTCCTTGAGCCCCTCTTTCGGGGTTTCGGCGATTTTCATGTCGGTGCCTAGCATGACCACGGGTATATCCTCCTCTGATTCGGTGAACCTAAGCTAACCTTATATCCTGCTAATTGGAATATCCGATGGCGGGCAAAGTTGTCAACGAGCGGAGCGCATTATCGTCACTTGTGAAAAATCGCCGACTCCGGGCGAATCTCCATGAGTTCGATGACATTGCCGTCCGGGTCGGCGATAAATGCGATCCGGTAGTGCGCTCGCCCCTCGCGCACCGGCCGCTCGGGATGGACATTCAAAGTCGCCAAGTGGCGGATCGCTTCGTCTATATCGTCAACTACTAGACAGTAATGCTGATAACCGATGGCATTTGCCGGGGTCTGAAACTTCTCCGTGCCGTTGGTGAAAATCTCGAGATGTTGACCGGGAGCAAACTCCAAAAACATCAACTCCTGGCGCCCGTCCTGCGGTTCGCCGTGAAATACTTTACGGGCGCCGAAGGCATCCGCGTACCACTTCACACAGCGCTCCAAATCCGCCACCCGAAATGCCACATGGCCGAAACGAACTCCTGAAATTGTCATTAACGATCTCTCCGAAGTGTAGTTGCCAAGAACGACTATTTCTTAGCCCATAGTTTGTCGAAAAACCCGCTTTTTTGCAGCCCGTCAAGATAGCGGCGATCGATCAGATCTTGGACTTTGATTTTGCTGGCTCGGGGGTCCGTCTTACCGGTTTCGTCAATAATCGCCTGCAGCGCCTCGTTTTTGAATTCCAGGCGCGGCTCCAATACTTTGATCTCTTCATCGTAAGCCGCATCCAAAACTTTCCGGTCGTTAATGCGCAGTTGCTTGGCCAAGACCCGATAGGTCAACTCTTTATCGGTAAACATCAGTTTCATCGCTTCGGCCGTCACTCTGACAAATTTCTCGAAGGCCGCGCCTCGTGCATTCAACATCGAACGGCGCGCGATCAGCGTAGCCGCGGCAAACGGTATCTGCAGGTCGGGTCCGTAGACGAGATAACGAAATCCCTGAGCGACCGCTTTGCTCCCACCTGATGGGCCGGTCATCGTCGCAGCGTCGACGGCACCATTGAGCAACGCCGCAAGATTTTCCACTTGGCCACCGGTTTGGATAAAGTGGAGATCCGCTGGTTCGACGCCGTTGCGCCGCAAAGCCTGGACGACAAAATAATGCGAATTACTACCCAATCGCGTCAAGCCGAGTTTCTTGCCGCGCAATTCCTCGGCTCTTTTGATTTCCGCCTTGGCGACGATACTGTGCGTCAGAGTGTTCTTCGCGCTGGCAATAAAAACCAGGTCGGTGACTCCCTGGGCGGCGGCGCGAATGATCGCCTCGCCGCCACCGATGGCGACTTGACCATCACCGCTGAGAATCGCCGCGGTCACCAGCTGAGCCGACGAAATATATACCAGTTGGAAGTCTAAATCGTATTTGCGAAACAACCCAACTTCCTCGGCGATCCACGGCATCGCCTGGGACATCGTCCGCGCCGACTGAAAGCCGATGAGTTTATCGACCGCCTTTCCTTCGACAGGGATAAACAGAACCCAGAATCCAAGCGCCAAGCTAAGGAGCCAACTAACAACACGCGGGGTTGCCATAGGTACGACCTCCTGAGACCGTTCAGTCTCATCGAGCGATTTCGTTGAGCAGGGCGACAGTATCAAAAAGCGCGTTATCCGACTACAGCGGTGCCGTAGCAACTTCCAGACGGCCATGCCGTAGTGAAACATTTGGTGGAACATCGACCCGGCACGGAAAAACCGCCCAGGACTTGACCGCAAGCTTATGGCGATGTTACGCAATCATTCACCAGAACACTGCGGAGGAAACCATGAAAATTGTTGTCTATGGCCCGGAGCGGCGCATCGGCGCGTTGGCCGGCGATCGCGTCATCGATCTCAACCGCGCAGCGGCGCAGCTGCCGGCGCGCTTGTTAAACTTCATCGAAGCCGGCAAGCCTGCCCTCGATGGCGCAACTCTAGCCATCGATAAACATGGGAAATCCAGTCCCGGCGACGGCATTGTTCACGCCCTGGACCAGGTCCAGCTTCACGCGCCCTGGCCGGAACGGCGTGTCGCCTGTGTCGGCGGCAACTACGCCAAGCATCTGCTCGGCATGTGGGCGAACCGCTTGGGCAAAACTGACATCACCGTCGAGGAAGTCGCGGCGGAAGCCAAGAAGGCCGGCCAATGGGGATTCTGGAAAGTGCCCGCCGAAGTCGCCGGGCCCGGGGGAACGATTCCATTTCCCAAACGGGTCACCTATTTCGATTATGAAGGCGAAGTCGCGATCGTCATCGGCAAACGCGGCAAAAATATTCCGGCTAATAAAGTGAACGACTATGTCTGGGGAGTCACGTTGTTCCACGACTGGTCGATCCGCGACGGCGGCGGCACCGATAGAGCCGTTAGCTATAATTTGGCAAAGAATTTCGACGGCGCCGCGTCCATGGGACCCTGCATCGTCGTCGGCGAAACCGGCCAACAAGAGGTCGACGTTGAGACGCGCGTCAATGGCGTGGTGCGCCAGAGCTATAGCACCAGTGAAATGATTTGGGACTTCGGCGAAGTGTTGGAATACTTGTCGCAAGACTTTACCTTCGTGCCCGGCGATGTCATCGCCGGCGGCACATCGGCGGGTACAGCGGCGGACAAGTCGCGCCGCAGCCCGGACGGCAAACGGCCACTCGATCTATTTTTGAAAGTCGGCGACCTCGTCGAAGTGTCGTCGTCGAAGATTGGCGCGCTATCGAACAAGATCGTCTCCAGCGACTAGCGAACATCAAAGGGATCCACCATGGACTTCAACCTACCCGAAGAAATTCAAATCCTGCGCAACACCGTGCGCCGCTTCGTCGACAAAGAGCTGATCCCGCTGGAGCGCGAGTACCGCCACGACAGCGAAGGGCCGATGCCGGATCACTTGCTCAAACCACTGCAAGAAAAAACCCAAGCGATGGGCTTATGGATGCTCGACGTGCCGGCGGAATACGGCGGCGCCGGCCTTGGCCTCTTCCCGCGCTGCATTATTCACGAAGAAATAGCCCGCGCCGCGTCGCTCCCCTTTCGCAGTCTCGAGCTGTTCGGACCGGAAGTGCGGCCGGTGCTGTTTTATTGCAGTGATGAGCAGAAGGAACGGTTTCTCAAACCGGTGCTGCGCGGTGAGATGAAGTTCTGCTTCGCCCAGACCGAACCGGACGCCGGCAGCGACCCGGCCAACATGCGCACCCGCGCCGTGCGCGACGGCGACGATTTTATCATCAACGGCACCAAGCGTTTCATCACCGCGGCCGGACGCGCCGACTACGTCCAACTCATGGCGGTGACCGACCCGGAGAAGAAAGCGCGCGGCGGCATCAGCTGCTTTGCGGTGGATTTGAAGAGCCCCGGCGTCAATCTTGAGCGCCAGTGGCCGGCGATGATGGGTGAAGCGCCTTGGCAATTGTATTTCGAAAACGTGCGCGTACCGGCGAATAATGTCATTGGCGAAATCGGCGGCGGTTTTTCCATCGCGCAAAAATGGATCGGCGAAGGACGCATCCGCGGCCATGGCGCCCGCCCGGTGGGCATCGCCTCGCGCGCCCTCGATATGATGATCGAGTATTCAAAAGTGCGCACCACCTTCGGCAAGCCGCTGTCGGAGCGCCAAGCGATTCAATTCATGATCGCCGACTCAGCGATGGAGATTCACTCGGTGCGCAACATGGTCTACGAATGCGCCTGGCGCGTCGACCGCGGCGAGGACGTCCGCGATCTTTCCTACATGGTTAAAGTCATGGCGACGGAAATGGCCAGCCGTGTGGTCGACCGCTCGATTCAGGTCCACGGCGGCTTGGGATTGATGAAAGAGCTGCCACTCGAATGGTGGTATCGGCAGATCCGCAGCACGCGCATCACCGAGGGCGCCAACGAAGTCCTGCGCTGGCGCTTAGGGCAGAATATCATCCGCGCGCATAAAGGTTAGCACGAAGACAATATTCACCGCGAAGGACACGAAGATCACGAAGTTCGGAACGTAGATCCTGCGAAACCTTTCTCTCCTTCGTGACCTTCGTGGTGGAATCGAACCTTCTTAACGATATTAATTCTCCAAGATTCGCTTCACCCGCTCGACAACATCCGGCGGCTGGCTGGTCACTTCTTTGGCGAGGCTCTGCATCTCCTCCCAGGTTACCGGTTCCAAATCGTAGCGCCGCTTCTTTACCTCGGCGATAAACTCCGGGTCTTTGAGCATCTTGGCGTAGCCGTCGCGAATCGTCCGCGCTAGGTCGGCGGACATTCCCGGCGGCGCCACCATCGGCCGGCCGAATCCGCCGGAGGACAAGACAACAGTCGCCATTCGCCGTAGCGCGTCTGGAGTTTTCTGCTTGTCCATCAATTCGTAGAGCGTCGGCACATCGCCTAAGCGGGAGTCGCGTTTCATGCCGGTCTGAAGCAGACTCTTCACATAACCATTTTTAAACCATGTGCGCGTAGGCTCGCGGCCAACGAAGCTGCCGATGTCGAAGGCGCGGCAGTGCAGTTCGCCGCGCTCCACGGCGATATCGATTTCGCCGCCGCTCTGGTAACCGGTCACGGTTTTGAATTTGAGGCCGAGAGTTTCTTCCAATATTTTCGGCACGAAGTAGCCGGTGGCGCCAGTGCCCGCGCCGCCGCAACGCGGCGGCTCAGCGGCGCGCCGGATATCTTCGAGGGTCTTGTACGGGCTGTCGGCGCGCATGTAAAGCTGCGCTTCGAGCCGTTCCGGCGAACCGATCCAGGTAAACTTCGCCCAGTCGAACTTCACCGTGTTGTGGCCCAGCACTTGATCGAAAAACGCGCCACCTTGCAAAGCGCCGAGCGTCAAGCCATCGGGTTTGGCGACCGAGAAGAGATAGTTCGCCGCCACCACAGAACTAGCCCCCGGCATGTTCTGCGCGATAAGCACCGGCTCGCCGGGCAAGTGCTTGCCGAGGAACTGCGCCACCAGCCGGGCATAGAGATCGACACCGCCGCCGCTGCTGGTGCCGATGATAAGGCGAATGGTCTTGCCCTTGAAATCACCATCGCTCTGAGCCGTCACTCGCACGACGCTTAACATCGAGCCAAGGACGCAACCCGCGAGAATAATCCCTGCTTTCATTTTCACAGTCCTTCCACCATGAAGTTAGATATGTACTTTGGCATCCAACACTATCGCTCCGGACAGCTCGGCGCCCAAAGCGATCGGATTGATATCCACCGCCTGAATCTTGCCGTTCAGTTCTACCGCTAGATCGGACAAGCGCAACAGCGCGTCGCTGAGCCGATCGATAGTCACGGGTGTCTTGTTCAGAACTGGAAACGCCCTTAACGATGACAACATATCCGCGACATCGGTTTTAGATAGCGGTGCCAAGCGCAGCGCAAAGTCCTTCAAGACTTCGGTAAATATCCCGCCGAGGCCGCAGAGCAGCACCGGGCCGAAGGTCGCGTCGTACTTCACGCCGAGAATCACTTCAAGGTCATGCTCGATGAATTTTTCCACGGTCTGCGGCATTCGCTTTGCCGGCAAGGGCAGCGAACTCTCGTTCCAACTCGCCATCGTTGGCAATCTTCCGGCTGACGAGCCCGGCCTCACTGCGGTGCGCCACGTTGGCCACCATACCCTTTAAAATTACCGGATAGCCGAGTTTCAGCACCGCCGCTTTGGCCTCCCTTTTGGTCTCGACGGCAAAGGACGCCGCACATTGGAAGCCGTATTGGCCCAGTAGCGCCACGGTCGCTTCGTGCGGCAGCATTCCCTGTCCCTGGTGCGCTTCGCAGAATCGTCTCGGCGCCCCCACGCGGCGCTACCGACGCCAGCGACATCACCGGCGGTCTTGGCGCGGCTTTGCGGCGTTCGAGAAACTGCCCGTAGTCGATATAGCCGCGCAGCATCTTGAAACAGGCATCGGTGGCCGCGTCGTACACCGGGATATGCTTCTCTTGAAAGATATCACGCATATCGGTTTCGGAGAGGTTGATAATCGCCGCCGCGGTCTTGCCAAATTTTTCCGCGGCGGCGGCGAACTGCCGGCCATATTCGTGGCGCACCGCCAGCGGTCCCATGTACATGAGCATGCAATCGTTGGCCGGGTCTTCGGCAAAAGCCTCGCACGCCGCCTGGAGAAATCCCGGCGCGCGGGAGGTGCCGGCGGTATCGAAGGGATTGGTCAAGATCGCCGTGCGCCGTTGGGGAATGCGCGCTTGGGCTTGCGCGGAAATGTCGGCCAACTCGATGCCGTACTCGCTCGCCTTGTCGGCCATCAAACTGGCGCCCGCGCCGCTGGAAGTCATCACCACCAGGCGCCCGGCGCGCGGCACCGGCTGGTGCGCCGCCAATTGCGCGCTGCCGAGAAAAGTCTCGACGGTGTCGGTGGCAATAACGCCGTACTGGCGAAACGCCGCTTCGTAGACCTCGCCGGCGCCGGCCATGCGCGCGGTATGCGCCATGGTGGTCAACGCGCCGCGCTCGGACTTGCCGACTTTGAGCACGACGATTTTCTTGCCGAGTTCATGGGCGCGCTCGGCCAGATCGAGAAAGCGCCTGCCGTTCTTGAGCCCTTCCATCAGCACGGCGACGACTCGGGTATTATCGTCTTCGAGAAAAAATTCGGTGAAGTCGCAGAGATCGACATCCATCTCGTTGCCGTTGCTCACCATATAACTGAAACCCTGGTTGGCCTGCACCGCGCGATGGCCGATCACCCCTAACAACGCGCCGCTATGAGACGCGATCGCCACCGGTCCCGGCTTGATCGGCAGCGCGAAGGCGTGATCGTAGCCGCAGGGAATATTTTTATAAACGTTAAAGGTGCCATGGCAGTTGGGGCCGCACACACGGATGTTATAGCGTTTGGCGATGGCACTGACTTCGTCCTGGCGCGCTTGACCTTCCGGTCCGGCTTCGCTGAAGCCGGCGGAACCGATGATCGCGGTCTTCACGCCCTTCCGGCCGCACTCTTCGAGAATCTCCGCCGTCAACTTAGCATCGATCATCAGGATCGCGACATCGGGAGCTTCCGGCAAATCAGTCACGGTCGGATAACACTTCACGCCGCCGATTTCGGCGGCGCGCAGATTGACCGGATAGATTTTGCCGGTGAACTTCGAGTTGACGATATTACGCAGCGGCAATCCTGACGCCTTGGCAAGATCTGCCGACGCGCCGATGACGGCGACGGATTTAGGATCGAAAAACAAACCAATACGTGGATCGGACACGAAACTTCCTCCGGTGAATCAATCAAGATGACTTGGAAAATACCGACTCACCACGAAGGACACGAAGAGCACGAAGTTCGGAATATTAATTCTCCGATACCTTCGTGTCTTTCGTGACCTTCGTGGTGAAAAGGAATTTATGACGGCAACCAGCGCCCGCGCTTTGCTCGCCCTCAGCCTTCGGCACATCGCCGTTCACGGCCTCCGGTCGCTGCGGGCTCTTGATAACTTCTTTCCACGGCGACGGCGCGCCTTGGTACGCTGCGGCGCCCTTGATGAAATGGCGGGCATGGCCGAGAGTTTCGACGAACGGCATGTCCATCGAATAAAGTTTCTTGCCGCTCGGGCGCGGTCCGCCTTTCGACACATGGCCCCAGAGCGGATGACCGACCAAATCTTCCGCGACCCACACCGCTTCGATCAGTTTTTCCAAGTCGACGCCGGTGTCGATGCCCATGCCGTCCATCATGTGAATCAAGTCTTCAGTCGGCGCCAGGCCCGCCGACTGGCCATTGCCACAGAACGGACAGCCGCCCATGCCGCCGATGGCCGGCTGCAAGCGCAGCGTATCTGTGCCATCCAGACTGCGCATAGCGACGTATGAAGACGTCAGCGCCATGCCGCGGGTGTTATGCAGGTGTAAATTAAAACTCTTGATCGCCGGCCAGCGTTTTTTGATCGCTTCGAGCTGGCGCTCCACTTGATCCGGCATATTCCAGCCCATCGGATCGGAGATGCCGATCTTGGTGACGGCAATCCCCGCTTCATCCCAAAGTTGATGTTGGCGCTCGAGCATCTTTATGCGGTCTTCCTGGGACACCTGGCCGGTCCAGTTGGAGCCCCAGGCAGCGCTGACGCTGATGCCCGCTTCCTTGGCACCTTTCGCCTTGGCTTCGTCGATGACTTTGGGCCAACGCGCCATTTGCTGGGCGATGGTCCGGTTGATGTTGCGCTGGGCAAACACATCGCATAGATAGACCGCCGTCTGCGCCTGGTACTTCAGATCGTTGAGCGGCGGGATATATTGGCGCAGCCGCTCCCGCCCCATGTCATTGAGCGCCGTGGCGGTATAGCTCACACCCGCCTTGGGATGAAATCCTTTAACTAACTCATCGATGCACGCCATCTGCGGCACCCAGCGCGGACTGACAAACGAACCGACCGCAATGTCTTTCAGCCCGGTCTCCGACAACATGTCGAGCAAACGAATCTTCCCGGCCACCGGAATATCGGCACGCTCGATTTGCAAACCATCGCGCATGCCTTCTTCGGTCAAGATAACTTTGGGATAATTACTCATGTTTCTCTCCTTGTAGGGACGCAGAATGCTGCGCCCGCGTCCGAACCCTTCGTGTCCTTCGTGCGCTTCGTGGTGGTCCTAGCGATCTCATTACCGCTTAGTCAAAACACAAGAGCTGGAACGCCAACATTCTCAGTCGCCTTTGTATTTCGCCGAGCGTTTCTCGGCGAACGCCTTGGCGCCTTCCCGCGCATCCTGGCTTTCATAGGGACTTGGCCCCGGCGCCATCTTCAAAGCGAACAGCAACGGCGAGCCGATCGACTTCACCGACAGCTCTTTAATCCGGCGCAGCGACACCGGCGCGTTTTCGGCGATCTTTTCCGCTAACGCCACTGCGGCCGGCAATAGCTCAGGCAACGGCACCACACGGTTAACCAGACCGAATCGAAGCGCGTCTTGAGCGGAAATCTGTTCGCCGGTAAAAAGCATTTCCATGGCGATGCCGCGCGGAATCAGATATTGCAGCATCACCGTGGCAAAGTTGGCGCCGCGGCCGCGCTTGGCTTCGGGCAAACCGAAGCGGGCATTTTCCGAGGCGATGCGGATGTCGCAGGCGAGCGTCAGCTCGCAGCCGCCGGCCAGCGCATAGCCGTTCACCGCTGCGATGAGCGGCTTATAGGTTTCGATGGCCAGTTGGCTCGAGTGCGGCGGCTCATCCAAAGCGCCGTAGTCCGGCCCGACGCGATGGGATTTCTTTTGGAAAATCTCGTTGTGCTCTTTCAGATCGGCGCCCGCTGAGAACGCCTTATCGCCGGCGCCGGTAATGACCGCGACCTTGATGGAAGGTTCGGTGCGAATCTTGAGAAACGCGTCGACCAATCCGGTGCGCACCTCATGGCCCAACGCATTCATCCGGTCCGGCCGATTGATCGTGACAATCGCCACATGACCTTTTTGCTCGAATAACACAAAATCAGACATCGAATGACCTCGGTAAAGCTATTTTTGGCGCAGCGCCAGAACTAACACCCGACGGATCGAAGTTCAACAAAACCGCCGACGCGTTGGAGTTAGAGCGATGACACTGTGCACGATGTTCGGAATGACAATCCCTAGCAACCCGTCATTTCGAGCGCCGCGGGAAATCTCTCTTCATCTGAAATGCTAGCGCCGGTCGATCTCCTTGAGTGCCTCTGCAAGATAACTGCGATCGACATACTTGACGGGGTCCGGCAGCGGGCCTTTTAGACCAGTTAGCTCGGCATAAATGCGAATGTTGTTCTTCATCCCTTCCATGGTAACGTCGCCATCCGGCGGCCAGTGGCGATTTTGCGTATAGAACTCCCAACCGAGCCGAGCATGGAGCGGTTTTAGTTTCATCTCCTGGGACAGAAACTCCACGGCGGCGTCCTTGTTCTCGAACAACCAGCGCATCGCCAGCACATGGGCTTTCATGAAGCGTACCGTAGTCGGACGATTCTTTTCCGCCCAAGCGCGGCGCACGACAAATGCATTGGTCTGAAAATGCGGGATGCCGTCGCTTAGCTTGCCGAGGATATTGAACCCGGCCTCTTGAGCGGCGTAGTTCAGCGGCGCGGCCATCGTCGTCGCGGCGATCTGTCCCGCCTGCAGCGCGGCGAGATTGGCCGACGAACCACCGGCGATGATCAACAGTTTGTAGTCGCGCGGATATTCCAACCCTTTGAGTTTGAGAGCTTCGCGCATGGCCGTGACGATGCCGCCGGTCAGCGATGACGTGCCGAAGGTCGCACCGCGCAGATCTTCGTAGGTTTTGTAATTCTTGCCCGCAACCAAGAACTGCGCGATACCGTTGATGATGCCGCCAATGACGATGAAGTCGAGACCGCGCTCCGAGGCCTCGATGTAAGGCTCCGGCCCGCCGGAGCCGAAGTGCAGCGAGTTGGCCGCCAGCGCTTGCACGGTCATCGGCACGCCGCGCAGGAGGACGAGCTGCACGTCCAAACCTTGCTGCTCGAAAAACCCTTTTTTCGCCGCTACCCAGAGCGGGCTGTAGCCTAGAGTCTTGCTCGTGGCGCCGAGATAAATTTTCGGCCGCTCCTGCGCCAGCCCAATATCAAAAGCCCAAACGGCGCAAAAGAGAATGATCGTCACGCGGCGTCGAACGGCCATGTTACCTCCCAGCCAAACGATCGCGATTTCAAGGTATCGCTTGACCGAGCTTTACAACGACGCTGATTGAACTTTCAAGACATGACCGAGGAATTCATGGGCTTACCGAAACTACCTTTAATGACGTTCGACGATTGACCGCTCCGCCCGCGAATATTTTCCCCGGCTACCGTAATTATTACAGGCCGGAATTCCGTTCCGGCCGCAGGGGCGTGGAGATATCAAGCACTTAGCCCGCCGGGCTCGCTGGCATGTCGGTTGCTCAATTACCCTGCGACCTGACGGAGCAAAGGATACTGGAGGCAAAATGAACAAGCTAAAAAAATTCGCCATGGCAACGTTGATCGTGGCGGCAGTGAATACGACGGGATGCGCCGGCGGCCAATTAACGACCCGAGAAAAAGGCGCGGGCATCGGCGCTCTCGGCGGTGCCGCGGGCGGCGCCTTGATCGGTTCAGCCATGGGGCGTCCGGGTGCGGGCGCGGCCATCGGCGCCGGTGTGGGGCTGGCCGGTGGAGCCCTGGTTGGCGACTACATGCAGGGCAAAGAGCAAGCCCAGCAGTACGAATCCAATCAGCAGACCATCCAACAAAACCAGCGCACCATCGACCGCAACAATCAACAGATTCTACGGCCATCGAGAGCCGAGTATTGATCCAGAGCGCGATAAAAAACTAACTTAACCTAGGAGCACGGACTATGAAAACAGCGAAACTTTTCACCCTATTATCCCTCGGCGCGGCCTTGATATTCACCCCCGGTACCGAGCGAATAGCCAGCGCAGATAAGGATTCACATCCGGTTTTCAAGGATCATCCTGGTAAACATAAAGGTTGGGACAAACACGATCAGCATCACGACAAGGACAACCATGGCAAACACAAGGGTTGGGACAAACATGATCGGCGCCACCACCGAGCCGCCGATGGTAAGCGCGAACATCACCACGACCGCTATGCCGATGCCCAGCATGAGCGGCATCACGCCCATAGGATTAGCAGCCGCACCTCGGACGGCTACTGGCACCACCATGACCGCTCTCCACGCCATTTCCATTATTCGCGCAGACCCGCGCCGGTTCCGCCGCACCGCCACGGCCGAGAGGTTGCCCGGCTTGACGACCGCGGCCGCCAGTACAAGCCAGCGACCGGCAAAGATTACCAAGCTATCGACAACGCACGAAAAGAGATTAGCGACGGCCGCGACCAGCTGCGCAATCAACAGACGGAGTTGAAAAATGATCGGGCTGAGCTGCGCCGCGATATCCGCAGCGGCGCCAGCAAAGACGAGATCATGAAGGACCGTCAGGAAATCCGCGACGACCAAGCGAGTATGCGCAAGACCCGCGAGGAGCTCGCCAACGACCGCGCCAGACTCGCCGCCGCCCGCCGCGGGAAATAAAGTTGAGTCTAAGTAGCCGCTAACAACGCCCCCGTTCCCAATCCCTAAGCCTGGCCGCAGCGATGACTGCGGCCAGGCTCCTACCACTCACCACCTTGGGCCGCCGGCAGACTTCCGCGCTTAAGCTCCTTGCACCCTTTGCCTGTACGTTTCCGATTCTGCCTCGCACTGTTGCTGCAACCATTATCCGGTTGTGTCTCCAAACGATCGCGATTAAGGTAAAGCGAATTTCTTGTGGAGGTCCATCGAGACATGGCGATCAAGCGCTACAACTCCGGGATTCAGCGGGCTAAAGGGTTACTGGAAATCGCGGCGGGGCTTTACGACAGTTCCTTATCCCACGAAACACGCCGCGCCGCCGAGGGCGTTTTGCAAACCGACACCCGCGTCGGTCGAGTGTTTCGCCTTTCCCTGGGTGTAAGATCAACCGATCCCACCGATGACGTCCCGGTTTCATTCGCCACCGGCAGTTTGACTGAGATCATCGCCGTCGCCGAAGGCAAATACTCACTAGCCTGGGTCAATCCGTCGGCGATGCTGACCATGGCCTACCGAGGCAAGGGGCCGTTCAAAAAGCGGCTGCCGCTCAAAACCATCGCCACCTTCCCTTCCTTCGATGTCATGGGCTTCGCCGTCCGTAAATCCACCGGCATCACGTCTCTGGAGCAAATCAAACAGCAACGAGTTCCGCTGCGCGTGTCCACTGGTTATCTGCCCAAAAGCGATCTCACCGGCAGCGCTACCATGTTCACGGTGTCGGCGACCTTGAAAGCCGCCGGCTTCACCCTCGCCGACATTAAGAAATGGGGCGGCAAGATTCATTCGGTGCCGCGGCCAAGCGATCCCAGCCGGCGCGCCGCCATCGAGGATGGTTCGATCGACGCGGTGTTCGACGAAGGGATAAAGAGCTGGGGTCAAACTGCCATCGACAATGGGTTCCGCTATCTGCCCATCGATGGCGCCGTGCTCAAACAATTAAAATCTCTGGGCTACCGCTCCAGTGCCATGTCCCGTTGTGGCTTTCGCGGCATGCCGGGTGAGGTTCCAACCGTCGACTTCAGCGGCTGGCCGATGATCGTGCACGCCGAACTGCCCAACGAAGTTGCCTACGCGCTCTGCGAAGCGATCGAGCTTCGCAAGGAGGCGATCCCCACAGATAATTTTAAGAAACTCGACATCGCGCAGCTTTGCCGCAATGACAACGAAGCGCCCTACGATGTCCCGCTCCACCCTGGGGCCAAGCGCTTCTATCGCGATCGCGGTTATCTCAAGTAGTCGCTGGCGCAATCGCAAGTTGCCGGCATACCGGCAACTGTAGTAATAATCTACCGTCAAATCGAAGCCATGGACGGACAACCGACATCTCTACAGCCATACAACGCTGCGGTCGATCTGATCGATCGCAACTTAGCGGCACGACCGGATAAGATCGCCTATATCGACGAACACGGCAGTTACAGCTTTGCCGAGCTGGCGCAACGGGTGAATCGCGCCGCCAACGCGTTGACCGATCTCGGCCTACCGATGGAATGCCGCGTCATGGTAGCGCTCCTCGACACCATCGACTTTCCGGTAGTTTTTCTCGGTGCCATCAAAGCCGGCCTTATTCCCGTCGCGGTCAATACTTTACTGACGAGCAACGACTTCGACTTCATGCTGCGCGACAGCCGGGCCCAAGCATTGATCGTTTCGGCGCCGCTCTTGCCAGTCTTCGAGCCGATCTTGGGCAATCAGCCGTCTGTCAAACAGGTCGTCGTATCCGGCGCCAATGAGTCCAAGTATCCATCGTTGACCGAATCAATTGGCCCGAGCCTCGAGCGAATTTACCGCCGCCCCCACCCGCAGCGACGATCCCTGCTTTTGGCTCTACTCATCCGGATCGACGGGAACACCGAAGGGCACCGTCCACGTACAGTCGAGCATGAGCAAAACCGCCGAGCTCTACGCCCAACCGATTCTCGGCATTCAAGAAAGCGATGTGGTCTTCTCCGCTGCCAAATTGTTTTTCGCCTACGGCCTCGGCAACGCATTGAGCTTTCCGCTCTCCGTTGGCGCGACGACAATTCTTTTAAGCGAACGGCCGACGCCGCAGTCGGTCTGCCGCATATTGCAAGAATACCGCCCGACGATTTTTTACGGTGTACCGACGCTTTACAGCGCGCTGCTCGCCAGCGGCGAACTGCCCAAGCGCGATGAATCGAATTTGCGCCGCTGCACCTCCGCCGGGGAAGCGCTGCCGCCTGATGTCGGCCGGCGCTGGTTCGAACACTTCGGCGTCGATATCCTCGACGGCTTGGGTTCGACGGAGATGCTGCATATTTTTCTATCGAACCGCCCGGACGCCAACCGCTACGGCACTTCCGGCACTCCCGTGCCAGGCTACCAAATCCGTTTACTCGACGAGGAAGGAAAAGCTGTAGCAAAAGGCGATCTCGGCGAGTTGCATGTCAATGGCCCGACGAGCGCCGCCTGTTACTGGAACAACCGGGAAAAAAGCCGCAATACATTTATCGGCCCATGGACCAAAAGCGGCGACAAGTATATCGAGAGCGAAGACGGCTACTTCACCTACGGCGGCCGCGCCGACGACATGCTCAAAGTCAGCGGTATCTGGGTTTCGCCTTTCGAGGTGGAATCGGCGCTGTGTTCCCACGCCGCCGTGCTCGAAGCCGCCGTGGTCGGCCATGCCGATGACAACGGCCTGATCAAACCGAAAGCCTTCGTGGTGCTTCGGCCAAACACCCCGCAAAGCGAGGATCTCGCCACTGCGCTGCAACAACATGTCAAAGGCCAACTGGCGCCGTACAAATATCCCCGCTGGATTGAATTCGTCGCCGAATTACCCAAGACGGCTACGGGAAAAATTCAACGCTTCAAGCTACGCGCTTGAAATCCATCCCGTTTGTGGCACAAAAAGAACAGCTCTGCGGAGGAAACAATGAAACTTACGCGTCGTAAATTCCTGACTCAGACCAGCCTGCTCATCGCGACTACGTTGTTGCCATGGTCGTTCGCCATCGCCCAGGCGCAACGGATCCGCGTCGGCCTGATGCTGCCCTACTCCGGGACCTATGCGCAGCTCGGCACCGCGATCACCAACGGCTTCAAACTGGCGGTGACCGAACGTAGCGGTAAACTCGGCGGACGGGAATTGGAATTCTTCACCGTCGACGACGAAGCCGAACCATCCAAGGCGCCTGAGAACACCAACAAGCTAGTCCAGCGCGACAAGGTTGACGTGCTCGTCGGCACCGTGCATAGCGGCGTGCAGATGGGAATGGTTAAGATAGCCAAAGAAACCAACACGCTGATGATCATCCCCAACGCCGGCCTCGACGCTGCCACCGGCGCGCTGTGCGCGTCGAATATTTTTCGCACGTCGTTTTCCAACTGGCAGCCGTCCTATCCAATGGGCAAAGTGCTCGCCGATCGCGGCATTCGCAACGTCGTTTCGCTGGCGTGGAAATACGGCGCCGGCGAAGAAGCGGTTGCCGGCTTCACCGAAGGATTCATCAAAGCCGGCGGCAAGTCCGTGCGCGGGCTATGGATACCGTTCCCGAATGCTGAATTTCAAGCGTTGCTGACAGAGATAGCCTCGCTCAAACCCGACGCCGTGTTCGTATTCTTTGCCGGTGCCGGTGCTGCCAAATTCGTCAGGGATTATGCTGCCGCAGGTTTACGGAAAACTATTCCGCTCTATGGCTCGGGATTCCTGACCGACGGCATCTTGGACGCGATCCAAGACTCTGGGCAAGGCCTGGAGACGACTTTGCACTACGCCGACGGTTTGAACAGCAAACGTGATAAAGAGTTCCGGGCCGCCTACACTAAAGCATTTACTAGCGAACCCGATGTCTACGCGGTCCAAGGTTATGACGCGGCACTGCTCCTCACCACCGGCCTCGACGCTGTGAAAGGCGATTTTACCAAACGCAAGGAAATGATCGCAGCAATGGAAAAAGCCAAGATCGATAGTCCACGCGGCCCATGGACCATGTCGAAAGCGCACAATCCGATCCAGGACATCTACCTGCGCAAAGTTGTCGGCAAAGAAAATCGCCTCGTCAGCATAGCCCATAAGGCGCTGGCCGACCCAGCGCGGGGATGTAAACTCTAGCGGCGGCTTCGCCGCCGCGTTCCGATATAGTTCCACTTGTTCCAGAAGTTCCACTCAGTCAACGCAGAACGCATATAATCCGTCTGGAACGATTGGAACCTGTGGAACTACTGGAACTAAATCTTCGCCGATGTTCTATTTGATTCAGTTACTAAACGCAGTCCAGTACGGTCTTCTGCTCTTCCTTCTATCTAGCGGCCTGACCCTCATCTTCGGCATCATGGGCGTGATCAATCTCGCCCATGGCAGTTTCTACATGGTCGGCGCCTACCTGACCTATTGGCTGGCGAAAATGACCGGCAGTCTATGGCTCGCCATTCCCATCGGCGTTACTATCGTGTTCGCCATCGGCCTGCTCCTTGAAACGACCATCATCCGCCGGCTTTATTCTCGCGACCACCTCTATCAAGTGTTGCTCACCTTCGGTTTGATCCTGATGTTTGAAGAGCTGCGCAGCATTGTTTTTGGCGATGAGGTTCACGGCGTCGCGGTGCCGGAAATTCTGAACTATTCTATTGCGTTAACCGACATCCTCGCCTATCCCGTCTACCGGCTCTTTGTCACGGCGGTTTGTTTAGCCATCGCCGCCATCCTGTTTTTCGTCATTCACAAAACCCGTGCCGGCATGATGATCCGCGCCGGTAATAGCAATCGGGAGATGGCCGCGGCGCTGGGCGTCAACATTCCGCTGCTCTTTGCTCTGGTTTTCGCCTGCGGCATGGCGCTGGCAGCGTTCGCAGGCGCTATCGCCGCGCCGATCACGTCGGTCGCGCCGGCCATGGGCAATCAGGTTCTGATCCTCTGCTTCGTCGTCGTGGTCATCGGCGGCATCGGCTCGATCAACGGCGCCCTGATCGCCTCGCTCCTCATCGGCCTCGCCGATACCCTTGGCAAAGTGCTGGCGCCGGAATATTCCGGCGTCGCCGTTTATCTTTTGATGGCGGCGATTCTCCTGTGGCGGCCCCAGGGGCTGGCCAACCGATCGTAAACTCCTGTGACCCATAGCTCACTACCGCGCTGGTTTTTGTTAAGCGTCGTGCTGCTGTTCGCCTTGGTGCCGCTGGGCGCGACGACTTATTATCTCCAACTTGGCGCCAAAATCATGATCATGGCGATCTTCGCCTTGAGTCTCGATCTGCTTATCGGCCATACCGGATTGGTTAGCTTCGGCCACTCCGCCTACTTCGGCGTGGCGGCTTATGCGCTAGCACTGATCACACCGAAATATGAAGCGGCCAGTTTCTGGCTCACTCTTCCCGCAGCCATGACCGCCGCCGCTTGCGCCGCTCTCGTCATTGGCTTCTTGGTCGTGCGCACCGCGGGCATCTATTTCATCATGGTCACCCTCGCCTTTGCACAAATGCTCTACGCGATCTTCCACGACACCAAACTGGGCGGCGGCTCCGATGGCATCTACATCAATGTCCGGCCAGAATTGACCGTTGCCGGCTTTAAGCCCATCGATCTCGAAAGTCCGGCGCAGTTTTTCTATTTGGCGCTGATCGCTTTGATCGCCGCCTATTGGATTTTGAATAAGGTTTTGCACGCCCCCCTCGGTCGCGCGCTCGCCGGTATCCGCGTTAACGAGCAGCGCATGCGCGCCATCGGATTTCCGGTCTTCTCGTACAAGCTCGGCGCATTCACCCTCGCCGGCGCCCTCGCCGGTCTCGCCGGTTATCTCGCCGCCTGCCAGTTCGGCTTCGTCAATCCGGAGATCTTGGCCTGGCACCAATCCGGCACCGTGCTGATGATGGTGATCTTGGGCGGCATGGGCCGGCTTCACGGCGCGGTCATCGGCGCGGCGGCGTATGTCTTGTTGCAGGAATTATTTTCTTCGTCGGCGCTCTTCGGCGTCTATGCCAAGCACTGGCAATTGTTCATGGGCGGCTTGATCGTCCTCATCGTACTTGCGCTACCGCACGGCATCGGCGGACTGATCGATGTCGCCTGGCGCCGCCGCGGCGGCGAATTGAACGCAGAGAACGCCGATGACTGAAACGATTTTACAGGTTCGCAACCTCACCAAGCACTTCGGCGGCCTGGCCGCCGTTGGAAACGTAACTTTGGAAGTTCGCCCCGGCGAATTACATGCGATCATCGGCCCCAACGGCGCCGGCAAGTCGACACTCATAAACCTGCTTTCGGGCGAACTACGCGCGTCATCGGGTCAAATCATTTTCCAAGGACGAGATATCGGCTCGATGCCGCCGGAACAACGATCGCGTCTCGGCATCGGCCGCAGCTTTCAAAAGACCAACATATTTCCGAGTTTCACGGCGCTGGAGAATTGCCGCTTGGCGGCGCAATCCCGCGAACCGCATCCGTGGCGTTGGTTACGTCGGGCTCTGAGTTACCCATCGGTGCTGTCGAAAGCTCACCAAGCTCTAGCAGCGGTGGATTTAACCGCACGCGCCGACGCTCTCGCTCTCACGCTCAGCCACGGCGAACAGCGCCAACTCGAAATCGCCACGTGCCTGGCGACGGAACCTCAACTGTTATTACTCGACGAACCGCTTGCCGGCATGGGCACGGAAGAGTCGTTGAACATGGTCCAGCTGATCAAACAACTGGCCGCCACGCACGCCGTCCTGCTGGTGGAGCATGACATGGATGCGGTATTTCAATTGGCCCAGAGGCTGACGGTGATGGTCGACGGACGTTTGCTTGCTTCAGGCACGCCCGAACAAATCCGCACTAATCGCGATGTGCAAGTCGCCTACCTTGGCGATCTGGAAGGCCGGCGATGAACGACGTAGCGATCGTCGCCGCACGCGAGCTGCACAGCTACTATGGCGCAAGCCATATTTTGCACGGTATCGATTTCTCCGTCCGGCCCGCTGAGGTGGTCGGCTTATTGGGTCGTAATGGCATGGGGAAAACGACTCTCATTCGCACGCTGCTCGGCCTGGTGCCGGCGCGCCGCGGCGAAGTATGGATCGACGGCAAGGCAATGACCAACGCCGCGCCGCATCGGATCGCCCGCCAAGGTATCGCCTACGTTCCCGAGGGGCGCGGTATTTTTCCCAATCTAACGGTGCGGGAAAATCTCCTGATGGCGGCCCGCGCGACAACCAGCGGCCAAACTCTATGGAATTTCGATCGCGTCCTTGCAACCTTCCCGCGCCTGGCCGAGCGGCTTAGCCACGGTGGCCAACAGCTTTCCGGCGGCGAACAGCAAATGCTGTCCATCGGCCGCGCGCTGATGACCAACCCAAGACTCTTGATACTCGACGAAGCCACCGAAGGCTTGGCGCCGCTCATCGCCCGCGAGATCTGGCGCATCCTCGGCGTGATCCGTGGCACCGGCATCGCCGCCATCATCGTCGACAAAAACTTCGCCGCGGTCTCCGCCATCGCCGATAGAAACGTGATCTTGGTTAAAGGCAGGATCGTCTTCGCAGGCAGCGGCAGCGAGCTGAGATCTCAACCCGAACTCATGCAGCAGTATCTGGGCATCTAACTGTGACGCTTCACACTGTAGAATTACAAGTGAATTTCGCTGCCAGACCCGCAACTCGAAACCCGTAACCGATTGTCAACCCGCTCTAAACCGGCCAGCCATGCTCGGAAAGATCGATAAGATTGCCGTCGGGATCGGCGATGCGATATTCCGCTTCTCGGTTGGGCGGCCGTTTCTGCACTTCGGTTTGCGCGCCGAGTTCCTTAGCGATCGGCCGCAACGCCTCGATGCTGTCGAGCTCCATGCCGAAGTGATAAAGCCCTTCTTTGTAGTGCGGCCGCTTTTCGATGATCGCCAGATTGATATAGCCGTCGGATAAGTAAATCGCCGGGCCGACGCCGTCGATAACTCTGAGACCGAAAGCTTCGGTGTAGAATTTCACCATCCGCTCGCGGTTCTCACTGACAATCGCTAGATGCCGGATCCTTGCCATGATTTTCTCCTTTGGCCAAATTATTAGGTAATCAATCGCCGCCTGTCATTTCGATCAATCGCGGCTTCACAGCGAAGTCGTGATATTTTCAAACCGTCTATTCTTCCTGCCAAACATTTTCTGGATGGCGTTGCATCAGTTCGTCGACGAATTGCGCGAACTCTCCCTTTGGCTTCCGAGCCGTCCGCTTGAATGCCGCCGTCATGGGCACCCAATAGACAGATGACACGGCCGTCGTTTTCAGTTATCTCGATGAATGAATTGGTGCCGAAAATGACCTGAACTCTTTTGTATCCGCGCTGCCGATCGCCTTCGACAACGACAGCTCTAATTTTCGCCATGTTGACCTCACGATTCGAATGCGCTGCTTTTTCTATTGCGGGCTATGTTCCACAGCTATTTCAGCAGCTCGCGCAGTTTACTGACCACCACCGGGTCTGCTTTAAAAAATCCATTGACGACCCGCTCCAATTCCTCGCCGGTTACCGGTGTCAATTCGAAGTTGCCTTTCTTCGCTTCGGCGACGAAATCCGCGTCTTTCATAGTTTCGAGAAACGCCCGGCGGAGGATCTGCACCCGGTCTTTCGGTGTGGCGGGAGGAAACGAATAGATGTAAGTGATCGCGCCGACATCGTGCAGCCCAAGTTGGAGCAGCTTTTTACCCATATCGGTTTTCGCCAAACTCACGGCGGTGGGCACGTCCGGAAGTTCGGGGTGCGGCGCCGGTGTATTTTGCAAGACGACTTTCACTTCGCCGGACTCCAGCTGCTTGCGCCAGGTCACTTTCACCGAAGCCCAGGCCAGGCCGCAAATCCCGGACACCTCATTGGCGTCGATGGCGAGACGGATCTCCGCCGTGCCCTTATATCCGGAAACGATTTGCGTCGGCACACCTATGGCTTCGCGCAGTATGGCGACATTGTCATAGGCGCTTGATCCCGGCGGCGTGGCTCCTATCTTCACCGGCGTCGGTGACGACAGCCACTTCTGCGCGCTGTCGATGCCGCTCGCTCGCGACATCACGCAGGTGTCATGGTTCTTTACCGGCGCGCCGACATATTCAAATTTGCGCGCGTCGAACTCGACGCCGCTGCGGCCGAGAACTTGATGCACCACCAGGTTGCCGATCCAATTGCCGAGCGTCAATCCGTCAGGTTTGGCCTGGCGATAGAGATAATTGGTGCCGATCAGGAACGCCGCTCCCGGCATGTTCTCAATCGCAAAGCTGGGATTGCCGGGAATATGCTTGCCCATGTGCCGGGCGATCATGCGCGAGTACGCATCGAAACCGCCGCCCGGCGTGGTCGCTACGACGATCCGAATGGTTTTGCCTTTGTAAAACTCCTCCGTGTAACCGGTCGACCGACTCAATACATGGGCCGCCGCCAGTACCGAGAAAATGATCCCCAAGCGCTTGCCAAATGTCATCGTTCACCTCGCTCCGTTAATTATCATCTCTACCGGAACCCCGCCAGCTTTAACCCCGCGTGCGCACCAGTTCCGCCGGAAATTTATTCAAACAACACGGACCGTTTTAAAATCGCGAAAAAATCGCCGAGAAATTACCTGCGTGTGGCCCTCGTCGACGTTACTCCGCGTGCTCTGCGCCTGCGCAGACAGCTAAGAGGGCGGGTTTCAAACCCGTCCCTACGCATCCGACTCTTTTTTATATGCGCCCTTTGCGTTCTTTGCGGCTAATCGTCCTCATTCATCCCATATAGCCGCGCGCAATTGTCCCAAAGAATCTTACGTCGGCTGGCTATCGCCGATGTCTTTAATCTCGAAAAATTCATCGAGCGCATGGGGAAAATGCGCGTCGATGTGAGGGTAATCGGTGGAGATCAGAATCGTCTCGTCGCCGATCCGTTTGATCACGTCGGTGACAAGCTCTTCATCGGGGTCCATGGAGATGAAACACTGCTGCAAGAAATATTCGCTCGGCTGGCGCGACAGCGGCACATCGGCTAACGGCCCGTGCAACTTGGCCCGCTCATCGAGCCGGTAGAGCAGCCAGGGCAGCCAGGCGCAGTTGCCTTCGAGAAACGCGACGCGCAGCTTGGGAAACTTTTCGAGCACGCCGCCGGCGCAGAAGCAGGAAATCGCTTGAATCAGCTCCACCGGATTGCGCAGCGCCAGGGCGACGATGTTGGCGTTTGGATGGCCGAAAAATTTATTCGCCACTTGCTCCTGCTTGGGCCTGGCCGGCGGATGAAAGCATAGCGCCACGCCGAGCTTTTCGATCTCAGCCCAGAGCGGATCGAAATAGCGGTCATGGATGCGCTTGCCGTTGATCGGCTCGGGGCATAACGACAAGGCGCGGATGCCGAGCTCATTGACCGCCCGGCGCACCTCGTCGACGGCTAAATCGACATCATGCAGCGTGATCAACGCCGAAGCTTTCAAACGGGCGGCATCTTCCTGGCAAAAATCTGCGATCCAACTGTTCCACGCCTTGCAAAGATCGTTGGCGTACTCCGCTTCCAAGGTTTCGTCGCAGTGCAGCGGCGAGGTGCGGAACAACACCGCCATGTCCAACCCTTCCATGTCCATGCCTTGCAGCTGCGACACCGGATCGTAGTCCCGCGCCACGGCGAAAGCATAGCGCTCGGCGACCTGCTGCTGGCCGTGGTTGATCACGTCGGTGATCGCCCGCAGCGTTCGTGCCGCCGCCGAGCTTGAACTCGACGCGGCCATGCTTGCCGTTGCGCTGACCTTTCGGAATGCGTTCGCCCCATTTGGGATTCATGTATTTGTCATAAAGATTCGCCGCGTCGTAAACATGCATGTCGCTGTCGAAGGTCTTGAAGCCATTTTTCATTGGCTAGTCTCCCACGGTGGCTAAGTATCTTCGAAAACGTTTTGAACGGCTGGCTGGTCAATTTACTTCTTCGGCAAAAGTAAGTCAGCCAACTTTTTCAAGACCTGTGGTGAAATATTTTTAAATCCGGCGATGGTCGCAGCCAACTCCTCGCCAGTCATTGGATCGACTTCCTGCTGCGCGGTTTTGGCATCGGCCAGAAAGGCCGGATCCTTCAGTGTCGCCTGCACCGCGTTACGCAACGTTTGCACTTTATCCTTGGGAGTTCCCGGCGGCGCCGAGTAAGCAAGCGTGATCGCGTTCAAATCGTGGATGCCGACCTCGATCAGTTGTTTGGCCTCATCGGTTTTGGCGTAATTGATCGCCAATGGCACATGGGTCAATTCAGGAATCGACTTGCGGTTGGTTTGCAAAACCACATGCACATCGCCGGCCTCATACTGGCGGCGCCAGCTGCTTTTTAACCCCTGCCAGCTCGTGCATTGCCCCGCAAGCTCACCCGCCTCCGCGGCCATAGTGATGTCCGCGGTGCCTTTGTAGCCTTGGACCAACTGAATCGGCAGATTAAGCGCGGCTTTGAGAATCGTCGAAATATCATCAGGACGCGTGCCCGGCACCTGGCCGCCCATCTTCACCGGTATTTTCGCCGCCTGCCATTTTTCCATGCTGTTGATGCCGCTAGCCTTGGTAAACGCGCACAGCATGGTCTGCTGCACCGGCACGCCGATCCATTCGAACTTGAGCGGATCGAATTCCAAGCCGGTCCCGCCAAGCATTTTTTGCAGCGTCAAACTGCCGACCCATACGCCGATGGTCAAACCGTCCGGTTTGCTGCGATTGTAGAGATGATTGGCCGCGATCACCGTGCCGGCGCCGGGCATGTTTTGCACCACGACGATCGGATTGCCGGGAATATTGCGTCCCAGATGGCGCGCCACGATGCGCGTCATGGTATCGAAACCACCGCCCGGCGGCGCGCCGACTAGAAAGGTCACCGTCTTGCCGCGGTAGTAGGATTCCTGAGCGCCAACCAGAGGAGCCAAAAAAAACAGCAACAGCAAAGTTAACACACGTGCAACAAACATAACTTTCCCCCCGGAATTATTTATGATTTGGGCTTGATCCCCAGCTCGCGCTGGGCGTCGCGGAGGAACGTAAGATCGGCGACTTCGGAGTTCACCACCGCGCGCTCGATCTTCATCGCCTCACGGCCCTGATCGATGACCAGTTTAAGCCCGCTCTCCGACATGCCGCCGTCTTCGCTGAAGATTTTCCAAGTCGAGTCATAGGTCGCCGCCGCGCTTTCCCGGTCGACTTTGATCCAGTCCATCATGGTCTGAATCGTTCCCTCGCGATTGGCACGAACGAAGCGATTGGCCTTGAGCATGGCTCTAACCATGCGTTTCACCTCGTCGGGTTTCTCCTTGATCTTTTTCAAGTTCGTGCCGATGCCGGTAAACGGCAGCTTGAACAACTCGTGGAAGCGCGACAGCACGCGAAAACCGCTGCGCTGTGCTTCCGTATCCGTGGGCGGGGACAACACCGCGACGTCGACGATGCCCTCTTTCAACGCCGCGTAACGCCCTCTTTCGGCGCCGAGCTGAATGATTTTCAATTCCTTCTCCGGATCGACGCCGCCGTGCTTCATCATCATGCGCGCCGCCACGTCGGAGGTCGCGCCGTAGGTGCTGACCGCCAAAGTCTTGCCTTTCAAATCGCGAATGGTCTTGTACTCCGGCCGGGCAATCAGCAGATGGGTCGAGCTGTCCATGAAACTGGCAACCACTTTCATCGGCAGGCCGCGCAACGCGCCGCGCACCACCGAGGCGAAAACCATGGTGTAATCGATATCCCCAGTGGCCAGCGCCGTGATCGAGACATTGGCGTTCATACGAATCAATTCCACGTCCAACCCCTCATCGCGAAACATGCCGCGCTTCTGGGCCACACCGGCGGTTAGAAATGACACATCCACCGCCGAGATCGACATGCGCACTTTGTCGGCGGCCTCGCCGACTCCCTATACATCAACAGAAATAACAAACTTAAAAGCCATACTCTTCATCCGAAACACCTCAATTCTGACATGCTCAGCGAATCTCTTTATGAATCTGCCGCACCAGCGAATAATCGACGATATCGCGAATATTGATTTCTTTCTTCACCCCGGTCTCCGCTTTGGTCTGCTCCAACAAGTCTTTCAACACCGCGTCGCTTACCGTGCCGTCGTCGCTCAAGGTTTGCAAAACGATCCGGTGCGTCGCCTCAGCGGTAGCGGGATCGAGACCGAACCTGCGGCCGATGAATTCCACCACATCTTTCTTGTCTTCCTTGACCGCTTTCAACGAGCGAAGAAAGCCGCGCAGCATCTTTTTGATCTGCTCGGGATTGCGCTCGATACGCTCTCTTGAAGTGGCGATGCCGGTTAGCGGCTGGGTCAGCACCTTACCCGTGAAGATCAACTCCTTGAAGCCCTTTTGCGTCAGGCGAAAATTCCACGGCACCGGCATGATCGCCGCCTCCACTGAGCCGGCTTCCAGTGCCGCCATACGGATCGACGCCGCGCCGATAACGATCAAGGTCACGTCTTTGTCGGGGTCGACCCCCAGGGCTCTCAACGACGCCCTGGTCGCCAGCGCGCCGGTGCCGCTGAGCGAGGCCACCGCGACTTTCTTGCCCTTCAAATCCTGGCCGGACTGTATGTTCGGATTGCCCATTAGATAGAACAAGAGGCTCTTGAAATCATGGGACACCACTTTCATCGGCAGACCGCGCACCGCTGCGGTGATTGCCGTGCCGGCGCCGTACATGAAGTCGACATCCTTGCCGCCGACAATGGAGCTCACCGCCAGCTCGCCGCGCAGCACGCGAAACTGGAGATCGATGCCCTCCTTGCGGTACAAGCCCTTCTCGATGCCGTAAATTAGCGGCGTGATGCTGATACTCTCGCTCGAATGGGTGATCAGCAGTTTGTCCAGCGGTTGTGCCACGCCGCTCGTGGGAGCAAGGAGACAGACTAGAAGTAAGATAAAGGGAAGAATGGGAAGTTTCACCGGTGCTAGTTCACTCCTGGCTGAAAAATTAGCGAATCCACCCTGGCGTCACAGATCGTTATCGCTGACGGATAGGATTTACTTACCTGGTTTGAAATAGCAGATACAACCGCATCGCGGCAATGAATTTACCGCAACAGGATGAGCAGTCAGCCGATCGGAACTAAACGCAAAACCGATGAGTCTATCAACCTTGGCAATGGGAGGAGCCGGAATCCCCCTTAGTTGCCGCACTCCATGGCCGGTCACGGGCCATGGAGTGCGGTTTAGAGGTCGGCGCTGAGAATGGCAATGCTACGGTTGGACCTCGATGCTCAGCGCTTTCGACAATGAGACACCGAGGGCATCGGTCACTTCGAAAGTCAGGTTGGCAGTGCCGGCAGTGGTCGGCGTGCCGGTAATTTTTCCGGTCGCCGGAGCCATGGTTAGGCCCGCCGGCAGGGTGCCGGCCGTGATCGACCAGGTATGGGGAATTTTGCCAGACATGGCTGCTAAGTCGGCAAGATATCTTCGTCCAACTCGGCCCGTGGGTAGGCTATTCGTGGCGAATACCAGCGCCCGATAGATCCGCGATTGAAAGTCCTTGGTCGTCGATGCCCCACTCTGCTCCGTCACTTGCACGGAGAACGAATATTTTTTCATTTTGGTCGGAGTCCCGGTAATCGCATTGTTGACGATGGCGAGGCCGTCCGGCAGCGCACCGCTCAATAGTGTAACCGCATATGGCGCCGTGCCACCGGCAAGACTCAAGTCCAAATTGAATGGCACACCGAGTTCGCCGTCGGCCACCGACGATGCGCCAATTTCCACGACCCGATGAACGACATAAATCGCGCCATCGCTGATCGAAAGCACGTAGAGCAGTCCGTCCGGGCCGGTTCTCACGTCTGAGATGCTTCCGAAATCGGTGCCGAGCCGAACATCATTGCGCTCGTTGGCGCTGTCCGCCACTTTATCGCGCAAATCTTCGAGGAGTGTAAAATCTATACCGTCGCGCCGTTTGTTCAGTTCAAACCTGGAGAGATTGCCAAACACATAGTCGCCAATAAAAAGGTTGTTTTCATACTCGGGGCCCAATTCCAGAGAATCGACAAACGCCATTCCCGTCAACCCGACGGACTCAAACCAGGAGAATTCGGGATCCGAATAACGCGACCGCGTCAGAGAAAACAAATCCGCCTCGTTTTCGCCTTCCAGGTCACGACTCATCGGCCCCTGAATCTTATTCCAGCCGCTGTTGAAACCCGGCGCGACGAGATTGATTTCATCCCAATTAGCCGGACCGTTCTCGGTGTTCCAGAGTTTCCCGCTTACCGGATCAAACGCCATGCCGAATGAATTGCGAATACCGTAGGCGAAATACTTCGCCACGACTCCGCCCTGAGAATAAAAAGGATTGTTCTTCGGCGCCGTGCCATCGTCATTGAGCCGGAGAATGACCGATGTATCGTTGGGCGCGGCGCCGCCGGAATTGTTTTGCAATTGCCCGGACAGCCCTTGATCGCCGACGGTGACATAAAGTTTGCCATCCGGGCCGAAAGCCATGACGCCGCTGTAGTTTCCCGAAGTAGCGGAAAACGGCAGACTCATAATCAGCAGCGGTGCGGTTAAGGCGCCGCTCGCGCTATCCCAGGTGTAGCGGTAGATGCGGTTCGCCACTGCCGAACCGAGAGTATCGTTGCCGCCGCTCCCTTCGGTGTAAAACAAGTACACATACTTGTTGGTCTGAAAATTCGGATGTATCGCAATACCGAGCAGCCCGCCGAACGACCGCGGGTCGACATCCACATCCAGCACCGGATTGGCCAGCAACGCACCGTTGAGGACACGGCGCACTTTACCGTCGTTTTTTTGCAATACCAGAATGTCGTCCACGCCGATAAATGCCATGGACGATGGAATGTCCAAGGTATCGGCGACGAGACTTACGGTTAAATTCGGGTCAAGTATTGTCGGCTGCGCGTAGGCGGAAACGGCGTTGATACAAAGTGCAACCAGAGCATAGCAAAGCTTCCTCATGATCAACCTCCTCGAAACGAACTAGGCCTGAGCAATTTGGGGGCCGTTAATCGACGAGGAAACTTGGTGGAAATGCATTCCAGCCCATGCGAAGGATTACCGGAATGGCCTATCAAGACTAGATTGATGACATAAAGGCACAATTTATCATGTGACCTGCGATCAAATAGGCGTTTATGGAATTAACAAAACTGTCCGCTCGGGCATAATAACTGAAGAAATAGAATGGCAACTTCCACGATCACCGCGCGTTGCAAGGAAGGGCCCGGACAACCGCCTGGGCTGCGTCAGCGGGCTCACTCAACGCCAGGCTTCGACAAAACAGACTCGGACGCCAGCGCGACGGATCATTTCACTGTGAAGACAAACTCTTTCTGCGCCGTGCCGCCGAGGACATCGGTCACCCGAAAGGTAAGGTTTACGCTGGCCGCAACCAGTGGTGCGCCGGCGATCCTGCCGGTCACCGGGTCCAAGGCTAGTCCCGCCGGCAAGACACCGGAAACCAAGGACCAGGAATAAGCCTTTTTCCCGCCCCGTGGCGATAAGCGGCGCGGAGAATTTTCTACCAACGCGGCCAATCGGTAGTCGATTTGTCGCGATGGCGACGGCTGTCACGATTTTCAAGCGATAGCTTCTGCTCGCCGACGCGCCGGCCGCGTCGTCAAACTTTAGGGTGAAGACAGACTGGCGTGCTTGGCTCGGAGTCCCAGTGATATTCGTACCGCCAACGGTGAGTCCCAAAGGCAAAGTGCCTCTAACAAGTGTAGCGACATAGGGCGGAGTACCTCCTGCGACAGCCAGGCCGCCATTATACGCAACGCCAACTTCACCGTCTGGCAGGGTCGCACTTCCCAGACTGAGACCGGGCTCGATGACATACACCGCACCGTCGCCTATCGAAACTACGTACAGCTTGCCATCGGGACCCAGTTTTATGTCTGTGATACCGCTAAACCCCATGCCGACGCGTACGGATTCCCGTTCCGCAACGCTGTCGGCGACGAGATCGGCGAGCCCGCCGCTCAGAGAAAAACCGTCACGAGATTGATTGAGCGGGAGACGATAGAGATTGCCGTTATTCACATCGCCCACCAGTGCGCTGTTTTGATAATCGGCAGCGAACAATTGGGAATTCGGAAATGCGATCGCGGTCACTCCCACCGGCGCCAACCAGGAAAACTCAGGATCGGCGTAGTGGGCGCCAGCGACGGCAAATAAATCCGCGACACTGTTGGCGTTGCGGCTATCTGGCCCCATCAACTTGCGCCAACCGCTGTTGAACCCGGCTTCGACGATATTGACCTCGTCGTAACTGTCGGGGCCGTTTTCCGTATTCCACAGCTTTCCGGTCACCGGATCGAATGCCATGCCGAAAGAATTTCTGATGCCGTAGGCAAAATATTTCGCCAGATTACCGCCCTGGGCAAAGAACGGATTATCACTGGGCACCGTGCCGTCGTCGTTGAGGCGCAAGATAACCGAACTATCGTCGGGCGCGCCCGTGGCATTATTTTGCAGTTGGCCATTACGGTTGAGATCGCCGATGACAATGTAAAGCTTGCCGTCTGGACCGAAGGCAATGACACCACCGTTATGGTTCGGCCCCGGGGAAATCGGCAGGTCAGCGATCAGCGTTCCAGGAGCCGCTAACGTGCTGCCATTCCAGCTGTAACGATAGACGCGATTGGCCGTACCATTACCGGAATCATCGCCCGAACTAGTCTCGCTGAAATAGAGATAAACAAAAGCCGTAACCGGGAAGTTTGGATGCAACGCGATTCCCAGCAAACCCCGCTCGGACTGCCCATCGACATTAAGGTCGAGGACCGCGGCGGATTGCAGCACGCCCGCCGTAACCCGTCGGACTCTACCATCGTTCTTTTGTAAGACTAGAAAATCGTTTGCACCGATAAACGCCATCGTCGTCGGCTCGCTGAGCCCCGCGACCACTTGGCGTACGCTGAGACCTGGATCGGTCAAAATCGGCGCGCCCCAGACAACTTCTGCGCTAAGAATCAGCGCAAATAAAAAAACCATAATCCGCTGCATATTTGGTCCCCCGCCCCAATGCTAACAATCTAGTTTAGAGCAAAACAAGGGCCCTAGCTTTCCCAGTCGATCGTTTTGTCCTGATTCTGATCGATCCCTGACAAACCCCGTCATACTTCCAGGTATCCCGAAGGAGCGGCGGCCAAACAAGGTCCGCCGGCTGCTGATCTTGTAGTTAGTCTATCCTGGATCGGCGACGGCAAATTTGATAAGCAGCAAGACATCAGTTAATCGTCAGCTAGGTTTTGCCCATCCGCCCTAAAATAGCGGATGCAACTGCGGCGCGGCAATGATTTGCCGGAAAGAATATGAGGTAGTTATGAACGGCCCAATCGCCAACGTCGAAGAACTCGATCGCCGCCTCGGTGAGAAATGGATCTCCGGCATCTGGCGTATCCCCGCCGGTGCTCGTCCCGGCGATCCCAAGACCAAGGTAATACCGCACCTGTGGAAATGGGCCGACATCTACGACGGCCTGCTGCAAGCGCGCGATCAGATCGCCGTCGAGCGCGGCGCCGCCGAACGGCGCACGCTCAGATTGGTCAATCCCGGCGTGCAAGACATCGAGATGACCACGCACACTTTGCTAATGTCATTGCAGATGATTCAGCCCGGCGAAGTCGCGCCGCCACACCGCCACACCATGTCGGCGATCCGCTTCATCTTGCAGGGCAAGGGCGCTTACACCAACGTCGACCAGCAAAAGATGGTAATGGAAGACGGCGATTTGATCCTCACGCCGTGCTGGGCCTGGCACGAGCATGCCCATGACGGCGCCGAGCCGATGGTCTGGATCGACGGCCTCGACGTGCCGTTCGTGCAGTCGTTGCAAGTGATCTCCTTCGAACCCTTCCCGGAAAAGCGCATGCCGTTGGCCGAACCGCGATATGACACCAGCGCCTACGGCATGGCCCGGCCGGTCACCGGCGATGAACCAGCGCCCACCGCGCCGCTGCACTACCGCTGGCGTGATATTTATCCGGCGCTGAAAAAGCTCTCCGAAGGCCCGGCCAATCCCTACGAAGGCTACGCCATGGAATATGTCAATCCGCTCACCGGCGGACCGACCCTGCCGACCATGTCCTGTTGGATACAGTTATTGAAACCCGGCCAGCGCACCCAAGCGCACCGCCATACCAGCACGGCGATCTACCACGCCTTCCGCGGCGAAGGCACGACGGTGATCGACGGTAAACCATTCCACTGGCAAAAGGGCGACTGCTTCGTCGTGCCGCTTTGGCACTGGCATGAGCACGCCAACACCGTCGGCAAGCGACGATGCGATTCTCTTCTCGATGAACGACGCGCCGGTGCTAAAACCGTTTGGCCTGTACCGCGAAGAAGGGCCGGGCAAATCTCAATTGGGGCTGTAGCACTGGAATCCGCCTTTCGGTCTAGCGCGGAAGCACGTTGAAAGCCACGGCCATGCGAATCGAATAGTTGTGATGGCGATCGCCGTTGCGATCAGCAAAATGTCCTTGTCGCTGAGACCCGCAGCGCGCAGCTCTTCAACATCCTTCTTGCGCACCGCGGCTTCGCTGCGCGCGGATCTTTTTGTAGGCTTCTTTGAGTTCGCCCTTGCCTTCACCTTCCGGAACGCCTTTGATCCACGGCATGTATATTTTCCTGATTTGATAACCGGACAATCAATGTTTGGATTGACTGCCCGTCGTCGTGACCGTGATATGCGACAGCGGCGAGTCCGCCGACGCGCCGTGCCAATGGCGCTCGCCGGATTTAATATGCACGATATCGCCGACGGTGATTTCGCGCTGTTCAGTTTCCGTCGCCGCGAAACCTTTGCCCGCCGTGACGACGAGAATCTGATCGCAGTCGTGCACATGCCAGCCGGTAGTCGCGCCGACGCGGAAGTTGACCACGTTGCAGCGGAAATTGTCCGACTGCCCGTCGCCGATGACCGCCTGCCGCGTCCGGCTCACCGCCCCGCCGGTCCAACCGGCAATCGGCGTCGCCGTGTCCATGGGAGTTTCCTTCAGATCGTTAATTTTAAGTACACGCATTGTCGACCTCCTCAGTTAGCCGTCGATGATTTCGAGTTCTCGTAGGAGCGTATTGCATACGCTCTTCTTCGCACCGCCACAACTACACCGGTCGCGCCAAAGGGGTCAAGGGCATTGCCACGTGAATCATGGTTCGAGATCGTGTTCGGTGAAGATTGGCTGTCCCGGTTGACACATTCCATTGCCGGCGGTTATAGCAATCCCAACTATGAGGCAAATCATGCGTCCATCCATTCTTGCTATTTCGATTTCTCTTATCGTCTTACTCGGCATCGTTCCCGTAAACCACGCCGCCGAGAAAATCCGCATGTCGGTCTCCGGCAGTTACAACATGATCTTTCTCGCCGCCGGCGTGGCGCAACACAAGGGCTTCTTCAAAGACGAAGGATTGGACGCCGACATCGTCGTCATGACCGCCCCGGCGTCGATCGCCGCGCTGTCGAATGGCGACATCGACTACACGCTGCTCACCGGTTCGGTGATTCGCGCCGCCATTCGCGGCCTGCCCCTGCGAATTGTCGCCGGCTTGATGAGCAGCTCCGCCCATGTTTTCCTCGCGCGCCCTGAAATCAAAACGATCAAAGAGCTTTCAGGCAAACGAATCGGCCTGGCCGGCTTCGGCGACGCGACTCATGTGCTGGCGCGAATGATTCTCGCAAAGCACGGCATCGACCCAGATAAAGACGTTCAGTTCATCGGACTCGGCTCAGACTCCGGCCGATTCACCGCCTTACAACAAAATCTCGCCGACATGGTCGTCACCTCGCCGCCGTGGGATTTCGAAGGGAAAAAACTCGGCTACAACATCCTTACCCGCGCCTACGAGCATGTGAACTATCCCCTCGCCGGCGTCGGCGTAAATCAAAAGTCGCTGCAAACGAATCGTGTCCAAGTAAAGCGGGTGATCAAATCCTTAGTCCGAGCCAACCGTTTCATGCGCGACAATCGCGAGGAGTCGGTGAAAATCTTGATCACCTGGGGCAAAGGCAAACCCGAGCACGCCTACGCCGCCTACGACTCCACAGTGAAAATCATCAGCCCCGACGGCGGTATACCGGATGACGGACTGAAAATATTGATCGATCAAGCCAAGCGCGATGTGAAAGTCACGCGCGACGTGGCGCTCAGTGAGATTACCGACTTTAGTATCTTGCGAGAAGTGCAGAAGGAGTTAGGGTTGCGCTAATTGTATGATTGGATAGGCCAGGCAAGTCCCCAGCGCAAACCCTGACATGATCACCCATCCCATCCGCGTCCTTTCGGTCATCCCGCCGATGACGCAGCTCAATACGCCCTATCCTTCGACGGCTTATCTTACTGGCTTTCTGCGCTCACGCCGCATCGATGCGGTGCAAGAAGATCTAGCGCTGACCCTGGTGCTAAAACTGTTTTCCGCCGAGGGACTATTAGCGATCCATGAATGCACCGAAGCGATCTCGAAACGCAAGCGTTCGGCGATCGTCAATGGATTTCACCGGCAGTTCGACCGCTATCTCTCGACGATCACACCAGCCATTGCGTTCTTGCAGGGACGCGACCCGACGCTGGCGCATCGCATCTGCGGGCGGCAGTTTCTTCCCGAAGGGCCGCGCTTCAAACCCATCGACTTTTATCTCCAAGACGGCAATGACGATCCGCTGGCTTGGGCGTTCGGCGCACTCGGAATCGAGGACCGCGCCAAACATTTGGCCACCCTATACTTGGACGACATCGCCGATGTATTGCGCGACGCGGTCGATCCGCGTTTTGAGTTTGTCCGTTACGCCGAATCGCTGGCGCAAAGCCAACCGACATTCGAGCCGCTCGCCGAAGCATTGACAGCGCCGCTGAATCTCGTCGATCGGACTTTGCATGATCTGACGCTGGCGGCGCTCGCACGCCACTCACCGAAACTGGTCCTACTCTCGGTGCCGTTCCCAGGATCGGTCTATGCTGCGTTTCGCATCGCCCAGACGATCAAGGCGCACGACTCATCGATCATCACCGCGCTGGGCGGCGGCTATGTAAACACCGAGCTGCGCGAACTGAGCGAACCGCGAGTGTTCGATTATTTCGACTACGTCACGTTAGATGACGGCGAGCAGCCGCTCTTAGCATTACTCGATCACCTGCGCGGCGAGCGACCGGAAAATCGCTTGGTACGCACGTTCGTGCGCTTTGCCGACAAATCCACCGTTCACTTCATCGACAGTCATGAGCCAGACATCCCCTTCGCCGATGTCGGCACACCAACTTGGGACGGACTGCCGCTGCACGGCTATTTGTCGCTCCTCGACATGCTCAACCCGATGCATCGGCTTTGGTCCGACGGTCGTTGGAACAAACTCACAGTTGCCCATGGTTGTTACTGGAAGAAGTGCAGCTTCTGCGACGTGAGCCTGGACTATATCTCGCGCTACGACGACATCGCCGCCGCGACCCTGGCCGACCGTATCGAGACGATCATCGCCGAGACCACGCAGACGGGGTTTCATTTCGTCGACGAAGCCGCGCCGCCCAAGGCATTGAAGGCGCTCGCCGCTGAGATCAAGAAGCGTAAGCTGGCGATTTCATGGTGGACCAATATTCGTTTTGAAAAGTCATTCAACCGCGAGCTTTGCCAAGAACTCGCCGACAGCGGCTGCATCGCGATCTCCGGCGGGCTCGAGGTCGCTTCCGACCGCCTGCTCAATCTGATGAAAAAAGGCGTCACGGTCGAACAGGTCGCCCGAGTGACGCGAGCGTTCTCCGACGCCGGCATTTTGGTCCACGCCTATTTGATGTACGGCTTCCCGACGCAGACAGTGCAAGACACGGTCGACGCGTTAGAATATGTCCGGCAATTGTTCGAAGCCGGCTGCATTCAGTCGGGCTTCTTCCACCGCTTCACCTGCACGGTGCACTCTCCGGTCGGCAAACACCCCGAACAGTACGGCGTCACGCTCCTGCCTTTGCCGAAGATTTCATTCGCGACGAACGACGTCGGCTTCATCGACCCCACCGGCGTCGACCACGACGCTCTCGGCACCGCGCTCAACAAAGCGCTCTACAACTACATGCACGGCATCCGCCTCGACGCCGACGTGCGCAGCTGGTTTTCCGGCCGAGTGCCGCGCACCAAAGTGCCGCGCGGGTATGTAGCACGAGCACTGGACGCAGTTCGTTAGCGTTGTCTGTCTGGACGTTCGAATGCAAAAATCATTAGCGAGATCGAGCTTGCGGAGGCGCTCGAATCGTTGAGAAAGTAAGAGTTGGAAACAGTCAATCTGAATGTTTGCTAAATGAAATAGCTATTTTTGAATCGTTCGTTTCTGAAGCCTCGTGGGAGCCCGTAGTTATGCCTCGTCTTGAGTTTTGGTTTGAGTTCGCCAGCACCTATTCGTACCCGGCCGCCATGCGTGTCGAGAAACTCGCTCATGCGGCCGGAGTAGCAGTTCATTGGAATGTGTTTTTGCTCGGTCCGATTTTTCGCGAGCAAGGCTGGAAGGACTCTCCCTTCAACATATTCCCGGCAAAAGGAAAATACATGTGGCGAGACTTACAGCGTACTTGTGCAGCTCTCTCTATTCCTTTCGTGCACCCATCAAAGTTTCCCCGCAACGGCGTGCTGGCTTCACGGGTGGCTTGCCAGTTTGCTTCCGAACCCTGGATAACCGAGTTCACTAAGGCGGTCTTTCACGCCAACTTCGCCGAAGATCGAGACATTGCCGATGCTCGAGTAGTCGATCGCCTGTCTTAATGGCCTCGGTCTCGACGGTCAGCGCGTCCTTGCGCAAGCACAAACTGCGGACGAGTAATGCGATGCTTCGCTCGCAGACCGAGAAGGCCAAGAGTCTCGGAATTATTTGGCGCTCCGTCTTTCTTGGTCGGAAGGGAAATGTTTTGGGGAAACGATCGTTTAGAAGAGTGCACTTGATGTGGGCGAGACTGACATTCTTAGCTGTGAGGCACTCCGGTACAAGGTCAACCGGCTACGCGCCGAAACTATCCTACAAACATCGACCAATTAGCTGAGTCGAGATTCAGCACCATCACACCTTTGTCGGAACCAAGCTAAAGCTCATTCGATACTAGCTCTCAGCAAGAGGTATTGCTGAAGTACTCAGCTCAATTCGCCCATCCGCTCTCCGACACCACCACCCGATTCCCTTCCGGATCGTTGAACTGAATCTGCCCTTCGGCGCCATCCGATACCGCCACACCGCCATCCTGCAAACGTTTCTTGACGACCGCCAAGATCGCCGACCTGAATGCCGAAATATTGCACGCCGCCCTTCGGACGCACTTGCGACTTCGTCAACATCAGCGTCAGCGTGCCGTCGCTCAAGCGAATCGTCCCGTCATCACTCCATCCCGCGATCTCCAGACCGAACTGCTGTTGGTAAAACTCACAGGCCGCGGCCAAATCGGGCACCTGCACGGCGAGCAGACGAACGCCGGGAAGCTTCTTTTCTTCCCTGCCGAGATAACCGCGCGACGACAGATCGACGTTGTTGCCCCAAGGATCGATGAAACGGACTTCAGCAGGCCGCGCCGCTTCCGGGCCCGAAACGCCGGCGGAAATCTGTGGATTGGCGCCATGCGTTAATCCAGGTGGTAGCTTAGCCACGGCCTGGCCCAAGTCATCCACCATGAAACCGTAATGGTGAATCCCCACCGTCAGCTCCGCCTCGCTGCCGTCGGCTCGGTGCGTCCCGGAGATCGCCGCCGACACCGCCGCCTGCTGCAAGAAGGCGAGATTGAACAGCGGATCGATCACCATGCGCGAGCCGCTGGGGAAGACTTTGCATTCCTCGAAGCCGAAATATTTCTGGTAAAAATCGCTGAGCACTTTTGGCTGCTGTGAAATAAACGCGATATGTCTGAGCTTGCCCATGTTAACCTCCGAGATTGTTAAATCGTTTATATTTCCGGAATGAATGGTCTCTCAGGTGAATCCGATTCCTTTAAATTTGTCGGGCCCGACCGGAGGGCAGACACATGGGTCTGCCCCTACATTGGCTACACCGTCCGAATCGTATCGTATCCCTTCCCTCATAGAAACATCGTGCGCCCTACTATCGAATCCTCGCCGCCACCTGTTCCATGAACCGGCACATTGACGCGCGCGCTTGTTGGTCGCTTAGTCCGCCCAATGCGAAGTTGCCAGCCAGGTCGGTTAAATAGAGCCGCTCACGGACGTATTCTACTTTTTCACGAACTTCTTGTGCGTTGCCAACCAGGACGCGGTTTTGATCCACTAATTCATCGAACGTCAGCCGCTTCATCGCCGCCCGATGTTTATCGTGACTGCGATATGACTCGGGATCGGCCATCCCGGGCGTCAAACTGTGCGCCGCCTGCGCCGCCGAGTGATATTCATGCAACCCATGCGCAGCCGCCGCGCGCGCCTCAGCTGTGTTCTCGCCAACATAGGCGTGATACACGCCGAGTACCCGCGCGCTCGCCGGATCATGTCCCGCCGCGCGTCGCGCGTTGAAATAGGTCTGCATCTTCTCGCGCAGCTCCTCTATCTCGTTCAAAAACGGGATCAACATCATGTGGAAGCCTTGAGCGCCCGAGTATTCGAAAGACTCCACCGAAGTGGTCGCCGCCATCCACACCGTCGGATACGGCTCCTGCACCGGGCGCGGCAGCACTTCGACGCCGTGATATTCGTGAAAGCGCCCTTTGTGTTCGAGCTTCCCGTCGCGCCACGCCTTGAGAATCACGTCGAGATTTTCCTTGAAACGATCGCGCAATTCGTCGAGCGGAATGCCGAAGGTCAGCGCTTCCCACTTGACAAAGCCATGGCCGACGCCGAATTCCACCCGGCCGTTGCTCAAGCAATCGAGGGTCGCGTAATCTTCCGCGACACGCAGCGGATTGTGATAGGGCAACAGCAATACCGCGGTGCCGATGCGCATCTTTTCCGTCCGCTGCGCGATCGCCGCGCCGATCACGGGCGGCGCGGAAAAAATACCGGCAAACGGATGAAAGTGATGCTCGGCGAGCCAGACGGATTCAAAACCGATTTTTTCGCCGTAGGCTACTTGCTCGATGACCGTGCGAAAGCGCTCGGCGCCTTCGGCGCGCGTTGCCGGAAGCGACGACGGTAAATAGAAGAGTCCGTAACCCATGGCCGGACCATATGCCAGGGCGGCGGAATTGACAAGTTTTTTAGCGAGATGTGAGGGCACACCCTGCCGGCAATCTTTCCCTCGACTTTCGTATCTTCGTGGGATAATGGGGTTGTCAAAACTCATTCGGCGAAAGAAGAATTGCGCTTATGTTTACCACCCAGTGGGCCACTTCGGAACGAAAGTACGATGTCGTCGTCGAACGCGACGTTAAAGTTCCCATGCCCGATGGCACATTGCTCGACGGCGATATTTATCGCCCCGCGTCGGAGGAAAGATTTCCTGTGCTTCTCGGCGCGCACGGCTACAACAAGGATCTTCAGTCTCCGCCCATGCGTCCGGTGGGCTTCACGCCGATGCGCGGTTACATGGAAAGCGGCGATTCGACTTTTTTCGCCCGCCGCGGTTACGTTCACGCGGTTTTCAACTCCCGCGGCACCGGCAAGTCCACGGGTTTCTACCAACTCATGGGGCCATTGGAAGTCGAGGATGGCGGCCATCTCATCGACTGGTTGTCGGCGCAACCGTGGAGCAACGGCGCGGTTGGCATGGTCGGCGTGTCCTACTACGCGCGGCTGGCCAAAGCGGTGGCCGCCACGGGACCGAAATCGCTAAAGGCGATTTTCTCGCCATTCGCCGGCACCGACGACTATCGCCATCGCTGTTACCACGGCGGGATTCTCGCCCATGGCTTCATAACGCATTGGCGCAACAGCTTGCACAGGCCCAACTATCGGAGCCTCTATAAAGAACAGCATGGCGAAGCTGCGTACCAAGAAGCCATCGCTCAGGCGCTGCGCGACGATGAAATTGTCGCGGTGCCGGCACTGCGCGAAGCGCTGCAAAATCCCGGCGCGGGCACCAATGCGCTGATCGTCGACATGCTGCTTCATCCATTCGACGGCCCGTTCTGGCGCGAGCGCAGCGCTAATGATTCCAATGGAAAAATTCCCGCGTACCTCGGCGCTTGCTGGGGCAACTACGGACTGCATTTGCCGGGCGCTTTCACGGCGTGGCGTGAGTGGCAAGGTCCGAAGAAGATGGTCATCGGGCCGCCGGTCTATCTCGACCGTCCGGTGTATCAGTATCAAGATGAGGCGCTGCGCTGGTTCGATCACTGGCTCAAGGGCATCGACAACGGCATCATGAATGAGCCGCCGATCCGCTGCTTCATTCCGCCCACCGGCGAGTGGAAAAATCTAAGTGATTGGCCGCCTGCCGAAGCGCGCTGGACGACATTCTATCTGCATAAAGAGGGCATCTTGAGCGAGCACGAGCTGTGGCCCGCTGAAGGATCAGATTCTTTCGACGAATCGAGCTTCGAGCATGGCGCTGTCACCTACACAACGCCGCCGCTGGTGGAAAATACCGAAGTGCTCGGTCCGAGCGTTGTGACGCTGTACGTTTCCGTTACCGATGGCGATGCGCTGTTGTTCGCGACGCTGCTCTTGATCGACAAGGAAGGCCAAGAGCATGAGCTCACGCGCGGTTGGCTGCGCGCGTCGCAACGGCGATTGCGCGCGGACAGTAAACCGTGGGAACCGATGCAGGCGCATGAATCGAGGGAGGCGCTGGAGCCGGGGAAAATCTACCAGTTGCAATTCACCATCGTCGCCACGGCGCGTTTGTTCCAGGCCGGCGAGCGCATCGCGTTGCGCATCAAGGGCTCGGATGACGAACCGGCGGTAAACTCGTTGCAAGCGCTGGCGCGCAATCATTTACGCCGGCCGCGGCCGCTGCGCATCACGGTCCACCACGACGAGTCGCACCCGTCGCATCTCGATCTGCCGATCACACGCGGCAATATCATCGGAACGTTTTTCTCGGGCGGAGACATCAGCTCCTTTGGGCTGTCGCACTGAACTTCGTCGCGCTCCACGCCAAGCGATGTAAATTCGTCGACTCGAAGTCTATTTCATTGCCTTGTTTCCGGCGGAAGGCGGAAACCAGGTTGCTTCGGTTGGGGTGAGTCAATCGACGTGAAAATATAAAAAGATTGGCTGCCGGCCGGCGCCGGCATGACGAATCCTGATTTCGACTTAGTGCAAGAGATTTCAACCAACCCAAAGCGAGACACTAAGCTTTTTAACCCTTCTCCGCGCTATCGGCGTGCAGCGCTGGCAATCGTAGAGTTCAACTCGCTCAGAGCTTGAGCAGCTTCCTGGCATTGCCCTCGAGAATCAATTGCTTGTCTGTTTCGCTGCAAGGCAATCCCTCGACCTTGTCGACACCGTGCCAGTCGCCGAGCGCGTATGGAAAGTCGGTGCCGAGCAGCAAACGTTCCGCGCCGACTTTGTTTCTGAGAAAATCGAGGGTTTCCACGTCATAGACTAGCGTGTCGAAGTAGAGATTTTTGAAATACGCGCTCGGCTTCGCCAAACAAGTTGGCGCAGCAGGCCGACCGGTGCGCCGAGTTGCCCGTTGTCCCGTGGTGAACTCCTGGTCGAAACGGCTCGCATGATACGGAAAAAATCCGCCACCGTGGCAGGTGCAAAGCTTTAGATTGGGAAATCTATCGAACACTCCGCTGTAAATGAGCAGTCCGAGGGAAAGCGTCGTATCGGCTGGATTGCCGCAAACCAGACGCAGACCGAAAGAGCTCATCAGCTCCGTGCCCGCGGGATTGTCCGGATGCATGAAGACCAGCACATCTAACTCCTGCGCTTTTGCCCAAAACGGATCGAATTCATCGCTGTCGTAGTAGCGATGGTTAACATTGGTCGCGATGTAGGCGCCGCGAAAGTCGAGCTCGGTAACCGCGTGCTCCAACACTCGCGCCGCGCGCGCCGGTTCTTGAATCGGCACCGCGGCCATTGCGGTAAACCGCTCGGGATATTTCCTGAGAAACTCTTTGACGCATTCATTGTAGACGCGGCACCAGCTCTCCGCCTGTTCGCCTTTGAGGTCGTAGCCGAGGAACTGCGTGCTCGGATCGAGGGCCGCGATCGCGATCTTGCCGTCCGTCATCATCTGCAAACGCCGATCAACATCCGTCAAACCATCGAGCAGCGGAAAGCTTGGCCCGCCGGCGAAGGAAACTCGGATGGTTCCATCCTTTGCTTCGGCCACTTCGACGCCAAGCGCTTGACTATGCCGCTTCGCCTCGCCGATCACTTCGCCGGGAACGTAGTGATGATGAATATCGACAGCGCCTGCTTGCATGTGTCTTCTCCTTCAGTGCGCGCAGAACTCGACCCATGGCAACAACTCCTCCAGTTGTCCCAGACGGGACTCTATGTCAGCTGGTACCCGCCGGCAACCGTTCGCCATGCGCTGGCGAGCCCGATTTGACTCAACTCTCAGCGAATTCACTGCCCGCGATAATCCCGAAATCAAAAAGGTGAAAACCGAGGGCCTTCTCGATGCTATTATCGTGGTAGAATTGGATGACAGCGGCTTTGTGAAAAGTCTAGGGCCTAAAATAACTGCGAAGGTACGGCAACGCGCCTTTTGAACGTAACTCCTATTTGCCACCGTAGAGCGCTTTGATAAAACCGTTGTCGTCGAATTCTTTCACGAAACGGTTGTCGATGAGCTCGTCAACGTTCATCTTTCTCGCCTCGGGCCTTCTCATCGCCACTTCCTCCAGGACAAACTTCAGCCCGGCGGGGTCGGCATAGGGCGCTCTTTGGATCACACCATTGCCGAACTCCTCCCAAAGCGCGGACAGAACCTTCTGATCCTTGTTGCGGGTATATTTCTCCAAGGCTTTGAGCGAAAACTCGCGGTCGGTTTTGTAAATCTTGATTCCCTCAAGCAACGAACGCATCACCCGTCGCAGCGTATCTGGATTAGACTTGATGTAGGAGCGAGTGGTGACGATGGAACCGCTCGTGTAAGGCACTCCCATATCACCCAAGTTAGCCAGCGTGCGAAAACCGGCCTCCGCCAGATTCAGATGGAGAGGCGGATTGACCAGCCCTGCGTCTACCGCCTTGCTGACCATCGCGGCCGCGGTCTCGGCGCCGCCACCGGTTTGTATCAGCGCCACGTCTTTTGACGAGTCCAATTTCCAGCGGTCTAACAAATAGCGTGTCAGCGCATCGGTCTGTCCACCGAAGCGGCTAATGGCGATTTTCTTGCCCTTGAGATCCGCGAAAGTTCTAATCGCCGGCGCCGCCATCATACGAAACGTCGCCACGTTCACCGTGGAGGCGATCACGACCAGCTCCGCGCCCGCGAGATTGGCCTCGACGGCGCCCGGCGACGATGCGTGCGCGACTCTGATCTCGCCGGCGAGCATCGCCTGGATCACCCGCGACCCGCCGCCGATGCGAATGATCTCGACGTCCAGCCCGTTTTTCTCGAAGACCCTGGCTTCCTTTGCGATGAAAGGAACGGCCTGTGATCCGTTGGCCTCCAAATGAACGAAACGGAACTTGGTAAGTTTGTCCTGGCCGCTGGCTAGATTGCTGACCGTAAACATTAAGCCAATGACCACGAAACCAAGCATCCTCGCAGACATTCCAAACTCCCCCCACCGATCATTTGTATAATTCGCTCGATCGCCGCTCATCGATCCACGACCTCTCGTCGACGATCGCGAGTGCATCCAAATCCGCCGCCACCGCACCGGGGTCGTCCACCCACTGCCGTAGCAACTCACCGCCATTGATCAGATCGATGGCTAGCCGGTTCTTTTCATATTCATACTCAAAGTCACGCCAAAGATCATATTCCGGCTGCAACAAGCGCAGCGCCTTGAACGCCAGCGCCATCAACCGCCACGGCTTGAAAGCATTATGGTCGTAGCTCGGATCGTCGACGTGAATCTGGATGCCGGCGCAGAGTTTACCGGCGTGTTTGTGGAAGGTCGGCTCGAACCAGCACTCGCGCAGGCGGCAACCGAGCAGCCAGTCGGGGGCGAATGCCTCCATCTTTTTCAACAACGCGCGCGGCTCGATATCCGGCGCGCCGAAAAGTTCCAGTGGTCGCGTCGTGCCGCGCCCTTCCGACAGCGTCGTGCCTTCGAGCATGACCGTGCCGGCGTAGCAGCGCGCCATCGATAAATTAGCTGCGTTGGGACTGGGATTGACCCAACTTCTTTTCCCCAGCGGCCAACCGTAACCTGGAGCTGCCGCCGGATTCCAGCCTGCCATCTTTACGACTTGATAATCGACATCGAGCTTTAGCGTGCTGATAAACCATCCGCCTAATTCACCGAGCGTCAGCCCATGGCGCATGGGCAATGGACCCGCGCCGACAAAACTCTCCCAACCAGGCCGAAGCCGCAATCCTTCCACCGGCCGTCCCACCGGATTGGGTCGGTCGAGAACCCAGACAGATTTATTGTGCTGCGCAGCGGCTTCGAGAGCATAGCGCAGCGTGGTGATGAAAGTATAAATGCGGCAACCCACATCCTGGAGATCCACCAGCAGCACATCGAAGCTAGCCATCATCGCCGCCGTCGGCCGGCGCACTCCGCCGTAGAGGCTGAAAACCGGAATGCCATGTACCGGATCGAGGAAATCCGCCGACTCGACCATGTTGTCCTGCTTGTCGCCGCGCAGCCCATGCTGCGGCCCAAACGCCGCACTGAGCTTGATGTCCGGCAGCGCCGCCAACGCGTCAAGCGAATGGACCAACTCGCGCGTCACCGACGCCGGATGCGCTAGCAACGCCACGCGCTTGCCTGCAAGCGGCTTGCGCAGCGCTGGTTCATGCAGCAGTCGGTCAATGCCAAATTTCATTGTAAGTCTATTTTAAGCGCTCTGAATAGGAAGCGCGAGTTCTAGGGCGAAAGAATCGGCATGATGAAAGTCGGGTTTGCCCGCCGGATGCCGCAACGCCCAATACGATAGCGTGCCATCGTTGCCTTCGATCACCGCGGTCAATCCGATCCGAAGCCTCGTTCCGGGGTGAATCAGGGCCAAGCGATCTAATCGAATCGTTGTCGCAAGCGTCAGCCGATCGGCTATCTGCTCAACAGAAATATTAGGAGCGAACGCATCATTGTCGAGCGGCCAGCCGTCGCGATACGCTCGAAATTGATAAGCCGCCCATTCGCTCGACGGCGAGAAATTAAACTCGTAGTAGGCGGGACTGTCTTTGATACCGATAAACGCCTCAAAACAGGTGTGCTGCCACAGGCCATCGACGCGCTGTGATGTTGCGACGAGCGGGATGAGCAACTGATTAATGTCCGCTATCAAGGTATACGAGAAGGCCAGCGCACGGGATTCACTATTATCAACTCTCGCTTCAATCCCATGGATCAGTTGGCGTTGCGATGCCGGGCTCAAGATGAGCGCCGCGGCCGCTGAACTAAAGCGCGTCTCAGGCATAAAAGACCGGCTGTAAAATCAGCCGCGCAAATAAATAAACTGAGATGGCCGCATCAGAACAACGAGACAGCGCCGTCAATGCAGAATTTAAATCGTCCGAATGTCCTGAGCGATGATCAAGACATCGATTTGCTTGAGCAGACGCTTGAGCCGTTCTTTGAACAGCCTGAAGAATTTTTGCGTCTTGCGGTCCGCGCGCGCGATAATTTCAATCTTGATAATATCTTCGATAAAATCGATGCCGCGATAGTTCCAAGCTCCTTGATACGGCGCGACTTGAGAGCTAATCGTTCGCGCGCCGAACACGTCGACCAATTCTTGGCGAATTTGCGTGATTTTTTGCGCTTCGATCTTGGAGCCATCGTTATACTTCAGTGGCAGATATATCTCGTACTTTTTCATAGGGCAGATGACGCTTTCGCACAAGCGCTTAAGAAAACGATAAAGGCTCGGTATTTCGATGTCAAGAAAATGTTTTCGTCTGTTTTTCGTGCAGCACCTTGACAGTGTCCTTATCGGCCACTAGAACCGATTCATAGATTTTTCAATTTATGAGGAGCGCTCATGGCTGTCACGGACTACAAAGGACCAGCATTCGATTCCAGCGAGCTGAAAGAACTCAAAGCGAAAGTCGTCAATGGGTGCCTGATTCTTGACCGCGAAGGCATCACCGATGGCTTTGGCCATGTCAGCGTGCGGATTCCGCAACAGGCGGCATTTCTCACCATCGCCCAGGTCAGCCCCGGCTGCGCGGCCCTCGACAAACTGGTTCTGCTTGACCTCGACGGCGACTATCTCGGCGGCGCCAAACCGGCGCCCTACGAGTGGCCGATTCATGCGTGCATCATGAGCGCGCGCCCGGATGTCATGAGCGTGTGCCACACTCACTCCAAATGGAGCGCGCTGTTTAGCGTGCTAAAAAAAGGGCTCCGCCCGGCGCATATGTACGGCCGATTTCTTCCGGTTGGCGGCGCGCCCATCTATCCCAAAGCCGGCCTGATCACTTCCGTCGAGCGAGGCCAGGCGCTGGCCGACACATTGAAAGACGGCGCAGCCACTTTGTTGCGCGCTCACGGCGACGCCGTCGTCGGCGCCAGCGTCGAGCAAGCGATCCTGCGCACGGTGCAGCTCGCGTTTCTGGGCGAGCTGTCGCACTTGGCGGCGGTCCACGGCGGGCCAGACTACTTGACCGAAGAGGAGCTGGCGACTTTCGCCGGCGACCGGTCGTTTCCGGCGCGCCCATGGGAATATTTCTTGACCCGTTTGGGCGATCGGCGCGTTGCTTGACAGACAGATGACCGGCAACTATTGTCGCGACAATAAATTGATTCATCGCGCATTCAGTCTGAAGGAGCATGCATGGCTGCCGGTCGCAAAGACATTCCCACCATCGATTCTTCCGAGCTTAAGGAGCTCACCGACAAACTGATTACCGCCTGTCATATTCTCGACCATGAAGGCGTCACCGACGGCTACGGCCATGTCGGCGTACGCGTCCCCGGCGCGGAGGCGTTTATCACCATCGCCAATATCAGTCCTGGCGCGGTCACGCGCGACCGCTTGATCATGCAGGATTTTGCCGGCAACCATCTCGACGGCGCCACGACTCCGCCCAACGAATGGCCGATCCACGCCTGCATATTCAAAGCCCGGCCGGAAATTGTCAGCGTGGCGCATACCCATTCCAAATGGAGCACGATTTTCAGCGTGCTGCCGATCAAGCTCAAGCCGCTGCATCATTATGGCAAGTTTCTCTCCGCCGACGGCCCGCCGGTTTATCAAGGAGTCGGCCTAGTGCGCACCCTCGAACGGGGCGACGACTTGGCAGCCGCGTTGGGCAAAGGACCGGCGGTGTTGATGCGCGCCCACGGCGACGCCGTGGTCGGTGAAAGCATCGAGCAGATGATCGAGCGCACCACCCGGCTGGCGATGTTGGGCGAGTGGAATCACTTGGCCCTGCTGCACGGCCAACCGAGATATCTCAGCGCTGAAGAGCTGGAAGTGTACAACGCCGACCAACGTTTTCCCTTGCGCGGCTGGGAATATTTCGTCGGCCGGCTGAGCCGAAACAAACGTGAGTTGGAGTGATGGAATGTTGGAGTGTTGGAGTACTGGGCCTCCCCTCACCCATGACTCCAGCACTCCATCACTCCAATGACCCATAAACTTAACCGCTGAGGAGGACTTTCATCATGGCCACATCCGCAGAATTTGTCGCAAAACTAAAAAAAGATATCCAGGCGTTTCCCAAGATTCGCATCAAGCATCCGTTCTTGAAAGCGGTCTGCGACGGCAGCGCCACTATGGAGCAAATTCGCGCCTGGGCGATTCAGGACTATCAATTTCGCGCCGCCGTGCCGCGCATCTGTATGCTGCGCTACCTCGCCTGCACCGATCCGGAGATCGCGCAAAAGCTCTGGGGCGTGGTCGAGGAAGAGATCCACGGCATGGACACCGGCAGTGCAGGTCACAATGAACTGGCGATCCGCTTCGCTAACGCCATCGGTCTCACGCAGCAGCAGCTGGAAAATGCCGTACTGCGCCCGTCCACCGCGGCGCATCTTTATTACGTCGAGCTGATCATTCACACACTGCCCTGGTTCGTCGTCATGTCGATCCAGATCGGCGCGGAAGGGACCTTCGGTCCGGCGGCGGCGGCGATCGGCAACGGCCTGCTGAAAAACTACAAGATGAATCCCGATGACGTTCGTTTCTTTACCGTCCATTCAGAAGCCGACGAAGATCACAGCAGCCTGGCCGAAGAGATCGCCGTGCGTTATCTCCACTCGCCCGCGCTCCAGGAGCAAACTTACAAAGCGACGTTTCGCCGCATGGAGCTGCTCTACGACATCTGGTCCATCGACGGCTACGATAAATAAGCAAAAACCGGCGTGGCAATACCGAAACGGAGAAGAATTTTCACCACAAAGGGCACAAGGGTACAAAGTAGGGGCCGGTCGTGACCGGCCCAGCTCGGAATCGGATCATTAACCGCAGAGAACGCAAAGGGCGCAAAGTTCGGACATCTTTGTAGGGGCGTATGGCATACGCCCTGCGGTGGCGGCATGGCGCTTGCCCGGCAACAAAAATTACCCAGCCGACGTAGATTCTAAAAATAATTAAAATGGAACAACTCACCTTAGGATTCATTTCCGCCTTTAACGAACGGGTCGAACCGCTGATGAACGGCACGATCGAAGTTGAGGGAGTCGAATTGATTCCCACTTACTCTCATCCGGCCGAGACATTTTGGCGCCAGCTCAAGTTCGGCGAATTCGAAGTGGCGGAGATGTCGATGTCGTCATTTCTGATCGCCCGCTCACAGGGCGCCGACATGATCGCGCTGCCGGCTTTTCCGAGCCGCCGCTTGTTTCAAACCGAGCTGTCCTACCATGTCGATTCCGGCATCGCAAAACCGCAAGACCTCGTGGGCAAACGTTTGGGCGTGGCGGAATATCAGCAAACCGCGGCGTTGTGGTTGCGCGGCATTCTCGAACACGACTTCGGCGTGTCGCAGTACCAGATTCACTGGTACATGGAGCGGAGCGAGGAGATGAGCCACGGTGGCGCCACCGGTTTCAAACCGCCGCCGGGAATATCGTTTCAGCGCATCGCCGGCAACAAGAGCCTGGCCTCGACAATTCTCGCCAACGAACTGGACGTCGCCCATGTCTCGAGCCCCTGGGTGCTGCAAGCCAACACGCTGGACCGCTCGAGCCGCATCACCGGCAAGGGCGATTGGAGCCAAATCAAACCGCTCTTTCCCGACCGCATGGCGGAAGGCGCGCGCTTCTACCGGCAGCATGGGTTTCTACCGGTCAATCACGCCTACATCATCCGCGGCGACATTCACCGCAAACATCCCTGGCTCGCCGGCAAATTATATGACGGCTTCGTCCGCGCCAAAGCCTACGCCCAAGATAGACTAGCGGCACAGATTCCGACGGCGCTGATCTTCGGCCAGGAATATCTCGCCACCACCCGCGAGCTGATCGGCGACGACCCGTTTCCTTTCGGTATCGCCGCCAATCGCGCCATGCTCGACACCATTACCAGCTACTCCCACGAACAAGGCTTGACGCCGCGCCAGATGAAAGTCGAAGAACTCTTCGCCGAGAGCACGCTCGACACGTAATTAAGCCCGAACGGTGTTTCAGCCGGGAGGGAAATCATGAAACTGAAGAGCCGCGTCGCCGTCATCGCTGTCAGCGCCGCAATGTCAGCGGCGATTTTTGCCGTCGAGTTCGCCAGTTCGCAAGCGAACCCCGATCCGCGCTTGATCGAAGGAGCAAAAAAAGAAGGCGAAGTCATTTTCTACACCACCATGACCCTGGATCAAAGCAAGGAGGTCGTGGATCGCTTTCAGAAAAAATATCCGTTTATCAAGCCGACTCTGTTTCGCACCGGCGGCGGCCCGCTGCTCAATAAAATTCTCAACGAGGCGCGCGCCGGCCGTCACGCCTGGGATGTCGTCGCCGGCCGAGCCGAGATGTATGTGCCGCTGATGGAGAGAAAACTATTGGCTTCCTATCGCTCGCCGGAAGCCAAGGCGATCGACGAAGATCTGGTCGACAAGGAAGGCTACTGGACGGCTTACTATGTCGTCACCTACGTCTTGGGATGGCATACCAAGCTGGTCAAGCGCGAAGATGTGCCGAAGACCTACGAGGCCCTGGTCGAGTCAAAATGGAAAGGCCAGCTGTCCTTCGATAACGAGGCGTACGGCATGCTGCAAGGGCTGATGCGCGCCTGGGGACGGGAAAAAGCCATCGCCTATTTTCGCCGCATCGCGGCCATCAATCCCGCCATGATGCGCGGCAACTCGGAAAGAGTCGCACTGGCGGCGGCGGGTGAGTATCCGCTAATCGTCGCCTACAATCAGACCTTGGAACGCATGGTTGCCAGACGCGCGCCCCTCGACTGGTTGCCCTTGGAGCCGGCGGTGGTCAGCGCCTTTCCGATCATGATCGCGGCCAAGGCGCCCAATCCCAACGCCGCCCGGCTCTACTATGATTTCAGCCTGTCAAAAGAGGGACAAGAGATGATGCGCGGCATGCAGCGTATTCCGGTGCGCAAAGATGTCGAACCCCATCCGCCGCGGCTATTTCGCGGCTACAAACGCGTGGTGGAAAACCCCGAGGATTACAAAGACTTCGAAGGACTGGTAAAAACCTACAATGACATTTTCAAGCTTCGTTAAGCAAGTCCCGACGAAGTAACCAGCAGGAGAGGTAATGGCGAAGTTACGGTTAAACTTTATTTCCGCATTCAACGAACGGGTCGAGCCGCTGATGCAAGGCATCGTTCAAGCGGAAGCGATCGAGATCGTGCCGACCTATTCGCATCCATCGGAGACCTTCTTGCGCCAGCTGCGGGATATGGAGTTCCCAGTCGGCGAGATGTCGATGTCGTCCTATCTGATCGCCCGCGAGCGCGGCCTCGATATGATCGCGCTGCCGGTGTTTCCCAGCCGCCGGCTGTTTCACACCGAGCTTTCCTACCACACCGACTCCGGAATCAAGAAGCCCGAAGATATCATCGGCAAACGCATCGGCGTCAGCGAGTATCAGCAAACCGCGGCGCTCTGGCAGCGCGGCATCCTCGACCACGACTTCGGCGTGTCGCAGTACAAAGTCCACTGGTACATGGAGCGCACCGAGGCCATGAGCCATGGCGGCGTGACCGGCTTCACTCCGCCGGAAGGGAATTTCGTTCCAGCGGGTGCCGCCGGACAAGAGCCTCGCGTCGATGCTGGTGAATAAGGAATTGGACGTGGCGGCGATCAACAGTCCCTGGAAAAACGCGCCGAGCCAGCTCGGCCGCTCGCACCAGATCACCGGCGCAGACGGCGACTGGAGCAAAGTGAAGCTGCTCTTTCCCGACCGCGTTGCCGAAGGCAAACGGTTTTTCGATAAGTGGGGATTTCTCCCGGTGAACCATGCCTACACGATTCGCGGCGATATCTATCGAAAACACCCGTGGGTCGCTTTCAACTTGTACAGCGCCTTTGTCAAAGCCAAGGAACACTTCAACGCCAAGTTGGTCGATAGCATTCCGTCCGGGCTTTTCTTCGGCAAAGAATATTTGACCAAGACCCAAGAGATATTCGGCAACGATCCCTTCCCCTACGGGGTCAAAGCCAATCGAAAGTTGCTGGAAACGCTCATCGACTTCTCGCACGAACAAGGACTGATAACGAAAAGGCCCAAGATCGAAGAGCTATTCGCCGCGAGCACGCTAGATTTGTGACGCTTAAAGCGATGCGGTTGTCGAGGAATGGGCCGACAACTCGTCGGTCGAACGGTTCCAGCGCGAGCGAATCGTTGAAGGACTAAGTTAAAACATGAAAAGAGATATTCTCATCCCGCTCTTGATCGCCGTTGCCATGCTGGCCTTTGCCAGCGCCAATCATGCAGCGTCGTTAAAATCGGTCAACTTCGCGTCGAACACACCGACGTTGAGTGGCACGTTGCCGCTGGTCGTCGCCCAGGAGTTTGGTTTCTTCGCCGCCGAAGGTTTGGACGTCAAAACCGTGCTGATTCGCGGCGGACCGACGGCCATGGCGGCTCTGGTAGGCGGCGGCGTCGATTACACGCTGGTGGCCGGCGTGGCAGCGGTACGGGCGATCGCGCAAAACGCGCCGATGACGATCATCAGCGGCCTTCAACCTTACATGGACTACACGTTGCTCGGCGCCAAAGGCGTCACCGGCGTCAACGACCTCAAGGGCAAAGTCGTCGGCGTCACCGGTCCGGGCGGCATCGCCGAGTTCGCCACGGTGGAAGGGCTGGCCAAGAAAGGGCTGGTGCGCGACCGGGATTATAAAGTCCTTTATGGCGTCGGCAACAGTCCGGCGCGCGCTCAAGCTTTAGAAACCGGCAAGATTCACGCCTCGCCATTTTCTTTCTTAGAAAGATTGGAACTGGAACGGAAAGGCTATCCCACTCTTTTCGATATCGGCAGCGTCATGCCGGGATTTCCTTTCGTAGTGATCGTTACCAGTAAACAAAAAATCGAGACCGATCCCGAAGGAATCGTTTCAATGCTGCGCGCGATCAAGCGCGGCTTGGACTTCCTCGCCGGCAACCATGAAAAAGTCGCCGCCGTGGTGATTAAGAAGAACAACTTCGGCGACCCGGCCACGGTGCGCAAAGTCATCGCGCAGTTTGCCGAGGTCTATTCGGTGGCGATCACCAAAGACGACATCGAAGCGCTGATCGCCGCCACGCGCATCGAAGCGGAAGCGAAAAAGCTCGGCGGATCGGAAAAATTCTTTACCCGGCAATTTCTCACCAAGGCTCTCGGCCAAAGCCGTTGAAAGGAACCATCATGGCAAAAAACATCGAACTGAGTCTTCTCCTCGCCGACTACCACCGCACGCGGCCCATGTTGAACGGCGAGATCAAAGCACCGGGTGTTGAATTCACGCTGCACCGCGCCGAGACCGGCGTCGCCTGCATGCGGCCGGTCTACGAAGAATACGACATCGCCGAGATGTCTCTGTCATGGTACGTCATGGCGCGCAGCCGCAACGAGCCGGTCGTCGCCCTGCCGATCTTTCCGTTGCGCATGCAGATCCACCCATATATTTTTTGCTCGCCGGCCTCCGGCATCGAACGCCCGGAGGACTTGAAGGGCAAAAAGATCGGCATGGACCAATACCGCTTGACCGTCGGTCTGTGGGCGCGCGGCATCCTGCAAGAACATTACGGCGTGCGGCCGGAAGATTGCCATTGGTTTACCAACGAACCCGAGTCGCCGGACGCCGGCTTTCAACTGCCGGCGAATGTCGAGCTCACCTGCGCCCAGGAGTCCACCGAAGCGATGCTTTTGCGCGGCGAGCTCGACGCCCTGATCCCGCCCAACATAGTGCCGTCGTTTCGCAACCAAGACCCGCGCATTCGCCGCGTCTTCAAAGACATTCGCGTCACCGTCAATGATTATTTTCGTCACACCCGAATCTTCCCGATCACTCACACGCTGGTGGTGCGCGAGGAGTTGTTCGAAAAACAGCCTTGGCTGGTAGCCAGCCTGCTCGAAGCCTTCAATGAAGCTGAAGAACTTTGCCGCAAGTCCTACGCCTATGCCAAGCGCTCGGCATTTCCGTCGGCGGTGCTGATCTTGGAAGAAGAGGAAGAAGTTTTCGGCAAGAATCCCTGGCAGCACGGCTTAACGCCCGAGAACCAAGTGGTGCTGGAAAAATTCGTGCAATACGCCAACGAGCAGGGCTACATTCCGAACCGTCCGGCGCTAAGCGAGCTGTTCGCGCCGGTCGGCAACTAGTTTCGATTACTTCGCGGGATACAAGCCAGCGAAGAAACCGCTCTGCTCCAGGCCGCGCACGATGGAGCCGTCGATCTGATCGTCCACCGACAGCGGCCGCAGCTGCGGTTCGCTTTTCTCCAGGAAGGTTTTGATCAGCGCGATGCCCGCTCGGTTCGGATACGGCACGCGCGGGACATAATTGAGATAGGTTCGTTGGGTTTCTTCCTGTACCAGCACGTCGTCGATCTTTAACCGGTCCTTAATGATCTTCTTGGAATAAGCCGCATCATTCTTAAAAACCGCGATCGCCTCGCCCATGGCGCGGACAAAGTTGCGCGCGACTTCAGAATTTTGCCGCAGGAACAACTTACGCGTCACCACACCGGCTGATTGATAGTCTGGAATGACATCGGCGAGATCGACCAGCTCACGAAACCCTTCCTGCTTGGCCACCGCCAACGTCGGCAGAGAAATCGGCCCGCCGAAGATCTTCTTGCTCTGCATGCCGGAAAGAATCGGCGGCACCCCGCCCATCTGAATGATCGGCACATCGGTTTCCGGCCGAAGCCCCCATTTATCGAGCGCAAGGCGCAGCAGCGCATCGGTGGTGGAACCGAAGCGCGTCACGCCCATCGCCTTGCCCTTGAGATCCTTGGGCTCACGAATCTCCGGCCGCACGATGATCGAAAACGGCGGCTTGGTCACCAGACCGACAATCATCACGGCATCGCTCCCCTGCGCATTGACCCGCATCACCGGCTCGATTCCTTGAATGCCAAGCTGCGTGGTCCCGCCGAGCAGCGACTGCATCGCCGGCGAACCGGCGACGTAAATCAATTCAACGTCGAGATCATATTTGGCAAAAATCCCTTTATCGACGGCGATCCAGGGGATCACCGCTGAGCCGGAGATCGAGCTATAGGCGACGCGGAGCTGGGTCGGCGCCTTGCTCGCCGCAAGCAGCGGCGATGAGAAGAGAACTGCGACAAGTGAGCTGACAAGTCCAAGTAAGGACATAAGGATTCGACTTTCAGACTTCCGGCATCTGACTAACCTTCGGCATGCAGCATCTTCCCGCCCACCTCGACTGGCTTGGCGTCGATCAGGATGAAAGCAATCACGCAAGGCTCGGTGCCGCGGTTGACCCAGTTGTGGATCGTGCCGCGCTGCACCAGCACATCACCCGCCTTCAGATGGACGACAGTGTCATCGAGCTCCATGTCGATCTCTCCCGACATGACAACGGCATAATCGATGGAATCCGTTCGGTGGTTGCGCGGCGCGACGCCGGGCGCAAACTCGACAACGCGAAAGACCGTGCCGTTATTCAACGTCGTGCCGACCTGCCGCAGTCCCTCGTCGGCGTCGCCGGTGTTGTTGACGGGAAAAGATTCCGTGGTCCAGACCACACAAGCCGACCGTCCAGGCCGGCCCGCGGGGAGATTTTTAGAAACCTCATCGATCTTCACAATCGCCCGTCCATTGGCATCATGTCCTGTGACTACCCGTCGTAACTGAAGTGACATTGTCTTTTCCCTCCGTTAGAACTTGGCCGCACTCAGCTTTGTGACACTCAACAATCATTTAAGTGCCGTCTGCCTCATGCGGATCATCTGCCTCCGTCGCGGAACTTTTTTCCTTGATTCAGATTTATTAGTCGTAGTCCCCTTCCCCGCAGGCGGACAGATAGTTTGCATGAAACCGCATGATGCTCGCCTCGCGCTCTAACGACTTGGCATGAGGGGCGCGACTTCAGGAGCCGCCTTTTCCAGGCTTTTGCTAGCCGAGCGTTTTAATAATCGCTCTCACTGTTACTATTTTGGGATGCGCCAGGAGCAACAACTGACCTCAATTCCGGCGGTCCTATTTCACTGGCTTCTTCAGGTGATGTCCAAAGAACGCTATTACCTGGTGAACACTGTCGTCCCAGGCTTTGGGATCGCCACCAGTGGTCGCACCACGCCCCGTGGGTGAATTGCCGTTAATACGCGCCGGATCGTAGCGCACAGGAAAGCTGCTATCAAAAGAATGATGCGCTCCGGGATAAACTTTGATCGACACGGGATACCCCGCTTCGCGCGCGATTTCAACCAGCTTGCGGCACGGCTCTGCCGGTGTCCAATCGTCGTTCTCTCCGATTAGGATTAGCAGCGGCGCTACCGGTTTGTACACGCCGACGTAGCTCGTGATCGGACCACTGCTGCCGGATTGCCGCACGGAGCGCCAGCCCCCCAGGCGAGCCGCACAACCCGGATAGAGAGCTATTGCCGCGCTGAAACCCGTCCGCTTCTCTTGAGCAAGCGGTTCCATTCCCCGTTCCGGAGCCACCAGCGAAGCCAACGTCGACGATCCACCGTGAGACCCGCCCATGATGCCGATTCGCGATCCATCGACATAGGGCAGTGTCCGAAGGTAGGCCAACGCCGCATACGCGTCGTCTACACGGCGAGCGGGGGCCACTTCGTTTCGACTCGGTGACGCGTTAGTACAAACACCACCGGCATGGCCGCGCGCGGTGAAGCTATCCGGCATAACGATGACATATCCTCTCTCCACCAGTTCCCTGGCCCAGCGAATGGGCGCACCGCTCGAACGTGGCCCAAGCCCGCTGCAATCGTGCATGATCACGACCGCGGGGAATGGCCCCGTCCCCTCCGGTTTCAACATCGTTGTGGGGACCTGCTCTAACGTACCATTGGCCGCATTTGTGGATAGGGTTAGACGGGAGGTTGCGCCGACACAACCCGCGAGTAACAGGAAGCAAAATACCATAGCCTTAAAAGCAATATACATAATTATCTCTCACAAACGGTGAACTATCCGAATCAATCATAACCGTCTTGGTGCAGGCGAATTTTCCTGTCCATGCGGCAACGTAAAACGGGTAAGAGAGAAAATTTGCGTAGACTGCGGAAACATTAAACTAACTTAATACAGGGACTTTGCTCATTTTTGCCGTGGTTCACGGCGGAATTCGATCCCATGGGCTTCGAGAAACTCTATAGCGATCTCTTCGAGCGCGGCGTCGCGATAGCGATACCACGCATCGGCGATTGCCCGCCTGTGCAAGGCGTCTTTAAACCGGCCAAACGCGCCGCGCCCGTGCAGCGCCGCTTCAAGCTCATCGCGCACGTCGCCGTCGGCAACCGACCGGGCAAAGCGTTCCATGATCGACCATTCGTGAATGTCGAACTTGCTCGGCAAAGGGATAAAGTCTTCCGACGCCGTCACTTCACGCACCTTGGGCATAAACTCTTTCTGCCATTCAGGCGCGTCCTCTGCTTCGTCCGGATCTTCGGCCAAGCTGAACATTTCGTCAGTAATGGTAATCAGCTCGCCGGTCTTACGATTGATGTAGGCCGTCGCCTCATCACTCATGATCTCCATTTCATCGATCACTTCGCGCAGGGAAACGATCGCAGCCATACTGGTCCTCAGACTAATCAGGATCTAACTCTAGCCGAACATATCTAAAAATTTTGCCGAACTTCCGATCAAGGGACTCGGAAAAGAGACGTCTCCCACCTGGTCTTTAAAGTTAAACCATAAACTTGTCGGTTCCGACGCGAAAGCAGCCCCGCGGACCGAAAGCTGAAACTCGAAACTCATTTCGCCTCTGGTATCTCCAGTTTCCCGATGCGTTTGATCGCGTCGGTGAGCATCTTCGCGTCCTTGTCCCAGAATTTCTGGAACTCGGGGGCGTCGAGATAGGCGATCGGGGTCTGAAGCTTTTCCATGGCGGTTTTAAACTCGGCAGTGTTCACCGCCTGGCGCACCGACTCGCGGATACTTTTCATCACCGGCTCGGGTGTCCCGCGCGGCGCGAACAGTCCGGCCCAGATATAAAACTCGATGTCGTATCCCAGCTCCTTGAAGGTGGCGACGTCGGGCAGGGACGCGACCCGTTTGGCGCCCCATCCGGCCAGAGGCCGCAGCTTGCCGGCCTTGATATGCGGGATGACCACTGCCGGTCCGGAGGCGAGCGTATCGACGTGACCGCCGAGAATCGCCGTCAGCGCGGGCCCCGCGCCGGAGTACGGCACATGCTTCAAACTGATGCCTGCGCCATGCGAGAGCATCTCCATCGCCATATGCAAAGTCCCGTACACGCCGGAGGAAGAAAACGAAATCTGTCCCGGACGTTTCTTGGCGTCATCGACAAATTCCTTGACGCTTTTCCACGGCCGTTCGGCGCTGACGACGAAGATCGTCGGGTCCGCGGAAATCAAGGCGATGGGAATGAGCTGGTCCATGGTGTAGGCGGGCTTGCGGTCGAAGAGCTTGTCCGCCTCTGGGATGATCGAAATGCTCGATAACGCCATCAGCAGATTGTAGCCGTCCGGCTTGCTGTTGGCGACGAAGGACATTCCCACGGCGCCCGCCGCGCCGGTCTTGTTGGCGACCACCACCGGATTTTTCAGCACGTTCTCCAGCGCCGCCGCGACCGGCCGTGCCATTAGGTCGGCAACGCCGCCAGGCGGAAACGGCGCGACGATCGTAATCGGCCGGTTCGGATATTTCTCCTGGGCTAGAGCGTCAGCCATAAAGCCGAAAAGCAAAATGACTAGAGCCGGGAAAGTACTGCGCCGGCATAAACAGATGATGTCTCGATTAAAAATGGCCGTCATATTTCACCTCCGAGTTCCGAAATAGTGGACCGCGTATCTAAGTTCGCTATCCTCAATCTTCGATTCTCCATCCTCGGTTTTACCGTATTTACATCTACTATTTGACAGCGGCGAATCCGAAGCGTTGCCGCCAATCGGCCTTTTTCATAACAAATGTAATCATGCTCGATAACAAGAGCGCCGCCCCGACCGTCAGCAGCACCAGAGCGATGGGCCGGGTGACGAAGATCGCGTAGCTTCCCGAAGACATCGACAGCGACTGGCGAAAGCTCATCTCCATCATCGGTGCCAGCACCAGCCCCAATACTACCGGCGCGGTCTCGAAGTCAAACTTGCGCAGCCCGTAGCCGAGCGCGCCCATCGCCGTCATGATGCCGACATCGACGACGCTGCCGTTAACCGCGTAGACGCCAAGCACGCAAAAAATCAGGATCGCTGGATAAAGCAGCGGATAAGGTATGCGCAGCAAATTAACAAATATCCCGACCAACGGCAGATTCAAAATCAACAGCACCACATTGCCGACGTACATGCTGGCGATGAAACCCCAAAAAAGCTCCGGCTGCTGCGAGATCATGAGCGGACCGGGGGCGACGCCATGCACCATCAACGCGGCGATCATCACAGCGGGTATCGGCCCGGACGGCACGCCCAGCGCGAGCATGGGGACGAAGGCGCCGGAAGTTGCCGAGTTGTTCGCCGATTCCGGACCAGCGACGCCCTCGATGGCGCCATGACCGAATCGCTCCGGATGCTTGGAAAGACGGCGCTCGACGGAGTAGGAGACAAATGACGCGATAATGTGGGCCGAGCCGGGAATGATGCCGATCAAAAAACCCAGCACCGTACCGCGGCCGATGGGCCAAAGCGATGCGCGCCATTCCGCGCGCGACGGCAGCAGTTCCCTCAGCCGCGGTTTCTTGACCTCCGGTGCGACCGGCTGCCCCGCGGTCAGTAAAATCTCTGAGAGGCCAAACAGCCCAACGGCAACCGGCACCACGCCGATGCCGTCGCCCAGTTCCACCAGCCCGTAGCTGAAGCGTGAGAAGCCGGTCATCGGATCGATGCCGATCATGCCTAAGAGCAGCCCCAGCGCCGCCATCGCGAGAGCTTTGAGCATGGAACCGCCGCTCATGTAGGCGAGCGCGAGCAGGCCCAAAAGCAGCAGGGTGAAATACTCCGGCGGTCCGAAGCGCAGCGCGAAGCTCGCCAACGGCGGCGCGAGAAACATGAGCGCGACGACGCTCACCGTCCCGGCGATATAGGAGCCGACCGCGGCAATGGCCAACGCCGGCCCAGCCCGGCCACTGCGCGTCATTGCGTAGCCGTCGATGCAGGTCATGACCGAGGCCGCTTCGCCAGGGATCCGCATCAGTATCGACGTCGTCGAGCCGCCATACATGGCGCCGTAGTAAATGCCCGCCAGCAGAACGATGGCGGAAGTTGCATCAAGACCGAACGATGCGGGCAGCAGCAAGCTAATGCCGGCAAGCGGACCCACGCCCGGCAAGACGCCAACGAGTGTGCCAACGACGCAGCCGACAAAAGCATAGAGCAAGACATTCGGTGCAAGCGCGACGGAAAAACCGAGATAAAGATTATGCAGAGTTTCGACCATGGACGAAATGAAAAATTTAAAACGCCATAGTTAAACACACTCCGATTATTATTTTTTGCTTTTACCTTTCCGTCAAAACCCCAGCGGTCCCAGCGGCAGAGGAACCCGGAGCAGCGTATGGAACAAGTAAAACGAGCCAAACGCTAGACCCAAGGCAAGACCTATGGTTCCCCTCCAGCTGCGCCTTTCGACAACTTTGAGCAGGAAGCCAAGCACGAGCACGACCGTCAAACGGTAGCCAAGACGCTCGATGCCAAGCGCCGCAAAGATACAGGCCGCGAATATCGCCAGGGCGTGACGCCACTCGACCCAACGAATCGACGATAGGATGGCGCCGACGGCCACCGGTCGCTGACGAGAAACACTCCGAAGATTAGCAGCAGTGATGCAAGCAGAATCGGAATGTAAGCCGGTCCCGGGTTGACGAAATGTCCCGAGCGGCAGAACGCGGCATCTCCCAAATCACCAGCAGAGAGAAAATAACCAGCACGCTCCCCGATAATCGGTCAGTCGTCAACGGTTCCGTCCTTTCAATTCCGAGTTCCTTAATTCTTTGCGCTCTTGCCGGCCAACCTCCTCCGAACCCGAAACATTGAACCTTGAACCTTTGAACTTTGAACCGCGCGCGGTGCGCGCTATTTATGAAACTCCTTCGTCCCGGCGTACGCCCGCGGGTTGACCAGCGCGTGCTCTTCCTGCATCAGCCAGGCGATCTCCGCCGCCATCGGCACGCTCGCCGCTTCCATCGACGAATGCGCCGCCATTTTGCAGTATTTCAACGTCGTCTTGTCGAACTTGCCGATCTCCTCGCCCCACTTCCACGCCTCGTCTTGCAATTGATCGTGCGGCACCACGCGATTGATCAAACCGGCGTTCATCGACTTGACCGCGTCCCAGTTTTTGCCGGTGAGAATCAACTCGAAGCCAAGTTTGGTTGGAATCAGCGTCTTGAACATGGTCGCGATGATCGGATAGGGCAAGAAGCCGCGCATGATCTCGGGCAAACCGAACATCGCCTTGTCCGAAGCGATCGCCAAGTCGTGCGGCAATAGCAGGGTAATGCCGCCACCCAAACAGAATCCGTTCACCACCGCGATCGTCACTTTGGGGAAAGTCCGAATCACTTCGGCGACATGATAGGCGCGCGGCTCCTTGCGCCGGTCTTTGCCGCGATTCTGCCCGCCTTCCGTCGGAAACTCAGAGAGGTCGCGGCCGGCGCAGTACGCGACATCGCCCGCGCCGGTGGTCAACACCACGGCAATCTCGTCGTCGTTGCGTAGCTCCTCGAACACGGCCAGCATCTCGCGAATCGCATCGCGGCTGAGCGCATTGCGTTTCTCCGGCCGGTTGATCGTCAACTTCGCCACCGCGCCGCGGGTTTCCAAAATCGTGAACTTACCTTCTTTGATCATTGCCAAATCCTTTCTTAGATCGTCGTACTCTAGGCGAATAACACTTGCCATCCGTTTCGGTCAACCATATAGAAAAAGACGTCTTCACCACGAAGCCACGAAGGACACGAAGGGTTCAAATAATGTTATTCCGAACTTCGTGCTCTTCGTGTCCTTCGTGGTGAAATCGGCTCTTTTCATCGAACGCAGTAAACCGACTCTATCCTTGAAAGCCAAAAGCCAATCGGTTATCCCCGTAGCCAATGGAATCGACCATCCGCCAGATCAGCAAATCCGCATTCGCCATCATCGGCCCCGAAGGCGCTACCAACTTCACCATCGTCAAGGGCAGGGACGGCAGCGCCGTGCTCATCGACGCCGATATTCGCCGCATCGACGAAGTCGAAGAAGCGCTGCAGCTCACCGGCTGTACCCAAGTTGAATATTTGATCGACACCCACGAGCACTTCGACCACACCTCGGCGAATTTTTACTTCACGCAAAAACAGATTCCGATCGTTGCCAGCGCCGGCTGCGTGCAGGCGATGCAGGACGATGGTGCAGCCGACTTCGCGCGCATGCTCAAGCCCGTACCGGAGTTGTACGAGCGCTTTCCCGGTCTCTGTCTGACCCTGCCCGATGTGGTCTTCGACTCAACAACTCAACTGAAGCTGCCGGGCGTGACATTGGATTTGGTTTACCGGGCCGAGAACGGTCACAGCCATAGCAAGGGCGACACGACCATCTATTTTCACGAAGAAGAAGTCTTCATCGCCGGCGATCTGCTCTACACCGAAGTTCATCCGGTGACCTTCTTCGGCAATATTCCCAACTGGCTGACCGCGTTAAAGCCGCTCTTCGATTGCCACTACAAACAATTGATTCCCGGTCATGGACCTGCCGTCGACGGCGAGCAGTCCGGCAGAACCTACTTCAAGCGCATGCACGATTATCTCGAAGACTTTTACGGCCATCTAGTGGAGATCGATTCTGGGCGCACAAGCCGCGAAGAGGTCGCGCGTCATATGCAAAGCGGCGCTTACGCCAAGCTTGGCAAAACGCGCATGGTGGAACGCAACATCAACCAGTTTCTCACCGGAAGGTGGTTTTAGATGAAGCTGACAGCCGTCCTCGTCATCGCACTCGCGCTGGTATCTGTCGGCAATAGACTACAAGCCGCCGAAAAGCTCCGCGCCGCCTACCCAGCCATCGCGCCCGGCTCGACTCCCTCTTGGGTCACGGCGGAAAGAGGCATCTGGCGCAAGTACGGCTTCGACGTGGAGCCGATTCTCGTAAGCGGCGGCGCCCGCGCCGTGCCGGCCTTGATCGGCAACAGCGTGCAATTTCTCATCGGCTCGGATACCGGCGTGACCACGGCGCAGCTGCAAGGCATCCCCATCGTCCGGCTCGGCGTGACCATGAACACTCTGGGCTCCTCGCTGTTGACGCAGCCAAGCGTTCAATCGGTTCAAGACTTGAAAGGAAAGATTCTCGGTATCTCGCGCGGACGCGACGCCAGTTATATTCGTTTGGCCAAGTTGCTGCGCGATCACGGCCTCGACCCCAACCAAGACGTGAAATTTCTCTCCATCGGCGGCGGTGAAGGCGGCCGGCTCTCGGCGCTCAAAGCGGGGGTCATTCACGGCACCATGCTTTTCCCGCCGCTGGATTTGATCGCCAGAAATGACGGACTGAAAGTCCTCAGCAAATTCGACGTGCCGACGCCGGGCGGCGGCATCAGCACCAGCGCGGCGCTGCTCAAGCAGAACCGCCCGTTGGTGCTGAACTTTCTCAAAGGCTACATCGAAGGCATCCACTACATGATCGGCCACAAGCCGGAGAGTCTGAAAATTCTCCAGCGCTATTTTCAAAATTCCGATCTCGCAGCGATGGGCTATCTATACGACGAGACCACACGCCGGCTGGAAAAAGAACTGCGCGCCAGTCCTGACGTCCATCGCCTTCCATTACGACATGGCCGCCCAAGACGACCCACGCGCCAAGCAGGCCACCGAGAAAACATTTTGGGATAGTAGTTTAGTCGAGGAGATTCGTCGCTCGGGATTTGTCGATCAGCTATATAAAAATTAAATGTGATAAGGAGTTAGGCGTGAAGGGGTCCGCCTATACCCTTTCCCCCTTTGGCAAAGAACACTGGCACGATCACCTCGCATCCGTGCGCGCGCTCTTCCTAACGCACCGAGCTGCGGGATATTGATTTACCGAGATAGAAAACGAAAAATACCAATGTGCAGCGATTCTCGGAGTGCCATTTTCGTTGTTAAACGTCGACCCAGTGTATAGGATTCGCAGCATCGTTAGAGCGTCCATCGGAATCGATTGACCGACTGGCTCAACAGTTAGTTCGCCTCGGATGGCGGGGTTAGCTTTAGCGAACGGAGAGGAAACATGCCGGTTTACATGGATCGTCATTACGTCGAAGGAGCAACTCGACATGCCCTCGCAGATGCGCACCAGCGGGATATGGCGCTGCAAGATAAGTATCACGTCAAATTTCTGACCTACTGGTTTGATGAGACGCGCTGTACCGCATTTTGTCTCATCGAAGCGCCGAATCGAGAAACTATTGAGCGAGCCCATAGCGAAGCTCACGGCTCAGTCCCCAATGAGGTCCTTGAGGTCGATCCCAACGTGGTGGACGCCTTCCTGGGCAGGATCAAAGATCCTCCGCCCGTGGCTGCGCCGGCAGCAGAGGCCGGTGAGATTCCCATTGACCCGGGTTTCCGCGCCATCATGTTCACGGATTTGAAAGATTCGACGCGGATGACCACCCTGTATGGAGACACCAAAGCTCTGCATCTGCTGCATATCCACAATGCCCTGACACGCACTGCGCTTCAGAAGCATCGGGGACATGAGGTCAAGCACACGGGTGACGGAATAATGGCCTCCTTTGCCGCCGTGCCGGATGCGGTCGAGTGTGCCATCGCCATCCAGAAGGCGTTCGCTGCGTATAACCAGGAAAATCCCGAAGCGCCGCTATATTTACGCATTGGTCTGAGCGCGGGCGAACCGATTGAGGAACATGGCGACCTGTTTGGCAAGGCGGTCCAACTGGCGGCGCGCCTTTGCGCGCAAGCTCAACCTGCTCGGATTCTAGTTGCTCAGTTGGTGTTGGACCAGTGCCAAGGCAAAGAATTGCCGTTCTCAGACCTAGGCCAAGTAACACCCAAAGGTTTCGATCACGCCATCCGCGTGCACGAACTCAGATGGGCAGAGGCGTAAAGTCTGCGGCGGTCTGGCCCGTGCTTGCGGCGTCAGTAGCGCGACCGGTTCGGCGGCTGCCGGCGCCATTGCGTTTAGTGCTTTGTCAGGAATGGAGGTAATTATGTCAGACTTACAAGTTCGGACCCGGACCAATGGGGAAATCACTCTGAACCAAGATACCCTTCGGAAATTCAAGGAGAGTCTTCACGGTGAGCTTATCCTATCCGACGATCCTGGTTACGACGATGCGCGCGCCATCTGGAACGCCATGATTGACCGCCGGCCCGCGCTCATCGCGCGCTGCCTCGGCGTTGCCGATGTTGTCACATGCGTTAACTTCGCCCGCGAGCACGGCCTCATACAGTCCATTAAAGGCGGCGGTCACAATATCTCGGGACTTGCCGTATGCGAGGGAGGACTGATGCTCGACATGTCGCGCATGCGCGGCGTATGGGTGGACCCGACCACGCGCACCGCCCGCGCCCAAGCCGGCTGCCTCTTGAGCGACGTAGACCGCGAGACTCAACTCCACGGCCTTGCTGCAGTCCTCGGCTTTATCTCGAACACCGGCATAGCCGGCCTTACCCTCGGCGGTGGGTTTGGTTATCTTACGCGCCGGTTTGGCTGGACCAGCGATAATCTCATATCACTGGAGGTGGTCACCGCTGACGGACGCATCGTGCGCGCGAGCGAAAAGGAAAACAGTGATTTGTTCTGGGGCCTGCGCGGCGGTGGCGGCAACTTCGGCGTCGTGACCAACTTCGAGTACAAGCTCCACCCCGTGGGTCCGGAGGTGACGGCCGGCGCGATTGCCTGGCGCGCTGAATCTGCCGGGAAGGTTCTCGAAATGTTCCGTGCCGTCATGGAGAAAGCCCCGCCAGAGTTCGTTTGCGTCGCCGGGCTCCGCATCGCGCCACCCGCGCCCTGGTTGGCTAAAGACGTCCACGGCAAACCTATTGTCGCGCTCTTTGTTTGCCACACAGGGCAGTTAACCGAAGGTGAAAAACTCGTCGCCCCGATCAAAGCCTTTGACTCTCCGGTGGGCGACATAATTCAGCGGCGCCCGTATGTCACCCAGCAAAACCTGCTCGACGGGACACAGCCGAAAGGCCGGCGCTATTACTGGAAGTCCGAATACTTGCCTGATCTTAAACCGGATCTACTCGCTAAGGCGATCAGTCATGCCAAGGCTATTTCATCGCCCCACTCGGCGATCCTCCTCTTTCCGCTCGATGGAACGCTCAACCGACTCCCCGAGAATCATTCCGCCGTGGGCAACCGGGACGCGGCTTGGGTTCTGAACATCACGGCTTCCTGGGAAAAGGCGGAGAACGACACGGCGAACATCGAGTGGGCGCGCGCCGCCTGGCGGGACCTGCGGCGTTTTTCCACGGGCGGTACTTATGTCAACTTCTTGACGGAAGAGGAGGGCGACGACCGCGTCCACGCCGCCTACGGCAACAACTACGAGCGACTCGTCGAGGTCAAGTCGAAATGGGATCCGGCGAATCTGTTTACGATGAACAAGAACATCGCGCCGCGGGTGTAACGGAATCCGGTGACTTTCCGAGCGTGAGTCTTTGCCGGCTTACGTTTGGGACCCGCTATGTCCTTGCCTGTTAGCGACCCGCCGGAGCTGAAACACTGATCAGCGAACTTTCATTCGCACCAACAAAGCCACGATGGCGATAAATCCCAAACAGCCGGCTGATTATATTCTGGCTTATAAACACTCGTCCGGGCAACGAGCAGAAGTCGCGGCCAGTGAAAAGTGTCGGTGCTTTTACTGTCTGGATATGTTTTCGCCCGCTGACATTATCGACGGGCTCAAAGAAGGAAACGGCACAGCTCATTGTCCGCGCTGCGGAATCGACTGAGTGATTGGCTCGCAGTCCGGTTCTTCGCTCACAACTTCGTGTCTTCGCGAGATGCATCGATACTGGTTCAGCACCAAACCGTAAAATCAGTCCTGGTCAACATTGGGGCGTGAAGCCTGAGTCGAACTGGATATTTCACAACTTTACTTCCTATAGAGTTGCTCCAAAAATCCCGAGCGTTGAATCTCATCGATCAAGCTGAGATCCCAATTATCTTTCTCGGTCAGCTTCTTCGCCTGCGGAAAATCGAGGGCGGCCAGCTCCAGCAACGCGCGCACCGCATCTGATTGCGGACGCAAATCTTTTTCGGCGCGGCTGGAAATTTCTTCGTAGAGATAAGCCATGATTTCGAGATCCGGGTTGCGCACATACTTGGCAAAAATCTTTAAGCTCTCGTTCCTGTTCGCCTTCAAGTAGTGAATCCCTTCCATATAGCCGCGCATGAATCGCAACGCTTGCGGCCGGTTCTTTTGCACGAATGCAGGCGTCGTGTTGATACCGCCGCCGACATTGGCGACATCGAGGCGGGAGAGAATGCTCATGCCGGACTTCTCGGAGATCTTATCCGAGGGCGGCGTAAACATGGTCGCGTGGATCACGCCGGTGGACAGCGCCGCCACCCGCGCCGCCGGGCCGCCGTCGCCCACCGATAGAAACGTCACGTCTTTCGCCGCGTCCATGCCGTTGTCGCGCAGCAGCTTGACGACCCGCGCGTAGGCGGCGTCGCGCCCGGGTGTGACGCCGATGATCTTGCCCTTGAGATCGCGCACGGTCTTGATGCTCGGCTGGACGACGATGGAATATCCCAGCGTGTTGGTGGTCACGCCGACCCGCGTGAGGCTGGCGCCCTGGATGATTCCCGTCGTCACCCCAAGGTCCGAGCCAAGAATGACATCGACACTGCCACCGATCAACGCGGCGACCGTTCTCCCGCCGCCGCGCAGAAAGATCAGCTCGACGTCAAGACCGTGCTTTTTCCAAAAGCCCTTGTCGGCGGTGACCCACGACGCGGCAAACCCGGTTGCAAGCGACGGGTAACCCACGCGCACGATATCCGCGCTCCAAAGCCTCGATGTCGGCAATAGGAACCACGCGAGCAGAGCAAATCCGATCGACAGTGATTTCATTGAAACTCCATTCGCTGAAACATATTCTCGCCCAACGATCGGCCGAGCCTCAGAAGTCCGAACGACTTGATTATTTTGAACGGCTTGAACGATTTGAACGCCGCGGCTGCCGCGGTCAGCCCTAGCTAACACCCGCGCCGGAACCTGTCAAATAAACAAGGCATTTCGCGTACGGGGTCTTAACCCCGCACGCGACCAAAGGGGATGCTCGCCCCCTTTGGATTCCCCATTTGATGGCGCCCGCAGCAAGCTGCGGGGAATGTATAGATTTGAAAAGCCAGCGCGCAATTTGACATCAGCAAGGCACAACGCGTAATTTCGACGAACCAAACGATTGCCCGACGGAGGTATGATTTGACAGTCGTTGCAAGTATTGCACTTATTCTTGCGATCAATTTTCCGCGGATCCTATGGTCAGCAGATGCGCCGAAACTGGAAAAGCTCGTGATCGGCTACCCCGCGCCGGTGGCGTCCTTGGGCATCATCGATGTCATGCGCAAAGCCGGACTGTTTAGAAAAAACGGCCTCGATGTAGATTTGGTTTTCATCCAGGGCAGCCCGATCTTAACCACGGCGATGGTCTCAGGCCAGGTGCCGCTGAGTTTCATTGGCGGCGCGGCCATTGTCGCCTCCGCCATCGGCGGCGCCGATACGGTCTATCTCGCCTGCGGCATCAACACGCTCTACTGGCGGATTTTCTCGACCCCGGAGGTTAAAACCATCGCCGACCTGAAAGGCAAGAAGTTCGGCGTCACCACCATCGGCTCGCAGGAAGACAGCGTCATCCGTTTCATCCTCAAAGAACGCGGACTCACTCCCGACCGGGACTTTGCCATGGTCGCCGTCGGTGGCGCGCCGACACGCTTGGCGGCGTTGAGCAAAGGCGTAATCCACGCGTCGACCTTCATTCCGCCTCAGGACATCGCGGCTGAGAAACTCGGACTCCATGAGTTGCTCGATCTGAGCACGCTTGGCCTGTACAACCCCGGCAGTTGCTTCGCCAGCACCAAAAGCTATATCAAGACCCACCGCGACACGGTCATGCGAGTGATGAAAGCCTTCGTCGAGGGACTGCGCTACTACAAAGACAATCGCGAGTTCGTTTTGAAAGTCACCGCCGACTTCGCCCAGAACCGCGACCCCGAAGTCTTGCGGCCAACCTACGAAGTCGTCACCCGATTCCAGGACCGCGTTCCCTACGTCAATATGAAAGGCATCGAGTTCATGCTCAAGACTCTGGAGCTGCGCGACCCGCGCGCCAGGACTTTCGATCCCAATAACGTTGTCGACTCCAGCTTCATCCAAGAGCTGGACAAGAGCGGCTTCATCGACGCGGTGTGGAAGAAATAGAAAAATATCGTAAGGCGTAAAGGGTGAGGCGTAAGGCGTTCCCACCCCTAACCCCTTACCCTTCACCCCTTACGTTTAAATCATGAACATCGGCGAATCCTTAACCCGCAACGCCCAACACTTTCCCGACAAGCGCGCCATCGTCGACGCGCATAGGTCGGTAACCTATGGCGAATTGCACCAGCGCACCGATCGCTTGGCTAACTATCTGCTCGATCTAGGTGTCGGCAAAGGCGACCTGGTCGGTCTTTCGGTGGGCAGCCGAGCCGAGCACTTCGAAGCGCTCTTCGCCATTGCCAAGATCGGTGCCTTGGCGATTCCGTTCGATTTCAATTGGAGCGCGCAAGAGTGTGACGCCATGGTGCGCTTCTTTGCACCCAAGGCGTTCTTCTTCGAAAAACGACCAGAGACCGAGGCCCTGCTGGGGCTGGCACGCGGTGCCATCCCTGCCGAAAAGCTCATCCTGATTGCCGCTGACGAACTGCCAGGACGGTGCCGGCATGGAAAGCGCTATCGAGCTCGGCAATCCCAAGGAGCCACAAGCCATTGTCGACGGCAAGGATCCGTTTCTCCTGATGATCACCTCCGGCACCACCGGATTCCCCAAGGCGTGCAGCATCGACCACGAGACCTATGCGCTGCGCTGCCTCAACTACAGCGTCAGCAAAGGCATGAACCACAACGAGCGCGCCCTGATGGCGCTGCCGGTCCACTTCAACGCCGGCCGCGGCTCGGTGATGGCGATCCTGTATCTCGGCGGGACGATCATCATTCAAGAAAAATTCGACGCCGAGAGATTCTTGCAAGCCATAGAGCGGGAGCAAATCACCTACACCATGCTGGTGCCGGTATTATGCGAACGCTTGCTGCGCTCCGAGCACTTGAACAAATATCGCACAACGTCACTCCGCTTCCTCGGCATCACCGGCGGCCATCTTTCCCAAGAACTCGCGCGTGAAGCACGCCAGCGCCTGAGCCCGGGTATCTTTGAAGCTTACGCCTCCACCGACTGCGGTCAGATCACCACCGTCGACGCCGAGGACTGGGAAACCCACGGTGACACCGTGGGCAAACCGATCTGGTGTGTGCTGGTACGCTTCGCCGACGACGACGGCAACGAAACGGCGCGCGGCGAGCCTGGAGAGATTTGCCTGCGCACGCCGCTTGCCATCCAAGGTTACTACCGAAACCCGACAGCGACAGACGAATTCTTGACCGGCGGCTGGTGCCACACCGGCGATATCGGATTTTTGGACCAAGAAGGCTACCTGCACATCTCCGGCCGTAAGAAGAACATGGTAAAGAGCGGCGGCATCAGCGTCTTTCCCGAAGAAATTGAAGACGCGCTGCGCCGGCATCCCGCGGTTGCGGAGGCGGCGGTGGTTGGGTTCGATAGTCAGCAGTGGGGCGAAGCGGTGAAAGCGTTCGTAGTTTTGAACCCCGGCGCCGATTGCAACGCAGACAAATTGATTCAATTCTGCAAAGAGTCGCTGGCGCCGTATAAAGCGCCCAAAGCCGTGAAGTTTCTCGCCGCGCTGCCGCGCACCGGGCTCGGCAAGATCGATCGAGGCAAACTAGCGGCGCTGACAAACCAACTGGACGAGAATTGAAAGGGCGGGGTTTCGATGTCGCGCCGGTGAGCGGCGATACCTGGCGGCACTCGGTTTCGAGATCGAATTGAAGCGTCATTTCGCGTCGGCTTTCGCATCGCCGATGCGGCGTTATCGCCATCTTACAGCTGCGGGAACGTCACAGCACTGCGCGTAGCGAAACCTCTCACGTTGTCAGCCTTGCCATGCCGTCAGGCAAACAGCACGAGCATTTTCATGATCAGCAGCACTGCCAGGATTGAATAGACACACGCAATAATCGTCAACCCATGAACGACCACCGCCTCCACCCGTTTGCGCAGCATGAAGATTAGGATCACCAAGATGCAGCCGATCGCTTTGCTATAGAGCAATCCACCGAAGACACCCCAATGGGCGATGTAGGTGGCCACCACCGGATTTTCTTCCGGCACACCGGCGGAGAGAATCTGATAGGAAGCGAGTCCATCGACGACCTGGAGCAGTATGTTGGCGATGGCCAGCGTGACAATCGTACCCTGCCTCATTTCAGAGTCCCCTTTCACTGAACCAACGCTAGGATTCACGCAAGCTGTTCATTGCTAGAGCGGTGCCGGAACCCTTTTGGCGCGAGATGAGGATTCACATTCTTAGAAGCTCCCAGAGGGACCAAGCGGATTTGCCTGCAAGCGGAAAGACACCTTGGCACCGGGCACGGCCGACCTGCGCGGCGTCATGCTCGCTGCGTCACTGGTTAATGGGATTTTGTCGACGAAATGAGAGTTTTTGGTGGGTTCGATCAAATTTTGTTTGACCGCTTCAGGCTTGGATTGGTAGAAGGGCTCAATCACTCTCGTTAGTAAGGAGACTCCCATGAGCGAAGGCAACCTACCGAAATTTGGCATCAGCAAGAACGTGAAACTGGTCGGCCGCACCGACCTCGCCGGCGGCGGCCAAGTCGTCGTCGAAAACGGCTACGCTTACGTCGGCCATATGGAACCGCCCCATGGCACGACGATCCTCGATGTCAAAGATCCCAAGCATCCGAAAGTCATCGCCGAGGTCGAATTCCCCAGGGCGTGCACTCGCACAAGGTGCGCGTCAGCGGCGATGTCATGCTGGTGAATCTGGAACGATACCGGCCGAAAGAGAGACTGCCGACGGGTCTAAAGATTTACGACATCTCCAACCGCGAGAAGCCGCGCGAGATCGCATTTTATGAAACCAACGGCGGCGTGCATCGTTTTACCTTCGATGGCCGCTACGCCTATCTCTCGGTGCATGTCGAAGGCTACATCGGACGTATCCCGATCATTTTGGATCTCAAAGATCCGAGCCAAGCCGGTTGAAGTCGGCCGCTGGTGGAAACCAGGACAGTGGATCGCCGGCGGCGAGAAGCCTACCTGGGAAGGCACCGCACATCAGTGCCATCATCCGATCCGCTACGGCGACCGGCTCTACGTCAGTTACTGGCATGGCGGCTTTCGTCATTCTCGATATCGCCGACATGAGCAAACCGAAATTTATCAGCGGCCTCAACTGGTCGCCGCCCTATCCTTCACCGATTCACACGACGTTGCCGATTCCGTGGAAGCTCAAGGGCCGCGACATGATGGTGGTGGTCGACGAGGAGGCCGGCAAACGCGCGCCGACACCGCCGGCGTTCATGTGGATGGTCGATATCACGGATGAAAAACAGCCGGTATCGGTGTCGACCTTCAATCCCGAGGGCGCGTGGGACATCGCTCCCGGCAATCAATACGGCGCGCACCAACCGGCCGAGCAAGTTTACGACAACAAGATGTTCGTCACCTGGTTCAGCGGCGGCCTGCGCGTCGTCGATATTTCGAATCCATACAGCCTGCAAGAGATCGGCTACTACGTGCCCAATCCAGGGCGCGGCCAGAAAACCGTCAAAAGCAACGATGTCTATCGCGACGCCAACGGCTTGCTCTACTTGATCGACCGGCTGGATGGATTGGAGATACTCGAAAGCGAAATATGAATTTGATGTCATTTCGATCGAAGGGACAAATCTTTCCCTCGCCTGCGCTCAGGATGGCGGATATCGGACTATCACGTTGGCGACGTTGCCGGGAAAATCCGAAAACGAAAGCATCATGCGATACCGCGGGGGCCTACTATTAGCAGCTTGCTAAAAGAAGTGTTAGCGGAGCTGAGAAAGTGATCTGAAGCTCACAGCGCTTCGAACACGGCCGCGCCACGATCCTCATAGCGCAACGCGAATCGCGAGTCGCTCAGGAAATGAAAATAGGCGTTAGCATCGAACTCCTTGAGCAAATAAACATAGCGCGCGCGATAGCGCTCCTTGAGCAACTTAAACGCATCCACGCCAGCCGGATCGGCACAGTCGCCGGTGGGACAGAGGAGGGAGGGCTGGCGCGCCGCGATTTTCAAACCGGACAAATACAACTGCGGATCGAAAGCGTACTGGAAGATCGGGTCCATGCCGCTGGTGTAAACATTCTTGGTGTTCCAGAAAAACAGCTCGGGGAAATAGGACCAGCGAAAATTAAACACGACATCGCCGGGGTTGGAGTTGGCATGGAGCCAGCGTGCCGCCGGCTCAGCTTGATTGACATCCCAGCCAAGCGCGACCACGCGATGGCGCTGCGTCACGCCGTAAACCGCCAACACGCTGAACAAACCGACAACGGCGAGGCGCGGCCAATTTTTGCCAGGCATGATCTCGCCGACCGCCAGTGCCAGCACCAGCACGCCGAAAGCCGAACAAAAATCGAAACCGCGGCGGGCAAACAAGATCGCGACTAGGAAGAAAACCGATGACAGCATCGCGCTCAGCAGTAGCGCGGTTTTTATTGACACGGCGAACTGGGATCGACTGGCGATGGCGCGCCACAGGAGAAACAGCAGACTTGCCAACCACAGCAGGATAAACGGCAGATAGTTGCTGTAGTAAGCGAGCACCAACGGGCGCAGCTCGGAGCCGAATTCGAGCGGCGCATGAGCGAGGTTCGCAAGCGTAAGATCGACAACTTGAACATAAGCGATCGACGCCGCGCCCAACGGATTGGGCCGCAGCAGCCAGCCGGCGACGAGCCCCGCGCAGCCCGCAACGAACTCTTGCCAGCGCAGTTCCTTATCCGTGAAAATTTTTATCGCCGGAAATAAACCGAGCAAGATCAGCGGCGCGAAGAAAAGACTCAAATGGACCCAGGCGATGGCAAAGGCGATGACAAAGACGCCGCGAAGATTGCCGAGCACGATCTGCGCCAGTAACAGCACGGTCAGTCCGAGCGAGAGCACTTGCGGCCGCAGCATGGTGACGCGGTGCAGCAGAAACGCCGAGGATACCAGCAGTGCGAAATGGCCAGAGCCATGCCGGCTTGAGATCGAGCTTTACGCAAGCGCAATAAATCGTCAGGAGAAACGCCCAGGTCAGAACCACCCCGGCCAGACGCATGGCCAACACCGGATCGCCGATCCAGGTAAACGGTATCAAGAGGACATGAAAGCCGTACCAAATATCCGCCGAGTATTTACCGATGACCGAAAAGGGAATCCACGGAAACGCCGGCGAAAATAAATTTTCCTCGCCATAGAGCGCCGCGTGGCGGAAATGATAAAAGCCGTCGGGGTCGGCGAACTTGTCCGAGCTAAAATGCAACAGCGCCGAAACGATCAATGCGATGAGCGCAAAGATCAGCGCTTGACCGCGCGCGCTAAGCGCGGCAACCAGGCGGCGCCGATTAATTTCGCCTTGCGCTTTCCGCGCCGCTGCGCCGCTGTTTTCGCAACTTAGCCATTATCGTTGCGCCAACCGTAGCCGAGATTCTACATTCAATCAAAGCGAACGGCGTCGCAGCTGCGATTCACGCTTATTTCGGTAAATCGTCAGCGATTCGACAATGTCGGGGCAGACTCCTGTGTTTGCCCTCTGCGCACCGGCGCCAGCGCATTCTTGCTGGCTGCATTCGCTAGCCCGGATTATTCATCCTACCAGGAAAGCTGACAACAGAGTGTCGATCGAGGTGGAACCCTGTAGAAGCGAAAGGCATCAGCGCCAAAGGTTCATCGTCATGGTCAGTGCTCGGCAATATGTTTGACCTTTTCATAGGTAATTTCACGGCAGTTCGCTGCGCTTGCCGCTTCAAGGCAGAGCCGCTTTGCCTTCGCTCCGGAAGGGTTTCGCCGCGATCCCTGTTGCACCACGAATGATCCGGGCTAGGTCAGTTGCCGTGCAGAGACTTATTTATTGATGCCGTAGGCCGCGTAGGTTCGCTGCAAGAAGCCGCTCTCTTCGAGTTTTCTGAGCATAAATAAACCATCGAATCCCGTTTTTATCGAACGCAAACGCATCAAGCGACTTCGCTGGTCAGCTAAAACCGAAGGTCTGGCGGAACGATTTCTGATGGCCGTCGATATTGCGAAAGACCGTGTCCCAATTGGAATCCCAAAAACGAATGCCTTTGAGCTTGAGCAAAGAGCCGGTGAGCTCGACATCCGCGCGCACCGGGTAGCGCAGCGCGATGTTTTGGATCGCCCGCTGCCCTTCCTGCGACAGAATAAAATCGATGAATAGTTTGCCGGCATTACTGTGGGGCGCGTTCTTGGCTAGACCGATGGCGACTGGCGGGCGGTTGTATCCGGGCTCGGCGACCACCCAGTCGAGCGGGCAGCCTTTTTGTTTAAGTCTTTCGGTGTGATGAAAATGAATGCCGATCATCAGCGGGAACTCGCCGGCGCACAAAAGCTCGATGGCGAGGCTCGGATCGCGGCCGTAGCGCAGCTCCTGCTGCGCCAGCCGGCGCATAAACTGCGGCGCCTTTTCTTTGCCCATGATTTCGACCATGGTGGCGTACCACTCGATGTCGTCCTCGTTGAGCCACATTTTCCCTCTCCACTTGGGCAAGAGAAAATCGTCATGGGCACGTGGCGCTTCGGCGCGGGAGATTTGTTTGGTGTTGAAAGCCGTGACGAAGCTCACTGTGTACGCCGCCGTCCAGTAACCTTCTTTGTCTTTTAGGTTGTTGCTGATTGTCGATCGTTCCGGCGAGGGGTATGGCGCCAACGCCCCCTTCTGCGCCAGCAGCCAAGCTTGCAGGCCGCCGATGCCGCCGTAGACATCGGCGCTAAACAGCCCGGCGCGCTGCTCGCGGAGAATTCTTTCGTAAACCGCGGTAGTTCCTTGACGGTGATAGTTGCTCTTGATCGCCGGATACTTGTGATTGAACTGCTTGATCAGCGCGTGCATATGGTCGATCTGCGTGGTGCCGTAGATCATCAAGTTGCCTTCCTTGACCGCGGCTTTCACCAGCTCGTCAGACGCGCCGTTGGCGCCACTGTCGAACAACGCAAAAGTGACCGCCAAGGCCCCTAAGAACGCTGGTGTTTTGAATGGTACCATCGTGCCTCCGTCGAGCACGCATTCGGCGATTAGAGCAGCCAGTTGAGATCGTAGAGCCGCACGGCGTTGGCGAACGTGAGTTTGCGCTGCAGCTCCGGCTTCAGGTGGCCCATGGTCTCGCGAATAAAAGTTTGCGAATCGGGGAAAATACCGTCGGCGTGGGGATAGTCCGAGGCCCAACAAAAACTCTCCGCGCCATATTCTTCCGCCAACAACGCTCCGACACGGTCGTCCTGAAACGTCGCCCAGACTTGCCGGTTAAAAAGCTCGGTCGGTTTGGTGCGGATCAGATCGTCGTACATGCCTTCCTTGAATTTCACGTCGAGACGCTCCAGCAAATAGGGAATCCAGCCGATGTGGCTTTCCGCCATGACGACTTTCAGGCCGGGATGACGTTCCAGCGCGCCGCACAGCAGGATCGCCACCAGGCATTCGTCGGCCTGCATCGCCACCACCGCCTGGTGCGTCGCGTGGGAAACCCGCGGCAAATCGCCCTTGAGCTTCTGCTCGACGCTGATCGGGCCGCAGGTCGTCGTGCCATGGCCGACGCCGATGTGAAATGATAGCGACACTTGATTTTCTTCCGCCGCACTCCACATCGGCTCCCACATCTGATGCCAGATCGGCTCCGGACCGTTGAACCAGTCGATCATCGCGCCGCGCAGCCCCAAGCCATGCCCGCCGATGCGGCGCAGCTCCTGGCTCGCCGCTTCGGCGGAAGTCGCCGGGATATTGGCGATACCGATGAAGCGGCGTGGATTGTAAGAGCAGAACTCGGCGAGAAAATCGTTGTAAGCTTGATAGGTCGCGGCGATGACCTCGGGATTTTTGATGCTGTCCTCGACGAAGCGGATGCCGTAGATGATTTCCGCTTCGATGCCGTCCATATCCATGTCGGCGAGCCGGAGCTTCGGATCAGGCGGATGGCTCGGCTGCCAGCCGGCTTCCGCCATGCGCCGACCGCGATGGGTGGTCATTTGTCCGCGCCCCATCCACGCCGCGTGGGTGCCCATGTTGGCGCCGTCGCCGATCCAGGTGGGCTTGCCACTGACATCCTCCACGTGGGGCACGCGGTCGCGCAAGTGGGCCGGCGCGCGTGAAGTAAATGTATCAGCCGGCAGATAAAACAAATCCATATGCCCATCAGCCGAAACGATCTTGTTAGCCATCGGAGTTTCCCCCTTTCTAAAAGATAAATTCGTGAGCAGTGATCGACGCGCGGCCGGACAGAGGTTGATGCAGCGGACAATAGTTCCAATCGAGCCGCAGCGTCAAGGGGCGCGCGGTTTGACCGCGCTTGCACTTGCCGCCACCGAGTTCTAGCGAAGTTTGCACAGGCTAGGTCCCCGCGTACTGGTTTCTCGGTTTACAAGAACCGAGTTCTTGAGATGAATTCGACGACGCTCGGCTCTTCGTCGCTTCACGGCCCACCATGTCAGGGCAAGCTAAAGACGATCAGTTGGTCCGTCACCCCGCCTGATCCAGGTTTCAACGATCCGGCGACGAGGTAGACACGACCGCCGGTGGTCGCGGCGGCGGTCCCGTGCCGGCCGCCGGGCATGGGGGCCAGCGTTCGCCAACTTTTGGTTTTCGGATTGTAGGCTTCGTTCTCGGCGAAGGTATTGGGCGCAAGCTCGCCGCCCAACACCAGAACCATGCCTTCGTAGAGCGTCGCGGCGAGGCCGCTGCGCGCGGTCGGCAGCGGCGGCCCCGACGTCCAGGAGTTCGGTCGCCGGGTCGTAGATGTCGTGCATATCGGTTTTGTCATTGCTCGCGCCGAAGCGTCCGCCGATCGCATGAATCTTTCCTTCGGCGGCGACCAGCGCCATATGATCGCGCGCCTTGGGCAGCGGCGGCGCGCTCACTCCAAGCGTTGGTCGCCGGATCGTAGACCTGGTGCGTCGTCGACGGTATCACCCGCCGGAGTGCGTCCACCGACCGCGTGAATCTTGCCGTCGAGCGCGGTGACGCCGACCGAGCCCAGACCCACCTTGAGCGGGCTGAGCGCGCGCCAGCTGTCCGCGGCGGGGTCGTATTCGAGCACATGGGGTTGCCCGTCCTTGTGCGTCGAGCCGACAAAGCCGCCGACGGTGTAAATCTTGCCGTTCAATACCGCCGCGCCGATGTGGTCGAGTCCGTGCGGCAGCGGCGCGCGGGTGCGCCAGCGATCGGTGGCGGGATCGTATTCATCGTGGTAGGTCCCCGCCACGCCCTGCTACGCCGCCGCCGATCACATGAATTTTACCGCCCACCGCCGCCAGCGCCACTTCATTGCGTGGAGTCGGGATCGGCGCTTTCATCGTCCAGCTTCCCGGCGATTGCGCGTAAACCGTCGACACGCCAAGCACGATGGCGAGGGCGGCGAACTTTAAAAATTTCCATGACCGCTTATGCATCGTGTCCTCCGTTCCGCTTTCAGGGCTGTCAAATTCGCGAAAAATCCAACCGTGAAATAACGCTGCCCTAACTGCCCGAGCAGCGTACGGACAATAGTTCCAGTCGAGCCGAGCCGTCAAGACGCTACGGCATCGGTCGCTAGCGCAGCGCGCGGGCGCGCGGCGGTTTGTCGTTGGCCGATCTTTGATATAAAAAATTGACAGCGAAGATTCACCACATGACTGCACAACCGAGCCGTCTCTCGTTATTCCGCCAGCGGGATTTTTGCGTCTTCTGGACCGGTTCGTTTCTCTCCAGCATGGGCACGCAGTTCACCACGGTGGCGATGGCCTGGCAGATCTACGAGCTGACCAATTCACCCATGCAAATCGGCCTGCTCGGCTTAGCCCGCGCTTTGCCGCAGATCGTTTTGCTGTTGGTCGGCGGCCTGCTTGCCGACGCCATGGACCGGCGCAAGCTCATGATGTGCACACAGACCGGGCTGTTCTGCATATCGACCACCCTGGCGCTGCTCACTTATTTCGGCAAAGCTTCGCCGCATATGCTTTACGCCGCGACCATGCTGCTGGCGATCTTCACGTCGTTGGAACAGCCGTCGCGCCAGTCGATGATTCCCAATCTGGTGCCGCGCGACCATTTGGCCCAAGCGCTGGCGCTGCAAGGCACGCAACGCTACGTGCCGGTGATCGCCGGACCGTCGCTCGCCGGCGTGGTTCTCGCCTTCTCCGGTCCAGCCGCCTGCTATGCCGTCGATGCCTGCTCTTGGCTGGCGATGCTCTCGGCCTTGCGAATGCTCCGCACCAAGATCCCCGAAGGCGGCGGCTGGAAGAGCGTCTCGCTCGCGTCGTTGCGCGAAGGCTGGGCTTTCGTCTGGTCGCACAGCGTGATTTTCCCGCTGATGCTGCTCGACTTCAGCGCGACGTTCTTTGGCAACGCGCGCGGATTATTTCCGATCTTCGCCCGCGACATCCTTTTCGTCGGGCCGGCAGGACTCGGATTGCTCTATGCCGCTCGTGCCGTCGGCTCGCTGCTCGCCGCCATCGGCATGACACTGCTTGGCCCGGTAAGACGGGGCGGCCGCTGGATCGTCATCGGCATCGGTATTTACGGACTGTCCACAGCGCTGTTCGCTCAGTCGCAGCTATTTTGGTTTTCCGTGATCATGCTCACGCTGACCGGCGCCGGCGACACCATCAGTTCGATCCTGCGCTCGACCATCAATCAGTTGAGCACGCCCGACGAATTGCGCGGCCGCATGTCGTCGATCAACAGCATTTTCACCAGCAATGGACCGCAGCTGGGGCAATTCGAATCCGGGCTCGTCGCCGCTTGGCTCGGCGCCCAGATGTCGGCGCTCACCGGCGGGCTGGCGACGTTGATGATTCTGGCGGCGGTGACGGCCGGATATCCTGTGCTGCGACGCTATCGGATGCCACAGACTGGCATGACATAGGAGCACTACGCGGCAAGATTCTTGGCATGAGCACGGTGGAGTCGTTGACCGATATTTTACTGCGCGAAGGACTGCGCTTTAACACCCGCTCCGACAAATCCAATTTCTTTTTGCGAACTTTGCGTTCTTTGCGGTTAAGTCTTTTATCTTCTTCGCTTGCGGCGGAACTGCGCTCGGCCCTTGGTGATTAAGCGTCTTTTCTCTTGCTCTTAAATATCGGCCAAATCAAAAACGCTACCGTCAGTCCAATCAGCACGGCGCATATCGGCCGTGTCAGAAAAATGCCAAAACTGCCGCGCGAGATTAACAGCGTCTGGCGCAAAGATGTCTCCATGATCGGCCCGAGCACCATGGCGAGAATGAATGGCGCGCCTTCGTAGCCGACGCGGCGCAGGACGAAGCCGGCGACGCCGAAGGCGAGCATGATGACGATCTCGGCGACGTTGGCATTGAGGCTGTAAACGCCGATCAAGCAGAAAAGTAATATTAACGGGAAGAGAATCGCGTAAGGCGTTTTTAGCAACCGCACCCAGATGCCGATCAGCGGTAGGTTGAGAATCAGCAGCATGGCGTTGCCGACGTACATGCTGGCGATGAAGCCCCAGAACAGTTCGGGATATCTGGCGATGAACAGCGGGCCTGGCTGGATGCCGTGGATCATCAGCGCGCCCATGAACAGCGCCATGATCGCGCTGGTGGGGATGCCGAGCGAAAGCAGAGGAATGAACGAGCCGCGGTGGCGGCGTTGTTCGCCGCTTCCGGGCCGGCCACGCCTTCGATGACGCCGGTGCCGAATTTTTCCGGATAGCGCGACAAGCGTTTTTCCATGGCGTAGGAAACGAACGACGCGATCACCGGTCCGGGCCCGGGAAGAATGCCGAGAAAAAATCCGAGCGCCGAACCGCGCGCGATCGGCGCCGCGCTGTCGCGCCAATCTTGGCGATTGGGCAGCAACCCTTGGATCTTGGTTTCATAGACCGACTGCTGGCCCAGGACGACCAGATTTTCCAAGACTTCGGCGATGCCGAACAATCCCATCGCCACCGGTACCAGGCCGAAGCCATCGCGCAGCGTCAACGTGCCGTAGGTAAACCGCTCCTCGCCGGAGATCGGGTCCATGCCGACGGTGCCGGCGAGCAGGCCAAGCACCGCCATGATCAACGCTTTGACCATCGAGCCCTGCGACAGATAGGCGACCAACGTCAACCCAGTGAGCGTGAGGGCGAAATATTCCGGCGGGCCGAAGCTGAGCGCCGCTCTACCTAGTAACGGCGCGAGCAACATCAGGCCGACCACCGCCGACGGTGCCGGCGATGAACGAGGCGAAGGCGGAAATGCCTAACGCCGCGCCGGCGCGTCCCTGGCGCGCCATCTTGTAGCCATCGAGACAGGTGACGACCGACGCGGTTTCGCCGGGAATATTGATTAGGATAGAAGTCGTCGAACCGCCGTACATGGCGCCGTAATAAATTCCCGCGAGCATGATGATCGCGCTGGCCGGCTCCATCTTGAAGGTAATCGACAGTAAAAACGCCACCGCGCCCACCGGACCCAAGCCCGGCAACACACCAACCAAAGTACCGACCAAAGCGCCGAGAAAGCAGAACAGCAGGTTCATCGGCGTCAATGCCACCGACAAGACCTAGGGCAAAGTTTTGCAGCAGCTCCACGCTAGATCCTGAAGATTCCGGCGGGCAGGGGCACGCCCAAGAGCCAGGCGAATAAGCCGTAAGAAAGCAGTGAAGTGACCAGTGAGACGATAAAGACTTTCGACCATCGCGGCGCCTCGATGGCGCGTAGGAGCAACACCATCAGGAAAAATGTCGCGAGCAAAAAGCCCAAGCGCTCCAGCACCAAGGCGAAGCCGAGCACGGTCGCCAGCGTAGCGCCGATGCGAATCCAGCCATCGCTGGCGATCTTGCCGGGGGCGTCAGCGGTTTCGGGCTGGCGTAACGCGCGAAACAGCTCGACCAGAGTGAGCAGGACTAATAGAACCCCAAGGATCCGCGGGAAAAAGCCGGTCTGCGGCACGCGGAAACTGCCGGCCCGGAGCTTGCTCGATTCAAACAAGACATAGGCGGCCAGACCGGCGAGCGCTGCGGCGGCGGTGATGTCGAATCGTTTCATGCGTTCTGGGTTGCACACCAGCAAAGCGCGAGCGAGGTGCAAGCCTGGAGTTGTGAAGACACCCAAGCGTGCGATTACATCGTCTGAGTCGTATTGGCCAAGTCGCTGTGTTGGATTCGCAGTGATTTCGCGCAGCGCAAACGATCGCCACCCACTTAGAGGCGGCAGCATGGTCTTCATGACGGCAGGGTAGCGCCTCGCTGGCAGCCTCAGTTTCAACGGCGCAACGGTGCTAAGTGAGCGACGCGCAATATATTGACTAATTTTGGCGGCGCGCGCCACTTCGCTCCACTTACGCTCTTCTTCGGAAAGGAACTTGGCGAACTCGCCGGCGCCGAGGTTTTCGATCAAGGCTTGCGCCTTTTCGATGTTGGCCGTGGCTTCGGGGTCTTTCAAGCTATCGCTGATCGCCGCGGCGAGTCTCTTCACCACCGCCGGCGGCGTCTTGGCCGGCGCAAAGAAGCCGACCCAAACTTTTAGATTGAGTTCCGGATGGCCCTTCTCGACGGTGGTGGGAATGTTGGGAAAGTCTTTGAGGCGGCGATTGGACGCCACCGCCAGCGCGCGCAGCGTGCCGGCTTCGACATGGCTCCGAGTCGTGCCCCGGAGTGTGCAACCCGACATTCGCACATGACCGCCCAACACCGCCGTCGCCGCCGCCGACTCGGAACCCAGGGGCACATGAGTCATGTCGATGCCGGTCTTAAGCTTCACCAACTCGCCGATGAAATGCGGCGTCGTGCCCGGACCGGCTGAGCCGTAGGTGAGTTGCCCAGGGTTCTTCTTAGCCTCGGCGATGAACTCCTCCAAGGTTTTCCACGGCGCATCGCTCTTCACCACCGTGGTGTTCGGGCTGCTGGTGGCCAGCGCCAGCGGCGCGAAATCTTTCAAGGTGAAACTCGAATTCTTGTTAACGATCGGGATCAGCGCGATCGGCGGCGGCGTGACCAGGATCGTGTAGCCGTCCGGCGCCGCGTCCTTCGCGGCTTGGATGCCCACCGCGCCGCCACCGCCGGCTTTGTTGACGATCACCACCTGCTGCCCCAACGCCGCCGACATCTTGGGCGCGAGAATGCGCGCAACGATATCGGTCACCGCGCCGGGAGGAAACGGATTGATGATCTGAATCGTCTTGACCGGGTACTGCGCCTGTGCCGCCGGCACAGCGAACATAACCGCCGCCAGAGCGATAATTTTCCATTCAAGCTTGATCATGATGCCTCTCTTTGGCAGACTTTTGCTTGCTAGCTTTCCTCTCGCCGCACTTCCTGCTAACAGAATCGCCGGGGAAGTGTCAATCTTTTCTCCAGGAACCTTGACAGCAACGGTCGGGTTGCCTAGAACCGACCAGAGGTTAATCGAATATGGGAACCATCGCCGGAGCGCAGAATATTTTAGCCGGCCTCAAGGGCGCGGGTATCGATCTGGTGGCGAGCGTGCCGGACATCAACATGCTCCAGCTGCTCAATCTGCTTTATCAAGACAAAGAGATCGCCCATGTGCCGGTGGGGCGCGAAGAAGAAGGCATCGGAGTCTGCGCCGGCGCCCATCTCGCCGGCAAATTCCCCGCCATGCTGATGCAGAACGGCGGCCTGCTCAACAGCGCCAACGGACTGACCACGACCGCGCTGCAATTCGGCATTCCGGTTGTCCTGTTGATTTACTACGCCGGCGATATCGGTGACAACGCCTTCCACATGGTCGGTTTGGTCACCGAGCCCGTGCTCCAGGGCCTCGGCATCAAATATATCGTCATGCGCGACCCGGCCAAAGTGAAGCAGGAGATTGCCGGGGCGGTCACCTTGGCGAATTCTTCCAAACGACCGGTGGCGCTACTGTTAACCCGCGCCGTGCTGTAAGCGAGAGTGACTATGAAACGATTCGAATGCCTGCAAGCGATCGCACCGTTGATTAAAGACGAACTGTTCGTCACCACCGCCGGCGGCGCCACTAACGAATGGAACGCCGTGCGTCCGAGCGATGGCAACATTCAAGTTAAAACCTTGGGACTGTGTTCCTCCATCGGCTTGGCCTCGCCATCGGCTTGCCGAAACGCAAAGTCTTCGTCTTCGACGGCGACGGGGCGTTGTGGATGAACTTGGGCTCGCTGGCGACCATCGGCCTGCACCAGCCGAAAAATCTAATTCACATCTGCTGGGACAACAAACAGTACGAGTCATCGGGCGGCGAACCGACGGCGGCCAGCGCCGGCAACATCGACTTCGCCGGCATTGCGCGCAACGCCGGCATCAAAAGCTCGCGGGCGGTAAATACGCTTGAAGAGCTAAAAGACGCGGTGAGCCACGCTCTCAAAAACGCCGGCCCGCATTTCATCGCCGCCAACATCGAAGCCGGGCGCGCCGAGTCGCCGCCGCTCAAGTACGACGAGCTGGAAAATAAATATCGCTTCATCCGCTACGTCGAAGACACCGAAGGCGTGACTATCCTGCGTCTGCCGCAGTCGGCGAGTTATTTGCTGAAATAATTCTCTTCCGTCGAAGCCGTACACCGGCTCCTGACCGACCGCGCTAAGAGACTAAAGATCGCGGTCAAGTATCAGCGCTGACGACACAGACTGGTTACAGCGAACCTACGAAAACTCGATCGACGAAAAGAAACTGCCGGCGAAACAATACCCAAGCGCCGAGGGGATCAAAACCATTCTAGACGAGTTTGACGTAAAAGAGCCAGAGGCGAAAGCCGTCAAACCAAGCGATTTCATCGATGCTCGCTTCGTCGAAGAATTTGACAAGAGCGGCTACACCGATAGCCTGTACGGCCGGATAAAGTAGCGCTCTACGGTAATCTGCAATGGATGATTGATGAGGGGATTGCCGCACTGCACTCAGGACTCGACGCTGTCGCTAATCCTTCAGCCGAATGCCGATCTTGGACAGGCGATGTTTCCACATGTCGCGTCGCTCAATGCCTTGCCAGACTTCAATTTCATGGCGCGCCAGCTGGGTCTTTTTTTCTTTTAACTCGGTCACTAGATTGTGAATGAAAGTGGTCGCGCGCCTTCAATAGCTCCTCGCGTTCACTGAGTAGGGTATCTAGACCGTCGCCATCTCCATTAGTAGCATAATCTTCGTCCTCGGTCGGAATCACCGCCGGTAATCGCGGCCCACTGGACCGCGCTTCTTCAAGCAATCGTTCGGTCCGCAAAGCTTGGCCGCCTCGGACTCTTCGTCTCCCCCGCAGAGAAGCGAGGTGCTCTCGCATCGTCGCCATCTCGATGCTGCCGCTTTCGACCAGCTTATGTTTTTCCGCGAGCTGGCGCTCCAAGAACTCGAGTTTACTCGTGAAGCGTTCCTCGACGCCGTCGACGGAGGACTCCTTGGCCTCTAATAAGGCGGTCTTTTCTCTAAGCTGCTCTTGCAGAGCACGGTCGCTGCGCTCCTTTTCGGAAGCCAAGGAGCTATATCGTTCCGATACCTCACGCACCTTGTGCATCAGCGCGTCGACTTCGCTTTCGCGGGTCGTCATTAGATTATGTTGTTCGCTCAACCTATCTTCGAGCGTCTGGATGTGGCCCTTGAATTGGATTTCAACCTTTTTAAGAGCGGCGTCCTTGGTTTGGAGCGTTTGATTGCGCAGGCGCAGTCCCTGGTCGAGCTGACGCAGCGACTCTTCTTTGCTGTTGCTCAACAAGTCGACTTGCCCGGTCAGATCTTTTAGTTTCGAACGCAGCGTCTCGACCTCGCGGGCGCGAGTGTCAACCAGAGCCCGATTCTCGGCCAACTGGTTTTCGAGAGCGTGCAAGCGATCCTCGCTGCGTTTCTCCAGGGATATAAGTGCCGCCTCGCGGACGCGCAGTAGATCTGTCTTTTTCTTTGGCCTCGGCTTGAAACAATTGCGCCGTTTGCTCCTTGGTGGCACCCAATTCCTGCAATTGCCGCTGCACCGTTGCGAGCTCCCGCTCGCGATCTTTGAGGTTCTTCGCTTTATCGCCAAGCTGGCCTTCCAGCGCCTGTTGTTTTGCCAATAGCGCGGATTGCAGCTCTTGTGCAGCGTCATCCTTGGTTTTGAGCAGCGCGGTTTTTTCCTGGAACGCCGCTTCAAGCATTCTCTCCGTCTGCTGTTTGGCCGCGGCCCACTCGCTGGCCTGCTGCTTCGCGGTGATGAGCTCGGCGCGCAGCGCGCTGACCTCGGCGTCACGGCTGCCGACGAGCTTTTGGTGTTCCGTGAGTTGCTGCTCGAGAGCGCTAATTTTCGCACTAAAGTTAGCCTCCAATTCGCGCAGTGCTGAATCGCTGGCGCTGAGAAAGGCTTTTTCCTTGCGGAGCTTCTCTTGCAACAAACCGGCGGCGCGCTCTTTTGCCGAGCCCACCTTGGTGAGCTGTTCCGTCAAGGAGACGAGTTGCAGCTGCAGGGCTTCAATCTCCGCGCCGCGGTTTTGCAGCAGACCGTCGCGTTCAGTGACCTGATGCTGCAAGTGCGCCAATTCTCCGGTGTAGCGGCCCTCCAACTCCTTGTTGCCCGACTCGCGAGCTTGACGCAGCTCTTTCTCCTTGCGCAGTTCGTCCTTGAGCGTTTGTTCCGCATTGGCGCTCGCCGCGGTATTGTTGTCCAATTTTTGCGTGAGCCCTTGCACCGTCAACCTCAGGATCTGAATTTCGCCGTCGCGAATTGTTATGAACTGCTCCTTCTCGCGTAATTGCTGTTCCAGTTGGCGCAGGGATTGATCGTAGCGTTCCTCCAAGCCACGAAGCGCGGAAGCTTTTTCGTCGATGACATGCCGGCCCTTGCTGCGCTCGGCGTCGCGCTCGGTCTCGGCATGTTCTCTTGCCTCCCTGGCTTCGTCGAACTTGGCGCTGAGCGCGTGAAATTCCGACTTGAGCGCGTTGATCTCGCCATCGCGCACCTGAACCACAAGGTCCCGTTCGTCGATTTGATTTTGCAGAGCGCGGATGTTGGTGCGCAGACGGGATTCCAGTTCCTTAAGCGCGCTGTCCCGCGCGCTGCGTTCCTTTTCAAGTTCCGCGCGGGTTACTTCGAGCAAAGTTTCAGACTGTTGTTTTGCGTCCCTCGATTCGGTCAACTGTCTATGCAGGTTAGCGAGTTCACTTTCGTGGCTCTTAAGCAGCTTCTTCCGTTCCCCGGCCTGATCCTCGAGGATGCGAATGGATTCTTGGAGGCGCTTCTCGACATTACGGTTAGCCTCGTTGCTCGCTTCGAGGACTGCTTTTTTGTTCTGAAGCTCTTTTTGCAGCAGTGCTTCGGCGCGCTGGCGGGCCACATCCAACTCTTTGACCTGGACGCCGAGGTCGCTCGCCTCGCCGTGTGCGATGACCAACTCCGCATCGCGGCGGCTGAGTAGATCGTCCTTGGTCTGCAGCTGGCTTTCCCACAGCCGGGCTTTTGCAGTCAGCTGTTGGCGGAGCTCTTTCGCTTCGGCATCTTTGGCTTGCAACGCTTCAGCAGTCCGGCGTCAGCTCGGTGCGCAGCATTGAGTCGTCGGCGCCGGCGTTGACGATGACCTGCCCGACCTGCGCCACCGCCAGATTTGAGCGCGCGTAATTCATCGTCGCGGGCCTTGAGCGCACGCTCTTTTTCCGTGAGCTCGCCAATCATCGCCTCGATCCGGCCGATGCTGTCTTCAAGATCGCGGGTCACACTATCTTTGGCTTGGCGCGCAGTCTTGCCCTTCCATATTCTTCCTGCAGCAGGTGTTCCGCTTCGTGTTTCGCCGCGCCCAATGCCTGCACTCGTTCCTTGAGCCACAGGACTCGGTCATCGCGGAACAACTTCAGGACAACGATGACGACGAGCAATCGAAGCCGCCGACCATGCCATAAAACCACGTGCTGGTAGATTCACCGGAATCGCCATTGCTGATAAAAGACGAACGGTGAGGAGAGGAATTGGCCGAGATTGCGTGAAAACAGCCAGCGGGTGTACTTCGCTTCGACTTCGTTGCCGTGCAACCAGTAAAGAATCACAGCGCCAAGGATCAAGGCGACAACAACAACGGCGATAAAGAACTTCTCCCGAGTCCGCATAGCTTCCTACAATCGTTTATTTGGCAGAGTTTGACGTTCCCAGATTTTAATATTGTAACGTCAGGGCAAGGGATTGCCAAAAGGAAATTCCGCTGAGATTACCGACCTAGTTTAGCGACTGGAATGAAACGATCGAATTCTTACCAAAACTGCCGTACGGCGCGATGAGATGAATTGTCTTACTCAAGCCGGCGAGCGCTAGCTGCCGGCCGGTATGTAAGCAGCGCCCAACTAGAGGGAACCTGACCGCAGATCGAATTGATCTGTGTTGTCTACGGTGGGAAATGACGACTCGTGAAACCGCTTTACAGCGGCGGAACCTTAACGATGGTGGAGCCGTCGATGCTCGCGATGGTCGGCCGTCCGCACTTCGCCATGGTGATCTCGATTTCTTCACGCAGCAAATTGAGCACGCGGACAACACCCTGCTCGCCACCGACGGCGAGTCCCCAGAACAGAGGCCGGCCGATGAACACCGCCTTAGCGCCCAATGCGATAGCTTTGACGACATCGGCACCGCGCCGAACGCCGCCGTCGAGAAATACTTCCATCTTGCCTTTGGCCGCGGCCACCGCTTCGCCGAGAACTTCCACCGTCGCCAATGTGTTATCGAGATGGCGGCCGCCGTGATTGGAAACGATCACGCCGTCGGCACCGACTTCGGCGCAGAGTTCGACATCTTCGCCGGTCATGATACCCTTGGCCACCACCGGCAAACTGGTCGTTACCTTGATCCACTGCAGATCTTTCCAGGTCGCCGCCGGGTCAGATCCGGCGCCGCTGCCCGCCGGCCGCGGCGCGTCGGGATGTTCGCCGCCGGTCGGATAATTGGCACCGCGAGTGCGCTGATAACGATTGCGAATATTGCGTTCGCGCTTGGGCGGCCATTGGGAATCTAAAGTCACGATAATCGCCTTGTAGCCGTTGGCCTTGGCGCGGTCGAGCCAATCTTGGGTCATGGCTTTGTCGCGGAACGGATAGAGCTGCACCCACAACATGCCGTTGGCCGCTTTGGCGAGATCTTCGAAGGAGGTATTAGCGTTGGCGCTCACCGCCATCGCCGTGCCGCAGGATGCGGCGGCGCGGTAGGTGGCAAGCTCGCCGTCGGGATGCGCCCGCTTGTGACCGCCGCAGGATCAACACCGGCAACGCGACCTTGCAACCCAGCACAGTGGTCGACAAGTCGAGCTTGCTGACATCGCGCAAGACGCGCGGGCGAAACGCCCAAGAGGCATAGGCGCGCCGGTTACGGTCGACGCTGATCTCATCGGTGGCGCCGCCGGCGATGTAGTCGTATTCCGCCTTCGGCAGCAGCTCCTTGGCGGCATCTTCGAATTCAAAAAGGTTGATCGGTTGCGCGGTGTCTGCCATGAAAACTCCTGATCGCTCGATCGAGCGTTATTTGTTATTGCTTCGCCTTCAACTGCTGGTCGTTGGCTTTGAGAAACTCGCGAATCTCATCGGCGTAGTCGAGCAATCTCGTCCACTGCTCTTTGTAGAGCGTCACAGGAAATCGCCCCAACCCGTAAATCGACAGCCCGCCCTTTTCACTTACCTTCAAGCGCAGTTCTCCGGGCTTGCGCTCGACCTGTTGTTTCAGTGCCTGATTCTCGGCTTCGAGCCGCGCCAGTTTCGCTTCGATGGATTCCTCCGCCATATGTCCTCCAGATGATTTCGTCTGCCAATAACGTCCTGCCAACGTTTTATCGCAAAGCTGGCGACAACGCGAGCGCGTCGCAACAACCGCTTGAACCTAGTCCTCAAGTCGGATTATAACAAGTGACAATGCATGGCTAACAACGATCTATTTAAAATTAAAACTTTTCAGGAGGAACATTCAGGATGAGCGCAAACCTCGGCACTAGAATCATCGATGGCGATGGTCACATTATGGAAGACAACGCCGGAATTATCGCGCACATGGAAGGCGCCTACCGCGAGATCGCGGCACGCAAGGGAATCTGTTTTCCGCCCTTGGACCATCTGCACTCGGGGCGCGCAGTCGAAACACCGCCGCAGCGTGACGGCCGCCCGCCCGTCGGGCCCCAAGGGCTGGCTCGAGTTTCTCGACGACGTCGGCATCGACTGGACGGTCATGTATCCGACCGTGGCGCTTTCCTACGGCAAGATCGTCAGCCGCGACTACGCGGTCGCGGTCTGCAAAGCCTACAACGACTGGCTGCCCGAGACCTACCTCAAATTCAATCCGCGCTTCAAAGGGATGGCGATCATTCCGATGCAGGACCCCGAAGAGGCCGCCAAGGAACTGCGCCGCGCGGTCACCGAGCTGGGCATGCTCGGGGCCATGATGCCGTCCAACGGGCTCGCCCAGCCGCTCGGCGCGAAACAGTACTGGCCGATCTACGAAGAAGCCAATCGGCTCGGCTGCTGCCTCGCCGTCCACGGCGGCGCCCACGACCGCTTCGGCATGGACCATATGAACATGTACGTGCCGGTGCACGCTCTCGGCCATCCGTGGGGCTTGACGATCAACTGCGCCGATATTGTCTACAACGGCATCTTCGAGCGCTTCCCGCGCGTGCGCATCGCCTTTCTCGAGGGCGGCATCGCTTGGCTGCTGCTCCTGCTCGAACGGCTGCACGCCTCGCACGAGACCCACTTCCAGCATATCCCCGAAGGCGAGTTCGGCATTCGCGAAGAACAGGATCCGGCCAAGGCAGCTGAAGAAAGCTGATCAAAGACGGCCGCCTCTACCTTGGCATCGAGACCGAAGAGCTGACCATGCCCTTCGCCATCAAGACCGTCGGCAATACGCCGTTCCTCTATTCGTCCGACTTCCCCCACGAAGTCACCAACGAAAGCTGCAAACACGACCTCGGTGAGCTGCTGGAGAGCGACGAGATCACCGAGGACGACAAAGCTGCCATGCTTTGGCGCAACGCGGAGACGTTTTACAAGCTGCCGCTGTAAATCGGATCCGATTGGAAGACTCGGAACTGATGGAGCGGTTGGAACCGTTCAAGCGTCCGAACTCGACGTGACCGCGCGCACGTAAGGAAGGAAGAACATGGAAACCTGCAACGCCGCTGTCATCACCGAACATAACAAACCCTTGACGATTCAAAAGGTGCAAATCCCCAATCTCGATCCGGGCTCGTTGCTGATCAAGATCACCGCCTCGACGCTGTGCGGCACCGACGTGCATCGCTGGCATGGACCACTGGGCGAGAGAGACACTTTGCCGATCGTCACCGGCCACGAGCCCTGCGGCACGGTAGAAGATATCGCTGGTGAGCGCACCGATATCTTGGGCAACCGGTCAACCGCGGCGATCGCGTGGTCTGGAGTTATGTCGCTTGCGGTTCTTGTTATTACTGCGCGGTCGCCTGCCAGCCTTGCATCTGCCGCGGCCGCGCCTCCTGGGGCCATAATCGCAGCGATCAGCATCCCTACCTGCTCGGCAGCTGCGCCGAATACATGTACGTGCCCAAAGAATGCTTGATCATCAAAGTTCCCGACGAAGTGACCTCGGCGTCAGCAGCGGCCTCGGCCTGCGCTTACCGCACAGTCATGCATGGTTATGACCGTCTCGGCGCGATCAAGAGCCATGAGACCGTGTTGATCCAAGGCAGCGGACCGCTCGGCAACTTCGCCACCGCGGTTGCCAAAGATCACGGCGCGAAAAAAGTGCTAGTCATCGGCGCGCCGGCGAATCGTTTGGAAGTCACCAAGAAAATGGGCGCCGACGCGGTTTTGAATCTCGAAGAAGTGACCGACGAAAAACAGCGCCGCCAGTGGGTCAAGGACCATACCGACGGGCGCGGCGCCGATGTCGTCATCCAGGTCGCCAACAACATGGCGGTGCCTGAAGGGCTGACATTGCTGCGCGACGGCGGCCGTTACTTGAATATCGGCGCCGGCGGCAAAGCGAATATCGCGGTGGAAAAGATCCCGCAAGGAAATGTTGTTCATCACGGTCCGTTCCGGCGAACCGCGCCACTGGCTCCAAGCGATTGATTTTCTGGCCTCGCGCAAAAAGACCTTTCCCTTCGAAGACATGATCAGCAAGAGCTACAAGCTCGAGCAGATCAACGAAGCCATGGCGGCGATGGCAAGCTACTCGGTGGTCAAAGCGGTGATCAATTTCTATCGGCGCCGGCGGCAAAGCCAATATCGCCGTGGAGAAAATCCCCGAGATGTTGTTCATCACGGTCCGTTCGGGCGAACCGCGCCACTGGCTCCAGGCCATCGAATTTTCTCGCTTCGCGGCGGAAGACGTTTCCCTTCGAAGAAATGATCAGCAAGAAGCTACGAGTTCGAGCAAATCAACGAAGCCATGGAAGCGATGGCAAATTCTCTGCGGTAGTAAGGCAGTGATTAATTTCTAGGTTCTACAGGCTTTCATGTGGATCATCTGTCGCGTTCGATTTTGTCTTATGCGTCACAAAGAGCCTGGCGATTGGCCACGGCTAAATGGGAAAGAGTTTTTCAATACGAAGGACACGAAGGGTTCGGATGGCCAAATCTCCGAACTTCATGCTCTTCGTGGTGAGTTACAGTTACTCCCGACAACGATCAACAGCGTTAGACCTAGCGCTGGAATTCTGAAACTAAGAAACGATCGGAGGCTTGGTCCCACGCTCGATGACCTGCCCATTGACCGCCGCGCTTGAGCGGCTCGCTAAATAGACTATCGTCGCAGCCATGGAATCCGCCGGGCGGATCCGGCCAGACTCCAGTGACTGTTTGACATATTCAGCGCTCTTACCGCGGCGCCACATCGGCGTATCGGTGCCGCCCGGCTCGACGGCATTGATCGTCACGTCGACGCCAAGTTGCTTGAACTCGGCGGCAACGCTCCGCGTGAATGCCTCCACCCCAGCCTTCGACGCCGAGTAGGCCGAGTTGGTCGCGTTGCCCTGCACATGGCGGAAGGAAAGATGACGATCCGGCCGTAGCCGCGCGCGATCATGCCGCGCGCCACCGCCTGCGTGCATAGAAAGGTCCCCTTCAGATTGATCCCGATCACCTGATCCCAGACATTTTCCGGCATATCTAACAGCGGATACTTGATCATCACGGCCGCGCTGTTGATCAGGATGTCGATCTTGTCGTCTCGGCTGACGATGTCGCTGACTAGATTGTTAACCTGACCGCGATCGGTTACATCGAGTTGCGCGCCGTGCGCGGCGACGCCGCTACTGCGCAGCTCAGCCACCGCCCGTTCTATTGCCGCAGCATCGCGCGAAGCGAGCCAAACCTGCGCGCCGGCATTGCCCAGTGCCTGGGCCATCGCCCGGCCGATACCGGTCGCTCCGCCGGTGATGAGAGCCACTTGTCCGGTCAAATCATGATTTGCCACTGTCCCACTCCTTCAGCTTAGGTTGCGATCCGCGCGCGGAATTTGCGAATGCTGACAATTGCCGAGCCATCGCACGAGCGATGCGATCATAGGGAGAGTGAAAAAGATTGGCAACTGGAGTGGTGCGAAAAAGGTGGTGCCGCCGCGGCAAACTTCATCAACCGCTGGTGGGCAGCGGCAAAGCGAACCAAAAAATGCTGCCTTTGCCCGGCTCGCTGTCGACACCGATCGCTCCGCCCATGGCTTCAACCAGCTCTTCGGCCACCGCCGAAGCCGAGCCCGGTGCCGCCAAAGCTTCTGGTGCTCGAACCATCCACCTGCACGAAACGCTCAAAGATGACCGCTTGCTTCTCGACCGCGATACCGACGCCGGTGTCGACAATCGCGAAGCAAACCGCACCTTCAAGCTCGTGGAGACGATCGGCGCCAAAGCGCACGCCGCAGGCGCTTGGCACCATACCGCCGACGTCCATGCGGATTTCCCCCTGTTGGGTGAACTTGAGCGCATTGCCGAGCAAGCGGTGCAGCACTTGTTTTAGACGCGTGCGATCGCCGCGCACGCGAGCCGGCAGATCCGGTGCAATCGAAAGCGTATACCGCAGCCCCTTCTCCTGCGCCAAGCAGCGGTAAGACTCGCTCACTTCTTGCAAGCATGGGCCGAGGTCGAAGATCGATGGCTCGGCCGTCGATCGCCCCCCTGCCAAATCGCCCATGGTAAGGAGTTCCTCGATGACACCCATCAAGGATGCCGCGCAGGTTTGAATCGTTTCGGCGCAGTCGCGCTGGTCGTCGGTCAATTCGCTGTCGGCCAACAATTCTGCCATGCCGATGACGCCGTTCAACGGTGTCCGCAGTTCATGGCTCATGTTGGCGAGGAGTTCCGACTTAGCGCGACTGGCGGACTCGGCTTCAACCTTGGCACGTGCCAGCGCCAGCTCTATGCGCTTGCGCACGGTCAAGTCGACGCCATAACCGCGGGCGATTCGTTCGCCGGCCACAGGCACGAGCTTCCATTCGTAGCAATGATCGCCGACGTTGACTTCGACGGCGCCGATTTCAGTTTGCCGGGCTAGACAGTCCGCCGTCAGCGCCTCGATATTTTCGGGCAACACCGCGGCATGCAGCCCGGCGCCGAAGCCAAATCGATCCATCAAACTCATCATCACCGGATTGGCGTGGATCAGGTTGGCGTCCTCGTTGAGTTCGACGATGGCGAGGGGACAGGCCTCGGCGATGGATGCTAGACTGCGCAAATCCTTCTCCACCGCCAGCTCGCGCGTGATGTCATGGAAAGCCAAGATTGCGCCTATGCCGCCGCTGGTAGAATAGCGCGAGCAACGGTACTCAACAGGTTTCGCCACGTCACCGCGGCAGGAGAGCCACATGCGTCCAGAGGATGCGATGCTCTCATCCTCGAGAGTGCGGGCAATCGGACAATTTTCCGGCTTGGCGGTAAGCTCCTCCAAATGACAATCGAACCACTCATGGGCCGGCTGGCCGATTAACGTCGCCGCCGGCCAACCGAGAAAGCGCTCGGCTTGCTGATTGAGCATGAGGATTTTGCCCTTGCCATCGGTGAGCAAGGCGCCCGACGGCAAGCCATCAAGCAAGAACTGCACAACGTCGCCGGCCTCATCGCTAGGGAGGCAAGGAAGAGCCGGTCTAAGACATTGAGGATGCTCATGCCAACGCTCCCGGTGCCAATCTCATAAAAACCAGTGGATCGATTCGTTCCTTGACTGGGTCGAGCACGGCGACGATGCGCCGCTCGATAGCGTCCTTAGCGCCGTCCGCTAAGCCAATGACCGGGCCATTGAACTGCATTAAGCCGCTGCGCGACATGATCACTCGCACCACCGGTTTCAACGCCGCCACACGGCTGGTCGCCACCACCACACCCCGTTCGCCGGTGTTTAGCTCCACCACACTGCCGATCGGGTAGACACCCAAACTACGGATTACTTTTTCGACCAGAGCCCGGTCGGCCGAGCCGGAATTGGCTTGCAAATAGAGCTGGCGCAGCACTTCGGTGGGTTGTCGGGGCGCAACCTGATTGCGCCCCGACAACATATCGTCATAACTATCGGTGAGCGCGACAATCTGACTGTACAGACTCAGGTCGGCGCCGCCGGTGGGATAGCCCGAGCCATCGATGCGCTCATGGTGGGCGAGCACGATGCTCTGCGCCATCGGCGGGATGCCTGGGTTTTGCGCTAACAGTGCCGCGCCAAGAGCCGGATGCTGTTTCAGCAAATTAGCTTCAGCGTCGGTTAAATTATTGGTTTTGTGCAGCAGCGCCCTGGGCAAACGAGTCTCGCCGATATCATGGAGCAGCGCAGCTATTCCCAGCATCGCGATATCGTCGCCAAGATTCTCGGCAAGTGCCACCACCAAAGAAAGCACGCAAACATTGATCGCATGAGTAAATAAATCCGTTTGAAACCGGCGCATCTGCATAAGAAGCAGGCTCGCCTCCGGGGAGCGCATGATGCTCGCCCGCAGCTGCGTTACCACCTGTGCGGCGATTTTGCCGTCGATGCGCGCCCCGCCACCGACGCCGTCAAATATCGTCTGCGCTAGAATCAACGCCTCGTCGTGGATCGCCCGGGCGTTTTCGAGTTCCCGCGCCAGGGGTTGAAAGGCCAACTCAGCGGCCGACGGCGGCGCCTGGGCAGGGGCCACATGGCCACCGGCGAGATGATCCTCAGTGGCGCGACTCGCCGGCGCACCGGCCTTAATGGGACTGCTGCCCAGAGCATCCGTCACATCCACACCGCGCGCGGTATCGATCACGACTTCGCGGGTGCCATGCTTCTTGAGCTGGTCGATCTCTTCGGTCCGTTGAATCAGCTTACGATGAAACAAAAACGGTGTCTTTAACCAGGAACGGTCCAAACCCGGCGACGTACATGCCAAGGCGCAAATCGTCGATCGCTATCCGTTTTCTCGTGAGCATGTCTTCGTCGTCCATGTTGTCCTGCCTATTGAGAGTTAACAACGCGTTGCCTGGCAAGCCACAGCCAGTCACCAACAGCTAAGCTATCGGCAGGTGAACAAAGAAGTTAAATGGTGTCGGGGCGTGCTCCAGGGACACCGGCGGATAGCTGAAGCCGAAATCCGCAGTTGAAGAATGTGTCGCGGCTGTCATTCTGTGGCAAAGCTGAGGAATCTCGTCTTCGTAGGAGGCAAACAAGACGAGTCTTGTCGGTCGGGTTAGCATAGAATAACCCAACTCTTAGCCGGCCCGCCACCGACGCCAACTTCACCGTCTCGCTTGTTAATTTGAATTGAGCAGAAGAATTCTGTCCGATCGGAGTCACCCAAGTGCTCCGGCATCTCCATTCTGATGAAAATTCCTGGGTTATAAACATTTCGTATCGTCTCATCCATAAATCCGGCAACTCCGCTTGTTTCCGGCTCCCTTGGGCGCAGCCTCGGAGGTTTAACAAAGCGTGAGCGTCGTGCGCAAATATGGGCGCTCACTTCGGTCGTCACCAAAGGGTACCTCGCCATCGAGCATACCGTCCGAGAGATTATCGTTGCTTCGTGGGCGTGGCCTGCAATCTGAAACAGACTCTACATCTACTCCCTACCAGATCAGAAAACCAGCTCAAACTCGCGTCTGAGGGGGCGGCGTCGCTCGTCTTTCTGGTTGTGGCACCATCGCAGGCAAAACCTCCCATGGTGGAAAGCTAATTTGCCATCGACAGCGGTTGCTGGCGCAGACTGCAAATCGTAATCGTGGGGTTTGCAATAGAATCATTCATTAATGCTTGATTCGTATGTCTCCTTAGGTGTCTGCACTAGCAGCGCGGATTGAGTCAAGATCGTTCCGCTGACAATTTCAATGTCAATCCACCGAGGAACGCTCTCGTCAACGGCGGCCGACGAAACCTTGCTTGCGCGATAAAATTCGCGCGTATATGATGGCGAGAATTTACACCGGCAGGTTAGGATGCTGTTCTTAGCGACGATTTCTCTTCAGTTTCGGGTCGGCTGCAGTGGCAACATGACCGCTGCCACCACCCGGAACATTTCGCATCCGCATTGAAACCGTGTTCCTAGCGCTAAGTCTTTATTTCAAAGAACATCGTGAAAAGCCTTCTCGCTAAAACGGCGCTCGTGCTGTTGAGCATCTTGTTTGCCTTGGGCGCTTTCGATCTTACCGTCTATCTTTTACCGAAACATTTCTTGCCCGGCCCATTGCGAAATCTGGTTCTTCTGATGGAGGGAGACACCTACTACGTCAAGGATCCGCCAATTGGCAATATGATCCGGCCCCAAACTGATTACTTGTTCCCCGGCGAGGAGTTCAGCTTCCGCATACAAACCCGGTTGAATTTTCCCAGCGCAGGGTTTCGCGGTGGAACCTTAGGCGGACCTGCTTGGGGAGCCGCCTTTGGAGATTCGTTCACATTCGGCGCAGGTGTCGACCAAGAGGCGACCTGGGTGGCGCAGCTGGCGCGACTGACAAATCGCGAGATCATAAATTTTGGCGTGCCCGGCCACGGCCCGCATCAGTACACGCGAATTTTTCAAAAATATGGAGTGCGGTTGCGTCCCAAGGTTGTTTTCTATGCGTTATTCTCCAACGACCTGAGGGACGGGGTTCGTTTTGAAGCGCCGCCGGCCAATCGCAGACAACGGATGACCGCAAAAGGATTCATGAGGCGTTACTCGGCGAGCTACAATATTTTTGACAACGTGTCCCGCTCCCTTAAAAAAAGCAGGACAAATGACCGGCGAAACACAATCGGCCTCAAGCTGCTGGATCGACGGTTGCGCGACCCGTACGCAATTGCAGATCAAAAATTCGCGTCAACCTGGGCTGGGATAGCAAGGCAGATTGAAGATGCTTACCAAGAGAGCAAACGCACAAACGCAACCTTCATCCTGCTTTACTTTCCACAAAAAGAAGAAGTGTATTGGGAACTCGCCAAGGAACGAATAAAATCGACTGACGCCTTCAAAGAACGCGTTGATCGACTCAGAAAAACAATTGCGGCGTTTTGCGGCGCGCGCGATCTTTTGTGTCTCGACTTAACTCCAACGTTAAAAGCGCGAGGATTGCGCGGAGAAGCATTCTATTTTCCGGTAGACATTCATTGGAATGAAAAGGGAAATACTCTCGTTGCCCAAGCGATCTACAGATTCCTCCTTGAGAAAAAGCTCATCTAATCTACCAGGCGGCGCCGTGTTGACGCCAACTTCAACCATGTTTGATAGCGTGGAAGAACTCCTGTCTTATCAGAGTCACCCAAGTGCTCCGGTATCTCCATTGTGAAAAACTATCGCCGCCGCGAAACCAATAAACCGCGATCCGCGTCGCGGTTGAGAGACATATCGGGTTCGCTGCGCTAACCCGACCTACCGAATTTGTGACCTTCGTGTCCTTCGTGTTGAACACGATCTTCGCTTTAGCGGTTCAGCGCGTCGAACAAATGGAGCTGTTTGATATGGCCTTCGTCTTCGAAATGGACCGGGTAGTTGCCGGTGAAGCAGGCGTCGCAGAAACCTTTTTTGTCGCCGTCGAAGTAGGTGTACATGCCGTCGTTGGAAAGATAGGCGAGGGTGTCGGCTTCGACGAAGCGGCGGATCTCTTCGACGGAGTTGGCCGAGGCGATCAGTTCGCCGCGGGTTGGCGTGTCGATGCCGTAATAACAGGGACCGGTGGTCGCCGGTGAGCTGATGCGCAGGTGCACTTCGCGGGCGCCGGCGTCGCGCAGCATGCGGATGATCTTGCGGCTGGTGGTGCCGCGCACGATGGAGTCGTCGACGACGATGACACGCTTGCCCTGCAAGACATCGCGCTGGGCGTTGAGTTTGATCTTGACGCCGAAGTTGCGGATCGTCTGCTGCGGCTCGATAAAAGTGCGGCCGACATAGTGATTGCGGATCAATCCGAACTCGAGGGGAATCTTCGATTCTTCGGCGAAGCCCATCGCCGCCGGCACGCCGGAGTCGGGCACCGGCGTGACCAAATCGGCGTCGATGCCGCTCTCCCGCGCCAGCTGGCGGCCCAGCGATTTGCGTACTTGGTAAACGTTGTGGCCGAAGAGTTTGCTGTCGGGACGAGCAAAGTAGATATACTCGAAAATACATTTGGCATGGGGCACCGGCGGGAACGGCTTGAGCGATTCCAAACCATCGGGGCCGATGGTGACGATCTCGCCTGGCTCAACGTCGCGGACATACTCCGCTTCGATCAGATCCAAAGCGCAGGTCTCCGAGGCGAACACATAGGCGCCGCGATTTTTTCCCTCGGGAAAGCGGCCCAGCACCAGCGGCCGAAAACCGTAGGGATCGCGCGCCGCGATCAGCTTGTCCAGGGTCAAAAATTGCAGCGAGTAAGCGCCGCGGCAGCGGCTCAGCGCTTCGACGATCCGCCCCATCAAGGTCGGCTCTTTCGAAGTGGCGATCAGATGAATGATCACTTCGGTGTCCGAGGTTGACTGGAAGATCGAACCGGCCTGCTCGAGCTCGTTGCGCAACAGCGTGCCGTTGACCAGATTGCCGTTATGCGCGATCGCGATCGGCCCCTGGGAATATTCGACGACAAAGGGTTGGGCGTTTTTGAGATGGCTCTGGCCCTGGGTGGAGTAGCGGTTGTGGCCGATGGCGTTTTGCCCTTCGAGCCGCTTGATCACGTCTTCTTTGAAAGCGTCAGCGACCAGCCCCATCTGGCGATGGGAGATCAGCCCCTTGCCGTCGGAGGTAACGATGCCGCAAGATTCCTGGCCGCGGTGCTGCAGCGCATAGAGGCCCAAGTAAACCATGTTGGCCGCCTCGGGATGGCCATAGATGCCCATCACCGCGCACTCGTCATGGAATTTGTCGAATTTGTCGGACATCGTCAATTTTCGCGATCCCGCGCTATCCGAATCAAGCTTGAACGATCGAACTTTTGAACGAAGTTATTTGAGCCGGGCTGTAAGTCCATTAGACCAGATCCCACGCAATTCTTCTACTGGTAAGTGCAAAAGCGGTTGAAACGCCAGCCGGCTGCCGCCGACCGCGCCGATCACCAGCAGCGGCACATGGTGTTGCTCGGCGAGCTCTTGCAGTCGTTCAAGATTGGCTTCTTTGACGGAGACGATAATGCGCGACTGCGACTCGCTGAACAACAGCGCATCGGTGCGGATCATTTCATGGGTCTCGACGCGCACGCCCAAAGGTTTGTCCGGACCACCGATGCAGCATTCCGCGAGCGCCACCGCCAGACCGCCGTCGGATACATCATGGGCCGATTGCAGGAACCCCTGCTCAATGGCGTCGATGCAGCAGTTTTGCACCGCCAATTCCAACTTGAGATCGATCCAGGGCGGCGTGCCGCGGGTTAGGCCGTGAATGGTTTTCAAATATTCGCTGCCGCCCAGTTCTTCCCGCGTACGGCCGAGCAATATCACGACATCGTCGGCGGTTTTGAACCAGGGCGTGACGAAGCGATCGACTTTTTCCAACAACCCGACCATGCCGATGGTCGGCGTCGGATGGATCGGCACACCGTCGGTTTCGTTATAGAAACTGACGTTGCCGCTCACCACCGGGACGTGCAACGCTAGACAAGCGTCGCGCATGCCGTGAATCACCTCGGCGAATTGCCACATCACTTCAGGATTTTCCGGACTGCCGAAATTCAGGCAATCGGTCAGTCCCACCGGACGGGCGCCGACGCAGGCGAGATTGCGCGCCGCCTCGGCGACGGCGAGAACACCGCCGACGTAGGGATCGAGGTAGCAGTAGCGGCTATTGCCGTCGGCCACCAGGGCCAAACCTTTTTCCGTGCCCTTGACGCGAATCACCGCGGCATCGGCGCCGGCCGCGACAATCGTGTTAGACCGCACATACTGATCGTACTGCCGGTAGATCCACTCCTTGGAAGCCAGGTTGGGCGATGCCAGCAGTTGTTTTAACGCCGCGCCGAAGTCTTTCGGTTCGACGATCGTCGCCAAGTCCAACTGCTGCACCTGATCTTGATAGGCCGGCCGCGCGGTCGGCCGATGATAAACCGGCGCTTCCTTGGTCAGCGCGGCGATCGGCATACAGGCGACCTCTTCGCCGTCCCAAAACGTGCGGAACTGCTGGTCGTCGGTGACCCGGCCGATCACCACGGCGTCTAAATCCCATTTGTCGAAGATTTTTTTGATGTCGATTTCGCAGCCCTGCTTGGCGACCAGGAGCATGCGCTCTTGGGATTCGGACAAGAGTATCTCGTAGGGCGTCATGCCGGTTTCGCGCGTCGGCACCCGCGATAGATCGAGCTCGATGCCGCAGCCGCCGCGCCCGGCCATCTCGGTGGACGAGCTCGTCAGGCCGGCGGCGCCCATGTCTTGAATGCCGATGATGTAATCGTGCTGGAATAATTCCAGACAAGCTTCGAGCAGCAATTTCTCGGTGAACGGATCGCCCACCTGCACGGTCGGCCGGCGCTGCTCTTTCTCCTCGGAAAACGACTCCGACGCCATGGTCGCGCCGTGAATACCGTCGCGGCCGGTCTTCGAGCCGACATACATCACCGGATTGCCAAGTCCTTGGGCAAGGCCGGTAAAAATCCGCTGCTTGTCGACCAGGCCGAGCGTAAAAGCGTTGACGAGAATGTTGGCGTTGTAGCAATCGTCGAAGTAACACTCGCCGCCGACGGTGGGCACGCCGATGCAATTACCATAACCGCCGATGCCGGCGACCACGCCGGCGACAAGATAGCGCGTGCGCGGATGATCGATGGCGCCAAAGCGCAGCGAATTGAGCGACGCGATGGGCCGCGCGCCCATGGTGAAAATATCGCGCAGGATGCCGCCGACGCCGGTGGCCGCGCCCTGGTAGGGCTCGATGAACGACGGATGGTTGTGGCTTTCCATCTTGAACGCCACGGCAAGCCCTTCGCCAATGTCAACGACCCCGGCATTCTCTCCCGGCCCCTGCAAAACATAAGGCCCTTCAGTGGGCAGGTTTTTCAGATAGACGCGCGAGCTCTTGTAGCTGCAGTGCTCAGACCACATGACCGAGAATACGCCCAACTCGGTGTAGTTGGGCGCGCGGCCGAGAAACTCGACGATCTTGCGATACTCATCCGGATTGATGCCATGGCTCGCGACTAGTTCGGGCGTCACCGCCGGTTGGACTAATTTTTTGCGCCCCGCCTCAGCCACGGCGCTTCACCCCTTCGGCGACGGCAGCGGCGATCGATGAAAAAAGCTTCGCGCCGTCGTCGCTGCCGAGCAGTTTGTTGCAGGCGTCTTCCGGATGGGGCATCAAACCGACGACGTTGCGCTCTTCGTTGCAAATCCCGGCGATATTTTCCAACGAACCGTTGGGATTGGCCGCCGCCGTGGCTTTGCCCTTGGCATCGACGTACTGCAGCAAGATCTGCCGGTTGTTATGCATGCGTTCGAGGGTGGCGGCGTCGGCGAAATAGCAGCCTTCGCCATGCTTGATGGGAATTTTCAGAAGCTGGCCTTTTTTCAGGTTGCGCGTGAACGGCGAGTCGCTCTCCTCGACGCGCAAATGCACCGGCTGGCAGACAAACTGAAGCCCAACATTGCGCACCAGCGCGCCGGGCAGCAGCCCTACTTCACAAAGGATTTGAAAACCATTGCAGATACCGAGAACCAAACCGCCGCGCCGGGCATGCTCGACGACGCCGCTCATGATCGGCGAAAAGCGCGCCATGGCGCCGCAGCGCAGATAGTCGCCGTAGGAAAAGCCGCCGGGCAAGACCAGACAATCGAAATCGCCGCTGAGCTCGTCTTTGTGCCAAAGCTGTTCGACGCTCTTGCTTCAAGTCGAGCTTGAAGCGAGTCGACGACATCTTGATCGTCGCAGGAACCGGGAAAAGTAATGACACCCCAACGCATGAATTCAACTCAATGGATAATGGAGAAATGACAGTGAAGAATTTAAGACTTCGGAAGCGCGCTGATTGACTTCCGATTCCGATCATTTTCCATTATCCATTCTCCATTATCGATTTAGACCGCCGACTACTCTTGAATCTCGAAGCGGTAATCTTCGATCACCGGGTTAGCCAATAACTTGTCGCACATCTCGCGCACCCGAAGCTCGGCGTCCTGGCGCGACGCGGGCGCCATCTCGATCTCCAGATATTTTCCCATGCGCACATCCTGCACTTCTTTGTAACCCAACGTGTGCAGCGACCGCTCGATGGCCTTGCCCTGGGGATCGAGGACACCGGTTTTCAGCGAGACGAAATATCTTTACGCGCATGATGAGTCAGCTTTCAGCCAAATGAATTTATTGGAACGCCCGGCGGAAGATAAAATCGATATTGGTCAAATGGTGCTTGACGCCCCAGATCGCTTCGATCTCCTTGGGCGACAGATAGCGCCGGATCTCCCCGTCGCCGAGCAGTTCGCGCTTCATGTCGCCGCCTTCGCGGCCGACCTTGAGCGCATGGCGCTGCACCATGCGATAGGCGACGTCCCGGGCGATGCCTTTGCCGACCAAGGCGAGCAGGACTTTTTCCGAATAAACCGTGCCGCCGCTTTTTTCCAGATTGCGCCGCATGTTGTCGGGATAAACGCAAAGATTGCCGAGCACGTAGGTCATGCGCCGCAGCATGAAGTCCAAGGCGATGGTGGCGTCCGGCGCGATCACCCGCTCGACCGAAGAATGGCTGATATCGCGCTCATGCCAGAGCGGCACATTCTCCATCGCCGCCACGGCGTAGGAACGCATGAGCCGGGCTAAACCGGAGACGTTTTCGGAGAGAATCGGATTGCGCTTGTGCGGCATCGCCGACGAGCCCTTTTGCCCCTGGGTAAACGGTTCCTCCGCTTCCTGCACTTCGGTGCGCTGCAAGTGGCGAATTTCCACGGCGAACTTTTCCAGCGAACTGGCGATGATCGCCAGCGTCGCAAAATAGTAGGCATGGCGGTCGCGCTGAATGATTTGATTGGACACCAGCGCCGGTTTCAAACCCGCCTTGCGGCAGACATAGGCTTCGACCTTGGGCGAGATCTGCGCGAAGGTGCCGACGGCGCCGGAGATCTGGCCGACGCAAATATCGTCCACCGCGGCGCGAAAGCGCACCAGATGGCGCGCCATCTCTTGATACCAGAGCGCCAGCTTGAGACCGAAGGTGATCGGTTCGGCATGCACGCCATGGGTGCGGCCGATCTGCACCGTCCATTTGTACTTGCGCGCCTGCTGGCGCAGCGCCTTCATGAGACTTTTGATATCGTCTTCGAGGATCGCCGAAGCGTCTTTGAATTGCAGCGCCAGCGCCGTGTCCATGACATCCGACGAGGTCATGCCGACGTGGAGATGGCGCGCATCGTCGCCGATGGATTCCGCCACGCTGCTCAAGAACGCGATGATCTCATGCTTGACCTCGGCTTCGATCTCGCGAATGCGCTTGACGTCGAAGCGCGCCTTTTTGCGAATGCGCGCAATCGCGGCTTTGGGAACTTTGCCCAACTGCGCCAAGCCCTCGGCAGCGAGGATCTCCACTTCGAGCCATTTCTGGAAACTATTTTCTTCCGACCAGATACGGCCCATCTCCGGCCGCGTATAACGCGCGATCATGTTCCTAAGATGCCCTGCGCTCGCTCAAAAGTCCAAACATCGAAGCAGCAAATTTAAAATCCGCGCATCCGACCTTGAACTTTTGAACCTTGAACCCTTGAACTATTTCTTATCGGTATGTCCGAAGCCGCCCGCTTGCCGTTCCGACGATGGCAATTCGCTCACTTCCTGCCACTCGGCGCGGACGACGCGCTGGACGATCATCTGGGCGATCCGTTGGCCGGGTTCGATGACGATCGGCTCATTGCCGAGATTGATCGCGATCACTTGGATCTCGCCGCGATAATCGGCATCGATGGTGCCGGGACTATTGACCAGGGTGATGCCCTGCTTTAACGCCAAACCGCTGCGCGGCCGGATCTGCGCTTCAAAGCCCATCGGCAAGGCGATCGCGATACCCGTGGGAATCAGCGCCCGCGCCATCGGCGCCAGAGTCATGTCGCCGTCGATGTCGGCGCACAGATCCATCCCGGCGGCGCCGTCGGTCATGTAAGCCGGCAGGGCGAAAGCATGATCGCTTGGCCGCAGCCGCTTGATCTGAATGCGAATCTGTTCCACTGGCAAACCGATTGAATGGTTGAGAAACCGTCGAGCGCTAATGACTGGCCGTGAGGCTTTTGATTTTGCACTCGTCTTTGAAATCACCCAACAACGTCAAAGTCATCGCTTCAGGACGAAACAGGCGGTTCGCTAAAGTCACGACATCGTCGCGCGTCACCGCACGGATGCTTTGGCAGATTTCATCCGTCGGCACCATCTTGCCGAAATAGATCTCGTTGCGCGCCACATGGCTCATCCACGAATCGGTGGACTCCAGACCCAGCATCATACTGCCCACCAGTTGCCCCTGGGTACGGCGCAGTTCGTCGTCGGTGATGCCATTCTTCGCGAGCTTGCTCAATTCGGCGAGGATCAGCTCAACCACTTCTTCGGTGGCATCGACGCTGGTGCCGGCATAGACACCGAGATAACCGACGTCGTTGTAGGATGACGAAAACGAATAGACCGAATAGGCCTTGCCGCGCTTCTCGCGGATCTCTTGGAACAAGCGCGAGCTCATGCCGCCGCCGAGCAAGGTGTTAAGCACGTAAGCCGGATAGCGCTGCGGATCGGCCTGGGGAATACCGGCCATGCCCAAGCATATATGGGCCTGTTCCAATTCCTTCGAATGGGGATAAACGCCGCTGCCCATCTCCGGCTTGCGCTCGCCGTCAAGCATGCCGTTCTCGGATGCGCCGCGGTCGCTCACCTGGCCGAGCCTGGCGGCCATTTCCTTGACCAGTGCGTCATGACCGATTTTTCCCGCCGCCGCGACAGTCACCCGGCGCGGCTGATAGCGCGCTTTGAAAAAACTCAAAAACTTTGCCCGGGTAAAACTATTGACCGTCGCTTCCCGGCCGCAAATCGGCCGGGCTATCGGATGATCTTTGAAAAAGTCGACACTGAATAGATCATGGACGTAATCGTCCGGGGTGTCTTCCGCCTGGGAGATTTCTTGCAGGATCACCGAGCGCTCGCGCTCGATCTCCTCGGCGTCGAAACTCGAATGGAGAAAAATATCGCTGAGCAGGTCGATCGCCAGCGGCAGGTTTTCGTCGAGAACCTTGGCGTAGTAGCAAGTATGCTCTTTGGAAGTAAATGCGTTGATCACGCCGCCGACGGCGTCCATCTCTTCGGCGATCTGCGCCGCCGTGCGCCGCTCGGTGCCTTTAAAAAGTAAATGCTCGATGAAGTGGGAGATGCCGTTCTCGGCGTCGCTTTCATGGCGCGAGCCGTTCTCGACCCAGATGCCGAGACTCACCGAACGATGATCCTGCATCTCGTAGGAAACCACGCGGATGCCGTTATCGAGGATAGTCTTGGCGAACATAGCCGTTAGGATCCCTGCCGCTGCGGTGCGTCGGTGCCGTCGCCCAACTCTTCCATGGCCTCTTTGCGGCTCAAGCGAATTTTACCCTGTCTATCGATCTCCAAGACTTTGACCATCACCTCATCGCCCTCTTTGAGTACGTCGCTGACCTTGCGCACGCGCTCGGCGGAGAGCTGAGAGATATGCACCAAGCCGTCAGTGCCCGGGAGAATCTCGACGAAGGCGCCGAACTCGACGATCTTGCGCACCGTGCCTCTGTAGATCTTGCCGATTTCCGCTTCAGCGGCGATGCGCTGGACCATTTCGATGGCTTTGCGCGCCGCGGCTTCGTCGGACGAAGCGATGGTCACCGATCCGTCGTCTTCGACATCCATCTTGACGCCGGTGGCTTCGATGATGCCGCGGATGACCTTGCCGCCGGGGCCGATGATTTCACGAATCTTCTCCGGCCTGACATGAATCGTGACGATGCGCGGCGCATGGCCGGACACCTCGGTCCGCCCCTTCGACAGCGTTTGGTTCATGATGCCGAGGATATGCATGCGGCCATCTTTGGCCTGATGCAGCGCTTGGCCCATGATCTCGCGGTTGACGCCGCTGATCTTGATGTCCATCTGCAACGAGGTCACGCCTTCGGCCGTGCCGGCAACTTTGAAATCCATATCGCCCAGGTGATCCTCGTCGCCGAGAATGTCGGAAAGCACGCGCACATGCTCGCCTTCCTTGATCAAACCCATGGCGATGCCCGCCACCGGCGCTTTCAACGGCACGCCGGCATCCATCATCGATAACGAACCGCCGCACACGCTCGCCATTGAGGTCGAACCGTTGGATTCGAGAATTTCTGAAACGATGCGAATGGTATAAGGAAAACCTTCGTCGACCGGAAGCACTGGGATGAGCGCCCGCTCGGCGAGATTGCCATGGCCGATCTCGCGCCGGCCCGGGCCGCGCAGGAATTTAACTTCACCGACGCTGAACGGCGGAAAGTTGTAATGGAGCATGAATTTTTTGAAATGCTCGCCGATCAAGGCGTCGACCCGCTGCTCGTCGGAAGCGGTGCCGAGGGTGGTCACGACTAGGGCTTGAGTCTCACCGCGGGTGAAGATCGCCGATCCGTGGGTACGCGGCAGCGCTTCGACTTCGCAGGAGATCGGCCGGATGTCTTTCAAGCCGCGGCCGTCGATGCGCCGCTCCTTGTGAATCACCAGAGCGCGGAAAACATTTTTCTTGAGCTCTTCAAAAGAACCCTTGATATCTTTTTGCTTATCGGGGAATTCGGCCAATGCCAGCGGCACCACTTCGCTCTTCACTTCGGCGATGCGCTTGTAGCGTTCGAGCTTTTCGGGAATTTCCAGCGCCTGTTGGAGCTTGGCCATGGCCAAATCTTCGACCCGCTTGCTCACCGCGTGGTTCAACTCCGCCAACGGCACTTGGCGCTTGGGCTTACCGAGCGCCTGGCGAAGCTCGTCTTGGAGTTGCAGCAAAGGCTGGATCGCGTCATGGCCGGCGAACAGCGCTTCGAGAATTTCTTCTTCCGGAACGATCTGGGCGCCGCCTTCGACCATGACGATGGCGTCCTTGCTGCCGGACATGAAAATGTCCATGTCGCTGTCCGCCAATTGGGTTTGCGTCGGGTTCATCACATAGCGGCCATCGATGCGGCCGATGCGTATGCCGGCGAGCGGGCCGTTAAACGGAATGTCCGAGATATGCAGCGCCACCGAAGTGCCCAACATGGCGATCACATCGGGATCGTTTTCCTTGTCGGCGGACAATACCGTCGCAATAATTTGCGTCTCGCAGCGCAGCCCGTCGGCAAACAGCGGGCGGATCGAACGATCGATGATCCGGCAGGTCAGGATCTCCTTTTCCGAAGGGCGGCCTTCACGCTTGAAGAAGCCGCCGGGAATCTTGCCGGCGGCGAAGGCCTTCTCCTGGTAGTCGACGGTCAGCGGAAAAAAATCCATGTCCATTTTGAGCTCTTTAGCCGCCACCGCCGTGACCAGCAAAACCGTCTCGCCATACTGAACCAGTGCGGCGCCATCGGCCTGTTTGGCCAAACGGCCGACTTCGATGGACAAGGGTCGTCCATGAAAATCCATTTCGACTTTCTTAATCATAGAAAAATCCTCTGAAGGGAGATGGATGTAACGGAGGAGTGGGAACGGCGGGCGCTCGGCGGGAAGTTATTTGCGTATTCCAAGCCGCTGGATCAAGCTCTGATATCTCTCGAAGCTGTTCTTCCTGAGATAGTCCAGAAGCCGCCTCCGCTGCCCAACCATCATTAGGAGGCCACGACGAGAATGGTGATCCTTCACATGAACCTTGAAGTGCCCTGTGAGATGTTCAATACGTTGGCTTAACAGCGCGACTTGCACTTCAGGAGAGCCGGTGTCCGTCTGATGAACCCTGAACTGTTCGACCTGACCTTGTTTCTGTTGTCCAGTGATTCCCATTGCTTCGCTCTGCTTCTCTCTTTCTTTCCTTTTTAGTTGTAAAATTTCTACCATACCGAGTCCACATTGTAAAGCAGACCGGCGGTCTCGGCCCTTTAACGCCGCCCCAAAGCCCGCCGAGCCTTGCCTAGAGATCTGCTCCCATGCGTACGATGAATGATTTGAGTATCGCCCCCGCCGCCTTTATGGTAATCTCCCATCTAAATCTCGTGAAACTTCTCACCGCATATGGCGCCGGCCTGATGTTCCAACTGGCCCTCGCCGGGCCATCTTTTAGCACCGAGTATTACCGTTGGGTCGACGCAAATGGGGTGTTGCACATTACCGATAATCTTCACAATGTGCCACCCAACCAGCGCCCCAACGCCGGTCGCATTCACGCCCCCGACCCACCCCGGCAGGCAGATTCTGATAAAAAAGCTCGACCCAGCAATAAAGCCTCCGTGCCGATGGAGCGACACGGCTCGGTGGCGTTGGTTCAAGCTACCTTGAACAATAAACGGGCGGTCAAATTCGTCGTCGACACGGGGGCTAGCTACACGCTGATTTCCAACGCCGTCGCCTACGACCTCGGCATCGAACTCGGCGCCAATCCCAAGACCATGCCCTTTCAAACCGCCAATGGTTTGATCAATGCACCGATCACCAACATCGAGTCGATCTCCATCGGCGGATTGGAGATCCGCAATCTCATGATCGCCATCCACGACGCCGTCCCTGACCCCGAAGTCGCCGGCCTGCTCGGGCTGAATTTTTTGAGCAACTTTAAACTGGATATCGATACCCAGAAGGGATTTCTGCATTTGGAGAAGAAGTAGCCGCGCCATTCGCCAGCGAAGTGCGAGCAATATTCATTGCCGCCCCGCCCAAACTTCCCGTTGTCAAGGTAAGCATTGAGATACCAACAAAAACTCTAAGCCCCCACCCGCGGGAGTGTACAAGGAGGGTACGCTCGTCTAGGATGACGGCTATGCTCGACAACTTCCTGCGAATTCTTCCAGAGGTAATTTTCGACGCCGCCGAGAAATTGGGCGGGCGTTGCACCGGCCGTTTCTACGCGCTCAATGCGATGGAAAACCGCGTGTACGACATCGAGATGGAAGAAGGCCCGCACGTCGTCATCAAATTTTACCGCCCCGGCCGCTGGAGCCGCGCGACGATTCAGGCCGAGCACGACTTCCTGAAGGCCCTCGAAGAAAGCGAAATTCCCGTCGTCTGCCCGCTCACGGACGACAAGGGACAAAGTATTTTCGCAATCAACGAAGTGATGTTCACGATCTTCCCGAAGCGGCTGGGGCGACTGGAGCCGGAACTGAATACGGAACAGCTCACGCGCCTGGGAAGGTTCATGGCTCGCCTTCACAACGTCGGGGCGGCGGTAAAAGGCGCCCCCCGTTTACGGCTCGATCCGCAAACTTACGGGCGAGATCCGTTGAAGTTTTTAACCGACGGCAACTTCATTCCGCTGCAACTCGCAAGTCGCTTCGAAACCATCGTAACGCAAATTTGCGACGCAATTACTCCTCGTTTCGAGGACGTCAAGTACGTTCTGCTCCACGGCGATTGCCACTCGGGAAATATTTTGTGGAATCGAGACGATCCGTACTTCATCGATTTCGACGACATGCTCTACGCGCCTCCTGTTCAAGACATCTGGATGCTCACGGGCGGAGACGACGACTACGGCAAGGAGCGGAGGCAGATCTTGCTCGAGGCCTACGAACAGATCAGAACTTTCGACATGACGACCATGCAACTCATCGAGCCGCTGCGGGCGCTGCGCATGATTCACTTTTCCGCGTGGATCGCGCGCCGCTGGGAAGACAGCGCTTTCAAAATGGGGTTTCCTGACTTCGGCACCGAGCGCTATTGGCAGGAGCAAATCGAAGCGCTCGCGCTGCAATTAGAAAAAGTCCAATACCAAAGCACCGATCTCTACCATTGAACACTGGCTCGTTGTTAAACACGGCCCTTGCTTAGTCCAGCAGGCTGCTACGGTTTCGCAGCGGCAACGCCCCAGTGGCTCGCGCGGACAACGCCGGCCTGCTCAAGTTCGCCAATCTCGCTGTCGCTACAGCCGATGCTATGGAGGACTTCAACGGTGTGCTCGCCTAACACGGGCGCAAAGCGGCGAAAAGTCGGCGGCGTGTCAGACAAGCGGAATGGCGACGAAAGTTGCCGAACCGTTCCTTCCAGCGGATGGTCCAGCTCCAGCACCATGCCGCGCTCCTTGGCAAACGGTCCTTCAAGCACTTCGTCGAATTCCAGCATCGGCACAACCGCGATCTCCTTGGGGATAAGCTCAGCCATTCATCGCGCGTCTTGGTCAGCATGTGCGCCTTGACCTTGCGGATCAAATCCTCGTTGCCGACGGGCATCGTCTCGCGCATTTCCGGCAGCCCAACTGCGTCGCAGAAGGGAGCCCAGAAATGCGCCTGTGCCGATGCCGCGCTGCTCAAGTATTTCCCGTCTTTGCATCTGAGGTTGCCGATGCTTGGAAAGCCGCGCCGGCGCACGCTCTTTTTGCGGAAGTAGTCCGGTACGTTGGCATTGACGAATGCCGTGCCGCCTTCCACCAAGGCGATGTCGACCTGCTGTCCGCGTCCGGTTTGCTCCCGCGCAAAGAGCGCGGCCTGAATCGATATCACCGCCAATGCGGCGGAATAGCTGTCCACCGGCTGGAAAAGCATGTCTGCCGGTTCGCCGTCCTGCCCCGTCGTTAACGCGCTAACCCCGGACATCCCCTGGGCGTTGCGCTCGTTGCCGGGCCATTCGGTAAAGTTGTTGCCGAAGCCGTAACCGCTGAGCGTGGCGTAGATCAAGCGCGGGTTGATTTTGCTAAGGGTCTCGTAGTCGGCGCCCAAGCGCTTGTAAACACCGAGACGAAACGAACCAAAAAAGACGTCAGCGTCTGCCACCAGCCGATGGAAGATCGCTTGGCCTTGCGGCTTCTGCAGGTTGATCGCGATGCTGCGCTTATTTCGGTGGGTGTGGTCCCAGGCATTGGAGCGAGCTTCAGCTTCGAGCGCTTCCTGATTAGCCGATATGTTGTCCCTCGATGCACGGGCTGCCTGTTGATCGCGGTAGGCACTGCGGTCGGCGACGTCCTCGATTTTCAGAACATCCATGCCAAGATCGGCAAGCATCCACGTTGCCATCGGGCCCGGCACCAGCCTGGTCAGATCGAGCATGCGAAAACGTTCCAGCGGAAGCGTCATCTTAGTGTCCCCTTATTCTCTCGTCCATTTAGTTAGCTTTAACATCGCCGCGCCGAGCATCAGGCCTTTGCCGCGCCAATGGATCCATAAATAATTTCTGTTCGTTTTAGGTGGCGTCGTCGACCGAGTGGACAAAGTGTTTCTGGCTTCAAATGGGGTGCAAATAGTCGGATGGGCTTGTCCAGCGAGTCAACAACTTGCCGCAAATCCGTTCCAATTAATTTTTGGCGGCGATTGCCGAAATTTTCACATCTAAGTTATGGTCTAACTACGGCGCGGCAGGCGGCCGATTGGCCGCCACCGCGCGCTGGTAAGCCACACGCGAAGTAGTGCGCGACAGGTACGCTTTCAGCGGTTCAGGCAACACAATCTCGCGCCGTTGGGCGCCCGTGAGGCAGGTAGTCAAAAGGATATCCGCGCCGGTGAAACAATCGCCCATTGCATACGGCCCCGCCCCTAGCCGCGCCATGGCCGTTTCGGCCTGCTTGGTAAAGATTTCCTTGGCCGCTTTCACCGCGTTGGGCGCCTCGCCGTAGATGGCATGCAGGTCGCCATGGCGGCGGATGATGTACATGGTGTCGGCGTCGAGTTCCATCATGCAGAAAAAGCACCACATGTCATAACGCGCGCGCTCAGCCGGATCGGCGGGCGGCTGCATGTTCTTCTCCGTGCCGTAACAGGTGGTGAGGTAGTTGACGATCGCGGCACTCTCCGAAACCACCAAATGGCCGTCCTGGACTGTCGGGATCTTCTGGCTGGGATTGAGCAGGGTGTACTCGGGCGTCACATTGCCACCGTTGCGCGATCCGATCGGGCGGCACTCGTAGTCGAGGCCCAGCTCATGCATGCTCCAGTGCGCGCGCAACGTGCGCGGCGTACCTGCACCCCAGACAACTTTCTTTGCATTGCGATCCGCTGCCAAACTGCTCTCCCTGATTGAATGCTGTATAGGAAATTTAAACCAACTTTTTTCCGACCCGAGCAGTATCGCCGGATATGTGAGTTGTCAATCGCCTTTTCGTTTGATGAAAATACGGTGTTGCTTCGGCTGGCTTGGGCGGCGAAGCGGGCGGAGGGGCGCTACGTGTTCCAGATCGCACCGCTCGCTCGAACTCAAGCCGACCGGCATCGCCGGCTTGCGTTGACAAACGGTTATCGGATCTTCAGGTCGTGTGAAATCTATTGAATCGCGGCGCCGACGCACCCTGCGCGTGCGCGTGAGCGCTTGAGATCTCGGTTAGCGGCACAGTCACTCAAGTTTTATGCGCTGATCGGCGGCCCAGAGCACCGCCGCAGGTAAGGTGAAGCTGTGGCGTTTAGCGCACAGGCCCAGTGTGGTTGGTTTGCCCGTGCTCGGCACGCTTTGCACACTCAGGGGGAATGGTTTGCGGAACGTCGGATTTGGCGCTGTCAATAGAGCTCCAAGGCGTTTTCTATGCCTTAAGGCGGGCAGGTGCGTCATCCGGCGGCGTGATATCAAACGCGTTGGCGGTGCAACAGGTCATCGAGAACGAGCCGACCCGGGCAACCAGAGCTACCAGCTCTTCAGTGCTAAAGCATGCTTCGGCGGCGGCGTAGGTGGCATCGGATAGCCCCTTGTCGGCGAGCAGTTCGTTGGCGATCTGATGCGCGAGCAATTCGCGCTTGTCACCGGTCGGCAGCGCGCCGCGGGCGTTGATGGCGTCGATCTCTGCCTGCGTAAGTCCAACTTTAAGCCCGTTGCGGCACTGCGCCGCCCACGGGTATTTGGCGCCCCAGAACCGCGCCACGGTCAATGTAACGATCTGCTGTTCGCGGGCGGACAGCGTGCTGTCGGCGATGCAGTCTGCCATGTTGTGGAGGCTCTGCATCAGTTTGGGATTGCGGATATAGGCCCAGAATGGCCCGCCATACGGCTTGCCGTTGGCCTTGGACGCCGCGATCACGGCGCGCTGTTCATGGTTCATCTCGTCGAGCGTCAGAACGGCAATGCGTGTCATTATCTATCTCCCTGTTTCTATACTGCCTGCAGCCCGATTTACGGCAGATCGATCATGACCTCGATTGCTGCCGTGGTAATCACGGTGCGATGATCTATCGCCCGATCACGCACGTCACCGATTTCCGGCTGGTCCAACTATATGCGAGCAACCCATACGTATAAGAAATTTAAACAACCTTTTTTTCTGTCGCGAGCTATATCGCCGCACCGGCGAGTCGTCAAGCGCACGAGTGTTTATTGAAATTCGCGGTTTTGCTCCGACTAGTTCAGGCGCGATCACTCAAACGCGAGACCGAGCAGCATCGTCGACCTATGCCTGCCCCCTTGTCCTCGCTGACTTTGTCAACTCAATCAACCAGTCCCCCGAATGCGTTCCTTGATAAAAGATTCACGCTCACGGGCGCCTCCAGGTATCCCAGCTCCGGAGGATCTGTCCGGCGATCTTGTCTGGATCGGCGCCGGGGATCGGTTCGAACTTCTGCAGCCGACCTGCGAAGCAATCTGCCAGGTACAGATTACCGAGTTGATCCGTGGTGATCCCGTGTGAACAGTTCAGCCGACCAGGCTGCCCCCCCGGCGCGCCCCAGCCGTACAGGAAATTCCCGTTCAGATCGAACTTGAGGATCCTACTCGTGGGCGCATCGCCGACCCAGATGAAACCTTTGTCATCAATGAAGTGATTCACCATGAGCGTGTTCTGACCGGCGGGCCAGTGCGGCGACTTCAACGGCCATAGATCGAGGAACTTGCCGTTCTCGTCGAAGACCTGCATCCGCGCATGTCCGCGGTCGATAATGAAGAGCCGGCGGTCGGCGCTGATCGCGATGCTGTGGACCGTATTCCACTCGTTCGGTCCCGGGTTCTTCGGATCCTTGGGCGGCCCGCCCCAGTCCATGATGAAGTTGTCGTTGGCGTCGTACTTGACGACGCGTGTGCCGCCATAGCCGTCCGTGATAAAGTAGGTTCCGTCAGGCAGCCAGGCGATGTCCGTCGGCCGATCGAAGGTGTTCGGCCCGCGACCGCGGACACCGAGCTGGCCTTTGCTGTGAACCAGTTTGCCGTCGTGGGTAAAGCGATAAATCATGTGGAGCTGGTCGTCAATGATCCAGACATGCTTGTCTTTGTCATAAGGGCTGATCTTGATCTGGTGCGGCCCACGACCGCAGGGATTCTTGGCGAACAGCTCTTCGAGGTGCGGCCACTCGTCGATGAGGTTGCCCTGGCGATCGAACACGATGATCGAGTGTTGGAACCGACGCTCCCATCCCCGCGGTTTCTCCGGCTGGCAGGTTGCCGTCAACCCGTCCGAGTTGCCCGTGGAGTTCCCGCGGGACGGATTGAGCGCCGCATAGGGTGTCCACGGAGCGCTGCCCTTCGGCAGCGGCAGCTCGCCGCGCATGGCGACCCAGATTCGGTCGGGGTTTTCTGCGTAGACGCCGCCAAAGGATCCCCAGGTCCATCCGTCATGTGAGTGACGAGTGTCGGGCAACGGCTTGGGCCACCCTTCGACCACCTTGTAGTGACCCGTGGGCCAGTCCTGGTGACTCCACCGGCCTGACGGCTTAGCGCCGGTGCCACACGACACTGCACCGATCGACAACAGCGTCCAGGCAACGATCAACCGCGGCAAAGAATGATTGCCCAACATGCGGCCTCCACAGGAATTACTAACTGCTTTCCATCAACAATCAGGAATCCTCAATCCTTGGAGAAAATCTAATCCACGCTTATTTCTGACCGGAGCAATACCGCAGGCCTCGGAAAGTTGTCAATCAAATTTGCTGAAGATCCCGGTGGCTTAAGCAGCGCAGCCGTCGGTTGCGCTCAATTTGTTCCCAGTCGGCGCCCTCGCTCAAGCGCGAGACCAAGCAGCATCGTCGGCTTGCGCAGGCAACAGGTTCGGCCTCTTGACAGAGGCAAGACACAAAAAATGAAATGGCGCGGGCAACGTTCAAGCTGCCGGCGTTTCAAATACTGACTTTGCCTGGGTGCCAGTCGTAACTGTTGACGCTATAGGCATCCGCCGGCATCAGCGTGGTCAGTCCGCGCTTGGCGAGTTCGCCTTCGAACTTCTCGCGGATCCAGGGATCTTCATCGATGTATTCGATCATGTCTTTGGCGCGGTCCTCGACCTTTTCCGCGTGGCCGCGAAACTGCCGCGGCGGATGCAGCGCCAGATAGCGCGCCGGAGTGCCGCCGGCGTTGAAGTGCTGGTGAAACCATTTGTCGGGCGGCACGAACATGCTGCCCTCGTGCCAGGGCGCGACAATCTTTTCTTTGCCTTCCTCCCAGAGCACGGAATAGCCTTCGCCCGCCGGAATCACGATCACCCGTCCCGGGCCGTGGCGATGGGCCTTCTTGTAGGTGCGCGTGGCAAACACCGACATATGGCAAGACATTTCCGAGCTGGGAAACATGATGATCACGCTCATGCCGCCGCGCGCGTTGGTCGTGAGCTTGTCCCACGCCGCCATGTCGGGGAAAAAGTTGCCGTGCCAGTAGACGCGACTGCTGCCCCAGGCAAGCTCCGGATCGCCGTTTTCGACGAGCTTGGCTTGGGAGTAGGTTTCGCTTTCTTGGGCGAGAGCTGCGGCCTTCTGATAGGGGTTGTTAAAGTAGAATTGCGGTTCGGTGACCAGCGAGGTGGCCAGGGGCAGATAGCTATAGCGCAAGAGTCGAACCGGCTTGTCGCCGCGCATGTTGGCCAACTGCAAATTGCTGTTGGAAGCGACGTGAAACAAGCTGCGATCTTGCCATTCAAAAGTTTTCTTCGGCGCGCCGTCGGCGCTCCAAACCGTGCTCACGCCGTAGCCTTGCAACACGTAAATCAGCTCGTCAAGAGCGAATTTCATCGGCGGCAACGATTTCCCCGGCGCAATCTCCATGACGATCGCGGAGGTGATGCCTTCTTGACCGGTCAGCTGGATGAACGCCGCGTCGCACTGGCGCTCGTCCCACCAGCCCAGCTCCACGGTGCGCAAATCTTCGATAAAGAAACCGCGGTGAATCGGAATCCCCACCGACTCCATCCAGCGGTCGTAGGTAAAGGCTTTAACTTCGTTCCGCTTTTGGTCAGCTTGATACGGGTTGGCAGTAAGCTCTGAATTCAAAGTGGACATAGCGCAGCTCCTTCGTAGTCTGTTTCAATACCCCGAATGGTTTTTCTATCGCACAATTCGTCGTCAGAGCAAGTCTGTGCGGAAAACTTGAACAACCTATTTTCTGACGGGAGACGTAGCGACGCACCGGCGAGTCGTCAAGCGCACGAGTGTTGGGTGAAAATTGCGGTTTTGCTTCGATTGGTTCAGGCGATGCAGCGGTCGGATACGCTTGATTTGTTTCCTGTCGGATCGTTCTCTCCACCGCGAGATCGAGCAGCATCGACGAGTTTCGTTGAAGTGTGGTCGATTCACAATCAAATGAGCAAGATTCAAGACTTGACCCTAAATGCTTTGTTCTCATTAACGAAACTCGAAAACTTTATCTTTACCGCGGTGGCAATGGATCGGGACCGAAGAGCTTTTTGAAAAGCTCGATGACTTCCCGTTCCCGCGGCAGCTCCTTGATGATTTTTTCGAGCGCCTCCCCGGTTAAAGAACTGGAATCGTCGCCCGTCTTCTTGTACTCGGCGATAAATTCCGGATCGGCAAACGTCTTGCGCATCGCCTCGCGCAGAACCTGCACGCGCTCCCTAGGCACGCCGGGCGGCAGCACGTAAGGACTTCCGCCAGCCTGGAACGCCCGGTGCAGGGAGACGAGTTTGCGCTCTCTCTCCGCGCGGGCAAAGGTTTCTAGATCGGGCACATGACTGTAAATGGAATGGGGCTTGGTTCCCTTGGGTATCTCGGTAAGGGCATGGACGTCGAGAAGATTTTCGTCGAACATCTTCTGCCGCATGGGCGTTTCCCAGTGATTGGTTCGGGCATCGATTTCACCGGCGCGGAGAGCCACGTCGAGTTCCCCTCCCGTATAACCGACTACGAACTTGGGCTCATTCATACCCATGAGGTACGCAAACATCCGGCCGGTGTAGTAGATCGTGTGGCCCACTGCCTGAGCGCCGATGCGGACGCCCTTCGCGGCCCTGAGATTTTCTAAATTTCGTATACCGGCGGCCCTGCGTGTCAGGAAAATATGCGCATGGCCGCTGTAAGGGGTGCCCAGATAAATAAACTTATCGATATCGTAGAGCACGCCGCTTTCGCCGAGAATGGCCGCCGGAATGAGATTGCTGCCCATCACCCCGATCGTCAGTCCGTCGGGCTGAGCCCTGGTGTAAACCTGATTCGCCGCCGCCCGCGCGCCCGCTCCTTGGCGGTAATCGACGACCATGTCCGGGCTGCCTGGAATGTGCTTCTTGAGAAAGGTCGTGACCGCGCGACCGCGCATGTCTCCCGTGCCGCCGGGCGCAAAACCAAAAACCATCGTGATCGTCTTGCCTTGGTAGAATGGGGTCTGGGCTACAACCGCCGAGGTCGCCAGCGAAAGCCAGGAGACGGCCAACATGGACAAGAATAACCACGCTCCCATAGGCCGACGAAGTCTTCGTCGTTCATCCTTCGACAAGCTGCTCAGAGCGAACGATGGGATGCGTGAAACTGAGGATTTGCCGTTTGTGCTGAGCCCACCGAGGTCCCTCGGCAGATCCTCTTCGCAACATGAATCTCTTCGTACCCGCCTGCTAGGGTTTGTGCCGTTCATGTTATCTCCAGGGATCGTTTCGGTTTGTCTGTGAAGGCAGACCTATCGCCGAACCGCCGACCTGTCAATCGCCCGAGCGTTTGGCGAAAGCCGCGATTTGCATCGGCTGATTCGCGTCGCGCAGCAGGCGGAGATCGAAGAGCCGGACAGGGGGGTCAGACTTTGCTAACTGGACTTTCTTCGTTCACGTGGTCGCACAAGCTCTAGATTCGAATCATTTTGATCTACCGCAAGGGCATCAAAGACGACCTGACGCCCAAGGAAAAGACTGTGTTGCGCAAGATTAATGCGGGGTGGTAACGATGGACAAGAAGCTGTTTAAACGATTAGTAGAGAGCATGAGTCAGATGGATGAAATCGTGCGCGGCGTTCGCGCGCCATCGCGAGAGTTCTATGTCGATGCCGCAATGGTCAAGGAGATTCGAGCCATGACGGGCCTCAGTCAGCCGCAGTTCGCGAAGCTCCTGCACGTCGACGTTGGTACTTTGCGCAATTGGGAACAGGGCAGACGAGAGCCGACGGGCCCGGCAAAGGCTCTGCTGACGAGCGATCAAGACTGACCCGAAGGCAGTGCTGAAGGCGTTAGCGGCATGAAAGGAGGCGGCGGCTTGACCCACCTCCTTGGCAGGGCGACATGGAAGTTAGACCAAGTCTGCGCAGATCTTAACTCTGGAGCAACCGGCTCGGATACCGATGCGACTCGGAATTCGCATGCGAAATGTTGGGCGAACCTAATCCTTGCCAGTTTTGCTTCCCTTTGCGCTATTGGGTTATTTGTCTCACGGCGGCTTGCTCTAACGTTACACCCAGCTTGCGACCTTCTTGGATCGGTTCGTATGTTGGTTGGAAGGGATTTACCACTCACGAGAACGCGCCGACTCTTTCGAGGGCTCAGCGAATACTCGCTCTGAGTCGTCACTGTAATATCGTATTAAGAAATTTTCCTCCGGAAATTACGTCGTTCTTCGAAAGCCCACCGAATCTCAATACAGCAATTTAGAATATATGTCCCACGCAGCCCTAAATCGCACCGCCGCAATTTGACCAATTCGCGGCAATGTTTTTTCTTCGAGATTCTTGTTAGTTTCGAGCCTGATGATACTTTTTCGAACGTTCTTGAAGCATGAGTCCGACCTCTGTTGTCGTGCGCCCGAATTCGCTGTTGTGTTTCTTTATAGCCTCGTTCGTTTCTTTTCAAGAAATCTCGGGACCTGGAAACTTTTTCGATGTCGATCCAGGCCGATCATCATCGCCGCTTTAGCCCTTGTGTTAACTTGCTTGGGCGCTTTGGTGCCCTGATACGTGCCCGAACTGTCGTCCAACGTTGCCATGCCGAGATACAGCGCAAGGCTCCTCTCGGAAAGAATCCTCGTGCGGCCGTCAATTTTCCCCATCCGACTGTACACTGCGGATCTGTATCGACGAAGGTCTTGGGATCTTGGAGTCTTTGGCAATCTCTGCAATCTTGTTGCGTAGCCGCTTAATCTTCTCATCGAGTTCCAGACATCGCCGGGCGTCCTCTTGGATCATCTCGCCTACCCACTCTACTTCGTCACTGAAGTGGGCTCGCTTCTGCCAGTCCTCGATCTTCGCAGCACACTTCACCCCCACCTGCGGTATCTTCATCAACGTGATGTGCCGGAGTCGGGAAAACTCGCTGAGGGTCTGCGCACTTAACAGGAAGTTTAAAAACCACTGATTGCTCGCTTCCCCCGTGATCTCTAACAATCCCGGACACACCGCTTGGAGATCGGCCTGTAAACCGTTCACCACCCGCACCCGCTCGTTGACTAACCGGCGCCATGCGGCTCAGTCGCTTGAGTATTTCATTCTCCTGGGGCGTACCCTTTACTTCCTGCAGTACTCGTAAGCCAGCGGGTAGACGATCGCTTAGCTGAACAGTGTAAGCCTTCGCGCACGTCGATCCGGCCAACTCTTGGGCTCCTCCGGGAGAATTTGACCTTGGGCATATGAGGTTGTTCGATTGTAGAGCCGGTAGCCGTGCTGGCGAACCATGCTGTCCAACGGCCGGGCATAGCCGTTGTAACCTTCCATGGCCACTGCCACCACGCAGCTCTTGGTCTTCTGATGCTTCTCGATGCGGGCTCCGCAAATCCTTCGGGCCGGTGCTCGATCTCAAATTCTTCGAGCACTTCGCCGCTTGATAGTTCCCATCGCCACGCTGTCACGATTACTCCTAGTATCGATGAAACGGATTACTTTTTCTCCTGACAGTAGCTCCTCTTCGGTAGAAACAAGATCGTTTTGATCATCCTTCGGTCTCGTCTACTTACAGAGCCACGTATTCTGGTGAGAATATGGCACCATCCCGGTCGACGCCCTCGGATGATGCAGGCGACGAGGGCGGCATTTCAGGCTATGTGAGCCTGAATGAACAGGCCACTGACACTAAGAGCCACACCCTCGTCAGGACTTTCTTTACCTGATTCTTCTTTGTCCCGCTACCTGCAAATTCCGATGGTAGACACTTTTGCCTTTCCCTTTTGCCTTTCCTTTTGCCTTTTGTGCTCAGGCTAGTTAGCAGGGATACATACCCGTCAAGTGCTTGCACGTGGTATGGCATTGTCCTACAGTGTCGCTAGGTATTTGCCGGAAATTTTCGTCCCGATAGGACCAGCTGATGACCTTTTTTACACTTTGGATGAAAAATAGTTGATTCGACGTCTATTGTCATTGCAGCATTATGCATCAGTAGAGTAATAGTCAGGGTAGCTAGATCTTTTTGAAGCACACCGATCGTCTCTTCTTTGGAATATTTCGCACCCGTTTCAAATCCAGCGTTTACAAGGGCTTCAACAGCCCCGTAATTTTCGCTTTCACCCCACCGTCAATGTCGACCCGACCCATTACCGAAGCGTTCTCGTAGGGTCCGCACACTTCATATGAGAATTGCGACACTAACTTGAGTGCCCGTTCATCAATGAGCGCCTGTGCGAAACCGACCAGTGGGGAAAAGGCAATAATCGCAAGTAATAACAAAACCGCTAATAGTCTTGCTTCCATGACTGACTCCTACATGATCCGCTCAACACTTACAGAGTCGGATTTTTGCAATGCTTCCATCTTGTCCAAAATGCAAAACGGGTGGCCGAATTACTTCGACCAGCCCGTTTATACGTTCTATCTGTCCTATTCACTCACGAACACCCGCTCACCGCGCCGCAGTTCATGCATTTATAGCAAGCGCCGCTGCGGATCATGATCGCGCCGCAGTCCGGGCAGGGGGCGCGTCTTGTTGATAGAGGCTGGTGACGCTGCTGATGCTTGCCACGGGCGCGCCGCCGCGCGGCGCGTGGGCGCCATCGCGATAACTTTTTTCTGCGTGCACTCGTTCGGTTGGCTCTTGCCGCTGCACAATCCCGACTTCCTGCTGCGCTTCGTCGTCGAGGAACTTGCTCGCCAGCCAGCGGAAGATGTAATCCATGATCGACTTGGCCATCGGGATATCCGGGTTCTTGGTGAAGCCCGAGGGCTCGAAGCGCATGTGGCTGAACTTATCGACCAATCCCCTAAGCGGCACGCCGTATTGCAGGGCGATGGAAATCGCCGTGGCAAAGGAGTCCATCAGACCGGAAATCGTCGAGCCCTCCTTCGACATGGTGATAAAGATCTCGCCCGGCTGGCCGTCCTCATACATACCGGCGATGATGTAGCCCTCATGGCCGGCGATGTCGAATTTGTGCGTGATCGAGCGGCGCTCGTCGGGCAGCCGGTGGCGCAGTACCAGCGGCTCCTTGTTGTCCGCGGCGCCGGCCTTTTTCTCCTCTTTGTCTTTTGAAGTGTTGAGCGGCTGCGTACGCTTGGAACCGTCGCGATAAATCGCCACTGCTTTTAGTCCGAGCTTCCACGACTCCATATAGGCGTGGACAATCTCGTCGACGCTCGCATCCGTGGGCATGTTGATGGTCTTAGAGATAGCGCCGGAGATGAACGGCTGCACCGCGCCCATCATGCGCACATGGCCCATGTATTGAATCGACCGGCTGCCGTTGGCGGGCTTGAAAGCGCAGTCAAAGACCGGCAGATCGTCGTCTCTTAGATGCGGCGCTCCTTCGATGGTCTCATGTTCTTCGATGTACTCGATGATGTCTTGGATCTGTTTGACTTCGTAGCCCAGCCGCCGTAGCGCCCGCGGCACGGTGTGATTGACGATCTTCAACAAGCCGCCGCCGACCAATTTTTTGTATTTGACCAGCGCGATGTCGGGCTCGACACCGGTGGTATCGCAATCCATCATGAAGGCGATGGTGCCGGTGGGCGCCAAGACCGAGATCTGCGAATTCTTGACGCCGAACTTTTCCGCTTCGGTACAGGTTTGATCCCAAGCCTCGCGCGCTGCGCTGACCAGGTCGAGGGGCACATGGGATGGCGAGATTTTATAAGCCTGGGAGCGGTGCTTGTTGAGCACCCGCAGCATCGGCTGGCGGTTTACGTCATAGCCGGCGAAGGTGCCGGTGGCTGCGGCGTTACGCGCCGACTGCAAATACCCCTGCCCCGACATCAGTGCGGTCACCGCCGCCGCATAGGCGCGCCCGCCGTCGGAATCGTAGGGCAGTCCGAGGGTCATCAGCAATGCGCCCAAGTTGGCATAACCCAGGCCGAGTTCGCGAAAGGCGTGGGCGTTGGCGGTGATCTCCGCGGTCGGATAGGACGAGTTGTCGATTAAAATGTCCTGGGCGAGAATCACGATATCAACCGCGCGACGGAACGATTCGGTGTCGAAAACGCCGTCCTCGCGCAGATATTTGAGCAAATTGAGCGATGCCAGATTGCACGCGGAGTTGTCCAGATGCATGTACTCCGAGCAGGGATTGGACGCGTTGATACGCGCGGTGTTGGAGCAAGTATGCCAGTCGTTGATCGTGGTATCGTACTGCATGCCGGGATCGCCGCAGAAATAAGTGCTCTCGGCAATCATTTTCATCAAGTCGCGGGCCTTAAAAGTCTCGCAGACCCGTCCGTTGGTGACATACTTGGTTTGCCACTCGCGGTCTTCCTGTACCGCTTGCATGAACTCGTCGGTCACCCGCACCGAATTGTTGGCGTTTTGGAAAAACACGCTGCCATAGGCCGGACCGTCCAAACTGGAATCGTAGCCGGCCTCGATCAGCGCCCAGGCCTTTTTCTCTTCCTCGACTTTGCATTTGATGAAATCTTCGATATCGGGGTGATCGACGTTCAAGACCACCATTTTGGCGGCGCGCCGGGTCTTGCCCCCGGACTTGATCACTCCCGCCGAGGCATCGGCGGCTTTCATGAACGACACCGGCCCGGAGGCTGTGCCGCCGCCGGCGAGCTGCTCCTTGGCGGAACGGATCGTCGACAAATTGACGCCGGAACCGGAGCCGCCTTTGAAAATGACCCCTTCCTTGCGGTACCAATCGAGAATCGAGTCCATGGTATCCTCGACCGACAGAATGAAACAGGCCGAGCACTGGGGCTTTTCTTCGATGCCGCAATTGAACCACACCGGACTGTTAAAACAGGCCTTCTGGTGCAGCATGATATGCGTCAGCTCATCGGCGAACGCAGAGGCGTCCTCGTCGGTGGCGAAGTAGCCATCTTTTTGCCCCCAGCCGGTGATCGTGCGCACCACCCGGCCGATCATCTGGCGCACGCTGGTTTCCCGCTGCGGTGTGCCCAGCGGACCGCGGAAATATTTCGACACCACGACCTGGGTCGCCATTAACGACCAAAACTTAGGGATCTCGACGTTGCTCTGTTCGAAGACTATTTTGCCCTTCTCGTTGGCGATGGTCGCGGTACGCTGCTCCCAGTCCACCTCGTCATAAGGATTAACCCCAGACCGGCTGAAATAACGCGGAATTTTCAGCCCAGCGGGCGCTCGAACCGGCTTTTGACCGGCCGCCAAATCAGTCGCCTCAGATGTCAGAATTGCCATCGCTCCATGTCTCCCTTCTCCCTGCTATCGCCCATATATGGTGTGAAACGTTTAGATGTGCACTAGATTTTGTATTTTTAGTGGCAAATCCCTTGGTTGTCAATCAAAATTTTCGGCAGCGGTATTTGTTGTGACTTTTCGCCAGTTTTGATGAAATTACTAAACTTGTGGCAGCATCGCACCGGCTGGCATGGACGGCGCCGATCTGCTAGTTAGATTGACTATGGCGCGACGAGATCCGCAGATCGAACGGTTGGGCGAGATGCTCGAAACTTCGCTCAAGCGGCTCGACTTAAACTCGCGCCTATCGGACTACGGCGTCTGGACGATTTGGAATCAAGCGGTGGGCAGCGCCATCGCCCGTAACGCCCAACCGGAAAAGCTCCGTAACGGCACCCTGATCGTCAAAGTATCCAGCCCGGTGTGGATGCAGCAGCTCCAGTTTATGAAGGAAATGATCGCCGCCAAGCTCAACGAGCAACTGAAGCGCGACGTCGTTAAGAATATTTTTTTCATGGTCGGCCGCGTAGACCCGCCGCCGGATGAGCGCACCGATCAGCCAGCAGCCACGCCGCTACGGCTGGTCGACGCCGGATTCATTGAAACCATCGAAGATCCGGCAATCCGCGACGCCTTCAAGAAACTTTTAAATAGTTTCGCCCGCCGTCCGACCAAACCCGAATGATTCGGTACAACCGGCTCTACTCGTCGTCTGGCAGCCCGGCTCGAGCGCTCGGCTTGGCGATGCCGGCGACCATCTTGGCGACTTCCGCTGAATACTCTTTGCCCTGGCGATAGATCACCTGCGGCGGCTCGACTTCGATGCCGCTGCGACCGCCTTTGACCGCTTCGACCAATACCAGCAGTGCCCCGTCCGTGGCGAAGGAATGGACCCAGCGCAGCCGCTTGGGCTCGAGTCCGGCGCGGCGCAGACTCACCAGCAACTCAACCGCCCGCTCGGCTGAGTAGATCAACGCCAGCCGCCCTTTTGGCCGCAGCAGATAAGCCGCGGCGGCGAGAAAATCCCTTAGATCACCGGTGATCTCATGGCGCGCGATTTGTTTCTCCCGATTGGGACTGATCCGGCCGCTGCGGACCGGACGAAAGGGTGGATTGCTGACGACGACATGGAACGTCGACGCCGTGAAGATTGAGCCGATCTCGCGCAAGTCGCCGGCGACAATTGCCACCCGCTCGTCGAGCCGGTTGAGAGCAACGCTGCGCTTGGCCCGCTCCGCCATAGCCGGTTGCACTTCCAAAGCGGTGAGCGATGTCGAGGGATGCAAATGGCTCAACAACAGCGCGATAGCGCCATTGCCGGCGCCAAGATCGACGATCCGATCGCCGCTTTTGACCGCGACAAAGTGCGCCAATAACAAAGCGTCGAGAGAAAAACGGTAACCCGAGCGACCTTGATAAAGCCGCAGCTTGCCGTCGATCAGCGTATCCAACGTGTCTTCGCTCATGTTGCTTTAGTCATTCCCCGGATTCGCACGGCTTATTCCGCCAATGCGAATATTGCGAAAATTCGTCTTCCAGCGGCGGCGTAAATTGCTGCTCAACCTTGCAATGGTGGGCGGTTTTCTATATTTACAACGAAAATGAAATTCCATTTTGTTTCATTGTAAAAACTGATGATTTCTTTCTTCGGTCGCATCGGCCAAAGCACCATCGAACGCGTCGCCGCCATGGGGAAAATGTTTAATTTTCTCCTAACCTCGATCATGTTGGCGTTCCGCCGTCCAGCCAAGCTTAACCTGATCGTCTACCACATCAAAACCATTGGCGTGGACTCGTTATCAGTGGTCGCGCTCTCGGGGTTCTTCACCGGCATGGTGATGGGCTTCCAAGGTTATTACAGCCTGCGCAAATTTAGCGCCGAGAGTTATCTCGGTTCGGCCGCAGCCTTGAGCCTGTTGCGTGAATTGGGACCGGTGCTGTCTGCTTTCATGGTCACCGGCAGAACCGGCTCCGCCATGGCCGCCGAGTTGGGCACCATGCGCGCCACCGAACAGATCGACGCGCTCGATTCCATGGCGATCAATCCGATCAAGTTCCTGGTTTCGCCGCGCATCATCGCCGGTCTGATCGCCATGCCACTGCTGACTGCCATTTTCGATGTCATCGGCATCTTCGGCTCCTACTTGGTCGGGGTCGCTATGTTAGGGGTTAGCTCCGGCAGTTTTTTTGCCGGCATCGAAAACAGCGTGATATTTCACGATATCTACAGCGGCATTGTCAAATCCGTCTCCTTTGGCCTGATCATCACCTGGATCTGTTGTTACAAGGGTTTTCACGCCCCGCCCATGGCCACCGGCGTCAGCCAAGCGACCACCGAGTCGGTGGTCTTATCGTTTATCTTGATTCTGGTCTGGGATTACTTCCTGACTTCCGTCATGCTCTAGGCGCCATGATCCGAGTCGTTAATCTACACAAGAGCTTTCGCGGCCAACAGGTCTTGCGCGGCGTAAATTTAGAGTTCACCACCGGCAAGATTACCACCATAGTCGGCACCAGCGGCTGCGGCAAAACGGTATTGCTAAAACATTTGAACGCCCTCTATCTGCCCGATGCCGGAGCAGTTTTCGTCAACGGCGTCGACATTACCAAACTAAGCCAGGACGAACTCTACGAAGTCCGCACGAAATTTGGTGTGCTGTTTCAGGGCGCCGCCCTGTTGGACTCGCTGAGTGTCTTTGACAATGTCGCCTTTCCCGTGCGCGAGAAAACCAGCATGACGGAAAGCGACATCAAGAAGAAAGTCGATTATCGCTTGGAGCAGGTTGGCCTAGCCAAGATGGGCGGCAAATTCCCCGCCGAGCTGAGTGGCGGCATGAGAAAGCGCGCCGGTCTGGCGCGGGCGCTGATCATGGATCCGGAGATTGTCCTGTTCGACGAACCGACCACCGGCCTGGACCCGGTCTTGGCCACCAGCATTCATCAACTGATCGCCCGCAGCCAAGATGAGTTCGGATTTACCGGTATCATCGTCAGCCATACTATTCCGCAAGTATTTGAAATTTCGGACTGCGTTGCTATGCTCGCGGGCGGCATTATTGAAAGCATTGCCACACCGGCCGAGTTCCGTGTATCGGCGAATCCAGTGGTACAACAATTCATCCATGGAAAAACCGAAGGACCGATCCAAGTCCTCTAGGAGTTGCGCCAGTGAATCATACCCGCACTGATATAGTAGTCGGCATCTTTGTCGTGATTGGCATTGCCTGCCTGGGCTATCTCGCCATCCGTCTCGGCAAGCTTGAAGTATTCGGTGCCCAAGGGTACGTGGTTTTCGCCGATTTTGCGTCAGTTGCCGGTCTAAAGCCCGGAGATCCAGTCGAGATCGCCGGTGTCAAAATCGGCCGGGTCGAAGGTATGGGCTTGGTCGAAGATAAGGCGCGCTTGACCTTGCAGATTAACGACGGTGTCAAGCTCCAAGAAGATGTCATAGCCTCAGTTCGGGCGCGCGGCTTGATCGGCGATAAATTTGTCTTGGTATCGCCCGGAGCATCGGATAAAATCATCCCTCCTGGCGGGAGAATACGCGAAACCGACACCCCGCCGGATATTCCCGATTTGATCGGTAAAATAGTTGGCGGCGATCTGACGTCTAATAAAGGTGAAAGAAAAGATGAGCCCTCTAAGTCTAAATAATCCAGCGAAGTTTCTATTGGCCCTATGGTTTGCGGCAGTCACGCTGAGCCCCTCCCAGGTCCGCGCCGGTGTGCCGACGGACCAGGTCAAGGCCACCGTCGATAAAGTATTCGTGGTGCTCAGAGATCCCCGCTTGAAGTCGGCGGCCAAGCAATCCGAACGGCGCGAACAGGTGAAGCAGGTGTTATTTGGCCGGTTCAATTTTGCCGAGATGGCCAAGCGTTCTCTCGGCTCCAACTGGGGCCGGCGCACGCCTCAAGAACAGGAAGAATTCGTGCGCCTGTTCACCGAGGTGCTAGAACGCACCTACGCCGACCTGATCGAATCCTATAGCGACGAAAAAATCATTTATTTGAGCGAAAAAATCGACGGCGGCTATGCCGACGTGGGCAGTAAAGTCGTCACCACCAAAGGCGAAAAGTATTCGATCAACTACCGCGCCCAGTTGATCGACAATGAGTGGAGGGTCTACGATGTCGTTGCCGAGAACATCAGCCTGGTGAACAACTATCGCTCGCAGTTTCCAGCCGGGTGATTGCCAAATCCTCCTACGAAGAGCTGGTGCGCCGGCTCAAAGACAAGGGCGAATTCGTCGGCGCGCCGAAAAAGTAACCGCGGTAGCATTCTTTTTCCTGTCACAGCGCCCGCCGCGGCATGGGCGCAAGACCCATTGCTCCGCCCATTTGGGGTAATCACCATCCGAAACCGGTCATTCCCAGCGCCGCCAAAATTCCTTCGCAGGCGCGCGTCCGCCACCAGCTAAAGCGAAATCCGTCCCTCGGCAAGGGCCTGCACTTATCAAAGCGTGCTTGACTGTGATAAGTCAGACGCAGTATTGCCAACTCATCAACTAATCAGCGAAGGAGACCGCCATGGCTAACGTAATCGACTGGCACGCCCATCATACCGCGCCGGAAGTCGCCGAGCGCATCGGCCAGCTTACCGCTAAGAAGCCCCATATCGACGCCTATGACTCCCCCGATCTGGCCAAGCGGGTCAAGGAAATGGACGCGGCCGGCATCGACATGCAGCTCATTTGCCAGGGCGCCGGCATCTACGCCGACCAGTTGACCGCCGCACAAGCACTGGAGGTTATGCATGACTCCAACGCTGTCTTGGCCGAACGCATCGCGCCGCACCAAGACCGCCTGGGCGGCATCATCGCGCTATCGCTAAAAAATATTGCCGAATCGATAAACGAAATCGACCGCATGGCCAAGCAGGGCTTTCGGCGCGGTGCTCATGTATCCCCATGTCGACGGTGAAATGCTGGTCGACACCCCGGCGATGGAACCGCTCTACGCCAAAATCAACGCGCTCAACTTGCCGATCTTTCTGCATGGCGCCGGCACGGCCCAGAGCCCGTCGCTGAAAAAGCTTGAAGACGGCACCGGCGCCGGCGTCGCTTACGCCGTCTTGTCCGACGGCGAAGTCGCCGAATGCTGCCTGCGCATGATCGCCAGTGGAGTATTCGATCGCTATGCCAATCTGCAAATCGTCATCCGCAGCTCCGGCGGCGGCA
>CAVXEP010000023.1:0-37521 GCA_963760795.1 uncultured delta proteobacterium
TAGCGGCTGATTTTGCCCCACCATCACATGACCTAGATAAAATACTTTCGGGTCGGCGAGAATTTTTTTGAACTGTTTGCGCAGGCCGGTCTTCATCTTTTCCTTGTCGACAAAGATGCCGTACTCCGCCAGCCCGCCCGGTTTGATGTCGCGATTGATCAAGACCACCCGATGGCCCGCTTCGGTCAATTTGCGCGCGCCGTACAGCCCCGCGGGCCCCGCACCGACCACCGCAACCAAATGTTGATTGGACATCGTCTTTCCTCATAACCAGAAATGTATTTCTCTCGCCGTTGAGAGATGACTTGAAGAAAAAACTAGAGAGGCAAAGGGCGCCTATGACTTACTGAAGTTCCCTTTTGCCTTCGTATTCTAACTCGGTACCGCGGGAGTCCTTATGGGTAAAGGAAACCATTTCCCAACTGCCATCTTCAAGGGGTCCCTTGAGAATGTAGGAGTTCTCGTCGCTGCCGAGAACCCGAAAGTAGCAAGCTTGCTCGCCGTACCAGCGATCCACGCAGGCTTCGACCTTGATGGTTCGCGCTCCGAGCATGAACTGGGTAGGACTTTCCTGTCCCTTGGAGTCGGCAGAAGATTCGACTTTGACTTTCATAGTGGACTCGCTTATCCCAGCAATCGGAACGAGGTAATATAGCTCAAATTTTTCAGACTTTAAAGGAGTCCCATGACCACCGTCAATCAGCTGAGAAAAGACATTATCAGCGCCAGCCGGATTCTTTCGCACCTGAAACTCGTCGAAGGGTTCGGTCATGTCAGCGCGCGCATCCCCGACAGCGACCTCTTCTTGATCACCCCGCGCATCAGCCTGGCCATGGTCAGCGAAGAGCAATTACTGACAATGAACCTGAACGGGGACATAGTCGAAGGAAACCACCCCCGCCCTTCGAGGCCTGGCTGCACACGGCGATCATGAAAACCAAGCCGCGGGTCAATGCGATCACCCGCATCCACGCCCGCGTGGCAAATATTTTTTCCGTCACCGACCGCCGGCTCGAGCCGGTGCACAATCACGGCAGTTTCTTCGCCGGCGGCGTGCCGGTATTCACCCCTGCCGATCTGATCTCGACCGAGAAACTTGGCAACGATGTCAGCGAAACCTTGGCTAACCGCCCAGCTGTGCTACTTCGTGGCAACGGCCAGGTGACGGTTGGCAGAACGATTCCGGAAGCGGTAATGATGGCGATCTATTTGGAAGAGGCGGCGGCAGGTGCTTTACGGCGCGCTCCAGATCGGCACACCGATCCCGTTGACCGTCGATGAATCGAAACAGCGGCAGATCGAAGCGTTACCGCCAGTCGACATGGAGCGGGCCTGGAATTTCTTTAAGAATAAGGTGGAGCGCGAGAGCAGATAAGCGGCTTAGAAATGAAAAAAGCGCGGCACCCGGAAGATGTCGCGCTTTTTATCGATTGATGCGAAAAAATTTACTTGCCGGCGACTTCGAAGCTTACCTTGGCGTCTTCTTTCGCCTTGACCGCAACCTTCTGGGTGCTCTTGCCGAGCTTTTCATGCCACACCTCGACGGTGTAGCTACCGGCGGGCACATCAGTCAGCTTGAAGCTGCCCGATCCGTCGGTAACCGCAAAATAGGGGTTGGCGGTGGCCACGAGCCAGCCATGCATCCAGCCATGGACATCGCACTTCACTTCCACCGCTTCCGGTTTGTCGATCTTCACTTCCAAGGTCTTTTTAAACTTGGGCTGAGCCTGATTGAACGGGGTGTTAGCCTTGCTATAGGAATGAACGTTATGAAGGATACCGTCAGGATTGAGGATTTCCACAGTTGACCCAGCCGGAAAAGCTAGTACATGCGGTTTATACTCGCAACCGTTTTGGTCGAGAGTCACCTTTTTGGCATCGATCTTCTTGCCGCTCTTGATATCCGTGATCGTCACTACCGCATTGGCCAGGTTGCCGTCTTTCACGATCAAAGACTGATCCATCTTTGGCGATTTGTCGCAAACTTCTTTATCTTTGCCGACGTCGAGCTTTTTGGGTGCTGGCGCCGTCCCTTTGAATTTGACGGTACCGGAAATTGATCCGCCATCTTTCACATCCCCACCGGTATATTGCGCCATTACCGTCACCGGCGCCGTCACCAGAGCGGTAGTCAACATAAGAAAACCAAACTTATTCATAAATTCCTCCTTCGACCTAACTGGTCATCGGTTGGACGACCAGGCTACTGCGATATTCATCTATTAATCGCTATTTTGCCGGTTTTGTTTTAGCCACCTGCGGCGCCGCAGCGGCAGCCGCTGGCGCCCCGCCGCGCCCGATCGACATCAAGTAATCGCGCAATGCCTCGATCTGCAAGTCTTCTTTGCCGCCGAGGATGTTATCCGGGCCGCCCGGATAGAACGACGGCATTTTTGTCCCCGGCTGAACTTTCTGCGGATCCTTGAGCCACTTGATGATCCAGTTGGGATTCAACCGCTGCCGCGCCATGGCTAAATCAGGAGCCCAACCGTCTTTCGGCCCCTCGGGATTTTTCGCTCCCTGGACATGGCAACTGAAACAGTTGAAGTAGTCCGGGGAGGTCATGGTTTTCGCGGCATCGATATGCTCCGCCGGGATCTTGCGGTCGTCGATGTAATGATACGGCTGCTCGACCTTCGACAAGGCCGTTGAAGTAGTTCACCAGTTGCGTGGTATGCTCATCGGACAAGCCGAAAGTCGGCATTCTAATATCCAACCATGGGCGCAAAATGCTAGGCGACTTCAGGAAGCTGAAGAGCCACGGCGATTGCACCTTCTCGCCCTCGCCGTTCAACGGCGGCGGCGCCAACGTCACATTCTCCTGATAATACTTGCGCACGAAACCGCCGCGTTTTTCGATCTCGTGACAGCCGACGCAGTTGTACTGCTGCATCAAGCGCCGACCTTCGACCACCTGTTGGACGCGCGACCCTTGATCGGCCAGGTAACGGTGACCGACTTTGCGCTCGCGGAAGCCGCCCAACAACATCCGTAGAGCCTTGATGTCCTCGTCTTCTAAATCGAACTGCGGCATCAGCTGTTCGACGCGCTCGGTCGCATAGCCTCGCGGAGTCTTAATTTTATGGTATGTCCAGTCGTCCCAGGTATGCTTGACGTCGGTGCGATTGCCGAACGACAGCTCTTCAACCGTCTTGGAACCAAAAGTAGTCAGCTCGGCGCCGATGCGGGACTCCTTCTCCATGCCTTTGATATCATGGCAGCCGGAACAGCCCCATTTACGCACCAGTGTCTCGCCGCGCTTGATGTTGTTGGCATCGGCGAGCTTTTCCTGAATGCCGGCAACCGGATCCGGCTTGCCGCCCAAGGTCATCAAATAGTTGGTGATGGAAAACGCCTCGTCGTCGGACAAGCGCAAGCTCGGCATACGCGTGTCATGCTGGAAGCCGCGTGGGTCCTTGATCCAATGGTAGATCCATTGGGGGCCAGCAACTTTGGCTGCGATATCCTTGAGATTGGGAACCAGATCTTTTGATTTGCCCAAGGGCGTAGAGAATTCGCCGTCGGCAAATCCGTGGCAGCCCTTGCAGCCGATGGTCTCCACGAGCTTTTTACCCTTGGCGATATCGTTGGGATCGCCCTCGCGAAATCCCGCCGGCGCCGCATGTTCCGCGGTCCATTTGTCGCCCTCTTCCTTGGACTGCGACCAGATGTAGGCGGCCACCGCCACAGCGTCATCCGGTTTGAGCTCGAAATTCGGCATGCGCGTGCGCGGCCGGAACTTATGCGGGTTTTCAATCCAGCGCACCATCCAGCCGGGATCGACTTTGGCGCTGATCTTTTTCAGGCTCGGCGCGATCTTGGGAATGTTTTCGTAGCCTTTGACTAAATGGCAACCGGTACAACCGACCTGCTCGAATAATCTTTGGCCCTCAGCGAGTAGCGGCGCATCTTCGGCGAACTTCTGCACATCCAGATGGCAAGAGGTACAGCTCGACTGCACCTTGCTGCCGCGCAGCAACGGAAACTCCCACAGATGCACGTCACCATGGGCCTGTTTGACACTATTGACGGCCATCCCCTGGCCTTCATGACAGCCGGTGCAACCGACACGGTCCGGTGAATGGGCGCTATCGGCGAGCAACACTTCGCGCCGCGGGTGGGTCTTGAAGGGATTGGCTTCCTTCTCGAAGCCGGCTCGATTAATCGCCAGATGACAGGTCTGGCAACGATCCACGCGAGCTACCGGTTGGTCGAAACGGTTGCGGTCGAACTCATCGAGAGAAACTTGCTGGATCTTGGCGATTTTGAAGAAAGCTCATGGGACCGAGCTTAAAGGTCACGTTTTCCTTTACCCGGATCCATTTGTCCCGCTCGCCGGTCATTTTGCCAAGTTCATTCTCGATTTCCTTGGCGCCGGACTGGATCTTTTTGATCTCGTCCTTTAACTGGTTCCGCCTGGCGCGCACCGGCTCAAGCTCCTTCTCCAAAACCGCCTTTTTCTTGTCCAGTTCAGCAATGACATCGAGATAAGGTTGCGGGTTGCGCTTTTGCTGCACCGCGTGATCATGCTCGTACCAGGCCTCTTCGAGCTCGCTCTTGACGTCCTTAACCTTTTGATCGGTCTCCTGAAACTTGACCGTTACTCGGGCTTCTTCGCGTTCGAGCGCCTTGAGCTTCTTGCCGGTCTCGCCGCTCGCTAAATCGGCCTGAAACGCCGCAAGCTTTTGCGACAGCTCTTTGTATTTCTCGTCCGCCTGAAGCTTCTTGTCTTCTTCATCGTAAGCGGCTTGGGCTTTGTTGTAATCGAGCCGGTAGAATTTCGCCTGGACGCCTTTCCAAGGGCGCCGCGTGATGTTGTCGTCCAAGTAAGCCCAGAGAGACAACGCCGCCAGTATGCCGGCACCGAGGACGAAAGCGCTGCCGTAAGACTTCTTCTCTTCTTTTGGGTCGACTCCTCGTTCCGCCATCCCGACTCCCTTACACTGCCTTGCGCTCCAGCGCGCGGCCCAATGAAAACACTCCGAGACCGATGAGCGTCAAAACTATTTCTTCCGCCATGGAAGAATTTCTCATGATGCCGACAAACAAAGCATATCCGATATCCGCAAGCCCCAAAGCCTGCAGAATTTTCGCCACGTAAAACATACCTAGATATTAATCCACGGCGTAACCAAAACGTATTTGACGTTAAACGCGAGGCGTAAAAACATTTTCGCCGGCAGCGACATCATCAGGACAAGAATCACGCCGGTGATGGTGAAGCGCACCATGCCCCAGCGCTCAAGAAACTCTTTGCCTTTGACCTTGATCACAAACAGGTAGAACAGCAACATGCCGACGACAAAGTAGGCGCCGATCGCGACCAATCCGAATACCGCCGCGAACCAATAATCGCGAATTCCGAGCAGGTAGGGCAAATCGACGTTGGTCAAGGCGACAACTTTATGGGCGTCCCAGTGCTGCCATGGCCAGAATAAGGTTCCAGCCGGGACCGCGGAAAAAGGTCCCGATGATAATCATCACGACCCAGAGAACGTGAAAACCGAATATGAAGGTCAGGATCTCCCACTTGCGGTCCTTGAAGCAGTAATAGCCGTTGCCGCGTGGATTGGTATCGATGAACGGGATCACCATCAGGCCGACAATGATAAGGGTCGGCAACACCACGCCGGCATGCCAGGGGTCGAAGTAAACCAGCATCTCTTGCAAGCCCAAAAAGTACCACGGCGCCTTCGAAGGGTTGGGCGTTTTGGTCGGATTGGCCGCTTCTTCGAGCGGCGCGTCGATGGTCAGCGACCAAATCGTCAGACCGATCATCACGAACAACATCACCAGAAACTCCATCCGCACCAGATGGGGCCAGGTATGAATCTTATCGTCGACCGGAAGTTTTCGCTCTTGTGCGGCCTCTGCCATAGATCAGCCTCGTTTTCGCGTTGCCTATAAGGATGGACCGGAAAAACCGTCGCGGCGGATGCGCCAAAAATGCACGGCCATCAGAATGCTGGCGACCAGCGGGATAAAAATGCAATGAAGAATATAGAAGCGTAAAAGCGTATGCGGTCCGATCTCGCCGCCGCCGAAGAGAAAGGCACGGGCATCGTAGATCGGATTAGCGCCGACAAACTCGGCGAAGGGACCTTCATAGCCCAACAGCGGCGTCGCCCGGGCCATGTTGGAACCGACGGTAACCGCCCAGATCGCCAGCTGGTCCCAGGGCAGCAAGTAACCGGTGAAACTTAACAGCAGCGTGAGCACGAGCAGCAGCACGCCGACGATCCAGTTGAACTCGCGCGGCGGTTTGTAGGAACCGGTGAGAAAAACGCGGAACATATGCAGCCAGACAAATACGATCATGGCGTGGGCCGCCCACCGGTGCATGTTGCGCATGAGCATGCCGAAGGGCATATCGAACTCGAGATACTTCATGTCGGCATAGGCGTACTCCGCCACCGGCCGGTAGTAAAACATCAGATAGATGCCGGTGATGGCGGTGATGAGAAACATCAAGAAAGGTGAGACCGCCCATGCACCAGGTAAAGCGCATGCGCACGGCATGGCGCCGCACTTTGGCGGGATGGAGATGGAGAAACACGTTGGCGGTCACCATCATCACCCGGTTACGCGGCGTATCGTCATAACCGTGACGGAAGATCGCCTTCCAAACTTGGCTTTCGACGATATCGTTTTTGATCTTTTCTAATGGACTCATGATTTTTCCCGCTAGGCTTTGAGAATACTTTCGGGATACTGCTCGTCTGGATCGGCCCCCGCAGTACCTTTGAAAATCTTGTTCTTATCGACCACCAGCTGGCCATCGTCGCCGACAGTTAGCAGAAACCGGTCGAGCGGGCGCGGCGCCGGTCCTTCGAAATTCAGGCCTGACTTATAAAAGCCGCTGCCATGGCAGGGACATTTGAATTTGCTCTCCGCGGCGAGCCAGCGCGGCGTGCAGCCCAGGTGCGTGCACTTGGCAAAAATCGCATAAACGCCGGTCTCTTCGCGGATGATCCAAACCCGCTGGTCCTGTTTGTACTTTTCACTCACTTCGCCGAGGGCATAATCAGATGGAAAGCCGGCTTTAAACGTTGCCGGCGGTTGAAACAGCACCCGGGGAAACGCCGAGCGCAGAAAACCGAGAAGACTCAAGCCGCCAAATACGCCAAACCCGCCCCAGCCCAAACGCGTGAAGAAATCCCGCCGTGACCAAATGCCGCCTTTTTTCTTTTCCGATTCTGCCATAACTATTTCGCTTTCTTAAGCCAGCTGATCAACGCTCCCCAAACTACAAAAGTTATGCCGCCTAACATCAGCAGCAGCCCTACCGGGCCGAATACAAACGACAACCCGCCACCCAAAAAGAACAACAGGACTCCGGTTCCCAGTGGATTGAAAGGCGCCGGTGTCGCCCCCGCACCCGGTGCCGGTTCAGCCTTGTGGATGAACTCTTCGCGCATCAGCGCGATGGCCAACTCCGAGAGATCATGGCGCCGCTCAGGGTCGGCGCCCTGAATCAGACGGCCAAGCTCTTGAGCCAACCTTTCGATCTCTTGTTCGCGCGCTTCCGGCGCAAGATTGGGAGTATCGGATGTCACCTGAGATTAGGATTGTTGATTATTATAGAAAATATTCTTTGTCAACAATTTAGCCCTTCCTGTAGCGTTAACGACCGAGCAAAATCACCGCAGTACCCGCCATTCCCTGCCCTTTGCCAAGCCAACCGAGCTTCTCGGTGGTGGCGGCCTTGATGCTAACCTCGCTTACGGCAAGTTTGAGCAGGCCGGCAACGCTCTTGCGCATGGCGGGGTAGTGCGGCGCCAGCTTGGGCCGCTGCGCCACCAAAGTCACATCGACATTGACGATCTTAAAACGCTTGCGCCGCATGATCGCCAGCACCTCGGCAAGTAGCTTGGCGCTGGCAATCCCCTTGTAACGGCGATCGGCATCGGGAAAATGGCTGCCGATATCCCCTTCGCCCATGGCGCCCAACACAGCATTGATCAGCGCGTGCAAAACCACATCGGCGTCGGAATGGCCAAGCAAACCGACCGGCGACGGAATTTCAACGCCGCCAAGGATCAATTTCCGGCCACGGCGAAAGCGGTGCACGTCGAAACCATGACCGATACGAAACTGTTTTGCCATCGCTTTTCTGTCGGTGCCGGTATCATCGCCCGAACCGCTGCGACATTCAACCGAATTTCCGGTCGAAGTGAGATTGCCGGCGGGAATTTCGTTATTTCCGGCCGAAGGAAATACCAATCGCACCGACACCCTACGACGAAATGGCAGTTATGGAGTTCACAGCGTCTATCCGCTATACTTTGCGCCTAGTTCAGGAACCATGCGACAGCGAATGCTAATCATCTGCTTGCTGATCTTTGTCGCCCTGCCGCTTTATACCGTGCTCTCCGGTCAAGCGCCGCAGGGACGCGACTTTCGCACCGCGGACCGCTCCAGCGCCGGCATCGCGCCGCGCGCCGAGTCGACGCCGGAAGCGGTGGTGCAAGTGTATTTCGCTCGCGCGCTCAATTGGCGCGGCATTTTCGGCGTCCATACCTGGGTCGCCACCAAACCGGCGAACGCCACAGAGTATAACGTGCATCAGGTCATTGGCTGGCGGATTTATCGCGATCTGCCCGCGGTGTTCTCAGCGCCGGGCATCCCGGACGCCCGTTGGTTCGGTAACGCTCCGACGTTGATCGCCGAGCTGCGCGGCGACGACGCCGCCAAAGCGATCCCGAAAATCACCGAGGCAATCGCCAACTATCCTTATTCCAACGAATATAAACTTTGGCCCGGCCCCAACAGCAACACCTTCGTCGCTTTCATCGGCCGCGCGGCACCTGAACTGCGCATGGATCTGCCCTCCACCGCCATCGGCAAAGACTATCCGATCAACGGCTCAATGATCGATCGCACCCCGAGCGGCACGGGCTACCAGCTCTCCATGCTCGGCGTCCTCGGCGTGACCATGGCCCGCGAAGAAGGATTTGAACTGAATCTTCTAGGACTCACCTTCGGCATCGATTTCTACAGGCCGGCGCTCAAACTGCCCTTCATTGGGCGCCTCGGCATGGGCGAAAACTAACAAGAATTCTTCGGCCCGGATTCACAAAGCTCCAGGATGCCAGAACGGTCAACCGCCTCGACGCCAAACCGCACCGTCGTGTTCCTGGCAACCGCGTTCACGCTTGCGGTCTTCATCTTTCTCATCGACAACAACTTATTCTCTCAGCCCGAACGGTTCCAAGAATCCGATTTCATTATGACCTTTTACGTCGCCGGCCGTCTGGTAAGCGAAGGCCGGGCGAGCGAACTTTATCCCGAACCCAGCGCCAAGACTTTCGTCAACTCACGGTTCGACAAAGCCGCCCATGAGTACCTGCCCACGCTGCCCAAAGACTCCACCGGCGCCTACATGTACATTCCGCTGGTCGCCGGTTTTTTCGCGCCGTTCAGCCGGCTCAATCCCAACGTTGCTTTACTGCTGTGGCAAACGATTTCGGTACTGGCGCTCCTCTGGTGCTGCCGCGAACTCGCAGCTCTCACGGCAGCGAAGACCAGTGAAATGTTTTTTTTGGCCTTCCTATTCCTGCCGATCTTTCTCACCCTGTGGGCCGGTCAATTGGGGCTGACGTTTGGTTTGCTACCTTTGTGCCTGGGTTTCAGCCTGCTAGTGAAAAATCGGCCGCTGCTGGCAGGTGTGATTTGGTCGATCCTGCTGCTCAAGCCGCAATACTTCCTCGCCGCGGCGTTCGTCTCGCTGGTACTGCTATTAAGCGGACGCTATCGGACGTTCATCGGCATGAGCTCCGGGGTCATCGGGCTTCTGATCGTTACCAGTCTCGGATTCGGTCCGGAGCTGACTTTACAATGGCTGCAAAGCCACCAGGCAAGCGACGCCATGTATTCGAGCGGCCAGCAAGGTATTCCGAGCCAGCTCATCACCGGCCTGCCAGCCAACTTGATGATTTTATTCCCGGTGGCGCAAAGGGCGGCGCTAAAATGGCCGCTTTACTTAGGCGCGGCGATGCTTTGGGTTGTCGGATTTTGGTCGGCGATGAAACTGGCCAAGCGACAAATAGTAGATAGTTTGCCCAACCTAGCCATCGCTTTAACGATCGGAATTTGCTTGTCGGCGATCACTCTGCCGCATCTACTCTATTACGACCTTTGCGTGCTAGCGCCCGCCGGGGCGTTGCTCCTGACCAAAACCGGGCCCTGGGCCGGCCGCAATGAGCTTCGCTGGCTCGCCATTCTCGGCTGGGTTTGCGTCAGCGGCTTCCTCGCGCCCATGTTGGCATTTGCCAGTGAAAAACTGATCCCGCTGCTGTTGGAAATTATTCTGACGGGGCTGTTCTTCGTGTTACTGCGACAGCTTGCGCGAATCTCACCGCCAACCGCTGGTCGCAGTTATGCGCGAATCAAGCTTTGACCGCTGCGGCAATTAGCGCGCTTCCCGCGACACCCGCACCGCGCTGATCGCCGCGCCGCAAAAACATAGCACCGCCGCCGCCAGACAAGCAAAGTAAAAGCCGCGCATAAAAGCAGCGAGTCCGACGCCACTACCGGCCGTCCCCACCTGATTGGCAAACGACTGCAAGGACGATGCCCCGGTCGCTGTCAGCTGCGCGCCGACAATCGTCGTCGCCAGCGCCGTACCGATGGAGTAACCCAAGCTGCGCACGATCGACAGAAACGCCGAACCGACACCGAGACGGTGGCGCGGCACGGCGGTCATGAGCAGATTGTTGTTCGGCGTTTGAAAAAGTCCCATGCCGATGCCGACCAGTCCGAGGCATACAACGATCTGCACGGACGTTGACATGGGCGACAGCAAACTCATGAGCACAAAGGCGCTGCCGCTCACCGCCAGTCCCGCAGCGCATAGCCGTTCGGCGGCAAACCGTTCCGACATCCAACCGGTCAGCGGCGCCAGTAGCGCCATCGCCAACGGCGTCGGCGCGACCAGGAACCCGGCGCGCAACGGATCCAAACCGAGCGCGAACTGCAAGTAAAAAGGCATCAGCAAGATGCTCACGCTCATGGTGATAAAACTGATCCAGCGCGCCAGGTTGCCAACAGTAAAAGCGGGGATGCGAAAGAGCGCCAGATCGAGGAGCGGTGCGCGCGCGCGCCGCTCCCAATGGATGAAGAAAAACAGCAGCGCGAAGCCGGCGATCAAAGAAACAACCACCGGCGGCGATTGCCAACCGCCCTTCTGCGCCGTGGCGAGGCCAAATAGTATCAGCGAAATGCAGCAAGCGAAGGACAGCGCACCGATCAAATCGAAAGGCTCTTTTTTCGCCCCTTTGGCAACTGAGGGTTTGAAACTTTCCGGCGGCAAAAGCACCCGCGCGGCAGCGAAACCGCCAATGGCAAGAACCGAAGAAACAAAAAAATTCGAGCGCCAGCCCAAGCTATGAGTCAGCAGACCGCCGATCACCGGACCCATCGTGTAACCGATCGCCGAGATCGCGCCGCCGGCGATGCCCATCGCCCGGCCGCGCTCTTCGGGGGGAAACAACGCCGTCACCAAGGCGAAATTATTCGCCATGATCAGCGCGCTGCCGGCCGCCTGCAGGGCGCGAAAGATCACCAACTGCACCGCGCTCTGCGACGAGCCCGCGGCGATGGAACTCAAGGCATATAAAATAAACCCGGCGAGAAACAGGTTGCCGATGCCGAGCAGATCCGCCATGCGGCCACAGGGCAGATAGAGCGAAGCCGTGATCAACGCATAAACCAGCGCAATCCAACTCGCTAATGTCAGGTCGGCGCCAAACTCAGTGATGATCAGCGGCAGCGCGATGCTTAACTGGCCGGTGTCGGCGGTGACGATCAGAGTGGCAATCGACGCCACCGATAGCGACCACCAGCGGTTGCGTGGCGGCGATGCCGGATTGTTTGTTGATGCATCCATCAGTAATCTAGACACCTTCGCGGCTTGTCGAATGCGTCAACAGGGGTAACCACTCACACCCTCCGAAACCTTTGAACTTTTGAACCTTGAACCCTGAACGGAATTTATTTACCGCCCAACCGGCCAGAAACGTCCACCGCGTTTGAGCAGCGCCAGCGGCGCACGATATAGCTCCTGCAATAGCCGTGGCTTGAGAACATCTTGAGTCTTTCCGGCATGGAGCACCTGGCCATGACGCAGAACTAGTGTCTGCTTAAACATCGGTAAGATTTCCTCGATGTGGTGCGTCACGTAAATCAGCGCGGGAACTTGTTTTTGCCTGCCGAGAGCGCTGAGGCTCGATAGGAAATTCTCCCGTGCCCCCGGGTCCATGCCGGCACATGGCTCGTCGAGCAGGATCAGGTAAGGCTTGGTCATGCGTGCGCGGGCGATCAAAACCTTCTGCTGCTCGCCTTGCGATAGCGAACCGAACTCTTGATTACGCAAATAACCGCAGTCCATCTCGACCAGATAATGCAGCGCCAAGCGGTAATCGCTTGCGGTCGCTTCGCCACCTAACTGTTCCATCAGCCCGATCTGCGCGAACTTGCCTGAGAGGACCGTGCGCAGCACGGTTTCGCTCTGCGGTATTTCGGCCACTAACGACGAAGTCACCCAACCGATGCTCCTTCGCAGCTCGCGTAGATTGAGCAGAGTTTTGCCTCTGCGGTGAACCGTACCGCCAGCGTTGGGCCAAAGGTAGCCGCAAGCGATCTTGAGAAGTGTCGACTTGCCCGCGCCATTGGGCCCGAGAATCGCCCAATGCTCGCCGGGTAGAACGGTCCATGAGATTGAATCGAGAATTTTCTTGTTGCCGGCAAGATATGAAACGGCACGGAGTTCGAGCGCAGGAGTTTTTTTCACGCTGGAGTAGAGTCCTTGGTTGACAATCACCGCCTCATGGACCGGTCGCGCCCACGCGAACCAGATCGAGGACATTGACTCGCTTGAGATCCACCACTGCCACTTCATCCGAACTTTCGCAGCCGACGAACGCCAATGCACCGTCGGGGCTGAAGGCGATATGCGCCGGCGCGCCGCCCACCGGGAGCCGTGCTCGTGGTTCGTGGGCGTGGGTGTCGATCAAACAGATACTCGATTCGCCGGTGTTGGAAACTACCAGCCACTTGCCATCCGGACTCAAAGCGAAGAAGTGCGGATAGATACCGACGGGAATAGTTGCGATAACCCCGTGAGTCCGGCAATTCCACACTGTCAGACTATCGGCGGCGAAGTTGGCGACGTAGCCAAAACGACCATCGGAACTCAGCGCCGGCAAATGCGCGCCGGCACCGGCGGGAATCGTCGCGACAACTTCATGATCGCCGGTGCGCATCACGGTCACATCGTCGGAAAGCGTATTGGCGACGTAGGCAAAGCGGCTTTCGCGATCGAACGCGATATGGCCAGGTCCCAAGCCGACTTTCACTTCGCCAACGACTGAATAGTTTTTGCCGTCGATCACGGTCACGGTGTGCGAAGCGGAGTTGGGCTGATAGGCCCAACGGCAGTCCGGCGACACCGCCACGTCGTGCGGCGCCACACCGACGGGTACGGTTTTCTTAAACTCACCCTCAGCACCGAGAACCGTGACATTCCGATCCGGCCCGCTCGGTAGGTAAACCGACTCGCCATTTGGTGCGACGCACGGAAGCAATGGTCGCTTTCCCGTCGGCGCGGTCATTAGCACTCCATCGTTGGCCGTGTCGACGATCGTCACATCGTTGGAACCGCTGTTGGCGACATAAAGCCGCTTGCCATCGTGCGCCAACTCCAAGTGTGACGGATCGTCGCCGACGGCGATATGCTTAATGACTTCGCGCGTCGATCCGTCGATCACGGCGACGCGATTATCCGTCGTGTTGGTATAAACACGCCCGTCAGAATGGCAAGCGATGGAATGCGCCCCGCGCAAACCCAAACGCGGCGTCGAACCATCGGGCCAAAGCTTTAGTAAATAACCGTCATTGTCACGCTCAAGCCCAACCCGGTAACCGCGCTCGAGCATCGAGATATACTGGCGTACCGGCAGCGCGCCGACGCGGGCGCGAACTTCGGAATTCGTGCCGCGCAAACGCAGATATTGATCTTTCAAGCGATCGACTTGCTGGTCGGGTGCGAGATCACTGAGATCGAGTCGAATCATTGCCATTGTCATCCGATTGGTCTTCGCTCAATCACGTAGGGTGGGTTGAGGCGTTTGGCGCCGATACCCATCGCCTCTTCCGAGTAAACCAATAACGATGGGTTACGTCGCTCGACGCGGCTAATCCATCCTACGAACTCGCGAGCCAAAACTCGAAACGCGAAACCGCGGCAGCGCCGCCTACTGTTTGAACCGGCTGAACACTTGCAGCGCGTTCCGGTCGAAGATCTTCGCCTTGTCGTCAGCCGTGAGCCATGGAATGCTGTCGATGTTCGGCTTCACATCATCATACCATTTGCCGGTGCGCGGATCGGTCTTCGAGCCGGCGCCTGGGCGTTCGGTGCCGAACAGACAGCGCTCCGGTCCGCAGATGCGAAACAACAGTTTCAACGACTCGATGCTGTACAGCGCGGTATCGAAATAGAGCTGCTTCAGACGCTGATCGAAAGTCTCGGTATCATTGGGACCGCGCAACTGGGAGCGCCAACGGCCGACTTGATAGGGCACCGAGCCGCCGCCATGGGAAATGATCAGCTTAAGTTTGGGAAAATCCTTGAACACGTTGGAATCGACCAACGAAAGAATCGCGATGCTCTCCTCGGTAATAAAGTGGCCGTGGAACGACTCGCGCGGGTTCTTGCAGCTCGCGCCATGCACCAGGCCGGGGATGTCCATCTTGACCATTTTCTCGTAGAGCGGATACCAATACTCCTGGCCCATCGCCGGCGTCATGCCGTCGCCCTCTCCTGGATCGGGGTTGATCATGATGCCGACGAAGCCGAGATCGTTGATGCAGCGGTCGATCTCGTCGAAGCTGTTGGTCACCGCCACGCCGGCGTTTTGTGGCAGGCCGCCAATCGCGCGAAACTTGTTGGGCTCCATTTTCACTTGCAGCGCCAGCGCGTCATTGACCGCCTGGCAATACCAGTGAACGATCTTTTCCGGTTTCGCCGAGTGCATCATGGTGTAGGGCCGCGGCGAGATGAAAGCGAAGTCCGTGCCGACCTCGCCGAGCACTTCGGAATGGCGGTGGCCATGCCACTTAGCGGCTTGAATATCTTTCTCGGTAACAACCACACCGCGCGGCTTGTGAAACCCCGCGCTGTTGATCAAGCCGGCCTGGAAGGTTTGCAGCTGCTCGCCGGCGACGATGTGATTGTGAATATCGATAACCATGGAACGATCCTCCTGAGTGATTTGTCCCTCTACCTAACAGAGAAATGCGAGTAGGAGCAAGGCGAGATAAGCATGAAACTGGAGTGATGGAGTATTGGAGTGGTGGAGTAATGGAAATCCGAATTCCTGAACCAACACTCCAGTACTCCAACACTCCATTCTACCGCGCTCCATCACCTCAATTCTGCTGCCGCGGCGGCTTCAACATGAGACTGAGCAGCGCCGAAATCGCCAGCACGGCGCCAAAGATCGCAAACGACAGTCCGTAGCCGCCGGTGATGTCGAAGAGGAAGCCGAAGAACGGCGGACCGATAGCGGCAAGAAAATGGGATATCAGCAAACCTAAACCGCGAATCTTGCCGAGGGACTGGCGCCCGAAATAATCGGCCCATAGCATGTCCGGCAACACCATGTTGCCGCCCAGACCGATGCCGTAGAGGAAAAAACCGGCATAGAGGCAGAGCAGATTACCGGTCAGTATCGCCAGCGCCAATCCGCAGCCCTGGATGACAAAGCGCAAGGTCGCGGCATAGCGCACGCCGATTCTCTCGGCGAGAAGTCCCCAGCCCAAAGGTGAAGCCAGCTGCATCGACGCGATGATGCTCATCACCGTGGCCGCGATCACGGCCGAGTAGCCGGTGTCAGTGACGTAGGAGTAGACATGCAGATTGAGGCCAGTCACACCTATACTGGATATGCCAAAGGTAATCACCAGGAGCCAGAACGCCGTCGTCCGCGCCGCTTCGGCACGCGTCCAGGTCGCATCCTGTGCACCGGTCTCAGCCATGCGCGCCGCGGACTGATGCGCGCTCGCGTCAGCGCCGGCCACTGATCCCGTCGCGCCGTCTGGCAACAATCCCATTGCCTCCGGCGAGCGCCGGATGATCAACAGCGCCGGCAGCACCAACAGCCCTAACGTCATCAAACCGAAAGCGAACCAGGTCTGGCGCCAGCCGAGCCAGAGAATCAGCGAAGCCGCCACCACCGGCATGCAGACTTTGGCGAAACCCACGCCCATGCTCGAGATCGCCAGCGCCCGGCCGCGCTGGCGCACGAACCACTGGGCGATGATGACGTTGACCACCATGTAGCCCATCATCGAGTCGCCCAGGGTCACCAGCGTCAAGCGGATCGCCGCGAATTGAGCAAAGGAATCGATCTGACTCAAGAGAAAATAGCCCACCGCGACGATGCCGGTGCCGATCACCATCAACCAACGCCCGCCGTAACGGTCCACCAAGGTGCCGATCAGCGGCGCGATGCACGCAGCAATGATGCCTTCGCCGGAGCGCAGCAAAGAAAAGACTCCACGGGAAATTCCCAGATCAGCGGTCAGCGGCTTGAGAAAGATGCTCATCGTACTCGCTAGCGCGAAGGACGATGCGATGTTGGCGAGAAAGCCGACGGCAACGATGTACCAACCGTAGAACATTTTCGGCTTGACGGGGTTGCGGGTTAACTCAGCAGTGGATTCCACATTCTTGGTTTAGCAGGAAAAGCGTCGCACTAGCAATTCGGCGGGCGGCGGTAAGCGCAGCAATTATTCTTTTGTTGTCAATCAAAGATCCGATGGACTGTCATCTCGAACGAAGTGAGAAATGTCGTGTGCCGACGAGAGATTCCTCGCGCCGATCGGAATGACGGAATTGAAAAGTGACGGCAGCGTCTCGCTATTCTTTGGCCGTGTCATCGCCGAGCGGATAATCCGGCGCCGACTCGACTTTCGGTTTCTTCGCTAAATGCGCCGTTTCGTGGCCGATCAACGCCGCGTACACTCTGGCATCGGCGCCGACCAACTTGACCATGCCGACGTTGATACCCATGATGTTGCGCCCGGTCGCATCCGGACCCGCGAACGCGTTCGGCTCATCGCCGGCGGCGATATGGAGTTCGCTCTGTACGTTGGCCGTCCGGCTAATGCGCGTGTGCGCCAAAAACATTTCCTGTATCGTCCGAGTCGGCACCGCAAGGACAAGCTCACCGTCCGGACCTGCCAATCCTACCGCAGGGATGGGCGACAGGACGACGTCCTTTACCCGCCAGACGAGCCTATCTGGTTGAACAGCGCAGCCGGTAAAGAGTAAAAGTAAGAATATTCCGATGAACGATTTCATCGCCGCCTCGTCTAATTTTTTGACCATATCGCAGTCGCGCGTCAAAGATAGCGGCCCGGATGCTATTGCGGTAGGGGTCGAATCATCGCCCGTGGCGAAAAGGATTGCACATGAAGCAATTGTCTATTCATATTGTCATATTGCTCGCTTTGGCGTCCGCGGCCTTAGCCCAACAAAGCCCAGAGCGGCGCCCCCGGCCGCCGTCGATATCGGTTAACGGCGAAGGCATCATCGCCGCCGAACCTGACCAGGCGCAGATCGATATCGGCGTCACCAACCAAGCGCGCAACGCGCCGGACGCATCGCGAGAAAATGCCGAGCGGATTTCCCGCGTTCTCGGCGAAGTAAAAAAGCTTCTAGGCAAAGGGGACGAAGTGAAAACCAGCGGCTACTCGCTCACGCCGCAATACCGCTATCCCCAAGGCGGCAAACCGGAAATCGTCGGCTTCACGGCGAATAATATCGTGCGCATCAAGACCGCCAAACTCGACGAGGTCGGCAAGCTGATCGATGTCGCCATGCAGGCCGGCGCCAACAACATCAACCGTCTGGCCTTCACATTAAAAGATGAAGAAGGCGCCCGCCTCGACGCCCTCAAGCAAGCCGCCGCCAAAGCGAAAGCGAAAGCCGAAGCCATCGCCGCGTCATTGGGACTGAAGATCGTCAGAATCGCTTCGGTGATCGAAGGCGAACGCTCCTTTCAACCGGTTTTTCGAGCGATGCCCATGGCAAGAGCCGAAATAGCGGCTGCCCAAGCACCTACACCGATCGAGCAGGGTACCGTCGACGTCAGATCGACGGTAACTTTGGTCGCGGAGGTCAGCGAGCGGTAGATTATCGATTCGCGTGGGACAATGATTGACGGTTTCAAAGATGTTGTCATGCCGAGCCGAGCGTGGCATCTCATCTCGTCAGCCGCTTGCGAAGGCGAGATCCTTCGGCCATCGCCTCAGGATGACACACATCAGATTTCCGCGAGCTAAGGTAAAAGCGCTGCTATCCGTTAATCATTCAGGAGACATCTAGCTAAACACCGGCTTCTCTTTCAGATAATGCGCGCGCATCGCCGGCCGGTGGCGCTCCATCAAATCGCGGTTCAATGCTAGCGGCGGTTTCTGATCCGGCGGCAACAGCGGGCGGTATTCCGTGTCGCCGATCTCTGCTTTGAAAGTTTCCTTCGCCTGAGCGACTAGTTTGGGGTCCATGAACAGGTCAAGCGCTGACGCCGCCATCGCCTTGGCACCGGCGATCGCGCCCTTGTGCGCGATGGTCGTCGCCAACGACACGCCGGCGGACCAGTGATGATAAGAAACGCCGGGGATGTTCGACGGAAACGTGATCAATCCTGTCGGCACCACCCAGGATACTTCGCCCGAGTCATTGGCGGAGACCGATTGCACACATTCTTTCAGAGGCATTATTTGCGTCGGCATACCGGCGGCTTTCTTGTTGATCTTGGCTTGCAAGTCGCAGACTAGCTTCTGCTCCCCTTCGGCCCATTGCGGCATGCCGATCGCTTCGACGTTGGCCTGAATAACTTCGGCCAAAGTCCGATTCGCCCGCGTCGGCCAGACGGCGCTCAGCACATTCACGGAATATGTCGTGTCGGTCATCATCGCGGCGCCCTCGGCGATGCGCTTGGCCTTTCTCGAACAGCGCGCGGGTTTTCTCCGCCGTCGCTTCGCGGAAGAACCACCAGATCGCCGCCTTGTTGGGAATCACGTTGGGCTGGTCGCCGCCGTTGGTGATCACTCGGTGGCTGCGCTGGGTCGGCTCCAGGTGCTCGCGCAGTTTGTCCCAACCGATGTCCATCAATACCACCGCATCGAGGGCGTCTTTCGCGTTCCACGGCGCAGTCGCCGCATGTGCGGACTGTCCCTTGAAAGTAAACTCGGCGGAGATCAGCGCGTACTGGCGCAGGCCGAAAACCGTGCCGAAGCCGGTGCCGATATGATCGTGCAATGCCACGTCGACATCTTTGAAATAGCCATCGCGCACGAAGTAGGGCCGGCTCACCAGTTGCTCTTCGCCTGGCGCGCCGAAAACTTTCAGCGTGCCCGTGAGACCGAAGCGATCCATCGCCTGCTTGATCGCGATCGCGGCACCGATCATCACCGCGCCGTTGACGTTGTGGCCTTCCGTGTGTCCCGGCGCACCATCGACGATCGGCGCCGGCTCGATGACGCCGGCCTGCTGCGAGCACCCCGGCGTCGCGTCGTACTCGGTGTGCAAAGCGATCGACCGGCTTACCCGAACCGTAAGTTGCGACGAAACCGGTCGGCATGCCGGAAAGATTTCGTTCGATGGAGAAGCCCGCCTTCTCCAACAGCTCCATCATCAAGCCCGAGCTCTCGAATTCCTGCATGCCTAGCTCAGCGAAATAAAAAATATTGTCACATAAGTGCGCGATCGCCTCGCCGTTACGCTCGACGGTATCGAAAACAAACTTCTTTTCTAAGCCAATGCCCACAACTCACTCCTCCGATCGCCTTACCCCTTACCCTTTACCCCTTGCGGTTTCTCCTCACCCGTCAAACTTCCCCGGATCCTTATAGTAATTCTTGTAGTACCACTCGGCGATTTCCCATCCGGTCGTGCGCCACACGCCCTCGTGCGCACACATATACTCCAGCGCCATTTCCAAATATTTAATCCGGAACGGCATGCCGATGACAAACGGGTGGAGCGGCAAGCATAACACCCGGCCGCCCGAAACGCTGTCTTTGTAGAGCGTGTCGAAGTGATCGCAAACCATTCGGTAGTACTGCTCCGGCGTGTGATTCTCACGCTGGAAAACCCGAATGTCGTTGACGCCCAGCTCGTAGGGCACCACCACCATGCGCCCGCTCTTCACCCGCATCGCCGTCGGCTGTTCGTCATTGCCCCAGTCGCAGACATATTCGAATCCCTCGGCGGCCAGATGATCCGGCGTGTCGTGGGTTTCACCCAGGCCGGGACCAAGCCACCCTTTCGGCGCTTTGCCGGTGGCCTTGGTGATGATCTCTTTGACGTTGTGAATGATCGCCCGCTCTTCTTCCGGCGCATAGTCGAGCATCGAGATACTGTTGGTCATGCCATGGCCGAGCCACTCCCAATTGCGCTTGTTGCCCTCTTCGATGATCGGCGGGTGTTTCTCGCACACCTCCGCGTTCAACAGCACGCTGGCGCGGATGTCGAACTTGTCGAGCACGTCCATGATGCGATAAACGCCGACGCGCGCGCCGTAATCGCGCAAGCTATAACCCGGCACGTCGGGCCAATGACTGCTGCCGGTGCCGCGGATCGGCATGTCGTAATGGAAATATTCGATATTCGGCGCCACCCACAAAGCGACACGGCCATGATTAGGCCATTCGATCTTGGGCCGGCGAATGATCGGTGAATAGTCGTAGCGGCGGTTGTCCATTGTGGCTTCGAGCTCCTTTATGAATTTCAAAACTCTGCGGCGGCTAACAGCCTTAACCTACGCCAGGAAAGGATTGACGGTCAAATACTTCGCCAACGACCAGTGCGTTGAATGTGCAGCTCAGCGGGACTGTCGAAGATCTCCTTCCATAAGCAGCGACAAGTCGATACTTGAAAACTGACGCTGCCCGCCATTCTCGGCGCCGAAAATCAACGAGATCGAAAACGGCGACTCATTACTGACAAGCACCATCACAATTCTGGTGCCTCTTACCAGTACTCGTAGGTATGGTAACGCCACTTACGAGTGATCCATGTGACGTCGCTCCTACCTCCCCAATTTACTACAATAACCAGGAGTCAAACTTCTGACCGTGTTGACTTATGTAGCGCACGAGCGCATTCGCCGACGTGGTCACCTCGCGTGCAGTTTGGGTCCCCTTATCATTCTTCGATCCAAAACCACACAGATCTTTTGGGGTCGCCGTTCAAGGTTTATTGCCGTTATTTCTCCGCCGCCAACTACCAGTATTAAACCCTTGACGCCCAATTCTTCTAATTTTTCCTTGAACCCGGGTAAGACCACTGGTTCTTGAATCGAGTTCAATGAGTTCATCCGGGAGTGAAAGTCTTTCCGCGTTGCTGTCATTCAGAGATGGAGTATCCTTTGATTAAAGAAATAATAAGCAGCCGACGGCCGCTAGCAAGAGCACAGCTACACCCGACCCGATGGCGACGTTGCGCTTTATAGAAATAACATTAGACTCGACTCATTGTTTTCCTCCTTCTGATTTTTTGCGGGATGATTCTGTTCGCTGTCTCGCTGTTCAATCTAAAAAGCCAGAGTTGAAACGAACGGAGACGGCTAAACTCGGGTGGAAACGGCAAGGACGACGGTAATCCAGTTCGCTCCCGGGGTCTTCTGTTTTGTAAGCCCTCATAGCGGTAGTTTTGATTTAACATGTTTTGCAATTGCACCTCCAGGATCCCCAAACGTCTAGGCAGCCGATAACCCAAATTCAGGTCTAGAAACGTTGCGCTGTCACTGTCAGATCCGGTATCAAGCGCAACCTTTTGTTTGAGGTAACTGGCCCGAAGTTTGGCAAAAAACCCTGAGGGACTGAAATAAGAAACACTGAAAGGGATAGTTTGGGTGTCGGTGTCGAGCGGTCCAAAAGATTCTGAATTATCGAAATTCTCCCTTGAGTACTCGACTTCAACAGCCCAGCGTGGATGCGGTGTAAGTTGCAGGTAAGCTCGATAAAGCGACTCTTCCCAAGCTGGTCTATATTCAGAGGGCCCGTTACCGGAAATCTTAGATTTCTTTGAGAGATTTCTACGCCACCGGTGAGAACAGGACTAAAGCGATGGTCTATGCCTACACCCCACCGCTCGGACTTGGTTCCTGTAGGGTCATCAAACAACTGGTTAAAACCTGCGACTTGAGTGGGTTCGAGTGTTTGGTTGAATAAGGCCGAGCGTTTGAACTGTCCTGAACCAGGCGGCCCTAAACACGGTTTTTCCGCTAATATTCCATAGCATGCCAACCTTAGGGTTGACATGACTCCTTTTCTTTGTAAAAGCAGTCACTATCAAAAATGTCGCCGCTCAACCCTAGTGTCCAGGTTACAGATGAAGGAAACTGCTGTCGCGCATAAAGGTAAGCGTTGCCATGCTCTGTTCTTTCTCTTGTTCGGGAACCTGCCGTCTCAAAGTCTTGGTTCAGCCGTAATATCCGCCACCGAGAATGGCGTTAAAGGTTTCCTCTCGAAAGAGATACTGCGTTTCTGCGAGATAGCCATTGCTGGTGCTGAATGTGGCGGGATCGACGGGAAATACTCTAATCCTGCCGTCTTCATCGAGATAAATCAACGAAGCTAAGAAGTCAGATCGTTTCGATGGCGAAACATGAAGGCCAAGACGATACGTTTCAGAATCCGATTCCTCACGAAAATTCCGCTGTCTTATCAGATCGGTTGCGCGTCGGTGAAAATAACGAATCTAAATTGCCACTTTTGACATCGCGATGGCGCACCTCTGCTTGCACGTTTAACTTGGGCGAGATCTTTGCCTGTACGAAAGCGTTGTAGATGTTGACGTTTAAGTCGTTATTTTCCCGAAATCCATCCGTTTGAAAATGAAACTGCCCAAGGCTGTAGGAGAGATTATTCCAAACACCGGACTGCGTTACTTCATCACCGAGAGTATAGTTACTGCCAAAGACACCAGATGCTTGCAGCGCTAAGCGGTTTCGCGTGAACAACGGATTGAATTCATTAAACGATGGAGAGGACGGGCCACTGCCTGCCAGGAGAAGCAAGTTGCTTTCCGCCAGAACAGGCTGTACAGGCGTGATATTAATCGGCTGTAATAACTGCGACTGCAGCAACTCACTCACCCTGGCAATTTCATGCCGTGGCAACCCAGCATAATTATCCGCCAACAACCTATGCGCCGAATAATTACTAGGGTCGGTATTGACCGATTTCCAGCCTTCCACCAAGCCCAGCTGCTGAAATCCGAGGTCGTTGTAGATGCGTCCAAGGCTGGCGCTCCGTGCGGCGAGATCCTCGTCGAGCAACAGGCGCGACCGGTAGACCGCTCGGTTATCGTTGAGCTCGATCGCTTTCTGCATGTCCTGCAACGCTTCGACCGGTCGGTTGGTGGTCTGTTTGCGGATGGCGTCATAAAAGTAGGGCGTCGGATCTTTCGGATCCAAGTTCTTTGCCATCTCGTATTGATCCGCCGATTGCTTGTCCAACTTTTCTTCGTAGTAGGCTTTGCCGAGGTAGCTGCGCAGCAGTGAATTATCCGGATCCAGGCTCACGGCGATATCGAGTTCGCCGCGGCCGGCGTCGAGATCTCCTTCTCGGATCATTGCCAGTCCTAAGACCCAGTCGCGGCAACGGGTCGGCTTGATCGAGTTCTATTGCCCGTTCGAACGCCTTCTTCGACTCGGTGGTTTTGACCTGCGTCAGATAAGCGAATCCTAAAACTGTCTGCGTTCTCGACAGACTCGGATCGATGGCCGCAGCTTTCTGCGCCGCTTCGAGGGCGTCGTCGAGGTCGGCGAAGGACATATGCAACTCGGCCAGCCGCGCCCAGGCAAGGGCGTCGTTGGGATTGGCTTCGACGGCCTGCTGCAAACTGGCGCGCGCGCCGGTGAGATCGAACTGGGCCTGCTGCGCGTAGGACAGCGCGATCAGCGCCGCGCTCGATTTTGGATCTGCCGTAACCGCTTTTTGCCCGGCCTCGAGCGCTTTGTCTTTGTCATTTTGCGCCACGGCGATAATCGCCTGAAGCGCCAACGCCGCGCTGTCAGCGGCGCGCAAACTCAGCGCCCGCTCGACATCACGGCGCGCTTCGTCGCTGCGCCCCACTGCCAACAACAGCGCCGCGCGATAGCTGAAGAAGCTCGGGTCTGCGATGGTATCCGGCACGCCTTTAATGCTTTCGAAGGCCGCGGCAAAATCGCCCTGCTTGTAGGCCGCGATCGAGTTTGCCGCGACCGCCTGCCAGGTTGGGTCTTGAAAAGTCTCAGGACGAAAATCGAAGACCGGCGGATAATAGAGCGCCCATTGCACCGCGTCGCGCGGCCGCACGATGGTGGCCAAAACCGGCGCGCTGCCTTGGCGCGCGATCGCCGATTGGCCGCTCGTGAGAATGAGGCTGCCGGCAGGGTTCGAAGCGATGACCTGGCCTTCGAAGATGGTTATCAAAGTGCTATCGGATTCGACTTTGACCAATCCTTCGGTGCCTTCGACGCCGGCGTTAACAAAGGGCGTAGACACTTCCAGATGGCCCGATAGACGGCTGAAAAAATAGAGCGCGCCGCGCAGCAATTGCACGACGGAGCGTCTTTCGTCCCGGACCCCCGCCAAGGTAATCGTCGTGTTCTGCTCCAAGCGAATGATCGGGCGGTTGACTAGCGCAATGTCGGCGCGGCTTCTTTCGCCCACCTGGACTCGGTCGCCGGCGCAGTAGGTGTCGTTGAGCGTGGCCCGTTGCCACTGCGTCTGGCCGGCGCGGCTGACCTCGACGTGACCTTGGGTGGAAACCATCCTGGCGACCCAACGATCGCATGTGATCGAGGCCGACAAACTTCCAGTAATTAGCAACAACGCCGCCAATCCGGCAAAGTTAAAAACACCCCACTTCAGATTGCGCTTCTTCACGATTCGCCTGCTTTCGGTCACGCCATTTTATTACATCAATACGACGCCGATTATTTTTCAGCCATCGCGATCGTGCCGTTCCAGTTTTCCGGTGGCGGGTTGGAGCGATACTGGGCACAAAGCTGACGATAAAACCGCGAGACACCATCGCCATTAAACAATTGGTCCGACTGCATGAATTTCTCATCGGCCTCATCCCAGAGGCGGCGCTCGAAAAGCTGCCGCGCCTCGGCAAATATCTCGCAAGCTTTTTTTTGCCAGTCGGCGCAGTCGGCGGCGCGGCAGATCAATTCATGAGCCACGATCGGTTGGGACTTGCCTTTCAGGAGAAATACTCCGACCGCCCGAGTCACGAACTTATCGAGGTCGCGCATCACTTCATCGGATACCAGAATGTTGCTCCCCAGGTATTTATTTAACCCGTCCAATCGCGCCGCCGTGGTGACCGTATCCCCGGTCACTCCATATTCGTAGTGGGTTCCGGCGCCGATGGTGCCGAGAAAGATCGGACCGGCATGAAGGCTAATCCGAGTGGGGAGTTTGAGCGCGGCGTCGGTGGATTGATTGAAGCGGCGTACCGCTTCGGCCATGTCGAGAGCCGCTTCGCAGGCCTTTTGCCGGAACACCAGTTCGCCCAAGCTGCCTTTCCAAATGGCCAAGATCGAGTCGCCTTTGAGCTCGACAACCAGACCGCCTTGCTTATGAATCTGTTCGAATGCCGCTTCAAGATATTTGTGCATCAGCTCGCTCAGGTCTCGCGGCGTCATCGATTCGGAAACCGGCGTGTAGCCGGCAACATCGGCAAATAAACATGTGCCGTAAACGGTTTGGCCGTATCGGCGAAGGTCGATCGTGTCCCTAGCCACCCGGGTGACAACTTCTTCCGGCACGTAATAGCCGAGCGCCCTGGTGATTCTCTTGCGTTCTCTATTGATCTCGAAAAAGTTCCACAAGAGCGCGCCGACATAGCCGCCAGGCGCCTGGAAAAACAACGGCACAACGATCGGGAACCATATGGCGTTGGCGCGGAACTGGTAGCTGGCAGCAAACACATAAGCGGTACTGCACAAAATGACCGCAACAGCCGCGGAGAGAGGAGCCGTCAAGCGGCAAATAAGCCCCACGATCATGCCCCAAAGCAGAAGCGTAGCGATTTGATAACTTGGGCGGAGCGGTTTGACCGAGGTGCTCGTCAATAGATTCAAAAATGCCGTGGCGGCGATTTCGACGCCGCTGACAAAAACGCCTTTGGTTGTAGAGAAAACCGTATGAAAGCTGTCCTGTCTTTCGGCAAGCAGGTTTTCCGATAGTCCGATGAAGACCGCTTTTCCGCGCAGGTCCATGGGCGCGCCGTTGGTGCCATCGGTGCCGAGCTGTAAGGCTTGATAATACGGCAGGGTGGTCACCGAGCGGGGCGGGCCGTAGAAATTTAGGTATTGGCGATTCGTACCGGTGTACAGATGGACCATCGCACTTACCGGTCTGTGATCGCTGCCGGAGCCAACAGCGACGTGCGCCAACGCGTCGCCGAGATGAGAATCGCTGCGAAAGATTTGTCTCAAGTTCCTGGTGAATTTTGACGCTCCGGTCGATTCGATCGCCGAACTTGCGTCGCTCGGCAGCAACGCTGCTAATTTTGGGCTCGCCTTTTCCAGCAATGCTCGAACATCTGGATAGGCCGGGAGCGTATAGAGTTGCAGCGCGAGGACGGGGAACGTCGGCGTATCCCCCGCATCGGTTTGAAAAGTCCAATACTGGCTCACCCGCACCGGCATGCGCGGCAAAACGAATGGAGCCGTGGCAAAGGCGGCACGCGAGAAAAGTTCGATCGGCTTTAATGCTTCGACAATCTTATGGCCTGCGTCGTCTACCATAGCATCGCCTGCTGAAGTGACTTCTTTCGCCCTCAATTGTTCGGCGAGCACGACATTACCGGCTTTCTTTATCGCTGCGGCGAGCGCCGCGTCCTCCTCCGGCGACCTGGGCTCGGCAAAATAGAGATCGAAAACTATCACGCGGGCGCCGGCTCGTTTGAGTGCTTCGATCAAGCGCGCATGCAAGGTGCGCGGCCAGCGATCAGGATTCTTGGCGATGTTCAGACGTTCGGAAGATTCGCTGTCGATAGCGACGACAAGCGCCTCGGCTGGAGCTGTTGTGGCGCCCCTTAACTGAAACAGCAAATCCAGCCCGATATGTTCCTCGACCGCGCGAACATCATCGTAAACATTTGCGATGTTTCCCAATAGCCCTAGTAATAGGCCAAAGGCGGCAGCTTTGAGCAAGCTTAACAAGTGAGTCGTTCCCGCCAACAGTTAGTCTACACCGCGTGACAAATCATCCGGCGTCGTTCACCCGACAAACTCGCGACCCAGGCTGGCTAGCTCGGTCTATAGTCCAAATTCGCGGGGATGTGCAAGTAGAATGCATTGCAGGAGCTGGCAAGAGTTCACTGCGTAGGCTTAGCATCCGCGCAATCTGATTCAACGACCTTGTCGCCACTTCTAAGATCCGGCCAAAAATACCGCTTGACACCAGAACGCCGGCTTTGTTACAAGCCCGCGTTACTGGCTAGCTTCCATGCTGCGGGTAGCGATTCACAAGCGCTGCCCATGGGAGACCGGTGAATAAATCCCACCCCGAGCGGCGCTCGACTGCAGTAATGCCGAGCTCCATTTGAATGAAATTACGTCTAGGCAGCGACGATTTTCCTTCGTAGCGACAGATTCAATAAATTGCATCGAGGAGGTGCGTATGGCTGATCTCTCGGAGGAACAAAAGAAGTCCTATTGGCGTTACAATATCACACTGACAACCGTCCTGCTGATCATTTGGTTCGTCGTCACCTACCTGGTTTCGGGTCTTTGGGCTGCCAGTCTCAATCAGTTCTCCTTTCTCGGCTTTCCCCTTGGCTACTACATGGCGGCGCAGGGCTCGCTGGCGATCTTCGTCATCGAGATCGCCGTGTACGCTTACCTGATGAACAAGCTGGATCTCAAATACGGCATCCGAGAGGAGGGCTGAGCCATGAGTCTAGGAAAAATTTTCGGCCTTTACACCGTCTGTTTTCTCGGCGTCACTATTCTGATCGGCCTCGCGGAGATATTTCTCGGCCTGTCGCCGCAATGGATCGGCTGGATCTTCATGGGCTTGTCGCTGGGCATTTACATCGTCATCGGCATCATCACGCGCACGTCGAACCCGGATCAATACTATGTCGCCGGCCGCGGCGTGCCGGCCGTGTTAACGGCATGGCCACGGGCTCGGACTGGATGTCCGCGGCGTCGTTTATTTCGATGGCCGGCGCGCTTTCCGCCCAAGGATTCGCCGGCCTTGCGTATGTGATGGGCTGGACCGGCGGCTACCTACTGCTCGCGGTTTTCCTCGGTCCCTATCTGCGGCAATTTGGCGCCTACACGATTCCCGACTTTCTCGGCGCGCGCTATGGCGGCAACTTGCGCGCGTATCATCGGCGTCGTCGCCGCGATCACCTGCTCGTTCACCTATCTGATCGCTCAGGTCACCGGTGTCGGCCTGATCGTCTCGCGTTTCATCGGCTTGGATTTCCAAATCGGCGTCTTCGTCGGTCTGATCGGAGTGCTCTTCTGCTCGGTGCTTGGCGGCATGAAGTCGGTCACCTGGACTCAGGTGGCGCAGTATATCATCCTGATCGTTTCGTACCTGGTTCCGGTGGTCTATCTGTCTTGGATCAGCTTTTCGCGATTACCGGTTCCAGAACTGACCTACGGCAGACTGTTGCAGCAAAATAATACCAAAGCGATTCGAGATCACGCGCGACGCCGAAGGAGAAGGAGACCCGCGCGCTGTGGAAGAAAGACGCCGACGAGGCCAATGCCAAGATCAAAATGGGCAATCTAACCGAAACAGAAAAAGACAAACTTCAAGGCGGCCGCAAAAGACAGCCACCGCAGCAGGCCACGGCGCCGGCAGCGAGTGACGACGCGAAAATTGGCCGCTACTCTAACCGTGCCCAGCGGCGTCGGCATGTGGAACTTCCTCGCCCTGACTTTCTGCCTGATGGTCGGCACGGCGGGACTGCCGCATATCCTCACGCGCTATTACACCACGCCGTCGGTGCGCCAAGCGCGCACGTCGGTGGCTTGGTCATTGTTCTTCATCTTTCTGCTTTATTTCACCGCGCCGTCCTACGCCGCCTTTGCCCGTTTCATGATCTTACGCAAACTGGTCGGCACCAAAGATCGCCGAGCTGCCGCGCTGGGTCACGCTCTGGCAGCCTGCTGGCTTGTTCGACGTCGTCGACAAGAACGGCGACGGCATCGTGCAGTGGGCGGATTTCGTCGATCAAGTCGACGGACTTCGTCGTGCTGTCGATGCCCGAGGTCGCCGGCCTGCCATTCGTGATTACCGGTTTGGTCATGGCCGGCGGTTTAGCAGCAGCGCTTTCCACGGCTGACGGCTTGCTTGCTCACCATCGCCAACGCCTTCTCCCATGACTTGTATTACAACGTCATCGATCCCAAGGCGATCTCTGACCAAGCGGCTCACGATCACCAAAATACTTGCTGGTCGTCACCGCTCTCGATCGCCGCTTGGGTCGCGACATTCCGGATCGCCATCATCGTCGAGTTGGTGGCTTGGGCGTTTAGCTTAGCCGGGGCATCGTTTTTCCCGGCGCTGGTAATGGGCATTTGGTGGAAGCGGGCCAACAAGACCGGCGCTTGCGTCGGCATGATCGCCGGATTGGCTCGTAACCACGTATTACATGATCGGCAGCCGCTTTTACGGCGTATCCTGGTTCGGCACCTTAACTATCGCGTCGGCGGTCTTCGGTTTGCCGGTGGGCTTCCTAGTCATTTGGTTGGTTTCACTGATGACTGAAGAACCGTCGAAGGAAGTCCAAGAACTGGTCGCCAACGTGCGCTATCCCAAGAGTGGTCAAGCCACCACCGGCGATCCGCTGGGACGCGAGCAGCCGGCAGGCGCCCACTAAGATAAGACTTACCCACGGCGGCGAGACAACCCTATGTCTCGCCGCCGTGGACGGCCAGTAACTTGATCGAGCCAACCGCGCAAATCATTTTTCTGCTGCGCTTCTTCTGCTTCATGGCGGTCTTCTATCTCGCCCTGCACAAGATCGTCGCGCGCTTGAGCCGCAAGCCAGGTAGTAAACTGCTCTGGTTCTTCGGGGTGCTCACCACGCCACTGACAGCGCCCGTGAAAAGGTATTCATCCCCCGACGCGACCAATGACCAAATCGTCTCCTATTCGCTGATTTTCTACGGTCTCCTCTGGTTAGCGCTGATTTTCGCCGGCCGCTATTGGGTAAATTGACTCTGCCAAACCGGCAAAGCGCCATATTCCTATCGGAAACCTTTCATCCTAGACTGAAAACATCACGCATCGGCGCCGCTAAAATCAGGCGACCGCGCATCCCATGGCGACCTCAAACATTACCTTGACGGACTCCCACCTGGCACTGCCGGTCAAGCATCTGATCAAGCGCGCGCCGCTGTTCGTTGACGCCAGCGTGAGCGTCAAACAAGCTGCGCAAGCCATGCAGAACGCCCGCGTCGGCTCCATGCTCATCGCCAGCGAGCCGCCGGGCATCGTCACCGACCGCGATCTGCGCGGTCGAGTCCTCGCCGCAGGACTTGGGCCGGACACTCCCGTGACCCAAGTGCTGTCCCGCCCGCTTATCACCATCGACTCCGGCGCGCCGGCATTCGCCGCTCTGCGTCTCATGCTCGATGAAAACATCCATCATCTACCGGTGGTTGAAGAAGGAAAGATAATTGGCGTAGTCAGCGCCACGGATCTGCTGCTCCATCAGGGACACAATCCACTTTACCTGCGCGGCATCATTGAAAATTGGCATAACTCGCACGCGGTGAACTACGCCCAAGAGATCGGCACCTTGGTGCATACGCTCTTCAACAGCGGCCTGGCGGCGGTCCATATCAGCAAGATCGTCTCCAGCCTCAACGACGCACTGGTCAAACGTTTGATCGCGCTTACGGTCGAAAAACTCGGCCCCGTGCCAACACCATTCGCTTGGATCGTCTTCGGCTCCGAGGGACGGTTGGAACAAACTCTGCTCACCGATCAGGATAATGCGCTAATTTTTCAGGATGATTCCGACAGCGCGCGCGCTTACTTCGCCGATCTGGCCAAGCAAGTCGTCGATGCTTTGATCGAAGCCGGCTTCCCGCCTTGCGCCGGAGGTTTCATGGCGACTCATTGGTGCAAGCCATTCGCGGCCTGGCGAGAACTGTTTACCGACTGGATCCGCCTGCCCAAGCCGCAAGCGCTGCTCGACGCCGCGATCTTTTTCGATTTTCGCTCGGTTGCGGGAACGCTTGCGCTGGATACATTGGAGGAAATCGTCGGCGCTGCGAAATCCGAGCGACGGTTTTTGTCCCATCTGGCGCGCGGCGCGCTGGATTTTTATCCGCCTTTGGGATTCTTCAATCACCTGCGCAGTGACAACGGCAAAGTCGATCTTAAAAAAAGCTTCCATAGCGCCGATCGTCGGGCTGGCCCGGGTCGCCGCCCTGGCCGCGGGCTCACGTGAACGCTCGACGTTGGCGCGGCTCGATGTCGCCAGAGAGTCCGGTCTTGTGCTGAGCGCCGGCGACGCCACCGCCCTGGCGGAAATCTTTCCATCCCTGTTTCAGCTCCGCTTGCGCGCGCAACTCGCGGCGCTGGCCGCCAAGACGCCCGTCGATCACAGCGTGCGCTTGAAAGATTTATCGGTTTTGGAGCGGCGCCATCTAAAAGAAACGTTTGTCATCATCAAGCAAATTCAGAACGGAATTCGCGCCGTCTGGCAGCTCGACCAGCTCGCTTAATCCCGCCAGTCGAACCTTGCCATAAGTGGCACATGATCCGACGGTTCTTCCGCCGACGGCAAGATCGTCTGGTCGACGATCCGGCTCAGCACTGACGCCTCAGCGGTCAATCCTGCCGAATAGAAAAGATAATCGATCAGCCGCGCGCGGCCGCCAATGTTGCAGGTATAAACATCGGCCAGATTGTGGTGGGGATATTGCATTCCCGCGCGCAATGCGAGGGCGACGATCTCACTTTCCGGTGTGACATTGAAATCGCCGCTGATGAGCCAGCCGTGGGCTTCGGCATTGCGGTTTTGATATTCAGCCAAGCATTGCTGCACTTGGCGCAAGCCGCGCTGCGCCTCGCGGGCGGTAGTTGGCGGATCCCAAGTCAGGTGGGTATTGATCACGCCGAGGATCTTTTCTGCATGCCGTAGTAGTACCAACTGGGCAACGTAGCCGCTGTTCGCCGTTACCCCAGCGCCGTCGTTGTATGGGATAACCTTTGTGTTAATCCGAGTCAAAGCTGGTGCGCCGATAGAAGACCGCCAACCCCTCGGGACGCCCCGCGAGTTTACGCGCGTACTCCGCGCCGTAGCCGCGCTCGCCGAGATAGCTGCGCAATGCGACGAAGGTTACCGGCTCGACTTCCTGCAAGCAAAGGAGATCGGCGTTGAGCAGGGAGATATACTGCACCAACGCCGGCACTCGCCAGGCGGGATTCAACACCAGCGCCGGCGTGCGCCGGTACCAAGCGCGCTGAATGTACGCGCTGGCGAGAACATTATACGAGGCAACGGAAAACGACATAGAAGATTGGTTATTCTAGCGCCGCGCCCGACGCAAGTCTTCGACGTTAGCTAGACAATGTTGACGTAGTAAACATGCACCGCGACGAACAGAAAACGAAGGATTCAGACTACGTGAACTTCCCCACGAGAAATTGATTGATCTCCTCGGAGCCCTTGATCGACTTGCCGTCGACCACCAAAACCGGAACTGATTTGGCGCCGGTCATCAACGCGGCACACACGGCAAAGTAGGATTTTGCTCTGAGTCGATAACTGCTCAGACAGCAGAAAAGGCGAGAGACTCCTGCCCGACGGGAATAATTCCCCGACGGGCAGGAGGTTTGACTTGAAAAGGAGCAAATTGTGAATGTTATTTGGCAGCGGCCAGAGCAGCGTCGTAGTTCGGATGCTCACCGATGCTGCCGACATATTCGACATGTTTCAGCTGGTTATCCGCCCCGACCACAAAGACCGCGCGCGCCAGCACTCGATCGAGCGGCCCGCCGGAAATCAACAAGCCGTAATTCTTACCGAAAGATGCCTCGCGATGATCGCTCGCGGTGATGATTTTGTCGACGCTCGAAGCCCCGCACCAGCGTTTTTGCGCGAACGGCAGATCCATGCTGACGACGACGACTTCGACATTGGCGAGCTTGCTCGCTTCCTCGTTAAAGCGCTTCGCCTCGACATCGCACACCGGCGTATCCAATGAAGGCACCGTCGCGATAATCCTGGTTTTGCCGGCGCCACTCGCCAAGGTGTAGTCACTCATGTCCGCGCTCTTCTGGACTTTGAAATCCGGCGCGGCCTGTCCAACCTTCACCTCGTTGCCGAGCAAGGTCAGAACGTTGTCTTTGAACTTAACCGTAGCCATAATGTTTCCTCCTGTGATTTTTGGACTCGATAACAACTTCAACATATTTACTGGGTTCAACCGGAACTAGCAAGACAGAACATCTGGACCTCAGCGGCTAAATTTGAATTCTGTGCTGAGATTTTTCCACGAAGGGAATCGGGAAAATTCCTGTAACACCGTGGTGGTCGGCGGCAGGATCGGAAAATCGCGCCGGTTCATACGCGCCAACGCGTCCCCCGGCTTGATCCATAGACTGTGGGTCACCTCTTCCGAATATGTCAATGGAACTTGTCCTGACGGCAGAATCGCCGCATAAAAACGCGTATCGAAGCGCATCGAGTACATATCCGGTGTCACCCAATGATCGAAATAGACGGCCTGCGAAAGATCGCAATACAGATTCTCCGACTCCAGGAAGCCGGCGAAGTCCAGCTGCTTTTTTACCATCGCCTGACGTTTTTGCTCCACCCGCTGCTGGGTATCTGCGTCAATCGGATAAAAAGCCTCACCGGATTCGTTCACGCCGAGGAGAATTCCGACTTCCTCGAACAGCTCCCGTGCCACCGCTACCCAATGGCCGATAGCTTCATCCGGTTCGTGATGGTTGCCGAGAATCTGCCGCGCCGTCGTACCGGACAAACGCCGACAACGCCGCAGCATCTCTGGAGAGAAATCATCGCGATGCACCGTCCCGCCGGGGAAAACATAAAAGCCGCCAAGAAAACGCATGGTTTCCGGCCGGCGAGTTAAGAGAATATCGAAACCACCCATTTCATCGGGCCGCAAAAGAACAACAGTGGAGGCGTTACGAGGTTGAACCATAGCCAATCAAATACGAAATCCGAATATCGAAATCCTAAATCCGAAACAAACTCAAATAACTATCAAACTCGGAAAATCCAAAACGCGGAATCCAAATTAAATTTGTTTCGTGCTTTCTGTATTTTGGGTCATTTGAATTTTTTTCGAGCTTCGTGCTTGGGTCCGCGGGGCCGCTTTCGTGCTTTGAACTTTGCAATTCACCTTGTCCCTTTACCCCTCACGCCTTACGTCCCTATTCCTTGAGCCCCAGAACGTTGTAAGCAACAACCGCGCGCTGGAACCCCTTCAATGATAACTCGCCGATCGATTCGACCTCGGCGAGATCAGCAATACTAGCGAGAAGCCGTTGCGGTAGCAAAATCTGCCCCGGCTTGGCCTCGCCGCATAGGCGCGAAGCCAGGTTACAAACCGTGCCGATGGAGCCGTAGTCCCAGCGTCCCTCGAAGCCGATAGCACCGATGGTCGCGTAACCTTGGGCGATGCCGACGCCGAAGCCGAGTTCGTAACCGAGCTTCGACCATTTGCCGGACAATTCCTCATTGCACTCGCGCATCGCCAGCGCCATGCGGACCGCGCGCTCTTGCGGATTAGGCACCGGCACCGGATCGTTGAAAATCACCATCATGCCATCGCCGATGAAACACTCGAGCGTCCCCTCGTGCTCCATAATCAACCGGCCCATGGCCGCGTGATATTCGCGCAGCACGCCCATTACTTCCTCGGGCTCGGCGGTTTCAGCGAACGCCGTGAAGCCGCGCAGGTCGAGAAACACCACTGTCACATCGCGCCGGTGGGTCTTGAGCGGATCGTCGGCGCCGCCCGCGACGATCAATTCGGCGAGCTGCGGAGAGAAGAATCGTTTCAGCCGTTCCAATCGTTCCAGTTGTTCCACTTGCGTCTGAACGCGCAATTCCAGCGTCTTGTTCCACTCGGCTAATTGCGCCGCTTGCACTTGCACCATGTCATGCAATTCTTTGACGCGCAGCAGCGACTTCACCCGCGCCAGCAGCTCCGATTGATTGATCGGCTTGGTAAGAAAATCATCGGCGCCCGCGTCGATGCCTTTCACCCGTTCGACACTGGGATCGAGCGCCGTGACCATGACCACCGGCAGCATCGCCGTCGCCGGATTATTGCGAATCGTCAGGCAAACCTCATAGCCGCTCATCTCGGGCATGACGACGTCTAAAAGAACTAAATCCGGTGGCTCTGTATCGATCTTCAGCAACGCCTCCCGTCCCGACGCAGCCGTAATCACCGCATAGCCCTTCACGCCCAGCAAATCGGCCAGAAGCTTCACATTGCGCGGCGTATCGTCAACGACGAGAATTTTGGCAGGGTGTATTCATTGTAGAAAATTAGTAAGGAGTAAGTAGTCAGGAGTGAGGGGATCCGCCCGGCGACTTTTCACGTTTTACGATCTTGCCAAGCTTACCTGGCGTCCTTTGCGCCTTTGCGCGAGAATCTCCCTCCGATCGCCTAACCCCTTACCACTCACGCCTTACGATTCTCCCCTAGAACCCGTTCCACTTCAGCGAAAAAGTCCTTCAACGTGATCGGCTTGGTTTGATAGCCGTCGAAGCCTTCGGCCAACATCGCCGTCCGATTATTCGTCATTGCCGATGCGGTGATCGCGATGATCGGGATGCTCTGCGTCTGCGCATCGGCCTTCAACTGCTTCATCGCCGTGATGCCGTCCATGCCCGGCAGCTGAATGTCCATCAGAATCAGCGCCGGTGATTCACTGCGCGCCAAATCGAGCCCCACCTCGGCAGTCTCCGACTCGATGGTCCGGTACCCTTTCACCTGCAACACATCGCGGCACAACTTCCGGTTCTTCTCGTTATCCTCGATGATTAGAATTAATTCGCCAGCCACGAGGCTCTCCTCTCTAGTGTGACGTAACGTTGCGCTCAATACTTCGAGATTATTCACCACGAAGGTCACGAAGGACACGAAGGTTCAGAGAACAAATCTTCTAATGCCCTTTCTCAAGACATCAACGTTAAAGTTGATCAAAAGCCCGACTCCGACTTCAGTAAGTTTCATGTAGGTCAAAACTTGCGCTTCATGAATCTTGAGCAATTGATCGACGCTCTTCAGTTCAACAATCATCCGGTCATCAGCTAACAGGTCGATTCGATATCCACAGTCGAGCCTGATCTCTTTGTATTTAACAGGTAGTTCAACCTGAAGCTTAAACGGTATATTTGCCTGGTTCAGCTCGTAAGCCAAGCACTGCTCGTAAGTCGATTCAAGCAAACCAGGCCCGAGCTGGCGATGCACTTCAATCGCACAACCAATCACCTTGTTCGATAATTCATCAAACTTCACTATCGTATTACTCTTACCTTCGTGCCCTTCGTGTCCTTCGTGGTGAACACCTCCAACAGCAAACTGAGCTGCCACACTCATTGAATTGGCAGCGTAAATGTAAAAGTGCTGCCTTTGCCCACTTCGCTTTCGACCCAGATTTTGCCGCCGTGCATTTCGACGAAACGTTTCGTCAGCGTCAAACCCAAACCCGTCCCTTCGCGCTTGTGCGCGTAGTTGCCGCTGGCTTGACGGAACTCTTCGAAGATCGCTTCTTGGTCTTCCTTGGCGATGCCGATGCCGGTGTCGACGACCGACAGGATCACCGCGCTGTCGCCCAACCTCGCCTCGACCTTCACCTGCCCGCCCTCAGGCGTGAACTTTACCGCGTTGGTCAGCAGGTTGACGAGGATCTGTTTGATCTTGCGCTCGTCGCCGGTGTAGTCGCCCAAGCGCTCGTCGATCTCCTGGTCGAGTTTGATACCGTGACGGCTGGCGCGCTCGCGCACCAGTAACATGGCGTTGTCGATGGCGTCGGGCAGGTGAAACGTCGTCACCTCCAACTCCATGCGCCCGGCTTCGACCTTCGACAGATCGAGGATGTCGTTGATCAACGATAGCAAATGGCGCCCGGAGGAAAGAATGTCGTCGACATATTCATTTTGCTTGTCGTTGAACTCGCCGAAGTATTTTTCCAGCAGCACTTCCGAGAAGCCGATGATCGCGTTGAGCGGCGTGCGCAGCTCATGCGACACGTTGGCGAGAAATTCGGACTTGTGGCGATTGGCCGCTTCGATCTCACGGTTTTTGTCGCCGATCTCGCGGAACAGCCGCGCGTTGTGGATCGCCAGAGCCGATTGCGTCGCGAAAGTTTGCAGTAGATTAATCACATCCGGTTCGAACTCGCCCACTTGTCGCCGCCACACCGTCAGGCCGCCCATAATCTGCTGTTCGCGCAACAACGGCACCGTGAGCAGCGAGCGGTAAC
>CAVXEP010000024.1:0-35766 GCA_963760795.1 uncultured delta proteobacterium
CCCCCGGTGTCCATATAAAGTCACTTTGTAACAGCTGGAGACAATGATCTTTCTCTACGCGAACTTGCTTTGGCGTCGGAGAAGGCAAACCGTCGGATGCAATGAATTGAAGGTGGCCGTAGACGAATGCGCATTCCGGATGAGCGTCCAGGCATTCCAGACCGATTTCGAGAGCGCGGGGCAGCAGGCGGTCATCGGCATCCAAGAACACCAGATAATTGCCCTTGCTCGCGCCGAGGCCGGCGTTACGGGACGCAGATACTCCTTGATTTGTCTGTCGGATGCAACGAACCTCCCGATAACGAGTAGCAACTTCGAAGGTGGCATCTGTCGATCCATCGTCCACTACAACTATCTCAAAGGCCGAATAACTCTGATTTAAAACGCTGCCAATCGCCTCGCTCAGAAATTTTGCCTGATTATGGCAAGGTATAATGACCGATACGAGAGATGGCTGGGATTCGAGCATTTGCGCTAGCTATAACCGTGCTCAGCGTCTAGCAATCCTGTGATCTCTCTAGCGGCGATTAACAGGATGGTCGTTTGGGTCTCTACGCCAAAGGGACTGGAGCCAAACCTGTAGATATGCGGGCAGTGTCTGTCGCGCTAGGGATTTTAGTCCTTCTTTCGGCTGCGTTGTCCAACCGCGAACTTGTGCCAGCAGAGAGTAGAGCTTCGGGTGCCTATAGCGCCAGCACTTTTTCCGCAGAGCCTGCCAGACGCCGATATCCGTGATGCCCTTTGCGGACAAGTACCCTTCCAACCAACGAATGAAAAATATCCCAGCATTGTATTTTTGCCCCGTTGCATTTGCTACGGAAACGCATGAATCGGGATGCTGCCGATATCGATCCCAACACTCGCCGGATACGAATACAGGAGTTTGAAGGTATACTTTGGACAAAAAAGCTTGATCCTCAAACAACTGGTATGGACCTAGGAAACTTTCTTCAAATCCTCCGACATTTTGTACTGTCTCGCGGCTTAGCAGTATGTCGGAAGGACACGGAGTAGGGGCCTTCGATTCCAAAAGCAAAGTAAGCAACGTGGGTGGCTTCACGAGAGAATTAGGTTGAATGCCAAGCTTCAGCACGTAATCACGTTCCGCAATTTCTGCACTGCCCATCCAACTATACCAATACTGACTCCCACCATAAACCATTCCGGCTTCCGGGTGGGCATTGAGAATTGCCACCTGTCTTTCTAGCTTGTGCGGCAGCCAAACATCGTCCGAATCTAGGAAGGCAATATGCTTGCCTTTGGAATATCGAATGCCTAAATTGCGCGAAGCGCTCATGCCCCGATTCTCGTGTCTGTCATGCTCAAGATAACCCACCTTGCCTGATTCATTCTCGCTATAGCTTCGTGCAATCTCGGTGCTGCCGTCGGTGGAACCATCGTCCACCAAGAGCAGTTCCCAGTTCGCAAAAGTCTGGCTCAGCACACTTTCGATCGCCTCCTCAAGGAACCTCTCCGCGTTCAAAAAGATAATAATGACCGATACCAACGGCTTGTCGCTTAGGGGTAGATTTGGTGAAGACACAGGCGGTACCGCACACATAAATCGCTATTTCTCACATAGGAGCAGGACGCGCGGCTGTGGGTGTGAAAGCAAAATAGATATACTGGGAAACCATTTTTGAAGGCTGTGCATAAAGTGGTCGAGCGTATACCACGAGAACCTGTTCGATTCCCATTGCCCCAGCTCGGGATCTTCGACTGGAACAAACTCCACGACCAACCATCTCTTCGAAAACAGCGCGAGACCTTGTCCAATCTGTTCAAAATTGAGGCAGCGTTTAAACACGATCTGATGCACCAATCCTAAAGCCAGGACCATGTCGCATTGGTAGCGCTCAGTAGCCGCGATCGCCCAGTGGCTGGATAAACCGCGAGATGGAGTAGGATCTGTGAAGTCCATCACCAAAGGAATTATCGGCAGCTTTCTGCTCCGAGCCTCATAGTAAAGTTGCGTGACGCGGACTAAATTTGTATCAAATGAAACGACCCTACTGCCGAAAGCGGCGGCTTGTTTGCAATACCAGGCCATGTCGCTCCCGATCATCAATACCGAAGCAGGCCGAAGCTCATTGAAGAATTTGTGCAGACTGCGTTGCGGTTCCGTCCAGTCATCTTGGAGCGAAGGCAGCGGAATCGTATTGCCCTCCTGAATTGCTTCTTCACTGTTAACAGAAGGCAAGCTGATCTTTTCTACCTCACTATTTAATTGCTCCAGAGACGTCAAATAAGATGCCTGACTGCGGGATTCTTTGAGAACCAAGGCCGGTCGGGTATGAACCAGCAGCTTTCGCCACGATTGAAACAATCGTTGATTTAAAACCGATGCTGCGTAACCAATCGGTTTGAATATCGAACCAAAACCAAACGTCGAGCCCGTTAACTTTGATACATCTGCTTCTGATATACCGTCAAGCTCGGGTAAAAGACGCCGTGCAATGCGATCCTGTCCATGCGCCATCAGCATTAAAGGATAAAGGTAGAACCGGCAAAACTCATCATGTCCGCACCAGGCAGCGTTGTCGGTGATAGGCACGATGGAAGAAATATCTACATAGACAGGTTTCCATGAATCAAACAAAATGTTCCAAGGATGGGCGTCCTTTAGAGTAAATCCGTGTTTTGCAAGTTCCTTAAGCAGCTCGATTTGGGTCAGAGCGGCAACCTTGAGCATTGCAGGACACCACTCTTCGGGATACGAGGCAAAAGGCACATGTCGGTGCCGTACCACCATCTCATAGTCATCGATCTTCAATGACGTGGGCAAAGTTTCGATGAGAAGCCCTCCGTCAACCAGCCTTTGAATAATACCATCCCGGAAAAGTTGCCTAAAAATCGGCGCCGATTCAGAGCGAATCCCGCGATATAATTCTCCGCGCCACCAAAACAGCCGTCCTGCGCGATCGGCGAAGGAGTGAGAATGAAAAGTGACCTCATCATAGGGAATCTGCCCGAGGCGATTATGGTTCCCACGTGCCGGGATTGTATTCATATACCGCTGCGCCCCGTAACAGACGCCGGGGAGTCTTCTCCGGGACGGCTAATTTCATAGAGACGATATGCTCCCAATTCTGCGATGACGGGATAACGAGTAAAAAACTCTTTGTTGATCGTGAATGAGCGATTATTGAATGGCAACGCAGAATCATCCACCGGTTCGATGACGACGTACTCAACCCGATAGTGTCTCATCAACGCATCGGCATCGGGCCCGCCAGCAAACATGCGTTTCACGTCGTCGGCGCTCGAGCTGTAGTCCAAACCATGAGAAAAAAGATGGTCCGTGTTGCCCACTACCGAGCGCTGCCGGTCAAAAAGACGACGTCATTGTAATAGGGCGCGTGAAGAATGAGCGCGCGCGCGTGAGTATGTTTCACGATGCTGTCCGCGAACGCCATGGCATCTCGATTATAAAGTCTTTGTTTCGCCGCGTCGGAAATGCCGCGCCAAACATCTAGACTTCCCGCGGCAATGAGTGAGACGAAGAGCCCCATGGCTGCTAGGCGAGTCAAACCATTTCCTCTCCACAGTCTTGCTAACGAGAGAGCAATCCATGGCACTGAAGCAAGATACCAAAACAACATCACTTTCAGTCCATCCCATCTCCAGGGGGAGACCTAACCAGATTTGGAACGATAAAACACAATGCAAAAGGGACATAGAACAAGAGCGACCGCGCTCTGTACCTTTGTAGCCTGAATATGACGACTGGGACAAGGAGCGTGACTGTGGTGAGATATAGACAGAGCGGGCCGAGACCAAGAACCAAGGCAAAAATGAACCCGATCAACCCGAGTTCCGCAAAACCTATGCAAGCGCCCGCACAAACTCGCACGGGCCATGGCGTGTCTTCATCATAGAAATAGGTAATCTGTGTACCGGCCAAGATCGCGGCAAGGGCGATCATGAGCGCATTATATGAATCCATCTCAATGCAGCGTGAGGAAATCGCGCAGTTGCTGCCCGACCGTGTTATGAGAGAAGCTGGTCTCCGCTCGGTGCCTGGCACGGCGACCGAGCTCGCGACTCCAGGCCCCGTCCTCTAGAACGCGACCGAGAGCATGAGCCAGAGCCACGGAGTCTTCCTGCGGGACAACCAATCCGCCCGAAAGCTCACCTCCCATTAGGATATCGGGAATTCCTTGGGCCTCAGTAGCGACAACCGGGAGGCCACATGCCATGGCCTCGATCACCGCTACCGGAAAGCCCTCGTGGCGGGACGGGAAAATATAGACGTCGCCCGCCGAAAGGTAGCGCCGAATTACATTGCGATCATTTATGAATTCATCCAACCAAACAACGCCGCTTACCTGCAATTCGGTGATGCGCCGGTGAAGTCTGTCCGAATCGTTACCAGTTCCTACGATCAGCAACCGCAGGTCTCGGTCTATCCCTTGACGGCAAATCTGATCCCATGCTTCCAATAAGATGTCCAGCCCCTTCTGCCAGATGGAGACGCGTCCATGCCACACAGCCACTCGAGCGTCAATGGGAATTCCGAGTGCAGCCCGCGCTTCACCGCGGTCCATGGGTCGCCATATCTGTAAGTCTATCGGGTTGAAAATTTGCTTTAGCTTAGCTGCAGATAGACCGTACTCGGCCTGCACCCTTCGAGCCTCCCCTTGTGTCGCAATGATGAGCCCGGCGCAACCGCGCAACGCATGCGGGCGTAAATAATGCTCGATCCTGCCTCTCTGATAGTCGCCTCCTTGAAAGGTTGCGAACACCGGCAATTTCATCCAGCGCCCCAGGAGAACACTGAGGTCGAAGCGGGGATATTCGTATTCTTGACACAGAATAGCGATGCAGCGTTCATGTCGTATTTCGTGGGCAACCAGTCGTAGCGGCGTGGTTAAGTACGGCGCCACCTCTTTCAGTGCCGCCAAAGCCGGAAGCAAAAAGATTTTTCTAGGCTGAATTTCGCCGAAAACCTGCTTAACACTGCGGCCGTATGGATTAGCCATTTTCGCTCGAATGCGGCGATAAGTCTTTGAAACTGGCAACAGACAAATCGTTGCCCCGGTGGGGACGTGGATAACGCGCGAGGGAACAGTTACCCCGGCCGAAACACATATCAACACCGTTCGCAATCCGACCTGCCGCAGAGCCTCAGAGTAGCCGAACATCCAGCTACCAGTGAACTCGTTGCAGAAAGTTTCCAAAGAAATTCCGATCATATCCAAAAAATCTTCCAACACGTTGCCCCACGGTAGGAGGGCAATGGCCGGAGCTTGCGGTATGGTCCGGCAAGACTCGCGTGCGCCCGAAAAATCCTGCTGCAAGGTGGGCATTAAAGTCCCCCGATCTAATCGGCTTCCACGACCTCGAACTGACAATGGACAAACCCGTCCGCGTCGGGGGCGCTCCCAAACCCACCGAATGAATGTTGAACCACGTCGATTTCAAAGGCAGATTGAATATGATCGTACTCACCGCCGGTTACCGTCGATCCCATCGGATTAGATAGCCACAATCCCGTGACATAGCGGCCAGGATTGAGATGGAGGTTATTAATCCTTAATTTGATTAAGTTGCGGCCTTTTTTTAGCCTTACCGTCTGACCAAGGCGAACGGTATCTGCATTGACCAGCTTAGTGCCGGAAAGGGAATATAGCGTTACAGCTAGGCTACCCACCGTACGGTCTTCATCGGATTCAATAGCCAGACAGAATTCCAGCGGGCCGTCCGCATAGGGACTGTAGGCCACTGCGTCATTAAAACTTGTGTATTGAGCCGCCACAAACTGCACCTGTCCGCTGCCGGTACGGCTCATCTGAGTCAGCTCGATCCATTCATTGGGCGCTACTTTGTAGCCGTGATGAGATAAGTAACGTGCAACAATACTAGCCGTGTCGCCATTGGCAACCAACCTGCCGTCTTCGATCAGCAAACATTTAGAACACAGCCGTTGGATTGCGTCTAAATTGTGGCTCACGAACAAAATGGCTCGGCCCTGCCCTTTAGCCAGATCGTGGATCTTGGCAACGCATTTCTTTTGGAACTCCACGTCTCCCACCGCCAGCACCTCGTCAACAATCAAAACCTCCGGGTCCAGATGCGCGGCGACAGCAAATGCGAGACGCACATACATACCACTGGAGTAGCGCTTCACGGGTGTATCGATGAACTTCGCCGTCTCCGCGAAATCCACGATGTCGTTAAACTTGCTGGCGACCTCGGCTTTTTTCATTCCTAAAATGGCGCCATTGAGATATATATTTTCTCGTCCGGTTAGCTCGGGATGAAAGCCGATGCCCACCTCCAGAAGAGACGCCATCCGGCCGTAAATTTCTGCATAGCCGATTGTCGGCTCGGTGATGCGAGAAAGGATCTTAAGCAGGGTACTTTTCCCAGCGCCGTTACGACCAATGATGCCGACCACTTCACTTTCTTTGACTTCGAAAGAGACATCTTTGAGGGCCCAAATGGTTTCCGTGCCCCGACAAGGGTGACCGCTACGTTGAAAAACCGTCTTTAAGCCATCCACCATCTGATCTCGCAAAGTATCATAGCGCAATTTAGCCGCGCCAATCTCATATCGCTTGGAGAGGTTCTTTACTCGGATTGCAATATCGCCCATAGGATCTCGCTATACGGGACAGCTTGTAGGGGCACGGAATGCCGTGCCCCTACACATCATTGTACTCGCCGATTCGCCACTGATTGTTGAACATTCACAAGCACTTGTGGTTAGATGACGAATATCTCTGCGCCACGCAGCTACCCTCAGATTGCACGTGAGGGGGGTGGGCCAGCCCGCTTAGCCATCATCCACGCTTATACCATGAGCAAACTTGACTAACCAATAGCCATGCCAATCAAGTACTTTCGAGGAGTTTCAGGATCCGGCGTGTCGTGACGTATGGTAGAAATTCTTGACGGGTAGGGCTTGCACGGAAATCGTATTAGAGGTTACGAAGTCGACGGAGCCGCTGGGAAGCACACAGCGGACAATAGAAAGTAGGGGGGAATGCCAAGCCGCGATCATGGGTACCATTCACATGATAACGGCATGGCCGTCGTCACTATAGCGATGAAGTAAAAATGTGCAACATGCCCTCATACGATTCCATTGATTCGCGTTTTAGAAACGCGAAGCCCTCGTGCCATTTTAGGACTGAACTGTACGCTACAGTCCAATCTCGCGGGATTAAGTCACCCGAAAATGGATTCAATCCTTTTGGTGCTTTACTGTGCCCGTCGCGTGCCCAAACCATCAAAGCACAGCGAGCACAACCAGGCACCAGGGAAATCGAAACTTGAATATTTTTGCCGGGGGATGTTGCGTGATCGAGACTCTGCGGAAAAACGAAATAGAGAACTCAAATCTGATAGGGTCCCTACTGCGGTAAACGTAGTTAAGAACGACCCGCGCTTGGCGCATCGCTAGTAGAGCGCGTGGGAACGGAGCGGGGCACCTATGCGTCTGGGGCAAACGAAACCGTTTCAGTTTTTGCGGGAATTGATGGGCGTTAGTCGGGACTATTAGCCAAGAGCATCGGCACGCCATAAACGATGTAAGCGTGGTAACTGCTGTAAGTTACAGGCGCTTTTACATACTGCCCCGTTTCTTATCGGTCCGGTTCAAATCCGCTCGCCCCGACTATTTTTCTGCTTCGGTCTTGCACATGTTTTCACCCACCGTTAGCTATTTTTGTACGTGCAAGTTCAGTGAACGGTCGTGGTTTTTGCGATTCCTACCAACCGAATAGGTAACTAAGCCGAACGGTAACTTGATGCATCCCTTGGAGATCAACTTTGTTGATGACGGGGCCGAGACCACTACCTAAACCGCCCACAGAGTGCTTTGCCGAACCAAGGCCTAAGTAATTGTATTCGGTTCCTAGAATGATGTTGGGTGTGACTCGGAAGTCGATTCCTGGCCCCATGACGAATCCATGGTGGCGTTCGGAGCTCCTTCCATCACCTTGTTCTACACCGACGGTATCAACCAAACGTGTCTTGACGCTACCGGAGGCGTAGCCAACTTTGAGATATGTCAGCCATTTATCGGTCGCATAACCGGCTCGCAGAGCGGTTGAGAATAGGTGATTGATCCTTGTGGTATACTCATCGTCGCCCGACCCGGTATTGCTTCTCGACCCATCGTGAAAATGGCCAGCGGAATATGCGGGTTCGATCCCGAAAACCAGCGATCCAAGTTGATAATTGACACCTAGGTGGCCACCGCCGAACACGCCACTAATCGGGTGCGAGGTAATGCGGGCTCCCTGACTATAGTCGACAACTGGCGATGGTGCGCTGATGCTTGTCCAAACGGCCCGATCCCAACCGTAACCCAAATGGCCACCGACGTAGATACCGGTCCAAGATGGTTGATTTGTTAGCTTGTCATGTCAGCGGCTCAGCAGCAAGTGCTGGGCCCGTCAGTAAGACAACAACGGTAGTGATTACAACGATGATTCGTGCCATTAGATTCTCCCAATATTTATATAACTCAATTTTAAAAAAATTGACAGATTTAAATTCTTACGTTGAGAGACGAACTCCGCAAAAAACCGAATTTTTATCAGTAATGCCCCAACAATTTATGGGTGTATCTTGTCCTGGGCGACCCACCTTGGATTCGGCTTTAATTGAACCGTAAAGAAGTCCAAACCGCCAATGGACGCAGAAATTGGTGTTTATGCCTAGGGAGAGGTTATCGCTAACTGACGGAAAGGTAATGCGGTATTAGACCGACAACTGCCGAATCGCATTGATCCGCTCAACCGCTGTTGGGTGGGAGTAGTGGTATGCGGAATACCAAGGATGCGGCGTCAGGTTCGACAGATTCTTCACCGTCAAATTGATCAGCGCTTCTGCCATCGCCGTACCATCGCGCAGGGTGTTTACGGCGAAGCGGTCGGCTTCATATTCATGCTTGCGCGACAGACGGTTCATGAATGGTGCCAAGTAAAAGGTAAAGGGACCGGCGACCAGCGAAAACAACACCAGCGCGCCGCGGTTGGACGGTGCCAGACCGAAGGCGGCAAAAAATGGTGGGTAAGCGATCAACAAACTGAGGATGTAGAGAGCGCCGATAAGAAAAACCGTCTGCACCAGTAGCATGCGGTGAATATGTTTCATTTTGTAGTGGCCCATCTCGTGGGCCAACACGGCCAGTCCTTGAGCGGTCGACATCTGGTCGATGAGCGTGTCGAACAGCACGATGCGCTTCGCTTTACCGATGCCGGTAAAATAAGCGTTGGAGTGGGCCGAGCGCCTGGAGCCGTCCATCGAGTAAATGCCGCTGGTCTTGAAGCCGATCTGCTCCGCCAAAGCTAAAATGCGCTGGCGCAGCTCGCCTTCTTTGAGCGGCTCGAACTTGTTGAACCAAGGCGCAATGAAGGTTGGGAAAATCACGATCATCAACAGTTGAAATGCCGAGATAAAGGCAAAAACCCAAAGCCACCAAGCCCGCCCCATGATATCCATCAACCACAACACCACCAGCAAAAAGGGCACGCCGATTAGCAATCCTAAGACGAGTCCTTTGAGTTTGTCGCTCAGGTAAAGCCCGACGGTGGTTTTGTTGAAGCCAAACTTAGCCTCGATGCCAAAGGTCGAATAGAGCTCGGTCGGCAGCGCCGTTAGGGTGAGGAGCGCGCCGACAGCGCAGCAGAAAATAATTCCTTGGCCATAGCCGCCCAACGAGAAACTACTCGCCCAGTAAGCCGACCACCGGTCGACCACGCCAAGTATGCCGCTCAGCAGCACCATTAACAAAACGGCACTGCCGTAGATTTCAGACCAGCGCTGAAACCGGCCGTTGGACAGTGTGTACTCGACAGATTTTGCGTAATCTTGCGGGGCGATTTTGCCGTGGAAAGCTTCAGGAATCGCTTTTTTGGCGGAGCTGGCTTCAACATGGCGGAGGTTAAGCTCGTTGAGCCCAAACTCAATGGCGAATTGAATAGCAAAGAGCGCCAGAAAGAACGTGAGAATGGAATGGTCCATGAACAAGCCGGCGCACGAGTAAGCGAAATCGCGCGATCAGAAATCGCCGACCGGTCTATGCCGGGGTTGGTACTGGCGTCGACTCCACCGTCGTCGTGTAAGAAAACGTCAGCTTGCCGTCTTGCTCGTCGACTTCGACCTTACCGCCGTTTTGCAATTTGCCGAAAAGGATTTCGTCGGCCAGGACGCGCTTGATTTCGTTCTGAATCAGCCGCGCCATTGGCCGCGCGCCAAAAGTCGGGTCGTAGCCACGCTCGGCGAACCACTGGCGTGCTCGATTAGTGAGTTCGAGGAAGACCTTGCGTTCGTTCAACTGCTGATCGAGTTCGATGATGAACTTATCGACCACCCGCTCGATATTTTCCTGGTTCAGCGAGTTGAAGGTGATCATGGCATCGAGCCGGTTGCGAAACTCGGGGGTAAACATCTTCTCGATCGCTTCTTTGCCCTTGCCGATGTTGGTGCGGTCGCCGAATCCGATCGGCGTGCCGCTCATTTCGCGCGCCCCGGCGTTGGTAGTCATGATCAGGACAATGTTGCGGAAGTCCGCCTTCTTGCCGTTGTTGTCGGTCAAGGTCGCGTGATCCATGACCTGGAGCAAGATATTGAATAAATCCGGATGAGCCTTTTCGATTTCATCGAGCAACAACACCGCATAAGGATTGCGGTTGATCGCGTCCGTCAGCAACCCGCCCTGATCGAAGCCGACGTAGCCCGGCGGTGCGCCGATCAAACGCGACACGGTGTGTTTTTCCATGTATTCGCTCATGTCAAAGCGAAGAAACTCGATGCCCATGGTTTTAGCCAGCTGTTTGGCCAGCTCGGTTTTGCCGACGCCAGTCGGACCAGCGAAGAGAAAACAGCCGATCGGTTTCTCCGGATGGCCCAGTCCTGACCGGGAAAGCTTGATCGTGCTCGCCAACATGTCGATGGCGGGATCTTGACCGAAGACCACAAGCTTGAGATCACGCTCCAGCGTCTGCAACTGCTCCTTGTCCGACGACGACACGCTGCGCGGCGGTATCTTGGCGATCTTGGCGACCATTTTCTCGATATCTTTGGGACCGATGGACTTGCGACGTTTATCTGCCGGTTGAATCTTGACCGCGGCGCCGATCTCGTCGATCACGTCGATCGCTTTGTCGGGCAGGCATCTGTCATTGATATGCTTGGCGGAAAGTTTTACCGCGGCGCGAATCGCCCCGGCGCTGTAGTGCACGCCATGATGCTTCTCGTAGTGCGGTTTTAGCCCTTCAAGAATCTTAATCGCTTCTTCGTGGCTCGGTTCCGGCACTTCGATCTTTTGGAACCGGCGCGCCAAGGCGCGGTCGCGTTCGAAATAGCTTTTGTAGTCGTGATAAGTGGTCGAGCCGATGCATTTCAATTCACCCGACGCCAAGGCAGGTTTGAGAATATTGGAAGCATCCATCGAGCCGCCACTGGTCGCTCCGGCACCGACGATGGTGTGGATCTCGTCGATGAATAGGATCGAGTCGGGATGCTTTTTGAGTCCGTTGAGCACGCCTTTTAGGCGCGCCTCAAAATCGCCACGAAACTTGGTTCCGGCCAACAAAGCGCCCATGTCGAGGGCATAGATCACCGCGCTCTTGAGCGCGTCGGGAACTTCGCCATGATGGATTTTCAGCGCCAACCCTTCGGCGATGGCGGTTTTTCCCACGCCGGGGTCGCCAACATAGATTGGATTGTTCTTGCGCCGCCGGCACAGCACATGAATGGTTCTTTCGACCTCGTCGGCGCGGCCGATCAGGGGATCGATATGGCCCCGGCTCGCTTTCTCGACCAGATTGACGGTAAACGCTTCCAGCGGATTGACCCGTCGCGCCGGACGGTCGCCCTCTTCATGGTCATGTTCCTCGTCATCCCCCTGGGGTGCCGGCTCCTCATCGCCGCCGATCTTCGACACACCATGGGAAACGTAATTGACAAGATCGAAGCGCGTGATGCCTTGCTCTTCCAAGAGGTAAACCGCGTAGGAGTCGGGCTCGCGAAACATGGCGATCAAGACATTACTGCCGTTGACTTCCTTGCGCTCCGCCGACTGCGCGTGAATGAGCGCGCGTTGCAGCACCCGGTGAAAGCTTAAAGTCTGCTGCGGATCGCGGTCGATGCCCGCGGGCAGCGTTTCCATCTGCCCATCGAAAAACTCTTCCAGTGACTTGTGGAGTTTTTCGAGATCGCCGCCGCAAGCGAGGATCGTGCTTTTACCGTCTTTGTCGCGCAGCAGAGCGAACAGCAGGTGCTCCAGGCTGACATATTCATGTCGGCGGGTTTTGGCTTCCTTGAGAGCGCCGTTAAGCGTCGCTTCGAGATCTTTGCTAATCATTGTTTACGCCTCTTCCAACGTGCACTTCAGTGGATATTCATGCTGGCGCGCCAGGTTTTCGACCAGCGTGACTTTAGTCTCTGCGATCTCATAAGTATAGACACCGGCGACGCCGATGCCTTTTTTGTGAACGTGGAGCATGATCTGCAACGCTTCAGTCTGCTCCTTGTGAAAGACATACTGCAAAACCTGCACGACGAACTCCTTAGTAGTGTAATCGTCGTTATGCAGCAATACTTTATAGAGCGGCGGCCGTTTGACCTTTTTCTTGGTCTCGGTGACCACCCCATGTTCGGACTCCGGTTCTCTGCGGCTCATGGACTCCTTGGCCTCCCTGAAAGCAAAAGAAATCTAACATGCTGCCAAGCCAGCCCGCAATGCTCGCTGGCTCCTAGGCAATAATTCTTGTGCCCGCCCATTGCAAGAGTGATATAGTCGTTTGGGCGATTGTTGAAGTCTCCGGGTGCGCTATAGCGTCGTCAATAATTCGGGAGGTACTCCATGCTGTCCAACAAAGTCAGCGAGATCATGACCACGGACCTGGTCAAAGCAAAGGTTTCCGCGACGGTCGACAGCGTGATGGCCACAATGGTCGCCGAGGATGTCGGGCGTCTCATCATCACCGATGACGAGGTGCCGGTGGGGATCTTCACCGAGAAGGATGTGCTCAAGCGCGTCGTCGGTACCGCCATCGATGCTAAACGAGCCAGTATACGGGAAGTGATGACGGCGCCGGTTCGGGCTGTGCGCGAAGAAACCCACATCGTCGATGCCTTCGCCAGGATGTATCGCGGCAAATACCGCCACCTGTTGGTACGTGGCCGGCACGGTAAGATCATCGGCATCGTTTCCATGCGCCGCATTCTCAATATCGCCGTAGAACTGGGCCAGGGAATCAGCGAATCGCGAACCGTGGGCGATATCCCGACCGCGCCGATCGTCAGCGTCGACGAATCCTCAACGGTCCAGACCACGGTGAATTTGATGAATCAGCAGGGCCTAACCGCGGTAATTGTCACCGCCGCGGGAACGCCCACGGGAATCTTCACCGAGCGCGACGTGCTGAGACGGGTCGCGACAATGGATATGGATCGCCAGCACACGCCGGTGAAGCAAGTCATGACCGCGCCGCTGATCGCCATGCCGCGCGCCACCCTAGTGGGCGATGTGCTGGCCGAAATGTACCGCCGCGACATTCGCAATATGCCGGTGGAGGAGGCGCCGAACCAACTCCTTGGTCTGATCGCCATGCCGGAAATTCTCCAATACGCTCAAGCGTTTAACATCGATGAGCAGGTGCGCCGGAGTTGGCAGGAAGTCGCCCAGGCCCTCGACACCGACGATCAGTACACCCCCGGCTAGAAGGCGTAAATCGTTGTCTTTCAACGCGCTTATGTTAGAATCGAAGAACTGCCAAATAGTCCTAAGGAGGCTGTATTTTGGAGACACCGTTAATCAATGATTTAAACATCTGCGTCGCCACCGAAAATGGTTCCGGTAGCGCGTCGTCGAACAACATTCTGTTCAAGGCGATTTTCAAGATGGGCATACCCTGCTCGTCGAAGAACATGTTCCCGTCGAACATTCAGGGTCTGCCCACTTGGTACCAGATTCGCGCCAACGGCGATGGCTATATGAGTCGCAAGGATGTCATCGACGTGATGGTGATGTTCAATGACACCACGGCAGCGAAAGACATCTATCGCGTGCGCGATGGCGGGGTACTTTTATATGACGACTCGACGCCGCTATCGCCAACTTTAAAGCGCGACGGTGTGCAATACTTCGGCTTTCCGGCGAACAAGCTCGTGGCCAAGCTGGTCCCGGCTTCGCCGTTGCGCGCCAAGCAGCGCAACATGGTTTATGTCGGCGCCTTGGCCTATCTATTCGGCATCGATATGTCGGTCATCAAGGCGGTTCTCGAAGATACTTTCGGCAAAAAACCGGCGGTTATCGAGTCGAATCTGGTTTGCATCGAGGCCGGCTATCAATACTGCAAAGAACAGGGCTACAAACAGAACATCGCTCACCTCGAGCCGATTCCCGACGGTAACAAAGGTAAAATCATCACCGAAGGCAACACCGCGGCAGCTCTCGGCGCGATTTACGGCGGCGCCTCGGTAATCTGCTGGTATCCAATCACTCCTTCGAGCTCGCTCGCCGAAGCCATGGAGTATTACTTGCCGCGCCTGCGCAAGCAGATCGATGGCAAAAAGACTTATGCCATCGTCCAGGCGGAAGACGAAATCGCCTCTGCCGGTATGATCGTCGGCGCCGGTTGGGCTGGCGCTCGTTCCATGACCTCGACCTCGGGGCCTGGCGTGTCGCTGATGAACGAGTCCATCGGTTTGGCCTACTACGCCGAGATTCCCAGCGTATTTTTCATCATTCAGCGTGGCGGACCGTCTACGGGTCTGCCAACGCGAACACAGCAAGCCGATATTTCATTGATGTACGGCGCTTCCCATGGCGACACCCGCCATATTATTCTGATTCCCCATGACGTGAACTCCTGCTTCGACCTCGCGCGCCAGAGTTTCGATTACGCCGATCGCTTCCAGACTCCGGTCTTCGTCGCCATGGATCTCGACCTGGGCATGAACATGTGGTCGTCGGAACCGCTCAAGCTGACCCAGGAACCCTACGACATCGGCAAGCGACTGAAGCGCCCAGGACTTGGATGAGTGGACGAAAGCAGGGAAGAAATTCCGCCGCTATTTCGACCAAGACGGCGATGGCATTCCTTATCGCACCGTGCCGGGTAACGTGAATCGCCTGGCCTCCTATTTCACCCGCGGTTCGGGCCACGACGCCGACGCCAAGTATTCCGAGGACGAGCATGACTATAAGTACATTCTCGATCGTCTGCGCAAGAAGTTCGACACCTCCCGCAAGTTTGTTCCCAAGCCAATCATTGAAAAAGAGCGTGGCGTTAAGACCGGCATTATTTGTTACGGCTCGAGCTACGAGCCCGTGCGCGAAGCCCGCGACCGTTTGAAGGCACGCGGCTTAAAGACCAATCATATGCTGATCCGCGCCTTGCCGCTGACCAGCGAGGTGATGGATTTCTTGGCAGAACACGACACGGTCTATCTCGTCGAGCAAAACCGCGACGCCCAGATGGCCGCGATCATGAAAGACGAGAACCCGCTGCTCGGTGCCAAGATCACCAGCATTCTCGTCTACAACGGTCTCCCCGTCAGCGCCGGCGAAGTCGTCAAGCAGATCTTCGACGCCGCCCAGACAGCTAAAACCGCCTAGTAAATAAATAATAGAAGGACACGACAATGGCAGAAGCAAAATTGAATCGCCTAAATCTAACGGAAAAAGATTACGACGGCGCGGCGTCGACCATGTGCAAGGGTTGCGGCCATGACGCGATTTCCGCGTCGGTGCAGCGCGCCTATTTCGAAAGCAGCATCGACCCGCGCAAGGTGGTCAAACTCAGCGGCATCGGCTGCTCATCGAAAACTCCGGCCTATTTTTTAAGCCAATCCTTCGGCTTCAACGCCGTGCATGGCCGCATGTCCGCGGTGGCGACCGGCGCTAATTTGGCGAACCATACGCTGCTGCCGATCGGCGTCTCCGGCGACGGCGATACCTCAGCCATCGGCCTCGGCAATTTCTGCCACATGATGCGGCGCAATGTGAACATCACCTACATCATCGAGAACAACGGCGTCTATGGCCTGACCAAAGGGCAGTTCTCCGCCACCGCCGATGTCGGTTCGGTGATGAAGGGCGGCAAAGTGAACGATATCCCGGCCATCGATTTGGCCGAGTTGGCGATCACCCTCGGCGCGACCTACGTCGCCCGCAGTTTTTCCGGCGACCGCAAGCAGCTCACGCCGCTGGTGCAGGGCGCCCTGGCGCATAGAGGCAGCGCGATCCTCGACGTCATCAGTCCCTGCGTGACGTTTAACAACCACGAGGGATCGACGAAGAGTCTGAAATACGTCAAAGGCCATCTCGATCCGATCCACGATTTGGACTTTGTGCCGCCCTATGAAAATATCGAGGCCGACTACGACGAGGGCACGGACCATGAAGTTGCGATGCACGACGGCTCGCGCATTATTCTCCATAAACTCAGCAAGCATTACGATCCGACCAGCAAATCCAATGCGATTCAAGCGATCCATGGCGCCATCGCCGAAGGCAAATTTCTCACCGGTTTGATCTACTACAATCCCAACCGCAAGGAATTTGCCGAAGAACTTAATCTTTGCGACACGCCGCTGTCGGAGTTAGGACAGGACTTCTTGCAGCCGCCCGCCGAAGCGTTGGAGCGTATCAACGCCGACATGATGAAGTAGACTGAAAAAGTATTGTCAACTAAAAAAAGCCCGGTAGATATCCTACCGGGCTTTTTTATTGCCCATTAAATAATGCCGAGCGGAAGTATTACAGCCCGGGCGCTTGTTTGGCGGGCAGATCTGCGCCAAGTGTCGATGATATCACTTGACGAGGCGACCAGGCCGAAGTGACGGCGCATGTTATCGAGCGTGCCGAGATGTAACTTCGCTTCATAAGCGGCCGAACAGTCGTCGATCATGGTCACGTAATAATCGTACATGTAGGCGTCCCGCGCGGTGGTTTCGACGCACACGTTGGTGGCCACACCGCAGACTAGAACGCTTTGAATATTGCGCGCTTTGAGCACCGTGTTGAGGTCGGTGTTGATGAACGCGCTGTAGCGGTGCTTGATCACCACCCGCTCCGATGGCAAAGGCGAAATACCCTCATAGAGTTCCGCACCCCAAGTCCCTTCCCGGCAAGTGCTGAGCCCGCTCTTTTGCGACGAACGATAGATCCACGACGGCGTATCGGTCCACTCGCTATGGGTGGTGCGAATGTAAACGATCGTCAGCCCGATCCGCCGCGCCTCGTCAATCAAATGTAACAGATTCGGCACCATCGCCAGCGCCGCGCTGCAATCCTCACCGCGCTTGCCTGCGCTGCCGTCGGGGCTGACGAAATCATTCTGCACATCGACGACGATCAACGCCGCGTTCTTCGGATCGCACCGTTCTTTCAAAGTTCGTAACACGTCCATACGACCTCTTCTTTTTGAACTAAGAATGGATAAATTGAAATTATCAATTCTCCCTTGTCAATTTTCCATTCTCTTCAATGATCATGCTTCTTCGCCAAGCCGCCATGGCCCATCGCCATGATATCGGCGCGCGTGATTTTCTCACCGGCGATCAAGCGCGGCAACAGCGCGTCGAAGGCGGTAAACGGATCGTGCAGCACGCAGCCGGACAATCCCATCACCGGCGTCTCGCCGAGATAAGCCATCAAGAACATCGAGCCCGGCAACACGGGAAATCCGTGAGTCTCGACTTTCGCGCCGCTGCGGCGAATCCCCTCCGGGGTCTTATCATCGGGATCCACGGACATGCCGCCACTGACGAGAATCACGTCGGCGCCCGCCTGCTTGGCATTTTTGATATGGCTGGCAATCACGTCTGGATCGTCTGGTGACAACTCGACTGAATCAACGCTCGAACCCATCTCGCCGACCTTTTTACTGACGATCGGGACCGAATCCGTCTTTGATTCTGCCGGTGAAAACTTCGCTGCCGGTCACCACCAAGACGAACATGCCTAGCCGGCATCGGCAATAGTCGGACAATCGGCCTATCCTTACACAGCGCTTCAGCCTGTTGTATCAGAGATCTCTTTAACTAGTGACGGGAATTGTCCGCGTGCCTGCGACCACCGTGCCTTCTTTAACGAAGCGGTCACCCGGCAATGTCGCCAGCATGAGATCGCCCAAGGAATTGAAGCGATAGAGTAGATCGACATCGACTTTCAGCAAACCGGATATGGTCGCCACCAAATTAATCCGCCCCTCGCTCGGATCGGTTAGTTTCAAATTCGTCCCGGCCGCCGCTTTGGCGAGGCGCCGCGCCGCGTCCTCTTCATGAAGCTCGTCTTTTTCCAACTCCATCACGTAAATATTCGCTTTGCCGACATCGAGCAATTTCGACACATCTTGCTGGCCGAATAATATGGCCGCGCCGAAACGCCGGCCCTTTATGTTTGCCGGGAATGATTTCGGTAATGTCGTGCGCCAGCGGCAAACCGACCGCTTCTTCGACGGGGATGACTTTGAGCATGTGAATGACTCCTCGCTAGTATCTCTAGTAAATCCGCGGTGATTTTTCCACTAGGGACTGGCCTTGTCCAGACAGCCTGTGCTATTAGCCGGGGCCATGACCCTCGCAGAACTGGTCCGCTACTTTCTCTACCTCGGCGCCTTTGGTTTTGGCGGTCCGGTGGCGTTGGTCGGATTCATGCACCGCGATTTAGTCGAGAAACGCGGCAGTATCACCGAGGATACCTACAAACTTTCCCTCGCCTTGGCGCAGATCATGCCCGGCCCGCTCGCCGCCCAGGTCGCCATCGCCATCGGTTATTTCGAGGCCGGCATCGCCGGCGCGACCTTGGCTGGAATCGCGTTCGTACTGCCGTCATTTCTAATGGTGGTTGGCATCTCGCTGGTTTACGTCTCCTACGGCGGACTGTGGTGGATGCAAGCGTTGTTCTACGCCATCGGCGCGACGGTCATTGCGATCATCGCCATAGCCGCGTACAAGCTCGCCCGCAGCACCAACAAGCGCGATCCGCTGCTCTGGGGCATCTTCGTCGCGCTCACCGTGGTGACTCTGTGGGCTCAGGCCGAGCTGGCGGAATTCTTCATTTTGGCCGGCATTGTAGTTCTTCTAGTGCGCGCCTGGCCGGGGTTGAAGCAAGGAATACTGATGGCGCTCGGCGGCATAGCGTTGGGTTTACTGATTTGGGTCACTCGAAGCTTGGCTGCGCCAAAGTGGAGCGGCCGCTAGTTCCGGCAACGTGCTCGTGCAAATTCTTTTGTTCTTCACCAAAGCCGGCGCCTTCGTATTCGGCAGCGGCCTGGCGATCATTCCATTCTTGCAGCAGGGAGTCGTCCAACAGTTCGGCTGGTTGAACGATCACCAGTTCCTTGACGCCGTAGCCGTGGCCATGATTACACCCGGTCCGGTTGTCATCACGGTCGCCTTCATCGGTTTTCTCGTTGCCGGCTTGGCGGGAGCCGTCATGGCATCCATCGGAATCTTTCTGCCCGTCTATTTCTTTACGATCATTCCCGCGCCCTGGTTCAAGCGTCATCGAGACAATCCCGCAACTCAAGGCCTTTGTTGACGGCGCCACCGCCGCGGCTACCGGCGCCATCACCGGCGCGGTCTTGGTGCTCGGCGCTCGGGCGATTAAAGACGTGCCAACAGCGCTGATCGCCATCGTCAGTCTGGCGGTCCTCTGGCGCTATAAAATCCCCGAGCCGGTAATTGTTTCAGTCGCCGGAATAGTCGGCCTGATTCTTTACCCAATCCTTCATTGAGGTGATCGAATGAAATGGGTCACGCGCAAACAGATTCGCGTCAATCGGGTCGCCACCGCCTGGCTGATACGCCGCTTCATCGACCGCCAGGCCGAATTTATCTTCGTCGAGCCGGCGGACGTTGCCGAAGTACAAAAACGTGAAAAGGCCCAAGGCTTCGATGCCCCCGGCGCGACCTATCCGCATAAAGACAGTCAGGGCCGCTGCTCCTTCGAAGCCCTGGTGAGCGAATACTGTTCGAGCGATGCCGTGCTCAAGGAAATGGCGCGCATGGTGCGCGGCGCCGACTTTGCCGATGAATCTCACTTGACCGAAGAATCGGCGGGAATTCGCACGATCTCCCAAGGCTTTCCGCTGGTCACCAACGACGATCACGAGACCGTCGAAAAAGCATCTTTTCTCTACGACGCCCTCTACGCGTCGATCAAAGCACAGCAACCGAGCAACTAGAAGATTCCTAGCCACAGTATCACCGGAGCGGCGATCACGGTGTCTGATTGCCGATCCCGCTCGGTGTTTTTGGCTGGGATTGCGACGCGCTTTCTGGCGCAGCATTGACGGAGTCGACAGCGTCCTTGGACAGCACCAGCACTTTATCGATGCGCTTACCGTCCATGTCGACGATTTCGAAGCGTAAGCCGCGCCATTCGAAGGACTCTGCTACCGCTGGGACACGGCCCATCTGGGTAAAGATAAAACCGCCCAAGGTCTGGAACGCGTCGCGCTTTTCTCCCGGCAGGGTTTCGACATGAAAAATTTCCTTGAATTCATCGACGCTCAACATGCCGTCGAGCAACCAGGAGCCGTCATGGCGCCGCACCGCTTTTGGATCGGCGGCCTTTTCGCCGATAGGAATATCGCCGGCAATCGCTTCGAGGATGTCGTGGTGGGTGAGCAGCCCCTCGATACCGCCGTATTCATCGACGACCAGAGCGATATGCTTGTTGCTCTTTTTGAACGAGTCCAACAATTCCAGCGCGGATATGGTGCGCGGCACGAACAGCGGCTGCTGCATCAGCGCATTGAGATCGATCGCCTTGCCAGCCAGAGTATGCGCCAGTAAATCCTTCGCCTGGACCACGCCGGTAACATTATCGAGACTGCCGGCGGCCACCGGAAAACGCGAGTGACCGCTCTCGGCGATCTTCGCGCACACCTGTTCCAGGGTATTTTCCAGGTCGAGCCAGGAGATCTGCGTGCGCGGCGTCATCAGCGAGCGCGCGGTTTTATCGCCGAGACGGAGCACCGCATCGACCATATCCTCCGCGGTTTCTTCAAAGATGCCGGCTTCGGCTCCCTGCTGCACCAACGTCGTGATTTCCTCCTGAGTCACCGGCGCCTGCTGTGCCGGCGCTCGGCCAAACAGCCGGCAGACGAGTTCCGTCGATGCGCTGAGTAAATGCACCATCGGCGCTGACAGCCAGGCAAAGCCGCGCAGCGGCACGGCGACCCAGGTGGCGATGCTTTCGGGATGGCGCATGGCCAACCGTTTGGGCACCAATTCGCCGATCACGAGAGAAAAGAAGGTAATGATCAGTACCACCAGGCCCAGAGCGGTTTCTTGGTGGTAATGGGTCAAGACCGGGCAACACCTTGAGGTACTCCGCCAACCACGCCGCCGCGCCGCGGCCGGCGAAGGCACCGGTCAGGATACCGATGAGTGTGATGCCGATCTGCACCGACGAGAGCAATCGATTGGGCGTTTGCGCCAGCTCCAGCGCGACTTTAGCGCGGGCGTTGCCTTTGTTGACCCAATCCTGCAGCCGCGACTTGCGCGCCGTGATCACCGCCATTTCCGACATCGCGAACACGCCGTTCGCCAGGATCAAAACAGAGATAGTCAATATCTCCCCGCCAATATCTGCCATTGCCTTTACTCCTCCACCCAACCATAGCAGGAAGAGCGCCAATTCGCAGCAGCGCCGGAGTTGTGAGCCAACCCATCGGATCGCGCCACCATCATCCCGAAAGAAGCGTAATTGAGTTTAGAATCGCTGCTTGACGGAAACCGAGGATAGGGTTATATCGGATTTCGATAACGAAATGCAGAAGTCAAAAAAACAGGAGAATCAGGATCGACGAGATCAGGATCTTTACGGCGGTTTGATCCGTCTGCACATCCTGCACCACGCCTCAAAGGAACCGGTGTTCGGCTTATGGTTCATTGAGGAACTTGGAAGGCATGGATACAAGCTCAGTCCGGGCACTCTTTATCCACTGCTGCACGGACTCGAGCGGAAGGGTTACCTGCGATCGACCAATGAGCGTTCGGGCAAAAGCTCGAGGCGAATGTATCAAGCGACTCCTCTTGGACGAAAAGCCTTGGCCGCGGCGCGGCAGAAAGTTAGCGAACTGTTCGGGGAATTGCTGGAAGACGAGTGATCCGCCGATCGTGATTTCTTTGAACGGCGCTTTGGTCCGACTATCCGGGAGATCTGTATGAAGGCAAGAGCCTTTCTATCAGGGGTCTTAATTCTTTTCGGGATTTTGATCGCAGTGTTGTTTTTTCGAGTTCTTACCTTGGAATGGCGGCTCCGCGAATCCGGCCCTGCTAACGGTGGCGTCGTCGCGGCCGGTCAAGCGTCTTTGAAGCGCGTGGAAGCGGAGCTTGCCACGGTCAAGGAACTCGCGCCGGGGCTCGGAGAATATATGACGACGATCCAGTTGCACGTGGGAAAACTTTGGTTTGCCGCTAAAGCTGCGAACTGGGACCTGGCCATCTACGAGCTCCATGAGCTGGAGGAGACCATGGAAGTGGTCAAGAAATTAAACGCAGAAAAAAACGGCGTAAAAATTTCCGGGGTAATGGATGCCGTTCTGCGAACACAGATTGCTCAACTGGAGCAAACGATAAAACGGAAGAATCCTGGGGAGTTTCAAAAAGCCTATGACGAGACTTTGAGCGCGTGCAACGGCTGCCACAACGAGTCGGGGCACAAATTTATTCAGATTGTTCGACCTACGGTGCCGCCGGTCACCAATCAAAAGTGGCAGATGTCGGACAAATGACTGTCACCATGAGACAATCGCAAGTGGAGATACCCGCGGCAAATTATGAGTGAATCCGGACAAATTGCCGCCGAAGACGCGCTCGTCGACCAAACCCCGGGATCATTTCTCGAGGTTCTTTGGGTTTCGACACGCCTGGGCCTAACCTCCTTTGGCGGTCCCATCGCTCACCTCGGTTATTTTCATGAGGAATACGTAAAGCGGAGAAAATGGATCGATGAGCAAAGCTACGCCGACCTCGTAGCCCTTTGCCAGTTTCTCCCCGGGCCAGCTAGCAGTCAGGTGAGTATCGCCATCGGTATCGCCCGCGCGCGTCTGCTCGGTGGAATCGCCGCGTGGCTGGGCTTTACCATGCCCTCGGCGCTGGCGCTGATCGCCTTCGCCTTTGGGATCGGCGCGTTTGCCAGCGCGGCCGACGCCGGTTGGTTGCACGGCCTCAAAATCGTCGCCGTAGCAGTCGTTGCCCAAGCTGTGTGGGGCATGGCCCGCTCGCTCTGTCCGGATCGTGAACGCGCAACCATCGCTGTTCTCGCCTCAACAGTTACACTCGCATGGCCTACCGCAGTAGGGCAACTCTCGTCGATTGCCGTCGCCGGCATTGTTGGCTTGATCATGTTTCCGGGCACGGTTTCTTCATCGCACTCCCATATACGCTTTCCTATCGGGAAAAAAACTGCCATCGCCGCTTGGAGCATCTTCTTCGCGCTTCTCTTTGGGTTACCGCTGCTCCGACAGGCGCAGCCCAGCCATACGTTAGAGGTTTTCGATAGTTTTTTCCGTGTCGGCTCGTTGGTTTTCGGTGGCGGTCATGTTGTTCTGCCGCTGCTTCAAACCGAAGTGGTTGGACCGGGTTGGATTACCAACGAACAATTCGTCGCTGGCTATGGCGCTACTCAGGCCGTACCGGGACCGTTATTTACATTCTCCGCTTACCTCGGCGCCGTGATGGGTCCTGAGCCCAATGGTTGGACCGGAGCCTTCCTCGCCCTCGTGGCGATTTTTCTTCCATCCTTTTTATTGGTCGTCGGCGCACTTCCTTTTTGGGATACTCTTCGCTCGGCGCCGGTCTTCCAGTCTGCTCTGAAAGGGATCAACGCGGCTGTCGTCGGATTGTTGCTGACAGCACTGTACAAACCTGTCTGGACAAGCGCGATCTACTCACCCGCGGACTTCGGCCTTGGACTCGTTGCTTTCGGACTCTTGATGTTTTGGAAATGTCCCCCCTGGCTGGTGGTTGCCCTGACCGCTGTTGGAGGAGAAGTCATCGCGCGCATATAAGCGGAGGAACGTTATGTCGATCATCCCGGACCATCACCGAGGCTAGGCAAATGCGCAACAGCTTGCGGAAACGGATTGGCTCGCGAAACATCTGGACGATCCCACCGTCCGTATCGTCGATGCCCGGCCAGCCCGGTGTTAGCAATTCGATCGCGTAAGCCTGTAACTACTGACTCTCCTCCGGCGGCTTCACATGGCGGAACACGGCAAAAATCGACAGGTCGTAGACAATCTTGATGCCGCCCGCCAGCAAGAACGGCAAACCTAGCGCTGGAACCGCGAGAATCGCGCCGGTGAATAACGGCGCAACCGCGGCGCCGGCGTTGCGCGCGACGGAGAGCACCCCAGCCGACGCTGCCCGCTCGTCGGCGTCGACGACGGCCATTGTGTAAGACTGGCGCGTCGGCACATCCATTTGCGAGAGCGAGTAACGTAGCAGTAAAACCGCGATGGCCCATTCCACGTTGGGCATCATTGGTACCAACAGAATCAGCAAGTTTGAAGGCAAGTGGGTGAACACCATCGTGTTGAGTAAACCGATTCGGCGGGCGATCGCGGGCGCGGCGAGAAAGGACAGGGCGGCGAAAATATTGGTGCCGAAGAAAATCCCGCCCAGAGCGTTCAGATCGGTTTGGTAACGGAGAAAAAACCAGTAGGCGACGATGCTCTGGACGATGAACGCGCCGGCGAAAGCGTCGAGGGCGAAAAGCCCGGCGAGCTTGATAACGATGCCGCGGGATTTTTCCAGACCGACCTTGCGTGCTGTCGGTTCGGTTTTCTTTGCCGCTTCGACGTCAGGTGAGAGCAAGGTGAACAGCCCCGCAAGTAAAAGTGCCGAAGCAACGTAACCCCAAATCAAGAATTTGTAACCGGCAATCGCGGTCAACGAGAAGAGCGAGGGCAGGCTGACCGTCAATGCGCCCAGCGCGCCGGCGAACGAGCCAACCAGATTGTACGCCGCGAAAACCGCGGTGCGGTTCTGATCGCTGGTGGCCTGCGGCAAGATCGCTTGTTCAAGCGACAAAAACGGCCCGACTTCTTTTCCCGACGGGCTGATGGTGCCGAAGATCGCCGCGAGCATCAGGAGAATCGGATTGTCGCTGACGGCAAACGCCCAACCGGCGAGCGCCATCAGCAGCGCGCCGACAATTAGCAAAGTCTTTCGCCCAAAGCTGTCAGCCACCGCGGTGATGATGATCGTCATCACCGCGCCGCCGGCAAGGGCCGCAGTGAATATCCAGCCGATCGCCGTCGTGCTTAAACCGATGGCGTCGAGATAAAGCCCGAGGATGACCGAGAGAAAACCATAGGCCAAAGAACGTACGCCGCAGGTGGCGAACAATAACCAACCGTCCCGGGAAAGGGGAAAACCCATGGAACTCGCTTGGGATCAGTTCACCGCGAACTGCCGCTGCCCATGGAGTTTAGCCGGCCGCCGTCCACCGGCAAGATCGAATTGGTGATGTAGCTCGCTTTATCCGAGGCGAGAAACAACGCGGCCTCGGCGACATCCTCCGGCTGACCGATGCGGCGCAGGGGAATGATGTCGTATTCCGGTTTGCGGCTGCCCATGTCCTTGGCACCGATCGGCGTACCGACCAGACCGGAGATCAAACCGTTAACCCGGATCGTTGGCGCCAGGTCGGCGGCGGCTTGTCGGGTTAGGGAATTCACCGCGCCCTTGGAAATCGAATAGGCCGCGCCACCGGGGCTCGAACGCTCGCCGGAGGCGGCGGAAATATTGATGATACTGCCGTTGCCCTGCGCTTTCATCATTTTGCCGGCATGCTGAATGCAGAGAAAGTAGCCGGTCAGGTTGATCGCCAGTATGCGGTTCCATTCTTCCAACGTAATGTCGAGGATACCGCCCTTGCTCGAGTGGGCGACGTTGTTGACTAGTATATCCAGGCCGCCATGTTTGGTCTTGATGTGATCGAACATCGCCTTGACTTGTTCAGCGTTGGACACATCGGCGGCGATAAAATCGCCGCCGATCTCCTCGGCAACTTTCTTGGCGTCCGCTTCATGGCGCGAATGCACCACGACTTTAGCGCCCTCGCGGGCGAACGCCCGCGCGATAGCCAGGCCAATATTATGAGTGGAGCCGGTAACCAAAGCGATTTTGTCTGCGAGCAACATGCAATACTCCTTGGGCTATTGTTGAAAGTCTGTGGCTATCTCAAGCCCGAATGGCGGGCAATAATTTTTGCCGTAACGCTAATAGTGGACTCACTGCTGCGTCTAACCATTGAAACCTCCATGCTGTGAGAAACTGGAGTCTACAATATGACTAACCGTAATTTCGCCCGCACCGTCGGTCTTATTTCGGCGATGGTAGTCCTTCATGCATTCGCCGGCTGCTCAAGCCAATCGACGAAGCTGATTCACCCGCAAAGCGGCGCCACCGCCGAGTGCAGCGCCAGCGGTTTCGCCACCGGCGTCAGTATTGCCGACGGTATTGTCGGCGGCTGCAGCCTGGCCTACGAAGAGCGCGGCTACGTACCGTTGGAACGGCTCCAACCCGAGGAGCGCGCCAGTCTGGAGCGGCGCGGCCTGCTGGGTAAAAATTAGTGTGGGCAAATCCGTAGCGGCAACGGTCGACATAGCCCGTAGGCAAGCCGGCGAAGCAGAATCATCCGCCGAGCGAGATCATTTCGATTTTCTTATGGCTCTTGGGATCGTAGTTCGACGAATTGAGCGCTGCCAGACGATCTGCCGAATAACGGTCGGTGCGCCCAGACCAGATCTTGGCGATAAACTGGCCAACCTCGTCGTCGCTGGCACCGCTGCGCAGCTGCGCCTTCAAGTCATGACCGGCATCGGAAAATAGGCAGGTGACGAGTTTCCCGTCGGCGGTAATCCGCGACCGCGTGCAGCTTGAACAAAACGGTTCGGTCACCGAAGCGATCACGCCGATATCGCCCTGGCCGTCGAGGAATTCGTAATCCACCGACGGCGCGCTGCCCTGGTCGCGGCCGATTTCCCGCAGCGGATAGCGGGCGTGAATCGTTTCGATAATCTGTTTTTTCGCCACCAATTTTGCCGAAGTCCAGTTGTTCGAGTTGCCGACATCCATGTACTCGATGAAACGCATGGCAAAGCCGTTGGCGCGGGAGAACTCCACCAGCGGCAAGATATCGTCGTCGTTGACGCCGCGCTCGATCACGGCGTTGAGCTTGAGGGGCGCCATACCGGCGGCTTTGGCGGCAAAGATTCCTTCGAGCACTTTGTCGAGGTCGCCGCGCTTGGTCATGCGTTTGAACTTATCGGCATCCAGGGTATCGATGCTGACATTCACCCGTTTCAGTCCGGCTTTGGCGAGGGCGCCGATTTGATTCGCCAACAGCGCGCCATTGGTGGTCAGACAAAGGTCCTTGAGGCCTTCCAGCGGCGCGAGTTTTTCGATTAATCGATGCAAGTCTTGGCGCACCAGCGGCTCGCCGCCGGTGAGGCGAATCTTTTCGACGCCGCGCTCAATAAAGAGCTTGGCGATACGGGCGATCTCTTCGAAGGTCAAAATCTCTTTCTTATCGATCCACTCGTACTCGTCCAGCGGCATGCAGTAGGTGCAGCGGAAGTTACACCGGTCGGTGACCGAGATGCGCAGGTCCTTGAGCGGCCGATTGAATCTGTCGGTGACCATCGCAGTAACTATGCAATAAAGGGGTAGGGGGTTCAAGCTCGCGCTTTTTTCGCTGGAAAATCATTGCTTTGCCGGATTTGGCCGATCTGTTATCCTGTTTCGGCAATGAGCCTGCGCCAGCAACAAATCGCCGTCTTTTGCGCTACGGTAGTAGTCATTTTCGGCCTACTCGGTGCCGGTATCTGGTTGATCGCCCAGCGCTTAACCGCCGAAGCGACCTTGCAGACCGCTTTGTTAATGGCGCGTCAAGTCGAGATCGCCCTGGCTGATAGCTTGCGCGAGCGCCCGGTGATCGTCCAGCGCCAGCAGCAGGCACAAAAAGCGCCGGCGTCATTCTGGGGATTTCTCGGCAATGTTTTTGATAGCCGCCGGTCGGCACCATCCTCGACCACCACCGACCACCCGCTACAGCGCGCCGCGCCATGACGATGTCCGCGGCCTGATGCGCGCCTTCGTCGACCGGAGCGCCAGTATCGAAGCCATGTGGGTGGTCAACGGCGACGGGCAGTTGCTGTACACGTCAGTCGCTGGCGATGGCGAAAAGTCGCCGTCGACGACTCTGGTCATGAATAAATTGCGCAACGGCGAAACTCTCACCAGCACCAAACGTCAGGGCGATAACGACTATTACGATGTCTGGGTGCCCTTGCAGATGCCCCAAGGGGTGCGCAGTCCAGGCGGCCTGCGGCTCTGGCTCAACCCAGCCGATTGGACTGGGCTGCTATCCGGATTATGGCACCAGCTGACTTTACTCTTTGTTCTCGGCGGTGGCGTGGCACTGGTGGCGGCGTTTCTGACCACGACGCTCTATACGCGCCGTTTTCGACTGATCGCCGACACCCTGCGCCAAGCCGAAGCCGGCACCTACGCGGCCCGTCCGCAGTATGGCAGCCAGGACGAAGTCGGGGTTAGCTTGGACTTGATCGATCGCTTGGTCATGAAGCAGCGCAAAAACGTCGGCGTACCCGCGCCGGTGCAGCGGCTGGCCATCGCCGCACGGACGCTGGCCCATGAAGTCAAAACGCCGCTAAACGCCTTGGCGATTCATCTCGAAGTCTTGCGCAGCAAGTTGACGGCGGAAGAGGACAAGGATCAGCAATCCCAACGCTCAATCACCGCCCTGGACTCAAGCATTCGCCAGGTCGACCGTCTGGTGCGCGACTTTACCGACTATTCAGCGCCGGTAACCATGGAGCGGAAACCGATCGACGTCGCCGAAGTATTGCACACCAGTCTGGAAGCGATCGATTCGGCATGTCAGGCGAAGAAGATAAATTTAATGAAAGAACTCGCCCCCGGCCCCTGGCAAGTTTCCGGCGATGCCGCGCGCTTACGCCAGACTTTCGATAATCTTTTGCGCAACGCCATGGAAGCCCAGCCCGACGGCGGCGAAGTCATCGTCAGCGCCAAAGCGCAAAGCACCCAGCTGATCATCGACATCAGCGACGCCGGCCCCGGCGTGCCGCTCGACCAACGTGGCGAAATCTTCGAGTTCGGTAAAACCACCAAAGCCACCGGCAGCGGCATCGGCTTGCCGTTGAGTCAATTGATCGTCGAATCCCACGGCGGCTCGCTGGTTTATCACGAGCGCAACGGCAGCGGCGCGACCTTTCGTGTGCAATTACCCATGGAGGCGGTTGTCTAAATGGCCCGTCCACGTCCCACCGTTCTGGTCGTCGATGACGACGCAGCGACCCGCCAGGGTCTAACCGTTCTGCTCGACAGCTGGGGCTATCAGGCCAGTGGAGGCCGAAGACGGCAAGGCTGCGCTGGTCGCTTGCGACCGGGAACTGCCCCAAGCGATCGTCACCGACTTGATGATGCCGGGCATGACCGGCTTGGAATTCGTCGGTGCCCTGGGCGAGCGAGTGCAACAGGCCGCGGTGGTTTTCGTCACTGGTCAGGCGGCCATCGACACTGCGGTCCAAGCGATCAAGCTTGGCGCCTATGATTACCTGTCGAAACCCTTGGAGCCGCAACGCCTGCGCGAGGTGCTCGAAAAAGCCCTCAAGCAAATTGCCCTGTCGCGTGAAACTGGCGCCCTGCGCCAGCGCCTGGAGTCGCCGCTCGGTTCCTATGGCGCCTTGATCGGCAAGTCGGCGCCCATGCGCAAACTCTATCAGCAGATCGGCCAGATCGCCGCCACCAATGCGGCGGTGTTGGTGAGCGGCGAGAGCGGCACGGGTAAAGAATTGGTCGCGCAAACTTTGCACGACCTATCGCCGCGCCGCGATGGCAACTTTCTCGCCCTCAACTGCGCGGCAATCTCACCGACACTGATGGAAAGCGAGCTGTTCGGTCACGAGAAGGGCGCCTTTACCAGCGCCGTCGATCGTCATCTCGGCTGTTTCGAACAAGCCGACGGCGGCACGCTGTTTCTCGACGAAATCACTGAAATGGCGCTGGAAGTGCAGCCAAAATTCCTGCGGGTTCTCGAGGAAGGGCAGATACGACGCATCGGCGGCACCAAGAATATTTCAGTTTCCGTGCGCGTGGTCGCGGCGACCAACCGTCAACCGTTAACAGCCGTAAAAGACGGCAAGCTGCGCCAGGATCTGTTTTACCGGCTGAACGTGTTTTACCTGGAACTGCCGCCGCTGCGCGAGCGCGCTGAGGATATCGAACTGCTCGCGGGATATTTTCTCGAATCCTTCGCGGCGAAGTATCAAAAGGCCAAACTCCCTTGGTCAAGCGATTTTGCCGCCGCCTTGCGCAGCCATCACTGGCCCGGCAACGTGCGCGAGTTGCGCAATGCCATGGAGCGCTTGACGGTCTTAACTAGCGGAGCGAGTTTGACCGCAGCGGACTTCAAACAGTTTTGCCTGTCGACGCTGGTCGAAGAAGCCACCGATCTCGCGCCCATGTCCCTCGCCGAAGCCGAGCGCATCGCCATCGAACGCGCTCTTGCGGCGACGGCTGGCAACAAGACACAGGCCGCCCAGCTCCTCGGCATCACGCCGAAGACGCTAAACGCCAAATTGACCCTCTACTCGCAAGAGTAATTATTCCCGCCGTCTTAACATTTTTTCCGGTCCGATTCCGCGCCATCCACGCCAAGTGGTTGATTCTATTTTCATCTGCCTTTGGCATAGCCGTTGCCATAGCTAGCAGTGGAAGCGCTGAGCAAAATCTTTGCGCAAACTCTGAGCGAGGAGCGGAGCGATGAAGAAATATCCAAGGACCTCACTATTGCTGCAAGCGCTGCTGGTGATTTTTGCCGCGCCGGACGCCGACGCCTTGCGCAACTATCGGCACGAAGCTGAGCGCGCGAAGCCCCGCGTCGAACAGGAATTGAATCGGGTGCGCCAGATCATGCTGCCGCTGTTGCAGGCGACTGATCATAGAACTGCCCTTGAAGATATTCGGCTGACCATTGTCGATGAAGCCAAGATCAATGCCGCCAGTGGCGGCAGTGGCCAGTTCTACGTCACTACCGGCTTGCTACGGCAAGCCAGCGACGAGCAACTGCGCGGCGTCCTCGCCCATGAGATCGCCCATGAAGACCTCGGTCATCCCACTAAAGCGCAGGTGCTCGGCGTGGGGATCGGCTTGGGTGCAGCTTTGTTGGAAAAAGTATTTCCCGGTAGCGGTGCCATCGCGCCTATCGCTGGAACTGTTGTCACCGGTCACTATACCCGACCCATGGAATTGGCCGCCGACCGCCACGCCATCAAGCTGCTCCAGCGCGCCGGTTATTCGAAGAACACCATGGTCAATACTCTCGCCTGGCTGATGCAGCTTAATGGCGACACCGGCGGCGGAATTTTCGCCACTCATCCGGCCATCTCGGAGCGCATTCAGGCCTTGCAGGCGCGCCGTTAGCCGGTCGGTAATTTCTTCTTGGCAGCAAACATTATTACCAAGCTTAAGTCACCTCAACTCGCTAAGTTCCTGAACTATTGGCAATTCTCTCTTGGCACTAAGGTTGCGCTACTGCTCAAGCAGATAGTTTCGGCGAAGGATACAGTAATCATGAATACCAACAGTCCGGAGAAAATTTTAGCACTCCTTGCTGAAATGGCGCGCTGCCTGAATCAGAACATGGCCAAGGTAAAACTAACGCCGATTGATCCGGCGTTTAGCGTTGGCCTATCCGCTTTATCCGTGACCCCATCGAGGCAATCTACCCAGAGCTAAAGAGTCGAGTCGTGAAGCTGAAACACCGTCCCGTTGCGCTACTGATCTTGACTGGCTTGTTATCGATTGCTGCCAGCCGAATCGAGGCAAAAGATCAGAGTAAACATTTAACCAACCACCGCGGAGGCATAGCCGCTACCCAAATGAGCAGCAAGGGCACTGCGAATCATAATGTCCAGTGGTCCGCCGATCCAAATCGCGGTTGGGTGCGGGCTGCAGAGCGGCAGGAATTACCGAAAGCCAACGCGGCGGCGACAACCGATCGCGACAAAGGGAAACAGAAAACTAAAGGAAAAGGCCATTAGGGGAGAGATGAGAGGAGGAAACATATGATAAGCAAGAAAACACTATTCAGAGGAACGGCAGCGAGCATGATGGCGGCGACAGTTCTATTATCGGGTTGCTCCGGCGGCTCCCTCAGCACCAGGGAAAAGGGTGCGGGTATCGGCGCCCTCGGCGGCGCCGCCGCCGGCGGTATCATCGGTTCCGCGGTCCGGCATCCAGCGGCAGGCGCGCTCATCGGTGGTGCCCTTGGTCTCGGCGCCGGCGCGCTGGTCGGCGACCAACTACAAGGCCATGAAAACACCCAATACCAGCAGCAACAGCAGATCAATCGTAACCAAGCCGATATCGAGCGCCAGCGTCAAGAAATCCAGCGCATGCAACGCCAGCGTGGCGAGTACTAAATCGCGCCACAGTTAAACTAAACCCGCTTCTTGCGATTGACAGAATCCATCCGGAATGACTAATCTCGGGCCGTTGATCAGTTCAACGCCCCGAGATTTTTGTTTCAGGAGGATTACCCATGAATACCATCGATGCCGACGGCCATATCGTCGAGACCAATAGCGATATCAGAAAATATCTTGTCGAACCCTACAATAAGCGCGGCGGTCCGCTGCTGCCATCGGACGGCTTAGACACCGGGCTAGGCGGTTTAGTTGGCGGTCTAGAATACGTCGACATCCCGACTCGACTCAGTGACATGGACAAAGAGGGGATCGACGTCGCGGTGCTTTTTCCCACCAGCAGTTTCGCCGTCAACGGTTTCATGGAACGGGACTATGCGGTGGCTTACGCCCGTGCGTACAATGATTTTATCGCCGATGTGTGCAAACAAAGTCCGCGCCTCAAAGCGGTCGGGTTGGTCGCTTTGCAGGATCCCGAGGCAGCGGTCGCCGAGGCCAATCGCGCGGTAACCAAGCTTGGTCTCAGTTCCATTGCGGTGGCGACCCAAGGCATGAAAGAGCATCTGGGATCGAAGAGTTTCTGGCCGCTCTATGAAGAAATGCAGCGATTGAATGTCCCGCTCAGCGTGCACAATCGGCGCGAAGGCCCAGCGGGTGACAAACGCTTCGACAGTTTTATTTTCATGCACACCATTGGCCGTCCCGTCGAGACGTTTATACAGTTTGCCGGTTTGATGTATGCCGGTATTCCCGAGAAGTTTCCCAAACTGCGCGTCTCGTTTCTCGAATGCGGCGTGGGTTGGGCTCCCTATTGGATCGAACGGATGGATGAGGAATGGGAGAAGCGCGGCAAAGTCGAATCGCCGCTATGCAAACACAAGCCAAGTGAGTATATCGGCCAGGGCAACTGGTTTTTTGCCTTCGAGCCAGAGGAAGAGACGCTGCCCTACGCCATCGAACGCATTGGCGACGACAAGATCCTTTTCGCCTCGGACTATCCGCACTGGGACGGCATGTTTCCTAATGTGACGAAAACCATCCGTGGTCGTAAGGATATTTCCGAACAAGCCAAAAACCGTCTCTTGGGAGAAAATGCCAAACGGCTCTACGGCTGGAACTAATTAGATGGGCCGTCGATTGTTCGGGTTCTTATTTCTGGCGCTGAGCCTGGTTCCGACCGCCTACGCCTTCGCGGCCGATGCTCAGCCCCTGCGTAAAGTGCGCATGGCGTTCACCTCGCTGTCCTCGGTCATGTGCCCGCCCTGGATCGCTCGCGAAATAGGGATTTTCAATAAACATGGCTTGGACGTCGAGGTCATCGCCACGCCCACCGGCGTCGAAGGCATGAACGCGCTCATCGCCGGCGAAGTGCAGTTCTTGCAAATCTCCGGCGGCACCACCGCCAGCGCGGCCCTGGGCGGCGCCGATGTCATGGTTGTCGGCACAACCCTTGACGCCCTGGTGCAAAGCCTGATGGCGCGGCCGGAGATCGAGAAGGCGGAGCAGCTCAAAGGCAAATCCGTCGGCATCACCCGGTTCGGCACGTCAATCGATGTCGGCGCGCGCATGGCGCTCAAGCACTTCGGTCTGGTGCCTGAGAAAGAAGTCGCCATCGTCCAGGTCGGCGGCATGGAGTCGATGGTTACCGCATTGCAAACCAATCGCATTCAAGCCGGCATTCTTTCCTATCCGGCTATCACCCAGGCATTGAAGCTTGGCCACCACACGTTGCTCGACGTCGCGTCGTTGGGCATCCCTTACGCCTTCACCGGCATGACCACCCGTGGCCGTTTGATTAAAGAGGACCCCGATCTGGTGCGCCGTTACATGATGGCGCAGACCGAAGCGATCGCCCGCGCCAAGCGCGATAAGAATATGGCCCTCAAAGTCATGGGCAAGTATCTGCGCACCACCAACCCCAGCGCCCTCGCCGAGTCCTATGACATCGATGTGCAAAAATACCTGCTGCGCGTGCCGCTGACCACGGTGGAAGCGATGAAGTCGGTGCTCGACGATCTCGGTGGGAGAATTCCCAAAGCCAAGGATGCCGATCCAAGAAAATTCTTCGACGACACTTTCGTGCGGCAAATGCAGTCCAGCGGTTTCATCGACGCACTCTATAAATAGCCACGCCAATCATCGACAACGTTAGAATCGAAGCCATCGTCGGTTTGCCCCATAGGCTTGCCTGATATAAGAAATGACCGATAGATCTGGAGGTAGGGTTTCATGCGCGTCATCGATGCCGACGGCCATGTCGAAGAAAATCCGCTTACTTTTAGCGATAAATATTTCGATCCTGCGTTTCGCGCCCATCGTCCAGTGGTGGTTCCGGGAACCGAGGACGGGCTAGCCTATTGGATGATCGACGAGCAGCTGTTTCCGCGCCGCGTCGGCCGCGGCTGCAATAATCTCGGCACACCGGCGAGCATCAATGGCAAACCGGTGCGCCACGCCCAACGCAAGCCCGATACCCTCGGCAGCATGGAGCTCACCAACTTAAGCGAGCGGCTGGCGATCATGGACGAGGAAAATATCTCGCTGCAGGTGCTCTATCCGACGCTGTTCCTCGCCTATCCGCTGAGCAGCAGTCCCGCCTACACCAGTGCCATGTGTTGCGCCTACAACCGCTGGCTCGGCGACGTGCTTTCAGGTCAGGAGCGATTGAAGTGGGTCGGTGTCGCCAACCTCGACGATATCCCCGGCGCGGTAAAGCAAGTTAATGAAGCGAAACAGCTCGGCGCCATCGGCATGATGATTCTAGGCACCGCGGGCGATCGACTGCTCGATGACGAAAGCCTACTGCCATTTTACGCAGCAGTAGCCAGCGCCGATCTGCCACTCGCTGTCCATGTCGGCTGGGCCTGCCCGTCGCTGAATAATCTCTACACCCATATCTATCCGTCCGGCGTGATACCCTTTTTGATGCCGGTGCTCATGGGGATGGTGTCGATGATGAGCGGCGGCATCTTCGACCGCTTCCCCAACCTGCGCGTGGTTTATCTCGAAGCGGGTTGCCTGTGGGTCCATTTCATTCTCGAGCGCTTGCATCACCGCTTCGAGCATTCGGGGAAAAACCTTGCCAACGTCGTGTCGCGCACCGCACCGATCCAAAAGCTTGCGCCGATGGATTACATAAAAAAGGGCAACATCTATTTCAGCTCGGAGGTCGAAGATATATTGCTGCCCCATGTGCTGGAACTAGTCGGCGACGGGCAAATGATGTTCGCTTCCGACATGCCCCATGGCGACCGCGAACGTTTCGCCGCCAAGACATTGCAGGATCGCAGCGATATCACCG
>CAVXEP010000025.1:0-189403 GCA_963760795.1 uncultured delta proteobacterium
ACGGCGATCCTGGACGCTCTATGAGGCGCTTGTGGTAGTTCACTTTAAATCGCTGACAGGCTTCCACTCATGTTCGCTTGAGCGTTTCGACGACCTCGCCAGAGTTCATCACGTAGCCCAGGAAATCGTCGATGTTGGCGAGGCTTGCGGCTTGAGCTTCGTCGGTTGCCGAATAGGTGCAGTCCCGCAGCGCCACCGTGACGATATCGCGAGACTTGGCGTCTCGCGCCAGCCACTCCACGCCCCAGTTCGTCGAACCGCCGGCGACGATCAGAATCCACACGCCTTTGACGCGCAGAAGAGTTTCCAATTTGGTTTCGTGAAAGGCGCTGGACCTGACCTTGGTTACGAGTAGTCACCGGCCGCAGGCTTCAGTTCGTCAATCACTTCCGCCCCTTCCGTGCCTTTGACACAAATAGGAGGCCCCGGTCGGCGCAGGTAGGGAGCGCGCTCGCTGGAAAGTCATCGCCGGATCGCTTTCTACCCTGGTATAGATCACTGGAATCGGCAGGCGGTGCGCGAGATCGATGAGCGCTTTGGTTCGTTAACCACGGCCTGCATTTCGGGTTTGGAGAGCGATGCTTTGATGAAATCATTTTGCATGTCGTGCAGCACCAAGGCGGTGTTTGACTGGCCGATTGGCGGCAACGGTGCACCTTTCATATTAGTTCCTTTCTTGACAGCAAGTGGCCAGCGGAAAAAATGCGAAATCCGAACTAAAAGGCTAAATTCGAAATTCGAAGCACGAAATCCGAAACAAACCGCAGCCAAATAAATCAAAAACCTTAAGAAATTCCAAAACGACGAATCCACAGGGTTGTTTGGTACATTCTGGAGTTTTTCTCGTCATTTGAATTTGTTTCGAATTTCGGATTTCGTGCTTCGAATTTTTTGTTATCCCTCCTCTTGCGTTTCAACGTAGTATTCCCCACCGTCTGGATCTTCGAATCGGTAACGTTGCTCGGTAGTCAGCTTGCCTTTGCTTTCGCCAGGGCCCACTGCGCCTGGACGCCGAGATTCTCGGCCCAATGCTCGATGTAGGCAGTGTCGAGGTCGTGTCCCTGAGTTCGGACGATTCCGGCAGCATCCTCGATCTGACGTTCCGATTGGCAAGTTTCGCCCACTCTAGTTTGGATATCAGAACATCTTCGGGCGAGGCGACGAATAGGGTTGTTCCCAAAACGTTCGCCGGCGTGCGGCGATCGAATTCAAGCCGGCTAAAGTCGCGTGGTTTCCTCACGATGAAATCGATTTTCCACCCAGAGGCAAAGTCAATGACATTAAAAAGGGAAGATCGCTGGTAGGCGTCGAATGCTGCGTCGCGGTTAACATAATACTGATCTTCGGGAAAGTTTTTTAGCAGTGCTTCAAGACTCCCGGGATTTGGAGCGATGACCAAGTCGATATCTTGGGTCGCACGCGGCATTCCATGTAGTGAGCTGCGAAAGAGCCCGTCAGCATGTAAGGGATGCTCGCCGCATCGAGGAAGTTAATAATCCGACGAATTACGTCATCAACCGTTTCGCCGGACGCCATACAATTCCCAGGTCAGCCAGTCGCGAGTTGCCGACTCGTCGTACTCAGGACGCTTGGAACGAATACGAGCGCGGGCCAGGTCTCGAACGGTCTCGCTGATCTGACACGCGAGTTGCAGGCGGCGCGCTCCGCGGAGCGCGCGATGTATCCGGTTCGAACGCGGGCGGCTTCGGCTGACGTGTCTAGCGGCATGATTTCGTCACGCTAGCATGCTGAGCACGCTAAGACTAGGGAATGGGTACCGGGGACAGAGCACGAATTTTCAGGAAGCCCCTTCGATCGAGGTCCTCGCTCGCCTAAGCTGAGATGCCGTATCGCTGCTGAAGACGGGATTGAGCGTACGCCCCTCTGCGTTTCATGATGTGGATAACCAGGCACCGCGAGTCTGGGAAATCCGAGTTATGGGGGAAGCGTATTAGATCACCTGCGGAGCCGTCAAGAAGAATTTAGTATTGTGTCCCCGGAATCATATCGCCGTGGAAATAATCGCCGGTTGCGTCGATCTCACCCGCGGTGAGTATCCTGTCGATAAACTCTTTGATGCGGGCTCTGTTGTCCTCGGACATCACACCTCCTATGGTGAGATATGGATTTGGCGCTCTAACGTATCAGGCTGAGAGGGCGAGACCAGCGAGCGAAGCGAGCAGGTTCGAAGATCCTTCTCAAGCCGATTGTTAGGCGGCACTCGTCTCCGGAACACTACTATAGAGTGGAAGGGGCTACTCCCCGGTTACTGTCGTCTTTCGGATTGGTTTCGATACCCGGAGCGGCATGCTTTTCACGACGGCTCCCTCCAAAACTCCAATATTAGACTCTGTAACAATACGAAGACAAAAAGTAATAGACCGCCGATTGCTACGCCGCTTGCGCTAGCTCTCTCCCAATACCATTCCTGTGTTACTTCTCGCCACGACCAGTTCCAGATAGCACGTAGAAGAGGAAAGGTGTAGCCGAAAAGGAGGAGGATCACGTCTATGCAAGCTGCAAAAAGGGCAGCGACAATCGAGAAACCAAGCACAAAGTACACGGCAATCGTCTTAAGCGCCGCAAGCCACCATGGGTCAAACCTGATAAGCGGGGCCCCGGCAGGGGATCCCGTTAATGCGGCTTCAGTCCGAATCAGGTCTTTCAATAATAAGTCTAGATCCTGAACTTCTTTTCGCAATGCTGTGCGACGATCTTCAATCTGGAGCCGTAGTTCTCGTACGGAGGTCGCTTGAACCTGTGGGAAGCGGGGATCTCTGAGACGCCGCTATCCATGCCTGGCCGATTGTTCCCAGTGCTGCTGTTGCTCCAATTGCCAGTGTTAACAGGACGCTAATCGTAGTAAACGTATGTCTATTCTGACGAATCCAGTTCAGCATGACTTCGTTTACCTCCGGCTTAAATTCCTGCATCACGACTGTACCAAACCTTTCCAACAGGGAGCAGGCGGTCACTAACGTAGCTGGTCTCTATGCGTGCTCGAAATCGCGTTATAGCTAGCGCTTAAACGACTGCAGACTGGCCCCGCCTAACCAGTGAGTATACTGATATTACGGCTTTGAAAAATCACCGTTTGGCAAGATCTACCTTTTAGATCAACGAGTTGTCAATCAATTTTCGCGCGCGTTCGTTCCAATATACTTGCACGGCACCGGACGATGCAGGATTGAGTGGAACGACATTGACTTGCATTCTAGAAAGTACCCGCGCTTGTGAAAGGTCTTGTCCTCACAACAGGTGACTCTTCGCATTTGAAAATGCGGTTTCCATCGCGCGGGGGAATTCTGCAATCCAAACTCTCAGCGCTGTAGCACGGTGTTGATGAAGTCGACGATTTCCCTTCTCATCAGCACGTACTTTTCTCTGTAAGTTTCTTGATAGCTGACGCCTTCCTGGGGAAGCAGAATCTCCGGAATATGATCCCGTGGAACGTCGCGCCGGAGGCTCGCCAATCCCGAGGCTTTGCTCCAGGCCACCTGCCCTTCATTCGAGAGAAGATAATTCAAGTAGAGTTTCGCGGCATTGGGGTGCGGCGCATTTCTCACTGCTGAAATGGTTCCGTTGCTGGCGGTCACAAAGCCGCCCTCTTGCAGTCCCGCGCTGCCGAAAAGCTCCACCGGAAGGCCCTGCGCTTTGAGTTGAAACGTCAAGGTGCCGCTCGGGCCGAGTGCGATCGGGTAGCGTCCGCGAGCGACAAAGTCGACGATTTGCCGCTCTTCATTGGACGTAAAGATGTCCTGGGTTGTGAGCAGCTGCTTGATAAAATTTTTGCCTAAACCGAGCTTCTCGTTGGTGTACCAAAACGTGGCTATGTCCAATCCGCCGCCTGCTCGGCGCGGATCGAGCATGGCGATCTTGCCCTTCCACTCAGAATTGAGCAGATCTTTCCACGATTTGATTTTGCCCGGCGCCAACGAGTCGCGGTTGTAGACGAATGCGACCTGGACGCGGTTGCCATACACTAGATTATACTTCTCGGCGTCATCGGAGAAGTGCAGCTTCCCTGCTTTCCATTTTGACAGGTCGCGAATTTCGGGACCGACGATGAATGGTTGCATCGGCATGATGGCGTTCACCGGCGCAAGCCCTTCCAGCGCCGTCGTCGTTCCGGCAACGACCAGATCGGTTCGGTACTGCTGCGCTTTGAGCTCAGCCAATAGTTTCGGCGCCACCTGGGCGCCTTGCATGCCGTTAAAATCGACCTCGATTTCGGGATATTTTTTTTGAAACCCGAGCGTATAGGCGTCTCTGACGTCGGCGCCAGGAGGTCCGAAGACAACCACCTTACCCTCTTTTTTGCCCGCGCCGACGATTTTTTCCCAGGCCGGATCATTAACCGACGCGCCCTGCGCGATGGCCGACGAGATATACATAAGCACGAACAGAACAGCGCCTATAAATCGATCTCGACGGTGCATGTCGTTTCTCCTGGGTGGACGCAATGAGAACTGGAGTAATGTAGTGGTGCAGTGATGCTTTTAAACCCAATACTCCAGCACTCCAATCCCTACACTCCCTGGCGCCTGCCTCATTTTCGATACGTCACCGGCGGCATGCGGCATGGAACGCCGGTCTTCGCCAGCTCGGCTTCGTAGATCGCGCGGACTTCCCGCGGCTCATCCTCATAATCCATCACCGTGCCGCCTTCGCTTTCAGACACGGTGGGTAAATACCGCTTGCCGACGCCGCGCTGGCCGCGGCGCAAGGCCAAATGCAGGCCAGGTTCCGCGCTGGTCGTAAAATGGGAGTGATACCAGCCCTCGGGCGGCACCAGCAGACTGCCTTTGTGCCAGTCCACCTTAACGAACTTACCGTTTTTAGGTTTAGGCCCCTCGTTGGTATCGTATTTCGGCCACATCAGTGTGTAGCCTTTGCCGTCGAGCACGACCACCTGGGCGCCGGAGCCATGGTAATGGGGCTTTCGATAGGTGCCGCTGCCGATAGCCATGATGTGACCGACCATCGCTTTGTTACCCGAGCCGGTGATTCCAAGCCGGCTGTAGTCGACGCCGCGCCGCGGGTACTTGGTCAACGGCACGGCGTAAATGTCGGAAATGAAATTGATCGAGGTATCCTCGAACTCCCCCTCCTTGATCTCGCTCGAAAAATAATTGTTCTGACCGGAAAACCGATCGGTGAATTCGTAGGGTGTATTGAAGATGAACTCAGGAGCAGCAAAAGCATTGAAAATAATCGGCGCATTGCTCGGCGCGACGAAGCGCACCGGCTCGGTCGCCGAGCCGTTGAAATGCTGGTGCTTGACGTTGAGCGGCGGCGAAAAAAGGCTGCCCGCTTGCCACTCAAGCAGGATGGTCTGATGGGTCTTTTCGCACCAGAACTGGGTCGCGCCGCGGCCCTCGAGGATCAGGATCAGCTCCTCATAGAGATGGCGCATGGGCTTTAGATTTTTTCCTGGCGGAATTTCGCCCACCATGGAGCCGACGAATCCTTGCGAGCCCTCGAGGTGGCAATAGGCGGCCGGACCACCCAGGCGCTCCCAGTGGCTGAGCGGGACCGTGCGTAAATCCTCCACACCATAGCCCGTGATAACCGGCAGTCCTTCGGCATCGCAAAACTCCAAGAACGGCGACTTGCGGAGAAATCTCTCCTTGGCCACGGTTTCCATGACTTCCGCAGAGTCACTGAGAGCCATCGTGAACCTCCACAAACGGATCGGAGGGTTGGAGTAACGGAGTATTGGAGTATTGCGTTTCGAACCCAACACTCCACCACTCCAAGACTCCAGCACTCCAATTCCCCATCGGTCGATTGAGCGCACTTTTCGACGATGCTCAGGGCATTCGTCATACGAGTCGTTTTTAGCTGCCTGTTTAGTTGTTCTTTTTTCCGGCCTGGTAATCGGGATGACGGCGCACGGCATCGACAAATATTTCTCTCATGAAGCGGCCATAGGTGCGGTGCGGATCGCCTTTGACTCGGACTGTGTCGGGCTCGACCTTGGCGACAATGAAATGCGGACCGCTGGTGTCGAGCGCTTGCCGAAGCGCGGCGGACAACGCTTCTTCACTGCGCACCGTTGCGGTGTTGGCGATGCCCGCGCCCTGGGCGATTTTTTCCAGATCGGTCTTGCGCGTCGTAAACGTCGAGCCCATGCGCGCGTAGGAGCCGTTATCCATGACGATCGCCACGAAATTCGCCGGATTCACGTCAGCCACGGTGATCAGGCTGCTGCTGTCGACCATCAAGCTGCCGTCGGAATCCAGAGCGATGACTTTGCGCTTGGGGAAGGCGGTCGTGAGTCCCAGCGCAAAAGGAATACAGAGCCCCATGTTGCAACCGAAAAAGTTCGCTCCTTCGCGCCTCAAGTCGGACCAGAAGGCGGTGTTCGACGAGAGGCTGGTCACCGTCAGCATATGCTCATCGACCATGGGCGCCAAAAGTTTTAGACAATCGAAACGTTTCATTAAAAACTCCTGAGTTAAGATTATTTCTGCTGAAGATTCTTAGGAATGCTTCGACAAGCTCAGCATGAACGGAAAATTCTTAAGAATTTTCCCGTTCGCCGAGCCCTGTCGAAGGATGAACCGAGTTTTTCAGCAGAATCAACAATTGACATCGGCATTAACGACCGCCTTGATAATCCGGATGGCGGCGCACCGCGTCCATGAACCATTCTCGCATGGGCCGGCCCGAAGTGCGGCTGCGATCCGCCGACACGCGTTCCGGGTCGCGCTCGACTTTAGCGACGATGAGAGTCGGCCCGACGTTTTCCATCGCCTGTTTCGCTGCCGCAGAAAATTCCTCTAGTGTCGTGACCGTACCGGCGTTCGCGATCCCGGCGCCCTGGGCCATCTTCGCCAAGTCGGTCTTGCGCGTCGTGAACGTCGAGCCCATGAATGCGTAAGAACCGTTGTCCATGACGAAGGCGACGAGATTGGCCGGGTTCACATCCGCCACCGTGATCAGGCTGCTGCTGTCGTTCATCAAGCTGCCGTCGGAGTCGATGGCGATGATCTTACGCTTGGGAAAGGCCACGCTCAGCCCGAGGGCAAAAGGCAGACAGAGCCCCATATTCAAGGCGAAAAAGTTTGCGCCTTGGGGCCGGACGTTGAACCAACACGGCGTGTTGGTCGACAGGCTGGTGACCGCGAGCATATGCTCGTCGACCAGGGACGCCAAAAGTTTTAGACAATCGAAACGCTTCACCAGAGCACCTCCCCGCTCAACAAGAGAACGATGGGATGGCTGTAGTCCTGGCAGGCGAAGGTGCCTTCCTGGATCATCCGTTTCAAGGTCGCTTTTTGATTGACCACGCGATAGGGCACGCGCAACGCGCCGAGCAGCGGCTCGGCCACCTGTTTGAACATCAACAGCTGCGATCCCGGGATGCCGCTGTGATCGCCGAAGTCACCCCGGTACGAGGCGAGAATCAGGATCGGCGCGCCATAAACCATCCCCATCTGCGACAATGCCCAGGTGCCAACCAGCAGGCCGGCGATGCCGGTCACGAAGACCACCCGACGCCCGCCCAGCGCGGCGCCGGCGCAGAAGGCAAGACCGTTTCCTTCGCCGGCCACCGTCACCGCTTGAAAGAAGGGATCCTGCCGCATCGCTTCGGTAAGCGAAAAGGTCGGCTCCTCAGGCAACGTCACGGCTAAATCGACGCCTTCCTCTTTTAATGTCTCAATGATGACTTGTACTGAATGCTGATCCATCGATCCTCCTTATGATTTAACCAACTTGGTAAAATACGTAGTCTACGGTAGTACGACCTGCTACTGCGCTGTTGGCTTGCCAATCCCATATCGATCCCAATCTTTGTCCACCTTCGCCATCACATCCCGCGCCGGCAGGCACACCCGAGCAAAATCCTTGGCGTCGTAGCGGGTTGCATCGATGAGAATCTTCGACGTGCGCGCCGGCCCCGCTTGTTCTTCCTTCGGCAAAGAGGGGTCTAAAAAAATCCCGGTGAGGCCGCTCATGATCTCGATGTCGCGGTGCGGCTGCACGCGCGTCGCCACCGCCCACTCGACTGCGGCGGGATTGAAGGGGTCAACATCCTCATCGACGACCGTCACCTGTTTGATATGCCGGCCGGGCGGCGAGCCGAATATTGCCAGCCCAACCATTTTGCCGTAGCCCTCATAGAGCTTGTCGATGGCCACCACCACGTGAAAGACGCCGCAGCCGCCCTCGGTGAGATGGACCGCTTTGACGCCGGCCAGAGTGATGTTGCGGAGTATTTCCGACTCTTTCCCGACCGCCGTGAGCACATCGGTCTCGTGCGGCGGCGCGCCCTGATAGGCGAGATGGAGAATCGGCTTCTTGCGCCGAGTGAGCGCGGTCAAGTGAATGGTCGGGCGCGGCATCTTCAATCCGCCGTAATGGCCGGTGAACTCGCCGAAGGGTCCTTCTTCCGTTTTTCATCCGGCTTGAGAAATCCCTCGAGCACGAGCTCGGCGTCCGCCGGCACTTGCAGCGGCACGGTTTTGCATTGGACAACGTCAAACGGCTTGCCACGAAGTGCCCCGGCCATCGCCAGCTCATCGGTGCCAAAGGGAAACGGACAGGAAGCCGCCATCACCAGGCGCGGATCGACGCCGATGGCAATCGCGATCGGAAACGGTTCGGTGGGCGCCTTGCGGTGCTGCAGCATGAAGTTGGTGTACGGTCCCGAGAGTATGCCGAGGGTATGCGGGCCATGCACTTGATTGCGATAGATACCGACGTTGCGAACCCCGGTTAGCGGATCGCGGGTGTGATGACAGCACAGCGTCAGAAACGCGCCGCCGTCGAGATTGTTGAGGCGCGGCGCGGGAAGATCGAGGATGTTGATGTCATCTCCTTGGAGAATCACCTCCTGGCAAGGGCCGCTGTCGACGGCAACCGGCGGCAACGGCTGGCTCACCCGCCGATTCCACTCGCGGTGAACTTCCTGTTGCTCGCACTGCATCGCCAAGGCGTAACGCTTGCGCGAGGCCAGGGCGTTTATGAAAATCGGCATGTCCTTGCCGCCGGGGCGCTCAAACAGCAGCGCCGGGCCGCGGCCCCGCAAGCTCGTGACGCAGACCGCCCCCAGCTCCTGATCCAAGTCGACCGGCACGCGCACGCGGGCAAGCTCGCCTTCTCTGTCGAGCAGATCAATAAATTCTCGCAGGCCAGTAAACCCCATAGAAGCCCCCCTTAGGGATTGGAGTAATGGAGTGTTGGAGTGATGGGCTCCTGATTAACCCAGTACTCCAATACTCCAGCACTCCAGTTCTCCATTTCTTTTCATCTCGGCATGATCGTCTTGATGAACTCGACGATCTCTTCTCGCAAACGGACATACTTCTCGGTGGAGATATCCGGGTACGGCATACCGTCCTTGGGCACGAGAATATCCTGGACATGGTCTTTCGATACATCCCGGCGCAGGCTGGCGAAGCCGGCGGCCTTGCTCCACTCGAGCTGGCCTTCCGGCGATAAGAAAAAATCCACATACACTCGCAACGCGTTCGGATGGGGCGCGCTGCGCGGAATCGCCAGGCTGCCATTGCCCGCGGTAATATAAGTTCCCTCTTTGAGCGTCTCCGGATCTGAGATGCTTTAGCGGCAGCCCTCTGGCGATGAACTCGTTGGTCAGCACGTCGCTCGGTCCGATCGCGATGGGATACTTGCCGCGCGCGGCGAAATCCAGCATCTGCCGGTCGTCTCGCGGCATCACCAAATCCTTCAGGGCGAATATTTTTCGCATGAAATCTTTGCCGAGACCTGCATGGGAGTACCACAGAGTCGAGTTTCCCAAGCCGCCCCCGGCGCCGACTGGATCTTTGAGTGCGATTTTTCCCTGCCATTTAGGTTCGAGAAGGTCTTTCCACGATTTGAAATCAGCTCCCGAAACCAGCTGCGAGTTGTAAATGAACGGCGCCTTGACGTAGGCGCTGAAAACCAGATTGTAACTTTGCGCGTCATCGGAAAACGTCAGCTTACCGCCGCGCCACTTGCTCGGGTCCTGGGTGTTCGGCCCGGAAAGCCATGGTTTGACCGCAACCAGCGCTTTCGCCGGCAGCAGTGTTTCCAGCGCCGTGGTCGTACCGGTAATCAGCACGTCAGTGCTGTTGCGGCCGGCGGCAAGTTCATTGAACAGTTTGGGGCCGATCTGACTACCGGCCATGCTCTGCAGGTCGACCCGGATATCGGGATATTTTTTCTGAAAGGCCAGAGTCAGCGCATCGCGCGTCTCGCTTCCCTGCGGTCCGATGACCGAAACCATGCCTTCCTTCTTGGCTGCGGCCAAAATCTGCTCCCAGGATTGAGCAGATTGGGCCAGCGCTCCTGCTGATCCGAGCAAGCCGAGACTCATCGCGATGAGAAAATTTCTCGCTACAAGAAACATTAGCGCCTCTCCAATTATTTATACCTCACCGACCGAAAGCTTCTTTGAACAGCGCGATCATGTCGTCTTTGACATCGACGGCTGCCTGGTTATAGGTTTTGATCGCTTTGGCTAACGGCACGCGCCAAGGCGAATGATCCGTGGGTACGTCTAAGCGCGCGCTGATATAGCCGTTGACTTGGGCAAAGTCCGTCTGGCCTTCTTTCGAGAGCAGCCAGTTGATATACACTTTGGCCGCATTCGGGTGCGGCGCGCGGTTAAACAAGCCGAGGCCGCCGGAGCCGGGACTGACATCGGAGCCTTCCTTTATCTTACGCGGATCGACAATCGCGATGGGCACGCCGGCTTTCATGCGTTCCTCGGCGACGATATCCGAAACTCCGATCAACACCAGGAACTTTTCCTTGGCAATGCCGTCCAGCTCTTGCATGTAATCCCTCAGAACCGTCGCTTCCTGTTTGCCGAGCGCTCGAATGAAGTTCGGCCCGAGCTCGGGATGCATGTAAAAGAACGTAAACGTCGCCTGACCGGGCCCCGCCCGCGTGGGATCGTCCAGGACGATCTTTTGTTTCCACTTCGGATTCAACAAGTCTTTGTAGGAGGTTATCGATTCCGGCTTCACGGCCTTTGGATTGACAAACAGCGTGCCGCGCTGCGACGGCGTCATGACCAAAAAGCGTCTGCCCGCGTCGACAAACTCCAGCCCGCCGCCGCGCCACTGTTTGGGATCTTTTACCTGGGGAAGAATCAGCGCCGGCTCCATCGGATCGAGCATATTGCCGGGAAGCAGCGTCACCAGACCGGTGGTAGTACCGGTGACCGCAACGTCCCAGAGATACTGGCCGGCGTTGCGTTCAGCCGATAGCCGCGGGCCGATACCGGAGCCGCGATCGCCCCAATACTCCACCGAGATGCCATATTTTTTCTGGAAGGGCTCGCCCAAGACATCGCGCCGGTCGCCGCCGACCGGGCCGATCAGCGAAACTTTGCCTTCCTTCTTGGCCGCTTCCAGGACCTTCTCCCATTCTTGCGCGCAGCCGAGCTGCACAGAGCCGCCCGCGACCCACGCCACGATCGCTATCAATACATAGAATTTTCGCGCCATACTCCGATCTCCTCTTGCTATTGTTGATCGATCAGCTCACGCCCTTTGCTGAGCGTCGGTTCTTTCCATGCCGGGCTCGATGGTTGCTGCTGTTTCAATTTCTCCGCCATAGCGCGCTTCTCACGACCACTCCCTTCGGCACATAAAGATCGCCTTGCCGACTTTGATTAGAATTCACCTCATCGGCCTCAGCGGCCAAAAACCTCAGCCAATATGGGGGCCAGATCATTCCTCTTGTCGATCGCTTCCTGGGTATAAGTCTTGATCGATCCCGGCTGCGGCACGCGCCAGGGCGCGGCGTGATCCGTGGGAACATCGAGGCGATTGCTGATGTAGCCGGTCGCGCGCGCGTGGATCGTCTGTCCTTCCTTTGAGAGCAGCCAGTTGATGTAAACCTTGGCGGCATTAGGGTGCGGCGCGCGATTGAAGATCGACAGCGCGCCAGACGCGGGGCTGATATCCGATCCTTCCTTTAATTGTCGGATGTCGACGATTTCTACCGGCACTCCCTGCTTCGCGCGCTGCTCAGCCAGGCTATCGGAGAACCCGAGTCCGACGGGATAGCGCCCCTGGCCGAGCATGTTAACCTCCTGGGCGTAATCCCTGAGCAAGGTAAGTCCTTGACCGGCGATTGCGCGGATAAATTTCAGCCCGAGATCCGGATGAAGGAAAAAGAAAGTGAAAGTCGCCAGGCCGGGGCCGGACTTGCGTGGATCATCCGCCACGATCTTGCCCTTCCACTTAGGATCCAGCAGGTCTTTGTAAGATTTGAATTCTTTGGCGTTGGCCAAGGTGGGATTGACGAAGAGAGTTCCGCGTTGAAAAGGCGTCATGACCAACAGTTGCCGTCCCGGATCGAGGAATTCCAACGCGCCGTTGCGCCATAATTTCAGATCTCTAACTTCGGGAAGTATGAGATTCGTTTCCAGCGGATCCAAAACCCGCGCTGGGATTAAGTTCTCGAGTCCCGTCGTGGTCCCACTGATCACCACGTCCCATAGGTAACGGTCCGCTTTACGCTCGGCGCTGAGCCGCGGTAAAATTCCCGCGCCGGAATCGGCGTGGTACTCGACGGCGATGCCGTATTTTTTCTCGAAGGCGATCGTTAGCGCATCGCGGCGATCTGCGCCGACCGGGCCAATCATCGCGACCTTGCCCTCTTTCTTCGCGGCTTGAAGAACCCGGTCCCATTCTTCCTGCCCCGGCGCCGCGGCAAAGGCGACGCCGGTTAGCAGCGCCGCGAGCATCCAACCCACAATCAGCGTCAAAGTGGCCGGTCAGCTGTGGTCTCATCATTAGCTCCGGGTTTGGGTCTCGGGTTAAACGCGAAACCGAACCTCTAAACCCGGAATTGCCGTCAGCTGTGCGGCATCCTGTCACGCCTCGGGCGCATACATCGGCCACAACGGCTCATCGTCGCCGCGCTTGGCGATATAATCGATGGCGTCATTGACCGCTGTTAAGGGAAACAACCGCGTCGTCACGTGGCGCGTATCGATGACGCCGCGGCGCGCCAGTTCCAGCAGCTCGGGAAAGTCAATGTAGTGGCGCCCGGTGATGCTGCAAATCTCGATGGAGCGGATCATCAGATAGCGCACCGGAAGATTGAGCGGCTCGGGGTTGGCGCCAATCAGCGCCACGCGGCCGCCGCCTTCCAAATTGCGAATGCATTCAACCAGAGTCTGTACGCCGCCGGGCGATAGATCCGCGACCACGCTGGCGCCTTGACCGTCGGTCAGCTCTTTTACTTTTTGCGTGATCGATTCGCCTTTGCCGAGAGCGACCGTGGCGACGCGCTTGGGATCGATGGCGTGAAGCTTTTCGAGCCGGGCCGGGTTGCGGGCGATGGCGATGACACGCGCCGCGCCCATGGCGAGCGCGGACAGCACCGTGCCGATGCCGGTGATGCCGGTGGCGCCGTTGACGATGACGGTTTCACCGCTATGCAAGCGCGCGCGCTTCAGCGCGCGATAGCCGACGGTCATCTGCGAGACTTTGCACATTTCGTCGATGTCGTCGTCGGGCACGAAGCCGCACAACATTGGTTGCCGGCACGCGGCAGTACTCAGCCCAGAGGCCTTCCTTGTAGCGCAGGATGCGCTTCGATCCCGCCTCGCCCCACTTGGCGATAAACCCCATCACCCGATGCGCCAGGCAAAGATGCTGGCGGTCGGAGCGGCAAAACTTGCAATAGCCGCAGGTGATCGAACACATCACTACGACGCGGTCGCCGACGCGCACGTTACTCACGTCAGGGCCCACTTCGACGACCTCGCCTAAGCCGTCATGGCCGATGATCATCGGCAAAAACGGTATGGTTGGCACTTCGGAGGTGTACTGTACGGCGTCCTCGCGCATGTGCAGATCGCCGTGATTGAGCCCGGCGCGCAAGACCCGAATCAGCACCTCGCCGGATTCGATATCGGGAATCGGCACCTCGTCGACGCGCAGCAGGTCAGTAGATTTGCTGGTTTTTTCAAACCCGTAAATGCGCGCCGCTTTCATCGTGCCCTGCATGATAACCTCCAGAATTCCAATTGGAGTAATGGAGTATTGGAGTACTGGGCTCCGCCTCCCCCTCTTTCCATTACTCCTTACTCCATTACTTCTATTATTCCAACACACCATTGCCCTCATCCCCACGGCTCCACCGGGATCTCGCTCCAGCGCTTCTCGCCGATGATTTTTAAAGGATCGATACGCGCCAGCACTTCACTCGAAATGGACAGCCGCTCGGCGAAGGGTTTGCCGATGGGCTTGGTGCAGTCGAAACCGGCTTTGCACACCAGCCTGCCGTCGGGAGAGCTGGGATCGAGCGGCGAGCCGGTCATGCCCGGCAAGGTCACCAAGCCGCGGTCCGCCTGAAAGCGCGTGGCAAGCGCCAAGAGCACTTCCCGCTCATCGAATATGTCGACATCTTCATCGAACACGAAGGCATGCTTGAGCCCAATGTAAGAAGTCAACGCCGTCACCGCCGCGGTCTTGCCCTGTCCCTCGACGGTCTTGCGTATTTGAATATAAACATGCGCCACGCCGCACCCTGACATCGGCAAATGCACGGCTTTGACCCCGGGCACGGATCGTTGCACGGCGCGAAAGACTTCGCCCTCTTTTGTCAGACTGATAATCCAATGGGTATGGCCGACCATCACGTCGTCCCAATAGGCGGTCTTCCTATAGGTCACCGCGGTCACTTTAAGTAATGGACACCAACGTTGCGGTCCGACGTGGCGCGTGTATTCGCCGAACGGCCCCTCGGGCTTGCGTTGGCCTTTGGGCAGGTATCCTTCGATCACGACTTCCGCATCCGCCGGCACTAAGAATTTGTCTCCCAAAGTCTCCGAAGCAACCAAACGCAGCGGCGCGCCCAAGGTGCCGCCGGCGCTCTCGTAGTGGCTCTCTTCCGGCCCGACGTGATTTGCCGCTCCCAACAACGCCAGCGGATGATGACCGATCCAGTACGCCGCCGGCGTATCCTCTCCCGCCTCCTCGCAGTAACGCAGGTTGTGGGCATTATGTGAATTGGGCGCGAGCCAGACGCGGACCTCGTCGCGGTCGGCCAACCAACCGCGATGCATGGCGGAATTGTCCACACCGGTATTGCGGTTGAACGTTAGAAAGTGGCCTTCAGTGATGTAGCGTCCGGGATCCATGCGGTGATGGCGCAGCGCCGGAAAACGGCGCACGTCGATGTCGGCTCCCTTTTCCACGACCTGTTTCACCGGAGCCTGATCACGCGAGACAACGATGGGTCGTTGCCGTGTTTGGACCCGTTCATAGCAGGCGAGGCCGGCTTTCTGCACTTCCGCGCCCAGAGCCCGCGCCAGACGTAGACGGCTGGCCAGCAGAAACGTGGTCAGCGGCATGGTTGCGCGCTTGCCATCGACGATGACATTGTGAAAAATCAACAGCGGGAAACGGTGCGCCTTTTCCAGCTTCATCGCCAGCGCGGAAATTTCCCATTCAGCGTTGAGCGGCTCCTCGATATGCAGCACTTCATCCGGATAGGCGCGCTCGTATTGCTCGATGAAACCATGAAGGTCCGAGCCGAACGGAGCGCCGGCACTCGACGCAATCGCGCTTTCAGGTAACGCCACGAACTTGCCTCCTCAATTCAAAGTGAAATTCACAGCACAAAATGAAAAATCAAAATTGAATACCGGACCGGAAAATCCGTTTGCGAAATTTTTAATTCTTAATTTTTCATTTCCTCGCGTTCTCGTAGCGCTTTAAACCACTTTCGGCAACTTCCCACAACCGGCTCGGCACGATCGGCAGCGCGGCGATGCGAATTCCCAACGGCGCCAGCGCGTCTTCGACCGCGCTGGCGATCGCCGCCGGCGCGACCACGGCGCCGCCTTCGCCGACACCCTTGGTTCCGAGCAACGTCAGCGGCGACGGAGTCTCGAGCCGATCTCCTTCGATATTTGGTAAGTCTGCGGCTGTGGGCTTAAGGTAATCCATGAAACTGGTGGTGAGGAGCTGGCCGTTTTCGTCGTAGATAAACTCCTCCAGAAGCGCCGCCGCGATACCATGAGCGGCGGCGCCGTGCACTTGGCCCTCAACGATTCCGGGGTTAATCTGCCGCCCGCAGTCGTGAATGACCAAGTAGCGCAAAACTTTAATTGCGAAAGTTTCCGGATCGATTTCCACCACCGCCACATGGGCCGCGCTGGCGAATCCCAGTTGGACGCGCACGCGCTTCTTGTCATCCGGATGCTTCGCCAACGGATTGCTGTAATAGTAAAGCGCTTCGAGGCCAGGCTCGCCGTCGGGCTGCTCATCGGCCAGGCTCCAATAGGCCCGGCTGGCGATCTGGGCGACGCTCACGCTTTTATCCGGCGCGCCGCGCACGGCGATATGGCCGTCGTAGAGCTCAAGGTCGTCGACATTGGCTTCGAGTTGCGCCGCGGCGCGCCTTAACAGCTTGTCGCGAACTTTGCGCGCGGCGCCGATCGCCGCCACCGTGTCATGGCCGTGAAACTTGTTGGAGTAAACCCCCGAGGTCATGACGTAAGGATGACTCGCCGAGTCAAAGGTCGTCGCCACTCTGATTTGCTTCACGTCGAGGCCGAGCTCGTCGGCGACGATCTGCGCCAGCGCGGTGGCATGGCCCTGGCCCGAGTCAAGACCGCCGGTAAAAACCGTGGCGCTGCCGTCGGTTTCTATTCGGACCCGCGCCGCCTCGCCCTGTCCGCTGAGCAACTGTGACGGACCGCTGACGAGCATGCCGTAACTCAGGTTGGAGCCGCCGGGCTCTACCGCGGTGGCGATGCCGATGCCGAGCAGGCGGCCGCGCTCCCTGCCCTCGGCTTGCTCGCGCCCGAGCTTCTCGTAGTCGACGGCGGCCAGCGCCTTACGCAGCATCTCGGGATAATCGCCGCTGTCATAGGTCTGACCCGAGGGCGTATCGTAAGGAAACTGATCGGGTTGTATGAAGTTGCGAAAACGGATTTCCGCGCGATCGATCTTGAGCGCCCGCGCCACCGCGTCGATCATTCTTTCCACGGCGAAACACATGAAGGGCTTGCCGATGCCGCGGTTGGCCACCACGGGGCAGCGGTTGGTGACAACCGAATAGCCTTCGTAGGAAAGCGCGCGAAAGCGGTAACAGTTGGCGATGTTGCTCAGCATGAGCAAATTATGGCGCGCGGCGAAGTCGATGCCGGCGCCCTCGTTTTCAATGTTGCGGAATTTGATCGCCAAAACCGTTCCGTCGGCTTTAACCGCTGCGCTCATCTCCATGATGCCGTCCGCCGCGTGGCCCAGCGCCAATAGACTCTCGCGCCGGTCCTCGATCCACTTCACCGGCCGGCCCGCCTTTCGCGCCAGCAGCGCCGCGGCGATGAGAAAAAGCGGCCGCACCTTGTTGCCGAAAGAGCCGCCCATCGGCGGCACGATCATGCGGATCTTGCCCGGTGAAACACCGAGAGCCGCGGCGAGCACGTGCAGATCCTGCGCCGGTTGCTGGGTGTGTCCCCAGATCGTATAGGACTCCGTTGCCGCTTCGTACTGCGCCATCACGCCAAAAGTTTCGAGCGGCGTCGAGCAATAGCGGTGGATCGTCACGCGCTCGGCGACGACCGTATCGGCTTCTTTAAAGGCGCCTTCGACATCGCCGTAGGGAAAGGTATCGTGCCAGAGAATATTTGAGCCAACCTCTTCGAAGACCAGGGGCGCGTCGGATTTAAGCGCTTCTTCCGCATCGATCACGGGTGGCAATGGATCGTATTCCACTTCGACCAGATCGGCCGCGTCTTCCGCGGTCGCCCGATCCACCGCGGCGATGCCGACCACCGGCTCACCGACGTAACGCACCTGTTGATAGGCCAAGGCGTAAACTTTAGGCGAGTTAGGCAGCGGCACCCGGCCGCGCTGCGGCCGGGTGAGCTGCGCAACGTCGTCGCCAGTGATCGCGCCGTAGACGCCGGGATGAGCGAGGGCACGGGCCACATCGATGCGGCGAATCTTGGCACGCGCGTACGGGCTGCGCACGTAAGCAGCATAGGCGACGCCGGGCAGCGAAAGATCGTCGATAAAATGACCTCCTCGGGTCATGAGAGCTCGGTCTTCGCTGCGCTCGAGCGCTTGCCCCACCCATTTTCGCCCTAAGCTCATGTCGCTTTTCCGTTGCTCGCAGCGGCGCGCACCGCGCGCACGATATTGACGTAGCCCGTGCACATGCAGAGATTGCCGCTGAGGCCGACGCGTATTTCTGCTTCCGTCGGATCGGCATTGTCGCGCAGCAGTTCGAGGGCCGCCAGGATCATCCCCGGCGTGCAAAAGCCGCATTGGATTGCATGGTGTTGCTGAAATGCCAGTTGTAAGGGATCGAGCGCCTCGTCCGTGCCAATGCCTTCTATGGTGATTACTTCCGCGCCGTCGGCCTGCGCGGCAAAGAGCAAACAAGAGCGCACCGTGCGGCCGTCGAGCATGACCGTGCACGCGCCGCACACGCCATGCTCGCAGCCGACGTGGGTTCCGACCAAACCGAGATCGTGGCGTAGAAAGTCCACCAGCGAGCGGCGCGGTTCCACCGCCGCCGCCTGTTCTGATCCGTTTACTTTGACAGTGATCGAGATCTTTTCGGTCATGACGCGAACTCGATGACGCGACTTTCCGCGGTCGCCAAGGCGCGACGCACCAACACGCCGGTGAGATGGCGCCGGTAGCTTGAAGAAGCGTGGATGTCGGCCGGCGGATCCAGCGCTTGCGCCGCAACATCGCCCGCCCCGCGAAAAAGTTCTGCGCCAGGCCGCTCACCGACGAGCGCCTGTTCCGCCGCCGTCATGCGGAGCGGCGCCGGACCGACTCCGCCAACCGCGACGCGGGCGAAGTCGATCCGACCATCGCGACCGCAGCCGAGCAGCACGGCGACCGCAACGATGGCAAAATCGCCATGCCGGCGCGCGATCTCGGTGCAGCACCAACCGCAATCCGCAGGCGGCAGGTGAAAATCGATCGCCAGCAGCAATTCGTCCGGCGCGATGTCGGTCAACAGATAGCCCTGATAAAAATCCTGCGCCGCAACCGAACGGCTCGCCAGCGCGCTGCGCAGATGGAAAGTTGCGTCCAAGGCGACGGCGAGCAGCGGCAGCTCCGCAGAGGGATCGGCATGGACCAAGCTGCCGCCGACGGTGCCGCGATTGCGGATGGCCGGATGGGCGACTTGCTCCATCGCTTCGCGGAGAATCGGCAATCGTTCGGCTATCAATGGCGAGCGCTCGACATCCCGCTGCCGCACCATGGCGCCGAGCGCTAGCGTTTGATCGTCGAGCTTGATTTGGTCCAGACCTCGGACTCCATTGAGATCGATCAGGTTATGCGGTTGCGCCAGACGGAAATTCATCAGCGGCACGAGACTCTGGCCACCGGCGAGAACCTTGGCCTCATCGCCGTGAGATTGAAGCAGAGCCAACGCTTCGTCGACGCTCTTAGGCCGGAGTAAATTAAATGGCGCCGGTTTCATGATCGAAGAAGGATGCAATAGTAACGAAGATAGAGTGACAACAATTTTTTTCCGTTGCGTTCCGCACACAAATCTCCCCTTCCCCTCTTTGTCAAAGAGGGGTTAATGCTTCTCGGAGACATTCCCCCTTTGGAAAAGGGGGACAGAGGGGGATTTGATTTTCATTTCGGCTGACGCTAGTTCAACTCTCCTTTGAGGAACTCGACCGCGATCCGGTTAAACTCTTCCGGATGTTCGGTCTGGGCATGAAGCCCGCAACTGGACATCGCATAAAGTTTGGCGCCCGGGGTCATGTTAAAGGCGATCAGCGCCTGCTCGATCGGCAAAACTTTATTCTCTTTACCGGTGACGAACAGCACCGGCACCGTCATCTTGGCCAAAAGCGGTCTTAGGTTTGGCACATCCATCGGGTAGCAGCCCAACTTGGCATAGGCGCCGTATTGACGCGCGCTCGCTTCCAGATATTGATCGAAGATTTCCGGCGGCGCCCATCGATCGACGTTGAAGTATGCCCTGTCTAGATGGGCCTTGAGATTTTCCCGGGTCGCCGTGTAATTGGCGTAGGGTGCCAGCGCTTTCTGCTCCAGCTCGGGAGGTATGCCACCGCCGGCGTTGCCGATCAAAATCAATCGCCCGACTCTGTCCGGGTGCTCGGCCGCGATTGAAATGCTGATCAATCCGCCTCGGCAGTTGCCGACCAAGTGGGTCTTTTTCACTCCCAGCGCATCGAGAAATTGCACCATATGTTCGACATAGGCGGGATGTCTCAGTTCGCGCGTCGGCACATCGGTCTTGCCGAAGCCAATGATATCCGGCGCGAGCACTCTAAACTGCTTGCCCAGCGCTTCCATGTTCTCGCGAAACTCCAGCCATCCGCCGGAGCCGGGGTCGGCGGAATGAAGCATGAGAACGTTGTCGCCTGCGCCGACTTCCCAATAGTGAGTGCGATATTCACCCGCCTGAACAAATTTTTCAGTTACATTGGACATCTGAGCTACCTCCTAAAAAAATAGTTGGAGTACTGGAGTGTTGGAGTAATGGGGAGTTTCATGACGCATCACTGCACCACTCCATTACTCCATCACTCCATTTTTTCATACCCCCACCGCATGCAGCCGCGGAATCACTTCTTTGCCGAACAGACGGACATTATTCAGCACCAATTCCTGGGGCATCGCGCCCATGCGCACGATCGCCATGAACGTGCCAAAGCCGCCGTACTCTTGGTACTGCGCCATGAGATCTTGATACACCCGGTCGGGCGTCCCAACCAAGACAAAGCCGTCGTCGCGCATTTTTTCCATCGGCGTGACGTCGTAGGGGTACGGCGTTTTGACCGAATCGAAGGTCAGCTCGGGATTCATATCGAGGATCCTTTGGATCGCGGCGTTGTTAACTTTCCCCAGGAGCTGTTGGAAGTAGTACTCAAAATGCGTCTTGCACAGCTTCTCCGCCTCCTTCTGGCTTTCCGCGACAAACACATGGCGCGCGATCAGGATATCGTTGGCAGTGCATGGACGGCCGAACTCCGCGCAGGCGTCGCGGAATAACTGGAGCTGCTTCTTAATCGCCGCGGTTGGTTGGAAAGTAGAGCACAGCGTCACTCCCGGCCGTTTGGCGACGTTGCGTGTCGGCTCCGGACCGATGGCGCCGACCCAAACCGGTGGATGAGGACTCTGGTATGGCCGCGGCCACATGTCGACGTCTTTATAATGATAGAACTGGCCGTCGTGATTGAGCAGGTCGTTGGTCCAGGCCTTGAGAATGACGTCGAGGGCCTCTTCAAAGCGCGGCCGGCCTTCTCTCAAAGGGATGCTGAGCGCGAGATATTCGCGCGGAATGCCGCGCACAAAGCCGGCGATGATGCGCCCCCGGGTCAGGTTATCCAGCATCGCCAGCTCTTCGGCGACGCGCAATGGATGGCCGTGCAGCGGCAGCAGATTGCCCGCCATGGCGAGCTTGATTCGTTTCGTCTTGGCCGCCACGTAGGCCAAAAAAACATTGGGCGAGTTGTCCAAACTATAGGGGCTGCCGTGATGTTCGTTTAAACAGACACCGTCGAAGCCTAATTCTTCCATCAGCTGGAACTGTTCCACATGGTTTTCATAAGTTTTCGCGGCAACCTCGGACTCATAGTTTTCTCTGCCGACCGGATATTTCAGCCGGCCGGTCAGATCCTTGCCGTAGGGCACAAAATCGAAAGTGAAGACCTGCATGCTGCTACCTCCTCGAGATAATTTTCTTCAATTGCTAAATTCCATTTAACCCCGCCCCTTGAGGCGGGCACAATTGAATGGAGTTTCCAAAGGGGGTGAGCATCCCCTTTGGTCGCGAGCGGGGTTCAAACCCCGCTCGCGATTTAAATCGATTTACGATCCTTGGTCTGCGCTCTGCATCAATTGCCACAGGCGCAACGGCGATGCCGGGATCGTCGTGCATTGAACGCCCAGCGGTTGGAGCGCATCATTGATGGCGCTCAACAACGCCGCCGGTGTCGCCAGCACCGCGCTCTCGCCGGCACCTTTGACTCCCATGGGCGAAAACGGCGACGGTGTCTCGGTGTACGTTCTCTCGGTCATCGGCACTTCCCAAATCGTCGGCAGCAAATAATCCATCAACGTCGACGTCAGGTACTGGCCGTTTTCGTCATACACATGTTCCTCGAGAAGAGTCTGGCCCACGCCCTGCGCCACGGCGCCCTGGATCATGCCTTCGACCACCGCCGGATTCAACCTGACGCCGCAATCATCCGCGATGACGTATTTGAGAATACCCACCTGGCCGGTCTCCCGATCCACTTCGACCATCACCACGTGGGCGTTGTTGGCCGCCGTCAGGTCGAAGCTGCCCCGCCCCTCGGCGTCGGGCAGTTTGCGGTCGGGCGGATTGTAGGTGTAGCTGGCCTCGGGATTGCCGTCGACGCCGTCGGGCAGGAGATCGGAGCGGGTGAGCATGGTCGTGACCGCTTTCTGGAGCGGAATGGTCTTCTCGGGGGAGCCCTTGACCCTTAGTTGACCGTTGATAAATTCAATGTCTTCCGCGTCGGCTTCCATGATCACACCGGCCACCTTGCGCAGTTTTTCGGCGACCCGATCCGCGGCGCCGAGAATGGCGCCCGATAGCATGACCGCTTGGCGGCTGCCAATGGGCCCCGTGCCCGGACCCGCGGAGAGACTATCCACCGCGATCACCTCGACATCCTCGCGGTCGACACCGAAGTAATCGGCCAGCAGATTAGTCGCAAAAGAGTGCTGGCCTTGCCCTTCCCACGGAAACGTAACTTCGCCGATAATCTTGCCGCTGGCGTCGATGCGCACGCGGGCGCTCTCCGGCATGGAGGTGCCGAAGGGCGCGCCGGGGCCGAGCAGCGTAAACATGCTCATCGCCACCGCGCTGAGCTCGACGCCGGTGTACACACCGATACCCACCAGCCGCCCTTCGCCCCGCGACCGAGCCTGTTCCCGGCGCAGCGCCGCATAGCCGGCCAGTTCCAGCGCCATGTCCAGCGTGCATCCGTAGTCGCCGCTGTCGTAGCGCGCGCCATTGGGAGCCTCATAGGGAAATTGCTCCGGGCGAAGCAGATTGCGCCGGCGTATCTCCACCGGATCAAGACCCAGCTGGCGCGCCGCGAGGTCGACGCAATGCTCCATTGCCAGGTTGTGCGCCGGCACGCCCCAGCCGCGGTACGACCCCTGCGGACATTTATTGGTCGCCACCACGGTGAGATCATACTGCGCGTTGCGAATGCGATACGGGCCAGTGAACGCCGACAGAGGCTTCAAGGCCTTACCGATGGCGACCGAAACCGCATGAGCGCCGAGATCGTCCAGCACTTTGACGCGGAATCCGGTTATTTCACCTTCGCGCGTCAGCGCCATTTCTGCCGAATAGATGCGGTCGGGTCCATGGGTATAGCTACTCAACAAGTGCTCGACTCGGTCTTCGATCCATTTGACATGCCGCCCGCCGGCCTTGCGCGACAGCAATGCCATACGGATGATCGCGTGGGGAAAAATCTTTGTGCCGAAGGAGCCGCCGTGGGGCAGCGGCGTAATGCGGATTTTGTGTGCCGGCAGGCGCAGGCCGCGCGCCACCGACGCGACGTAAAAGCCGGTGCCTTGGAAACCGCCCCAGGCATTGAGGGAATGATCAGGGCGCCACTGCACGATGCAGTTGCAGGTCTCGATCGGATTGCCGCTCGCCCTGAGCCAGCGAAAATCGTCTTTGACAACGACGTCCGCTTCGGCAAAAGCCTCGTCGACGGCGCCAAAAGTAAAGAGCCGATGGTAAATCAAGTTGGTGCCCTGGTGTTGCCAAATCACCGGGCTGTCCGGATCGAGCGCCTTCTGCGCATCTATGACCGGCACGAGAATTTCATAGTCGATCTCGATCAACTCGAGGGCGTCCTCGGCGATGTAACGGCTCGTAGCCGCAACCGCGGCAACCGGATCGCCGACGAATCTGACTTTGTCCAACGCCAGGCAGTGTCCGGCCCAACCGAGCGGAAAACCAGGGACCGGCTCAGACCACGCCTTGGCGTCGGCACCGGTGACGACCGCGGCGACGCCAGGAAGCTTTTCCGCCTTTGAAGTGTCGATGCGCTTGATCCGCGCGTGGGCGTGCGGACTGTGCAAGACGGCCGCGAACAGCATGCCGGGAAAGGCCACGTTATCGCCAAACTCCGCTCGGCCCGTCAGCAGCGTGGCGTCCTCGATGCGCGTCGTGTCCTTGCCCAGATAGCGCGGTTGAGTTACCGGCAGCTCACTCAGATCTCGTGGCACTTTCTGGCTCAAGTCGATCAACCTTTATTCATGCTGTCGTTTGATGGGTAGTGGTTCAGTTTCACAAAAATTTGTACGGGCGACCCTATGTGGTCGCCCGTCCGAAAGGGGCAGACACATAGGTCTGCCCCTACGTTGACGCGTCGTCAAACCCAAACTGAACCACTACCGATTAATGGCTCGCCTTTGTTTGCAATGCCCTCCATATCCGTAGCGGCGTCATCGGCGCCTCGGTGATTCTTACGCCGAGAGGTTCGAGGGCATCGTTCACCGCGCACAGCACCGCCGCCGGCGTCGTATGAAGCGCGCCTTCACCGACACCCTTGACTCCCAGCGGCGCGATCGGCGACGGCGTGCACATCTCATGCTCTTCGGCCGCCGGCACTTCCATAATCGTCGGCATCAAATAGTCCATGTAGGACGACGTGAGCATCTGTCCTTTGTCGTCATAAACATATTCTTCGAGCAAGGCGGTGCCCACGCCGTGTGCCATGCCGCCCATCAGCATGCCGTGGACGACGCTCGGATTGAGCCGCACGCCGCAGTCGTCGACCATGACGTATTTAAGAATTTTCACCTGCCCGGTGTCGCGGTCCACTTCAACCATGCAGAGATGCTGCGCTCCGGCCGTGGTGACGCTATAGCGGCCAAAGCCTTTTTCGTCGGGAATCGTGCGATCCGGCGGGTTCCAAACGTAGGTCGCCTGCGGGTTGCCGTCGACGCCCTCCGGGAGCAAGTCGGGACGCGCCATCATGAACTGCGCCACCTGCGCCACCGCGAGTGATTTTCCTGGCACGCCGAGCACGCGAAACTGCCCGTCGAACAGCTGGATGTCATCCGCGCCGGCTTCGAGCATTACGGCGGCGGCGCGCTTTAATTTATCCGTCAGGCGCGCGGCCGCCCCAAGCACGGCGCCGCTCAGCGCAATCGCCATAGAACTTGAGATCGGTCCGGTGCTCGGCTGCATGCTCAAACTGTCCACGGTGATCACCTGAATATCTTCCAACGCCAGGGCGAAATAGTCGGCGAGAATCTGCCGCACGAAACTATGTTGGCTCTGCCCGCCCGGCGGAAAACCCAGCTCGGCGATGAATTTTCCGAAGCCATCGATGCGCACGAGAATCCCTTCCGGCGACGATGTCCGGGTAAAAATGCGCGGCGAAGCGAGCGCCAGCATCGGCGGTCCGGTGAGGCCGGGCTCGATGCTGCTGACGACGCCGATGCCGACCAACCGTCCGGCCGCGCGCGCCGCTTGTTGTTCGCCCCGCAGTTGATCGTAACCCGCCTTTGCCAAAAGCAAATTCAAACTCGCTTCGTAATCGCCGCTGTCATAAACGTTGCCGGACGGCGAGACATAGGGAAATTGATCTTTCTTGATGAAATTGCGCCGGCGAACTTCGTTGGACTCCAGCCCCAGCTTCTTGGCGGCGATCTCAATAAGCTGCTCGATGACCCAGAAGTGCGGCGGCAAACCGAAGGCGCGCAGCGGCCCTTGCGGTGTCTTGTTGGTGAGGACGCCTTTGCAGGAATAGTCGACGTTGGCGATGTGATAACAACTACCGAGACAGAGCAGCGGCTTTAGCAGCATGCCGATGGCAAGCCACTCGGCAAAGGCGCCGAGATCTTCGGTCAGTTGCATTTTCATCGCGGTGATGGTGCCGTCGCGCTTGAGCGCCAGCTCGCAGTCGTAATAACGGTCCCAGGCGTGGCTGCTGTTGCCGACCAAATGCTCGATGCGGTCCTCGGTCCATTTGACCGGTCGGCCGCCGAGTTTCTTGGCCATGAGCGAGATCAGAACGACATAGCGGGCGAAAGTCTTCACGCCAAAGCTGCCACCCAAGGGCGATTGAATAATCCTGACCTGCTGCGAGGGGATGCCCAACGAGATCACCAACGCCGGCAATATGAGGTGGGGCGAGCGATGGCCGCCGCGCAAGGTCAACATGCCGGTGTAGGGATTCCAGTCGGCAATGCAAACGCAAGTTTCGATCGGATTGCCGCTGCTGCGATGCCAGCGAAATTGTTCTCGGACAATTAGGTCAGCGCCGGCGAAAGCGCCGTCAACGTCACCGAAAACAAATCGCCGGTCATAAGCGACGTTGCTGTCTTTGCCTTCTAGGACTTTGAGCGATGATGCTGAGCCGGCACTGTGCGGATCGATCACCGGCTCCAAGGGTTGGTATTCAATGTCGATCAGCTCAAGCGCATCTTCGGCAATGTAGCGATCGGTGGCCGCAACCACAGCAACGGGCTCGCCCACCCAATGAGTCTTTTCCACCGCCAGCGCGTGACCGGTCCAGCCTTCGGGAATGCCGAACACAGGCCGTGACCAGTCTTTGACTTCTTTGCCGGTCAGTACCGCCGCCACGCCGGGGAGCTTTTCGGCGCGCGAAGTATCGATGGACTTGATCAGAGCATGGGCGTGCGGGCTGCGCAGAATCGCGGCGTGGAGCATGCCAGACGTGCGAATATCGTTGCCATATTCCACCCGCCCGGTCAGTGCTAAGGCATCCTCCATCCGCGGGCTGTCTTTGCCGACGTGACGCGGTTGGCTGATGGGCAGTTCGCTGGGAAGCTTGGGCTCGGCGGTGGCCACGGTGATGAAGACCTCGCTAGGGATTGCGCAGCCGCGATGCCGCCAATTTTACCGATTCCAGAATATCTTGATAGCCGGTGCACCGGCAGAGGTGCCCCGAAAGCCACTCCTTGATTTCTTCTTCGTCTGCCTCGGGGTGTTTGCTCAACAGCTCGTAGGTCGTCATCAGAAACCCCGGCGTGCAAAAGCCGCATTGCAGCCCGTGCTTGTCGCGAAACGATTCTTGGATCGGATGCAGCTCGCCGGTTGATTTCGCCAAACCTTCCACGGTCATCAGCTCGGCGCCGTCGGCCTGCGCCGCGAGCATGATACAAGAGCGCACTGCTTCGCCATTCATCAGAATCGTGCAGGCACCGCACACGCCGTGCTCGCAGCCCACATTAGTGCCCGTGAGACCGACATCCTCGCGCAAAAAGTCCACCAAGGTTTTGCGCGCTTCGACTGCGTGTTCGTACGCCACGCCGTTGACGCGCACTTTGACGGTTCGAGTGGTTGCCATCACTTTTTCTCTAGTTTCTGCAGCGCGGCGCGGAGCGCCCGCTTGGTCAAGGTCGCCGCGACGGCACGGCGGTATGCTTCGCTGGCATGAATATCGTTGCTGGGATCGATGCCCTGCATGGCGCTTTGCGCTGCCGCTTCGAAGGCCGGCTCTAAAGCGGCCTGGCCGATTAACGCCTCTTCCGCCGCTGTGACGCGTATGGGCGTCGGACCCACTCCGAAGTAAACCAGCCGTGCCCAGCGGATGACTTGGCGAACCGGCTCCAACGCGAGTCCCGCGATGATGCCGGCGATCGCGAAATCGCCGTGACGCCGGCTGATCTCGAGCACCGACCAGGCGCTATCCTTGGGCGGCGCCGGGAAGCGCACCTCGGTAAGTATCTCGTTAGCCTCAAGAGCGGTGGTAAAAAAACTCTGAAAAAAAGCCTCGGCGCCGACGGTTCGCGCTGCCTTCGCGCTGCTTAGAGTCATTTGCGCGTCGAGCGCCAGCGCCAGCGCCGGCAGCTCCGCCGCCGGGTCGGCGTGGGCGATGCTGCCGCAGATGGTGCCGCGGCTACGAATCTGCGGGTGGGCGATGTAATACGCGGCTTCCTGGAGAATCGGCACCCGCTCGGCGATCAGCTTCTCCGTTTGCAGAGCGCGCTGGCGCGCAAGCGCGCCGACGGCGATACCGCCATCGCTCGCCCGAACGTAGTTGAGCTCTTTGATCCGGTTGATGTCGATGACGATCTTGGGCCGCGCCAAGCGCATGTTCAAAAGCGGCATCAGGCTCTGGCCGCCGGCGAGAACCTTGCCGTCGCCTTGATGAGTATCGAGAAGCATCAACGCCTCTTCGAGACTGCGCGGATCGTAATAGTCAAATTTTGCCGGCTTCATCGTGATTCTGGAATATTTGCTTGTGGTTCTAAGTGCCGGCGGCGGCGCGATCCGCCCACTCGGTGGCGCGGCGGCGCAGAAATTGGAGACTGCGGCGCCAGCAATCCTCGGCCGCTTCCTGGCGATAGGCCGGGCCTTTCGCGTTGGTCCAGCCGTGATCGGCTCCCGGGTAAGTGTGCACCTCGAAATCTTTCTTGTGCGTCGTTAACGCACTGCGATAAGCGTCGACGTCTTGCAGCGGCACGAGACGATCGGCTTCGCCGAAGAAGGCGATCACGGGCGTCCGTAAAAACTGCACCCGCTCCACCGGCTGGGTCGGCGTGTTGGGATTTTTGCGTATCGTTGGTCGGAAAGCCGTGGAACGAGGCCGCTCCCGCCAGCCCGTGTTGAAACGTCGGCCACAAAAGCGCGAAACGGCCGCCGAGACAATAGCCCCATGCAAAGACCGGCTGGTCGCCCACCTGCGGATGTTGCCTCAGCATGGCGAGGGCCGCGTTGAGATCGCCAAGGACTTGGTCATCGGGCTGAGCCCCCGGCCGTTTGAAGATATCTTCGGGAACACCCGGATGATCGAAGAAGTTGACTGCCAACGCGACAAAGTTTTCCACCGCAAGCCTTTCGATTACGTCCCCGGCGAATTCATCCAAGGCTCGGATCGTCGGAATCATGATAACGGCGGGAAACGGCCCGCGCCCTTGAGGCGACGCTAACAGGCCGCCGATTGTGCTCGTGCCGCTCGGAATTCGGACATTTTCAACCGCCACTGAACCTCCTCATCGTCGCACGCTGCCGAACTACTTACGCCGTGGTTTTTTCTCGGCGCGCCACAAGGCGATTCTGCATGCACTGAAAAAACTGTCCCATCAGCTGCTTGGCCACGCCCTCGAATAGACGCTGGCCGACCCCAGCCATCACCCCGCCCACCTGACCGTCGCCGTAAACGTGCACCGCGGTTTGGTCGCCGGCTTCATCCTGCAACGTGAGAGCGCCCTCGCCGCGGACAAAGCCGGCTGCTCCGGAGCCTTCGACGATGAGTTTGTAACTGCGCGGCGGCACTTTTTCTTTCATCGAGATCTTGCCGCTAAAGATGCCCTTGATGGGTCCGATGCCGACTTCCATCGTCGCCGCGAATTCATCGGTCGCGATTTCGTTCAACTGCTTGCAGCCCGGCGTGCAATGTTGCAGCGACTGCGGGTCAGTTAACAAGTCCCAGACCTCCTGTGACGAGGCGGGAAACATAAAGCGGCCTTCGATTTTCATTTTTCAAATCTCGTTGCGGGTAAAATGTCTTCTAGCGAAAAGTCTATATTCGTTACCCTTCGCCCTGTCAAGGCAAGTGCTGACAGCGAAGTGAATTGCTGTTCGACACCACTCAAGCGTCAATAGCTTAAGCGCCGCACAGTTGTGCTCTCAGTCATTGCGGCATCTTTTCGAAGCCTATCTTGTCAGCGCTCGTGTGAGCCTTTACGAAATCGTAAAGCTCATTGTCGAACCTTTGAACGGGTGACAGAATTCTACTCGGAGCAATTTATTTTACGGGAGACATTGGGAGCGGCCGACGGGGATCGAACCCGTGACGTCCAGCTTGGGAATTTAGTATCGATTTAGTGCTTTCTTCGTATACCGCACGGACTTACCCAACAATTTTCGCTCTAACAAACTTCTTTCGAACTTTAGTGATATCAAGTGGTTTCACGCCCTCTGCTTTTGTCTTGGGAAGTTTTGAGAACGCGGATTGAGCAGAATTGAGCGGTCCGTCCGCCTCCCGCTAATCGAACCGCACCAACCCACGCCTCAAATTGGCCTTCACAAGCGTGGTGAATGCCACCAGGCTTCCGGTAATGGCAATATCCATTTTGTTAGCTCAATAGATACTCAAAACAATGCATTGGAATTCTCTTGCGCCAACTCGTATCAAGTTTCAAAACATTAGACTGGGTTCTACCGAGAACAATTTACTCTTCAATCGCCTCGCTCCGAAACTGTCCCACTGCGATACCTAAAGGAACGTATTGCTTCTCTATTCATCGATCCAGATGAGATAACGGATTTTCAAATTTGAAGCCGAAAAGCCGTGGGTTCTCACCGATCACCGCTGCGGAAAATATGTAATAGACATAATCGTAAGTTTCTTGGGGAACCTTGTCACGGTAGCGCGCCAGCAGTTGCCAAAAATTTCGCTCTCTTGGATTGGTCGGCATCGTGCGAAGCAAATTCACAACTCTTTCCTCGCCCCAATTGTATGAAGACATCACTAACAGCCCCGAAGCTTGAGCCTCGGTACTGTAGATGAATTTTAAATACCGCGCAGCCGCATTTGTCGCTTTAGCAAAATTGTGACGATCGTCAGCCGGGTCGGGCCGGCCTAATTCGACCAGGGGACCGACTTGCAAGCCATACTTGACGGCGGTCTCGGGGATGAATTGCCACATACCCTTAGCGTGCCCTTTGTAGGTTTTGGGTCCAACAATAAACGTATCGAAATTACTTTCCTGCAAAGCCAAGTAAAAGTACTGCGGTGGCAAACCTTGACCGAGCATGGCGGCGGCAATTGCCGGCACGTAGTTGTTTTCACGAGCGGTCCGAATAGCTCTTTCCAATCGATCGGAAGACTGCCATTTACGGATGTAGGTTTTGACTTCATCGATAAATCCCGCCGGCATATTGATCTCACACTCACCAAAGACGCGGGCAAGACGGTATATCAGCCGGTCGGGTTCAGATAGCTTTGCATTGTAAACTCCAATCCCCCGTAAGAGGTGTTCATAGTTTTCCTCCATTTCTTTTCGTTGGCCGCGAAATTTATTCACGAGTTGCAGTCCCTGGTGGTTCTGTGACTCCGTCGCCATTCGTTGAATGTTAGCGACATCCAGCTCGATCGACTTCATAGCGTAAAAAATCGCCTCGGCTCGTTCTTTTTGCTTGGCATTTTCAGAATGCAAATAAATCGCGTATCCGCCACTAAGAATGAAAAGCAGGACGACCACCGCTAGGACCTTAAAGTATTTTCGTTTTTCCCTGGTTTGTACCGATGCAAAGGCGCGCCGGATCATCAGAGTACGTTCACCCGCACCCTCTTCGTTCGAACCGTCGAAATAGTGACGGACAAATTGGTTCAGAGAATCGTCTTCGGATTTGCTTGCGGCCTCTGCCGTGTCAGGAACAAATGACAGCAACGTCGCACCTTTACCGAATCGGACCGTGGTTGAAGTAGTGAGCGGCGATCGGTCGATTTTTTTCCCGTCGACAAAAGTGCCATTGGTGCTATTGGCATCATTAATCCACCAACAGCCCTTCTCATGGTAAACCTCCGCGTGGCAGCGGCTAATCGAAGCGTCGGCGACAATTTGCACTTCACAATCGGAATCCCGACCGATCCGGAATTTTTCCGAAAACGAGCACTCCTTGTTGTTCGCTTGTCCCTGTTCCACCCGCACAACAATCAATGGCATTTTGGCTGGCCCTGCCTACGTAGTTCGTTGCTCTCGCCGTCGTACAGCGGATTCATCTAGAAGCGTCGAGCGCACCGTTGAAAACTCAACAAAAACCCGGCGTAGCACCGACACCCATGGGCCATCGCCGGTTCGAGCGAAGGTTAAGGCGATTCCTAATCGACGGACCTTACGGGAGGCGCTTACCAAGCTAAAAATAACAATCAATAGAAGTGACGCTATCTCCTATGCGTAGCGGCGCCCAATGAATAACAGGTGCGACCAGGCGTGAATGCTCCACTGAACACATCGGGACCAAAATTCTCGTAAATCAGGACAGGAATGAATTACAGAATCAGCAACCGGCACCGGCCGCATTACTGAGTCCAGAGACTCTTTATCCGAAATGCGGGAAGACGTTCCTCAAACTTGGCGTCGACAGTAACTGGTTCCGCTTCACGAATAATTCGCCAGACGCGCTCATAGAGCTCTGGACTGATCAAGACTGCTCCGGCCTTAGCTCCCGCACAGAACCTTGCCGCACGAATCACCGCGTCTCCAACAACTGTGAATCCCATAAAGTCCGAGACTCCGAGAAATCCGTTAACAACCTCCCCACAGTGAACGCCGATACCAAAACTGCAGCCACTTCTGCCGCTGTTGGTACGCGCCACGCTCAATTCATCGATCCTCTTTTGCATATCCAAGGCCGCGAAAACGGCCTTTTCATAATGCATCGGATCGGGCTCCGGGCTGCCGAATACAGCCAATACAGTATCTCCAACATACTGAATAACTGTACCGTCATGGGAAAATACCACCTGCGTTAAAGCGGCGAAATAGGAGTTGAGCAGCTCGACGACATCTTCGGGCTCCATAGATTTGCTCAGCTTGCTGAAACCGCGAATATCCGCGAAAAGGATCGTTACGTCCCCTCGTTCACCACCGGATGGAAACTGACCCCGATTCTTTAGCAATCTTTCCGCGATTTTCGGGGGGAATTGACGAAGTAGATTTGCTTTAGCCGTAGACTCCCGGCGCAATTCCTCTTGCAGCGTGTGATTCGCGACAGCCAACGCGGCATGCTGAGCGATGGCCACGACTAATTTCAGATCGTCCTTGCCGAAAACATTCCCGCTCAGGTAATTGTCTACGCATATCACCCCAAGCGCGTGCCCTCGCCACAAGAGTGGCGCATAGATAGCACAATCTACCGACACCAACGCCTGAGTCGAGTTCGGATCGCTATGACTGGGCTGCCAGAGGAAGGCAACTTGATCTGTCAACGCACGTTGCGCCAAGGTCATACTGACGGCCGGTTTGCCTGGAGGCACATGAGCCTTCAGCCGTAATGAGTCTGACAGCGGATCCTTTAGAACGATCGCGGCACGGGAACCTCCATGAATGGCTTCCACGAGCCTCCGAACGACCATTGTCAAAAGTGCATCAACGTGAACTTCGCTACCAAAGCTGAGAGGCAAATCATATAAGATGGCTAGGTGGTGCTCGTGACTAAGCCGGCTGTTTTCCCCAAACGCGTATACAGGGCGTGTCGCGTTGAGGGTCAAGGTAATATTGGAGCTATCATTCTCTGTCGACAATTCGGACTCTGCCGACAGTTGTATAATGGTGTCACCGATCGTGATCCGGTCAGCGGCTTCCACGACTTTCTGTGAGCCTGGCGCGAGCGCGACGCCATTTAGTAATGTCCCATTTCTACTGCCAAGATCTTCGATCCAACAACGCCCGTCATTTCTCCAAATCCGTGCGTGACGGTGCGATACCAATCGGTCAAATCGCAAATCGAGATCGACGTCAACGCCTCCCTCGTGGCGTCCGACAATGATGTCGTCACCAACGTCCATCTCTTCACTCAATATGCCTTTGTATGAAAATCCGACGCGCATGGCAGAATCTTAGGACACCACGAAAACCCCTCGAACGCTAATATCGATCCACGTTTCCCTTGCAGAGCATTGCCGAGATCAATGAAAACGTGATTCCAATTAGCCTAAGACGAAAGAATTGTCTATCGCAGCCATAGCTATCCCAAGGACCGTTGGAGACCTAGTTCCAATATGGTTTGTATACAACGGTCTAGTAGCGATACCCTCCGTTCCAAAGCGGCGGGAGGGGCAAGTCTTCTTCCGGCAACGTCCCCCGCCATCCATGGCAATTTTACTCTCAGTTATCCTGTGGTCCGAATTACTGGGAAGCGAGGCTCACTCTTACCTCCTTAGAATCTCTCACTTTCTATTCCGTTTTGTCTCATAAGTAAAAACACTGGTCAAAAGCTCTCGCATGGCCTTGGTCGTAGATTGACTGCCATCGACTGGAGAGAAAAATGAAGAAAGCGAGGGGGGATGTGATCAGCTCACCCCTCAGGTAGGGTGGTGTGGCACAAAGAAGTCAATCGGAGGGAAAGCAACCACACAGGTTTGAAACCGGTATCAAGCAGCAAATCATTCAGAAAGTGGCATTCGACCCGTTATCGGTCTGCATCGCCAGTCGCAACACCCTGATCTCGGACCGCTTGTTGATTGTTGGTGTATCCCGTTCCAAGAGCTTCGGGCGTACTTTTCCTTGCCCATAAGTCAGAGCTTGTGGCCTATAGACGGTCTACGGTGGAGCTGACAATCGCTTATCGTTGTCGACACAGTCCTTTATATGAGCTGCCCACCTCTTCTGCTGATCGGCATTACGACCGTGATTCGTTTCGTCATCATATTTTTTCGTTAGCTCACTGGCCAGCTGCTGATAGCGCTCGGTAATTCTCGTGACCGCACGTTGCAATTCATCGGTCGTTGGCGCTCGCAGAGCTAACATTTCCCGTACCATATCCCGTCCGGACAGACCCGTAATATCAAAATGGACCTGTTCATGGGCCAGTAAAGCATCACTTTTTGTCCCCGTCACCACCCAAGTATCGTCAGGGACGACGTCAAGCTTAGCCGGATAATTGGGTAACCTGAATTGACCGTTCTCCCTGGTTACACTCAGTCTGCTGGGCGACGAAACCTCAGAATGAATTTGGGCATCTTCTAAAACACCATCAGGCCGTTTCGAGATTTCGCGAAATTCACTCCACGCGATTGCCCGCGGCCATCCGGAAATGACACCGCCCCCCGGAGCGCTCTGGCTCGTATTGGTGCCGGTTGGACGCGGCGGCGCTGATCCGCCGCGAGTCTGGTTACCCCCGCGAGCCTCCACAGCATCGCTACATGTCGGTCCTGGAACTCTACAGCCGCCCATAATAACTAATCGTTTTCAGCGTTCGTTGGCCGGTATGAATTCGCCGTAAAAGCGCGTGACGTGGTCGGTACAGAATACTCTTTAATTCACATAAACGAGATCGTTGGAAGGAAGCGGTCAATACCCTGATCCCTGTTCTTGTACGCTGGCTTTGAAGCGATCATCACAGATGTCTCGCCGGGATCGCACCCGATTAAGAATAAATCTATTCGCGGAGTTTTTCCTCGATCTGCAATTTGAGGCGATCTTCCATTTTTGCGACCTCGTCAAAATCAATAAGTTCGACAAACGCCGGGACTCCCGACAACCGAGTCGCCCCCAGAAGAATTTCATCCCGGGGCCGAAAAGACGGTAAAACTGAAGTGATCGTGACCAGGGGAAGGTCGCCTAATCCTGCACATGTATCTATCTTAATGTCGTAACGCAGATCGTTTAGTAACCGGGTGATCCCGGGAAATTTCGCGATGACATACTGCATGACCAGCGCATTGACCAAGAATTGCCGCACCTCCTCTGGCCGGCGCTCAACCTTTCCCGCTATCGCTTGTCGGAGTTGGGAAAGCGTATACCCCGAAGTGTAGCTGAGAGCCCAGCGCAAGGGTGACGTCATTGTCATCGTCTTGGATTCTTTTTCATTTTTCGCTTCGTGAGTATATTCCCAGGGGTAAAGCTCAAAGCGGCTTTCCATCATCGCCACTACCGCTTCATCCAGCTCTGGAACCAGCGCAAACGGCTTACCGCAAATCTCTTTGTACTTATCTCGTACCCGTCTAAAAGCAGCGTCCGCACCGATTACGTCTTCCTTCACTGAGGAACGGACATAGTCACCTAGCAGCCGGCGTGGTGCCAATAGCGGTCGGAGCGTTTCTAGATGGCCCCGCAGCTGGCTTAGCAATAGGCCAGAAACCGTCTCGGTTTTTGCCCGTAGCTCTGCTAACTGTTCAATTCTTAACGTATCTCGAAAATTGCCATCCGCCATAGCAGGTTGGCTTCTACCACAATTGCTAGTCCAAGGGAAGCGCTACCAGAGGGGCACCAGCCGCGAAAGATTGACCCCCAAAAAGCCCCAGTGAGGGAATCACTACGGTGCGTGACCAGGACAACCGGGTCATATGGAGACCCTACACACAGTCCAGTTGACATTAAAGATTCTGATCGGATACGCTCCCAGCAATCGGCCCCCCCAAAAGGTCTAGATTAATCTTTTGGCCAGTATCTGTTGTGAATCGCGCAATGGTTGGCTCCGCATCAAACAAGAAGGTGAGCGAGAAATGCATCTAACTTCGCAGACCCCAAGAGTCTAGCACGTTACTCGTTCCGGCCCATAGGAAGTCTCACGATGGCCACACGATCTTTTGCTGGCAACGTCAAGGTCAATTTAGTTTCTGAGTCCGAAGACGATCGTCCCTTGGCGGACCCGGAAGCTCCATTCCACGTCGCGTTATTGGGCGATTTCAGTGGTCGGGGCAATCGTGGCATTGTTGAAACAAGCAGCGCCCTGACCAGCAGGCACGTTTATCCGATAGACCGGGATAATATTTTAGAGGTTATTAGCGCAGCTCAAAGTTGAGGTACGTATACCCATCCTAGGAAAAAATTCGCCGCCGATCAGTTGCCGCATTTCGGACGTAGATGATTTTCACCCCGACCGTCTCTTCGAAAATCTCGATGTCTTTCAAGCCTTGAAAGAAACGCGCGAAAGCTTCAATGATCCTGCGACATTCGCGACGATCGCAAAACAAACGGTCGCATCCACCAGTACCCCGAGACCCGCCGAGCCCGCTAAGGAGACCAAGACCACCAGCAATCTTCTCGACCAGATTCTCGACGCAACAGCAAATCAGTCGCCGACAGCGAAAACCCGGCCACCGTCCGATTTAGACGACTTCGTCAAAGAAATCGTCACTCCCCACCTGGTCGCGAAACCTGATCCCATGCAGACCGACTTCGTCGCCAAAGTGGATACCGCCATCGGTGAAATCATGCGCCGGATCTTGCATCATCCTGATTTTCAAGCCATTGAGGCTGCTTGGCGCGGAGTATATTTCCTCGTATCGCAACTGGAGACCAACGAAAATCTCAAATTATTCTTGATCGACATATCCAAAGCGGAGTTGGCAGCCGACCTGCTCACGGCGGATGAAATTACCTCCACTGGAGCCTACAAGCTACTGGTAAAACAACCGGCGGAGACGAGCGGTGGTGAGATTTGGGCGGTTTTGGCTGGAAACTTTATTTTTGACCAGACCCGTGTCGATACAGCACTGCTCAACCGTTTGGCCAAGCTGGCGCGCGCAGCGGGCGCACCATTCATCGCGGCGGCACATTCGCACATACTCGGCTGCGATTCTTTAGCTGAGACGCCCGACCCAGACGACTGGAGACTGACAACGGATAACGAGACCCAAGAGGCGTGGGCCGCTCTTAGAAAACTTCCTGAAGCCTCATCTCTCGGTCTCGCCCTGCCCAGATTTCTGCTCCGTCTGCCTTACGGTGAACAAACCGATCCGGTCGAGCGGTTCGATTTCGAGGAAATGGAAGCCACGCCAAGGCACGAAGAATACCTATGGGGCAACCCCTCGTTCGCATGTGTTTACTTGCTCGCCCAGACCTTCAGTCAATATGGTTGGGATTTTCACTCCGGCATTGTCCACGAGATTAGCGGCTTGCCGCTCCACGTCTACAAAGTGCAGGGCGAATCACGGATCAAGCCTTGCGCGGAAGTAGTCCTAACCCAGCGTGCCGCCGAAGCGATACTGGATCAGGCCGTTATGCCGTTCCTGTCGTTTATTCACCAGGACCTTTTGCGATTGGCGCGCTTTCAATCATTTGCCGATCCTCCGACGACTCTAAGTGGACGATGGAGATAGAATCAGAAGAAACGGCTTTGTTTATTAGAAAATGATAATCAAAACGAAACCGAACAACAGGCATTGGTCAATTGGGGTTTGAGACGTGAAAAAAATCATTGAGAACTATTCTGTCAGCCTGACACGATTCGGCCGCAATGGTTTTCTTTTCCGATCAATCTATGGGATGCAGTGGGATTTTGTTAAAATCGTATCCGTTGTGGCTCTATGCGGTTCGTTTGCATTTGCTCAGGATCGGCCGGCGCTAACTCTCAATCAGATCAGCGAATTACTGAAAAACGGTGTCAGTTCGACCCGTATCGCTCGGTTGGTTGAACAATATGGAGTTGGTTTTGGATTAGACGAGGCTGCATTAAGGCGACTTAGGGCGGATGGGGCAGATGAAGTTCTTTTGTCCACGGTGAAAAGAATGGCTGTTCGATATACTGAGGAACAGCAGCGCAGAAAGCGATTGGACTCGGAAAGGAAAAAGCAAGAAGAGGCAAGACAAGCTGTAGAAGTTAAGAAAAGGGCACAGGAACAGACGCAGCTGGGAGAAGTAACAAAGCAAAGACCGCAGAAAGGCACCGCCGCGACTTTGATGACCCAGGAAGATGTCGGTCGAGTCGCGAGCCTGCGCAACGTGATGAGTACGGAAGGGGGCGAAGTATCCGGAGACGTGGTTAACAATTCGAAACAGACGCTGCGCGACGTTCAACTGCAAATCCTTTATTCCTGGCGCTGGAACAATGAGTATCAGCCGGGCAAGGACGACCCGGGAAGGGCCTCTTATTATGTCCTTGACAGGGAAATTCTGCCTGGCCAGACTGTCCGTTTCAACTATAAACCGTCCCCGCCTTTTGCTCCTCGCGCAGATGGTCAATTCGATATCAGCGTAAAGGTTGTAGGGTTTGCACAGGTATTTCAGCCAGGCGCTCAAAGATAGCGTCTCGACGCACCTTTATCGATTCAGGTGACATTAGTTGATCCGGGCAGATAGTCCCCTCCCAGCTCTCTCGGATTGCCTGCATCGTTGGTTTGATCGTTGTTCTTATTTGGTTGTGATCTATCGCGGCTTTTTGAAGGTCTTCATGTACGCGCCTTTCAAATAGCGCAATGTTCGGTTAAGTGCCCCCTCTGGGAGTTTTCATCAAACGATGATTGTGATAGCCCACCAAGACGTAGCTGTGAACGCGAAGAAGAAACACGTCCAAAGCCCGCCCGAGCAACACCAAAACCTACTCCCGGTCCGGATCGTCTTTAAAGATCGCATTCCGCCCGACGCGCGTTGCCGCGTGAAGTAACGCGAAATCGCGCTCCGGGCACTCGATTCGTAAGGGAGGTGCCATAAAGCGTGGTATGTGGGAAAAGATAAAAGAGGAATTAATAAACCCTTTTGTTTAGGCTCTAATCTTGTGCGCAGAAAACAATGCTTTAGTTGGGGGCGGATTTCGTCGATATTATCTCACCCAGGCGGAGCCGAACCTGCTGTCGAACCTCTTATCGAGCCAGTTGCGTAGCTATCGAGAAATTGTCGCTTCTCCCTGCCAACCAACTCACACGGCAAGCTAGCGGCAAGTTCCGCGTATTTCTTTTGGTCAAAATCAAGACTCCCATTGTGCAGCGAGTGTTTGCTCTCGCAGTATCCGTATCCTTCGCTTTGTTATCCACTTGCGCAGAAGCGGCAACGACGCGACGAGCAAGGATGGCTACCAGGGGTTGCCACATCCAGAAGATCACGGCAGTTATGAGTGAACCGGTGGCTAAGGCGAATCCGGTCGCCTTCAGCGCCATGGCATCGGATTGACAGGCGTGCATCGTTGTCGTCTAGGCGGCGGTCGCCTCTCGTGTGCTGGAGGAAATCCGTTGCTCGGCCGCGAGATCACCCGCTGATGGAAGAGTCGCAAGCATGCTCTGTATAGTGTTCTTTGGCAGCGTCGGGATCGCGCTGACAGCGTCACAGAAACCCCGGAACTCGATGTCGTTCTTTACCCACGCATCAAGGAGTTGAGATCGCCAATCGTTCAGAAGCTTGGCGTCAAGAAAAAAGAAGCGCCCACACAGCGGAAGAAGCAGTAGCAGGCCAGACAATGGCAAGAATGTCCAAGTGACTGCCGCCCAGCCAAGCGAACCGAGAGTGAGCACCACAACCGCAACGACGAGGTTTCGAAAATACCGGGCGCGGTTATCGATCATCTTTGTTGTCTGATCGATCGCAATCCTATAAGCAGACACAATTCACCTTTATCTAATCAACGAATTTGATCCATGAATTTGATTCATACTGAAAATTAGGCCACGATGCTTTTGGATCGCCGAAGCTTGTGCACGGAAGCGATTACCTTATTAATTGTGTAGTCGATTTCCTCCTCCGTGGTAAAGCGGCCCAAGCTAAAACGAACGCACGAGTAAGCTTCATCGTCGGTGAGCCCCATCGCCTTGAGCACATGGCTCGGGCCAGAATCGCCACTCGAACACGCCGAACGCGTAGACACGGCGATGTCGTGCATATCACGGATCAGCGTTCTGGCCTCGATATCTCTGAAACCTAAATTGGCAGTATTTGGAATTCGATTTTCCCGATCGCCGTTGATCCAGATATCGGGCAGGTCCCGCAGAAGCCCCTGTTCGAGCCGATCACGCAAGCGGCCAACCTTCTCGGCCTCCTCTCTCAATTCCTGTTCGGCGATTCTACCGGCCTCACCAAATCCGACAATACCTGGCACATTGAGGGTGCCGCCTCGCAAGCCGCGCTCTTGCCCACCGCCGACAATCAGCGGCTCCAGATCGATGCGGGGTTCGCCACCACGAACAAACAAGGCGCCAACGCCTTTGGGTCCGTAGATCTTATGGGCTGAAAATGCCGCGAGGTCGATGCCGTCAGCGCGTACATCGATTGGCATTTTGCCGACGGCTTGAGTGAGGTCGCACAGCAACAACGCCCCGGCAGCGTGGACGATGTTGCTGATTTCTCGAATTGGGTAGATCGTGCCGATCTCAGTATTCGCGGCTGTTAGAGCTACCAAGAGAGTCTTCTTGGAAGACACTGCGGTTTTTAGCCGGTCCAAGTCAATGCGTCCCACGCGATCAACACGCAGAACCTCAACTTCGATTTCGGCGAGTTGCTGGAGCTGCCTACAAGGAGCGAGCACGGCCTCATGCTCACTCGCGCAAGTTACAATTTTCTTTCGCTGCCAATTATGCAGGCCGACGAAACCTTTAATGGCAGCATTCAAACTTTCTGTGGCACTACCGGTAAATGTAATCTCGATGGGACTGGCGTTGATAACTTCAGCGATGAGTTGGCGCGCGTCTTCCACTGCTTCCGACGCATCCCAGCCCCATCGATGATCTCGGCTGGAAGCATTGCCAAATTTATCGGTTTGCCAGACATTGGCAACCTGCAAGACGCGCGAATCAACCGGGGTAGTCGCGTTATAGTCGAGATAGACCATCGCAGCTATCAAAGCCTACCCGATCAAAAGAAATTAGAGTTAAATCTTCACTCACGGAGCAGTAATCCTCTATTTCCAAAAAAGCCTTATAGCGCCTTCTCCCGCAACTGCTTTCACTTCAGGCTCGCCGTTGAGTAATCTAGTCCTCCCCAGGCTTTGCCGATTTGACTCTATATTTCGATGCTTTCGTTCTCCCTTTTAATGCCGAGTGCAATCCCGTTGCTGCCACCCGCCACGGGAACAACATAGGTTTCGATGCCTAAAGACGAAACTGAAGATATTTTCGGATTTTCGGCTAACCATCGCTTTGCGAGGAATGTCCTTTGACAGGAGGATCTCACTTTAGCAACGATAGTGAACTGGGTTTTTTGCCGCTTCATGGCGAGCAGCGGCTAATAATTCAAGAGCCTCACGTTTAGAGATCAGTGGAAATTGTTTCTTTGTGGCGAGAAGCGCTTGTCTAAACTCATTCTCGCTAAGCCGCCCTGACTGGCTAAATAATTTTCGCTTTATGTGGTCTTCCAGGTACCGGCATGTGAAAAGTCCCCACACCGCGCCGCCTGCTGCACCGAGTAACGTCTGGCCCCCAGCTATGCTGCCGATAGTAGCTCCAATCGCCACTTGCCCAAACACGCACGCACCGTAAGCTATCGACCGCTTATCCTCCTCAGTAAAAAGCTCGAAGTCCTCTGCCATGCTCTACTCCTTTTTGCAGTGAACAATAGCCATGTTGAACACACGCCCTCCCCCGTCTTTATAATACTATTTTAAGGTCTGACTGCGTCTTAGCATACCTGCGATATATCCTGTCAACTTTCGGCTCTGGCAGCACCCCCCGGCACACCTCAGTAAGGTAATCTGAAATCCGCCGTGTGCTATTTTCCGTACCTCCATGTATTCGGCACGAATTGAAGAACGGCTTTGACCGAAGGAGCATAGAATCAGTAAATCAGAGCAGAAATCAGGGTGGCCCTTCTCTGCCGGTCGTCACGCCTTCACCCAGCTCGGTAGATGACCATCACTTTGCTCAATTTAGTGGGGTCACCTCGGATGTAGTTGGGGAAGCCGACCATCGGCTCCATGGCTCGCAACTCGCCTTGCTCGGTCACATCGAATGCCAATCGGGAATGACTGAGAGTGGCGCCTACTCGCTGCACGAACATGAAGTACCCCCAGCGTTCGAGATAGCGAGTGGCGTTCGCAGGCGTGAGTGTGCCAGCCTCATAGATATCGAAGTCTAGGCTATAGTCTCTGAGGTACTTGCCAAAGAGGTCCCAGTCGGAAGTGTTCAGCGCTCCGTTGTGGTCGCCGTACTTCTCTGCAAATGTTTCCTGGTTCGTGTTGTCCCAGTACCAGGAAATGTATGACCACGATTCCATGCAAGCTGCCCAGCAACGCCAGCTTTGGCCCTGCTTAGCAGGTGGAGGTGTAATACTAGCCATAGAAAATTCTCCTCAAAATAAGTCGATTCCGAGCGTAGTTGACTCCGCCTCCGCTTCTATATTTCCAAGGCAGTATCGGCCCAGATGTTACAGGGGCCTCAAATATGGAAATTGCGTAGCCAATCCAGCAATAGGTATTTAACTAAGGATAGGAAATTTAACCGCCCCTTTTTCGTTGATGGGAGCTATATCGCCGAACCGGCGAGCCGTCAAGCGCACGAGTGTTTGGTGAAAACTGCGGTTTTGTTTCGGCCGGTTCGGGCGATGCAGCGGTCGGAAGCGCGTGACTTATTCCTCGTCGGGTGCTCGCTCAAACTCAAACTATACATCATACATGCCTGACCCGAATGCTTCCAATTCTCTATATTTCTCGATCTGCCGGCTCTTGTTTCCAGTAAAATATTCCAGAACCGTCTCCGCCCTCAATCCTGCGATCCCCTTCCCCCTCACATAAGAACGGTAACTGCTCCATCGGCAGTCTTGCGGACGCTCGGCTCATTTCGCTTCTACCGGGTTGAGGTGGATATAGCGGCTGACCGGTAGCAATGACCTATTTTTTTATTAATGAGACAGAACGGAGTAGAAAGTGAGTCGTTCGAAGGAGAGGAACGACATGGAAGCGAAACAGGATGGAGTCAAAAAGGAGCGGCGGATATTCACAGCGGAGCAAAAGTTCGAGATTTTAAAAGACATCGAGCGATGCCCGACGATCAAGGAAGGATTAACGAAGCACCAGTTGGCCGAGTCGGTGTATTACAAGTGGAAGGGGCAGTTGGAGGTGGGGGTGCGAGCTTCGTTGCGCAACAGCCGGCCGTTAAAGTCTGCGGATTTGAAACGATTGGAAGAGGAGAATCGTAAGCTCAAGAAGCGTTACTTCGTTACTGAAGCAGGCGCTTTTGATCAGCGAGTTAAAAAAAGAGATGAGCTTGGATTGATGGGGAGGGGGCGGCATATGGAGAGTCAGAAACAATTAACGCTTGAACTGGTAGCGACGTATCACAACCAAGGGCGCACCGTGGGTGAAGTGCTGAGCAGCCTGGGAGTGGCGCGATCGAATTACTACCGGTGGAAGAAAGGCCGAACGGAACAATCGGCGTCTGTGATCTATGGGCATTTAAAAGCACAGGGGCGGGTCGAGCCGTATCAACGGCGTAGCGCGCCGGTGGCAAGAGCCTCGATACGAGGTGTGGCAGAGAAATCTTTTGTGAGGCAGCGACTGGACCAAACTCAGTGTCGGTGGAGCAAGGTGGTATTTGCTAACGGTGATCGATTTCTTTTCGCGATGGATCATCGCCTGGGAAGTGATGTCCATGCTGAAAATGTCAAAGCGATTTATCAGGCGGGGCTTAGAAGCCAAAAGATAAGTTTTCTCTCGGGCGTCTCAAACACTACGTGCATGTGGTTGGACATCAGACAATAGGCCAATAGATCGACTTTCTTTTCCTGACAGTACACGGATAGCTTTTCGCGATATCTCTTTCGGTCTTGATCATCACGGAAGATCGCTTGGCGGTTATTCCCTCCGCAAATAACGTGGTAGACCGCCGCAGGATATTCTATGCGTAGGGCTCGCGGCATAAACATTTTCTACAAGAAGCAGTCCGGAATGCCATAGATTAATATATTATATTCAAGCCTGACATTGACGGTCCCCCTAAATCTGAATGAGGCTTGTGGAGCTTCTAGCGGCTACTTTCGGGGTCGTTGCAATAAACGAACTGCTCAAGTAAGTTGGTCGCTCTCAATGTCCATCAAACAAATAATCCTTACTTGGTGGGCTGAACAATGCGGCATGCGGTATCGAAAAATACGCTGGCTGGACGTTTGGCATTTCGATAAAAAATGTCTCGATTTTCCAAAGAGAGACTTTGACGAAATTCTTCACACGCCAGAGCATGGTCGCATTTGCCAAGCGTGTGGTCATGATTGGACGTCAAAGAAGGAACGGGACACACATAAATTTGAAGCCGTTGGCTGATAAAGCCGCTGCTCGCCGGGCTCGCGAGGGTCCGGCGCCTTAACCCAACATCATGTAGGCCACCCAGGAGAGGAATAGAGTCGGGCACCAAAATGCCGATTATCATGCAGACTATTTCGACAGGGTCCATGCCCCAAGCGTAGCGCAAATATTTCGTTGTTTAAGGGGCTATTTCCTGTCGCCGGGCATGCGCTCCCACTTGCCCTTATTCCCGCCTTGTAGTTTATCAAAGACAAACGTCCAAGCTGAGGTGGTCGCGACTACCGTGCCTGGGGCAATCTTAGGGCACCACGCTTCGCCAATGTGCTGAAGCCCACGATACCCAAGAGGTCAACGACCTCCCACGAGCAGAACCCGTTGCAAGTGGTCTCTTGGCAGCGGATTTCGTCATGGGTGCTGTTCAAGCTCAAGGGCGGAGAGCCGTTCGTGTTCGCTGGATTATGGGACGCATGGAAAAAACCAGACGGCCAAACACTACGCACCTATACGATTATCACGACCGAACCCAACGAGATGCTCGCGCCGGTTCATAACCGCATGCCTGTTATGCTTTGCGACAGCAATGCGCTTGACTGGCTTAAAGGTGGCGAGATCGAGCACGCTCTTGCCTTGCTTAAACCGTTGCCCGCTGACTTGATGGATGGCTACGAAGTTTCCAAGTTGGTGAACATTCCTTTGAACGACGCGCCCGACTGCATCACGCCAGTTTGATACCTACCCACACCTCGAATAGTCCAAGGATAAGTCGCGGCGAGTTGAATCCCTCACTTCATTGCCGTTAAATGGGGATTGAGGAAGTGCTTATGGGTTCTTGCCGTCTTTCTCGAATAACCAAAAGTTGATGACCTGGGTGGCGGTAGGCTGCATCGTGCTCAGGAGCTTGCCTGTGCCCTCGTAGCCCGGTGAGAAGTCGTACATCGGGATGAACGATGCCAACATGAGAATGCTATTTTTCGAATTGTCTTGATAGTATGAGTCCTGTGGGGATTTGCCAATGGCGTGCCCGACCACCCATTTCCCTCCGCTGGCAAAAGTCGACTGGTTGAAGCTCCGCCAATTGCCCATGCCGCCATGCCTCGACGCGTTAATGACGAGGTAACCCACGTCCGTCTGGTTGTCATCATCGAGCGTGATTTTTACGCTGTATTCAGGCACGTTGGGTCTCCTCAAAATGGTCGTTGTTGAAGAGCGCTGTTCTCTAGCCTTTTTCTATGACTGGAGCCATATCGCAAGACCGGGAGAGATGTCAATTCCTTTTTCTGCAACCCACTGTTGTGCCGGTCGGCTCGGCCGGAGAGCAGTCGGGAGGTGCGCAAGAGGTGCCTTATGGCGTCGTTCGCTCGAACTCAGAGCGAGCGGCTCCGTCGGCTTGCGTTGGTACCTGTGGTCGCGTCGGGACAATGCTCTCACTCTCCATAACCCCCATATTCGATCTTCATTGGCCGTATCGCACGATTCCATTTTAACGTGCGAACGTGCGCTGTCTAGTATTAGACAGTCGGGACTTGCTTTATCTCGATAATGAGCGGTAGAAGAACGCTCCGATGGAGGCTCGACATGAAGCAAGCAATCAAGATACCGTTCGGGTTTATCATAGTATTGTTGCTATCCAATTTGGCCGCCGCAACCTCCCACGAGAACGCTTCATCCGCAGTAGCGCCGCCATGCACAGTAGGATTGCAACATACGTTTGAGTACAAGAGTAACCGTAAGTTCACCAGAACTGTATCAAAGCAGGTCGGGGAGTTGTGTGTTGTCGGCAACTCCTCTTTCGATAAGCAGTGGGTGCTAGTTAAGCTGATCGCAGCTGACGGTCGTGAGATAACTTCGCCGGACATCCAATTTCCCCGTATCGGTAAAGAGTGGCTTTCATTTCCTTTAGTCGTAGGTAAAGAGTGGCAATACGCAATGCGCACACGTCCACAAATATCAGCTAATGTAAAGTCGTATATCGATTGGTACAAGGTGGTCTCCACAGATCGAATAACAGTTCGGGCAGGTACATTTGACACTTACAAAATTAAATGGGAGCAACGGCAAGGGTCGGGCCTCGGGGTGAGATACTTCTGGTATTCGCCTGATGCTGAATACTACGTCAAGCATCAATATGCCCGAGACGAAAGCACCCCGTCTGACTTCTGGGTGGATATTGAAGACTACGAGCTAGTCTCGATTCGCCGTCCAGGGATCAAAGCCAAACAATAATAAATACGGTCAGGCATTCACCCAGCAGAAATCCTGAGTTAGCCCCAGTTTGACGGACACCTTAGAAAGGGGGCAGAAAGCCCCTGGGAGGTGTTCGATGAACAAGCGTAAGACCTACACATCACAGTTCAAGCGTGAAGCGGTCCGGCTGATGGAGAGCTCGGACAAGGCCGCATCCGATGTCGCCCGCCAGCTGGGCGTCAGACGCAATCAGCTCTACAAATGGAAAGAGCAGTTAAGCAAACGTGGCGCGAAGGCTTTTTCCGGTGCCGGTCGGCAGAGAAGACAAATCGATGAACTGAGTCAGCTGCGCCAGGAGTTGGCCACGGTCAAAGAAGAGCGTGACATTTTAAAAAAGGCGGCAGCGTACTTTGCCAAGGAGCTCGGGTGAAGTACGGTTTCATCCGAGCCCATCAAGGTCAGTTCAGCGTGTCGCGCATGTGTGAGGTGCTCCAAGTCAGTCGCAATGGGTATTACGACTGGCGAGACCGACCGGAATCCAAACGGTCCAAGGAGAACCGTATCGCGTTGAGCCAAATCCGTGAAGTCCATGCCCGTAGCCGAGAGGCCTATGGGGCACTCAAGACTTGGCGGGAACTTATGGCAAGGGGCTTTGAGTGGGGACGACACCGAATCGCAAAGCTACGACGAGCAGCCGGCATCGAGGCCAAGCGCAAACGGCGGTTCCGCATCACGACGCAATCGCGTGCAGGCGTGGTAGCCGTTTGGAATTGAGCAACTCGCCGCGCGGGGGTAGCGAGGCGGGGTGCGGCTGGGTATGCTCAGATGACTAACGCCCCCTGACAATCACCGGCGGACCCTCGATGGCGGCGATCATCTTCAAGCTACCGTCACAGTTCGGGCAGTGGTCGATGTCAATATCGAAGACCCGTTTGAGTTGGCTAGCCCGACTCTTGCACAGGCACACCGCGGTCCGGCATCATCCGACGAGTTTGCCCGGCAGCGCTGCGACAGATAATGCAGTAACTCAGCTGCTCGACGCGCGCGACGGGTCAAATCTTCTGTTGGCAGATCCCGTAAACAATGTTCTCGATTTGATCCCTAAATCTTCTCTCCTTTTCCATCTTTGACTTGACCCAGTGACAGCCCCAACCCACCGCTCCATAGCTTCCTAAGCCAAACAAGCTCGCCGTCTCTTGCAACGTCCTATCACAACATCGCGCCACCAGGTACATCGCCACCTTACGAGCTTGATTCTCCCTTCCCCTCGTTCCCCGTAAAATCTCCTCTTTTGCGATTCTGTACGTCTGGCTACCTGATCCCGATTACCTGCTCCGCTTCAGGCTGTAACCCTCGTCGTTCATACCGCGGATGCTCTCGCGCTAGCTTCGCTGTCGGCCCTCTTATTCGCTCGACAAACTGTTCTCCTCCCAACACCGGACTCTGACGGCCGGACTCGTAGAACCCCTCCAGGGCTTCCTCATTTCCGGCTAGCACGAACTCGTGAAAGGCTTTCCTTCCTCCCACCTGCTCCAATACTTCCCTTACGTTGAGCCAGTTCGGCGCTCCTTTGGTTTGCAGATAATACTTATGACTACTCCAACGATAGTCCTCCGGCATTTTCACAATACCTGCGTCCACCGGATTGAGATGAATGTAGCGAACTACGGCGCTTAAGTGTTCGTCAGCGTCGATTAAAATCGCCTTGTAGCGACCTCGAAACAGGGAGCCGTCGCGCTGATGGCTGCGGTTAAAACGTTGGGTGTACAGCCCATCGACATGGCGCATGACGCGGCTCAGATTTCCCTTCGGCGTTCTTAGACATACATGGTAGTGGTTTGTCATCAGACTATAGGCAAAAACCTCTATGCCCCACTGCTTGTTAGCTTCAGCTACGGTGTTAAGAAACGTCTGGTAGTCGTCGTCTCTTAAAAAAGTTGCCTGCCTCGCTGTTCCACGGTTCATCACATGGTAAACGGCTCCGGCAAACTGTATCCGTAATGGTCGTGACACGGCGAATACACGTATCAAAACCAAGTGTAACTGTCAACAAAAGATTTGACCCCTTTGTGTTTCCTTTTGTGTTTCTTCTCTGAATGCATATATTATAGGTAAACTTGACCTTATGATGATTGGTCACAACATCAAGCCTGAGACTTGAACCAGTTGGCTAAGGGTTCTACGATCATGGCCAGGGATTCGGCTGCGCCTTTGAAGTCATAGAAGCCCTGGGCGGTTGAGGCCACCTTGATGATTTCATCCAAACGATCGGTCCGTCCGGCTAAATGCATCAGGATCACGCAAGTGGTGAACGGATTGCGAACCACGCCCGGACCGCGGCTCAGGACGTAGTCCAAGGCGCGATTCGGAACGGAGTCGAATCCTTCGATGATCGGAAACGCTTGCTCGCGGACGTCCTTACAGATTGCAGCGGCAATTGCATGAAAATCGATGCTTGGCGAAACCTCGAAATGGGAAGCGCTCCGAAGATTGTGCGAGGTACATGAAAAAATGAGTGGAGTCGTAAACGTGGGGTGCGCACTCAGGCCGCACGCCTCCATGGTGTCATAGATGATACCGCCGCTGAGCGCGAATAACCAGTAAAGTCCGTAAGTCCCTGGAGGGCGGCTGCCCTTGACCTCGGCGCAGGCGATGGCGAGGTCGGCACCAGACGTCAATTTGGCCTCCAGCCGCATCTTTGTGCTAACTTTCTTCGACAACTCGCCGGGCACCTCAAGTTCGGAGAATTGGTTCTTAAGGGCTTGGCCCATCTGCTTTTTTGTATTAGCAAGATCGGACATTTTTTACCTTTTTGCTATATTCCACCTGGCACGTGTTTGCAAACTCGCTCGCTAAACATCGTATTTTAACACCGAAAACGTGGCCGGTTGCGTTCCGCCTTTGGCAGGTAATCCGGCATTGGTGGTTTTGTCTGGGTTGCCAGTTGCGACTGTCAAACTTCCTGTTGTTCCCGTGGACGTATCGATCGTCCCACCCGAACTGGTTGACGCGTTGGCTGGTTTGCTCATATCGAAGACCCCCGAGGCCGCCTGATTGTCCGTGAGCCGCCCAGTACCGTTTTTGACTTCGAACACATGGATAGTGACACCGTCGGGTCCGGTTGTCACGAAGTCGGCCCGAACGCGCTGGCCGTTGACCACCATCGTCACCTCTTCGGCCATGATGGTGTGATTGTTAGCAATCAAGTCGGCTTCCGCAGCATCACGCCCGCGTTGACCGCTGTCATGCGATGCACACAATCCCAACGGATCCAACCAGTTGATCGGATTGGTGCCGTATGCGTAGAAATTGCCGCCCCCCAGCAAACCGCGTGGATCCTGTGAGATGTAGCGCCCGCTGTCGGGCGAATAATACCTGAACTTGTTGTAGTGCAGGCCGGATTCTTCATCGCGCCATTGGCCTTGAAATCCAATTGGGCACTCCACTTGGCTTCCGGGCGCTACAAACTCAGCGTCGACTTTCCCCCAGGCCGTGTACGAACGGCTTAGTGCCACGCGGCCATAGTCATTGATCAACTCTCGCGGCGTGCCCAATTGGTCATGAACGACGCTGAAGCTTCTGCCGTACTGCACTGTCAGCAGCGGTGCGAAGCTCGCGTCGCCGTAGACCCACGCCGAACGCGACTTGCCCGTCGCATCGGCCTCGTGAATTAGGCGCTCCTTATCCCACAGATAGATGCGCTTCTGCTTTACTAGGCCATTGACCAGCTCCTTGGCGACCCGGCGTGCCAGGGCATCGTAGCGATAGTGCCAGGTGCGGTCATCTGGATCGGTCACCCACTTCAGGCGATCCAGAGCATTCCACCCAAAGGTCCAGACCCGCGGGTGTTCTGAGCGTGACCGCTCGATCTTCCTAACCAGCCGTCCTTCAGCATCATATTCGAACCGGGTATCGCCCTGTTCGACCAATCGGTCGCCGTACTCATGAAACCTAGCTTCGTCTAGAAAGTGTTGTCCTTCCGAGCGCGAGCGGGTGATGTTGCCAGTGCTGTCGTACTCGAAGCTTTCACTGCTTCCGCGAGATTTCATGGTCTGGATCAAGCGTTCAGCAGGGTCGTAGATATAGTCCACCCTACCCCAACGTGCATCATCCAGGCTGCTCAGATTTCCGGCAGCATCGTAGTCGTAGCGTCGATGGAGCAGTTCGTTACCGCGCGATCCGAGTCGGCTCAGTTGCTGGTCAATCAGTCTGCCTACGCTGTCATAGCGCTGTTCAAGTCGCACCCCACCAGGCAAAAGCCTGGCGATTTCTGCCCCATGAGCGTTGCGTTCGATGTGGTGGGATTGGCCACCAGTGGATATGCCAATGACAGCGCCGTTTGCATCGTTGGTGTAGTCAGTCAGCAACCCGAGGCTGGTGACGGTTTGCACTAGGTGACCTACGGCGTCGTAGCGGCTTTGGACCCAATGGTCTCCCTGCATGTCGCGTAGGATACGACCCGATGCATCGCGCTCGAACCGAACTGCGATGTCAGCAGTTGTGGCTTGTTCCAGCTGGCCAAGTGCGTTGAACTGGAAGCGCACGAATTCCCCGTCAGGCAGAATTTGGGCCACAATACGCTGTAGCGGGTCGCGCTCTAGCGCCACGGTTTCTCCGTTCGCATTCAAGAACCTGGTAACACGATCTTCACCGTTGTATTGAAACTGGCGTTCAGCGCCATCGAAGGCCAGCTCGCGGACGACCTGCCCGCCATCGTTGTAGAAGAACCGGTACCGCTCGCCTTTGTGATTGATCACTTCATCGAGGCGCCCCGATTCACTACCCCAGACATAGCGCACGCTGTGGCTAGCAGGGTCCATGCGCTCCAACAAGCGGCTGCAAGGACCGTAGCGCCAACGGATGGCGTGGCCGCTCGGATCAACATATTGAGTTAGGTTGCCGGCGTGGTCATAAGCTGCGCTAATCACCGAACCATCGGGATGCGTAATCTGGATCGGCCGCCCGAGCGGGTCGTAGCGGATCCGCGTGACGTCGGCCATAGCACCACGGCGCTCCACCACGCGGCCGAAAGCGTCGAACACGAAGTCTCGACGGTGTCCGTTCCAATCGGTGATGGAACGCAAGATGCCGCGGTCAAATATCTGAGTCTTGCGAGCACCCAATGGGTTGGTGAGTTCGCGCACATTGCCTTCGTCGTCATAGGCAAAATGCCAACGATTGCCTATCGGATCTACTGAAGCGATCAGCCGATTTGCGGCGTCATAGTGACGCTGCCAAAGCTGATCTGCGGCATCGGTGAGGGTGTGCGGCAGATGCTGCGAAGTAAAGGTCTGACGCGTAGCCTGTCCCAACGCGTTGACGACAAGCGCGCGGTTGCCCTGATCGTCATACTGGTATCGGGTCGTTGCACCAGTGCTGTCGATCTTGGCGCTGATCCGCCCAAAAGCGTCGTACTCAGTACTGTGTAGCGCACCCAAGGCGCTCCACTCATTGACGACCTGTCCACTAGATAAGTACTGGAAACGCGACGTTGCCCCATAGCTGTTGGTGACTTCCGTGATACGCGCGGCGTCCAGATATTTCAGTCGCTTTTTGTCGTAGTTGTCTAGTCCTGTGCGCTGAACGCAACGGCCCTTGTGGTCGTAGCGGTAGAGAAACACGGCTCCGTCCTTGAAGACCTCGCGCGCCAACCGGTGCTTGTCGTCGTACTCGTAGCGATCGGCGAATCCGGCAGCGTCACGGCTCGCGGCAAGCCGGCCAACGCCGTCGTATTCGTAGGATGCCACGTCATAGCGCTCGCCGCCGGCTGCCAATAGGGTCAAGCCGTCGATCAGGCCAACTCGGTTGTAACTGAGATCCAGTTGGCGTCCCTCCAGTCGCTGACGCACGCTTTCCAGCCGTCCAGCTTCGTCCCAGACTAGATCAAGCCCCTGGCCGCTCACGTTCTCCAGGCTGACGAGGCGCAGCGGAACGCCTTGCTGACCAGGCACGAAGATGTAACGCCACACCTCGCCGCTCTCAACATTCCATGTTTGGACGACATAGCGCCCTTCGTACATGAAGATTTCGAAGAAGGCACTCAGATGCCTGATAAGGCCGCCTCCTTCCACGCTCGCGGTGGGATCGGCCACCAACTCCATGGCGCCAGTAGGAGTGACGAACTGAAACCCTTCGGGAAAGCGTGTCAGCGTAGTCGCGTAGCGATGCGTCCATCCTCTTCCCAGAGCCTCCGGCGGGTTCTGGATAGCTATTCCACTGTAGCGACGACTCCAGACCAGCGGCACCTTGCCTGGAATGGCCAAATCCTCGAACTCGGCAAAGACATTGCCGGAAGCAATATCAATGGGCATGGGTCAATTACTTTGGTTCGCAACCGCAACTTTCCTCGCCTTGGCGACTCCCGCGCTGTCCCAGCCGGTCCACGCCCGCGGACACCCCCGCGCTCACCGCCCCCTGCGCTGCATTCACCGCAAGCGCCCGCACCATGTCCGCGATACTCACACCCACCATCACGTTGCTGAAACCAATCGTCGCCGCATTGGGCACAATGATAAGGTCGGTGCAGGATGTCGCCATCAGAGGCGCAACAAACGCAAGCGGGCCACCATTAACGGTCACGTTGGGACTGCCGATCGCGGCGGAACCTTGACTGCCCGGATACGGTATCGGAGGCATGAGTAATTTAATCCATGTCGACCATTGTGTGTACGCGCCGAAGCTACTCTTCACCGTGTCCCATACGCCACTCCAACTTGACGTATCCACCCCCGTCACGTCCTTAACAAATTTTCCAGCTGCAGAGTCTGGTTTCACAAATATCGCCGAGATTCGGGAGATCGCCAGATTTGCCAATAGCGTCAGAGCAACTAGCATGAGCTGTTTCGGTATGTTCAGCAAATAGCGCCGCCAGTACATCATATTGAGCATCGACGGAGGTGCGGGCGCTCCCTGTGGAATATGGACGGAGTAACCCATGCAACCTGCCGCGCCTGCCGGCATGCCGTTTATGAGCGTATCGATCTTGGCGAACGCAGGCGTCATCCATAAAAAGATGCAGCCAAAGTACGGATGGGGCAGCATCGGCACGGGCACCACTATAATCACCATGTGAAAATCGATGCCGATCACCATATCCGTCATTTTCACAGCGGGCCAAAGCATATTATTCCTCTTCCTATTTCGCGATCTCTACTACTTCGAGTCTTCCCGTAATTCTGGTGCGGCGAATCTTTACTTGCACGGTGTCGTTAGCCGATAGTGATTCGAATTGTTGCTTCGATACCAGCGCCGCCGTGGGTTCACCAACGACGGTGAGCATAACCACATAGGTTTCGGGCCTCTCTTGCGATTGAACCCAGCTTCTACCGCCGGCTATTGTCGTGTGATAACTTGTTCCGCTCTCGTTAAATTGCTTTCCCGTCACCCTTCCAACCGCGCTCCGCACCTCAAGTCCTGTTCGGTCTATGGCGCCATAGATGAAATATAAGAGCACAGCGCCGATGGCGACCAAGGAGAATAAATAGATAAATGGGTTTGCACTGAACGGTGTCATCGCCGACTTAAGCTTTTCCTCAAGTCACAGAAACTTCCATCTTGCGCATCTGAGGCAGCCAATCTGGTCCGGGATAAGGGATCGCACCGCGCCAGACGAGATCGATCTGACGGTCTTCCATCCGTATCATTACCGTGTGCATCACCACTTCCGGTTCTTGTGCTCCGGAGCCGATGTCTAACCCTACGCGGGGCATGTCGTAAGGTAATCTAAACGACAAGGCTCCTTCTGGACTTAGATTTTCCGTGGCAACCTGTTCTCCCCCCTTGAGATATGGGAAAATAAGCCCAGCTGAGGCGCCGTTGAAGAAGCGAAAGTCCATATCCGGAAGACCATGCTTCAGGTAGGCCTCGCGCTGGCCGGCTGGGACCAGCTTTGCGTACGCCTGCCGCAGTTCTTGTTCTGTCGCGCGATCCGCGGGCAAGATTCCCGCGAGTTGCGCGCGCGGCAGCCAGGTCTTTGGGAACCAGCCGAGCCCCGCGGGAAAAGGCTGCTGTTCCCATCTTTTGTAGTCTCCAAGGCAAAGTTGCTCAGGGGTAAGCCGTGCGGTTGGGTTCTCCAAATTTGGCAGGGCAAGATTATTCAGACACCTTTCGGAGTTAGTCATAACAAAGCCGCGTCCCATTGGGTTCCGGGGATACGGATAGGACGCCACTTTGTCCGAGTAGACATCGATGCCGCCATAGGCAAGTTCGTAGCGTAGCTCCATGCTCAGGAAAGGCGAGGGCTCGGTAAATCTAGGCGGGCCGTTTTTGACAAAGCGTGCGACCCGGTCACCGATCACCAACACCTGCTTGCGCCGATTCTCCACTTGCAATGCGACCATGCACAAATTCGTCGGTGTGCCTCGCGGCGCATACGCCTTGCCATTCAACACCACGTCCGTCGCAAGTTTAAACGGGATAAAGTCGCTCTCGTATCGAACTGAGGAATTCATTGGATCGTCCCACGGCACGTCCCCAGGGTTTAACGCTTTGTCCGCTGCGGTGCGGCTGCACACTCCGTTGGGCACGATGTCGTAAGTGCGCTTGAGCAGAACGCTCAGAACATATTTTCCTTCCGGCGTTTGGCCCGGCAGTACAACCGTGACACCACGCGCTTCGGTCGCATCGGTCACGGTCTCAGCGGCAGCGGACATACTCATCTTCAGCTTATTTCAGCGTTTAGCCTTTTCATTTGCGGCAACCATGAGTAGCCTTCATAGACGCAACCGCCGCGCCAGATCATGTCCATTTCTAAGTCGTCCGGCCGTATACTGATAGTGTCCAGCTTGGCTGAGAGCTGCTGGACACCCAAGCCAATGTCCAGCGTAATGTTCGGAGTCTCGCCGGGCAGAAGAAAATCCAAAAGTACTTCGGGCGATAATCCGCGAAGAGTCACCTTCTCATCGCCCTTGATGTCACCAAACAACATCCCGTACGACGCGCCATTATTTAGGAGCGGATGATAGCTCGGCAACTTGAACTGTTTCGCAAGCGCAATATGGTTCTTGGGCACCAAGCCCAAGCGCTCTTCTGTAGTTACCGTATCCACATCGACAAACGCTGGATAAGAGCCTGCATACGCAGCAACGCGGATACCAGGTGCGCTGGAACCAGCCAAATCCTTGCGGCAAAGGCTGCTCTGGCCACCTTGCAGGTTCGCCAAGGACGATCCGTTCCGGGGTCAAGAGATCATTGGGATCTTCAAGGTTTGGTAACGCCAGACCTTGGACCGTCTCTTTGACATTGCGCAACGCGACACCTTTTCCCATGTAGTTGCGTGGATAGAAGAACGGAATGTTCGGATCACTCGTCTCATCGCGGCCGCCGTAAGCGCGATCGTAGCGAATCTCCATTTCGGTGAACGGCTTCGGTTCGGAAAATTTGGGTGCTATGTTCGCTCGATATTGGCAGTCGCGGTCGCCGAACACGGTGATTGATTTTTCGCGCTCCGCAACACGGACAGTGACAGTCATTTTAGTTGTCGGTACACCACCTGGTGCATACGCCTTCCCGATGATGACGATATCCACCAGAGGTTTGAAAGGGGCCAGCTCATATTCGTACTGGACTGTGGACCACTCAGGATCACCATCGTCGTAGTAAGCATCAGTTTTTCGCAGCTCGTGATCATTCGCACATCGTTCTACAACGCTTCCAGGCTTGATCGTATAAGTACGCTTTACGATCACTGAGAATATGTGCTCCCCTCGATCATTCTTGCCCGGCACAATCTCAAAAGCCCCGTTTGCACTAGCCATAAACTTTGCTCGTCGCGCTGCTTCTCTCAGGGATTAAGCATGACCATGCCACCTTTGACCGTGTTCGTTGCAGAGCCCTCAGATATTACGATCGCGCCTTTTGTCTGGTGCTCCGCGGTGGCCTCCGAGTGAACAATTTGGCCCTTGATCGTAACGGTATTGGATGCACGGAGGGTGATATTCACGCCCTCAATCGAGATATCCCCATTGCTTTCCATGCGTAATTTGCTGGCGCCCACCCACAGTTCGATGTGGGTCGCCGCCCAGGAATGAATATGCGCGGTTTGAGACGTAATATCGATCTCCTTTTTAACCGTATTCGTCTCTTTCCCTTCGGTAACAAGGATCGTCGTATCTTTTTTGATCGTCTCGTGATGAGTCCCATCGACCATGATGGTCCGGTTGTTATGAATCGTTTGCGAGTCATCATGCTCAATAGTTGTAGCCATGTCGTACTGACCGTGAATCGTGATCTTTTCCTTGCCGACCGTATCGTCCATCGACATCTCGTTGTAGCCCTTGCCCTTGTGGGTGTTGGTCTTTCGCCCGCTGACGACCTTTGCCGCCGGAAGGGCACTCGCCGGCATTTGTTCTGCGTTGTAGACACTGCCGATAACAATCGGTTGGTCGGGATCGCCCTCGAGAAAATCGACGATGACTTCCTGGTCGATCCGGGGAATGTTGATCATGCCCCATTGCTTCCCCGCGGAAAGAGTCGAAACACGAATCCAACAGGAACTGTTTTCATCTTTCTTGCCTTCGCGGTCCCAGTGGAACTGCACTTTTATCCGGCTGTATTTGTCGGTGAAAATCTCTTCTCCGGCAGGACCGACCACAACGGCAGTCTGGGTGCCCTGGACAAAGGGTTTGGGAGTTAGCCGTTCGGGCCGGTAGGGCACGGCAAAGGGGATGCAGGTAAAACGATTGTCATAGCTGAAATTCGTCGATTCGGTGTCGATAGCCACTCCCCTGCGTCGCCGTGTGGGTCACGCTGGTGAGCAGATACTGGCCGTCGGCGTTGAAGTGTCGTTCCAGCGAAAATTTGTGACCGGTCACGAAGCTGGCGACAATTGCTCATGCCCTGAATAACGATGCCCGGGACGGTTTCCTGCTGCATGCGAATGTCTGTGGTGCGCCGGTTGTCCTCGAAAATCTTTTGTAAGTCGGCGGCGCGATCGCCTCCACCCCGGTCGACACCATCAAACCGCTGGGCGTATTCTCCGGGAAAGTCATAGATTTCGAGCTTGTCGTTGCCATTGACTTTGAGCTTGTGGTTCACCTGGCCGACTTGTACGCTATCGACAATCTGCGCTTCTGCCTCGAGATGCTTGTGCGGCAACTCAAAACAATGATCCCAAAGCGTATATTTTCCCGAGCGCCACTCTTGGGTCTTTTCCCACTCGTAAATGCGGTCTTCATCCCGTAGCCCACCACCCACTTCTTCATAGATAATTTTATTGCTGTGCGGCATATCGGAGTGGCTCATGGTCGTGTTGGCAACCACCATCTTGTGACCGTCGCGCCGTGTGCTTGAAGAAATAGTAGATGCCCTCTTCCTCCATCAATCGACTGGCAAAGTTGAAGTCGGTTTCGCGGTATTGCACGCAGAAATCCCGCGGATGGAAAGTTCCGTGGATCTCGATACGTGACGTCGAGGCCTTCAAGCACCTTTTTTAGAATATCGGGCACCGACTTCTGTTGAAAAATCCGGCTCTGGGCCTTCTTCGTCAGCTTCCAAAGTTCGGGCACGATTTCGAGCCGGTAGTGGATAAAGACGTCGTCCCGTCCGCCTTGACTGAAACGGTTACAGATACCGCTGAAGAAACGCTGCTGTTGTCCCAGGTAAGTCCAGCCGGATGCCGAATCTTTTGGCCGAGCAGCTTATCGAACGCGACGTCCCGTTCTTTGTCTTTCTCAGCGACAAGATCGAGTTCGAAACTGTACAAACGGCGAAACCGCCTCGTGGCCGGTGAATCCCACCAACAAGAGAACGTCTTTCCCCAAAGGTGTGGTCACCCCCATGAGTCGGTTATCTTGGGTATAGGTCATTAGCTCAACTCCCTACTCGTAACCAACGTTCCTATGAGATCTCGTAGCGGAACGCGCCGTTATCCCCGACGCTGACCTGAACCCTCGCGAAATTCCCTCGCCACGCGCCATCCGGCTCAAGAACTCGCGCGAAATCTCCGGTAACAGCGTACGCGTGAGAATATGGTCGACGTTGCGCGCTCCGCTTTCGACCTCGGTGCAGCGGTGCGCGACTTCTTCCACCAATGCCGGCGTCGAAGGAAAACAGCGCCCGATGATTTTCCATCAGCCGGGCCGCGAATGCGTCCGAGCTGCAGCTCGATGATCTTGCGCATGATATCGTCGGCGATCGGATAGTAGGGCACGATGATCGCGCGCCCGAGAAACGCCGGCTTAAAGACTTTCAGTAAATCGGGACGCAAAGCTTCCGCCATCGCGTCTGGCTCCGGCCGCGTATCAGGGTCGGCGGAGAGTTTCATGACCGTATCCGTGCCGACATTGGAGGTCATGATGATGAGCGTATTCTTGAAGTCGATTTCACGACCCTCAGCGTCCTCGAGCATGCCCTTGTCAAAGACCTGGTAGAAAAGCTCCATGACATCGGTATGCGCTTTCTCGATCTCATCGAGAAGCACGACGGAGTAGGGCTTGCGCCGTACCGCCTCGGTGAGCACACCCCCCTCGCCATAGCCGACGTACCCTGGCGGCGAGCCTTTGAGCCCTGAGACTGTGTGGCCTTCTTGATATTCGGACATGTTGATAACGACCAAATTTCGTTCGCCGCCGAAGAGCGTATCCGCGAGAGCTAGCGCAGTTTCGGTCTTGCCAACGCCGCTCGGGCCGACGAGCATGAAGACACCGATGGGACGCCGGGGATCTTCCAACTTCGCCCGCGAGGTACGGATCCGTTGACTGATCGCTTCGAGGGCATGGGCTTGGCCGATGACCCGTTCTTCTAGCCGGTCTCTGAGCGCCAACACGGTCTGGATTTCATTTTTAACAACTTTCCCGACTGGGATCCCGGTCCAACCAGAAACCACTTCGGCCACAGTCTGGGCATCCACACATACCTGCATGAGCGGAGTATCGCCCTGAATTTTGCTCAGCTCGTCGTTGAGGCGAGCAATTTCACCCTGCAGGCGCTTTACTTCGTCAGACGAAAGCCGACCTTCGGCTTTGGCGTCACCTGATTTAACCGTGGCCGCGTGGGCTTCAAGCTTCTCACGAATGACGCGTAACTGGGCGACGCGTTTCTTCTCTTCCTCCCAACGCTCCTCTAACGTGGCGAGCCGCGATTGCGCCTCACTTTTCGTTTTCGCTAGCCCTTCTAAACGCTCGGTAAAGATAGCCCCTATCAGACTCTCGCGCTCCAGAATGGCGGATTCCGTTTCGATCCGTCTAATTTGCCGCTGGCAGTCCTCGATAGCCGGTGGGGTGGTCATCTGGCCCAATGCTACTCTCGCGCAGGCGGTATCGAGGACACTCACGGCTTTGTCCGGAAGTTGTCTGCCAGTGATGTACCGATGAGAAAAACGGACGGCAGCGTCCATAGCTTCATCCAAGACGCGCACGTTATGATGCGCTTCTAAAGTGCTTACTAAACCGCGCAACATTGCCACCGCCTGCTCTTCCGAGGGTTCGTCGACTTTCACAACCTGGAAGCGCCGAGTCAAAGCGGCGTCCTTTTCGAAATATTTTTTATACTCCGACCAGGTCGTGGCGGCGATAGTGCGCAGTTCACCACGCGCCAACGCTGGCTTCAAAATATTTGCCGCATCCCCTTGCCCCGCCTGGCCACCGGCGCCGATCATAGTGTGAGCCTCGTCAATAAAGAGAATAATCGGTTGCGGCGAAGCTTTGACTTCCTCGATAACCGATTTGAGGCGATTTTCGAATTCTCCTTTTACTCCGGCGCCCGCTTGCAGCAAAGTCAGGTCCAGGGTTTTCAGCGCGACGTTTATTAACGTCTGCGGGACGTCTTTCTCCGCAATCCGTAAGGCCAGGCCTTCGACGACGGCTGTTTTACCAACGCCGGCCTCACCCGTAAGGATCGGATTATTTTGACGGCGGCGGGTTAAGATATCGACCATTTGGCGGATTTCAAAATCCCGTCCTAGAACGGGATCGATCTGACCTTTGCGTGCTCGGTCCGTCAGGTCGATGGTAAATTGATCCAGGCCAGGGGTCTTTGTCGGCCCTCGGACACCAGCTTCTTTCGATTCAGCCGCCAGCGGGGATTCGTATTTATCTTCCACTGTTCCCGCGACCAAATCAGGCAAATTCTTGTGCAACTCCTCCACGGAGATCTTCTGGAACTCAGCCGACGCTTCCCGGGCAAGGCGGCTTAAGCTTTCCTCCGAGAGTAACGCCAATAAAAGATGCCCGGATCGAACCTTATTGGCGCCGTAATCAACCGAGGCCAAATTCCAAGCTTCCGTAATGATGCGCGGGATGTGCGGCGATAGCGCCGGGGTGCGCGCGTTACCAGTTTTCAAGCGATCTAAAGCCCGAGTCAAATCACGCGTAAGCCTCGTTTGGTCAACTCCGTATTGGTGCAGGATACGCTGGATGTCCGTATCCTGCGATTCGGCAAGTTTCAGAAGAAAATGCTCGATATCGACGTCGTAATGGGTGCGCGCAAGGCAGAGACCAGCCGCCGCCTCCAATGCATTACGACCCGTGTCGTTGAGTTTGCCGATCAGGGATTTCAGGTTGAGGTTCATAGCCGATGCCCCCTTGCATCCTTGCTTGACTGTCCTTGTAGTGCGCGGCCTGTATCCTTGTCAAATGGCTTCCAAGAATCGCCTGGTCGGCGTCACGAGAAAAATCGCGCGTCTTGAGCCAACTGGACCAGCCCAATCTAAATGCGTTTGCACCAGGCTTGCGAAGTTCGCACTTAGGAACCTCTGATGCTTTGAGGATAAGCTGGCAACTAAAGTCGTGAACCGCTCCTGACATGAGTCGGGTGAGCTGGACCACGGACTTGAACGCCCATCCTGAGGGAAGAAAATCGCAAAATCTCTCGAATTTGAGTGGTCCGATTTTGATTCTAAACCCCGCCTGCTGATCCCAAGACCTCGAACCTAGAAAAGCACCCATGCCGATTTGATTGTTGCCATCGTCCCCACCAAGACGCGTCCGGTATTCGTCGCTAACACGCAACCACGCGCCAACGAATTGTTCGATCTTAACCGGGACGTCAAAATAGTCCCGCAGGACTGCTTCCAACGCGGATGCTGAGCACGGCTGCTGTACCAGTAGTCCGCCATAATGTAACAAAACCTCATCGCCGGTCGCCATTCTGCCTTGAAGCCCTCGCGTCCCCATGCCGACGAAATGGAAAAGGCAATCGGAAAACGCATCGTAACCGCTTCCGGAAGTTCTCGATCTCTCGTACGCAATGGGAAACCGGTACTTTTCCCACGCCCGATAAAAGAGAGAAATCATGCGATGATTGAAGATATCGAGGAAGTCGAGCAGCGTTGTGTCTTTGTAACGCACCCGTTCGAGAAGTAGCTCGGTGTAATGTCTGGGCAAGACTCCCGTGAGCCCTGTCAGGCCCATAAAAGCTACGGTCATCTGCGCCGGAGAGTTTTCATCGGCCGGCCGCGCGACATCCTGCACAGCGCTGGGTGGAAAAGTTAAAGATAGGAGTGAACGAAAGCGAACTGCTTCATTGGATGGTGAAGTCTCACCGCCGACCGCACGCCGATTCGGGAAAAGGCGTTCGATCACACGAACCGCTTGAAAGAAATCAAATCGAAAACCCTCTTCGTAAAGAATGTGGTCTAGAGGAGGATCTGTTCTCCGGCTCTCGGTGGCCATCGCTTGAGTGTCTCCTCACGTTGTTGAGTTTTGGCGATCAGTTGGGTAAAGGAATTCAGTGACGTATAAAGACCCAAAAAACGTTCCAGCACGGCGGCGAAAAGAAAAACGCCACTCCCGACGTATTTCTCTTCATCGAACTCTATCGTGACTTCCAACCCTCGGCAGAAGCCGTTCCAGGACATAGAACGCGGACGCCCGACGACCTGCCTCCCGGTCACCGCGGTGATGCCGGCGATCTGTTGTCGTACCACCGCCGAGTCGGCAACATCATAGAGTCTTAGTATCTCCTGGAGCGCGTCTCGCCCCCCGTCGAATAAAGATAAGTAATTCAGAGTCAGGTGAGAAATCAGTCGCCACTGAACGCCGCGCCGCGACGGCGCCCGCATGGTTTCAGTTGGCTTCTTTAAGCAGCGAATCCGCGACAACGGTGCCGCGCCTTCCAACTCGAACTCGCTGCGGTCACCGCCAAAGGGGAGCTTACCAGGGAGATCCCGGTTGCTGCAGGTTGCATGTATAATAACGGTATCGACTGCCGGTAGGGTCGGGCGAAACTCCAGATCGACCAAGGAAAGATAGACTTCGGTACCGGTATCGCCTTTTTTGGGAGATGGTCTTCGTGCCGCATACCAGAAGGCCTGCTGGCGTTCCCGTTCCGCCGCATGTTTGAAGGAATAAAAAGGCTGGTATTCGACGGTTTCATCGGTTCCTGGCGTGACGCTGATGACCGAGTCAACGGCGTAGACCTCCGTAGCGTTCTGACGGCGTACGTCGGGTATCACCTGGTATTCGGTCTGCGCGTGACTTAAACGGATGGGCTCGGCAATCTGGTTGAACAGGTTCACGATCGGCGCACAGCCCAAACGAAAGGTTTCTTTCGTCACAGGCTGTTCCAGTCGAGGCATTCGATTCAGCAAAATCTGGATCTCGAAGCCGTCAGCCGATTCATTCTTGATGGCCTTGCTTAGACCCGTCAGATCAAAAAAAAGAAATTTTTCCGGAAAACTAAAATATTCCTGCAACAGACGGTAACCGAGAAACGAACGTGAGCCGTAAGGTAACAGTCCTTCATCGGCGGCGAAGCCCACGGGGAGAATCGTCGTCGCTGGCAGCCGTACCGCCGTCCTGCTCTGCGTAGCAGATCGCGGCCGAATGCGGATTTCAATAACGTTGTTGAAAAGCAGCTCATAAAGAGTGTAAGTCAGCCGTGCTTCGCCGTGAATAAAAAATCGTAGCCGGTCAAGTTCAAGTTCAGCCAGGGACATGCCTGCTAGGCAACGAAGTTCAAGCCTGATCAATCCCAAAGCGGACCGGGGGAGTATTCCCTGACGCGACGAGTCCACCGTTTCCAACCCGGCCGCTTCCACTTCGAGTGGCCAGAGAGTGGTTGGATAACAAGTGCGGAATCTGCACGGCGACCCCGCCACAGGCTGCGAATAGAGCGTAGCCCCTTTTTTAATGGCGTAACCACTGCCGATTTTTCCCTGGTCCGCATCGAGGACAAACTGGACGATGGACATGGAAGGAATCGGCGCCAGATAGTGGGGGTAGAGGACGTTGAGGAGCGATTCGGTGATTTCCGGGTATTCGTCCTCAATCTTGTGATGCACCCGCGCGGCGAGAAAAGCAAAGGCTTGAATCAGGCGCTCGACGTGCGGATCTTCGGAAGTATCTGCCTCCAGCACTAGGCGAGAGGCAATTTTGGGGTATTTTGCGGCGAACTCCGCCCCCATTTGTCTCAAAAAATTAAGCTCGCGCTCGTAATAGGTGAGTAAATCGTCGGCCATTACGTTTGCCCTTTAACTACATACTGCTGCGTGTTGAGCTGCAACACGGCATCAAATGTCACAGGCTCCGGTGCCGGGTCCACCCTCAAGAGAGCATCGATGCGAAAACGTAAGCCACGCTCGCTCTCCCGCGCCGTTTCCATCGTCACTTTCACGCGTTGAAGCCGCGGCTCAAAGATGGCAACGGCCCGTTCAACCGCACGACGGATAAGATCGCGATGGTCAGCGTTGAGAAGGCTCATGGAAGTAAAATCAGGGAGACCATAAAGCATCAATGATCGGCTGACTTCGGTAAATTCAGAGGGCAGATCTTGCAGGGCCTCCTGTTTTGTATTCAAAAGCGCTTCGAGATCCCGTGCCACCGAGTTTTCCAAAGCCCGCAAATTTTGCGACCGACTCGCTACCGGCTCTCGAGAATTGCCGGGATCGTCATCAAGAAGGCGGTCAAGTAATGATGGAACTATGGTTATTTCGTTGCTGGCCGCCATAGATAGATAGTCAAAGCTCCTGCGGCAAAACGGTTGCCGAGTTTTATGGAGTGTAATACGCGTATATTTTCAAAAGCAAGGGGAGAATATTCATGACGACAGCTCTCATTGAGGCGAAACAGTCAGGAATCCATATTGTAAAAACTTTCGCACTGAACTCGTCAGGCTCAGGGTGACTTCTTGCAGATCTAAACCTAACTTCTCCGCCACCTCCGATGCCAATTCGCGTAACGAACGCCGGCCATCGCAGCCGGCCAAAATCGAACTTAAAAGCCAATCAATCTCACAGGTATAGACAAGCCCCTGGCCCAGCTTCAGGCGGATCGAGCGTACCGACCAACTACCGTGATCGGCTTGGAGTCCTTGTTCAAGCTGCAGATCCGGAGAAAGAATAAATCTTCCATCGAGAATCTTGGCATCATCGCCGGATTCTTCGACAAAGTCTTGATTGGCGAAAATCCGCGCGATCTGCTCACCGCAAGCACCATTTCTTTCACCATGAGCGAGATTGTCCGCTCGGACCCAGTTCCGGCGATCAGATTGCCGTCGGAGAATCGCCGCACCGGCGCTGATCAAGCGAATTCCCATTTGATCGTAGTATGCGATCCATTCGTCCAAGAGCTGTCCGTAATGGTCTAGGTCGTGGCTTTCCGTGGAGCGCAACCAAGTGGATGCATAAGTAAGCGGGTCACCCGTCTCAAAGCGAAGTAGCCAGCTATCGCAACCATTTCCCGAAATCCATTGCTGCGGTCGGTCTGTCCAATTTTCCATATTTTCATGGTGCCAATTGAAGAGAATAATCGCATAGCCGTTTTCCCTAAGATGGACCGAAGTTTGTTGAATCACCTGCTCCGAAAGTGCATCGCCAGGTAGGCCACTGTCTCGGTAGTTGTAATGATATCCCGGCGAGATCACAAAAGGTGGGTTAGCGACGACGAGATCGAACTGCTCCTCTTTGACCGGCTCGTAGAAATTGCCTTGCCGTAACGCAATGTTTGTAACGCCATTCACGCGCGCATTAAACGCGGCAAAATTTAGTGCCCGTGGATTGGAGTCAACGCCAATTACTTGATCCGCATGTCTTGAGGCCAACAGCGCTTGAATTCCACACCCGGTGCCGAGATCTAGCACCGATTCGACTCGATGGCGCAGCGTCAGGTTGGCGAGAGTCATTGAAGCGGCTCCCACACCGAGAACATGATCCGGCGCCACGGGTTGCCCAGTTGTCTCGTCGCTAAAGTCGTGCGCAATAACAAGATCTTCAAAACTGACCAGTCGGGCCACGGACCGGATCATTTGATCGAAACGATTGAGAAGGCCAATACCCAAGACCAGTTCGGTCACGAAAGGAGTTAACGCCGCTTGAACCTCCTCCATTCGCACTGCTTTTTCGAGAAGAAAAAGCCGAACAAGTGAATGATATGGCGAAGGAGAAGCCGTGCGCCGCAACACCACCTGCAGGTCCAGGTTGCCACCAGAATCCTTGGCATTCAATGTGCCGGCCAAGGATGACTGGGTGTAACCAGCAGCCGCCAAAGCTTCTCGGAAAGGCTTTAGATCATTACAGCGTTCGAGCTGAAAGGGGGATCTTTGCCAATCCATAAGATCAAATCTCACCCCGCGGGCCTACTGAACGGAGGGCGGGAGGCACGAAACAAAAAAGGGGCGGGTTTGGGAATCCTACCAACGGAAGATAACGATGATGAAATGGACAAAAAATCTGAGCTTTCTGGATCAGCCTCAATTCTATTTGGTAGAAATATTTAGGCTGCGACGTTCTCCTAGCATTCGCAATCTATCAACCTCGTCACAATACAAACCGCGTTAGAAGGAGGTCCTCCCACAATACACATTGGAAGAATCAGCCTAAATAAACCCCGCCTGAAAATGACCCACTGAACACAACCGCTACGCTGCCAACACAAGCAACAATATAATACTCCGCAGAGAGCACTTGAAAACAATAAGTCCACACGAGGCGCCCAGATACACCAACCACGCCTACACCTATTTAGCCGCTTCACCAGAACTCGTCCCGACCATCTAGCAGCGGTCACGTCAATACCGTAGGCCTGTCGAGCTTACATCGCACAGTTGTCGGTATTACAGCTTTTATTGCTCGAAAAAAGTTGAGGGAAGCAAAACCCTTATACTCTTCCTTAGAATAGGTTTGCCTCTTAGTCGGTGCCGTGAGCTCAGATCAAGAAAGCTGGGCTCACGGGTCTCCCAATCTCAGCTCAAACAGTGTATGGCCGCTCCCAGAATCCTAACGTTGACCACTAGCCGTTGTGGTCCCATGAAGCGCAACGAATCAATCATTGATACTTTTAGCGCAAATCCTGGGGTTATACTGCTAACTTACTCACTGGGTTTCGCCAAATTAAACGAAGTCGAAACATTACCTTGCGGATTGCTTTTTTCATCAAGTGGCGTGTATACGCTTTCGAACTTGGTATAGGCAAAGGAAACCTCTTCTAAGGGCACATCGTCACTACCGTGCGCACTTCCACCGGGACGGACCGAGGAAATCATCGCGTTTTCAAATGTATACTTCAAATAGATTTGCGGTTTTCCGACTGACTTCTGACACGTAAACTCAACTTTTGCGATTGGGTCGCCTTTACAACAGGCGACAAAGAGCTTGGGACTTGCTTTGTCAATCTTCTTAACAAAAGAAAATTCCGAAAGATTCACCCCCCCGCCGGTAAGCGCGCTCACGCCAGCTTTCATGTTCACTGGTTGAGTAGCACCCCAATGAAAGGATTCGACCTGGATCCAGTCTTTAGGTTCCGTGCTCTCCCCAGGAATGTCACCGATTTTTATGAATGAATCAAAAGCCATAACTACCTCCCACTTGTAAATTTTAGCCTAGCGATCTATTGCCCCAATACATCAATAACAATTACTCACTATCTCTTCGCTGGCGCTGGCAATTCCGCTACTAAGCGGAGCGAAACCGTGAGTTCTTCCAGCTGAAAGTGCGGCCTGAGAAACGCAACGGCCTTATATACACCGGGCTTCCCACCGACTTCCTGTACTTCAACGCGAGCTTCTCGGAGAGGAAATTTTGCCTTCATTTCCTGGCTCGCCTTATCATCCAACAGCACATAATTAGAGATCCACCGGTTCAAATAATCTTCGCAGTTTCCCCGGGTCATAAAGCTGCCGATTTTGTCCCGCATAATCGCCTTGAGATAGTGGGCGAAACGCGAGGTGGCCATAATATATTGGAGCTGGGTGGAAAGCCTCGCGTTGGCGTTCGCGGCATCGGTATCATACTTCTTCGCTTTTTGCGTAGACTGCGCACCGAAAAATGCTGCGTAATCGGTTCCTTTACAGTGTAGGAGCGGTATGAACCCAAGGTCGGACAACTCCTTCTCACGTCGATCGGTGATCGCGATCTCGGTCGGGCACTTCAAAGCTATATCCCCCTCATCGGTGGCGAAAGTATGGGTTGGCAACCCCTCCACCAGTCCACCCCCTTCAACTCCCCGGATCGCGGCACACCAACCATGTTTCGCGAAAGCGTCCGTGATGCGAGTCCCCATGGCGTATGCCGCGTTTCCCCACAAGTACTTGGCGTGATCTTTCCCGTCCACATCCTCCTTGAAGTTAAAGGCCTCAACCGGGACCGTCGCCGGTCCGTAGGGCAGCCGCATCAGGATGTGAGGCATCGTGAGTCCTACGTAACGGGAGTCCTCCGAGTCCCGGAACGATTTCCATTTTGCATATTCTACCGTATCAAAAATTTTAGCCAGATCCCGCGGCGCCGACAGATCAGTGAAGCTTTCCAGACCAAAAAGTTCCGGGTTTGCCGCGGATATGAAGGGCGCGTGCGCTGCCGCTGCAACGTGGGATAACTGGTCCAAGAGCGACATGTCTTGAGGATGCCGACCGAACTCATAGTCGCCGATCATGCATCCATAAGAGGCGCCGCCGAACATGCCATACTCATCTTCATACACTTTCTTAAAAAGTGCACTTTGATCGAATTCAGCTGCCCGCTCCAAATCTTTGCGGAGATCGTCCTTGGAAACGTTGAGCACGCGAATCTTGAGTTGGGTGCTAGTTTCGGTTTGGTGCACCAGGTAGTGTAGCCCTCGCCAGGAACCTTCAAGCTTCTGGAATTCCGGGGCGTGCATAACCTCGTTTAGCTGCCGGGAAATGGCATCGTCCAGAGCGGCAATTCGAGCCGAAATTGCACTTTCCAGGTCCTTGGAGACGACCACTGATCCTTGAAGCACCTGTTGGACAAACTCACCGATTAAATCCTTAGCCCGGGTTCGCTCCGTATCGTTCCGCGCGATGCGGCTATCTTTAATAATTTGATCGAGAATGCCCGCTTCGTTCTCGACCTCCTGCGCCTCAGCCGCTTTGCTTTGACCTTCTCTACTCTCTTCAGCCATTTTGCTTTTCCTTTTTACTTTTCCTTGTCCCCCTCACCACCACCGCCTGCTTCTTGGCTTATCTTTTGAAGTGAATCTGTGTTCTTGATCACGTTATCCAGAACTTCCACGAGCTTATCGTTGCCATCCATTTTACTGAGCAGATCCGAGAGCTTGCTGCGTGCTTCGAGTAATTTTCTCAGCGGTTCCACTTGATTGACAACTCTTTCGGGCTCGAAGTCCTCCAAGCTATCGAATCGCAACTCGACTCCCAACTTACTGTCGTCGTCAGCTAATTTATTGTTGACGCGGTAAGCGAGATGGGGTTTCTGCGCTTTTAAAACCGAATCAAAATTATCGCGGTCGATCTCAACAAACTTTCGATCCTTAACCCTGGGTAACGGTTCCTCAGGCTTCCCTGACAGGTCGGCGAGCACACCCATGACAAAGGGAATTTCTTTCATCTCGATCGCGTCACCGATTTCTACATCGTAAGTGATGTGCACTCGTGGAGGGCGTACTCTGCTAAGTTTTTTCTGTGTGCTTTCCCTAGTGGCCATTATCTCCTCCGTGTAAAGAAACTTTCTTTCGAGATCCGATCACTGCCCAGATCTAATCTTGGGATCGGGTAGCAGAACCATACTCTGGGTGCGCAAATTCTGTCAAGAGCCAATTCAGCGCTTAATACCGAGTGTATCCCAGAGGCGATTAAGCACATCCTCGTTCTGGACGACCTCCCCCAGCCAGGTCTCGAGCGGCATTTTCGTCCAGTTAACCGCACGTTCGAGCAAATAGGAAACTGGATGTTGCGGCTCGGCTCTTTTCAAATAAGACGCAATCACGGCTAAACGCTGAAAGGCTTCTTCACGGCTCGTGGGTTCGGCTGACCATGCAAAATCTTGTGTCGTTGCCATGGCTCGACTCTCCGTAGGGGTAATGACTTGTGACGCCTTGCGAGCAAGCTCTCCGTCAGACTGGATAGATGCTTCTGGTTTGTAGCTGGGATCTCGTTCCCTTTTCTTCTTAACAAAGCTGTCTATGAGCGTGAAACATTCATCAATACTATTCCTCATACCAATAAGACTCAGAGCGTTCTGGCCGAAATGGGCATCGATAACCCCTTCCAGTTTTGCTAACTCCTCTTTGGACCGTCTTACGTCGTCGAAGAGATCTTCATAAAACGCGCGAGGCGTTGCCTCAATCGCCGCCTCAAATTTTTCTCGATCGATCTTACCTTCGGAAATCGCTTTTTGCTTCGCGCTCGGGTCTTGACGTGCCAAATTGTCGAGGCGAAGCGCCTCCTGCCACGTCACGAAAGAGAATGGAGGATCGTCCGCTGTTAACGCTAATTGCTGAATGCACAGTGGCAGCTTCAGATTCATCCACTCAAGCGGTCCCGCTCGAAACTCTAGATCGCCATCTTCGGCTTCTGGATAAAGTCGATCCCAATAAATCGTCAACAATTCGCGTAACTGGCACATTCCATCCCTAAGACCGGCAAAGCCCTGGCGCTTAACCAAGGCCTCAAGCAACCATACCGCGACTTGAATGTCCTTACTTTTCCCTGTCAATGTTTCTGTGCACAATCGGATCACGGCGGGCCAATCCGCCTTCTTGGCTTCACGCTGCCATTCTCCCATGGGCAGATCATCATCGGAACGGCGTGCTTCCTGAATCGCATCATATGCGCCTGTGTAGCGAACTGATTCACCCGCTGGGTTTTCACCCGGAATCGGTCTCAACAATGCTTCAATATCGATTGTGGTTGGTGATGGCATGGAATTCCCTGTTCTCGGCCGGCAGTTCTTAAAACCCTTGAGATCGAAAATGATCGCGAGTCACAGCAAGTTCTAGGTCTTAGAATCGAAATTCTAATCGATCAATCTTTGATGGCCACCAGTTCTGCCTTAAAGTCAGGGAACTCATCGGGCAGATACAAGGCCAGGCTCCGCGACTTACAAATCACTTCCCACCATCTTCCCTGTGTATTCAGATGGTAATATTTATACCCGGGTTTAACCGGAATCGAGCTCGGAGGAATAGGTTCATGGGTAACCTGAATGCCGGGCATTGCTCGACCGATCAACGCAGTGATTTCATCAGGCGAACTGATTTTGGCCTTAACCGGCACATCCTCTATCAAACGACTCGCAGCTACCTGGGCATTAGCTGCCAAATAGAATTGCGAGTGTTGAAGAAGACGATCGTCGGTAATATGCCCTACATACCATTGGTGCGGCGTTTTCTCCAACGGGATGATCACATACTTCGCCGGTATGATTGTGTCCAGGAGAAACCGGATCTTCTTTTCCAACTCGTCAAAAGTCTTGAACAAATCTTCGTGATCGTAACGGGGGACATCGCGCGGGTCGGATTGCAGGGAAAAAGTGCTGAGTTCCCCAACGAGCTGAGACAATATTAAGTATAACTGTTCCGGATGGCGATTCGGAACGTAATAATAATGTGACAGAATCGGGACAAATGAGTTCACTGTATGTAACAACCAAAAGTTAGCGATATCCGAAGCGCCAAATTCAGTGATGTGGCGCCGCTGTTGAGAAAGCGCAGAACTTTTGGCCGCAAGAATCTCCAAAATCCGATGCAGAATCATGACTAGCGTATTGCACGCAGAAATGGCGATCGACGGCGGGATAAAGGCAAGCTCGTTTAGAATGACGGTTCCGGTTGTCGTTCGTCCTAACTCGGCGATCTTAATCCAAACTTTTCCTTCGAGGGATTCACCAGAGAAAAGAATTTGACAATTCTTTCTGGCTAGCGGTATCTCGCATTCATTGCCCTCCGTGGTTTCATCGGCGACGCGCACTAAATCCATGTGGAACCTTGTGGAAGAATCAGCACCCCCGTTGGAGGTGAGATAATTGACATTACCGGTCGATGTCGAGGGTACCGCCAGGTATACATCCAACGTCTGAGAGGATGGCGAGAAAAGGTCTTTAAATGACCGAACCTCTGGAGCCTGATCTTCATCGGGCGACTGTATCGCCAGACCATCCGGCATGATGCCAGCACAGCGAAATAAGGTGAAAAACCCGTTGGTTAAACCGTCACGATCGAACTCAAGCTCGGATACACCCCAAAAAAACGGCGACAAAGACTTCAGCTTAAAATTGAGAAGATCTTCCTTGTAGCGGTCGGCCTGTTGAAAAACATGGGGCGTAAGGAAGAGTCCTTCGGTCCAGACAACGTTTCGTGCTCGACTCATCCAATCTCCTTGATTACGAATTCCGCACAATAAAAGATGGCGGCTGCGGTCCGGTGCCGGTTGGCGTCGAAAAAATCGGTGGCGCGGACGCACTCGGTTGTCGAGCGTCAGCACTAAGACGGTTCAAATATTGGACAAACGCATCGGTAAAAGGAACACTTTGATTGAGCACCCGTTTGGGAGCCCATGCGCCACCCGATCGCGACAAGAAAGTCGTAGCCGAGCCATTGACGAAGGAAATGATTTTGCCGCCTTTAGGTCCTGCGTCCAAATCCTTAACTTCCAACAAAAGTCCTTCCCACTGCTGCTGCAAATATTTGCCCGACTCTTCGAGAATCGCCTTCCAGCCAACGGAAATTGGACTGCTGAGCACTGATCCACACCAACCGATCCTCTTGCTGAGGCGACCCGATGGTCGACCGCAGCATGTTCAGCGACAACGCGGCCTTGAGTATCGCTTGCGTTGGGTTAGCTGCTGCCATCCCCCTCCTCGAATGCCTTCTTCGCCGATGCAAAACTCTTTTCCGGAGTACTCAAGTCTGCTTTGATCTGATCTAACGCGCTCAAGTATGAACTCAGGAACTTCACCGCTTCGGCTTCCTTTCCCTGAGCGCTGTCTTGGGCATGCCGGCTTGGCGTTTTTTTGCGCTTCGACAATTTTCGTCTTTCAGCGCCATGAGCTTCTTGAGCGTCGCCGCCCATGGTTGCAATTCACCGCTCTGCCATGCGTGCCGAGAATGACACTTAGATTATCGTGGCGGATTGAAGGATCAGAATAGCTGGCGATTTGTCACCATCGAGCGCTAAAGCAATGTCTTTGGTTGCCCGCTTTTGGCTGGCCGAGCCGCTCCATCTGCGGATACGAGTTCAAGAACTCGTCCCACTGTCGCAAGGCTTGTGTCCGGTAATTGGTTTCGAAACTCTTCAGAGATTCGCCCACGCCGGACGTCTTGCTCGTCATACTTTGAAGGCCAGAGATTAGCGGTGCAATCCCTTCGCGCCAAGCCTTAGCCGTATAAGCCGGGTCTACCTGAACCGGCCCATTGGAATCCCAGAAATCCGCGGCGCGCACAGCGGGAAAAGCAGCCGAAGCCGAGTCCAAAATTCTATCCTCACGAAGCCCCCCGCCATCCAACCACCGCCGTATTCGGTCCGTATCTTTCGACTGCATGTCACGCAGCGCGGTATCACTTTGCCAAGTCAAGTAAGCGTGATGCGTCCGACGCAGGCGCTCAGCAGTCATGGCGACAGAGTCCTGCGAGCCCTGTCCCGAAGTTAGTAGAACGCGGTAGTCTAAATTATGTTCGGGTTGAAGCGCGGCGCAATGGCCTTCGTCTAGACAGCGACCTACGATCTGGATGCGCTGCATCACGGTTCCCACAACCATCGGGTTTGCCGATGTAGTGCTAAGATTTTGGTCAATACGGGTATCAATCGTAGCAAGCACTTGGGAACGGAAGGCATCGATAAATCGCGTCTGCAATGCACTCGCGACTTGCTTTGACTTATTTAGGCCGAAATCCATGGCCAGCCTTTTCCAAAACGATTTCGGTAGTAGATTTTCGATATTATGCCGGCATTCGTCGAGGGGGCCCAAGACAGCCGGCAACTCGTTGCTGCCGCCCCGGGTAACGCATGGCAGGACATCGACCGATTTCAACGCAAACAAGTTATTGGTGAAGGCAAGCGTGAAGACTCCACAAACAAGCAGCGACACGGTCACGGCAACCACCACCCCCGCCGCGCGCGCCAGCCCAAAGCGCTCACGACCCGTCGCAGTCTGACCAACAAGGGTGCGATCAGATGGCAAGACGATGGCGCCAAAATCTCGCAAGAACACTTCCCGGCTCGCCGTCGTCGGTGTCGCGTGAGAATAATTTTGTCCGAGCAAATGCGACAGACGAGATAGAGGCGTAGAGCCTTGACGCGCGCTGGTTAAGAATAAACCGCGAAAAAACGGCGCATCGTGATACGGGCTTGAGCGAAAAACTACTTCGATCAATGCCTTCAAGCGGGACCTGCAAGCTTTTCAGTTCTCCAGGAAACAAAAACATACCCCGCGTTAAGTTTTCGTTTTCGCACTCGTTAAATACAGCTATTCTCAACTCGCTCTAGTCGTTCGTAGACCATACGAAAGCCGCGATCGAACAAACGGGGCGCCTCGGCGGCACTGGTCATTTCCTGATTGGCAAAGCCGAGGGCTTGGCCTTTTACTGTGTCGGGTAAGAGCTGAAAGAATTCACTAAAGCCGACAATCCGGTCGCTTTTGGTGACCGCTATGTAAACTGGAAATTTGACCCCAAGTTGCTGCACCAAGTCATCGAGACGCTCGCGCAGCTGCGCCCCTTGCTCTTTCAACTTTTCGATCGGTTTAGAGATTAAGGAGTCCGCAGGGACGGCAATAACAACACCATTAATCGGCTCTCGGCCACGGTTAGTTTTTAGTAAAGTAAGTAGAGTCTGCCACTCGGCCGCGACTTCACCTTCTTTCTCCTGAAAGACATAACCGCCCGCAGTGTCGAGAAACACTGCTTTTTCGAAGAACCACCAATCGACGTTGCGCGTCCCGCCCTCCGCACTCGATGGGCCGATTGAAGATAGCGGTGCTGACGCTTTCAAAAAAGCCGACTTTCCGCCTCCAGGTTCGCCGATTACCAAATACCAAGGAAACGCGTAGATCGGATCGTCACCCGCCCCTTTCAATTTTGACTGTCGCAACGATGCTAGAGCTTCGAGCCATTTCTTCTTGATGTCGAGGATCCCGCCACGATCTCCCTTACCAATGCTGATCTCACGTTCTTGTTTGGCCGACTCGCCTTCCGTCGCTACCGCCTTGCGCCGCCGCCACCAGCGCCAAGTCAAATACCCGCCGCCTGCTGCAAGCACCACAACCGCCAAACCGACGAGCAACTTCCACCAGGGTAGCTGCCAATAGACTTGGCCCGCCGCTAGCAATAGAAGTAGTATTGCCACCCCAGCCGCGACAGGAACGTAAGGACGCACGCTCTCCCAAGCACCAACCCCCACCCTCGCCTTGGGCTCGGCCTGCTCTTTTCGCTCCATAGTAAAAATCTCGGTTGGAGCGCTCTCCGGCGATTGGGCTTCACTTACTTCGGCGACCGCCGATGGATCTTTTGTGGAAAACGAGAGCTTCGGTCCGCGGGCGGAGAGTTGAATGACATCCCCGTCTTTCAGTTGGACTGGTTTATCGATCTTGCGCGAGTTAACCAGAGTGCCATTACGACTCTGCAAGTCCTTTAGGAAATATCGCTCACCGTCGCGATATATTTCCGCGTGATAGCCAGACACGGAGATGTCTATTTTGGGATCGAAACTGAGGTCGTTATCGCGTTGTCGCCCGATGCGGATCGTCTGGTCATTATCAAAACTCTCTAGTTGGCCAGCTTTGCTGCCTTCGATATGGGCTAAAAAAATCGGCATAGATGAAATTGCGGAGACGAGGGCCCGGTTACACGATACCGCGAATACTAATCGATAATTCGACTGACAGTCAAGTTGTTCTATAATTTCAAAGAATTACGTACTTTTGTTGTGCTACCGTTGCCGACAAAGATCTCCCAGCTTGCGTCGTCGAAATGACGCTCGACGCCATGGCACGACGGTGCTGGGCGTCTCTGATACGAAGGATTCACTCGCGGAGCACGCATAGTTAGGCATACACTATCGTGACGCAAAGTCGGGATTAGCGCGATCGAGGAATAACGTCGTGGGGATCCTGCCGGGGGAACAGAGGCTAAACCGAGTCGGTGGAGTGGGGAGAGCGCTACCTTTGACGGTGTTCCGAGGGCCGCGGCTCGGATCGTATGCCAACGCATGCTGGAGCAGCATGCATCTGGCCGACGTCTAACGTCGGAATGAACGAATAGGCTTTCAAGCACGGCGAGCAGATGAGGGTACGACGTAGATCTGAGGCGAAGTAAAAAGACCAGCTTTAGGACTCGGTCTTTTTTGACACGCGGAGAATATCCTCGGCAACTATCCGAAAAATTACTCAGAAAACAAAGGTGATACCGATTACCCCACCCTTCGTTATGTCGTTCTCATTGGTCAGGAACGACCAATCCTACGGCTCGGATCCAGCTTGTAAACGACTTATCAATGACTTGGTACCTATATCCTGCAGTCAAAGCGATCGGTAAGCGTCGGCAGTTTATAAGCTATGCCACTTTCAAAATTGGAATACCATGCGTGGTTGTAATTGCGAAGTTCCCCGTTCAGCGCCAGGCCGGACCGGTTAACAATCTTCCCTGCACATCTAAATACCCACCAACGAGCGTTGCCATAAACGCTAAACCCCGCAGGAAACTCATTCCACTGCGGTATGGGTACGTTTAACGATAGACCAACGGTCGGGCCTTGCAAGGCATATTCAGTCTTAAATTACAGCAAAGGCGGCTGACAGCAGTCAGAAAGTTTGAAACACTCCTTTATAACCAGCTGATACCGCAAGCCATGGTAAGACATAGTAGCCCAGGTTAACGTCCACTTCTTTGCGCTTCATACGCATGGTCTGTTAACTCACCGACAATTGGGGAAATGGGGCGGATCTTGGTATATCTGGCGCGCTGGTAACTTGTTCCAAACATACCACTCGCGGAAATAAAAAAATCTTTATATCGTAAACCAAACGTCGGTATTAAGTTCATTCCGAACGTTTCCAATTTTATTGGGCCGCTCCCACTGAATACTTCTCCCGGGCGCATCCAGTCGTTAAACCAAGTTTTGAAACCGACTGAGATGTTTAGACCGTCGGGCAGATCGATCGGGCAACTTAAACATTGTGTCAGTCGGCGCCGGCGCTGAAGCGGGCTCCGTTGGTTGCGCGTAGGAAGGGTTGAATTCCCCCTCCCAAGCGATTGCAACAATCGCAGTAATGACGAAAATCCTGAACATTTTCTGCATCGCAACTCCTCAGCCGACGATTTTCACGACAGCAACAACCTGAATTCCGCCTCGCAAATCAGCCCATAGATTCAAAACTTTCGCCAAACTGTCATAACCTGTAACTCGATGTCAAGGTCTATTTGGTGGCTTTGTCGTAGCAAAGTGATTCGGACAGGGATGGGCGGTGAATACTCCGGTTAAAAAGATCGACAAATCATGGTATTCTCAGGGCAGGAAGAATCAGAGGAATCATTGATTGGGCTCATACTGCCGCGACACGCGGTCCTTCCACAGTGAACATAGATCGCCGTTTTACCATTTTACATATTGGGAGGTAAAAAATACCATCTCGAAAGGGTCTCTTTTTTCACTGTCGTCCGAATCGGCTGATCGCGCTGTTGTGCTTCAACCAATTGCCCCCGTTGAGGTATCTCCGGACCCTTAACTGGACAGCTCACCTTATCCAGTTCAAGCTTACGCCCACCTGTGGTCATCGCGTTGACTTCCTCTTGGATCTCGTTCCACGGGGTTTGCTTCAAATCGTTGATCTCACGATCGACCAAGATTCGGACTGGGGCCTGATTGTAGTCTTTCGTGAGACCTGCCAGCCGATCCAAGCGGGACTGATATATTCTTCCTGGGATCTCGGAGAAGGATATAAGCTGCGACCGGAACGAAACCATTGGGTCCGGCCGGCCGGAGTTCGCGTTTACGTTACTTAGGCATTGATAGAATTCATAAACTCGACGGCGCGCTTGAGCCCGCACTTTTGAATCATCATTGGCGATGTTTAAGAAATCCCAGTCGGACGAATAAGGCGACGGAAAAACGCCAACCGCAGAGTAGCTTGCGGCCCAAGGCGACGGCACATCGACCAGGGCGCAGCCCGAAGTCACAACCACCAGGAACAATAGTCGTGGCAAGATTTTATTCATGGAACCCCTCCCCATCGCTAAACGGATTTCACATAGTCTGAACGTGACTAAAACAGATTCTATGCCCGTTGCGCTACAAATTTGCCGTCTTTTTTCCCACACAATCTACTCTTGATTTTGCCCATCGTCAAAACCGCAAACGAGGCCGCCAGCTAAAAACTCGGCGGTATGAACGGCTGTTTAGTTTTTTGCGGTGGCCGTTCCTTGAGCTCGCGCTCTAGCTGATCCAAGCGCTGTCGTTCCTCTTCTAGCCGTTGCCGCTCGCGAAGTTCTTCCCGCGATTTCTCCTCGGTCCGTTTGCGCTCCGCTTCGGCCTTTTGCCGTTTCTCTTCCTCTCTTCGCCGCTCCTCTTCCTGAGCACGCCGCTTCGCATCTTCGGCGGCTTTTTGCTTTTGGGCTTCCGCCTTCGAGCGGATTTCTTCCTCTCGGCGGCGTTCTTCCTCTTGGGCTTTTCGCTTTGTTTCTTCTTCGGCTTTCTTTCTCTCCGCTTCGGCCTTTTGCCGTTTCTCTTCCTCTCTTCGCCGCTCCTCTTCCTGAGCACGGCGCTTCGCATCTTCGGCGGCTTTTTGCTTTTGGGCTTCCGCCTTCGACCGGATCTCTTCCTCTCGGCGTCGTTCTTGCTCTTGGGCCTTTCGCTTTGTTTCTTCTTCGGCTTTCTTTCTCTCCGCTTCGGCCTTTTGCCGAATCGACTCTTCAAGCTTTCTTTTCTCGTCAATGAGCCGCTGGCTTTCTTCCTTGAGCTTACGATCTGCTTCCGCTTTCCGACGTCTTGCGTCCTCCGCGCGCTTTTGTTCATCCTCTGACTTTTGCTTTAGCTCGGACTCACGTTTTTTAACCTCTTCTTTTATGCGCTGCTGTTCAGCCTTTTGCCGCGCTGCCTCGTCCGATCTTCTTTTGTCCTCATCCTTGCGTCTCTGGGCCTCCTCGGCCTGTCTCTTGCGTTCCGCCTCACGCGTTTTCGCGTCTTGTAGCCGTTGCTGCTCGAGTTCCGCTTTTTGCCGTTTCTGTTCGTCGAGCTTTCGGCTAGTCTCTTCTTTCCGTCGAGCTTCTTCCTGGGCTTTGCGCTCAGCTTTTTCTTTTTCTTCTCTGGCTCGCCGTTCACGCTCCGCCGTTTCTTTCGCTTCGCGTTCCTGACGCTCTTGTGCCTCTTTGGCTTTCTGTTCACGCGCAGCTTTTTCTTTCGCCTCTCGGTCAAGCCGCTCGCGCTCAGCACGCTCCTTAGCTTCTTTCTCCTGACGCTCTTTGACGGCCTGCTCCCGAGCTGCCCGCTCCTCGCGCTCGCGGTCCGCCTTTTCTTTTTCTTGGCGCGCCCGCTCAGCCCTCAGTTTTTGCTGGGCTTCGGTGTACCGCGCCGCGGCTTGTCTGATCGCGGAAAGCGCATTGTCGTCCGCCCCGCTTGACCGCAATTGCTGTTCTGCCGCGTTCGTATAGTCAAAATTCACTCCATGCTCGTTGACGACTTGGGCAACCCGCGCCGGGCTGACTTTATCCTTCAAGAGATCGGTGATCTCCTTTAAACTGAACGGGCCTCGCCCTTGAGCGAGGGCGCAAACCACCGCCGCTAGCGCCAACACATTCCCAAGCAAAGAGAGCGCTGATTTCGCCGGCACGAGCGAAATTGCCCAGGGTTGCTTCACCTCGACCTTTGTCTCTGGTTTCATCAAGATGTTCAACTCAGCAAGACAATGCAACCAGGCTAAGGTTTTTCTAATGACCGCCTCGTCCGTTGGATGATTTGCGCTAAAGGGAGAGGCTTCAAGAGTCGCACCGCGAGTTCGTCAGCCCGCTACGCCGTTCGGCCTGGCAGGCACTCTTGGTTTGTTGATATTCGGATTGGACGAGCTTGTTTCTAGGATCGATTGCTTTAGCTTGGCGGAGCGAATCGAACGCAACATCGTAGTTCCCCTTATCCCGCGAGGACCGGGCGATCTTGATGATCTCATCCACCGTCGGCCCAGGCGGCGGCGCTTTGGCCTTGACGGTCACATTGAAAGCCGCGCTCTCTGCGCCCTGGTGCTTCACGGAAATCTGCGCTATTCCTTCATTGCGCGCCACCACTTCGCCCTGCCCATTAACGGTAGCTACCGAAGGATTGCTGCTTTGCCACTCTAAATTCTCAGTAATCGCTGTCTGGGTTCCGTCGCTAAAGTTGCCACTAACCGTTAGCGGACCTTTCTCGCCGACTGCGAGTTCTCGCTGTCCGGTCAATGCCAGTGCGACAACCTTTCTTGGCGCAGGGTCGTGACTTCCAAATCCACCCATGAACCACAACAAGGCAATAACTAACACAACAGCACCCGCTACTGCCGCGCCCATAATCGGAAGGCTATATCGCGATGTCTTCGGCAAGTCCTCCCGGTTAAGAATCATGGTCTGTGAAACGGTATGATTCACCGGTACCTCGTCTATCGCGATGCCGTTCGCCTTCTGTAATCCCTCCACGACCGCGTGCATATCCTTGAGCCGCTTCTGGGGCTTTTTTTCCAGGGCTTGCATGACCAATCGTTCGATTACAGCTGGCACCTCGCGGCGTATTTTCCGCAGCGGTGCCGGCTGTTCCTGGAGATGCTTGATCAAAACCGCGCTTGGCGTAGAGGCTTTGAACGGAACCGAGCCGCTAAGCATTTCATAGAGAACGACTCCCAAGGCGTAGATGTCGGTCTTCTCGCTGATATCCGTGCCTTCCGCTTGCTCTGGAGCCATATAGGCAGGGGTTCCCATGATCACCCCAGTGCGGGTCAGGTTGGCGGCATTACCAGAATCCATCATGCGCGCGATGCCAAAGTCCATCAGCTTGATTTCTTCAGCGCCACGGTGGCCCAAGACCATGATATTGTCCGGCTTGATGTCACGATGAATGACTCCGGCCAAATGCGCTGCTTCGAGCCCTTCCGCGATCTGGAGGCCCAGTCGGACCGCCCGCCGAATTTCCAGTGGGCCGTCGTGCCGGACTACATCGCTCAGCTTTGCACCCTGCAAAAACTCCATGGCAATGAACAAGCTGCCATCATTACCCTGGTCGAAATCGTATATGGTGACGATATTTCGGTGGTTGAGCGAGGCGGCCAATCGAGCCTCCCGGCGAAATCGGCCGATAAATTCATCGTCGTTGGCATAGTTTCCCTGCAAGACTTTTAGCGCAACTTTGCGGCCTACGCTGATCTGCTCGGCAAGATAGACCGAACCCATGCCCCCCTCGCCGATCTTGCTAATTACACTGTAGCGGCCCTTAACAAGTTTGCCTAAATAAGGATCCTCTTTCACCCCGACAATTCGCAGAGTCGCGCCATCGGCCTCACAATGCTCGACGGCATGTTCGTAGTTTCGTTCGCAAAGTGGACAGTACTTCATCACTAAAACCCAGTTAAATCCCAGCCGCTACTTACCAAGTTCCTTGGTTTTTAGCAAAGTAGCGACAAATAGAAAACCGTCAGCCAATTTGCGACTTAGGCTTCGGCTGACACAAAAACGTCATAGCCCATGGCTGGGAATTGTCAGTAAGTTATCAAAGATCATCAAGGCGCTACGGTTTCTGAGACTGCTTCGACTTTCCAAGATTAACTCACGATGTCGCGTTGTCATAAACATCGCCTGTCCTCGAAACAATAACCGGCTCAGGACAACAAACATCTCCCTTTTGCGCCGATTTGTCGTATAATTACAAACGTTTTGAGTGTATCAGCCCGACATTTGAACGTCGGTTTCGATGGATTTTCAATAGACTGTTTTAAAGCTATACTTTGCGGAAGAGGAAGCGATTACTAGGCAAAAAAGAGTTCAGCGCGCTTCGTTGCGTCATGGACAAGTCAAACTTTGAGAATAGTTTACGCGCCCCGCGGGCCATCACAGTCTGAATTAGGCAATCCAATGAAAAACTGCCCTAATTGTCATCGACAGTTTAGCGATGACGCAACCACCTGTGAATTTGACGGCACCCCCCTCGTCGGATCGGCTTCAACGCAAGATCCACTCATCGGCACAATTCTTAACCGCCGGTACAAAATCCTCGATCAGATTGGCCGCGGCAGCATGTCGAACGTTTACCTCGCCGAACAACTCCGCGTCGCAAGAAAAGTCGCGGTGAAGCTACTGGCCGAAGAATTTTGCCGTGATGAAGCCTGCATCAAGCGCTTCCAGCAGGAGGCGAAAATTGTTTCAAGCCTAGACCATCCGAATCTGATACGGATCTTCGATTTCGACCATACGGACGGCGGCGGCTTGTATATCGTGACGGAATATTTGCGCGGGCAAACCCTTAAAGCGATCATCGATCGCGGTGCGATCGAAATCCCCAAAGCCGTGCGCTTCGCAGCACAAATTGCCGATGGCCTTGGTGCCGTCCATCGAGCTGGGATCGTTCATCGCGATCTTAACGCCAAAAACGTGATGGTGATCGATAACGAAACTAAGATCACCATCACGGATTTCGGCTTTGCCAGACTGCGCGAAGCGGAGTCCGTCGCAAGACTCACCCAAGTCGGCACCGCTTTGGGCGGTCCTGAATATATGGCCCCGGAACAGATTGAAGGCCGCGAGACCGACGAACGAACCGATATCTACTCTCTAGGAATCCTGCTTTACCAAATGCTTTGCCATACCCTGCCGTTCACCGCGCCGACACCGGCCGCCGTGTGGATGCAACACCTAAAGGCCGCCCCCATGCCGCCGACTCAACTACGCCCGGAAATCTCGGCAGAATTAGAACAAGTTATTTTACGTGCTTTACAGAAAAATCCTGAACTCCGTTGGCAGGGAATGACGGAATTTGCCGAAGCGATCCGGCACACCGAAAGAGTCGTTGGCCAGAAATTGTCACCCTCGTCTGAGCATCCGACCTCAGCGCTAGATACGCGGCCAAGGCTAACAGAAATCAGCGACTCACCGGTAACACACCCAGCGGAGGCGTTGAATCGCCGCACAGTTCACACCGACGCGAATTTCCGCACTGCCGATGCCGCTCCCCAAACCGTCATCATGGAATCCTTCGATACATCAACCGTCAACTCTGAAAGCGACAAATCTCGGTACGAATCGGTAAACAGCAACAACCAAACAATGGTACTGACGAAGGCTCTCGAGATCGGCCCACGTCCCGGACGAAATTGGCAGGTGTGGAGTTTGGGCGCCGCCGCGCTATTCGCCTGTGCTGCGATCGTATGGTTGGGCGTGTTCTCTAAGCCCGTCCCGGAGAACCGACCGTCATCCCCTGCTGAGGATCCCAGCCGCACGACAGTCAAAGAGTTACCACCAAGTCAGATGGTATCGATTTCTATCGATGCGGAAAAAGCAGTATTGAACCTCGGCGAGGGCACGACCCTGCGCTTAAGCGTCCAATACAGCGACGGCTCACGCAAGGCCATCAGCGGCACCGAGCCGATCAGTTGGACCAGCACAGATCCGACAATCGCAGCAGTGGATTCAAGCGGTGCGGTCAACGCGAAAAAAGTCGGCAAAGCTGAGCTGAAAGCCCGCTATTTAGGCTTGGAGACACAGCTTTTGCCCGTGCAGGTTAAAGCACCATCGCCATCCCCGGCCGCGCAACCAAAGCTCATTGCCGTGACCGTGAAAGCGGCTAAACGGGATCTGACCGTCAACGATGAAGTTAATTTGCAGGCAACCGGCATATATTCGGACAAACGACAGTTGGCAATCAAAGCCGGCGTTCGCTGGGACAGTAGTGACCCGAATATCGCGGCTGTAACTGAATCGGGAACTGTACTCGCCAAAAAAGCAGGACGCGTGGAATTGATCGCGCGCTACGATGGGATCGCTAGCGAACCACTGACCTTGCTCGTCAAACCAGCATCAATGAAAAACCCAGCCACTATTCAACAGACAAGGAAGCCATTGGCGACAAAAGTGGCCAATACCTCGGAACAAATTAGAAACGCTCGATCTCGACTGGACCGCGGTGAATACACCGAGGCGCTGGGCGAACTGGAGAAAGCCAGCAAAGTCGATCCCGGCAACAAAGAAGTGCAAGCCGCAATCCTTGACGCCAAACGCGCCTGCAATGCCGAGCGGGCATTTGGCCGCACCGATCTGAAATGTTAAGGGGGTTAGACCTACCACGGTTAAGCTATTTTTTTTGAAGCAGATCGACCTCTTCCTCAATCGTCCGGCCGACCGATTCTAAGCCAACGATGAATTCTGGACGATCCGTCCTTTTGTTGACAATCATGACGAGGCTCGCGTCCACCCGCGCGCTGATCAGTTTGCGGCCATCCCAGCCGCGATTTGACTCGGTTTTTCTCACCGCTGTGTGCCAGCTCTGTATCTCTTTCAGCGCACGCTCAATATCTCTCACCGCTTGTTGACCAGGGCTGCTTAACGCGACGTTCAATCGCGCTCGTCCGCTCGCGCGAATTTGCGCGATTAACTCGTCGTCCGCGCCGGCGCGGCGTAACTCCTTCTCGCCATCGGCGTTCAAGTCAAAACTTGCCCCTCGCTCTTTCACGAGAGTCGCAACCCGCTTCGGAGAAACTCTTTCTTTTAGAATAAACAGAACATCATTCAGCGCAAACGAGTTATCGGACTTCGACGCCGGCGCAGGCCCGGCTTCGCGAAAGGCAATAATGCCAAGGTAGAGCCGGGCCATGAAGTCGCCACCATCGCGCTTTAATCCCTGAGCGAGCGCATTTCGAGCATCGGCAATTCTACCGGCATCATAGTAAGCTCGTCCCAGATAGGTCCAAATGCTTTGCCGGAGCGGCGGAGTATCAACAACATAGTCGGGCTGGGCCACCGCAATGCGCTCGAAGTGGGAGATCGCGACATCCGCCTTGCCGGATAATAACGCAGTGCGGCCCGACTGGGACTCCTTCGCTACTTGAATGCCACAGCCGCTGAAAAATGAAATTACAAAGATCGAGTAAAGTAGTCGTTTTAACATCTTCAACCTCTCAACAGAGTGTAAGATATTTAACAACATGGAGGCAAACAATTGGCGAGAGCTGCTGAGCCAGCGATTAATTTGCTATGAACCGGTAACAATGAAAAAACCCATCGCGGCCACAACTTGCGACGCCATAAAGAATACTAAGAATTTGCATCACTATATAGTGAAGCCAATAAATATGTTGACATAAATCACCCACTCCTTAATCCCCTCCAGTCGGAGAGTGTGTCGTAACTGTCATTCTGAAGCGAAGCCGAAGAATCTCGTCTTCGTAAGTGACAGGAATGGGATATCTTCGCGCTACCACACAGTCTCTTTCAGGAGGGGTAAGCAAACTTATTTTATAACCGTCACTATTGCCCAGGATTTCAATGTTTTTTTCGAAAACGAGCCTGACGGCCAAATAGACGAGGCACGACTGAGCCGCGGATTTAACACTATCCGCAATTGAGCGAAGTTTGCCCGAGGATATCTCTTTCCGCGTTGCAGGCTTTTTTTACGTTCTCGATTTCCGCTCTGACTGCGCCGTTGCCGGGCGCGATGGAGTTAGCTTTTTCCAGCTCCTGGCGGGCATTGGCGTACTCGCCCCGCTCGCGCAATGACTTTGCCCGGTTTATATGGTTTTGGATCGCCGCGCTATCGGCAGCGGCGTTGGCACTATCGGTTTTCTGCGCCGTCCCCGTCGCCGGCGCCACCGGCTTGCTTGGCAACACCTCTGGCTGTTTAGCCGCGGGCAATGGCTTTGCCCGATTTGTGCGGTCTTGAATCGCCGCGCTATCGGCAGCGGCCTTGGCGCTATCGGTTTTCGGCACCGGCTCCTTCGCAGGCGCAACCGGCTTGCTTGGCAAAACCTCTGGCTGTTTAGCCGCGGGCAATGGCTTTGCCAGGTTTGTGTGGTCTTGAGTCGCGGCGCTATCGGTAGCGGCGTTGGCTCTATCGGTTTTCTGCGCAGCCCCCTTCGCAGTTGCAATCGGAGCCGGGGGCAATACCTCTGGCTGTTTAGCCGTGGACGGGGCGGGTGCCGGTCGATTGGCGGATTCATCGGTGACTTCGATCTTCGACTCGCGGGGCGAGGCTTGGTCTTTTGAAGGGGGATTCGAAGGACGTAGTAATAGACCGAAGATCAACGCACCGAACGCGACCACCGTGACTAAACCACCGATGAGATACTTCCCGGCGATCTTAGGTTTGCCGGCAAGTTCGCTTTGCCAAATCTGCGTCGCCGCGATAGTCCGGGGCGCCTCGTCGAACATGGTCGCTTGCTCGCCGACCATTGTGCTCGACAGCGGCTCGTCGGCCGCTGGCCGTTCGATTCTTTTCAACCCGTGGGCCATCTCGCGCATGTCGCGTTGGCGTTTGCTCGGGTCTTTTTCCAGCGCTTGCATAACCGTGCTCTCAATGGCAGCGGGGATTTCACGGCGCAGAGTGCGCAGCGCCAATGGCCGTTCCTGGATTTGTTTGACCAGCACCGCGCCCGGAGTCGAGGCGCGGAACGGCACCGAGCCGCTGAGCATTTCGTAGAGCACGATACCGAGAGCGTAGATATCCGTTCGCTCGCTCACTTCCGCGCCCTCGGCTTGTTCAGGCGCCATATACGCGGGCGTCCCCATAATGACGCCGGCGCGGGTCAATCGGCTCATGCTACCGGAGTCTCGCAGCCGCGCGATGCCAAAGTCCATGAGCTTTACCATCTCGACGTCTTCGGCGCCGACCACCATGATATTGTCGGGTTTGATGTCGCGGTGAATCACTCCACTTCGATGGGCAGCCGCCAATCCCTCCGTGATCTGGATACCGAGCCGTGCGGCTCTGCCGATGTCGAGCGGTCCATCGCGCCGGATCACTTCCGTGAGGCTTTTGCCGTCGATATATTCCATCGCGATAAACAGCGCGCCATCGTCCCCCTGGTCGAAATCGTAAACCGTGACGATGTAGGGATGGTTCAACGACGCCGCCAGACGCGCCTCGCGGCGAAACCGGCCGATGAATTCTTCATCCCTGGCGTAGTTGCCTTGCAAGACTTTCAGCGCCACCTTGCGTGCCATGCTGATCTGCTCGGCGAGATAAACCGCGCCCATTCCGCCCTCGCCGAGTTTCTTGATGATTTGATAGCGCCCTTTGATGGTCCGGCCAATGTAAGCGTCGCGCTTGACGTTGTCTTCACGCACGACCTCCAGCGCCGTGCCATCGACACCGCATAGTCGCATCTCGTCTTCGTAGCGCCGGTCGCAGGCTGGACAGTACTTCATCTTACAGAGTCATCCCGATTGGCTAATGGCAAATAACTACTCCCTTTTCACTGCAAGCATCAAGCGCTGGCACGCCCGGCCGCCGCTTTGAGCTCAAGGGCTTACTCACCGCGGCCGGACAACCGTCTATTCGACTGGTTTAATCGTCCCAGCCAAGGGGGCGCCTGGAGTATTCTATAGCTGTAGCGACGCCGTCGTAAAGCCGCCGCACTTAAGCCTGACAATACTACTGGGAATAACGGAAGCGATGTTGTTGTTGCGATTCGACCTCGGGCCACGCCCGCTTGCCCAAGGGGGGCGCGGCGGAACGCCTGGCACAAATTTTCGATGATGACGATGTGCGGCGACAGGTTGTTGTAACTTTTCTTTAAAACCCGCCCCGCCTATCAGACAAACGGCGATCGAGTATTTGAAAATCTCATCGACGAGCGTCTTGGCCTATTTTTGAATCGAGAATTGCAGCCGAAAGGTTGGCCAGTTGACCGGCACCACAATGATACCGCCGAGAGGAAGATGCATCAATTTTTCCAAACTCTGCGGCATCTGCGATGGGTCGGCGCTAAAAGCGACCAGGATCCGATCGTCGATGGCGTTGGCGACGAAACCCTCGCGTCCCGAGGCCAAACTAACGGTGCGCTGGCTGTGCAAATTGACCGGGTCGTAAAGTGGAAAGCCATTGAGCGCCGTCACCGTGCGCACGCGGCGCCCTTTGAGCGCGAGCGCAGCCTGAGTGCCGCCGAAGAAGATCGCCGCCGCCGATGTTCCAAGCTGTGAGTTGCATGCTTCCCGCCGTCCTTTCGATAAATCCGGCGACCATCATTACAATTTTCACCTAGGAATTGTCAAAGTTCTTGTAGGTCCGTGCCGGACCGTTGACAATGAGCGTTAAGCTTTTCGCGACAGCGTTGCCGAATCTGACTAGTTAAAGTATACAGGTAAAAATCCTTGGCATGGGGGAATCATGAGCGCTAAAGAGCTATTCGACGCCGGCAACCTCAGCGGCGCCATCGAACAGGTGACTCAAGATGTGAAGTCCAACCCGCGCGACCTCAAAAGCCGGATCTTCCTGTTTGAGTTGCTCTGCTTCGCTGGCGAGTTTCAGCGGGCGCAGCGCCAGCTTGACGCCGCCGCCCAGACCAGCGGCGATGTTAAAATCGAAATGGGCGCTCAAGCCTATCGGAACCTGCTTGAGGCCGAAAAACTGCGCCGGGAGTTTTTCACCGGGGCGCACAAGACGCCGAAGTTTTTTTCCGAACCGCCGGCCTACACCGCGCTGCATATCGACGCGGTCGGGAAATTGCACGGCCAGGAGTGGGACGCCTTGGAACAATTGATGGAACAAAGCGCCAGTGTTCGCCAGCCGCTCTCGGGACAATGCAACGGCAAAGCATTCAGTGATTTTCATGATGGTGACGATCTGCTCAGTCCGTTTTTAGAAGTGCTTTTCCAGAGCGATTATTATTGGCTGCCGCTGGAACAGATCGAGCGCGTTGAAATCCCCGCGCCAACCACGCTGCGAGATCTCCTCTGGACGCCGGCCAATGTCCAACTAAGTGACGGCCCCCTCGGCGATCTGCTGATACCGGCGCAATATTATGGCTCCCACGAGAATCCCGACGATCTGGTCAAACTCGGCCGAATGACCAATTGGAATTCTGTGGGCAACGATCATCTCTCGGGGCTGGGACAACGGACGTTTTTTGCCGACGACACCGAATATCCGCTGCTCGAAATCAGAACTCTCGAATTCACCGCCAAATCTTAACTTGCCTCGTCGCCTTTCGACCGTCTGATTGTTGGATGCAAGACAACCCCGAATACTGCGAGGAGAGCCCGACTGGATGAGTAAATCGCCACCCAACTTCAGCGCCGACAAGTCTTCCACCTGGTTGAAAAAGGGTATGGAGACTTTGACGCGAATGAATCGGGTCATGGTTCCGTCATCAAAAGTTGGCGGGAGCGCTAATCCGTTACGCGAGATATTTTCGGACCTGATGGCATTTATCATCTTTTTCGAAAGCTACTGTGAACAAAAGCCGCCTGAGTTGCAGGAATTCAAAGAGCGCGTGATTTCGTTGATCGCTGCCCAGGAAGAGCGGGCAAAAAGCGCGGGCGTAGCGATAGAAGCATTTCGCGAAGCGCGTTTCGCCGTGCTCTCATGGGTGGATGAGATCGTTCTCAATTCGAAGTGGCTGCACCGCAGCCAATGGCAGCACCTCATGCTCGCCTATTACGGGACGGTCAACGCCGGGGAGCAGTTTTTCCGCCATCTGGATGCCTTACCGGCCCAGGCAAACGACATCCGAGAGATATATTTTCTTTGCATTTGTCTCGGCTTTCAGGGCGAGCTGGCTTTCGGCGACGGTCTTCGCGAACTACAGTCACTGAAACAACGCATCTACAAACAGCTAACCGCCAATGGTCAAGACATTCGACAAAACTATCCGCGGCTATTTCCCGAAGCTTATCAAAAAGCCAACGCCGCGCCCCAGGCGGCAGCCAAATCTAATCGGCTATGGTACATCACGGCAGGCGCCGTTCCGCTTCTACTTTTCGCGATCTTTTGGTTCTTGTTGCATCGCGAGGCCAATCGCCATCTGGCGATGCTTGATCGCCCCCAACCCCTCGTAACCAAATGCGATCAAACAAACTGGGCCGCGTCACTGGTTGCCGACCTCCGCGGCAGGAGGCTGCGCGCCGTCGATGAACCCGATGGGGTTCGTATCATTCTGGAAAGTTTGGTATTCGCCGTCAGTAGCGCAGAGTTGAATCCGCAGGCAGAGGCTAGGATCGCCGATATTGTCAGCACTGTGAGGTGCTATGCACCGGACAGAGCCATCACCGTAGAAGGCCACGCGAGCAAAGAACGCGATGGGGACGAGGCGCGTAATCGGAAACTGTCCGAAGATCGCGCCCGAACGGTTGCTGACGCATTTGTCCGAATCGGCTTCAGCCGAGAGAAAACCTCCGCGCACGGGTTAGGCAGCTCCAAACCGGTCGCGTTGAACGATACCGAAGATGGTCGCAGTCAAAATCGTCGCGTCGAGATCATCGTCAAAAAATGAGCCTAACGACTTCACAGCTTAAAGTCGCTGCATTCGGCATGTCCGACGTCGGTCGCGTGCGCACCAACAATGAGGACAACTACCTTTTTACCCAACTTGGTAGCGGCTTGTTCAATGCGGTGTCACCGGACTGCACCAAGGGTGATAATCAGTGGATTTTTATCGTCGCTGACGGCATGGGCGGCGGCCAAGCCGGTGAAGTAGCCAGTCAGTTGGCAGTAGCAGGCGTAGCGCAACGTTTTGCCGAACAACTGACGGGGGAGAAACAGTTGACTCAACAGGTATTCGCCAAGGCCTTAACCCATGCAGTCGAAGAAACGAATCGATCGATCTTCCAGGAAAGCCAGGAAAACCAAGAACTAACTGGAATGGGAACGACTCTAACCGCAGCTGCCGTGTCCGGCACGATCCTGACAGTCGCCCAACTCGGAGACAGCCGAGCCTATCTGCTACGGGATGGGAGCATTACGCAATTGACCAAGGATCAGAGTCTCGTCGCTCAAATGGTCGAGGCAGGCAAAATCACCCCCCAAGAAGCCAAGACTCATCCACGCCGCAACGTCGTCCTGCAGGCGATGGGCGTGCTACCGCGTGTAGATGTCGCCATCGCTACCGCGAACTTAAAACGGAACGACCGCATGGTGCTTTGTAGTGACGGTCTTTGGGGCAAAGTCGAACCCGAGGAGATCGTCGAATTTGTCCATCGCTTTGAACCTCAAGCGGCGTGCGAGAGCTTAGTCCGGCTGGCCAACGAACGTGGCGGCGAGGACAATGTCACAGTCATCGTCGCCAATTTCACCGGTGATGGGATATCGGAAACCGATGAGACTAAGGTTCCCACCCTCGAAATCGTCAAGCAGAAGCGCTCTTGGTGGGGTTTTTGGAAACGACGTTAATTGTGCCAGATATTCCGACGACCAACAGCATTCAAATTTCCTGAGCTTCAAGAAATGCGATCCAAACTATCGAATTATGGATAGGACTATTTTTCATAGGTCGGGTCGGACCTTGGAAAACCCCCTGCAAAGTATTTAATTCGGTAGAGGGAGCTTATTAATTTGCGAGACGTGTTTTCAATTCCTTCAAAACAGCGCCGGTTGTTTGCGCCGCATTTCAATGTTCTTTTCGCCGATGGTTTTTGTAGTACCGCTCTCACATAGACTGTTTTATCGTCTCGGGAAGTATCATAAAAGACGCGGAACCCACCGACTCGACTGGTCCGCCGTTGTCGCGTGATAGTTCCTTCAGAAGGGAGAGAGCAATCGCAGATCGCTGCGATGAGTAGAGCCCGAACCTGGGCTTTCGCTGCTCCGCGTTCAGCAGAAAAACCCATTGGCCAATTCCGGGCGCCTCCCTCTTTTTATGAACAGAAGGCTCACGCAATTCAAGTCGTTGATACCCTAAGGTTAGATTGCATGAGAAAGCAGTTGAAGAGGGCCGTTGGGCGTGTACCCTCCGACTTCCAGCTTGTCAGTATTTCTCGTCATGACATGCTGCACCGCTTACGCGATTGGAAAAATTAGTTGATTGTCGTGCTCACACTAAACTCGCCTCAAAGAGTCAAACAATATCAACAACGTCAATTATCTCAGTCACCGACACAACTAATGCTCAACAGCGTGAAGCTAATCTTAAATTAGGTTGCAAAATTTGCGACCAAATTTTGCGATGGGAACGTTTTGGGAACTTTTCGCTTTTCGGACAAGAATCTTCACGTCATCGCACTCTAAGTATTTGATTTTGAAAAGTTTGGAGCGGGCGGCGGGGATCGAACCCGCGACGTCCAGCTTGGGAAGCTGGCATTCTACCGCTGAATTACGCCCGCCCACATAAGGGTAGTGAGGCTGTCAAACTGTAGGTAATCGCTACCGAGTTGTCAACGCGTAGAGAGTTAAATCATCTCCGCTGTCCAGCATGGAATGATTTGACCGTCACGGAATCGACGATCGAATATTAGGCATGGGCGGACTTACCGCGCAGCAGTGCGAGGATGTCGGCGGGCGACATTTTTGAAACCAAAATGCAGATGATATCGCCTTCGCTGTGCAGCACGGCGTTGATGCCGTCCTGTGAAAACAAATAGACATTGAGCTTCATGGCGGCTATCGTAGAAGTGCTGGGCGCGCTCGGGTGCGTCCGACTTGGAGCCCAGTAAAGTCAAGCAAGTGATTGCCGGCCCGGCGCCCTGGTAGACGGTGACGAGCACTTCACGACCGCCAATCTTTTGCACGAAGCCCGAGACCGGATAGAGTCTCATCATCGACAAATCCAAAGCGATGGGCGCGAAGCGATCGCGCACCGCCCGTGATAGCTCCTGGCGCAGCCGACTGGCGTCGTCGTAACGCACCAGTGCGGTCTTGCCGCTGAGCAGGTCGCGATGGGTCTCGATGGCGATCATGCCAACATCCTGTTGCGGCGATTTGGCGTAGAAAATTGCCGCGATTGCAATAAATAGAGTTACCAAAGCAAATGCTGGCCGCCAACTGCGAAGACTAAACCACGAGGCGAAACCGCCTTCGGTTTTCACGGCTAAGACTGGCCGCTGCGAAGCGATTTCGCTTTCAATCTCGTGGCGCAACGCCGCGGGCGCGATCACTTCCTGGCGCGCCAGCTTGAGCTGTTGTTTGAGCCGGCTTTCCGCAGTCAGCGCCCGTTGGCAGCGCTCGCAAGTATGCAGATGCGCCTCGATGGCGCTGTGCTCATCGGCGCTGAGTTCATTATCTAGGCGAGCCGTGATCAGCTCTTGTGCCTGGTCGCAACGCATGGTCTATCTATCGTTCCGGTCTCGCCGTCCCGGTCTTGCCCAAATAACCGCTCAACTGTTTTTGCAAAAGTCTGCGCCCGCGCGACAACCGCGAGCGCACCGTACCGATCGGACAGGATAAAACCTCGGCCGCTTCGGCGTAAGTAAAATCGCCCATGTCGACGAGCAGGATCGGCGCGCGAAACTCCTCAGGGATTTGCTTCAGTGCGGCGCCGATCTTGGTACCGAGCTCGCGATCCAATACTTGAGTCTCGGGACCGGGGCCATCGCCGGCGTGGGCCTGCCAAAAGTCCGCCGCGTCCGTGCCGTCGAGAAGATCTTCCGCAGCGACGGTGCGCTTGTTGCGGGCGTAAGAGTCATAGAAAAAATTATAGAGGATTCGCGTCAGCCAGGCCTTCATATTGCTGCCGGGCAAGAACTGTCCCTGCGCACTCAACGCCCGCGTGCAGGTCTCTTGGACGCAATCCTTGGCCTCGTCGGCGTTGCGCACCAGATGGAACGCGACGCGGTAGAGATGATCCAGATAGGTCATGATCTCCGTAGCGAAACTATCGCGTGCAGGATTACGGCTGTGGGTGGCGCTCACGGCCCAGCCAGTGTAACCAAGAGTGCAGGTGGTGTCCAATCGCTCGCCTCCATTGAGTCAACGAACCAACCAAAACAAAAGTTCCCTTAAGACCGGGCGAAGCGCTTGCGGTCCCCGCCGTAGCTGTCCTATGTTGACGGCCATGAAATACCGCACTCTCGGCAAAACTGGCCTGCGTGTCAGCGCCATCGGCCTTGGCACCATGGTCCACGCCGGCCATTTCGGTCCCATGAAAGACTCTGAATCGTTGAGCGCCATCGAAGCTGCTCTCGACCTCGGCGTCAACTTCATCGATACTTCTGACGCCTACGGCGCCGGCTATTCGGAAACGTTGTTGGGCAACGCACTCAAAGGCAAACGCGATCAGGTCGTCATCGCCACCAAGGGCGGCAATGTCATGGTCGGCCCCAACCGCGGTAAACGAAACTTCGATCCCGACTACATCAGCCAGGTGATGGAGGAAAGCTTACAACGGTTACAAATCGACACCATCGATCTTTACCAACTGCACAATCCGACGGTGGAAGTCATCGAGCGCGGTGCGGTTTGGCAAGTTTTGGAACGGGCGAAGCAAGCCGGCAAAATCCGCCACTACGGCGTGTCGATCAACTCCATGGAAGAAGGCATTGCCGCGGTCAATGACGGCCGGGCCGAAACCATTCAAGTCGAATACAACCTGCTGGCCCAGGAGCCGGGGGAGAAACTTCTGCCGCTGGCTTACCAGGCAAATATCGGCATCATCGCTCGCGTGCCGCTGCGCCGCGGCATTCTGACCGGCAAGATGAGCGTCGCCGACGAACAAAGATTTCAAGGCGAGGATTTGCGCGCGCGTAGTTTCAAAGGCGAGGCGTTCGCCAAAGAGCTGGCGAAGGCCGATGAACTGCGCTTCCTCGTCCATGACACGGCAAAAACCTTAGGACAGGCGGCGATCGCTTTTTGCATCGCCCATCCCGCCGTCAGCGTAGTCATTGCCGGCGCGCGCAATGCCGAGCAAATGCGCGAAAACGGCGCCGCCGCCAACATTGAAATCTCCGCCGCCGACCTGGCGCGCATCGCCGATCTCTGGCGCCGCAACCGCACGGTTTAGGTTTTTGCCTTTGGCCATTCTGGCGATTGTGTGGACCATTTGTGTCGCTCAGATTGGTTGGTTCACCACGAAGATCACAACGCGGCACAGCCGCAACCAAAAAGAAGAATGGCCGCAAAGAACGCAAAGGGCGCGAAAAATATCGGGAGTCGTAGGGCGGGTTTGAAACCCGCCCTCTTGGCTTTGGCGCGTCGAGAAATTTGCGCAAGCCACGCAAATTATCACTAATACGAAGGACACGAAGGTTCCGACGATCAAGACTCCGAAATTCGTGCTCTTCGTGTCCCTCGTGGTGCAGACTTTTGTCACAGTAAAACTGAGAAGAACCGCTTTTTTAACGGGAGCAAATCCATGGAACGGACCCTCGCCACTTGGCCCAACAACAAAAAACTCGTAGTCATGGTGACCATCATGTTCGAGGTCTGGTCCGACGGCAAAGCACCGCCTTACTCGCCGATGACCACGTCGCTCAAACCAGGCACGCCGGATTTGCTGGGGATATCCTGGTCGCAGTATGGCGGCAAGACCGGCATCTGGCGTTTTCTGCGCATCTTGGACGACAAGGAGATCAAATCGACGGTCTGCTTGAATGCCAAAGGCGCCGAACTGTTTCCCGACGCGGTCAATGCAGCGCACCGCCGCGGCCATGAAATCGCCGGCCATTCTTACACGCAGGATACTGTCCTGCCCTATCTGTCACCGGCGGAAGAGCGCGAAGTGATTGCGCGCTGCAAGCGCATCATCACCGACGCGGTCGGCGTCGCTCCGGTCGGCTGGTTTAGCCCGGTAGCCGCGCCGACGGTGAACACGGCGCAGTTTCTCGCCGAAGCAGGCTTCATTTGGCATGGCGATTATAACGACAGCGACCTGCCCTATGCGCTGGAAACCGGCAATGGGCGGCTCGTCGCCTTCGCACACAGCGACTTCACCGATAACCGCACCCTGCGCTCCAGCCCGCGCGACTTTTTCAACGTCTACAAAGACACCTTCGACTATCTCTACCAACATGAAGCGCCGTCGCTGCTCAATCTAACGATGCACTGCCACTTCGGCGGCCGGCCGCTGATGGCGGCGATGCTCTATGAACTGCTGCATTATATGAAAGGGTTTCCCGATGTCTGGTTCGCGCGCCACGATGAAGTGGCGCGCTGGTTACTCAGTCAATAACGTTAAATTCAGAACTCAATGCCGATTCCCTGAGTCCGCGCCAAGGCAAATACTTTGCTGGCAATGGCAACATCGGCGATGCCCTGACCTGCGTTGTTCTTGAACAGCGTGATCTGTTTCGCATCCGTGCGACCGGGAATCACGCCATTGAGCAGCGCGCCGAGTTCTCCGACGCGCTCCCAGGTTAAGAAACCCGCCTGCACCGGATCGTAAAGATCGCCCTGTTCATCTTGAATCGCTTGCTCCAGTGAATTGACGACGATCACATCGCTGCGCCGAACTGTCGCATCGTCCAATTCGCGCCGCTTCGCCGCCGCGATGCCGGCTTTGACCAATCCGACATTACCACCCATGATCGAGGTCACATGGGTTCCTGGCTGCAACCAGTCGCCATCGAACACCGCCACGTTGGAATTGGTCGCAGTCAACACGACATCCGAATCCACGACCGCATGCTTGGCGCTGGTCACGGGTTCCAACTCGCATGGAACAATTTTTTCCATCATGCGGCAGAAATCGCTGCGCGTTTTATCTGTGCGGCAGAAAACTTTAACCCGCTTAAACTGTCGGACTTTGGAAAATGCAAATAAGTGATACTTCGCCTCGCCGCCGGCGCCGAGAATGCCGAGAGTCGCCGAGTCAGTGCGCGCTAAAGAGCGAGTGCCCACCGCGCTCGTAGCAGCCGTGCGCATAGGTGTCGGCCGCTCAGCCTCAATCTCGGCCACACCGATTCTGCCGACGATAACGCCCATGAGCGAAGCGTCTCTCACATCGAACAACACAGTTACCGGTCCGCCCATGCTGTGGTAGGTCTGCACGTCTTTGGAGACCGCCACATGTTCGGCATGGGCGAGTACGCCAATTCCACCAAGACTGGGCACCCCGCCGGGATGAACGCTGACGCGGACACCTTCCGGCGTCGTAATGCGTCGGCGCGGGGCGTTCAGTTCCGGGCTCCTGCCAAACTCGCGGAACCCCGACTCCACCGCATCGATCGCCTCATCCATGGTCAACAAGCCGGTTACATCTTCCGCACGAATCAAAAAAGCCATCGACCTACCTCCAAATAAACAAAGCCCAGTGTTACTACATCATTTATTCCGTTGACAATCTTCCGTTGACAAGAAAACCACGGATGCTTATCGTCGGCCTAGTTCTGAGCTCGGGGAGATTCAACAATGATAATTTCACGCCAACTATATCGATTACACACTACGCCAATGCTCGTCGTGCTTTATCTAGCGTTGCGCCTGCCTGCGGCAGCGCAATCGATCGATATCGAAGCTGGGAAAAAAGAAGGCAAAGTTATCGTTTATGCTGCCGTGCCACCGCAAACAATGAAAGTAGTCAACGATCCCTTTGAAAAAAAGTACGGCATCAAGGTTGAGTACTGGCGCGCGTCTGCGACCGGCATCTTAGATCGGGCACTCAACGAATGGCGCGTCGGCACAGCGCCCTTCGATGTCGTCGAGGGTAACAAAGGGCCCCAATACATTCTCAAGTCAGAAGGAGTTTTCGCCAAGTATCAGCCACCCTCGGCGGCCAAGTATTCCAAGCAGTTTCTCGAGAACGACCAACTTCTGACACCTTGGCGGTTCAACCCGATCAGCATTCTTTTCAATACCGGCATGGTACGCAAAGAGGACATCCCTAAAAGTATTCAAGAGCTGCTGCTGCCGAAATGGAAAGGTAAGATTACCATTCCCGATCCGGCTCGCCACACGACAACGGCGCAGTTTCTCGCCGATCTCGATAAGTATGACGGCATCAAATGGCGCGAGTTCGCCAAAAGTTTAGCGCAACAACAACCTTTCTTGGTCGAATCCTTTGCGCCCATCGTAAACACAGTCGTCAAAGGTGAGGCGGCGCTTGGACTGACCTACCTGAAATATGTCGGCCAGTATAAAGGCCCCATCGATTACGCCCGTTTGAACAAGTATCTGGCCGATGTGAATTATTTGGGTCTGAGCCGCAAGGCGCCTCACGCCAACGCCGGCCGGATGTACATCGAATACATCTGCTCACTCGAGGGACAAAAAGCGATGGCAGAAACCGCTGAATTTGTCCTTTACCCGCAAGTAGCGCCAGGCTTTGCCGGCGCCGACCAAGTGCCACAGCGAACCATCTTCATGGAAGAACCGACCGCGGAAGAGTTGAAAAAGCTGCGCGACGAAATGCGCCAGATCTTTCTCGACAACAAATAATCACAAGGTCGGTAGTTTGATACAAGCGCACCTAGGCCCAGCTTGGCAATCTGAGTTTCGATCGCGCATACGGCCGTTCGAGTCGCAGCGACCAGCTCGCGCGGGTGAGATATCCGTACCCTGAACATAGGTGTGAAAGCGGCGATCTACCCAACGACTCTATCGAGAGAGTCGGGTAAACAATGGGGACAAGTTTGTCCAAGAAACCGTCCTTCGCATCGGCGGTACTGATCTTGTCAACGGGCGGACATCGAAACGCAGAGCAATGGCGCGCTGAACGCAGAGGGCGGGCACGACGGATGCGAAGAGCGCTAACAAACGGCAAGGGGGATGCTCCTTAGCGGCACGCCGCTTAGGCGCAACGGTAGCGAGCCAATCGCTAAAACTCGCCGCGAAAAATACCGCGCTGGCCGCGCGCTTCTTCGACTCCGACTTCCATGGCGCGAATCTTCGCGCCATGGAATTTGGCTTTCACTTGGCGGCGAATCAGCTTGGCGACATGCTCGGCCAATAATTCGGTGCTAGTGTTGGCCAGCGGCAAGAGAATCACATCGCTCTTCGGCAATATAATCTTTTGCGCTTTGTATCGAATTTCGAACTCCTTGGCGCGCCTGCGTACGTCAAGGTTCGGGCTATTGCTTTGAATCATCGTGCGGTGATCGAGGGAATCGCAGATGCGCTTGACCAGTGGCTTGAAGGTGATGAAGTCCAACACCACACCGGCGCGATCGAGTTCTCCTTCCATCTTCACCGACACCTGATAGTTGTGCCCATGCAGGGGTTCGCGCTGGCCGTTGGCGAAAATCAGAAAATGCGCCGAGGCGAAATTGAAATAATCTTTAGCGACTTCGATGGTGAAGGTGCGTGACATGGCCGCGAAGTTAACCAAAAGCGGCCACCCTTTCAAGCTGCGTCACTGGCGCTTCACTGTGTGTCACGATGGATTGGTAAGAGCTGGCAAATTTTTACTTGCAACTCAGCAACGGAAGAGTTAGGTGAGAAGACCATGTTGCTCCCGGATGCGCTGGGCGTGACGCGCGGCGAGATGGTTTCGCTGATCGGCGCCGGCGGTAAGACGACAACTCTTTTTCGCCTCGCCAAAGAACTGCGCGACCAAGGTTGCAAGGTTCTGGTCACGACAACCACGAAGTTTATTAAACCGGTTAAGCCGCATATCGACCGGTTATTTCTCGTCGACGATGTCCAAGCTCTGCTCGACGTCTGCGCCGACCTTGCCGCGCCAACGATCATCTGCGCCGGCTGCGGCGTGAACCAAGAAGGCAAACTGCTCGGCATGCCAACTCAATGGCTCGATCGGTTAAACCTAGACGGCGCATTCGACGCGATCTTGGTCGAAGCCGATGGCGCGGCGTCGCGCTTATTAAAAATCCCGGTGGACGGTGAACCGGTGATACCGGAGAGTTGCCAAAGCACTGTCTGGATCGTCGCGATCAAAATACTTGGCAAACCCATCACCGACGAATGGGTGCATCGCTCGGCACGGGCGCGCGAACTGCTCGGCTTGCCGGACGAAGCGCGGGTCAGCGAAGAAATCCTTCTACAGTTGCTCCAGCATAAAGATGGCTGCCTCAAAGGGATTCCGCCGGCCAGCCGGAAACTAGCCTTGATCAATCAAGCCGATAGCGCGGCCGAAATGGCGGCAGCCCGAGTGCTCGGAGCAAAACTACAAAAGCTAAATTTTGATAGAGTTGTCATCACCAGCTACGCCAGCGCCGAACCGATCATCCGCGGCGTAACCGATTAAAACTAACTTTGACAAGCTAACATGATTTCCGCTGTGATACTGGCGGCCGGCCGCGGCGAACGAATGGGGGAGCCGAAACTGTTCTTACCCCTCGGCGGCAAACCGGTGCTGCAATGGGTTTTGGAAAGCGCCCTCGCCGCCGATCTCGACGAGGTGATCTGCGTTAGCCGCGAGTTGGAATCGGCCAGGCGCCAGATCGATATCGTCGACGAACGATTGTTCTGGCTGCGCAACTACGCCGCCGACCGCGGTCAGAGTACCTCCGTGATCGCCGGACTGTGGGCGGCCAATGCCGCCTGCGATGGCGTGATGTTCTTATGCGGCGACCAGCCGTTGGTACGGCCGGAGCTTATCGACGCGCTGATCGAAAAATTTGACGATACTTCGGCATGGATCGTCGCACCCAGTTTCAAGGGCGAAGTTCGCAACCCAATCTTGTTCCATCGCAAGCTGTTTCCCGAATTGCTCCAACTCACCGGCGACCGCGGCGGCCGGTTCCTCCTCGACAAGCACAAACGCAAGACCGTCTTAGTGGACTGGCCGGAGGAATTGTCATTTCTCGATATCGACGTCCGCGAAGATTACGAGCGGCTCAAGCAACTGGCTTAGTCGCCGAGGTCTTGGCCCACCGCTTCCGAGATATGTTTGAGGCCATCCCGTTGGAGCAAACGCAGCAAGCCTTTGTTGATGCGCTTCACCGCCCCCGGCCCTTCGTAGATCCAGCCGGTATAAATCTGCACCGCATTGGCGCCGGCCTTGATCTTCTCGTAGGCATCGTAGGCGTCAAAGATGCCGCCGACACCGATAATCGGCAGCCGCCCGCGGGTGGTTCGATAGATATGCGAAATAAATTGCGTCACCATGGCCGTGATCGGCCGGCCGCTCAAACCGCCGGGCTCGGCGCCGTTGGGCGATTTCAGTCCCTCGCGTTTGAACGCCGTCGCGTTGGCGGCGACGATGCCGGTGAGCTTCACCTGCTCGACGACATCGATGATCTCGTCGACTTGGGCAAACTCCATATCCGGGGCGATTTTGACGAAAACCGCTTTCGGTTCAATCTTCGCCCGCGCCGCCAGTTGCATATTTTTCTGCTGCACCGCCGAGAGCAGTTCGCGCAACAGACTTTTTTCCTGCAAGTCGCGCAGGTTGGGCGTATTCGGCGAGCTTACGTTGAGCGTAAAGAAGTCGCCCTGCGCAAATAATTTCTCAAAGCAGGAAAGAAAATCCGCCACTGCATCTTTGGTCTCGACAATCTTGGTGCGGCCGATGTTCATGCCGAGGGGAATCTTCGGCCGCCCGCCGCGCGCGCGCAAGCGGTCGAGCTTGATGGCGATCGCTTCGGCGCCTTCATTATTGAATCCCAAGCGATTAATTAAAGCTTCGTCTTTCGGCAATCGGTAAAGCCGCGGCTTGGGGTTACCGGGCTGAGCCTGGGCGGTGATCGCGCCCACTTCCATGAAGCCGAAACCGAAGGCGGATAGCATCTTGGGCGCCAGAGCGTTCTTGTCGAAACCGCCGGCGAGTCCCACCGGGTTGGCAAAAGTCAGCGGGCCGATCTTGACGACTAGCCGCTGGTCTTCGACTTTATAAAAATCTTCGATGGTACCGTAAAGCCACTCGTTGCCGGCGAGCATGTGCAAGACCGCCTCGTGGCTAATCTCGGGATCTTTACGAAATAAGATTGGCCGAATCAGCGATTTATAAAACATGGACACCTGAACGATGTATCGGAAAACTTTTATTACTTCCAGAGACTGCGCGAAGCGACTTTCGTGTCGCGGGCAAAAAAAGACAGGGAGAGTGCGAACGCTCCCCCTGTCGTATGACCGTGCCTCGCCTCAACGTGGCACTCACCGCAATTTACGAATTGACTCTCAGTTTATTTAAACGGTGCACAGGGCGCCGGAGTCATAATGGTATTTTCCTGCATCACCAGCAGCTCCCTGGTAGGCGGCGGCCAACCTTCAACGGTTTTCGACGCTTCGGCGCGCAGACGCTCGCGCTCGCCGGCGTCTTTGTAGGCCCAAACATGAATATATTGGTTCAGCGGCCCGATGATCGTCTGCCCGGCAAAAACTAGCGGCGATACTTTGGTGCGAGCGCCGATTACCTTGCTCCAGCGTTCAAAGACCGTCGGCATGGCGCCGGGTTGATAAGTGTAGGTGCGGAACTCATATAGCTCGCCGAGCTTTTTTTCCGGCAGCGGCGGCGAGTACGGCGCCAACTGGACGATCTTGTTTTCTTGCGTGACAATGAACTCTTGCGTCTTGGGCGGCCATTTGCCAGTCTTGCGCGCTTCGCCGCCGATGCGCTCGCGGTCTTCGAAGCTCTCGTAAGGCCAGACATGAGTCACCCTGTTCAGACCGCCCACTTCCGAGCAGAATAGTCCAAGCAGCTTGGAAAATTGCAGCCGCGCCGTTAGTCCCTCGGCGAAGCGTTCGACAAAGTTATTCGTCATCCCTGGTTTCAACACATAAGTTCTCATCTCAAGAAACATAGCGCCACCTCCAATAATTAGTCCCTATTCTTTCCCACAAATGGTGGAAGTATTGCAACCGTCGCGTCGGCCGTTTTCATGGCATCACGAATCTGCTAAGAGGCTTAAGGTAATCCATCACAAGGGATATTTCACAGCGAAGAACCGTTTCACCTGTACTGTAACTCAGGAGGTCCTATGAAATCGCGCGCAGCCGTCGCCTGGGAGGCCGGCAAACAATTGATCATTGAAGAAGTCGAAGTCGGCGCAGCGAAACAGGGCGAGGTACTGCTCAAAATCGCCGCCACCGGTGTCTGCCACACCGATGCCTACACGCTTTCCGGCAAAGATCCCGAAGGATTGTTTCCGGCGATCATGGGCCATGAAGGCGGCGCCACGGTGCTGGAAATCGGCGCCGGCGTGACCAGCGTTAAGCCCGGCGACCATGTAATTCCGCTGTACATTCCAGAGTGTGGCGCGTGTAAATTTTGCCTGTCGGGACGGACCAATCTTTGCGGCGCCATCAGGCTGACGCAAGGCAAAGGCGTCATGCCCGACGGCTCCTCGCGGTTCTCTTTGGGCGGCAAAACCATTCTGCACTACATGGGCACCTCGACGTTTTCGGAATACACCGTGCTGCCGGAGATGGCCTTGGCGAAAATCAATCCGGCGGCGCCCCTCGACAAAGTCTGCCTGCTCGGCTGCGGTATCACCACAGGAATCGGCGCGGTGTTAAACACGGCTAAAGTGCGGCCGGGCTCCACAGCTGCCGTCTTCGGCCTCGGCGGCATCGGTCTCAGCGTCATCCAAGGACTGGTGATGGCCAAGGCCGAGAGAATCATCGCCGTCGACATGAACGAAAAGAAGTTCGAGATGGCGAAAAATCTGGGCGCGACCGATTTCATCGTGCCCCAACCGGACGGCACGCCGGTGCAGCAAGCGATTATCGACATGACCGACGGCGGCGTCGATTATTCATTCGAATGCATCGGTAATGTGAACACCATGCGCGCGGCGCTGGAGTGCTGCCATAAAGGTTGGGGCGAATCGACTATCATCGGTGTCGCCGCGGCGGGCCAAGAGATCGCCACCCGGCCGTTTCAACTGGTCACCGGACGGGTTTGGCGCGGCACCGCCTTCGGTGGCGTCAAAGGCCGCTCGCAGCTACCGGGCTACGTCGAGCGCTATTTGAACGGCGAGATCAAAGTCGATCCGATGATCACCCATGTTTTACCGCTCGAACGGATTAATGACGCCTTCGATTTGATGCATGAAGGCAAAAGCATCCGCTCGGTGATCAAGTTTTAGTCCCATCACGGCTTGCGTAAGCACAAAATGTTGGGGTTGGGGCGCCACCGCGATAGTAAATCCAGCGACGCCGATTGGCGGCCGTCAAGCGATCGTTTCCCAGGAGAATTTGCCGGGAAAATGGCTTGCAGTTTGAAAAATTTCTCACTATAAGAAGGCCCTAGTGGTTTTTTCCAGCCTGTGCTGAAAACTCCGCGCGACAGACTCTGAGAAAGGAACAGCGATGAATAAGAAGATCAAATTTCGCGTTAACGGCAAACGACATGAGGTTGAGGTCCCGACCAATCGAATGTTAATCGACTGTCTGCGTTACGATCTCGGGATGACCGGCACCAAGGAAGGTTGCAGCGTCGGCGTCTGCGGCGCCTGCACCGTGCTGATGGACGGCGACATGATCAGCTCCTGCCTAACTTTAGCAGTTATGGCGGACGGCCATGAACTCACCACGGTTGAGGGTCTGGCAAAAAATGGCGAGCTCAACCCGGTGCAAAAGAGTTTCATCCAATATGGCGGTTTTCAATGCGGCATCTGCACCCCCGGCCAGGTGGTCGCGGCGACGGCTTTATTGAAAGAAAACCCCAAACCCAACGAAGACGAAATCAAAGACTGGATGATGGGCAACCTGTGCCGCTGCACCGGTTATTACAAGATCATCGAATCGATCCAGAAAGCGCATCAATTCGCGAAATAATAAGGACACAGCCATGATACCTTTTGAATATCGCACCCCGAAGAGTCTCAAAGAAGTCCATGCGACACTAAAAGAGTTTGGCAGCGACGCCAAGTTGCTCGCCGGCGGCACCGCCTTGGTGATCATGATGAAACAGCGCTTGGTCCGGCCCACCTGCCTGGTCAGCCTGAGCTCGGTGCGCGGCTTGAACGGCATCGAAATAAAAGACGGCGGCTTGTCGATCGGCGGGCTGGCCTCCCATAGAGCAGTGGAAAGCTCGTCGCTAGTGCGCCGGCGCTTGCCGATGTTGGCCGAGACTTACCACCATGTCGCCACCCTGCGCATACGCAACATGGCCACCGTCGGCGGCGGCTTGGCCCATGCCGATCCCAACCAGGATCCCCCGCCCAGCCTGATCGCGCTTGGCGCCACAGTGAAAGCGACCTCGCCGTCCGGCAGCCGAGTGATTCCCCTCGACGAATTTTTCAAAGATTATTATGAGACCCTGCTCAATCCCGATGAGATCATTACCGAAGTGATGGTGCCGAAACAGGCGCCCAACACCGGCGCGGCCTATATTAAATTTTTGCCGCGCACGGCGGATGATTATGCCACCGTCTCGGCGGCGGCAGTGCTGACCCTCGACAAGACGATGAAAACCATCGCCGATGTGCGCATCGCGCTGGGTAGCGTCGGCGTGACGCCGATCCGGGCCACCGCAGCCGAAGCGGTGCTGCGCGGCCAACCGTTGAAGGCCGAAGCTTTTGCTGAAGCGGGAGAGAAGGCTAAACAAGCCGTCGACCCGGTCAGCGACTTCCGCGGCTCGGCAGCCTACAAGACCGATATGGCAGCGGTATTCGTCCGGCGCGCTCTGGAAAAAGCGCTCGCCGACATTCGCCAGCAGGCCAAAGCCAAAGCGGCACCGAAGCCGAAGCCGGCAACAAAGAAGGCCGTCAAGAAAGGTAAAAAACGTTGAAATTTTCCCAGACAGCCCAGATCCCCGTGGCCCGTGAACCGCTTTGGGAATTCTTGATGGATGTGCCCAAGGTAGCCAAGTCGCTGCCTGGGGTCGATTCGGTCAGCAAGATCGACGATACAACCTATGAAGGCGCGCTGACCGTGCGCGTCGGCCCGATCAAGTTGAACCTGCAAGGCAAGATTATCCTTGAAGAGCAAAACAAAACTGATTGGCGCGCCGCGCTACGTGCTGAAGCGAAAGACCGCATGGCAGCGGGCGCGGTTAACGGCAAAACCATCATGAACTTGAAAGAGATCAGCGCTAATATGACCGAGCTGATCGTCGAAACCGACGTGAATATTCTCGGCAAGATCGGCGAGTTCGGCCAACCGATCATCCGCAAGAAAGCCGACGCGATGCTCAAAGAGTTCGTCGAGAATATCAAGAAACAATTAAGTGGGAAGTAACGGCTCGCCGCCCGCTTCGGTCTCTTCATCCTGATCTAAACTAGTTTCCGTCACCCGGCCGAGGACTCGATCGTAGCAGTCCTCGGCCAGTGTTTTGCGTCCCGCCGAATTATCCCGATAGCGAAAACATTCGACCTTGGGCTGGATCGCTATCAGAACCTCGATGCCGCGCAGTTCTAACAGCTTCCAGAACTGCGAGGTGAAATTTAGTTCGCCATACCAAAGCAAATCGCGATTGGCCGGGCTAACCGGCACATCATCTATCGATTTATACCCGATGGACGCGCCGCATCATGCGATAGGTGCCGACCACATCACTGCTTTTAATGTCACGGACGATCAAGTGGTTGCAAAACGGATCGAATTCATCGACATCCAAACCGGTTTCATAGGAACTCAGCAGCCCCTTGTTGAGTTCCAGGTTGAATACTTGGAAACGCAAGCGCTGCGCTTCGACTATATCGCGTGGTCGGTGGCGATTTTCACTTCAAAGTCAGCCATTCGCAGGGGATCCTAACATGTGGCCGGTCATCTGAAAATCAATGCGCCGCACTCCGATCTCTAACGATGGCGCCATTGTGGCGGTCGTTTCTGTAAAAAAGCCTGCACGCCTTCTTCGACGTCGGCGGTTTGTAGAAGTTCATCACAGTAAATTTGTTCGGAGCGTTTGAGCGCCGCTGCAAAATCGCGCAAAGACAATTCGCGCAGTCCTTTGAGCGTCAGACGCATGACCGCGCCGCTTTTACTGAGCAGCTCGTCGACGAGATTTTGCAAGCCAACGTCCAGCTCGTCATCGGCAAACACCCGGTTGATAAAACCCATGGCCTGAGCCTCGCGGGCGCTGAAGCGCCGCCCGGTGAGAATCATCTCCGCCGCCCGGTGGTAGCCGATCAATGACGCAAAGCGCGCCAATGCCACCGGCGGATAGCAGCCAACAAGAATTTCCGGGGTCGCGAACGAACTTTCCTCCGAAGCGACGATAAAATCGCATACACTGGCGACTTCGCAGCCGCCGCCGAGACAGGCGCCGCGCACCGCGGCAATCGTCACTTGGGGCAAGCTCAATAGCCGGCGAATCACCCCGTGGACCACGTCGAGCATTTCGGGAACTTTGTCTTTGGTGTGATCCTTGATGTCCACGCCGGCGGAAAAGGCTTTCTGCCCTTGCCCCTGCAAGACCACGACGTCAATAGTAGGGGTCTGCCGCGCAGCGCTCGAGAATCTCGCCGAGCTCGCGCACCAATACGATGTCGAGCACATTTAACGGCGGCCTGTCCCAAGTAACCGTTAGCAATCGGTCTTTTCTATTGATTTCTACACTCATGGCAATTTCCTCATATGGAGACATCCAACTGTTTGGCCTTATTAAACCGATGATCCTCCGGCTTACAAGGCGGCCGCCAAACAATAAGTTTGACAAACCCATGTGCAGCTCCTAAACTAACGTTCTATCAGCCTCTTAAGGAGAGCGAAACATGAGTAAACGAACAGCCCAGTCAATGGCATTGGCACTACTAATCGGTATTGCCGCGCAGACCAGCTTCGCCGCGCCGGATGAATACGACGATAGCCAATCCCATCCGTTAAGAATTCTCGCCTACGCTTGGCATCCGGTGGGCTGGCTCGCCGAGTGGGCTTTCTTTCGACCCTTTCACTATCTCGTCAGCGCAACTCCACAGCAGGAAAAGGTTTTTGGCCACAATCCCCATCCGCCGGTACTGGTTGAACCGCAGCCCTTGTATGACTTCGGCGTAGCCAAAAAAGTCCCGATGCAGACAGTGCACGTCGCGCCACCGGCGCCAGCGCCGGTGCCGATGCCGGAGCATGTGAAGATCGTCCAAGTTCCGGTGGAGAAGACCGTTATTCAAGTTCAGGAAAAGGTCGTCGAGAAGGTTATCGAGGTCGAACGTTTGGTTTTCACACCGGTCGCTTTCAATTTCGACTCGGGTCAATTGACCGATCTGGGCAAGGGTCAAGTTTACCTCGCCGCCCAGCGGCTCAAAGAGCGCGGCAACCTGACCATTGTCGTCGAAGGCCATGCCGATAATCGCGGCGACGATGGCTACAATCAGAAACTTGGCTTGCGGCGCGCTCAGACGGTCATGACTGAACTGGCTGCACTCGGTATCGATCCGAGCCGGATGTCTACGGCCAGCGTCGGCGAAGGCAAGCCGTTGATCGAGCAGGACACCGGGTGGGCGCGGGCGATCAACCGCCGCGTCGAATTTCAGGTAAAATCGGCGAAATAGCGTCGTCGTTCCATCGTAACTAAGCCCAGCCGTCTTATTCGGCTGGGCTTTTTTATTGGCGCCGATCGGGTAGAGTAAGCAGCACAACCGGCACATGGTCTACACACCCCAGGACCGCTATTTCAAGAAAGCCAAACAGGACGGCTATCGCTCCCGCGCCGCCTACAAACTTGTCGAACTGCAACAGCGCTTTCGCATGATCAATCCTGGCGACCGGGTCGTCGATCTGGGTGCGGCGCCAGGCGGCTGGTTGCAGGTCGCCGCCAAGCTCGTCGGTCCCAATGGCAAAGTCATCGGCGTCGATGTGCAAGCGATCCAGCCCTTTCAAGAGCGCAATATCGGGCTAATTCAGGGTGATATTTTGATCGGAGAAACTAAAACCAAGGTCAAAGAGCTATTGGGTGGAACTGCGCACTGCGTGTTATCGGACATGGCGCCCAAACTCGGAGGTATTCGCGACGCCGACATGGCGCGCTCCTATGCCCTCAACCAGATGGCGCTCCAAATCGCCAAGGAGCTACTGCGCCCCGGCGGGGTGTTGGTGGTCAAGAGTTTTGTCAGCGAAGAGCTGCAAAGCTACACGGCCGAGCTGAAAAATCATTTCGCCATGGTGCAACGCACCAAGCCGGAAGCGAGCCGCCCAGGTTCGTCCGAGTTTTACTTCTACGCCAAGGGTTATACCGCAATAACTAGCGCGGTCGTAACGTAGGTAATGTCGGAAATCAGAAAAGACCCGCTCACCGGCCGCGGCGTAATCATCGCACCCTGAGCGAGCACAGCGGCCCAAACAGTTTGACCCGACCAGCACCGCGGAGTCAGCCCAACCCTGCCCATTTTGTCCTGGCAATGAACGCCAAACGCCACCGGAGTCCTGGGCGGATCGGCCAGCGGATTCGCCGCCCGATCGGCCCGGCTGGTCGATCCGCGTGGTACCGAACAAATACCCGGCCGTCACCGCTGATAATGGCGAAGCGGACGGCCAAAACACCGATCGGTTAGCCGGCGCTGGCATCCATGAGGTCATTATAGAAAATGCTGCTCATGTGGCCAACCTGGCTGCGCTGGACGAAGCACAGTTCAGCAAGATTTTTCGTGCCTACCGCGGGCGCCTGCGCGCCGTACGCGAGGATCGCCGCTGGCGCTTCGCCTTGATCTTCAAAAACCAAGGCGAGCGCGCCGGCGCTACACTAGAACATGCGCATGCGCAACTGCTCGCTTTGCCATTCGTTCCCGCCGATGTGGAGAAGGAATTGGCCGGCGCCCGCGACTACCATCGGCGCAGCGCCAGCTGTTATTACTGCGCGCTGATCGAACGCGAGCAGCAGGCACAAGTGCGTGTGGTCACGAGCAGTGCAGCATTCATCGCCCTCTGTCCCGCGGCGCCGCGTTTTGCCTTTGAAACCTGGATACTTCCGAGGGTTCATGCCGGCGCCTTCGAGCAGGCCGATGACTCGATTATCGCCGCTCTGGCGAAAATCTCGCTGCAGGTGATTGCCGCCTTGGACCGGCTGCATGCCAATCCGCCGTTCAATTATTTCATTCACTCGCTGCCGTTGGCTGACAGTGAGCGCGCCCATTATCATTGGCAGTTGCGCTTGCTACCGCAGTTTTCTCGAGCTGCCGGATTCGAATGGGGTTCGGGGATTCATATCAATCCCGTGGCGCCGGAAGCGGCGGCGCAGGTATTACGCGACGCGCTGATCTAAGCCTTGAGCGGTCTCGCCGCCGCGCGCTTGCCGTTGCTGATACAACAGCACCGCGGCGGCAATCGCGCAAACCGCGCCGGCAATGGTAATCGCCCGCGGCGTACCGATCAGATGGGCGACACTGCCGATAAACAGCGTGCCGAAGGACCATAACCCCTTATCCATGAAAAACAGACTGAGCATGCGGCCGAGATACTGCGGCGGCGTTTCCATTTGCACGATGGAGTTGGCGACGGCGCGAAAAGCGATATTGCTGGCGCCGACCAGAATGAGAAAGAACATGGACAGATACATCGAGCGGGAAAAGGAAAAAAGCATCAGCGAAACCGAGAACGCCAACACCGCCATGGCGACGAAATGAAGACGTCGGCGCAATCGGCCGAGGGAGGCGATCCCTAGGCCGGCGAGGACCGCGCCGATGCCCGGCGCCGCGAGCAACAAACCGAACGTCGTCGGCCCGGCATGGAGCACGTCGGTGGCGAACACGGGTAAAAAACGCGCATAGGGCGTGCCGACCAGCGCGATGCCATAGGTCAGGAGAATCAGCGAGAACAGCCGCCGGTCGCTGCGGAGAAACCGATAGCCTTGAGACACTTCCTGCCAGAATGGAGTTTCGTCATTCACCTTGGCACTCCCTGCAGGAATTTCCATCACCACTAAGGTGACGATGATTGCGAAAAAACTGATGGCATTGACCAGCAAGCAGCCGGCGATGCCGATCACGCCGATCAGCACACCACCCAAAGACGGGCCGATGATCTTCGCCAAGTTCGCCAGCGATGAATTGAGCGCGATGGCGTTCATCAAATCCGCGCGCGGGACGATGTTGTTGATCAGCGAATGACGCGCCGTCTGGTTGAGCGAATTGACCATGCCGAGGAACAGCACCAGCACCAGCACATGCCAGAACTCGACCCAAGCGAATTGCACCAAGAACCAGAAAACCATCGCCTGCACCATGGCTAAGAATTGTGTGCACAACAGCAGCCGGCGTCGTTCGACACGGTCGACGATGGCGCCGCCGATGGCGCCTAAGAGTAAGCGCGGCAGCGCCTGGGCGAAGCCGACGACGCCGAGTAGAAACGGCGACTTGGTCATCTGCCAGACCAGCCAGCTTTGCGCCATCGCCTGGATGAAATCGCCGACATGGGACAGGCTGGTGCCGCAGAAGAGCAAGCGGAAGTTGTGATGTTTGAGCGAGCTAAGCGTGATTGCGAGTTGCGTCGACCCTCGTTGCCAGAGGGCCATTATTCGACCGTGACGCTCTTGGCGAGATTGCGCGGTTGATCGACATCCTTACCGCCCAGCACAGCGATGTAATAGGCTAGCAATTGCAGCGGGATCGTCATCACGATGGGCGTAAGATAGTGTGAGGCTTTGGGCAGCGTCAAGACCCGAAATGCGGGAATCTCCGCGGCGGTTTTGCTATCGTCGGTTAGGACGATGATTTTGCCGCCGCGCGACTCGACTTCTTTTAAATTACTAATGGTTTTGTCGAAGTAACGATCCCGCGGCGCCAGCACCACCACCGGCAGCTTTTCGTCGATCAAGGCGATCGGCCCATGCTTCATCTCGCCCGCCGGATAACCTTCGGCATGGATGTAGGAAATCTCTTTCAGTTTAAGCGCCCCCTCCAGTGCGATGGGATAATTGATGCCGCGGCCGAGATAGAGAAAGTCACGGCTGTGGAGCAGTTCGCGGGCCAACACTTTGACTTCAGCTTCGAGCTTCAAGGCTTCTTCGATCCAGGTCGGCAGATGCATCAGATCGCGCAGCAATTTACGCGCGTCGGCTGATTTGAGCTTGCCGTTCATCCGGCCAAGCGCGATGGCGAGCAGGTAGAGCGCGGTCAATTGGGTGGTAAACGCTTTGGTACTGGCGACACTGATCTCAGGGCCGGCGTGGGTATAAAGGACACCATGTGATTTGCGTGGGATGGATGAATCGATGACGTTGCAGATCGACAGAATTTTCGCTTTCTTGGCGCGGGCAATATCGGTGGCCGCCAAGGTATCCGCGGTCTCGCCGGACTGGCTCACCATCAGCAAGATCGATTTAGGGTCCATCAACGGCGAGCGATAGCGAAACTCCGAACCGTAATCCACCTCGGCGGGAATGCCGGCGATCTCTTCAAGCAAAAACTTGCCGACCAGACAGGCATGCCAAGCAGTGCCGCAAGCGACCAAGTGTATCCGTTTGATCTGTTTCACCGCGCTGGCTTTGAGCTTGATATCTTCCAGCGCCACATTGCCGTCTTTGAGTGCGATGCGGCCGCGAAAGGTATCGGCCAAAGCGCGCGGCTGGTCATGGATCTCCTTGAGCATGAAATGCGGGTAGCCGCCTTTTTGCGCCGCGATGGCATCCCAAGTGATCTGTTTCACCGGCCGCTTAACCGGCTTCCCCTTGCCGTCAAATAGACGAAAGCCAGCGACGGTCACTTCACCGATCTCGCCGTCTTCGAGAAACGCCACTTTACGAGTGTAGTCGAGCAAGGCGGGAATATCGGAAGCGATAAACATCTCGCCATCGCCCGCGCCGATCACGATGGGCGTGGAATTTTTGGCGACGATCATGCGCGTCGGATCGCGCCGGTTGAGAAACAACAACGCATAAGAACCGTGAATTTCCCGCAGCGTGCGCTGCACCGCGGCGAGAAAATCGACGCCGCGGGCAACCTTCTCGGCGACCAGATGGGCAACGATCTCGGAGTCGGTTTCCGAGCTAAAATGGGTGCCGCGCTTGATCAATTGCTGCTTCAACTCGAGATAATTCTCGATGATGCCGTTGTGCACGACCACGATATCGCCGGCGCTGTGCGGGTGGGCATTGTTCTCCGACGGCCGGCCATGGGTTGCCCAACGGGTGTGGCCGATGCCGATCGTTCCGGTCATCGGCTGGCGCTCCAGCGTGGTGGCGAGATTATTGAGCTTGCCCTCAGCCCGGCGCACGGACACCCGGCTGTCATGGAGCACGGCGATGCCCGCCGAGTCATAACCGCGGTATTCGAGCTTGCGTAAGCTTTTGAGAATCAGGGGTGCTGCGTCTCTTTTCCCAATGTAGCCGACGATGCCGCACATTATTTGGTTTTTCCTTTCATCTGCTGGCGCTTCTGCTCGGTCCAGCCCGCGCGGATTTTTTCTTCGCGCTGGTTGTAGACCAGCGCACCGGCCGGAACATTTTTGCGCACCGTACTGGCGGTGGCGATATAGACATCGTCGCCGAGCGTGATCGGCGCCACCAGCGTGGTATCGCTGCCGACCTGAACGCGGTCGCCGATCTTGGTTTGGTATTTTTGAAAGCCGTCGTAGTTACAGGTGATCGTACCCGCGCCGATGTTGGAGTCCTGGCCGATGGTGACGTCGCCCAAATATGTTAAATGGTTCGCCTTGGTGCCGTCGCCGATATGCGCCGCCTTGGCCTCGACGAAATTGCCGATATGAACATTGCGACCGAGCTCAGTGCCCGGACGCAGTTGCGCAAACGGACCGACGATCGCGCCGCCGCCGACCCGGCAAGCGGTGAGCATGACGGAGAACTTAAGCTGCACGTCGTCAGCGATCTCAACGTCGGTAAGAAATGCCGTGCCGTCGATCTGGCAACGCTCACCGATAATAGTCTTGCCGCGCAATTGAGTGTTGGGACCGATCACGGTGTCTTTGCCGATGGTCACACCCGCGTCAATATAAGTCGTGTCCGGATCTTTTAACGTCACGCCAGCGAGCATCCACTGGCGATTAATGCTCTCACGCAAGCTCTTTTCCATAAAAGCGAGCTCCTCTCGCGTATTCACGCCCATCATCTCGCGGGCATCGGCCACTTGCACGGTTTCGATGGTTTTCCCCTGAGCTAATCCAATGGCGACAATATCCGGCAAATAATATTCACCTTGCCGATTGTCGTTTTTAACTGCGCCCAGGGCAGCAAATAGAAACGCCGTAGACGCGACATAGACGCCGGCATTCACTTCATGAATCTGCCGTTGACCATCGCTGGCGTCTTTCTCTTCGACGATACCTGTGACTTTGCCGGAAGCATCGCGCAAGACCCGGCCGTAACCGTGGGGCCGGTCGAGCGCCGCCGTGAGCAATGTCACCGCGGCTTGCCGGCCGCGATGCTGCGCAACCATGGCGCGCAACGTTTCTTCTTTGATCAACGGCACATCGCCGCTCAGAATCAGCACTTCACCGGCAAAGCCGTCAAAGACATCCTTGGCACAGAGTACGGCGTGGCCGGTTCCCAGCTGTTTTTCTTGAATCGCCCAAGCGACCGCAACACCATCATAAGCGTGGCGTACCGCCTCGGCGCCATGACCGATGACAATCGCGACACGCGCCGGCAAAAGCCGCTGCGCCATGGCCAGAGCATGGAGAAAGAGCGGCCGTCCAGCAATCGGATGGAGCACCTTGGGCAGAGCGGATTTCATCCGCGTACCCTGTCCAGCCGCCAAAAGAATGACACCAAGTTCCTGCATATTCCTCACAGCCAAATCACGAGCTTGAATTATAAGGTAACTAGCGAGTCAATCAAAGCAGAGAATGTGGTTTGTTGGCGGCTTTCGGCAAGATCCACGACACCAAGCCACAGGCGAGCGCGCTGGCCGCCACGGCAATGGGCACCGGCATGAGCGCCGCCATACTGCCGATGCCGATGGCGCCGAGCGAACCGAAACCGCGGTCGAGGAAAAACAAACTCATGGCGCGGCCCATCATATGATCGGGACATTCCTCTTGAATGATCGCCCGAGCGAGCACGCGATAGCTCATCTGCATGGAGCCGACAATTGCTAGAAGGATGATCGAAAGAAAGTAAAAGGGTGACAGCGCGAATAGAAATATCGCGACGGCGTAAATTAAACTGGCGCCGACCAACAGACGGCGCATGTCGCGCAGCCGCGCGTGGGTCGAAAGAAAAAAGCTAATCAGCACCGCGCCGACGCCAGGTGCCGATACGAGCACACCGTAACCCGCCGGCCCCACATGCAAAACCTCCTGGGCGAAATAGGGCAGAAACTGCGCATAGGAAATGCCGAAAAAACCATTGGAGTAGGTCGTCAAGATGGTCGAAAACACTCGACGATTCTCACGCAGGTAAGAAATTCCCTCGATGATGTCTTTGAGCCAATCGCCTTTCGCCGGATTCGCCGGTTCGGCCGCCGATTGCATGCGCCACAGGGTAAATAACATGCCGACTACGGTAAGGGCTTGGATTAAAATACAGGGCCCCGGGCCGATCACCGTCAAAAGCACCCCGCCGATCGAGGGCCCGATCACTTTAGTCAAGTTATGGGTCGCTGAGCTAAGCGCCAATGCGCTGACGACACCTTCCTGCGGCACCAGATTGACGATGACCACCTGTTGCGCCGCCGTGCTAAATGAACTGACGATCGCCATGAACACGACCAAAACGACGATGTGCCAAAACCGCAGCTGGGCGGTGAAAATCAGCGCTGCAAAAATCAGGCTGTGAATTAAATTCGCGATGCGGCTTATCTTGAGCAGCTTTAGGCGATCCATGCGGTCGGCGACGACACCGCCGATGGGACCGAAAACAAAACGCGGCGCGAACTCGCAGAATCCCAAAAGACCCAGAGCGAAGGCCGACCGGGTGAGTTCCCAGGCAAGCCAATTTTGCACGACAAAATGAATATACTCGCCGGTCTCCGCCGGTAGGTAACCGATCGTAAACAGGCGAAAGTCGCGGTAACGCAGTGCCGGCGGTAATCTCACGCTGTGAAGGGAATCCTTGAAGAAAACATGCAGTGAAAACTATATTCTCAGCTCGCCGCGAAGTCCACTTGGGTTAGCCCAGATGTCGCAGTTCACACATCAGCGCCCGCGAGAGAGGCGCGATCCTGGAGTCGTGAAGCCAGCCAACGCTACGACGACAAAGTCGCTTTCCCGGCGTCGCTCACGGTTCTATAGAAATTATAGATTTATCGTGTGGCACCGCTGAACCTTATGCTCTCGGGGGCAGACACCCATTGGCTTTATAACGGAAGGATTGCGCCGGTCTCGGCGACTCGAACCTGGACAGCGGACTCCAGTATATTCCTTGCGAGTTATCCTTGTCAGTGCCGCAGATTTCAATTACAAAATATTACGGGTCTGCTAATTCGTTGAACGCTATGCAGTCGGAGGTCTATTGGAAAATCGACCGGCGGCGCCGCTTGCCCAGCAAGATTTAGAAAATAACTGGTGGGACTACTGCCCGATTTGCAGTTCCAAGCTCAACAATCAAAAATGCAAATATGTCTGCCCCAACCCGAAATGCAATTTCTTCATGAGCTGCAGCGAATTCGATCGTTAGCGGCGTAGCGGCGCGAACCTCTGGCGCTCGTCGCCGCATTGCGGTAAAAGACAAAAACTATGGCGAAAACCGCTGGCATCGTCATCATCGGCAACGAGGTCCTGTCGGGCAAGACCCAGGACATCAACTCGCATTTTTTCTGCACCGAACTGCGCCAGTTGGGCGTCGAGGTCCAGAAGATCTCCACCATCCAGGACGAAATCCCGCTGATCGGCAAGGAAGTCGCCGAATTTTCCCAACGCTTTGACTTCGTTTTTACCTCGGGCGGCATCGGCCCGACCCATGACGATGTCACCATCGAAGGCATCGCCCATGGCTTCGGCGTCACTGTCGTGCGCCATCCCGACATCGAAGCGCGCATGCGCCGGCGCCTTGGCGCCGACTTGAACGAGGCGCGCCTGCGCATGGCCAACGTCCCAGAAGGCGCTAAGCTCTTATGCGCCGATGCGCCGTTTGCGCCCATCATACTGATGCGCAATGTCTATGTTTTTCCGGGTATCCCAAAGATTCTCCAGGAGCGCTTTCACAGCATCAAAGAACAGTTTCGCGAAGCGCCCTACTATCTCAAGAACGTTTACGTGCGCCACGGCGAAGGTATTATCGCCACCATGCTCAACGATCTATTGGTCAAATATCCCGAGCTCATGTTGGGCTCCTATCCGGTGCTCGATCTCCCCGACTACAAAGTGAAAGTGACGCTGGAGTCGAAAGACCAGAAGTATTTGACCCAGGCGTTGGCAGCCTTCGTCGCCTCCCTGCCCAAAGACGGCGTCTACCGTATCGATTAGCGACCAGCATGGCGGAAAATCCTTCCTGGGGCGTGCTGCCGCCATTTAAGCGGGCGCCGCTACCGCCGATGCCGGGGATGCTCCGCGCCTTGGGACCCGGCGTGATTTTCATGGCGTTGGCCCAGGGCAGCGGCGAGCTGATATTCTGGCCTTACACTATTGCCAAGTACGGTCTAACGTTTTTGTTCTTGCTGATTCCCGCCTGTTTGCTGCAATTTCCCGTGATCTACGAGATCGGCCGCTACACCTTGCTCACCGGCGAGAGCATTTTTCAGGGCTTCATTCGGTTGAATCGAACTTTCGCTTTTTTTCTCTGGATACTGATGACGCTATCGTTTCTTTGGTTCGGCGCCTTCGCCGCCGCCGGCGGCACATCGATCGCTGCTCTCACCGATTTCCCCAACGGCTGGAGCCGGCGCGAGCAGACGTTATTCTGGGCCTATGCCACCATGGCGCTATTTCTCATTGCGATCCTGCTCAGCAAGGTAATTTACCACCTGATCGAAACCTTCATGTGGGCTGTGGCGCTTTTCACCTTGATCGGGCTCATCTGGGCCAGCGCCAACGCTGAAGTGCTGCGCGCGCTGCCGGCATTCGTAAAAGGGTTGGTCATCCCCGAGTGGCCGATGCCGCGCCCTTGGGACTCAGCCGATGCAACGAAATTGCTAACCGCCATCACGTTCGCCGGGCTTGGCGGTTTTTGGACTCTCTTTTATTCATATTGGCTACGCGACAAAGGCGCAGGCATGGCCCACTACGCCGGACGACTCACCGGACCGATCACCGGCAAACCGGAAGCGATTCCGGAATCAGGCTCGCTGCCGGGCAACGACGAAGGGCTAGCCCATGTCAAGCGCTGGCACCGCTTCATGTTTTGGGACATCGGCATCGGCGTGATCGGTAACATGATCACCACACTGCTCACCTGCCTGCTCGCCTACGCGCTACTATTTCCCAAAGGATTACTGCCCCAAGGCTACGAGATCGCCGTGGTGCAAAGCCGCTTCTTCGAAGTGAGCTGGGGCGGTTGGGGCAGGATATTATTTTTAATCGTCGCGGCGGCGTTTCTGTCCGACACCTGGCTCGCTACAGTGGACGCCGTCAGCCGCACCCATGCCGATTGCGTCTACGGCTTTTTTCCGCGCAGTCATCGCATCCCCTATCGCAAGTGGTATCTATTCTTTTTGCTGCTGCTCACCTTGATCACCGGCGTCACCGTGCAGATGAACGAGCCCGGTACACTGATCTTGATTTCCGCGGTCATCGGATTCGTCGGCACGGTGATCTATTCAGTCGCGCTGATTTTTCTCAATCACGTCTACCTGCCGCGCCACCTGCCCAGTGCCGCCAAACCGGGGAAGCTGAATTTTTTTTTCATGCTCATCTCCTGCACCGCCTATTTTGTCCTCGCGATGCTCTATCTCCTTACGGTGCTAAAAATCATCTGATGGCCATGAATTTTGCTGTGCTATCTCCATTCTCAATTTAATGGCATTACCGCCGCCAGGCTGGTACCATAGTCGAAATTTAGCTGGAGAAATCACCTTGACTGAAATCATGAATTGGATCATGGACTCCATCCGCGCCTACGGGGCTTGGAGCGTATTTGCCGGCGTTATTATCGAATCGGTAATCGTCCCCATCCCGTCGCCGCTGATCATCATGGGCGCGGGCTTTATTTTGATCAGCGCCGATCTGAAATTCTTCGAAGCCCTGATGCCGATCTTGTTGCAGATCGTCCTGCCGGGCGCCATCGCCTCGACAGTTGGCGCTTACATCGGCTACGCCATCGGCTACTACGGCGGCAAGCCGATAGTCGACCGCTGGGAGAGGTTGTTGGGATTTAGTTGGAAAGATGTCGAATCCTTGGAAAAACGCTTTCGCGATGGCCAGGTGAACACGACGATTTTTTTTCTCCGCGCGCTGCCGGTTTTCCCGCTTTCCGTGATTTCCGCGGCGGCGGGCCTACTGCGTCTGCCGCTAAATCACTTTAGCCTATGGACTTTTTACGGCACGATTCCCCGCTGCCTGCTGCTTGGCTACCTCGGTTGGGGTCTGGGCGAAACCTATCAAGGCATCGCCAAAGGCATCGATAAAGCGGAAGGGATTGTTTCAGGAATTCTCGTCCTGGCCATTATGGGGGTTATCGTCTGGCTGCGCGCCCGCGTGCGCGGCAAGATTCTCGATAACGGCTGAACCGACGACCCTCGGGATAATCGCCCTAGAACCAGTGTTGCTCCGAGCCGATTTCCCAGCCGAGCAAAAGTCCGAACGCGACACTGGCGAAGCCCGCAACCACGCGTATCCAACGGTTCACCGCCGAGAAGCGTTGCGCCGTGAGAATAAACGGCAAGCTGATGATGCCGCTCAAAAGCAACATCCCACCAACGGAACCGAGACCGAAAATCGCGATATAAGCGAGGCCGGCCAATGGCGAGGTGATCGTGCCGAGCACGAGCAACATCAACGCCGCGCTGCCGGCCAGGCCATGCACCATGCCGACGAAAAACGGCCGGCGCATCGCTTTGAAAGGATGGTTGTGGCCATGGTCCTGCTGCGGCTTTTCGTGGACGTGAAAATGAGTGTGGGTTTCAGGATTATGCGTATGGGTGTGCAAATGAACTTGCGCCGGGCCAAAGGTGCGACGCAGGACGTTCAGTCCGAGCACCACCAGCATAATCGCCACGAGAAACTCTAAACCGGCCGCAACTGGCTGGGAAATCGTCAGCCGCAGACCGATCACCAGCAGGCCGACGAGAAACAACGTCGTGGTGTGGCCCAAGCCCCAAAAGGCGCCAATCAACGACGCCCACTTGAAGTTCTTATGCTCGCTGACGATCGTCGACACCGCGATCAAATGATCCGGATCGAGTGCGTGCTGAATGCCCAGCACGAGTCCCAAACCGAAGGCGGCAAATAGCGAAGTTTCCATGATGTGGAAAATGGACAGAGACACGAGACAGAGAGCACAGCCTCCCCCCACCCCTCGATCTGACTCTCTATTATTATTTCAATTCTCTATCTCTGCAGAGGTTGGCCGGTCTGCGTGCCGATCCACACTTCACCGCCTTCGAAAACTTCTTTCTTCCAAATCGGCACGGTCTTTTTGATCTCTTCAATGGCGAAGCGGCTGGCGGCAAACGCCGCCTCCCGGTGCGCCGACGACACGGCGATGATCACGCTCGCCTCGCCGATCTGCACCGGACCCAATCGGTGGACGATCGCCATGCGGCGGATCTGCCATTTTTGTGCCGCCTCGGCGCCGATGCGCGCCAGTTCTTTCTCCGCCATCTCAGGATAGGCTTCGTAGTCCAGCGCGATCACGTTTCGCCCTTCGTTGTTGTTGCGCGTAGTGCCGATAAACGTCGCGATGGCGCCAGCCTCGGCATCGGTGACATACTGCACCAGTTCGTTTAGGTCGATGGAAAAGTTTTGTACACGAAACATAAAATCTCAGCCTCCACTCACCGGCGGGAGAAATACCACTTCGTCGCCGTCGCGGAGTTTCTCGTCTAAGTGGACGTAATTCTGGTTAACGGCATAGAGCAGCCGAATCCCCGGCACATCGAGCTTGGGATAGGTTTTTTGTAACCCGTGCCAGAGCTCGCCCACAGTGGCGCCTTCGCTGAGTTCCTGAATAACTTCCGCGGTTCCGGCGCGCTCGCGCAGGATGGCGAACAACTTAACGCGAACTTTCATTTTCCTTGGAGCTGCGAAACCATGTGGCCAATTTCCGGCAGGATCAATTTCTCCATCGCCAAGGTCACCGCGCCTTTCGAGCCCGGCAGCGAGATCAAGACTTTGCCGCGCGCCGTGCCGGCGGCGGCCCGGCTCATGACCGCCGCCGAACCGATGTCTAAATAACTCAGATAGCGAAAGATCTCGCCGAAGCCGTCGAGCTTTTTGTCGAGAAAGCGGCTGACGACCTCGTAAGTGCCGTCACGCGGTGCGATGCCGGTGCCGCCATTGATAATTACCGCTTCGACATCGGCGCTGCCCAGCGCCTCGTCGAGCAACGCTGCGATCTCCACCGGCTCGTCTTTGACAATGCGGTAGCCGGCGGCGTGATGGCCTTCAGCGCTGAGAAATTGCTTGATGGTTTGGCCGCTGGTGTCGGTGCTTTCATCGCGCGTATCGCTTACCGTGATGACGAAACAGCGCACGCTTTTTTGGGCTTTTTCTTTATGCTCGTGGACCGCCATGGGCGCCTCGCAGGGAAATTTCACTGGCGACTATAACAACCGACCCTGATGAATTCAAACCAGCGAATTTTCTACTGTTTTGCCGGCTTTACCGGCGCGGGACAGATTTTTTTGATGTCTTCCCAGGAATAATCCGGCAGCAGTTTCTGTGAACGAGCGACGCTCGCGGCGATCATGCTTTTGAGCCGCGCGATGCGCATCTCGGTGTGCGGGTGGGTCGAAACATAGGACAGCGCCGTTGCCATTTGACCCTCCTCTTTGCGCACTGCTTCGAAGAAAGAGATCATACCGGCGGGATCGATTTGCCCAGCCAAGAGCATTTTCAAGCCGGCCTCATCGGCTTCCAGCTCATGCTCGCGGCTAAAACGCATCTGCGCCACCATCTGCGCCGCCTCGACACCGAAGGAAACCATGCCGCTGGCATCGCCCAACACCGCGGCGACCAAAAAACTTGTGGAAGCATATTCGAGAAGTGAGCGTGTCACATGGCGTTTGAGAATATGTTGCAGCTCATGAGCCAACACACCGGCTAGCTCTTCGGCATTCTCGGTGCGATCCAACAAGCCGCGAAAAATGACGATATGGCCGCCTGGGGCGGCCAAGGCGTTGAACATCGGTTGGTTGACCACATGTATTTTGATGCGGTACTTAGTCTCGCCCTCGGTCGCGAGCATGGCACCGACCATGTTTTCGATTCTTGCCAGCCGTACCGGATCGCTGCAGCGTTGCTCCGCCGGCGCGACATACTCCAGCATGCTCTGGCCGAGCTGCTCTTCCCACGACACCGGCACCCAGGGCGCGGCGATTTTCGCGAGCATCGGGATGCCCCAAAAATAGCTTCCGATAACCAGCGCGATCGACGCGCAAGCGGCAATGATGGTCAATTGGAATCGTTGAAAACGCTTGGCCGGGTTATGGAAACCACCGGCGCGGCTGGGCATGAGCTGGTGCAACGACGTGAGAAAGCTGTCGTCGTCAATCAACAAGACTTCGGCCGGTTCGCCGCCGTGCTCCAGCCGGACTTGCTCGCCGGCATAGGCGCCCTGGGTTTGCCGGATCGCCGCGTAGGGCCAAATAAGCATGGCGCCGTCGTCAAGATCAATGCGCAGATTGCTCGGCTCGAGATGAATCCTGGCGTTGCGCCGGATGGCGCTTTGCCCGTCGAAATAATAGCCAAACCATTGCAGTTGCATCGTTGCGGCGCGCGAACCTGCTCAGCCGAGATCGAAGTCGAGATCGAGAAAACCGGAAAGTCCCTCACCGGTCGCCGTTGCCGTCTGAATTTCTTGCATGACGCCGGCGAATTCGAGAGTCCCAACCATCGTCATATGGCTGGCATAGTAACGCATGTTGCGCACGGTAATCCATGACCAGCCGAGACCCAAGGTCAGAATGAAGAGAATCGCATTGCCGAACCATAAAGCGAACACGCCGCCGCCGCTGACCGTCGAACGCAAGCGCGCCGCCTGGAACGACGTATGCTCGGCATAGTAACGCTGTACCCGCGCCCAGTACCAAAACCAGCAGAGAAAAAACGTCGGCAGGGTCAGGATCATATGCAAAACAAAAGTCAAAAAGAGATCGCGGCCACGGCCGTCGAAAGCGAATTTCTGATTGCCGAAGAAGGAATTCCCGACCATGAAAGTCTGCCGCAGGGTCTGCCAGAACGGATAGTAAAATCCCAAACTCACCACCGCCAGCAACCAACCTTTGATATAGATCGCCATGAAGTCGCGCACGCCGCCGCGAAACGAAAAACGCACGCCGCGCCAAGAGAGACGGCTCAACCGGTAGCGCCGGGCATTGACCATGGCGACGGGAATGAAGATACCGACGACGATGTAAATAAGTATCTGCAAGACATCGAACAGATCGGACTCCATGCCGACGATGACCTGTAAGACCGCCAAGACGAACAGCGGTATGCCAAAAAGCACCATCGCCTTCGTCCAGCCGATAAACAACTCCTGGCCGGTGCCGTGATAGGCGAAGCGATCGCCGCCAAATTCGGTCTGGCTCGCCAGGTAGCGGCGCACTTTGACCCGGCCCCAAAAAGAATAAATGCCGAATGTAATCAAGCTCAAGAACAGATTGACGATCTGGATGCCGAATAGCGACCCGCCGCGGCCATGAAAGTGAATCGGGTAGGTCGAATGTACCGCCGTATCCAATGTCTGAGTGTCCAAGTCCATTGCCATTACCGAGCTGCCCCTTCCGCCGCGCGCACCCAAGGAAGAGGATACACCATCCTCAAGGGCGCCGCCGATCCATTCTCTGCATGGCTTAGCGCATGAGTCCCAAGTAGCGCCAATAGGGAATCGCCGCAACCAGCGCGATCAGATAGGCCGCGGCATAGAACAAATGGATACGCTTCATGTCCTGATAGCTAAAGCCCTTGCCGTCGGTGGTCGCGTAGGCCAGCGAATGCCAGTCGACCTGGAACGGGAAAAACCACACTTCCGACGCGACCAGAACGATCATGATCATGATCCAAGGATTGATCTGCAGTTCGGCTGCTAAGGGCAATAGTGCGATGGCCAACGTCACGACGGTCAGGAAACTGGTAAATACCAGCCTGACCGCATAGGTGATCAGGGCAATGACGATAAACGCCAGCGCCGGCGTGGCGCTAAAGGGCACGACCAGCGGTGCGAACAGCCCGACCAGCCATCGATCGATCTTCGCGTCGGTGAGCAGCGTGGGAATGCTCAGCGTCGCGCCCATGTAGATGAGCATTTCCCAATCGATGCTCTTCTTCAGCATGCCCCAGCCGAGCACGCCGGTGTTGATCAACAGGCAAAGGGCTAGAAGCGCCACCCAGGCGCCGTCGATTTTGTGCGTCGACCCGGTCAGCCAGCCGGTCACGGTGGCGCACAATACGGCCAGAGTAATCCATTCATACTTCGACAGCGGCCCAAGGATCTCCAGCTGGGTCTGCACCATCTTGTACGAAACCTGCGACTGCGACTCCGGTTGATACAACAGCATGGTGGCGCCGACGATGATCACGGTAACGATCAACGTCGGCGGCAAGGCCGCCAAAAACCAGTAGCCCCAAGTGAATTGCCCACGGACTTCCGGGGCCAGTAACCCCCAGGCAATCAAACTGGTAGTCGAACCGGTCAAGAATAAAAAACCCAACTGACCTAGACCTAAGAAACTTGCGACGAATAGCCCAGTGGACGCGCGCGACGGATTCTTGTAACCCAAACTTTCGGACAGATTGAGCAGCATCTGGCTGATGATCGCGGTGCGCGCACTCTGCTGCGGGATCAACGCCATGACTACGATACCCATGATGCCCAGCGCGAAAATTTGCCAGTTATATTTGAGCGGAAAGTAGCGCACCAATTGGAGTGAAAAACGGTAGAACAAACCCGTGCTGGTGATCGCCGCGCCGAGACCGAGTACGCCCAGGGTCATGAACCAGGTCGAGCTGGCGAAGCCGCCTAGGACAACTTCGGGCTTGGCCAGACCGGTGAGGATAAATCCCAAAGCAAAAATCAACGCAACGCCGTAGTCCGGCAAGATGCGAAACACCCAGAAGACCAAGGTGAAGAGCAAAATGGCCAACTGCTTGGTGGCGCTCGGCGACAGTCCAATATCGGGGGTAAAAAACCACAGGTAGCCCCACAGGCCGACACCAAGTACGCCGCCCATCCAAGAACCGATCGCGAACTTATCACGGCTACCGGCAATCTCAGAAAACCATTTTCCCCGCGGCAGTGGCGACCGCTCACTGCCGGCAAGACCCGCTCCACTACGGACTGGCTCGACCTCGCTAGCGGCACCGCCGGATATGGCCCCCTCTTGTTGCGCCGCCAGATTCAACGCGTTGCGCAGGTACGTCAGCGCCTGGCCATGGTTATTATTTGCAACCATGCCGTCGGTATCGCTGTAGTAACGCGCCAGTTTGGCCGCGCCAACCACCGCTTCGCGCCGCGCCAGAGCCTCTTTCAAACCGCGAAGCGCCGCCGCCTCATCACCCAATCGGCGTAGCGCGTCTACCTGAAGGTGAACCAGCGCCAAGTCTCGATAAAAAGTATCGGCGGGAATATTGCCAATGGAATTCTTGACGAACACCGGCGAGCTTGCCAACAACTGATCCTTGTGGGCGATCAACAGACGGCCGGCGTTGGCCCAATCTTTCGCCGCCATGCGCTGGTTCAGCGCCGCTGGCCAATCGCCCGACGCTTCGTAGCGCGCCGCGTAGTCGGCTTGGAGTCGCAGCACATTCTCTGCGCCTTCGCTTTCAAGCAATTTTGCCGTCAAGAACTCGCGAAAGAAACCATGCAGTTCGAAATGATTGTCGACCCGACGGATCAGCGGGAGCTGGCTCGCTTCCAGCGCCGCGATATAGCCGCTCGCCGCATCGGTTTGAAACAGCGCGCCGACAGCGGCCGGATCGAGGCTGGTTAACAGCGCCGCGCGGCGGTAGAACTGCTGCGCTTCCGGCGGCTGTTTGCGGTAAAATTCGTCCGCCAGGGAATCGAAAGCTTGGCGTCCTTGAGAATATTGCCGGTCCTTCTCCGAGAGCCGCTGGCTCAGCACCGCACAGAAGTGCAGCAGCCAGGTGGCATGCTTGGCGATCAAATCGTCCCAAGACTCGCGGCTGAGTTTCCACAGCAGACAATCCTTGACCGTGATCACGGTAGCCGAACGCGGCGCCGATGAGAGCAACGCCATCTCGCCAAAATACTCCTGCGGACCGAGCACGGCGATGGTCTCCGAGCGGCCGCCGCCGCTGTCCACTTGAACATGCACCGCGCCGGACTGAATCAGATAGAGCGCGTCGCCCTTATCGCCTTGCGCAAAGATTTTCTCCCCGCCGGAAAACTCCACTTCGACCAGATGGCCCATGATCTTGGCGACATCTTCACGCGACAGGCCGGCGAACAGTGGGATGCTTCTAATGGTATCGGCTAAATCGGCCATCGGTAGTTTGCTGTCGAAAGCGCCGCTTCATCGCTGCTTAAGCTCGACGGCATCCAGTAAGACAACAGCGACGGCAGTGCGATTCATAATCTTTCCCAATAAAGCGCGCAACCGAATCGCTCACAGGAGCGGTAATTTTCCGATATTCGCGGCAGCCGCCTGATTGAACTCATCCGTGCCGACCTCTAGGATGGGAGTGACATGAACAGTGAGCCGTTTTCTCTTTACATTCATATACCGTACTGCATCAGCAAGTGTCCGTACTGCGACTTTAATTCCCATGTCGTGGCGCAGATCCCGGAAGCCGGTTATACCGATGCGCTGCTGCGCGAACTGGAATATTTCGGCGAAGAAAGCGGCTGGCGCGGCCGCACCTTACAGAGCATCTTCTTCGGCGGCGGCACGCCGTCGACATTCCAACCGACCAGCATCGGCAAACTCCTGGCCTGGGTCGCCGCGACCTTTCCCATCGCCAACGACTGCGAAATCACCATGGAGGCCAATCCTGGAACCGTCGACGCCGCTCATTTCGCCGGCTACCGCGACGCCGGGGTCAATCGCATCAGCGTCGGCGTGCAGTCGTTTCAACCGAAACTGTTAAAGTTCTTGGGCCGCGTCCATTCGGCTGACGAAGCCGAGAAAGCTTTGAACATCGTCAAACAGTCCGGCTTTGACAATTTCAGTTTCGATCTGATTTACGCCAATCCTGGGCAAGCCCTGGCCGATCTCGAAGCCGATCTCGACACCGCTCTGGAATTTAATCCGCCGCACCTGTCGGCTTACAATCTCACTTTCGAAGAAGGCACGCCTTTCCATCATGAATACTGCGCCGGCCGAATGGCTAATCTGGACGAAGACATAGAGATCGCCATGGCCGAGATGATCGATGCAAAACTCGGCGCCGCCGGCTTGAAACGCTACGAGATCTCCAACTATGCACGTCGGTGGTTTCACTCGCGCCATAATGTGAATTATTGGCATAGCGGCGATTATCTCGGCCTCGGCGCCGGCGCCCACAGCTATCGCCGCAATGACGACGGTGTAACCGGACGACGCTGGAACAATGAGAAAAGCCCGGCCAAATACATGACTCAGATTGACGACACCCGCCAAGCCGTTGCCGAACGAGAGTCCATCGACGCTCACAAAGCGGCGGCCGAGTTCATGTTCCTGGGCTTGCGTATGACCGAAGGCATCCGCGCCGACGCTTTCCGTCAACGTTTCGGCCAAACAGCGCGGCAATTTTATCCGCAGATCGATACCTGGATCGAAGGTGAACTCTTAATGGAGCAAGGCGAATTTCTCCGCTTCACCGCCAAAGGGCTCATGCTCGCAAACTCGATCTTCGTGCATTTTATGTAGTCGCCATGTTAGAGAAGAGTTCATTCGCGACCACTTCGAGCAATCTTGGAGGATAGATATGGCAGCTAATCCGTTAGACAATCTGCGCGTCGACCATATCGGCAGCATGGTGCGGCCGGCGCAGCTCAAAGAGATCTTTGCCCGCTTCGACCGCGGTCAAGCATCCAAAGATGCATTGACCCAAGCGCAAGACCAGGCGATCCGCGACGTCATCGCGCAGCAGGAAAGTCACGGCTATCCCGTCGTCACCGACGGCGAGTTTCGCCGCCATAGCTTTCAAGAGAGCTTTTCCGAATGCGTCACCGGCTTCGACGTGCCGAAAAATATCGCTCTCTACTACGAGAAACGCGACTTGAACGAAACTCCGCTGGAGCGCGCGGAGCAAAACTTTGACGAAGCCGGCCCCGCGATCGTCACTCGGCGAGGCGCCGCGCAAAGATTACAGGTGGTGCGCAACCTGCCGCTTGAAGAATACCGCTATGCCCAGAGCGTCTCCAACGTCCCGGCCAAAGTCACGATCCTCGGCCCTGATCGCATCGCCCAGCGCTTCAAATGGGAAGCGTCGTTGAATCTCTACAAAGGCCTCGACGACTTCGTCGAGCATATCGTTGCCATCGAACGGCAAATGATCGCCGAGCTCGTGAAAGCCGGCTGCAAGTACATCCAGATCGACGCCCCCGGCTACACCGCCTATGTCGATAAAGTTTCGCTGGAGAGAATGCGTTCTCGTGGCGAGGAGCCGGAACGAAATTTCCAACGCTCCATCGAGGCCGACAACGCGCTGATCGAAGGTTTTCCCGGCGTGACTTTCGGAATTCATATCTGCCGCGGTAACGCCCGTACCATCGATCCGCAAACCGGCAAGCTCGTCCCCCAATGGCACCGCGAAGGCTCCTACGACGCCATCGCCGAGAAACTCTTCAACACGCTCAGACATCAAAGACTGCTTTTGGAATACGACAGCGACCGCGCCGGCGGCTTCGAACCGCTGCGCCTAGTTCCCAAAGACAAAATCGTCGTCCTAGGATTGGTCTCGACCAAGAACTCCGACATGGAAACCGTCGACGATCTGAAACGCCGCATCGATAAAGCGACTCAATACCTGGCAATCGACCAACTCGCGTTAAGCCCGCAATGCGGCTTCGGCGGCATCGACTCGAAAGTTTTGAGCGAAGATGAGATGTGGAAGAAGCTGGATACGATCGTCGAGACGGCAAAGCAAGTGTGGAGTTAACCGAGACTAAAAATACTCTATGACGCTAACTGTCCGGCCTGACGCTACTCAGCCACTCCTCGTGCACATCGACCCAGATCGTGTCCGTATCGTGGCAGGTCGATAGCTCGCTTAAATCGAATTTGACGGTGTAAAGCGGATTGTGAATGCCGCGGTGATCGCGGATGTTTTCCAGGATGCCATGGACTAGGCCGATGACGCCGCGCTTGCCGCGAATGTAACGTGGCGTGCGCGGGTTGCCGGCTGGGTTTTCATTGGCGACCATGACGGCGTCGCCGATTTTATATCTGCTAATGGTATCGCTCATCACCGTTCTCAGTCAGGCCGGACGCGCGGCATTTCCGGCTCGACATGGGCTGCTTCTCTGGCGCGCAATTGCGAAGGCTCCAACGCATAGCCCGCGCCGATCAAACTATCGACCGTGACCAGCTTGGCCAATTCTGGTTCCGACATGCCCTCGGTGCCAGCAGGACGTTGAGGCAAGACGAAGTAACGCACGTCGGAGGTGCTATCCCAAACCCGCAGTTCTTTATCACTGCGGAAACTCAAGCTGAAACATGTCCTTCACGCAGGCGCGCGGGTTTTGCACGATGTTGGCGCGGTAGCTTTCGTGCTTGTACCACCACGGAGTGTCACCGAGGATGTCGTAAGGATAACAGGAGCATAGCGTGCAGACGATAACGTTGTGCGTCTTTTCGGTATTTTCGACAACGACCAATTTGCCAACCTTGCCCTGATGCACGCCCATTTCTCTGAGCGCCTCGCGGCCGGTATCGAGCAACGCCTGTTTGAACTCCGGGTCGGTCCAAGCCTTGGCGACGATAACGCCGCCGGCCCAGGGCCGTTCTTCGTGTAATTGCTTCCAGCGCTGTGCTAAGTCTTCGCGCGTCGCCCAGCCGCGCTTGATCAACGCTTGGACGAATACTTCCAGCAACTCCTGATAGTCGTTTAGATCTTGCTCCAGGTTCACCATTCGCTCTTCGAGGGTGCCATGGTGTTCTTTCTTCTTGATCTTGAAAAACTCGTCGTAGTCGCCGCGCTCTTTGCGGTTGTCCTCGGTGACCATGTCCATGCCTTCGACGGTGCGCGCTGAAACCAAGGCGATGCCTTTGACATACTCATCGAGCCATTCTTCCAAATAGCGCACCCGCGCTTCGACGTTTTTCCCCTGGGGCTTGGCCATCTTGAAGAAATGATCTTTCTTTTTAAGCGTCGAGCGCACTTTGAGCAGGTCGTAAAACGTCACGACGTTACGCCGGAGTAAATAGAAAATCCGCGGCTCGAAGCGCTTGGCCCGGTAATACTCCAGATCCTCTTCGACCGCTTTGATATGCGCCATGTAGTCGTGCATATGACCCTCGAAGGGTCTATGCCCATGTTTTCCTGACATCGAAACTTCCTCCGAGTTGCTGCGCTTCAGTGGGTATCAAAAATTTCCTGGTATTCTTTCAATTTCGCTTTGGTCGCGTCGGTTTCCGCGTCGGTCGGTTTGGCCGCATCCGCCGCCGGCGGTAAACAACCCAACTTCAACAAGCACGCCATTAACAACAGCCGCGCCTTGGTCGCGGTCAAATTGCTGCCGGCAATCGCCAGCGGATCGCGCGTGGCATCGACAAAACCGCCGGCGTTGCCGCGGCCGACTTTGACCACCGGCATGCCGCTGTAGGTCGCGCGCTTTAACGCCGCGTCCACCGAGTTGCTCATGGCGCCAAAAGGAGCTGAGCCTTCGGCAACGAAGCCGGCAAGCGGCGAGATGCGCAGATTGTTTTCAATGCGCGCGAGAATATCGACTTCGCTGCTGGCGTCGCCGGAGGTGTCCTCAGGCAAGTAGCGCGCATGCTTGACGATGGTAACTTTCGGAATCGCCGGCGCCAATAAATTACCCGCGGCATCCTTGATCGGCACCGCGATGATTCCGATCGTTGAACGTTGAACCGTTGAACCTTGGACACTGCGCGGCAACTGGCGCAGATTCACCAGCGATCGATGGGTATGCCGCTTGATCGGTTTGAAAGAAAACTGCGGCGCGCCGGGATGGCCCATCCTGCCGATGATACCGCCATGGCCGCCGGTAGCGATGTAGCCGCCGGGACGGGCATCGGCTTTTTGCACATCGCGCGCGGTGAATATCTGCTCGTCGAGAATCGCTACCGCGCCGATATCGTCATGGCCGTTGTCATCGGCCCAAATCTTCGACGTGATGTAATTCACCGAATCGACGATATTGCGGTCGCCGTCATTGCCGATGGCGCCATGCGGACGCTGCGAGGAATTACCAACGATAGGCACTGTGGTGTCGATCAACAGATTGAGCCAGTACGTCGTCTCTTCGACAAACGGGCTGCCTTCGAGCCAGATGGCACCTAAATAGCTTCCACCGCGCAAAGCTTGTTGAACGACGTTGGTCAACCGTGCCAGCGCTGCCATGGGGGGTTCTTTTCGTAGATAACCGGGACGGTAGGGAAAGAAATCACTGCCACGAATCTCGGGCGGAATGTCGCCAGTGCCGATATCGGTGCGTTCGCTCTCACGGCGACCTGTCGCGTAACCGCCTGACGGCAGTGCGCGGTAAAAGTCGAATGCAGCTTTGGCTGTAAGCAAACACCCCACGCCTTCGTCGGAGATACCCAATCGGTCGATCTCTTCAAACAAGCGCGAGCCGTCGGGAAAGAACGGCACGCGCACCCGTTCGGCAGTAATATTTTTTTCCGTGCCGTCCATCTCCCATGGCTTTCCGTTAGCTTGGCGCGCCATGTAGGGCAGCGGGTAGAGACCGTCTTCAGGTTCGAGCGTAATCTCGTAAACCGGCTTGTCGCCGGGACCGGTGCGTTCCTTGTGAAAATTACCGGCTGCGTCGAGATAGCCGTCCGGTGGCGCATAGAGCTCGGCATGGTCTCTCTCGAGCGGGTGGGCGCTGAATTGCTCGACATAAACCGTCACCGGCGCAGCCAAGCGCTGCGCGCGCAGCACGTCGAAACGCATCGGCGAGCCGTCTTTGTTGGCGCGAACAGGCACGCCGTACTTTTCGCGCGCCTTGTTGCTGGTTACCAACGGCTCGCTGTTTTGAATCGTCGCCGTCGGTCCGGAAAAAACCGCGATGCGCGGTTTCGCGTCGCTGCCTGTGTCAGCCATCATGACCTCGCTAAAATAGAATGAGCGAAATCAACTGATCTCATTTAAGCGCAAATGGCAGCTGCTTAGGTCCGTAGCCCTGCCAATATTTGTTGGTTGCCGGGTCGTAGCGTCCCTGGAGAAAACCGCCGGCCTTTTCGGCGCGGACGATGATCGCTACAGTCCGTTCGTCGCCGCTCTCCTCGGCGTGAATCGCATAGGGCGGCACCAAGTCGATCTTGCCTGCACTCACTTTGACGTTCACCGACTTGCGCACCTCGGCGTAGTCTGGCTTCGACCGATCATCGACCCGTTCATAACGCTCAATGGATTCGGAACCGTCGAGCACGCCGTAAAGCGTCCAGTTATGCGCATGATCGTGGATCGCCGTGCGTGTATGCGGCGCCTTGATCAAGCCGTTGATGACGAATTTGTAGTCGGGATCCTCATAGAAAAGCAAATTCTCGGCGCGCTCACCGCCCTGAGAGCAATCGGGCCACTGCTTCGACTGTTCTTTCACCGCCGGGTCGGCAATCAGCTCCTCAAGGAGAGGGGTCATTTTCTCCCAGCGTTTTGCCGGATCGGTTTCCTCGGCGTGAAGCATGCGCGCGGACGCGATAAACTTTTGCACTGCAGACATGGAACCTCCTTCAGCATAATGGCTGTTTTTGTGAACTAGCGAATTATTAGTCCGATGAGATACTGCTCGTCAAGCTGGGCTGAAAGATTACAAATTCCAAATTCCAAAAAAAAAGCTCCGACAGCGATCACGCTAGCGGAGCCTTTTGAACGGGATAGCAAATCGAGCTTACGTGCCGTGATCCCAAGAGGTTAGATAATGCTGCTGCTCTTTGGTCAGGGCGTCGATGCGGATGCCCATGGAGCCAAGTTTCAACTTGGCGACCCAGTTCTCCACCGCCACCGGCACTTCGTACACTTTCGGGGTGAGAGTCTTACGGGCTTTCACCGCCCACTCCGATGCTAATGCCTGAGTGGCAAAACTCATGTCCATGACCGAAGCCGGATGGCCTTCGGCCGCGGCTAAGTTCACCAGTCGGCCTTCGCCGATCAAGTAAATTCTTCGGCCGCCGGGCAAGACATAGGCATCGACAAAGTTGCGAACATTTTTCTCGACCCGCGTCGCCAGCTTGGTCAGCGCCTTGATGTCGATCTCGATATCAAAGTGGCCGGAGTTACAGATCACCGCGCCGCTTTTCATCAATTTGAGATGTTCTTCGGCGATCACATGCATATCGCCAGTTAGCGTAATAAACAGGTCGCCGACTCGCGCGGCTTCTTTCATGGTCATCACTTCTAAACCGTCCATGGCCGCTTCCAGGGCACGCACCGGGTCGACTTCGGTGACAACTACTTTGGCGCCCATGCCGCGCGCGCGCGACGCCACACCCTTGCCGCACCAGCCGTAGCCAGCAACCACCACGCGTTTGCCAGCGATGAGCATGTCGGTGGCGCGAATCACGCCATCGATGGTCGACTGGCCGGTGCCATAGCGGTTGTCGAACAGGTGCTTGGTCGCAGCGTCGTTGACGGCGATGACGGGAATCTTCAACGCACCGTCTCTTTCCAAAGCGCGCAAACGAATCACGCCCGTGGTGGTTTCTTCCATGCTCGCCACTAAGTTAGGCAGTAAATGAGCGTAGCCCGTGTGCAGCAAAGAGACCAAATCGGCGCCGTCATCCATGGTAATGACCGGCTTATGATCGAGCGCGGCGCGCAGATGGCGATAGTAGGACTTGTTGTCTTCGCCTTTGATCGCGTAGGTCGGAATCTTATCGTGCTTGACCAGCGATGCGGCGACATCGTCTTGGGTCGACAGCGGATTAGAAGCGCAGAGTACCACGTCGGCGCCCCCGGCTTTGAGAGCTTGCACCAAGTTCGCGGTCTCGGCGGTGACATGCAAACATGCCGAGAAACGCATGCCGCGCAGCGGTTTTTCTTTGGCAAAGCGTTCTTTCACCCGCTGCAACACCGGCATATCCTGACCGGCCCAGAGAATCCGCTTTTTCCCGCCATCGGCCAATCGCATATCTTTAACGTCGTATTTCTTTCCCGCCATTTTGTCGATTTCCTCTCGTCAGTTAGTCGAAATGAATGGTTTAGCCAAACAATTGTTGGTAAAATACAGGGTGCGCGTCGCGCACCCTGCTCGCATATTGTAATCTTGAGTACGAAAAATGACGGCAGAGCGCCAGGCGTGCGGTCGCTAGACCCGCCCAGCCGCTTTCTTGAGATCGGCCGCGCGATCGGTTTTTTCCCAGGTAAACATACCCTCTTCCGGAGCCCGGCCAAAGTGGCCGTAGGCTGCCGTGGCGCGATAGATCGGCCGCTTTAGATCGAGAGTTTGAATGATGCCCTTGGGGCTTAGATCAAAACTTTCTTGAACGATTTTGGCGATCTTGTCCTCTGGAATCGTCGCCGTGCCGAAGGTATCGACGAGCACCGAAACCGGTTGCGCCACACCGATGACATAAGCCAGCTGTACTTCGCAGCGTTGGGCGAGCTCCGCGGCAACGATGTTCTTAGCGACGTAGCGCGCCATGTAAGCCGCGCTGCGATCGACCTTCGACGGGTCTTTGCCCGAGAATGCGCCGCCGCCATGGCGGCCCATGCCGCCATAGGTGTCGACGATAATTTTGCGGCCGGTCAGACCGCAATCCCCTTGCGGGCCCCCGACAACAAATCGGCCCGTCGGGTTGACGTGAAAAATCGTGTCTTTGTCCAAATACTCAGCAGGGATCACGGCTTTGATGACGCCGTCGATGATGGTTTCGCGCAGTTTAGCGTACTCGACATCGGCGCTATGCTGCGTTGAGATCACGACGTTTTTAACTTTGACCGGTTTGCCGTCGCGATACTCGACCGTGACCTGGGATTTGCTGTCGGGGCGGAGAAAATAAGCTTCGCCGCCTTTACGAACCTTGGCGAGATAATGAACTAGGCTATGCGCCATCTGAATCGGGAACGGCATCAGTTCCGGCGTTTCGTCGCAGGCGTAGCCAAACATCATGCCTTGATCGCCGGCGCCTTGTTCCTTGTGCAAACCTTGGCCTTCGGTGACCCCCTGAGAAATATCCGGCGACTGTTGCTCAATGGCGGTGAGAATCGCGCAGGTGTTGCCGTCGAAACCCATCGATGAATCCGTGTAACCGATGTCGCGCACGACATCGCGCACGATGTCGACATATGGAACCTTGGTCCTACTGGTGATTTCGCCAGCAACAACGACCATCCCAGTTTTAGCTAAGCTCTCGCAGGCAACACGGCTATCGGGGTCCCCGGCCAGGTGAGCGTCGAGTATGGCATCGGATACTTGATCGCATAACTTATCCGGATGCCCTTCCGAAACGGACTCCGAAGTGAATAAGAAATTTTTGCCGGCCATCAGGAAGACCTCCAACGATCTATAAATAGAAAATTACAATCTGGTGATAATATCGGATCGAGGGTGTCGAATCAACCTTATTCGCTCTCGTTGAAGCGAGCGTCGATGAGCTTTTCGAGCGCTTTTACCGCCTTTTCGGCATCTTCGCCGGTGGCCTCGATCTGAATCTTGCTGCCCTGCGGAACTCCCAAGGACATCACCCCCAAAATGCTCCGGCCATCGGTGGTTTGGCCGTCAGCGGAAAAACTGATCTGTGCGGAAAACTTGTTGACGGTCTGCACCAGCAGCGCGGCCGCGCGCGCGTGCACTCCCAACTTATTCTTGATTTCGATCTTCTTTACGACTTTGCTCATAAACTTATTTGTCGATGTCCCGATGCTTGACATGCACGCGCAAACTACCTCCACCGAAGCGCTTTTGCAGCTCTTCGACCAAGGCGACGGAACGGTGGCGGCCACCGGTGCAACCGAGCCCTAGCGTCAAGCTGCTTTTGCCCTCACGTTCGTAGAGCGGCAAAGTAAACTCCAAGAGCGCGTAAAGACGATCGAGAAAGGCGCGGGTTTCGGCATTGCCCAGAACATACTCCTCGACTTCCCGGTCGAGGCCGCTCTTGCCGCGCAACTCGTTGACGAAATAAGGATTGGGCAGGAAGCGCACGTCGAGGATCACATCGGTGTCGTGGGGAATCCCGAACTTGTATCCGAAAGAAGTTAGAAACAGCGTCATGCGGCGCGCCGATGGGGCATCGCAAAACTGCTGCTCCATCTCGCGCTTGAGCTCATGCACATTGAAGTCGCTGGTATCGATCACCTTGTCGGCCAAAGCACGGATCGACTCCAAGGCTATGCGCTCCCGCGCAATACCGTCCTGGACGGAACCGCCGGCGGCCGAGGGATGAGGCCGCCGGGTTTCACTGAAACGTCGCAACAACACGTCATCGGACGCGTCAAAAAACAGCACTTGAACATGATGGCCGCCGCCGCGCACATCCGTCAGCACCTCCGGCAACTTACGCAGAAATTGACTGCCGCGCACATCGACGCCCAAGGCGATGCGCATGATATCTTCTTGGTAACCTTGGCAAAGCTCGACGAATTTCGGGATCAGCGGCGCCGGCAGATTATCGATGCAAAAAAAACCGTTGTCTTCGAGGGCGCGAATCGCAAAGCTCTTACCGGAACCGGAAAGACCGGTGATAATAAAGATGTCTAAGCCGTTGGCCATACCATAACTGGACGATTAAAATTTGTCGTCTGCCGCGCTAATCAGTTGAAACAGCTCCTGTTTGGTGCTGCCCGCCATTAAATGTTGACGAAAGGATTCGTCCTTCAACAATCGGGAAATGCGCGCCAGCGCTTTTAAGTGATCGGTGGCGGCGTTCTCCGGTGCGATCAGGACAAAAAACAGGTGAGTTGGGCCGCCATCGAGAGAATTGAAGTCGACGCCCGCCGGGCTGCGCGCAAACAGACCGTAGATCTTATCTAGGCCAGGCAGTTTGCCGTGGGGTATCGCCACGCCGTCACCGATCGCCGTCGAACTGATCCGTTCCCGTTCCTTAAGCACGGCGAGAACTTGTTCTTGCTCTAAGTTCTGGTGCTCGGCGGCTAACCCTGCCGCGAGTTCTTCCAACACCGAGCTTTTGTCGCGGTTGACAAGTGCGGGTATGACGGTGTGAACGCTGACAAAATCGATAATCTTCACAAACTTTCCTTTTGCCGCTAAGCCGCGACGGCTCTGATTATTTTCCAGCCAGAGTCGGCGTGGCTTGACAAAACCCAACAACGATTTGAATACCGGTCATCGCCCGCACAACTCCGAACCGGCTACTTGCGGATAAAATGGCGCCGCTTGGACGACGGCAGGACGCCCATGGCTTCGCGGTACTTAGCTACGGTGCGGCGGGCGATTTCGATGGAATCGTCGGACAGCATCACGGCGATATGCTGGTCGCTGTAGGGCTTGCGAGGATCTTCGCCGGCAACGATCGCGCGAATTTTTTCCTTGACGCTCTCACTGGCAACATCGTCGCCGCCGCGGCTCATCAAGCCGCTCTGAAAGAAAAATTTGAGCTCGAACAAGCCCTGGGGCGTATGCACGTATTTGTTCGCCGTCGCCCGGCTCACCGTTGATTCGTGCATGGAAATATCGTCGGCGACCTGGCGCAACACCATGGGTTTCAAATGGCTCACCCCATGATCGAGAAACTCTTCCTGAAATTTGAAAATGCTCTGGGTGACCTTCATCAGCGTCGCCTGGCGCTGTTGAATGCTCTTAATCAGCCAGGTCGCCGCCCGAACTTTTTCCTGCAGGTACTGCCGGGCCTGCTCTTCCTCGGCTCCCTCCTGTCCGGCCATGCGGCGATACAGCGAGCTCACGCGCAGCCGCGGCACGCCGTCGTCGTTCAGATAAATCACCCATTCGCCGCTGATTTTCTCGACGAAAACATCGGGCAGCACGGTGCGCACATCGTCTTGCTCGAAACCGCGGGACGGTTTCGGTTCCAGCGAAGCGATTAAGTGCGCCGCGTCGGCGATCTCATCGACGGTGACGCCGAGATCCTTAGCGAGCTTTTCATAGCGCTTCGACTCGAGATAATTCAAGTAGCCGTCGGCAATGCGCGCCGCCAGGCTATCCTTGAGCTTTAGGTTTTCCAGCTGCACCAGAAGACACTCGCGCAGGTCCCGCGCGGCCACCCCCACCGGATCGAAAAACTGGATGCGCTTGAGCACCGCTTCCGCTTCCGCGGGGGTACATTCCACGGCACTGCAAACTTCATCGAGGGTCAGAGCCAGATAACCGTTCTCACTTATATTCTGGATGATGTAGAAGCCGATGTTCGATTCCCGTTCGCTGATCTTCGACAAACGCAACTGCCAAATCAGATGATCTTCCAGGGAAGTCTTCTTAGTTAGGCTATTTTCCCACGACGGCGGCGAGTCGCCGTCGTCGGACATCGCCTCGGCGGTGAGCGAGCTATGCACGCCGTTGGAATGGCTATCGATATACTCTTGCCAATCCAAGGTGCCGATCTTGTCCACCGTGTTGGGCTCGCGCGGCGCCACCAATTCGGCGAACTCTTCGGTCGGTTCGCTCTTGGTTTCGGCGCGCGGCGGCTCGGCGACTTCGGGTTCGTCCGTGGCGCCCTCTTCGAGAGCTGGGTTTTCTTGCAGCTCTTTTAGAACCATTTCTTCGAGCTCGACGCGGGACAACTGCAATAACTTGATCGCCTGCTGTAACTGCGGCGTCATCACCAGCGTCTGAGCCAGCTTTTGAACTTGGTGTAAATTTAGACCTGCCATGATTAGAACTTAAAGCCTTCTCCCAAATAGAATTTTCGTGCTTTCGGGCTGGCGGCAATGAATTGCGGCGTGCCCTCCTCCAAAATCGTCCCTTGGTTGACGATGTAAGCCCGGTCGCAGATACCCAAGGTCTCTCTGACGTTATGATCGGTAATTAATATGCCGATTCCGCTGGTAACTAGGTTGCGGACGATTTTTTGGATCTCCGCCACGGCGATCGGATCGATGCCGGTAAAGGGTTCGTCGAGCAAGAGAAAAAATGGCGAGAGCACCAACGCTCTGGCAATCTCGACGCGCCGCCGTTCGCCACCGGATAAGGTAAACGCCTTGTGGGTCGCGAGATGACTCACGCCGAGCATCTTCATAAGCGCGCCGGCCCGTTCTTTTTGGTCGGCACCGTTCAAATCGAGAGTTTGCAGAATCGCCAGCAGATTCTGTTCGACCGTCAGACGGCGAAATACCGAAGATTCCTGCGGCAGATAGCTGATCCCGGCGCGGGCGCGCTGGTAGATCGGTGCTTCGGTAAGATCGTCGTCGTTTAGCAAAACCTTTCCTTCATCGGGCTGAATTAAACCAACCATCATATGAAACGTAGTTGTCTTACCGGCGCCGTTGGGGCCTAACAAGCCGACCACTTCGCCGCCTTGGACCGCCAAGCTGACTCCATCGACTACCCGCCGGCCACTGTACACTTTGGCAACCGACACTGCCTTGAGGACACTCATTTCGACTTGGCATCCCCCTGCTCCCGGCTCTTCAACTCCTCAGGGAAAATGGTTGCAGAAACTCTGGTCTTGCCGTCACCTTCGACTAAGGCGCGATCCTGTTCGATGAAGTAGACCACCTTCGCTCCACTGACCTGATTATTGCCTTGGCGCATCACTGGATTACCGGTAAGAGTGACTGTCTTGGCTTTCTCGTCGAAAACCGCCCGATCGCCGGTGGCAACGCGCGCGCCCTGGGTTGCATTGACCTTGCCATCCAAGACAATCTGTTTCATCTGTTTCATCTCAGGGTCATAATAAGCAGTCAGCGTGTCACTGCGCATGGTCATATCGGACTGCACGGCAACGACCCGGCCTTTGTAAACGATCGTGTTCTTCGCCTGATCGACTTCCATCCAGTCGGCGGTGATGTAGATCGGGTCCTTTTTATTGAACTCGAAGGCGTTGACGGTCTTTTTCTCCTCCGCTGCCGCAGCCTCGGCTCGCATGGCAGGAAAGGAAACCGCCAAGGAAACTCCCAATACGATCGCCGAGAGGATTTTCTGCGTCATGTCATCCCCCGACCCTTGGTCTGTTCGCGGCCTGGGATTTTTTGTTGGCGAGTTTTTCCGGCTCGATCTTGGTCTTGACATCACGCACCATGCGAATCTTCTTCCCCTCTAATTCCACTTCCATGCTCGCTCCCTCAATTGAAATGCCTTCGCCGATGACCTGGGTTCGGCTTGGTAACGAGATCTGCTCCTTGGCGGGTAGATAGTTGGCTGCGTCCGAAGTCAGGACATAACCCTTCATAGCGACCCGGACACCGCCCTTGAGTTCCAACCGTTCGAGCTCCTTCTCGTTCAGGAAAACATGAGCCACTTCAGCCGAAGTTTCCGCCGCCTCATCCTTCTTATCGTAATACAGGAACCGTGGACGCGTGATTACAGCTTCCCGCTTGTCCTTCTGGTAACTCGCCTCGTCGCCGAAAAGCTCCCATACCTTGCGGCCGTTCTCGATCTTGGCGCGATGAAAATCCTTGATCTGCAACACGGTATCTGGCAAGGCATCGAGGACAGCGACAGGATTTTTTACGTCAACTTTCATCATCTTCTGCACGACCTCGGCGACCTTGAAAGCCACCCCGCCGAGAGAAAGAAGAATCACCGAAAGTAAGATAGCCCGTCTGGTTTTGCGCATAATCAGTTCAGCAAAGTAGATGCAAAAATACCACTCTTACGAATTCCTGTAAAGGAATAGGCACGATATTTGCTTTGCAAAGAGGTAAACTGCTGGAGTAATTAAGGATTTGCTTAAAGAGGCAGTAAGTCCGACCATTTATTCTGGGCTTTAAGGATCAACTCGGCGACGTCGCGTACGGCACCCATGCCGCCCCTAGCCACGGTAACGTAGTCAGCAAGCGGCTTGAGTTCTGCCGAACCATCGCCAACCACTACCGCCAACCCCACCCGCCGCAGCACCGGTAAATCGATGATGTCGTCGCCAACATAGGCAATTTGTGCGTCGGTCAGGCGGCGCTTCTTTTTGATCCGTTCATAGACCCGCAGCTTGTCCTGCACACCTTGGAATAACAGCGTGACCCGCAGATCGTTAGCGCGGTGGCGGACGACGCGAGACGATCGTCCGGTGATAAAACCTACCTCGATACCGCTACGTTTCAACAATGAGATTCCCAGACCGTCGCGGACGTGAAAATGTTTGGTCTCGACACCGCGGTCGTCGATGATGATGCGCCCGTCGGTGAGCACACCATCGACGTCCAACAGCAGCAGGCGAATGTTCGCCGCCTTTCGGCGCAGCGAGGCTGGTTTGGTTTTCACTGCGAGACGCTAAAGGCCGGCTTTGACCAAATCGTGCAAGTGAACGATGCCGACCGGATTCTTGGTCTCATGTTCAAGCACGAATAAAGAAGTTATCGAAAATTTTTCCATGACCGCGACCGCCTCGCTCGCCAAAGTGTCGGCGGGAATAGTTTTGGGATTATGCGTCATTAAATCTCTCGCCGGCAGGGAGAGAATCTGCCCCTTGTTCTCCAACCCTCGCCGTAAATCACCGTCGGTCAGAATACCGACGAGCTGATGGTTTTCGTTGGTTACTCCGGTGACGCCGAGGCGCTTCGCGGTGATCTCGAACAGCGCTTCCTTTACACTGGTGGTCTCACGAACCAAAGGCAATCGCGCGCCGCGGAACATCAAATCTTCAACCCGCAAGAGCAGCTTGCGGCCGAGGATACCGCCGGGATGGCGCATGGCGAAGTCCGCTTGATTGAAGCCTTTCTGCTCGAGTAAAACCACCGCGAGGGCGTCGCCCATGGCCATGGCGACCGTGGTGCTGGTGGTCGGCGCCAGGCCGAGGGGACCGGCCTCCTCCTTGACGCTAACGTTAAGCACCAGTTCACCCGCTTGCGCGAGAGTCGACTCCGGATTGCCGGTGATCACGATCAGCTTAAGGCCATGATGTTTGAAATGGGGCAGTAGCTTGAGAATTTCATCGGTCTCGCCGCTATTGGAAACCGCAACCACGATATCGTCCGGCATCACCATACCGAGATCGCCGTGCACAGCGTCGCCGGAATGGAGATAAAATGCCGGCGTGCCGGTGCTCGACAAGGTCGCGGCGATTTTGGCGCAGATCAGGCCCGATTTGCCGACGCCGGTCACCACCACCTTACCCTTGCAGCCTTGCATCAGCTCGACCGCGCGGACGAAATTTTCATCCAGGTGGTCGATGACGGACAACAGCCCTTGGGCCTCCATCCGCAAAACCTCGGCGGCACGACTGAGAACGGTTTGCTTGTTCACGGTATCAAAGCCCTTTGACCAGAGCGTCGATCTCCTTGACCTTGCGGAGCAGGGCTTCAAAGTTTTCCAGCGCCAAAGAATTGGGCCCATCGCTCAACGCTTGGTCAGGGTTCTCATGCACTTCCATGAATAGAGCATCGATGCCGGTGGCGACTCCGGCGCGCGCCAGGGCCGGAATATACTTGCGCTCACCGCCGGAAGCATTGCCCAAACCGCCCGGCAGCTGCAAACTATGAGTCGCGTCAAAGACCACGGGATAGCCCATTTCGCGCATTACCACGAGGGAGCGCATATCGGATACTAAATTATTATAGCCAAATGACGCGCCGCGCTCGGTGACGAGGATCTGCTGATTACCGGTGGAGAGAATCTTGTCGATGACGTTGCGCATGTCCCAGGGCGCGAGGAATTGCCCCTTCTTGACGTTGACGACTCTGCCGGACTGGGCCACCGCGGCAACGAAATCGGTCTGGCGGCACAGGAACGCCGGGATTTGCAGAATGTCGGCAACCTCTTTGACCGCCGCCACTTGAGCGCTTTCATGCACATCGGTGAGCACCGGCACGCCAATCTTTGCTTTGACTTCGGCAAGAATCGCCAAGCCCTGATCGAGACCGAGCCCGCGAAACGAATCGGCCGAGCTGCGATTAGCCTTGTCGTAGGACGCCTTGAAAATATACGGCACGCCGACGCGGTCGGCGCGTTCTTTGAGCGCCGCAGCGTGGCGCAGTGCCGATTCCTTGCTTTCGATAACGCAAGGCCCAGCAATCACCGCCAGCGGTCCGTCAGCGCCGATCGCTACGTTACCGATCTTAATCAATCTCGTGGGCATCAGGTCTTAACGGTCCCCAATCACGTGCGGACAATCTTCATACGCGGCGTATCCGCCAACGAGCGGCGGTTCTGTAACGCCGCCTCGACAAAACCGCGGAACAGCGGGTGGCTGTCCATGGGCCGCGATTTGAACTCCGGGTGGAACTGGCAGCCGAGAAACCAGGGATGGCCGCGCAGCTCAATGATCTCCACCAGCGCGCTGTCCGGCGACAAGCCGCTCAACACCATCCCTCTGGCGCCGAACTCGGCCCGGTAGTTATTGTTGAACTCGTAGCGATGGCGGTGCCGCTCGGAAATTTTTTCCCGGCCATACAACTTGGCGGCGAGAGTTTCATTCTGCAGCACGCAAGGGTAGCTGCCCAAGCGCATGGTGCCGCCTTTGGTGTCGATGGCTTTCTGCTCTTCCATCAGATGAATCACTGGATGAGCGGTTTGCAAGTCGAATTCCGCGGAGTTGGCGCGCTCCAAAGCGCAAACGTTGCGGGCAAATTCCACCACCGCCATTTGCATGCCCAGGCAAATGCCGAAAAATGGGATGCCGTTTTCGCGGGCGTAACGGATTGCAGCGATTTTTCCCTCGCTGCCGCGGTCGCCGAAGCCGCCGGGAATGAGCACACCGTCGACGTTTTTCAGCAAGATCTCGGCGGCTTCCTGCTCGATTTGTTCCGCTTCGATGCATTCAATCTCGACTTTGACCTCATTAGCGATTCCGCCATGAACCAACGCTTCAAAAAGACTCTTGTACGACTCCTTCAAACTCATGTACTTGCCGACTACGGCGATGCGAATCGAGTCCTTGGGGTTTTTCAGGACGTCGACGACTTTTTGCCAGCGCTCCAGGTGCGGCGCACCGGTCCAGATGTTGAGCTTTTCGACGACCCGCTCGTCGAGCCCTTCCTCGTGAAACACCAACGGCACTTCGTAAATCCACTCAACATCCTTCGCCGTGATCACGGCGTTTTCGGCGACGTTACAAAAATGGGCGATCTTATTTTTGATTTTCTTGTCAAGTATACGATCGGTGCGGCAGAGCAGAATATCGGGCTGTATCCCCAAACCGGTCAGCTCTTTGACGCTATGCTGGGTCGGCTTGGTTTTGAGCTCGCCGCCGCCGGTAATATAGGGAACCAGAGTCAGGTGAATATAGAGAACATTCTCCCGGCCCAAGTCCCAGGCCACTTGGCGCACCGCTTCCAAGAACGGTAGACCTTCGATATCGCCCACCGTGCCGCCAACTTCGCCGATGGCGATATCGAAGCCTTCGGCGGCGGCGAAGATGCGCCGTTTGATCTCGTCGGTGATATGCGGAATTACCTGGACGGTGCCGCCGAGGTAATCGCCGCGCCGCTCCTTGCCAATAACCGTCTCGTAAATCTGCCCGGTGGTGCAGTTGTTTTTCCGCCCCATGGCGGTGGACACATAGCGTTCGTAGTGACCGAGGTCCATATCGGTCTCAGCGCCGTCGTCGGTGACGAACACCTCGCCATGTTGATACGGGCTCATGGTGCCCGGATCGACGTTGATGTAGGGATCCATCTTCAAGATCGTCACCTTGAGACCGCGGCTTTCCAAAAGCGCGCCGATGGAAGCCGCCGCCAGCCCCTTGCCCAAAGATGACACCACACCGCCCGTGACGAAAATATATTTAGTTTTTATCGTCGCCATTGCCACCTCTCAGTTCGAACGTCGCTTCAAATAACTCTCCGCCCGCAGGAGATCGGCTGGTGTATCCACCTCCACCGACCGCTCGTCGACCTGCGCGACGTAAATACTATAGCCGTTTTCCAAGGCGCGTAACTGTTCCAAACTTTCAATTTGCTCCAACGCGGTCGGCCGCAGCCGGGCGAATTTCAATAGGAAATCCCGCCGATAAACATATAGGCCGAGATGACGATAGCCCCAAAGTCGGCGCTGATTCCGCCCAGCAATCTTTTTGCCGTTGGGATCAATGCCGTCATTGCGCCGGAAAGGTATTGGCGCCCGGGTAAAAAACAACGCCAACCTGGCCCTGTCTGTGAGCACTTTCACGATATTCGGATTGCGCCATTCGGACTCATGGTAAATCGCCGTGCATACCGTGCCCATCGGGATATCGCGATTGCGCCGCAACGGCTGCACCGCCTGACCAATCGTTTTGGCGCTAATAAACGGCAAATCGCCCTGGACGTTCACCAGCAGTTCGGCCTTGATCTTGCGCGCCACCTCGGCCAAACGGTCGGTGCCGCTGTTATGACCGGCTGAGGTCATCACAACTTCGCCGCCGAATCCTTTCACCACCGCTTCAATGCGCCGATCGTCGGTGGCGACGATCACCCGGTCCAGCACTTTAGCCTTTGCCGCGTTCTCGTAGACATGTTGAATCATCGGCCGGCCGCCGATTTGAGCTAAGGGCTTAGCCCGGCAGCCGGGTCGATCCAAAGCGCGCCGGGATAATCGCCACAACGCTCATGGACTCACGATTTCGCGGATGCAGTGATCAATCGATTGAATGGTTAGTGCTGGCATGGCGTCGCCAAAAACAAAAAACCGCAATGGCTTTCCCGGAAAGCGCATTACGGAATTCGATAATACGCTGGCAGGTAAAAGCTGTCAACGCGAATCGCGCAATCAAGCGCACGCTGACGAAGAAATTTAACCGCGCGAAAGAGTCGATCCATCGGCGCTTGACTGATCGAGGCACAGTCGTGATAGGAATGAGGTAAGATCTGCAGAATAGGAAATTGCTCATGGCAGAACTAATCAAAATCAAAGCGGGCTTCGCCACCGTCGGCCAAGGCGCAGGGCCGATGATGGTCACCTGGAAAGCCGGATTGTTTCGCAAGCATGGCCTCGATGTCGACCGGCCGCCGGTGATGGGCGGCGCCAAGGGTGTGGTACGCGGCTTGATGTCGGGAGATATCCAGTTTGGCAACCTGGCGGCGCCGGCGCCGCTGCGAGCCAATCTCAAGGGCGAAGCCGATGTGGTTTTCCTCACCGGCGGCATCAATCAGCAATTTCTAGTCGGACGCCCAGGCATCAATAGCCGAGAAGAACTGTCCGGCAAGAAAATCGGCACGGTCAATGACGGCGGCATCGGCGATGCGCTGGTGAAGTTCGTCGTCGCCAAACTCGACGCCGCCGGCGTCAAAGGCCTGCAAGAAGTGACCATCGGCCATGGCGCCGAGGCAGAAATGGCGGCTTTGCTCAGCGGCACGGTCGATGTCGTCGTCGGCACACCGCCGGAATGCATCGACGCCATCCGCCATGGCTGCAAGTATTTGATCGACTTTGCCGAATACGGGCTTAACTATGCCCTGGGCGGCATCGCCGGACGGCGCGATTATATCGAGAAAAATCCCGAGATCACCGGTCAGTTCGTCAAAGCCTATGTCGAAGGCATGCATCGTTACCGCACCGACCGGGAATTCACCGTCGATGTCCAGGCCGACTACAGCGGCATCGCCGACCGGACGATTGCTGAAGAAACCTACGACCTCACCCAACCCGGCATGCCGCGCGCTCCCTACCCGGTGGTCGCCTCACTGCAAACCCTGCTCGATTTCATGGCCAAGGAGTTACCCGAAGCCCGCGGCGCCGACGCCAGGAAATTCGTCGACGACCGCTTTATCCGGGAACTGGAAGACAACGGCTTCATCGCTTCTTTAGGGAGGTAATTCCAGATGGCCAAGCTCGGCTCAAGCTTCGTTATTTTGTTGTGGCTGGCGCTCTCCGCAGCAAACGTCAGCGCCGCAACCAACGATAGCTTGATCGACGCCGCCAAGCGCGAGGGCGAGCTGGTCTACTACGCGTCGATGAACCTCGCCGAAGCCAACGCGATCATCGGTGAATTCGAGAAGCGTTATCCATTCATTAAAGTAAGACTGCACCGCACCGGCAGCGAAAAGCTACTGACCCGAGTCTTGACCGAGTACCGCGCCAAAAAAATCTTCGCCGACATCATTCAGACCGTCGAGTTCAGCATGCATATTTTCAATCGCAGCGGCGTCCTGGCGCGCTACCTGCCGCAATCGAACGCTTTGTACTCGAAAGACTTCAAGGAAGAAGGTTTTTGGACGACCGTCTATTACAACGCCTACGTGACCGCCTACAACACCCGCCTGGTGCCGGCGCGCCAGTTGGCGAAATCCTATGACGACCTGCTCGATAGTAAATGGAAGGGCAAGCTCTTGATGGAGGGCACCAAGGCCGATTGGTTCGCCGGCATGTTGCAAATTCTTGGACCGGAGCGCGGGCTCAAATACATGCGCGAACTCGCCAAACAACAGCCGAGCCCGCGCGAAGGCCATGAGCTCTTGGCGCAGTTGGTCGTCGCCGGCGAAGGCGTCTACGATATCAATATTCCCGTGTCATCGGTGGAGCGCATGAAGGAACGCGGCGCGCCCATCGACTGGACTGCGCTGGGCCCGGTGCCGGCGATCATGGTCGGCGCCGGCATTGCGACTGGCGCGCCCCATCCCAACGCGGCCAAGTTATTTTTAGAATTCGTCCTGTCGCGCGAGGGGCAGAAGCTCATGGGGACCCCCGGCCGCCATATCGCCCGCGGCGACCTCGCCAACGAGCAGGCAGCGATGCTTAAAGATTTGAAAATCGTCCCGGTCAATCCGGCGCTGGCGGAAAAACTCGACGAGTACGCCAAGCAGATGCGCGGGATTTTTGGCGGGTAGCTGAATCATCAAGCCAATTCTAAACCGGCGAAGGAGAAAATCATGCGTTTCATGTTTTTAAACCACTCGGCGCAGCATCACTCCGCCGAGCTCGAAGTCCATATCGCCAAGCTGCTCAAAAGCTACGCCTCGCCCGACACCACTTTTGAGCTCGCCTACCCGAAGATCTCGGCAGCGGCGCCGTGTTGAGACTGCTCGAAGAGCGCAAAGCGCTCTCCGGCCTGCATCATATTTTGGAAACCCCGGCGCTGGTGAAGAAAGCCATCGAAGCCGAGCGCCAAGGTTTCGACGCGGTGATCCAGAGCAATACCTTCGACCCCGGCGTCGAGGCGAGCCGGCTGGCGGTGCGCATCCCGGTGATCGGCCTGTTGCGCGCGTCGCTGCACTTCGCCGCCAGCATTTGCGACCGCTTCGGTCTCATCGTGCCGCTGGAAACCCATATGCCGCACACCATGCGCATGGTGCAGACCTATGGCATGACGCCGTTCGTCAGCGGTATCCGCACCGTCGGCCTCTACGACACCGGCGATCTATCCGGTTATCACGATGTCGTCATCGAACGCACTTTGGCGGTCGGCAAAGAACTGGTAGCCCAAGGCGCCCAGGCGATTATTCCTTTGGGCGGCAAGATCTATCCCTACGTGGTCACGCCGGAAGAATTGGAACCCCATCTCGGCGTGCCGGTGATCAACACCAAAGCGGTGGGCGTGAGCTACGCCGAACTCATGGCGCGCAACAATATTAAGCACAGCATCAAAGCCTATCCCTGCCCGACGGGCCTCGACCCCGATGCGGTATCCGCGCGTTCGAAGTAGCCACGTCGTCGCCGAGTTGCAATGGCTTAGAGCAATCATTATGAGATTAAGTTGAAATTCACTAGAGGAGATCCGTAGGCAATGATTATCGATGGCGACGGACATTTTTTTGAAACCGAAGAGATCTTCGACAAGTATATGGAGCCGGCTTTGCGCAATTTCCGGCCGCGCCTGTTGGGCGATGAACAAGGCCACAACTTTTGGGTGGTCGACGGCCAGACTTCTTACAAACGGCCGACCATCAAAGGCGCCGGCGCGCCGGGAACCGCCGCCCCTCCGGGAAAAGCCTTACAGTCGGCGCGCCGCGCCTCGCCGGGCAGCCAGACGCTGAACAATCTAAAGGAGCGTTTGGACGATCTCGATCGCGAAAAAATCGACTTGCAGTTCATCTATCCAAGCTTTTTGCTCCATGCCAATGCCTGGCCCGACGGCATTTTAGGTAACGGTATTTGCCGTGCCTATAACACGTGGCTCAACGAAGCGTGCAACCAAGCACCCGACCGTTTGCAGGCGGTCGGCGTGGTGTCGTTGCTCGATCCCCAGGGCGCGGCCAAAGAAATCACCCGGCTGAGCGACATGGGCGTCAAAGCGGTCATGATCAACGGCACCGCCGGCGCCAGGCGTTTGGATCATCCCGACCATGATGTCTTCTTCGCCGAGTGCGACCGCGTCAAGATGCCCATCGCCGTGCACTTCAGTTTGCAGTTTCCCTTCGTCGACACATTGTTCGAGCACCACTTTCCCAACCGCGTGCTCGCCGGCATCTTTCCGATCATGGCCGGCTTGACCAGCGTGTTGTGCTCCGGCCTCTTGGATCGCTACAAAAATTTAAAATTCGCCTTTCTCGAAGGCGGCATCAGCTGGGTGCCGGCCCATGTCGAGCGCATGGACGATCATTTTGACAACCCGCGCTACGGCGCCAAGGATCTCATCAGCCATCCGCCCAGCGAGTATTTGAAAACCGGCAGGATTTTCTTCGGCTGCGAGGGCAACGAAGCAACGCTGGCGAAGATCGTCGGCGAAGTCGGCGACGATCTATTCATGTTTTCCTCCGACTATCCCCATGCCGACCGCACCGAAGGCACGGCGACCATTCTCAAGGATCGCAGCGATATCGCCGCGCCGGTGCGCAAGAAACTCTTGGAAGACAACGCGCGGCAATTTTACGGCGTGTAAATCGGCGATCGAGAAGCGCGACTTTCGACCCATTGGACGACGTAGCAAAGGGGTAATCGACGACTGTCGATTACCCCTTTTTTGCGTCCAACGCGATCATCGCGATAAATTTCGCTTCACCGCCCGCTCCCTGGCCTAGCTTGATTTATCCTCTGCCAATACGATAAAATTTTCCCGCGTGAGTGAGGTAAACCCAGGTTTGAGGTGTTGAAAGGAGGAGTGGAGATGGATCTGCCGAAATGTCAGAAATGCAATAATGGGGTGTTAATACCGCTGTCGGACTACGGGCAAGAGGGCGCCTCAGTGATGTACAAAGCCTGGGCTTGTACCAACCCCGACTGCGGTTTTTCCTTGCGCGTCGATAAAGGCGAGGTTACCTACGGCAAGAAGATCGAGCACAAACACTAGATTCGCCTCGTCTAGTTCACCCGTTTTGAAGTGAGCTAAAGAACTTGTGGGCGTTCGCTGCCCGCAAAACCCCGCGCCAAAGGACACCGTTTCAAGCCGGCATGCTCTGATTGAAGCTCTGAATCGCCCGGCCAAACAGCTCACAACCGCTTTTCAATGCGGCCAGACATTTCTGCTGCGACTCGGCATCGGTGGCGTAGCGTTTGAGAATCTCCGGCGCGATCCATTCATGGCCTGCTTCTTCGGCGAGCAAAACATCACGGTAGATCGCTGCGGTGGTCGGATCGATGGCGCCAACCCGCTCGATGAACGACTTCGAGGTCCGCGGAAAAAACTCTTCGTGGCCGAACTGCACGCTGGCGATCAGCTCGCATAACGAACCCAAGCCGGCATGAAAGTCCCACAGCTGCTTTAACTCGGCCAACGGACTGTTCCATAAGCTATCAGGGTCGCCCTTGAGATCGCTAATGCGCTGGCGCAGGATCGAGGTATGTTTCAATTCGTTGACGACATACTCGGACATCGGCTGTTGCAGGTCGAGGTCGGGGATCTTGCTCACCCACGGCGCGGTAACTTCGGCAGCTTTCCGCTCCATGACCACGCCGAACTGCAAGCGCCGCAGCACGATCGCCGGGGTCAATGGCTTCTCCGCGCCGTAGCTTTTGCGCTCGGCATTCATCTTTTCCCAGAAGGCCTCACGAGTAGCGATCAATTGCTGCAAAAACTCATCGGGCTGTAGCGCTTCCATAATTCCTCCGTCGGTGGACGTTGCAGTGATTGACTCCGCCAATCATTTAGGTTTTAACAATACAAGAAATCAGGCCCTAGTGAAAGCTGCTCGATCTAGCCTAACCGCCCAAAATTTAAGACTTTAATGGACTCCGGCCAAGCCAAAATCTACGTCGACGATCTTTACGATCAAGTGCATCGCCACTGGCAAAAGCGGATTCACAACGGCGAGTTCATGACGCGCCTGCGTGACGGCACGCTGCCGCTGCCCTGTCTGCGGCGCTTTTTCAAAGACTGGGGGCTGTTTTCCATCGAGGTGGTCGCCCTCAACGCGGTGTCGTACTACGTTCATCTGCCCTTCTTCGTGGAAAATTTCGATTTGCTGGCACCGCTTTGCGACAAGGTCGCCGAAGAACTGATCTCACCCAAGCCGCCCGGCCATATCTTGATCCTGCTGGAAACCGCCAACGCATTGGGCTTAAGCAAAGAAGAACTGTTCGAGCAACCGGCATCGGCGCCGGGGCGCGCCATCAGCGATTACTGCCGGCGGATATTTCAAGATGGCTCGATCATCGAGCTGTGGGGCGCCCATGTATACGAAGAGACCCTCGGCCACTGGTCGCAGCAATGGAGCCAAGCGCTGGTCGGTCATTACGGCATGAGCAAACGCCAAGCAATTTATTTCAACGCCCACGCCGAAGCCGACTTGGTCCAGCACGACGATCACATGGGCCACGGGCCGCTAAATCGCATGATCCTCCAGCGCATATTGGAGCAGGGCAAGACCGCCAAAAAATTAGGCTACGATCCCAAATACTGCGCCTTCACCATGGTCGATCTTCATGCGCTGATGGAACAGCACGCCTTGGACAATCCCTACCCGGCGTAAGCGTCAATCCCTGGCGCAGTGGCAATTTCGCTCTGCGTTATTTGTTTCAGCTATGATCGGACCAGGTGCCTTGATGCGCTCGCGAATTTTTTTCTCACTCTGTCTCCTCGTGACCATTTCAATCGCGGCAAACGCCCCGGCGCAGTTGCCCGGCAAATGGACCACCCGCGCGCCTATGCCCTCGGCGCGCACCGAGGTTGCGGCGGTGGAAATCAGTGGCAAGATTTACGTCATTGGGGGTTACGATAAAGGCAGCCATCTGGTCGAGGAATACGACCCGGCAACCGATAACTGGCGCGGCCGCGCTGCTCTGCCAAAACCGCTGCATCATATCGGCGCCGCCGCCCTCAACGGCAAGATCTATGTTATCGGCGGCTATATTTCCGGCACCGGTTCGGTGGATACCGTCTATGAATACAACCCGGCCAAAGATCAGTGGACGACCAAGAAGCCGCTGCCAACGCCGCGTGGCGCGCTCGCCGTCGGCATTATCTCGGGGAAAATCTACGCCGTCGGCGGGGTCGCTAAGAACGGCCGCAACACACCCGCCAACGAGTCCTACGATCCGCTCCAAGACCGTTGGACCAAACACGCACCGATGATCACACAGAGAGACCACCACGCCATCGGCGTCGTCGACGGCAAACTCCACGCCATCGCCGGCCGCATCGCCGGCAATCATGATCGAAGCGTCGGTGATAACGAGGAATACGACCCAGTGAGTAACCGCTGGCGCGCCAGAGCGCCGATCCCATCCGTGCGTAGCGGCATTGCCGCAGCAACCCTCGGCGGAAAAATTTTCGTCTTCGGCGGCGAAAACGACCGCCGCAACCGCGCCAACGTGGAGTCCTACGATCCGGTAAATAATCAGTGGCAAAGCTGGACGCCCATGCCCACCGCCCGTCACGGCTACGGCGTCGCCGTCATCGGCAACTCTATCTACGTCATCTCTGGCGGCCCGCAACCGGGAGCAACGTTTTCGTCAGCGAATGAAGCGTTCACCCCGTAAAGAATTGACAAATACTATCTGACAACCAGTCAAGGCTGCCGGGAAAACTGCCCGACACAAACCCCACGTGTCCACCACAGTTAGGAAAGTCCAAAGTTACTGAATCGGAAACCTCATCGTCACGCGGCAGCGCCGACGCCGGCAGGAACGGATCGTTTTGCGCGTTGATCATCAGCGTCCGGACGCGAATATTTTTTAGCCAGGGCTTGCTGCTCGCTCTGGCCCAGTAATCGTCGGCGTCTTTGAAGCCGTGGATCGGCGCGGTGTAGATATCGTCGAACTGGCGGAAGGTCGAGCAAGCGTGCATCGCCGCAGGATCGATGTCGAGCCCGTGGTGAGAAATCTTCGCCAGCACTTTCCCCTTCAGGGAGCGGAGAAAACGTCGCGTGTAGATCGCTCGCCGGTAGCCAAAATCCAACAGCGCCGCCGCGGCATGCAAATCCACCGGCGCCGACACCGCCACCGCGCCTTTGACGATGGCGGCAGCCGCATCGGCCTGTTCACCCAACCATTTGAGCAGCATATTGCCGCCAAGCGATACGCCGACGACATAGATTTCGCAGTCGGGATTTTCGCGCTTGAGCCGGCGCAAGATCCAGTCGATCTCGGCGCCATCGCCGGAGTGATAGGCGCGCGGCAGCTTATTAATCTCGCCGCCGCATCCGCGAAAGTGCGGCACGACGCCGCGCCAACTCATATGCTGTGCGCTGCCCATCAAACTCAGCGCGTAGTGGCTGCGCGAACCGCCTTCGAGGCCGTGAAACAACACGAGCAACTTATTCGCTGCAGCAGCGCCCGGCGTCCAATCGAGGTCGATGAAGTCGCCGTCCGGCGTCACCCATCGTTCGCGCCGATACTGCACCCGCCATCGCCGCGCGAGCTTGCGCGCGTAAATAGTCTGCAAGTTCCCACCCGGCAGCCACCACGGCGGCGCATATGTGGAATGGATCAAACTATCCCGCTTTCTGCTCCGCGCTTCCGATGTCTATCCGGACGATTTGAACGTTTTGAACGACTTGAACGTTTGGAACGAGCTATTTCTTCCCTCGCTCCGGCGGCACGAAGCCATGGCGCAAAGTATTTTCCGAGATCGTCCGCGGTTCGAGAAACTGCAAGAGATAATCCGGGCCGCCGGCTTTGGAGCCGATGCCCGAGAGTTTCAAGCCGCCGAAGGGTTGCCGTTCAACCACCGCGCCGGTGATGCCGCGGTTGATGTATAGATTGCCGACGCGAAACTCTTTGCGCGCCTGCTCGATATGCGCCGGCGAGCGCGAAAAGATACCGCCGGTCAGAGCAAATTGCGAGTCGTTGGCGATGGCCAACGCCTGGGCGAAATCTTTCGCCTGGATGACCGCCAACACCGGGCCGAAAATTTCTTCCTGGGCGATGCGGCTGCGCGGATCGACATCACGAAAGATCGCCGGACCGACGAAGTAGCCGTCCTGGGGCGCGGCCATTTCGAGTACGCACTTCGCTTCTTGCTTGCCGATCTCGATGTATTCGGCGATGCGCCGTTGCGCCGCGCCATCGATCACCGGTCCAATCGAATTGCGCGGATCTTCGGACGCACCGATCTTGAGACTCTGCACCGCGTCCACTAGCCGCGCCAAAAAGCGCTCGTGTATTTCTTCTAGTAGAATCAGCCGCGACGCGGCGGAGCATTTTTGCCCCTGATATCCGAAAGCGGAATCGATAACATGTCCCACGGCTTCGTCCAGGTCGGCGTCACTATCGACAATGACGGCGTTCTTGCCGCCCATCTCACAGACGACACGCTTCACATGGGCTTGCCCCGGCCGCTGCGTGTAAGCTTCGCGAAGAATTTCCAAACCGACTTCGCGCGAGCCGGTGAAAGCGATCAAGTGAATCCTCGCCGAGCGGACTAAATGCGCGCCGATCTCGCCGCCGCCCTGGAGCAACTGGCAAGCGCCATCGGGCACGCCGGCGTTGAACAGAATATCGGACAGCTGCACCGCCATCAGCGGCGACTGTTCGGCGGGCTTCATCAGCACGCAGTTTCCGCTGACCAGTGCCGCCGCAGTCATACCGGCGAGAATCGCCAGAGGAAAATTCCACGGCGCGATCACCGCGGCGATGCCGCGTGGCTCGTAGAAATATGTGTTGGTTTCGCTGGGCAGCTGCTGGGTCTCGCGCGGTTGGGCGAGACGCAACATCTCGTAAGCGTAATAATCGAGATAATCGATCGCTTCGCAGACATCGGCGTCGGCCTCCCGCTAGCCCTTGCCGACTTCGATAATCTCCCATGCGGCGAGCTCCCAACGCTGCTCGCGCATGAGCTCCGCCGCGCGAAAAAGCATCTCGGCGCGCTCGCGCGCCGGCGTATCGCGCCACTGAGGGAAAAAGCGCTCGGCTTTATCGATCGCCTTGTCCGCTTCCGCGATCGTGGTTTTGCGCACCCAGCGAATGATTTCGTTGGCATTGGCGGGATTCACCGACTTAAGCCAAATCTCCTCGTCGCGCTCGCGCGGTTTTCTCATTTCGCCGCGCACTTCGCCGAGCGCGGCGGCAAAGCGCTCGCGATTCTCCGCGGACGAAAAATCTATCGGCGCTTGGTTACGAAACTCCCTCCGAGGCGCGGATGGCGCGAAGATCTGGGGCACCGGCTTTGCCGGCACCGGCGCTTTGATCAGACTTTCAACAGCTTTTTTCTCGGCGTAGGTTTGACGCAAAAAAGAAGTGTTCGAGGTGTTCTCCATCAAGCGCCGAATCAGATAAGAAATGCCCGGCAGCAACTCGCCCACCGGCAGATAGACGCGCACGCGCTGGCCATTCTGCACGATCGCCTGGCGCACCGGCTCGGCCATGCCGTAGAGCATCTGCATCTCGTAACCGTTGGCCGGCACGCCGATCTCTTTCGCCGCGACGATGGCGTGGGCCAGGCTGCGCAGATTGTGACTGCCGAAGGCGGCGTCGATGACGTCATGGCCTTCGAGCAGCAGGCGGCTCAGATGCTCGTAATTCGCGTCGGTCTCCGCCTTGTCCAAAAACACCGGGATCGGCCAGTTCTTTTGCTTCGCCCAAGCGATCTCGCTGTCCCAATAAGCGCCTTTGACCAAGCGCACGCCGACCCGGCGCTGCTGGCGCCGCGCCCAGCGAATCAGTGCACTGACATCCTCTGCCGCATCTTTAAGATAAGCCTGCAACGCGATCGCCGCGTAGGGCTGCTGATGGAATTCGTCTTCTTCCAAGACGCCGCGAAATATCTCCAGGGTCAATTCGCGGAAACCGTTCTGCTCCATGTCGACGGTCACCGCCGCGCCCAGCGCCGACGCTTGGCGAAATAACTCGCGCAGCCGTTGGCGGACGATGGCGTCGGTATTCGGATCGAGCGGGTCGAAGCGCGCGCATAAGGATGAAAGCTTTACCGAAAGATTGACCTGGGGGATTTTGCCGTTCGGCGATTGATCGATCTGCGCGCACTCGGACCACTTGGCGCTCGCCGCCACGAGCCGGCGCATGAGCTCGAGATAGCGCTTTTGCATCGCCGCCGCTTCGCCGTCGCTCACCGTCGCCTCGCCGACGACATCGATGGTAAACGCGGCGGGCTCCTTGCGCAGACTCGACAGCACCGAGGTCAAATGATTGCCGCTTTCCTCGGCGATGAAGCGGCGCGCGAGCTGGATGACGTTGCGCCGGACGATGGGCGCAACGAGAGTACCGGCATGAAGCGCCTGGGCGAGAATCGCCAAGCCGCTCAGCGCATGGTCGACCCGGGAAAAATATTCTTCGAGATGACGGCCGATCTCCGACGACGATTCGAGGCTCGGCAACACGTCGACAAAACGGAATAGCGCCACCCGCAGGGACTCATCGTCCAACGACCAGTCGATCATCCGGCCGAGCAAGTCCTGGGCGTCGAACAACGACGGTTTATGCTGCGCCGCTCGTTGATAAAGCGCGCGTGCCAGTTTCTGGGTCTCTTGTTCGGTGCTCACGTTAGCCATATTCGGTGCGTTCAAATGTATCACAAAGCGATCTTGAACCGACATGAAAAGCGTTGTCACAGCAGCGCGACCCTGTTACGCTGGGCGCACCGATGACAACTGATTCAATCACCGGCGCTGAAGCCGCGGTGGACAATGCTCAAGCTGCACGGCGTCGAATTTATTTTCGGCCTGTGCGGCGACACCAGCTTGCCGTTCTACGACGCCTTGGCGCGCCTGCCCCACGGCATGCGCCATATTCTCGCCCGCGACGAGCGCTCCGCCGCTTACATGGCCGACGGCTACGCGCGCGTGTCCGGCAAAGTCGGCGTGTGCGAAGGACCGAGCGGCGGCGGCGTCACTTATATCTTGCCCGGCTTGGCGGAAGCCAACGAATCTTCCGTGCCGCTCTTGTGCATCAATAGCGACATCTCGGTGGGCGCGCGCGGTCATTACACGCTGACCGAACTGGATCAGGGCGCGCTCATGCGGCCGGTGACCAAATGGAACACCGTGGTCGATGGCGCCGAAGATCTGCCCCAAGCATTTCGCCAAGCATTCAAGCAAATCACTACGGCGCGGCCCGGCGCGGCCCATATCGCTCTGCCCTTCGACGTACAAAATGGCTTAGTGGCGCGTTCGGAAGTTTACGGCGATGCGAGCTTCGGCAGTTGTCCGGCGCAACGGATCGCGCCCGCGGCGAACTCGGTAGAAGCCGCCGCGCGGTTGCTAACTCAAGCGCGCAATCCGGTGTTTATCTGCGGCGGCGGAGTCGTGATCTCGCAAGCCGAGCCCGAGCTTGTCGAACTCGCCGAGCGGCTCTCGGCGCCGGTGGCGACGACCATCAGCGGCAAATGCTCGATTGACGAACAACATCCGCTCGCCGTCGGCGTGGTCGGCTCCAACGGCGGCACGCCTGAAACACGCGCGATCGTCGATCAAGCCGATCTGATCATTTTCATCGGCTGCCGCGCCGGCTCGGTGACCACCGAACGTTGGCGCCATCCAACCAAGGGAAGCACCAAAGTCATTCATCTCGATGTCGATGTCGCGGTTCCCGGCACCAATTATCCGACAGACGCGACGCTGGTCGGCGATGCCAAGCTCGGGCTAAAAATGTTGAATGATGCGCTGGCGGCCACCCGCCGGCCGCTTGATGCCGCGCGAGTGGAGGCAGCGAAAGAACAAAAGTTCGCAAAATTTCAGGCGCTCGCGGAATCGAACGACTCGCCGGTCAAACCGGAGCGCGTGGTCGCCGAACTGACGCGCGCACTCGAACCGGACGCCATCGTCGTCGCCGATGCCGGCACGCCTTGTCCGTATTTCTCCGCCTACTTTCCGGTCCGCGGCAACGGCAGAAAATTCATTTCCAACCGAGCCCACGGCGCTCTCGGCTATTCGATGGCGGCCGCCATGGGCGCGCACTTCGCGCAGCCGAAAGTGAAATGCGTTTCGGTCATGGGTGACGGCAGCTTCGGCTTTACCTGCGGCGAGCTGGAGACCGCCGCGCGCTACCGGCTGCCGGTGACATTTATTGTAATTGCCAACGCAAGCTACGGCTGGATCAAGGCGGGACAACGCTCGGGTTACGGCCAACGTTACTTCGCGGTCGACTTCGCCGTCACCGATCACGCCGCCGTCGCCGCCGCCTTCGGCGTCAAAAGCTGGCGCGTCACCGAACCGAGTGAATTGGCGAAAGCACTGAAAGAAGCGTTAGCACACGACGGACCGAGTCTCGTAGATATTGTCTGCCAGCCGCTGCACGAAGCCAATGCGCCGGTGTCGGAGTGGATCGCGTGAGGAGATGGCGTGAGGCGAAAGGCTTGAGGCGCGAGTGAAGATTGGCAATTTACCGCGACTCTACTCCTTCGACCTCGCGCTCACGTCTCACGCCTAACTCTTAATTCTTCAGCCGCACTCTCGTTCCCAGATTCGCGCAGTCCTCATCGGTCATCAGACCAGCAGCGCGAATGCCGTGGGCGGCGAGTTCTTCGTCGCGCTCCTGGGTGTCGCCGGTGACGCCGACGGCACCGATGACATCTCCCGCTTGATCGCGGATCAACATGCCGCCGCCCTCGGCAAAAATCTGATCGTCCGAGGCGCGCATGAGATACTGCATGAACAGCGGCCGCTCTTCGGTGCGCATGCGCACCAGCGATGACGAGCGCCCAAGCGCCAGCGCCGCGTACGCTTTGCCGTAGGCCATCTCGAAACGCATCATCGCCGAGTCGTCTTCTTTCTGAAAGGCTTTGACCTTGGCGCCGGGCTCGACGACGATCACGCTCATCGGCCGGCAAGCTAGCTCACGGCCGCGCGCGAGGATCGCTTCGATAATGCGATTGGCTTGCGCCAACGTGATCATGCTCATAGGACCTCCTCTGCGATCTTGGTGCAGTTGTCAGCGAAATCGTCGGGGCGACCGGCGGTCGCCCTTCCCCGATTAAGCGGCAAGAATTAACGACTCAGCGAAACAGCACCGCCGCCAGCTCCGAACGATACTGGTCGGTCAATGGATCGTCCGAGCCCAGCACTTCGAAGATTTGGATCATCGCCTTGCGCGCGCCGTCGTCTTTGAACTTGCGGTCGGCCTTGACGACTTGGAGAAACTCGCTGAGCGCTTCGTCGTATTTCTCGACGCCGGCCAGCGTCTGTGCGAGATCGAAACGCGCCTCGATATTGTTCGGATCCGCGGCGATTTTTTCCCTAAGAACCGCCTCGTTTTGCGCGCCGCCCGCCTGAAGATTGAGACGAGCGATCATGCGCTCGGCTTCTTTGCGCTCGTCGGCGACGAGCGAAATCCTGTCGAGATATTCCCGCGCCGCGGCGTTATCGCCGCCGGTCATGGCCATGCGAGCCATGCCCAACAGCGCCTGGCCATGATTGGCATCGGCGGCCAAGATCGCTTCATAGGCGGATTTGGCTTCGGCCATTTGTCCCTCGGCTTCAAGGGCCATGGCCGCTTGCGCTTGCTGATCGCCGGCTGTGGGCAAAAACTTGGTGAGAAACTCGCGCAGCATCGGCTCGGGCAAGGCACCGGTGAACTCCGAGGCCAGATCGCCGTCGCGAAATAGTTTCACCGCGGGAATGCCCTGGATGTTGAACATGCCCGCCAGGTTGGGGTTTTCGTCGACATTGAGTTTAGCCAGAACAAAGCCGCCGGCGTATTCGTCGGCCAACTTTTCTAATACCGGCCCCAGGGTTTTGCACGGGCCGCACCACTCGGCCCAGAAGTCGACCAACACCGGCACTTCGCTCGAGCGCTCCAGCACCGCCGCCTCAAAATTTTCCTCGTTAACGTCGATGGTCCACTGGTTCATTTTTTTTCACTCGCTTCATTGGAACGTTTGGAACAAACTATTTGGCGATAATCGCCTTGGCGAAGTTGCGCACCTTGGCCGCAGCCGGGCGCATCGCGTAAACCACCGCTTCGGTGATCTCGTCCTCCGACGCGCCGCACTCGCGGGCTCTTTTCAAATGCAGCGTGGCGCCCTCTTCGTGGCCGATCGAGATACAGACCGCGAAGAAAATCAGCTGCGCGGTTTTCGCATCGAGCGAACCCTCTTTGTACTTCACGTTGAAAAATTCTTTATCGATGGTCATATTTACTCCTTATGATTTTCTCGCCAAACCGTTGAAACAAACCCAGGTGGGCAGGTTTCAAACCTGCCCCCACGAAAGCTCATTTTCATATGAGTTTTTTACGCGACTCAGTTCCTTCGCATGCGCTCAGGACAGCTTTGCGGCTAATTTCTTCGCTTAATTTCCGCACGCCCTACTTCTTGAACGCTGTCGGATCGAACGCCGCGCCGTTGAGCGTGTATTCGCTTTTGACTTCGGTCGGCTTACGGATCGTCTGGATCACGTAGCAGCCGGCCTCGGCGTTGCGCACCACCTTGGCGAGTTTTTCCGGCGCTTCGCTGGACGTGATCTCGCAGCGGGTCTCGAAACCCAGGCTTTCCGCTTGCACGGTCTCGCGCATCACCGAACCTTCGTTCTTAAATCTTGCCGTGACGAACACTTTCGCCTTGTCGATGTGGATCTTGAGCATTTCTCCGTACCGGGAAATTTGCGTGAGCAGTCAAAAGCCCACCGCCAAACCGAAATAGGCCAGCGGCGGTGGCGCGCTATTGTCGCCGCCGATGCGCTCGCCCTCGTCGCAATAGACGGTAAAGCCGCGCGCATGGCCTTCCTTGCGCTGGCGCTCCAAGGTCTCGGTGTCAGCTTCCAACACGATCTCGCGCTTGATTGATAAATCCTCAGCCATGACGCCTCCTTTATCGAGTGTTTGGCCCCGAGTCGCGGTCAATATATTCGGATTCAGCCAAAGAATCCAACCGCCCACGCCTAACTATCATTCATCGGTGTTGGCGTATTCTTGGGAATACAAATCCAAGAGCGCGCGCACCAGCGCAAACAGCGCCGATCCGATAATGATGCCAAAAATACGCGCCATAGAGAATCAGCAGCAGCAAGGCAAAGAAAAAAGCGGTCACGAGCCAGGTTCGGTTCACCGGTGCGCCTCCATTTCAACCCGTCAACTGTACGTAGAAGCGGCCGGAGCTGCAAGATTGCCGCCGCCGCCAGCAGTGCCGGCAACCGGTTTGATCTTTTATTTTTCCGGCAAATCTGCTTTACATGGCGGCGATGGCACCAGGACGAAATGATTTTCGCGTGCGCTTTTGGGGTGTGCGCGGCAGCTATCCGACCACCGGTCCGGGCACGCGAGACATCGGCGGCGATACATCTTGTGTCGAGGTCAACGTCGGCGGCCAGCGATTGATCTTTGACGCCGGCACGGGGATCATTCCGCTCGGCAAAGAAATCTGCCGGCGCGCCGCGACCGCGCCCCTTGCCTATGTGTTCTTAAGCCATACCCACATCGATCACTTGATAGGGCTGTATTTTTTTGCACCGCTGTTGACCGCCGGGGCGCGCTCGTTCATCTACGGGCCGGGCCGGTCGAACGGTGCGTTGTGGCGAACGCTGCAACAGCTAACCCACAGCAATTTGTTTCCGGTTACTTTCGACGAGCTCAAGGGCAAAACCGAAGTCCACTCGCTGGCCGGCGGCGAAGTCTTGCGCTTCAGCGCGCCCGGTGCGCGGCTGGCGCTGCGAAAGCCGCCACCAGCGCGGCGCAATGACGATGGGCAACAACTATCGATCACGACGCATAAGAGCTCGGCGCATCCGCGCGACGGCGTCTTGCTCTACCGCGTCGAGTACCATGGTAAAACGCTGGTCTATGCCACCGATGTTGAAGAGCGGCCGGGCGGCTACGCCGACGTCATCGAGTTTGCCCGCGGCGCCGACTTGCTGATTCATGATGCGCAGTATTTGCACGGCGAATACCATTCTAAAACCCAGTCGAGAAAGGGCTGGGGCCACAGCACCGTGGAGATGGCGGCGACAGTCGCCACCAAAGCGCAGGTAAAAAAACTTGTGCTGTTTCATCATGAACCGCAGCATGACGACCGGGCCATGCGGCGCATCGAACGGCTTGGCAAAAAATTGTTCGCGGAATCTATAGTGGCATACCAAGGATTGGAGTTGAAGCTGCTTTGAAACGCCCGTTGAAATCACGCTGGCCAAGAGTGGGGCAATTCTTTGCGCTGCTTTTTCTCCTGAGCGCCGCCGCACAGGCCCAATCCCAGAGCAAAAGCCGCATCGGTGTCTTGCTGCCGGAGCTCGGCCGGGCCCAGTCCCAGTCCCTCAAAGGTTTGCACGAGGAGCTCAAACGCTTAGGGTATATGGAAAACAAGAACCTCATCGTCGAAACCCGCAATGCCAAAGGCGACCGCGGCGCGCTGCGTCCCGCTGCCGACGACTTGGTGGCGCGCAAAGTTTCCGTGATTTTCACCACCGGCACCCGCGCGACCACGGCGGCGGCTGGCGCCAGCGCCGACATTCCCGTCGTCTTCGTCCATCCCGGCGATCCGGTGGCCGCGGCAATGGTGAAAAACCTGAACGAGCCGGCGCAGAATCTCACCGGCATCGCCGGCTTCGCCGTGGAAAAGACCGAGAAACGCTTGGAGTTATTGAAAGAACTGATCCCCGAGCTCCGCGAAGTGCATATTTTTTTCGACAGCAACAATAATTTTTCCCGCGACAACTTCGCTTTGGCCCAGGCCGCGGGGAAAAAGCTCGGTCTGTCGGTAGTCGCGCATGGCGTCAAAGCCGCCGACGAGTTGAAGACTACTCTGAGCGGCATGCGCATCGCGCCGGGCGCCGCGCTGTTTCACGTGCCCGACGATTTGGTCGAGGGCGAGGCGGAGTTCATCTTCACCACCGCGCGGCAGAAAAAGTTGCCGAGCATGTTCAACGAAGAATCCTGGGCGATCCAGGGCGCCACCGCGGCCTATGGCCCAAGTTATCTTGACATGGGGCGGCGCGCCGGCGCTATCATCGGGGCCATCTTGAAGAACCCAAAAACCGCGCTGCCGGCTGTCCAACGCGCCGACAAATTCGAGTTCATCGTCAACTACCGGACTGCAAACTTTATGGGCATGAAGATAGCGCCGTCGGTACTGAAGAAAGCCGACAAGGTCATCCGCTAAACCAGACCATGGAACCCCTCGCCGATACCATACTTGGCGTAACGATCTTCTCCGGCCTCTCGCGCGAGGATGTCGCCAAGATCCTCGGCAAACTGGAGGAGTGCAGTTTTACCGCGGGCGAGACGATAATTCGCCAGGGCGATCAAGGCGATGCGTTTTATTTGATTCAGACCGGCGCGGTGCAGGTGGTGGTCGACAGCGGCGCCGGCAATTCCGAGATCATCGCGATTTTAGGGCCCCGGGACTGGGTCGGCGAGATGGCCTTGTTCTCGGGCGAGCCGCGCTCGGCGACCATTGTCGCGGTCAAAGACTCCACCCTATGGCGCCTGAGCCGGCAAGAGTGGGATGACTTGATTGAGAAACATCCGACCTTGCTGTTGCAATGCTGCGCCACCCTGAGCAAGCGCTTGTCCTTTGCCGACCGGCAGTACTCCAGCGGGCGCGAAGCGTTTAATTCCCTGGCCGAAGAGTTCTACGCCGGCAGATCGCCGCGCCAGCAACAGTTCCTCCGTCACGCTGCGCTGTTGAGCGCCATGGACGGCGCCACCATCGAGCAGTTATTTCAATCGAAAGCGGTAAGCCGCGTGCATCGCCGACTTGAGCAAGAGCCAGTCGCCGCTGGTGCGCCATCACGGCGACGACCGGGTCACATTTCACAGTTTCTTCAAAGACTTCTTGCACGACAAGCTGCTCGCCATCGACGGCAGTGAAGTTAAACAGCAGCTCCACGGCAACTTCGCCAAACGCTACGCCGCCATCGGCGACTGGCAACAGGCGATTCATCATGCTACCGAGGTGCCGGACTGGCCCGAGGTGATCAAGCTCGTCAAAGCCCAGAGTAAAGAAACCCTCACCGCGGCAGCGCAATTCGTTAAAAACACTTTTGAGCGCCTGCCGCGCGAGTATTTCATCGCCGACACCGCCCTGGTCAATTTGAAGAGCGATATCTTGGTCCAGCTGGGCGATTTGCCCGGCGCATTGCGCGCCTATCAGGAAGTCTTGGCGCAACGCGCCGCCGCCGGCGAGGCGGTCGCCAGCTACCGCCGCATGGCCGAAACCTTGGCGCGGCGCAAAGAGTATGGCCAGGCGATTGGCCAGCTGCGCAGCGCTCTGAGCTTGATCGAGCGCGACATGACGCTACCGGAGCACTACAGCGACATGGCGCCCGACCGCCGGTGTCGTTTAACGGCGAGCGCAGCGGCGAGGACACGCCGCGCCGCTGGCGCTTATCGGCCGCGGCATTAAAGTCGGCGCCCTTGAGCAAATGGTTCGGCGCCTTGTTGGGCCTCGCTGTCGGCGGCTATCTCTGGTTTGCCACACCGGACATCGGCTTGGAACCCTCTGGCACGAAGCTGTTGGGACTCATCTCGCTAACCCTGATCTTTTGGGTCTTTCGCACCTTGCCGGACTACGGCGTCGCGCTGGTGTTCGCCATGACCGTCATCCTGACCAAACTTGAGTCGGCACCGACGGTGATGGGCGGCTTCGCCAGCACGACTTGGTTTATGACCCTTGGTGTCTTGGGACTGGGCGCGGCGATCACCGGCTGCGGCCTATTCTATCGCTTGTCGCTCCATCTGGTGCGGCTCTTCCCGCTGAGTTTTCACTGGCAGATCATCGCCACCGGTATCATGGGCGTGGTGGTCATGGCGCTGATCCCGCAGCAGACCGCGCGCACCGTGATCACCAGTCAAATGCTCATCAATCTGTCCGAAAGTCTCGGCTACAAAACGCCATCGAAGGCATCCACCGGACTTTTCGTCGCGAGCTTTCTCGGCCTGGGCCAACTGGGATTTTTATTTTTGACCGGCTCCACCACCAGCTTGATCGCCTGGGGCTTGTTGCCGCCGGATGTGCGCGAGCAATTCACTTGGGGCTATTGGTTTTTAGCCGCGCTGCCGCCGACGTTGATTGTCATCGTCATCATCTTGGCGGTGGCGGTTTTTCTTTATCGCCCGGAAACCTATTCGAATATATCTTATAAGATGGTGCAGACCCAGCTCGATATCTTGGGCCCCATGTCGCACAAGGAATGGATCAGCCTCGCGGTGCTGCTCCTCACCGTCGTCGGCTGGTTGACCGCGCCCTACCATGGCATCGACGGCGCCTGGATCGCCATCATCGCCTTCTCCGTGCTGGTCAACACCGCGATCCTCGATTGGGGCATGATGCGCAAAGGCATCGACTGGGAATTGTTAATTCACATGGGCGTAACCCTAAGTCTGCCGACGTTGATGAAACAGGCGAAGATCGACGTGTGGCTGGTCGACGTGATCTCGCCGCTGATCCTGCCGGTCATGGACAGTCCGGTATGGTTTTTTGTCGTCATCGCGCTCCTGACCTACGTCTTAAAACTGGTCTTCACCAGTTTCTTGGCCGTGGTCACGCTCTGTGTCGCGCTCCTGCCGTTGGCCATCGACGTCGGCATGAACCCATGGATCATCGCCATGATGATTCTGATCGCTTCGGAAGTATGGTTTTTCCCCTATCAAGTCGACTGGCATATGCTCGCCCACTCCACCACCGACGGCAAAGGTTTTTCTTATCCGCTCATGTGCCGGATCAATCCGGTTTACGCCATCGCCTACATCATCGCGCTGCTGGTGGCGATCCCCTACTGGCGTTTCTTGGGCTTGATGAATTAACAAGAAGCCGTGGCTAGTAAAATTCTCATCGTCGACGATGAACCGTTCAATCTCGACCTGCTCGAACAGGAGTTGGCCGAGTTGGGCTATGCGACGGAACGGGCGAGCAACGGCGCCCAAGCCTTGCAAAAAATCGCTCGGGCCAATCCCGCTCTAGTCCTGCTCGATTATCAGATGCCCGACATGAACGGCATTGAAGTGCTGCGCAACGTGCGTCAGACCGACCAGGATTTGCCGATCGTTTTGATCACCGCCCATGGCAGCATCGAGCGCGCCGTCGAAGCGGTCAAAGCCGGCGCCGACGATTTCATCACCAAGCCGTTTGACCCGGAGCATCTCGCCGTGGTCGTCAAGAAAGCCCTCGAGCGCGCCCAGCTCAAACAGGATGTTGAGTTCTTCGCCCAGGAGCTGGGCGGCCGCAATCACCTGGTGGCGGGCAACAGCGAGGCCATGCGCGGCATCATCGACGAGGCCAAAAAAGCCGCGGCGAGCAAATCGACGGTACTTCTCTTGGGCGAAAGCGGCACAGGCAAGGAGCTGTTCGCCCGCTCGATGCACGACTGGAGCGAGCGCCGGCTAAAACCGTTTGTCGCCATCAACTGCGCCGGCCTGGCCAAAGAGCTCCTGGAAAGCGAACTGTTCGGCCATGAAAAAGGCGCCTTCACCGGCGCCCATCAGTTGAAGAAAGGCAAACTGGAGCTCGCCCATGGCGGCACGGTGTTTCTCGACGAGATCGGCGATCTGGCCTTGGAACTGCAAACCAAACTGCTGCGCGTCTTGCAGGAGCGCGAGTTCGAGCGCGTCGGCGGCACGAGCAAGATCGCGTCCGACCTGCGCATCATCGCCGCCACCAATCGCGACCTCGAAGCCGCGGTGGTCGCCGGCGCTTTTCGCGCCGATCTTTATCATCGGTTGAACGTCATCGCCCTGACGCTGCCGCCGCTGCGCGAGCGCAAAGAAGACATCCCAGCGCTGGCGAATTATTTCTTGCAACGCTGCGCCGCCGATACCAAAAAGAAATTTTCCACCATCGCCGCTGACGCCACGGATAAACTCCTGGCTTATAGCTGGCCAGGCAATGTCCGCGAGCTCGCCAACGTCATCGAACGCGCCGTCGTCTTAGGCGACGGACCGCAATTAACGTTGCACCACCTCCCCGCCCGCGTCATCGGCGCCCAACCGCCCGGCGGCGCGGAAGAAGTATCATTCCACGACGCCATCAACAGCTACCGCCGCGAGCTCATCGTCCGCGCCCTCGCCGCCGCCCAAGGCAACCGCGCCAACGCGGCCAAAGCTCTGGGTATGCACCGCACCCATTTCATGAAGCTGTTGAAGGCGCTGCAAATCACTTGAAAACAGTCAGGAGTGAATAGTCAGTAGTAAGAGATGCGGATTCCGGACTCCTCACTACTTACTCCTTACTCCTTACTCTGTCCCGAGCTAGGTGTCGCATTTTTGCTACACCGAGTAGCAAAACGACTACTCGGCGCGGGCTCGCAGAGCTTTCTTAACATCCGAATCAATTGCTAAATCCCTCACATTTTCAGTAAGTTAAATTAAGTCTACCGGTGCCTCTACTCTGGTACACCACTTGCGCTAGAGAAGCTCGGAAGTTCTCTGCGCTCTTTGTGTCCGCTGTTCGCCATAGTTCGCCAACATTTTGGTTGCTCGCCCCGCCGATGCAGCCCTGCCGGAAGGTTGCCGAAAATTCATGATTACTAAATTAACCGTTGTCATTGCCATTTGCATGATGCTGCTTGCTCCGCCAGCCTCCGCGCAGCAGGCCAACAAACAAGCACGGATCGGATTCCTGACCGCCGGCGGTTCCGCTGTCCCGCCGGCGTTCGTGCAAAAGCTCCGCGATCTTGGTTATGTCGAAGGCAACAACATCGCCTTTGAACTCCAGATGAGGCCGAGCCCGAACAGCGACTGGTCTGAAACTGTAGCTCAACTCATCAAACTGAAAGTCGACATCATCGTCGCCGATGGTTCCGGCCCGGCGACCGCCGCCATGAAAGCGACGAAAACGATTCCCATCGTCATGACCAGTAGTAACGACCCGGTCGGCATCGGCCTGGTCGCCAGCTTGGCTCAGCCCGGCGGCAACGTCACCGGCCTGTCGAGCGTCAGCGGCGAGTTGGGCGGCAAGCTTTTGGATATCTTGAAGGAAATCATGCCGCGCCTCGCACGCGTCGTGATCCCCGGACCAGCGCCGGGGAGCCCGAATCAGGATTTATTCATGAAGGAAACCAGGGCACCAGCCCGGGCGTTCAAGGTGGAACTCATTCAAGTCGCCGTGCGCGGACCGGAAGATTACGATAAAGTCTTTCAAACCGCGGCCAAGAGAAAAGCCCAGGCGCTGGTGGTGCGCATCCCGCCGACTATTGCGCCAGCGCAGCGCCAACAGTTCGTCGAACTCGCGGCGAAGCATCGCTTGCCAGCGATCTATCAGGCAACCAACTGGGTCGATGCCGGCGGCCTGCTCTCCTACGGCGCTGACCGCAACTACCAGTTCCAACGCACGGCCATCTATGTCGACAAAATTTTGAAAGGCGCCAAGCCGGCGGAGTTGCCCGTCGAGCAACCCATGAAGTTCGAATTTGTGATAAATCTAAAAGCCGCCAAACAGATCGGCCTGACGATCCCGCCCAATGTGCTGGTGCGGGCGGACAGAGTGATTCGATGAGCGACCAATCCAAAATCGCAAATCCAAAATCTGACCGCGGGCGGACCGGGTGATCAGATAAGCCAAAAGTAAAGATGAAAAAGGCAAAATGAACAGAGGAAAACGATCATGAGAAAAATCGTTTTCTCGTTGCTGATAACTGGATTGCTGACCGCTGCTCCCTTGGCAGAGGCGCAGCAGCCGGCGAAAATGTTTCGGATCGGAGTTTTGACCGGCTCTTCACTCTCCTCCCAGTCGGAGCGAAACGAAGCATTTCGCCAGAGTCTGCGCGAGCTCGGCTACGTCGAGGGAAAAGACATTTTAATCGACTGGCGCTCTTACGAGGGCAATCGAGAACGCCAGCGTAAACTCGTGGATGAGTTGGTTCGCCTCAAGGTAGACGTCATTGTTGCCGTCGGTTCCGGGGATATCCAGACAGCCAAAGAAGCAACCTCGACCATTCCCATCGTCATGATGGTCGGTGGCGATCCGGTTGCAAGCGGCTTCATTGCCAGCCTGGCGCGGCCGGGCGGGAACATTACCGGGCTCGCCACGCTTCGTCCGGAGCTTAGCGGCAAGCGATTAGAGCTGCTCAAGGAGATCGTTCCAAAGCTCTCGCGTGTGGCATTCGTCGCGAGTCCGCAGCAACCGCGACTACGCCAATGAAAAGAAAGAAGTCGAGGTTGCCGCGGCTGCATTCGGAATGAAGCTGCGCATTCTTGAGGTGAAAGTTCCGAACGATGTCGAGACCGCTTTCCAAACGGCCAGCAAGGAAAAAGCTGATGCCGTCCTTTTCCGAGTGGCGGGCCCGCTTGAAGCAGCTCAGCGCCCACAAATCTCGGCGTTCGCCGTTAAGTATCGGCTGCCGACGATGTATGACTCAGCGCAAAATGTGGAAGCCGGCGGACTCGTGAGCTACGGAGTCAGTGTCATCGACTTGGCCCGGCGCGCCGCAACTTATGTGGACAAGATATTGAAAGGCAGGAAGCCCGCAGATCTCCCGGTGGAGCAGCCGATCAAGTTCGAGTTCATTATCAACCTAAAAGCCGCCAAGCAGATCGGCCTGACGATCCCGCCGAATGTGCTGGTGCGGGCGGATCAGAGTGATTCGATAGGCGTAAGCAACGAGGCTGGGCCAGGCGATCAGGACTCTTAAATTATCAGAGCGGGTAAATCGGATACCGCAGCGCGCGGGCGGCGGCGATCATGCGGTCGTCGTAGCTTGCCAGGGCAACGTTTTGTCCTTGTCTATGCAGAAAATCGATCGCCGCCAAGTGGAGAACGTCGAGAGTTCTGACCGAGGTAGGAAACGGCTCCAGGGCGCGGGTCAATACGGGCGGGGCGAGTTCGACCAAGGCGACGCGTCCCAGCAACGAGCGCACTTCGTCAGCGTGCGATCGGCCGAGTTTGCGCGCGTTGATACGCGTCCAGATCTCGTATTCAAGGAGCCGACTGGAAATCAAATGCTCGTCCCAAAGACTTTCCGGCGGCGAGCGATCTTCGGCGAGGAGATGCGCCAACGCAACCGAGGTATCGAGATAAATCACCGCTCGCTCCGGTCGTCGTCCAGTTCACCTTTGAGCTCGCTGAAGAGCATCACCGGATTGCGCGGCGGCACACCCTTCGACGACAAAGCCGGCGGCATAATCCAACCCTGGCGCACAGCCTCTGCCAACATCGCGTCGGCAAGCACCGGGCTCCGGCTCGGCTCCGGCGGCACGATCTCGGCAACCACCCGATCGCGATCCGTCACCAGAATCGTTTCGCCGCGCTCGGCCAAGCGCACGTACTCGCTGAGCTTGTTCTTCAGAACTTTTAAACCCACAGATCTCATGCGAAATAGTGTAGCTTCTGGTAGCTACCTACGTCAAGACTAAGGGTATAGCCGGAGGTAATGCGTCCGAGCAGATTGAAGCCGACGCCGAGCCGTTAGGAGTAACCGACCCGGGACGGTGATCCGGACATCGGCGATCTGGTCGGCAAGATTCATCCTTGTCCATAATCGCTTCACTCCGCCGTCGACGGCTCTCAAGCTGGGCAACATTAAATCGCTTGCCGTCGGCGCGTCAACTGTGATTCGATTGCAGCTCTTTGATTGGAGTGAGTCTATGAAACCAATAGTTTTGGGACTATTCGTCGGATTTACGCTACAAGCGCCATTCGGCTTCATTGCCGCCCAACAGCCGGCGGGAAAAATCCCGCGCATTGGGTATCTTGACTCGGGTTCTGCCGCCGATCGAGAGACTGCGGCCTACCGCGACGCCTTTCAGCAGGGGCTGCGCGATCTGGGCTACGTCGAGGGAAAGAATATCCACATCGAGTTCCGCTACGATGACGGAAAATCTGAGCGCTTAACGGAGTTGGCCGAAGAGTTAGTCCGACTCAAAGTCGACATCCTGATGGCAATGGATACCGATGCTGCGCGAGCGGCCAAGAAAGCAACTACAACGATTCCAGTTGTCTTTACGACTGGCGGTAATCCAATGGCGAGCGGGCTAGTGGCGAGCTTCGCCCGACCTGGCGGCAATATTACCGGGCGTTACAACCAACTCTCCGGAGCTGGTTGGCAAACGGCTTGGGCTGCTGAAGGAAGCCCTCCCCAAAATTTCCCGTGTCGCTTTTCTGACTGCCCGCCGGTTCTTCGAACCTCAAAGCAAATGTTTAACGAAGCGCAGGGGACCGCAAAGGCGTTAGGTGTCGTATTTCAACTTGTCGAAGTAAAAGCGCCAAATCCAGACATCGAGGGCGCATTTCGCATACATGGTCAAAGACGCGCATCGGCGGTCTGGTCACCGAGGGGCCGCCACTCATCAGTTTTCATCGAGAAAAGATTTTGTCGCTCGCTGAACGGCACCGCATCCCGGCAATACACACTTCACAAATCTGGGCGGACGCCGGCGGTCTCATGTCTTACGGCCCGAACCGAGCAGAACCCTATCGGCGCGTGGCGGTGTACGTCGACAAGATTCTCAAAGGCACCAAACCCGCGGACCTGCCGGTCGAGGGACCAACGAAGTACGATTTCGTGATCAATCTCAAAGCCGCCAAGCAGATCGGCGTGACGATCCCGCAGTCGGTGCTCTTCCGGGCGGATCGGGTGATCAAGTAGGCATGAGTCGCCGACCAAACGGCGTGAGTAGAATCAAAGGAGGCAGTGACGATGAAATACTTCTTGGTCGGCTACTGGCAACTTTCTTTCTGGCGAGACTGTCTATCTTGCCGAAGCGCAGCAGGCCGGGAAAATCCCGCGCATCGGGTTCGTCTCGGCGACACTGGCGATCCAAACTGATTCGAGAGCCGACGTGTCGAAGCGTTGCGTCCAAGGCAGGCGTCAACGCCACTCTCCGGCGGAACGTCGTGACACAAGAACAGTCGAGATCGAGTAACCGTTTGACCATCGACGGCAAGCGGATCGCACCGCGGGTCCGGGGAGCGAACTCGATGCCGACTTCACGGTTACGATGCGTTGCCTGTTCGAGACCAGCGATTGCGCGAGCGTCGTAGCCGCAGCCAGCGACAGAATGTCAGTCGCAATGATAGTCATGCTCGCGCCGGTGTCGAGCACCACTGGCGATGACCAGAGTCGAACCGCTAGTCTGCGGCTTCGCAGCAGAAGATCGACAACGATAGATGTGACCGAAGCGATCGAACACCACCCGGGGCATTATTAGAAGATGATCCCGGCATCGGGAGGAACTGCGCCGGTCGAAGTGGATGCAGAGGTTACCGGTGTGCTTTTTGAGGGCGCGATGAATCGCATCGCGATCCTTACTGTGAGCAATCACCCGACCCTTGCGCAGCGTGGTCGATGCATCCAACTCAACGTCTTCAACGGACGGAGCCATTGATTAGGAAATTTTGTTCTGACGGCTTCTTTGGTCAATAAAGGTTTCTTCACCATGAAAGCGACCTCACTTGCAATTGGCTGGTCACTGGAGGACTTGATAATCAACTCTAAATCGTCCCCGGCTAATGAGTCAATCGTAACCCTTTGATCCGATCGAGTCTTTGAATCGAAAACCCATCGTTAGCAGCAAGACTTGTGAAGAAACACTTTTTCATCTGGCAGTTGGCGGCGTTCATTCTGGCAAATCTTCCTCCGGCCCAGACGCAGCAGCCAAACACGAAAATCCCGCGCATCGGACTTTTGTCCTCATCAACACGACGCCGGTTGTGCCGTTCCGCAAAAAGATCACGGATCTCGCCATCAAAAACCGCCTGCCGTTACTGGCGGAAACCAGCCCTTGGGTCGATGTCGGCGGACTGATGACCTACGCGGCTAACGATGCCGAGAGCTATCGCCGCCTCGCCACTACGTCGACAAGATTTTGAAAGGCACCAAGCCAAGCGACCTGCCGGTCGAGCAACCGACCAAGTTCGAACTCGTCATCAATCTGAAAACGGCCAAGACGCTTGGCTTAACCATCCCGCAGTCGTTGCTGTTCCGGGCGGATCGGGTGATCAAGTAGCCATTTCGCACGAGGGAACCATCCTGTCTTGTTAAATCGACTTTCGGTGACAGCGCTCGAACAAGCCCGCCCTCCCGTGCTACAGATAGGCGTGAACAAGCACGTAGATAATGAGCTTTAGAGACTTGCCCATCATTCGCTACTTCGCCGGGCGCGCGCGCGGCCGGCTGATGCGCGATTACTTTTTGATCTCAGTCCTGCTGGTCGGCAGCGGGCTCATCACCAGCGGCGCCATCGAGATTTACTATCGCTATCTCGAAAGCCAAGAGACCTTGGCGCTGTTGCAGCGCGAGGTCGCCGCCGGCGCGGCGTTCAAGATCGAGAACTTCGTCCAGGATATTCACAGCACCCTGCGCGGCGCGACGCGCAGCCGGGAGATCGCGCCCAAGGGGCTGACCAACGATTTTCGTTTCGAGTTGGAAAAGCTGTTGTTGATCGCGCCGTCGATCACCGAGGCGATCGCGCTCAATCAAGAAGGCGGCATCCAAGTCCAAGCGTCGCGCCTGCGCACGGTGCTGCCCGACGTCAAGCGCGACTTCGCCAACGGGGCGCCGTTTCTCCACGCCAAGAAGGGGCAATCTTACTTCGGTCCGGCCTACTTCGTGCGCGGCTCCGAACCCTACATGACCATCGCCGTGCCGATCGAGCGCTTCGCCGGCGACGTCATCGGCGTGCTCCAGGCCGAGGTCAATCTCAAATACATCGGCGACGTGGTGACGAGTCTAAAAATCGGCAAAGCCGGCTACTCCTACGTCATCAGCCGCGGCGGCGAGCTCATCGCCCATCCCGATATCAGTTTGGTCTTGCAGCGGCGCAACGTGCTGAAATTGGAATCGACCAAAGCCGCTTTCATGCCGGCCGCCGAACGGCCGAAGCGCCAAGCGCTGGTCACCCCCAACGTCCAAGGTAAAAATGTCTTGACCGCATCGGCGCAGGTCACCGGGCTCGAATGGGCGGTCATCGTCGACCGTCCGGTGGAAGAAGCTTACGAACCGCTCTACGCGTCGGTCATGCGTACCTCCACGGTGCTGCTGTTCGGACTCGGCCTGGCGCTCATGGCGAGTCTATTCATCGGCCGCCGGGTGGTCCGGCCGCTGGGCATTTTGCGTGAGGGCGTCGAACGCATCAGCGCCGGCGATTTGGGTCATCGATTAACGCTGAAAACCGGCGATGAGATCGAAGTCCTGGCCGATGAGTTCAATAAAATGACCGTGCAGCTCCAGGAGTCGTACACCAACTTGGAGCAAAAGGTCGAAGACCGCACCAAGGAATTGACTGAATCGCTGGCGCAGCAAACCGCAACCAGCGAGATCTTGGGCGTCATCGCCAGCTCGCCGAGCGATTTGCAGCCGGTCTACCAAACCATTCTCGATAATATCAATCGCTTGTGCGAAGCCAGCATCGCGGCGTTGTTTCTCTACGATGGCGAAACTCTCGTCCTCGCCAACAGCCAGGGTACCACCAGCGAGTTCGCCGACCACCTGCAAAGCAGCCGTCCGCGCCCGAGCCACGCCACGACCACGCGGCTGGCCGCGCTGGAGCATCGCGTGGTGCACGTCACCGATCTGCTCAACGATCCCAGCTTCGCGCCCAGCCCCCGCGAAATATACGAAAGAGAAAATATCCGCACCGTCATCTCCATGCCGCTGATGCGTGAAAACACCCTGGTCGGCGTGATCACTACCTGGCGGCGCGAGGCCCGGCCGTTTACCGACAAACAGATCGCTCTGCTCAAAACCTTCGCCGACCAGGCGGTGATCGCCATTGAGAATGTCCGCCTGTTCCGCGAGCTGGGCGAGAAGAACGCCCTGCTCGAAACCGCCAGTAAACATAAATCGCAGTTCCTCGCCAACGTCAGCCATGAGCTGCGCACGCCATTGAACTCGATCATCGGTTTTACCCGTATTGTGCTGCGCCGCAGCGAAGGCAAGATCGAGCAATTGCAAAAAGAAAACTTGCAAAAAGTCCTGATCAGCTCCGAGCACCTGCTTAGTCTGATCAACGAGCTGCTCGATCTCGCCAAGATCGAAGCCGGGCGCATGGATGTGTACTCGGAGCACTTCAAGCTCGAAGAAGTGCTGCGCATCGCCACCGCCACCGTCGAGCCCATGCTCAGAAACGGCAACGTCAAGCTGGTCACCGAAATGCCGCCCGACCTGCCGCCGCTCAAATCCGACCGCGACAAGCTGAAGCAGATCGTTTTGAATCTGCTCAGCAACTCGGCCAAGTTCACCGACAAGGGGGAGATCAAAGTCGCCGCCGTGCGCGACGACGGCATGCTCCGGCTGACGGTCTCCGACACCGGCATCGGCATGAACCCGGAAGCCTTGAAATACATCTTCGAGGAGTTTCGCCAGGTCGACATGTCGACGACGAGAAAATACGGCGGCACCGGCCTGGGCCTGGCCATCGTCAGACGTCTCGCCCAGCTCCTCGGCGGCGACATCGTAGTCGCCAGCGAAGAAGGCAAAGGCTCGCAGTTCACGGTGACGATCCCGATGGAGCTGAAGATTCCGGCGTAGGACGCCGGACATTTTGGATTTTCGATTTTGGATTTTGGATTAGGGAATCGAGATGTCGGAGATTCCATACGCGGAGCCGCTATTGGATTTTGGATTGAAATTGTCGCCATGACCGTCGCATCGATCAAAACCCTTCGAGGACGAAAATGAACATGAAAACTTTGGGAAACCGTGCAAGTGAGTGTCATCCGATCTTTCAGACAATCCAAGATCCAAAAGCGGCCCCGCAGACTAAAATCCAAAATCGAGAAGGCTGGAATCGCAGAGAGTTTTTAACCAACCTTGCTGTTGCGGGAAGTGCGGCGCTTCTCGGACTTCACTCCGATGCATTCGCCGCCGAGCCGCCGCCGGAGACGACGCGCATCAGAATTCCGCAAATCCCCAGCACCTGCCGGAGCCCGGAATGGGTGGCGGAAGAGTTGCTGCGGAGCGAGGGCTTCACCGATGTTCAGTACATTCCAGTGAAGGGAACCCAAGGAGTCGAGCGAGCGCTCGCCTCCGGTGAGGCCGACATCGGCGGGCACTTCGCGGCGCCGGTCATTCTCCGGTTGGAAGCCGGAGACCCCATCGTCATGTTGGGCGGCGAGCATGTCGGCTGCTTCGAATTGCTGGGCAGCGAGCGCATTCGAACGATCCGCGATCTGAAAGGTCGCAGTGTCGCCATACCCGAGCTGGACCCTAGTCCCTATGCGTTTCTCGCGAGCATGGTGTCGTACGTCGGTCTAAATCCGAACAAAGATATCAATTGGATCAAACATCGCCCGGGCGAAGCGATGCAGCTCCTCGCCGACGGCAAGATCGACGCCTACCTGGGCTTTCCGACCGAGCCACAAGAGTTGCGCGCTAAAAAAATCGGCCGCGTCGTCGTCAACAGCGCGGTAGACCGGCCGTGGTCGCAATATTTCTGCTGCATGCTGACGGGAAACCGGGAGTTCGTTCGGAAGAACCCAGTTGCGACAAAGCGCGCCATGCGCGCCATTTTGAAATCGGCTGAGATCTGCGCCGTCGCGCCCGAGAAAGTCGCCAAGTCGATTGTCGCCAAGGGCGTGGCGAAAAACTATGACTACGCCTTGGAAGCGATCAAAAGTCTCCCCTACGGCCGCTGGCGCGAGTACGATGCCGAAGACACCGTCAGGTTCTGGGCGCTCCGTCTGCACGAGGCGGGCATGATCAAGTCGAGCCCGCAGAAAATTATCGCGCAGGGAACTGACTGGCGGTTTTTACGGGAGCTGAAGAAAGAATTGAAGGCGTGAATCGATCTTTGGATTTTCGTCTGCGCCGCTTTGTCCGCGGGACCGCTTCTGGATTCGGAAAAAGACCGGAGATAGCGAGAGAGCACAAACCAATGAGTAAGAAAACTACGCGAATCAGTTTGGGTTTTGATCCAACAATCGAAAATCCAAAAGCCGCCCCGCAGACTAGAATCCAAAATCGAGAGGGCTGGAGCCGACGAGAATTCCTGAGTGCTGCGGCGCTTGCGGGAGCAGGATCGGTTTTGAGATTGCCCTCCGACGCGCTCGCTGCCGAGCCGCTGCTTGAAACTACGAGAGTCAGGCTCGTGCATGGCCCAAGCATGTGTCAGGCCCCGCAGTACCTAGCCGAAGAGATGCTGCGCGCCGAAGGGTTTGAAGACGTTCAGTACGTTAAGAAGGAAAAGGCTCAAGGCATAGAGCAAGCCCTGGCCTCCGGCGAAGCCGATATCGCCATGCACTTCGTGGCGCCACTGCTGATTCGCCTTGAAGCCGGCGACCCGGTTGTCATCCTGGCAGGAGGGCACGTCGGATGCTTCGAGCTGTTCGCGAATGAGCGGGTCCGCGCAGTTCGCGATCTCAAAGGAAAGACCGTCGGCGTGCTCGAGCTGGGATCGAGCCAGCATGTCTTCCTCGCCAGTATCATGTCATACGTCGGCCTCAATCCGAGCAAAGACGTCAACTGGGTCTTATATCCACCGCCCGAAGCCAAGCGGCTCCTTGCCGAAGGCAAGATTGACGCATATCTAGGCTTTCCCCCGGACCCGCAGGAGTTGCGCGCCAAAAAGATCGGGCACGTAGTAGTCAACAGCACAGCCGACCGGCCCTGGTCCCAATACTTCTGTTGCATGGTGGCCGGGAATCGGGAATTCGTCCGGAAGCATCCGACGGCAACGAAGCGCGCGCTACGGGCGATTTTCAAGGCGGCGAACGTTTGTGCCGCCGAGCCTGCGCGGTCTGCCAAGGCGCTCGTGGAAAGATGGTATCCCAGCGGCGAACTACGACTATGCACTCCAGGTCATGAGGGACCTACCGTTTACGGCAAGTGGCGGGATTACGATCCTGAGGACACGATGCGTTTTTATGCTCTCCGCCTGCACGAGGCGGGGATGATCAAGTCGAGCCCGCAGAAAATTATCTCGCAAGGAACCGACTGGCGGTTTCTGCGAGAGCTGAAGAAAGAGTTGAAAGCGTAGATTCGTGAACGTGTGCGTGGCTCGTGCTCGTCATGAACGAGAATCACGAACACACTGAAGGAGATCAACTTGAATAAACGACACAATGATCACTGGAGTCGACGAGAATTTCTCAGCACGGCAGCGCTCGGCGGAACTGGAGCTTTGCTTGGATTACAATCTGATTCACTCGCCGCCGAGCCACCGCCGGAGACGACGAGGATCAGATTGGTCAGCATAGCCGGCGTCTGTGTGGCGCCGCAGTACGTCTCTGAGGAACTTCTGCGAAGTGAGGGGTTCACTGACGTCCAATACGTCAAGCTCAAACTTGACGAGGTCTACAAAGCGTTTGCGTCCGGCGCCGTGGACATTAGCATGGCGTATGCGCCGCCGTTCGTTATTCAGATCGACGCCGGGGAACCCATCGTGCTTCTGGGAGGCGTCCATGCCGGCTGCTTCGAACTGTTCGGCACCGACCGGGTGCGCGCTATCCGAGATTTGAAGGGCAAGACCGTTGCGATACCCGCCCTGGGAAGCCCACACCATGTCTTCCTCGCGTTCATGGCCGCGTACGTCGGCATCGATCCCCGTAAAGACATCAACTGGGTGATCCACCCGGTACCTGACTCGATGCGGCTTCTGGCCGATAAGAAGATCGATGCTCTGATGGGCTTCCCGCCGGTTCCGCAGGAGCTCCGGGCGAAGAAGATCGGGCACGTAGTCGTCAACAGCGGAGCCGATCGGCCCTGGTCCCAGTATTTCTGCTGCGTGATGGCTAGCAACCGGGAGTTTGTCCGCAAGCACCCCGCCGCCACGAAACGGGCGATGCGGGCTATCTTAAAAGCGAACCAGATCTGTGCGCTCGAGCCGGAGCGCGCCGCGCGTCTGCTCGTCGACAAGGGCTTTACGACGCAATTACGACTATGCCCTTCAGACAATGAAAGAAATCCCTTACGGCAAGTGGCGGGAGTACGATCCCGAGGACAGCGTGCGCTTCTACTCTCTCCGCCTCCAAGAGGCGGGCATGATCAAGTCGAGCCCGCAGAAGATTATCGCCCAGGGCACGGACTGGCGGTTTTTGAAGGAACTGAAGAAAGAGTTGAAAGCGTGAAATCGTGATCGTGTTCGTGGCTCGTGCTCGTCAGGACACACGCTAAAGGAGATTAACTTGCGTAAGCGACACAACGATCAATGGAGCCGACGAGATTTCTTAACCACCGCGGCCCTCGCCGGAGCCGGAGCGGTTTTGGGATTGCGTTCTGATGCGCTCGCCGCTGAGCCACCGCCTGAAACCACGAAGATCCGGTTGATACGCAGTGCGCCGATCTGTCAAGCCCCACAGTATGCATCTGAAGAATTGCTGCGGAGCGAGGGCTTCTCTGACGTGCAGGAGATTAGGGTAGGAGCAGATATTGCTGAGCGCATTCAAGCCCTGGGTTCGGGGCAAGGCGACATCTTGAGCACGTACGCCGGACCCCTCATCGAGAACATAGACGCGGGAGGTCGAATCGTCATTATCGCGGGTCTCCACGTTGGCTGCTTAGAACTCTTCGGAACCGACCAAATACGCTCGATCCGAGACCTTAAGGGGAAAACCGTCGCCTTGACATCCAGCGTCGCCCAATTCTTCCTGACCAGCGTTGTGTCGTATGTCGGCTTGAATCCCCGTAAGGACATCAAATGGGTCACCTATTCCTCAAGCGATGCGGCCAAGCTTATGGCAGAGGGCAAGATCGACGCGTACATGGCCCTTCCACCGGAACCGCAGGAACTGCGGGCTAAAAAGATTGGTCACGTGTTGGTCAACAGCGCCACGGATAGACCCTGGTCGCAGTATTTCTGCTGCATGGTGGCGGCCAATCGCGAGTTTATCCGGAAAAACCCGGTGGCCGCCAAAAGAGCGCTTCGGGCGATTCTCAAGGCAGCGGATATGTGCGCAGTAGAGCCGGAACGAACAGCTCGATTCCTCGTGGATAAAGGTTACACCAAGAACTACGAATACGCCCTAGGCACTCTCAAAGAAATCCCTTACGGCAAGTGGCGCGAGTACGATCCCGAGGACACGTTGCGCTTTTACGCCTTGCGCATGCATGAAGCAGGATGATCAAGTCCAGCCCGCAGAAGATCATTGCGCAGGGAACGGACTGGCGGTTTCTGAGAGAGCTGAAGAAGGAATTGAAGACTTAGCGATGAAGCGCTGGCAAGTCTACAGGTTAGGGACTTTCATGCTGATGATCGCGCTCTCCTGGCCGTTGGAAGTTTTGTGTCACGACACTAAGGACGACCAGCGGCTCTCAAAGATCGGGCCGGCACCCGAGTTCACGCTGACGAATCAAGACGGCAAGCGTCTCGCTCTCAAGGAACTCCGCGGCAAGGTGCTCGCGATCACGTTTATCTTTGCCAGCTGCGTCGACACCTGTCCCCTGCTCACGGCGAAGATGGCCGGCATCCAGAATCGGCTCGGTTCTGACTTCGGCAAGAAAGTTCATTTCGTCTCAATCACCGTGGACCCGGAGCGCGACACGCCGGAGATCCTCAAGCAGTATGCCGAAGCACACAAGGCGAATCCCGCGGGCTGGGCGTTTCTTGACCGGCACACCAGCCGAGATCCGCGATGTCGCCAAGCGCTACGGCATCTATTACAAGAAAACGCCGCGCGGCGACGTGGACCATACGTTTCTAACCTCGCTCGTCGATCAAAACGGCACACTCCGCGTCCAGTACATGGGCGTCAAGTTTAATCCGGACGAGATGCTGCGAGATCTTCAGAGCCTCGTGAGGATGGAGAACAAAGCGCGATGAAAAGGAGAAATCCATTCTCGCGCAAAACTGCCGCCAAGGTGTCGGATGCAATGAGCAAGAATCCTTCTTTGCGTAGCTTGGCATCTTGGCACGAGAAACACACGAAGCTGAGTCAATTCGCGTATGCTTAGAAACTCGCTACTACAGATATTGCCGCGAATCGTCGCGCGCGTGCCGGCCAAGGTCCACGCCAAGTTACTGATCGCGTTCCTCGCTATCACGGTGCTGCTTATCGCGCTCGGCGCCGTCGGTCTCCAGGCGCTGAACGATACCAACCGGCGCGCCAAAGATCTGGTCGAGCTGCAGCGAAAAATCGCCGCTTACCGCCAGCTCCAGCACGATACCACGGCGCAACTCTACAGTGTCGCGTCCGCGCTGTTGGTCCACGACGATCGCACCCTTGACGCGACGCTGCGCCAGTTCAATCAATTCGGCTACGACCTCGACCGGCTCCAGTTCGTCGCCAAAGACGAGGTTGAGCTGCTCGGCCAGGTGCGCAAAGACTACGATCAGTTCATCAAGGTGGTGAGCCAGGCCATCGAGTTGATCCGCGGCGGCAAGATCGCCGAAGGAAATAAACTGCAAATCGCTCAAGCTAATCCTTTAGCCGAACGGCTCGAGCGCCTGATGAACCAACTCGTCAATCGCGCCGAAGCCGACATGGTCGCCAGCATCGAAGCGAGCGACACGGCGTACATCCACTCGCGACGGATCGTGATCGGCTTCGCCCTGGGAAGTATCGCGCTGGCTCTCCTCCTCGGCTACGCGATCTCCTGGTCGGTGGTCGGGCCAGTGCAACAAATGGACGCTCGCTTCGAAGAAATCGCTGCAGGCAACTTTTCCCAGCGACTCGCAAGTTCCAAACCGCGACGAGCTCGGAACCCTTGCGGCAAACTTGAATCGAATGAGCGAGGAACTGGGCCGCTTGTATCAACAGATCGAGACTCGCAACGGCGAACTCAGTGAATCGCTCGAGCAGCAGACCGCAACCAGCGACATCCTCGGTGTGATCGCCAGCTCTCCCACTGACATTCAACCGGTCCTCGATGCGGTGGCGGCAAGCGCGGCACGCTTGTGCGATGCCAACGATGCGCAAATACTTCTCGTCAGCGGCGATTCGGTGCAGCGCGTCGCCGCTTTTGGCGAGTTGCCGGCGGTGCAAAACACACCGCTAAACCGGGGCTGGCCCGGCAGCCGCGCCATCATCGACCGGGAAACAATCCATATCCACGATATTGCCACGCAACTGGAAACCGAGTTTCCCGAAGTAAAGGAATTTAGGCGCGGGGGCATCGCACGGTTTTGGCCACGCCGCTCTTGCGCGAGGGCGTCGCCAGCGGAGCGATTTTGATTCGCCGCAGAGAGATTCGCCCCTTTTCCGACAAACAGATCGCGCTGTTAAAAACTTTCGCTGCTCAAGCCGTGATCGCGATTGAGAATGTGCGCTTGTTTCAGGAACTCCAGAAAACCAATACCCAGCTCGATATCGCCAACCGTCACAAGTCGGACTTTTTGGCGCGCGTGAGCCATGACCTGCGCACACCGCTCAATTCCATCATTGGCTTTACCCGCATCGTGCTGCGCCGCATGGAGGGGAAATTACCCGACTTGCAGAAAGACAATTTACACAAAGTGCTGATCAGCGGCGAGCATCTTCTCGGCCTGATCAACACGCTGCTCGATCTCGCCAAGATCGAGTCCGGCCGCATGGAAGTCGTCGCCGAATCATTTCGCGTCGACGATGCCATTCATATGGCGGCCACGACGGTCGAGCCGCTGCTCAAAGACGGTCGCGTGCGGCTGGTCCGGGACATCGCGCCGGGTCTGCCGCCGATCAAAACCGATCGCGACAAGTTAAAGCAGATTCTGTTGAATCTGCTCAGCAACTCCGCCAAGTTTACCGAGCAAGGCGAGATCCGGATTAGCGCGGCGCAGGAGAACGGCAACTTGAAGCTGGCGGTCGCCGACACCGGCATCGGCATGACGCCGGCAGCGCTGGAGCATATATTCGAGGAATTTCAGCAAGCGGAAAAGACCACGGCAAGCAAATACGGCGGCACCGGCTTGGGCCTGGCCATCGTCAGACGTCTCGCCCAGCTCCTCGGCGGCGACATCGCAGTCACCAGCGAAGAGGGCAAAGGCTCGCAGTTCACCGTGACGATCCCGATGGAATTAAAAATACAATCGTGAGGGGTTAGGGGTAAAGTAGGTGCAGGAGTAGAGAGAAGAAACACGGAACGACCTACGGAGGCAAATATGGAAAAGCCGCACAAAAGACTTGATGCTTGGAAACAATCGATGGATTTAGCGATTGATGTTTACGTGAGCCACTGACAAATTTCCCAGCCAAGAGAGATACAGCTTAAGCGATCAAATGCGCAGAGCGACCGTCAGCGTTCCGAGCAATATTGCGGAAGGCGCCGCCAGGCAGACTCGGCGGGAATTTACAAATTATCTGCATATCGCCCAGGGTTCATCTAAGCGAGTTGGACACACAGATTCGAAATGGCGCGACGACTTGGCTATCGTCGATGAGAACATCCAAAGATCTCTTGATGAACGAATGGACCGAATCGATAAAATGATTACTGGACTGATACGCCACCTCAAGAAAAAGCAAATGAACAGGATTAGCAGATCGGTCAGCGTTCGAAATCGCCTTACCCCTTACCCTTCACCCCTTACGATACTTCCGAAAGGAATTGTTATGGCAAAGAAAAAGATACTGATCGTCGACGACACCGAATTTAACCGCGACTTGGTCATTCAGCTACTCGACGAAGACTACGACATGGTGATCGCGGAGAACGGTGCAGAAGCGTTGACCGTGACCGAGACCGAGCGGCCGGATCTGATTTTGATGGATCTTGGCATGCCGGTCATGGACGGCTGGGAAGCGACGCGAAAGTTGAAAGCCAACGACGCGCTGAAGCATATCCCCGTCATCGCCGTCACCTCCCACGCCATGGTCGGCGACGAGATCGACGCGCGCAAAGCCGGCTGCGACGATTACCTGCCGAAACCGATTGACGACGAACTGCTGCTACAGAAGATTAAGAAATTCATCGGCTGATGTGATTTTCGATTTTCGGTTCTGGATTGGGGAGGCGAAAGGTGACGACAGCGACTCAGCTGGTGGTTCTGCCACGTGATTTAGGCGATCCACAGTCTCTCAATTCGAAAAAACCAAGTTACGCTCGGTTGTTTTCGGGTTCTGACAATCTAAAAGAGGCCCCACGGACTATAAGCGAAAATCAAAAATCGCTAGCGTTTCTCTCCGCCGTGCTCGCACTGCTGCTTTGCGCTTCCATTGTTCACGGGCAATCGAAGCTCCCCACGATCGGCTGGCTGTCCGCCGTGTCCGGTCCCCCCCGCGGGCGCGAGGAAGTTATCCGGCGGCTCCGTGAGCTCGGCCATGTCGACGGCAAGACCGTCGCCTACGAGTTTCGCTATGCTGATAATAAGTTCGAGCGGCTGCCGGCACTTGCCGATGAGCTGGCTCGTCTCAAGGTCGATTTACTGATCGCGCCGGGCACTGCCGGCGCCCTCGCCTTAAAGAAGGCGACCAAGACGATCCCAATAGTTTTCCTAGACGTCACCGATCCGGTCGCCGCCGGCCTCGTTGACAGCCTGGCCCATCCCGGCGGCAATGTCACGGGCTTCAGCAGCGTTGAGTCGCTGTTAGCCGGCAAACGGCTGGAGATCCTGAAAGAGACCGTCACTAAACTTTCCTCCGCAGCCGCACTGTGGGATCCGCGCAATCCAAGCTCAAAGCTGGAATGGCAAGACAGTCAAGCGGCGGCGCGCGAGCTCGGCTTGAAACTTCATTCCCTGGAAGTCAGCAGCGCCGATAAATACGAGAGCACCTGGCGCGACGCCAACAAAACCGGTATCGGCGCGGTCACCGTGTTGTCGACGCCGCTAGCCGCTGCCCATCAAGAACAGATCACGCGGTTAGCCGCAAAATACCGCCTGCCGGCGATTTATGTTCAAGAAAACTTTGTTACAGGCGGCGGGTTGATGTCCTACGGCCCCGATCAAAACGAACGTTTCAAGCGCATCGCCGTTTTCATCGACAAAATTCTCAAAGGCACCAAGCCGGCCGATACTTCCCGTCGAACAGCCGATGAAATTTGAGTTCATCGTCAATCTCAAGGCAGCGAAGCAGATCGGCCTGACGGTCCCGCCCAACGTGTTGGTCAGAGCGGACAGAGTAATCCGTTAACAGCTGTCACTAATCAGCCGTCAGTTGTCAGCGCAGAAATCGGAGAAACATTCATGACGAAAGTAATTTTCGGTTTGCTAATGGCGAGTGTCCTTCTGTACAAATGTTGCACCTGCCGAAGCGCAGCAGGCTGGAAAATCTTCCGCATAGGTTTCCTCGATCCAAGCAATGCTTCCACCAGTGCGGTCCGCTTGGAGGCGTTCTGGCAGGAGATTCGCAAGCTTGGATGCGATCGACGGTACAAACATTGCCATCGAGTCGCGGTTTGCAGAGGGAAAACAGTGACCGACTACGGGAGCTAGCGGCGGAGCTGGTTCGACTCAAAGTAGATGTGATCGTCGGTGCATCGACGGCGGCAGTCTTGGCGGCCAAAAGCGCCACCACTACCATCCTCGTCGTGATGACGACGTCTTCGGACCCGGTGGGTGCAGGTTTGATTGCCATTCTTGCGCGGCCGGGCGGCAATGTCACAGGGATGTCGGGATTAACAGTGGAGCTAAACACCAAAAGGTTAGAGATACTGAAAGATGCAGTTCCAAGCTAACCCGAGTTGGGCTCCTGCGATCGTCGGGAAACTCGCGCGGACGCGGCGAACCTTGAAATGCAGCCAACGGCGCGGGGGCTGGGCCTAAAACTGGAGGAGATCAGAGAAGTTGGACCCGAAAAGTTTCGACACTGCTTTCGCGCAACCGCCAAGCAAACGCAAGACGCTGCGATAGTGCGGTCCGGCTCGTTCACCCATTTTCGCCAACGACAGGATTGTCGAGCTTGGCGGCAAATATCGATTCCCTGGCTACGTCGAAGAGGTCGCTCTGGTATACTCATGGGCTAGGACGCCGACCGGCTAAAGTCCTTCGGCGCGCGGCGGTTTATGTCGACAAGATCTGCGAGGCGCCAAACCGGCGGATTTGCCGGTGCAGCAGGCGACAACGTTTGAGCTCGTCATCAATCTGAAAACCGCCAAGCAGATCGGCCTGACGATACCGCCGAACGTGCTGGTGCGGGCGAATAGAGTCATTCGGTGAAGAGGGTATGAGCCAACAACATTTTGGCTCCGCAGGGTCGCTTTGGGGGAAAGTTCGTCGTTCGCGGAAGATAGCGCTTACCAACGGAGGGTGCTCTGTCTCTGCCGTCCGATTTCCCAGAAAGCTATGTTCTCCGTCGAGACTCGGATGACCTTTCCGTTGCGCTTGGCTCTGTTGTTGAAGTGAGAGTGACGTAGCAGCTTGGAAATGTACTGGGCAGTTTCCATCACAGGCACTGTTAACGCCACAAGACAATAGTTGGCATGGCGCAACGGCGCGCGATAAAAACCTAAACGCGAGTAAAAAACGTTGGCTGTTTAGTCGCATGCAAATACCTAAGAATTTCTTGTTGATCGTCCCACTCGGGTCGCCCGACTTCGAAACCGACTTGGCGAAAGTGAATGCGGCGGCGGCGCAGCCGCTGCGCTTGGTCGTGAGCAATATTGTGATCCAGAACGATCACGCGGCGGTTTTACGTCGCGCCGGGATTTCTCTGACAATGCCGCGGCGGGTCAATGCCAGCGCCTCGCGCACCCCCTGCGCCGTGATCAGGCCGCGATATTGCCGGGCGATGGCGTCAGGCGTGTACCACGCTTTGGTCAATTCAACTGCATCGGATACCAGAATTCGCGTGCCGCGAAAGATCAATCGCCCATTGCAAACACGGGTATCCGCCGCCAAGTGTTTACCGATCTCTATGCGGGCCATAAGCCATCTACCTCCTTGGCAAAGTCTACATCAACACCACCACGCGATCAAAAGCTGTGAGTGGCGCCTAACAGTTGGACCGATGCTGCGGTTGGCACTCTTCACAGCGACCGATTATCTTTGCCACAGCAATACTGTGTTGTGTGGAACGAGCTCGGTTCGTGGATCTGGCGGCAAAACATCGCCTGCCGGCGATGTACAGCCAGGGAGACTTTGTCGAGAGCGGCGGCTTGATGTCCTACGGAGCCGATCAGACGGAACCATACAGACGCGCCGCGGTGATGGTCGACAAGATCCTCAAAGGAACGAAGCCAGCCGACATTCCGGTCGAGCAGCCGACACAAGTTCGAGTTCATCATCAATCTGAAAGCAGCGAAAGCGATCGGCCTCACGATCCCGCCAAATGTGCTGGTGCGGGCGGACAAGGTGATTAAGTAGGCAAGGGGCGAGTGTTCGGATGGGCCGAGTCACGCAGGTCGGCCCCTACACGCGTTGGACAATCGAAAATCCAAAACTTGTCCTGAGCGAATGCGCAGGATCTTAGGATGACATATGCCAAACAAAATCTTAATCGTCGACGACGAACCGTTTAATCTCGATCTGCTCGAACAAGAGCTGATGGAGTACGAATATGTCCTCGAGCGCGCCACCGATGGCATCGACGCGCTGGCGAAGGCTGATAGTTTCAGTCCGGACATCATCCTGCTCGACTACATGATGCCGAGGATGAACGGCCTCGAAGTCGTTAGGGCGCTACGGCAGAGCGAGCGCCACAAGAGCGTGCCGGTGATCCTCTTAACCGCCAAAGCGACCCAGGAAGACAAGGTCGCCGGTCTCGACGCCGGCGCCGACGATTATGTCACCAAGCCGTTCGATTCTTTCGAGTTATTAGCGCGGGTGCGCGCCATGCTGCGCATCAAAGAGCTGCACGACCAACTGGGCGAGTGGAATCGCACGCTGGCGGAGAAAGTCCAGCAACAAGTCGGCGAGCTGAAGCGCATGGAGCGTTTGAAACGCTACCTCTCGCCGCAGATCGCCGAGACCATCCTGGAGAAAGAAGAAAACCTGTTCAGAACCCATCGCCGCGAGATCACCGTGGTATTCCTCGACTTGCGCGGCTTCACGGCGTTCTCGGACAATGCCGAGCCCGAGGAAGTCATGGACCTGCTGCGCGATTATCACGCCGAGATGGGCAAGCTGATTTTCAAATTTGAAGGCACACTGGAACGTTTCGTCGGCGACGGCATCGTGGTGATCTTCAACGATCCGCTGCCCTGCGAAGACCATGGCCGCAAAGCCGTCAGCATGGCGATCGAGATGCGCGATCGGGCCAAAGAACTGCGTATCGCTTGGACGAAGAAGGGCTACGATCTCGACCTCGGTGTCGGCTTGGCCACCGGCTACGCGACCCTGGGCACCATCGGTTTCGAGGGACGCATGGACTATAGCTCCGTCGGTAATTTGCCAAATCTCGCGGCGCGCATGTGCGCCGAGGCCAAGGGCGGGCAGATCCTGACCGACCAAAAAACCATGAGCCGGTTGGAAGAGTTCTTCGATAGCGAAGCCTTCGAGGAGTTCCAATTGAAAGGGCTAAGCCGCCCGGTGCGAGTGTTTAATATCCTCGCAGCGAAGGCGTAGCGGTAATCTCACGGTGTCACGCTGTCTGCGTCAGAGGTTTCTTTTGCCTTGTCTGCGCCTACTTCAAATCTCGCAACGCGAACCAACTGTCCTGCCAGGTACCAAGTGACAGCGATCGCGTTTCCCATCTGAGTTCGCGCCTATCAGCGCGACTTTACCTGCCGCGGATGATTATTTTTCAAGAATTGGGCGGGCCATCCTTCTCCATCGTCGTTGCGACGCGTCATGAGTGCGATTATACACGAATAAAACAACACGCAGTTAATTTGTAACGCGTCGTTGCAGGCAAACTTTATCAAGCCATCGTGGTGCAGCGTATAGGAATAGAAAAAATTCTGAAAAAAAATTGTAGAATAGTATTTTTTTCTTGACATACCATTAATTGTGTCACTATACTCTGCGCAGGTACAAAATATGGGAGGGTTGCTGATAGTAAACTGTCTTCGCCTGAGTCAAGCTGTTCTTCCTATCAAGAAAATACCCGCCCGTTTAATCTTACAAGGAGGTGCTTATGGCAGCTAAGAAAAAGGCCAAAAAGAAAGCCAAAAAGAAAAAGTAGTTAATTAATTTGTGGAGTTGTGGTGGTGGTGGAATAAACCCTCCTTACTCTCAGGCGACCAGATAACCGTTCTGGTTATCTCTCACAGAAGCCCTCCGGAAATGATTCGGGGGGCTTTCTGCTTTTAGAAACCCCGTTTCCGAAATTTTTCACCGTATCAGTACACCATGTCGGCAGCATAGCGGCGAGTTTTACTCCGAAACCGGCCTAGGAACAAATTTACCGCGCCGTTGGTTCAGTCAGCATGTATTGCGCCGCTTTATACAGTTGGTTAGAGTGCGATGACAATGAAGATGAAGCCTCGGCATCTATTCTTCGCGCTTTGTCTGGTGCAGCTGATTTTTTTCGACTGGACACCTCACGACGGCGACGCCGCAGAGTCCTCAGCCAAAGTCGACTACAAAGCGGTGCCGATTCTCCAGCCGATGAAAGAGGTCGCGCCGACACCGGAAATCAATCTCACCACTCCCGACGGCAAAAAAATCTCCTTGCGCGACTTTCGCGGCAAGGTTGTCATGTTGAATTTCTGGGCCAGCTGGTGCGTCCCTTGCCGCGAAGAGATGCCGGCGATGGAAAAGCTCTATCAAGAATTTAAGGACAAGAACTTTGTCATCCTCGCGGTGGCGGTCAAAGATCGCAAACAAGACGCCGTCGATTTCGTCAAGGAACTCAAGCTCACCTACCCGATCGCCCTCGATCCCGACGCTAAAGTCGGCCAGGAATATGGCGCTTGGGGATTGCCCGCGACCTATCTCATAGGTTCCAAAGGCGAAGGTTTAGCGCGCGGCTGGGGACCGGCGGACTGGCATAGCGCAGGCGCGCGT
>CAVXEP010000026.1:0-30931 GCA_963760795.1 uncultured delta proteobacterium
GGAGCCGACGAAAACACCGCAGAGGTCGTAGCCCGGCGGTCGGGAACTTCACCGCCGAGCCAGACGATTTCACCATCGTCCAGGACGACTTCGACGCCCAGTACATGATTGGTGGTGACGCCGTAGGCCAGCGTGTGCGGCCCGCCGGGTTATTCGCGACGTTGCCGCCGATGGAACAGGCGGCCTGACTGCTTGGGTCGGGGGCGTAGAAAAAGGCCGTCCTTGGCGACCGCTTTGGTGACATCGAGGTTGATGACGCCGGGTTCGACGATGGCGAGATGATTCTCCAGATCAATTTTCAGGATATGATCGAAACGCGTGAGCGACAATATGATGCCGCCTTCGGCCGGCACGGCGCCGCCGGCTAGGCCAGTGCCCGAGCCGCGCGGGACGATCGGCACATTGGCGCGCTGCGCCGCTTTGACCACCGCTGAAACTTCTTCGACGTTGGCCGGCACGACGACGATCTCCGGCATCACCTGGAAGATCGAACCGTCCTGTTCGTAGACGATGACATCTTCTCTCTCGATTAGAACGTATTGTGCGCCGACGATGGCGCGCAGTTCGCCGATTAGATGCTCATGGGTCACGGCCAGGAGCGTAGCGGAGTGGAGAAGTATGTGTCAACCTGCCGGGCGAAGACGGTAGGGATTGACATTGACGCCATTTGACGAAGTGTATATAAGCGGAAAGCTAATCCGTCAGAAATCCCTGGGAAGGAATCACATGACTCAAGAAAACGCTGAGAAGCTGGAAACCACGAAGGTGTCGCGGCGCAATGTTTTGAAAGCGGCACTTGCTGCCGGCGGCGCGGCGGTGTTGGGCTTTCCTAACATCGTCAAATCTCAGGGTGTGACCTCGATGCGTTGGCAGAGCACCTGGCCGGCAAAGGACATCTTTCACGAGTACGCCAATGACTTCGCCAAGAAGATCAACGACATGACCGGCGGCGATTTGAAGATTGAAGTTTTGCCGGCCGGCGCGGTGGTGCCAGCCTTCGGCCTACTCGACGCGGTTTCCAAGGGGACTCTCGACGGAGGTCATGGGGTTCTCGCGTATCATTACGGTAAGCAGAATGCTTTGGCGCTTTGGGGATCAGGTCCGGCGTTTGGCATGGATGCCAACATGCTGCTCTCGTGGCACAAGTATGGTGGCGGCAGGGATCTGCTCACCAAGCTTTACGCTTCCATCGGCGCCAATGTCGTATCCTTCCCTTACGGGCCGATGCCGACGCAGCCCCTCGGTTGGTTTAAGAAACCGATTCAGAAGGCGGATGACTTCAAGGGTCTCAAATTCCGCACTGTCGGTATCTCTATTGACGTGTTTACCGGCATGGGCGCGGCGGTAAACGCTTTGCCGGGCGGCGAAATCGTCCCGGCGATGGACCGTGGCCTGCTCGATGCCGCCGAGTTCAACAATGCCTCCTCCGACCGCATCCTTGGCTTTCCCGATGTCTCCAAAGTCTGCATGCTGCAAAGCTATCACCAGAACGCCGAGCAGTTTGAGATCATGTTCAACAAGACGAAATACGATGCTTTGCCGGCGAAGATGAAGTCGACTATCGAGTACGCCGTCGAGGCGTCCTCGCAGGATATGTCGTGGAAGGCGATCGATCGCTATTCGAAAGATTACATGGAAATGCAGACTAAGGACAAAGTCAGGTTCTACAAAACGCCGGATACGCTGCTGCAGGGACAACTCAACGCCTACGACGCGGCGGCGGCGAAGAAATCGGCTGACAATCCATTGTTCAAGGAGATCGCCGAGTCGCAGCGCCAATTCGCCGAGCGCGCGGTCAAATGGGATCTCGACACCAACGTGCAGCGGCGCATGGCGTACAATCATTACTTCGCCAAGGCGGCTGCCAGACCCGCGGCCCCTGCGGCTAAGAAAGGTTAATCGCACCGCGCAGTTTTGCTTTATCGCCAGCCATCCGGGATCGACCGGATGGCTGTTTTTTTATCCCCCCATGAAAGCTCAATCGCTGCTGCGCATCGTCGATCAAATCAGCTACTGGGTCGGCAAGACCTTTGCTTGGTTGATCGTTGCGGCGACGTTCGTAATCGCCGTGGAAGTTTTCAAGCGCTATATCTTGAATGCGCCGACCGCTTGGATCTACGACTTGAACAACATGCTCTACGGCACGCTGTTCATGATGTGCGGCGCTTATACGCTGGCGCTCGCTGGTCATGTGCGCGCCGATTTCGTTTATATATACCTCAAGCCGCGCAGGCAGGCGGCCCTCGACCTGGCTTTATACCTGCTGTTCTTCGTCCCGGGCATCCTCGCGCTGATCTACGCCGGATACGGCTATGCCGCCGAATCGTGGCGCATCGGCGAGCACTCGACCGTCACCGCGGATGGTCCGCCCATCTATCATTTTAAGTCGGTGATCCCGGTCGCCGGCGCGCTGGTGATGCTCCAAGGACTGGCCGAAATCGTCCGCTGTGTCGTCTGTATCCGCACCGGCGCTTGGCCGGCCCGGCTGGACGATGTGGAAGAGATCGACGTCATAGAAACTCAGCTCGCCCATAGCGAATTCATCGACGAAGAGTCACGACTGGCGACCATGAAGTCGGCCCATGCCATCGACGACGCGGCGCGCCATCGCAGCGCAGTGAGCGTCACTGACGCCGAGGAAGAAAAGAAGCCATGAGCGATCCGATCCTCGGCTTGACCATGCTCGGCCTCATCGTCGGCGCGATCATGATGGGCTTCCCTACCGCGTTCACACTCATGGGCCTTGGGATGATTTTTGGCGCCTTGGCCTTCTGGGAGCCGAGCCAACACTGGTGGCAGAACCGAATATTTGACCTGATGGTCCAACGTACCTACGGCGTCATGGTCAATGACACGCTGCTGTCGGTGCCGTTGTTTGTTTTTATGGGTTACGTCATGGAGCGAGCCGCGTTGGTCGACCGGATGTTTCACAGCGTCCAGTTGGCATTTCGCCGCGTGCCGGCGTCGCTCGCGGTTACTACATTACTCGTTTGTGCCTTCTGGGGCATCGCTTCCGGCATCGTCGGCGCGGTCGTCGTCTTGATGGGCGTCATCGCCATGCGGCCGATGCTCAATGCCGGCTACGATGTGCGCTTGGCGGCCGGCGCGATTACCGCCGGCGGCACGCTCGGTATTCTCATTCCCCCGTCGGTGATGTTGATCGTTTATGCCGCCGTTGCCGGCCAGTCGATTGTCAAACTCTACGCCGCGGCGATGCTCCCGGGATTCTTTTTGACCTTTCTCTATCTCGTCTACATTCTTGGTTGGGCGATCGTCGATCCCAAGATCGCGCCCAAACTGCCGCCCGACCAGTATCGCCTAAAAGTGCCGGATTGGCTCCAGCGCCTCGAACATGGCCCGTCGAAACGGGTGTTTGGCAATCTCATAACCTTGCTGGTACGGCCGGGGTTGCTGCGAGACGCCAAGACGGCAGACGGAAAACCTCTTGGCTATGGTCATATTGTCAATAACTTTGTCGCGTTGATGGTGCCGCTGGCGCTCATGTTGGGAATCTTCACTGGTACCTGGTGGTATGTGGTTATTCATAACGCGCCGGCAGCAGCGGCGGTCGCCAAATCCCAAATGGCAGCGGAAGTCCAATCGCCCGCGCAATCGGCACCAGCGCCGGGGGAGAAACCGCAAGCGCTTGCCAGCTCTACCGATAAGCCGCAAGAATTGACTAGAGTCGAAGAGCAGGCCACGGAATTGGGCCAGGCGGAAACCACAGTGCAACCGACCGAACCGTCCACTCCGGCGGATGGTCCGCCGCAAGAAATGGGCAGTCTTGCAGAGTCGTCGGCCGCCGCAGCCGCGGGCCAGGTGCCGGGGAATTTTTACCCATGGTTTTGGAGTTTTGCTCTGTTTTCGGCGCTCTTGTTGGCGTTGTATTACCGGCGCATGGACGGCGAACAGTTCGAGATCCTCAAAGAACTGGCCGTTTCAGTGGTTCCCTTGGGCGTGCTTACGATCGTCGTGCTGGCCGTGATTCTCCTGGGTATCTGCACCGCCACCGAGTCGGCGGGTGTGGGCGCCTTGGGCGCGCTCTTTTTGGCCGTGCTGGTGAAATATCCACGGACTTGCGGCTGGTGGAGCTTGGCCGGGGGCGTTATTGGCGTCGCACTCGGCATTCCCCGCGGCGACATCCCCGCGCTCGTCGTTTCGAGTTCGCTCGGTGCGGTTTTTCTCGGCACCGTGGCACCGCTGGCGCATTACTTGCCGAAGTCTAGCGAGCTGCGCCGTAATCTTCAGGAAGCGGTATTTCTTACCGCCAAGACCACGGCGATGGTCTGTTGGCTATTTATCGGCTCGGCGCTGTTCTCCAGCGTGTTCGCCTTGCACGGCGGCCAAGGCTTGATCGAACGCTGGGTGCTCGGCATGAATCTCTCGCCACTCGGTTTTCTGTTCGTCTCTCAAATGATTATCTTCCTGCTCGGCTGGCCGCTGGAGTGGACCGAGATCATCGTTATTTTTTGTCCGATATTTATACCGTTACTCAGCCATTTTAATGTCGACCCGATTCTTTTCGGCACCATGGTCGCGGTCAATCTGCAGGCAGCATTTTTATCGCCGCCGGTGGCTATGTCGGCTTTTTACTTGAAAGGCGTGTCTCCCAACCATGTCACGCTCAATCAAATATTTGCCGGCATGATGCCGTATATGCTGATCGTCGTTCTCTGTCTCATTTGCATGTACGCCTGGCCGGGTATGACCTTGTGGCTGCCGGAGTTCTTATACGGAAACTGACTTGGTTTGAAAGTAGGGGCGATTCAGAATCGCCCCTACAAGCCGCAATTACTACGATGGATCTAAGCGATCTTCACCTACTCTCCGCGTCGGAAGCCGCGCGGCTGATTCGCGACGGTGTGATCAATTCGGAGCAGCTGGTCGAAGCTTGCTTGACGCATATCCATGCCGTCGATGACAACGTTCAAGCTTGGGCATTTCTCGATCCGGAATACGCGCTGACGCAAGCGCGCGCGCTCGATCAACATCGCCTCGAAGGTAAGCCGACGGGACCGCTGCACGGCGTTCCCATCGCCATCAAGGATATTTTCGACACCGCCGATATGCCGACGGAGTACGGTTCGCCGATTCACGCTGGGCGCACGCCGTCGCGCGATGCCACCGCGGTGGCGTTGCTGCGTGGCGCCGGGGCGGTGATCATGGGCAAAGCGGTGACGACTGAGTTTGCCTATCTAAACCCTGGGAAAACCCGCAATCCGCATAACCGAGAGCATACGCCTGGCGGCTCGTCGAGCGGTTCGGCGGCGGCGGTGGCGGCGCATATGGTGCCGCTCGCCATCGGCAGCCAGACCGCCGGATCGACAATCCGCCCGGCGGCCTACTGCGGCGTCGTCGGTTTCAAGCCCACTCATGGTTTGATTTCGCGTCATCGAGTTTCGCCGCTGTCGCGAACGCTCGATCATGTCGGGCTTGTTCGCCCGCACCATTGACGACATCGCATTGCTCGCCGAGCAGTTGGTCGCCTACGATGAAAACGATGCCGATACCCAACCGCGGGCGCGAATTCCGTTCTCCACTATTTCCACCGAAGAACCGCCGTTGGCGCCGATGTTTGCTTTCATCAAGACGCCGATGTGGCAACGGAGCGATGACGAAACTAAAGAAGGGTTCGCCGAGATCGTCGAGCAGTTGGGCGCCCAAGTGGAAGAAGTAGAGCTGTTCCCGTCGGCCCATGAAGCTTGGCAATGGCATCAGACGATCATGGGCGCCGAGGTTGCCCATAACTTCGAACGAGAATGGCAAAACAGCCGGGCGCTGCTATCCGAACAACTGCGCGCGCAGATCGAGCGCGGCCGTGAAGTGCGCGCGGTGGATTACCAACGGGCGCTCAAACAGATCGCGCCGATGCACGACAGTTTCGTCGAGCTTTTCGAGCAGCGCTACGACGCGATCCTGACGCCGGCGGCGCCGAGCGCCGCGCCGAGGGGGCTTACGTCCACCGGCGATCCATCGTTTTGCACCTTGTGGACGCTGTGCGGCATGCCTTGTATCACCTTACCTTTATTGCAGAGCGCCGACGGCCTGCCCATCGGCGTGCAACTGGTCGGGCCGCGCGGCGGTGATGCGCGGCTTCTGCGCACGGCGAGGTGGCTGGCGGCGAAGGTCGCGAGTGATCCTCGCTAACGCGAGGAATTTCAATGCCAAATTTCACATCTCAGAATCCGGCCCAACAGCCAGCAAAGCTGGTTACCAGTTTACCAGATTGACCAGTGCCAGGCTGATCCACGGGACATAGGTCACGAGCAGTGTGACCAATGCGAGCACGAGCGTGAACGGCCAGCCGGCCATGAAGACTTCCCAGAAAGGCAAACGCGCGATGGTGGCGACGGTAAATAGCACCGTGGCGACCGGCGGAGTCTGCTGGCCGACGCCGAGGTTGATGGTTACGATGATGCCGAAGTGAATCGGGTCGACGCCGATCTGGCGGATGAGCGGCATGACGATGGGGACGATCAGGATAATCGCCGCCGCCGAGTGGAGAAACATCCCGGCGATGAAAAAGAAAAAATTCAGGAAAAGCAGGATCAGGTATTTGTTCGAGGTTGTTTCAAGGATCATGCGCGCGAATTTTTGCGGGATCTGCTCGCTGGTGAGATACCAGCCGAGCACGGCGGAGGAAGCGACGATGAGCATGACCACGGCGGTCTGTCCCGTCGAATCCCGCACGACGCGTATGATCTCGCGCGCCGGTAGCTCGCGGTAGATGAAGGCGCCAATGAGCAGCGCCGCGATCACTGCCAGGGCTGCGACCTCGGTGGCGGTGGCGATGCCGAGAAAGATTCCGCCCCAGATCACCAGCGGAATGGAAAGCGCCCAGAAAGCGTGCAGCGTGGAGATGCCCACCTGACGCAAAGAAAAATTCTGTTCCACCGGTAAATTTAATTTGCGCGCGTAATAGTAGCTCAGCGCCATCATGCAGCCGCAGGCGATGGCGCCAGGCAAGAAGCCCGCGAAAAATAGTTTGGCGACGGACACCTCGGCCATCCAGGCGTAGATGATCATTGGGATGGAAGGAGGAATCAGGATCGCCGCCGAGGCCGCGTTGGACACGATGGCGGCGCTCAAGGCACGGGGATAGCCGCGCTTCTCCATGGCCGGGATGACAACGTTGCCGATGGCGGCCGCATCGGCGACCGATGAGCCGGAGATCTCGCTCTGGATCATCGTCGCCACCACCGTCACCATGGCGAGCCCGCCGCGGATGAATCCCACCAGACTATTGGCCAGGTTCACCAGACGCAGCGAGATCCCCGAAGTCTCCATCAGACCGCCGGCCAAAATAAAAAGTGGAATCGCCAACAGCGGAAAACTCGACGCGCCGGAGAACAGATTCAACGGCACCACGCTGAGCGACGCGCTACCCTTCCAGATCAGAAAGATGACGGTCGTGATCGAGAGGGCGAATCCGATGGGGACACGAATGACGGTCAAAAGAATGATTATTCCGAGGATGAGCCACTCCACACCGCATCAGCTCCTTTCCGGCTGCCAATGCCGAAGATAAGATGCAGCAGGCGCTGGACGCTGATCACGAGCATGACGCCGCCGGTGATCGGCAGCACGCTGTAGACCCAGCCCATTTTTACCCAGACGAGGGAAACCGCGGTCTCGTCGCCCATCTTCTGCGTGAGCCGCCAGCCGTAGTAAAAGAGCACGACTTGGAATCCCAAAACGAAAAGCTCGGCGAAGGCCTCGACCATCCTTTTTGTGTTCCGCATAAACCGGTCCACGATCATCTCGAATGCGATATGGCGCCCGTGATAGCTGGCGACGACGGCGCCGTAGAAGGTCAACCAGACCAGCAGGTAGGAAGCGAACTCATCGTACCAGGCGAGCGACGCGCCGAGCGCGTAGCGAAAAAAAACCCCCAGGCAAACCAGGACGACCATGAGGACGAGCAGGAACATCGCCCACCACTCGACTAGATCAATGAACCGGCGGAAGATTCGCTCCATGTCTCTCGCTTTGCTGAGAATTTCAAATGGCAGATCGCAAATCTCAGCAAATATGTAGATGTGAAGTCTGAGATTCGCGAAGCGTCAGCGCAGCGACTGGACGAGCTTGATCAAATCGCTGCCGCCGGCGATTTCCTTGCCGAACTCTTCGTAGACGGTCGCCGAGCCTTTGATGAAAGCTTCTTTGTCAACTTCGTTGGCCTTCATCGGCGGGGCGAGTTTGCTCATGAGCTCTTTGTCCAGCCGTTCGCCTTCGGAGCGGGCAAAATCCCCCATGTCCCAGGCGATCTTTGACAAAGTGCTTTGAACGTCTTTTGGCAGCTTCGCCCAAGACTCTTCTCCCATCACCAGGTAAGCGGGAGTGTAAACATGACCGCTCAAGGAGAGAAATTTTTGCACCTCGTGAAATTTCGCCGAGGCGATTTGCGGGAAAGGGTTTTCCTGGGCGTCCATGACGCCGGACTGAAGCGCCGAGTAGACCTCGGCGAGCGGCATGGGCGAGGGATTCGCCCCATAGTCCTTGAACATTTTTACCCGCCAGACCCCACCCGGCACTCTTAACTTGATGCCTTTCAAATCCTCGGGTTTGACGATGGGTCTGACGTTGTTGGTGATGTGGCGAAAGCCGTTCTCCCACAGGCCGAGAATGCGCATGCCTTTGGCCGGCAGCCCGTCGAAAAGCGCACTCTGCACCGGTTTGCTGTCGGCGACTTTTTTCATATGGGCGCGGCTGACGATCAAGTAGGGCATCTCGAAGACGCCGAACTTCTGCTCCGCCGTACTCATGACGGTCGACGGCAGAAACATTTCCGGCGCGCCAATTTTGATGCCGCGCATCATCTGCTCGTCGCTGCCCAACTGGCTGGAATGAAAAACTTTGACGTCCACTTTGCCTTTGAGCGCGGCATTGGCCCGCTTGGCGTATTCATCCGTGGTAATCGCGAACAGTGAGCCGGGAAAGCCGACGTGGCCGAGGCGAATGGTGATGGGCTGCTGGGACCAGGCCGTGGTCGGCGAGAGACCGAGCATGACCAGGATAAGAGCTAAACCGATTGTAAGCTTCATTGTACGGCTCCTTTCTAATCGCCCGAGCGGTCTTGACGCGTTAAGTTGCAGGCTTTCTCGATGATGGCTTCGGCTCTCTTGATGTTGAATACCCCACAGGTGCAGAAGCGCGCCATGTAGCGCGCCGCTTGTTCGGGACTGCGACGGTTTTCCTTGACCCAATCGACCATTTTCATGGCGAAATTGGCCGACAACATGCCGTGACCGCACATCGTGGCGAGCTCCAAGGTGGCGGCGTTGGGCAACCGGTCCACTCGGCCGCAAAAGCCCAGGGAATACTCGACGCTGTGGCGGGTGATGCCGGTGTCGTGGCAGCAACGCTCGGCGTCGTCGATGGGCGCGCTGATGTTGATCGAGATACCCAGGTTGGCGGCGCGGACATCGGCAACGAACGCCGTCATATCAGCGTAATTCTCGAAGACCGCCGCCACAGTGGTAGGGCCTTCGATGCCGGCGATGACTTCATCAGGATTCGGCAGCTGGTCGCGCTTCCAATGAGCAGTAGGGTTCATATCCCGGCGCGGACGGAGCACGCCGCCCTTGGTAGCGTCGCCAATGTTCACCGGGTTGTGTTTCACCGCCAGACTCAAAAAGGTGCGGTACTTGTCGACCAACTGCTCATCGTTGATAGCGCGGCTCGCCATGGCGAAGACGATGAAGTCGTTGTCGACCGGCTGCGGGTTCGACGGCGGCTCGAAGGCGTAATGCTCGCTATAGCGGTGCAGCGTGTTGGTCATGTGAATAAAAGGCAAAATGCAAATTGCCGAATGCAAAAGTCAACACGGCAGAGGAAGATTTGAGACAGGGACAATCCCCGGCCCTCTTTAGGCTTTCCTAATTTTGCCATTTTGCACTTTTCATTGTCTATACTGCATTGAGGAGATTCGTCCCAGTCCCAAATTGGTCTTTCCCCGATAGGTCGGATAGCCTTCGCGCTCCAATATCTCTCGCAGCGGTTCCTCCCCCGCGCCGTCGCAACGGGTCGACACGCCGATGCTGATCACCGTGTCGACTTCGCGGGAAAGCTCCCGCACTTTGCGCAGGACCGCCGGCACGTCGGCCAATCTGGTTTTGATCTCGACGATGGCCGAAAGAATTTTTTCATTTAGAATCTCGGGCCGGAGCAGACCGCGCGCAGAGTCGGTCATCAGCGAAGTGACGGGATTGTTGCTTTCAAATTCGACGCCGAGTTCGGCGAGGGCTTGGGTGACGCGCTCGATGTCGCGAAAGCGCGCGCCGACTCCCGGCCGGCCGAACTCGATGACAAAGCCCGCGTCGCCTTCTTTCACGCGGCCGGTGACATCGTTGGTCTTTACCTCGGCGGTGCCGCGCCCGTGGATGCCGGTGGACTCGTGCGGGACCTGAGGATCCGAGAAAGCGCGCCGGACAACTCGCGGCCAGCTTAACTCTTCGGGAACGATTGCGTCGGTCGGGCAGATGTCCGGCTCCGGGTCGAAGCGGAAGCGAAAAACTTTGGCGGCCTTGCGGACCGCGCGCACGAATGTGGGATTCAAATGCTCCTTCGACATGCCGCGGTAGCAGGTGAAGCATTCCACGCATTCGTCCGCGTTGATGCGCGCGCGGTTATGCGCCGGATCGATGTAAATCGCGCCCATCGGACAGACCGGCAGGCAATTGCCGCAACCAACGCATTTGTCGGGATCGATTTTCATAACGGCGATCGTGTTGCTGTGGTTTCCAAAAGATAAGTCTCTGCCGCCGCGAGGCCGGCGCCAAGCGGGATTTTCACGCCGAAACTTTTTAACGCCATCTCGATTCCGGCGAGGACGCCTAAGAGTTCCAGCTCATTGAGACTGCCGAGGTGTCCGATGCGAAAAAGTTTTCCTTTGACCTTGCCGAGACCCTTGCCGAGCGGAAGATCGACGAGCTTGAGCGTGTGATCGATGAATGTGTCGGAGTCCAGTCCATCGGGCATGGCGACGGCGGTCAGCGTATTGGAATACTCTGCGGGATTGCGCGCAAAAAGTTTTAGCTGCATCGCTTCAACGGCGCGGCGACAGGCTTCGGCCAGCCGCGCATGACGGTGAAATACGTTCTGGAGACCTTCTTCAGAGAGCATTTTCAGGCTCTCGCTCAAACCGAATAACAGTGCGGTTGCCGGAGTGTAAGGGAAATGGCCGGTGGCGTTGCTTTCCAAAACCGGCCGCCAATCCCAAAACGAGCGCGCGCACTTGGCCGAGCGGTTCGCTTCAAGCGCTTTGTCGCTTACGGCGAGCAGCGCCATGCCCGGCGGCAGCATGAGTCCTTTCTGCGGCGCGGTCAGGGCGACATCCAGCTTCCACTCGTCGAAACGCATGTCGCTGCAGCCGAGGGAACTCACGACGTCGGCCAGCAGTAGCGCCGGATGGGCCGCGGCGTCGATGGCTTTGCGAATATCTGCGAGATTGCTGGTGACCCCGGTCGAGGTTTCCGTTTGAACCACCAGCACCGCTTTGATTTGCCGGTGCTGATCGCGGCGCAACCGTTCCTCGATTCGCTGCGCCGGCGCGCCGGCACCGTACTCGACTTCCAAGCGCTCGACGTCGATGCCGTGGGCGGTCGCGGTTTTGCAAAACAGGTCGCTGAAATGGCCGTTGACGCAGCCGAGGACCTTTTCACCGGGCGAAAGCGTGTTGACGATGCAACATTCCCAGGCCCCGGTGCCTGAGCCGGGAAAGAGAAGAATGCGCCCTTCGACCGTTTTGAAGATCTCTTTCAGCCCCCCCGTGACTTCGCGCTGGAGAGACGCGAATTGCGGCCCCCGGTGGTCGATCAAGGGCTGGGACATGGCCCGCACCACGCGCTCGGGCACGAGGCTCGGTCCGGGAATTTGCAGAAAAGCTCGGCCAGACATAGGATGCGCGACGCTAACTAATCCGCGCCCACGATGTCAAGTAGCCATTCTTTGAATTCAATCGGCGAACGGCGACGTTAGCTGGATAATTGGAACGTCGCGTTTTAGTCTTTGGAAAGCTCGATTCGGTTGCCGCCGGGATCAATGACGTAAACCGAGTAGCCCGGACCTTGGCCATGCATGCGCATGCCATCGGTTTTGATCGCCTTGCTTTCCAACTCTTTGATCAGCTCCTGCGCATCGCTCGGTCCTTCGATATCGAAGGTGTGATGCGGCACGCCGGGCGCGCGCTTTTCCGCGGCATCGAACAGGCCCAGTCCAGTTTCACCAGCACGCAGACGGAAAACTTTGACGCCGGCGATGGTTTGTTGCGCGGTTATTTCCGCGCCCAGCGCTTGCTGGTAGAACTTGGCCATTTGATCCAAGTTCTCCGCGTGAATATTCCACGAGCGCATTCGCAATACTTTCATAGCAAACCTCCTTATTTGACCAAGGGCGACCGCCGGTCGCCCCTACCGTTATCCTAATTGACATGGCTCCACGCGTGATAAGAACTTCGCACCAGAGGGCCGGACTCGACGTGGCGGAAGCCAAGTTTGTCCGCTGCCGTTTTGAATTCCTTGAACTCGTCTGGATGTAAATAACGTTCGACCTTCAAGAGTTTCGGCGAGGGTTGGAGATACTGGCCCAGCGTGACGATGTCTACGTGATTCTCCCGCAACTCACGCAGCGTCGCCATGACTTCGTCGTGAGTTTCGCCGACGCCAAGCATCATGCCCGTTTTGGTTAACACTTCCGACCGCATTGCTTTGGCGGTCTTCAAGATACTTACCGAACATTCATAAGTGTGGCCGGGACGGACTTTGCCGTACAGGCGCGGCACGGTCTCAATGTTGTGATTGAGAATTTCAATTCCCGAATTGACGACGGTTTTCAACGCATCCAAGTTGCCTTCGAAGTCGGGAATCAATAATTCCACGCGTATCCCCGGATTCAAATTCTTTATCCAGAAAACCGTCTTGGCGAAATGATCGGCGCCGCCGTCGGCGAGATCGTCGCGATTGACCGACGTGACCACGATGTGGTCCAAGCCGAGATTTTTGACGGTGAGGCCGACGTTGCGCGGCTCTTCGGGGTCGAGCGCCAGCGGTTTGCCTTTGTCGATGGCGCAAAAGCGGCAGCCGCGCGTGCAGGTGTCGCCGAGAATCAAAAACGTCGCTGTCTTATTGCCCCAGCACTCGCCGATGTTCGGACAGCGCGCTTCCTCGCACACGGTGTGGAGGTTTTTCTCGCGCATTAATTTCTTAAGCCGCAGGTAGTTGGAATTACCCGGAGCCTTGACTTTGATCCAGTCGGGATGGCGGCGGGGCATAAAATTAGCAGTTCAAAGCGTTCAAGCCGTTTAAAACGTTCAAATCGCCGGATTGTTCGGTTACTTCTATCACTTCGTGATAACCGAAGACCTCCGCGAAGTGATGGAGAAACCGCACTCGGACATCGCTCAAGCTTTGCTCAACACTGAGTTCCTTTTGCATCGAAGTCACTTCGGCCCAGGCCAGGCCGCAGGGAATAATGCGCTGAAAGTAGGCTAGATCGGTGATTCACATTCAGCGCCAAGCCGTGGTAGGTAATCGCGCGGCGCACGGCGACGCCGAGGGCGGCGATCTTTCTGTCGTCAATCCATATTCCCGTGTGCGGCGGACGACGGGTCGTCGTGATGTCAAAGTCGGCGAGCGTTAGGATCGCGCTTTGCTCCAGATTCCGCACATACCGGTGCACGTCCTTACGTAGCTTCGAGCGCAGGTCGACGATCGGATAGACGACTAACTGACCGGGGCCGTGATAGGTCACATCGCCGCCACGGCTAGTGCGGTGGACCGGGACTTCCCGCGGCGCGAGTACATTCGCATCGTTGGCGCCGCGGCCGAGGGTGTAGACATGGGGGTGCTCAACAAACAGGAGAATGTCCGCAAGTGATTCTTGCTGCTTGAGTGAGACCAACCGCTCCTGCAATTGGACGGCGGCGAGGTAATCCAACCGTCCGATATTTTTGACCAACAAAGTCGACATCTGTTTCACACTAATATCGTCCATCATTCGGGGTTTCAAGGTGAGTTGTCTCAATACGATTTGACACCACCGAGCATCGACGGCTACAGTCGGCGGAACTTCAGCGGAGAATTTCTCGCTCATGGCGCATCCTCTTTCCAATCCACCCTGGTTTGTCCGCAAAGATCTCGACGGTTTCTTTGGCCTGATGATCGACAATTTGATTCAGCTGATTCTCATCGTCGGCTTGTGCCGTGAGCTGATTCGGCTGCCGGACAGTTACATTTTCGGCAAGATCCTGCCGGGAGCGGCGATCTCGATTCTCGTCGGCAATTTTTTCTACGCTTGGCAGGCGCGCCGGCTGGCGCGAGAGAGCGGCCGGGAAGACGTTACGGCGCTGCCGTATGGCATCAATACCGTGAGTCTGTTCGCCTTCGTTTTTTTCATCATGCTGCCGATCGTGCAAGAGACCAAAGATCCGGTGTGGGCGTGGAAGGTGGGCCTGGTCGCTTGCTTTCTCAACGGCGTGATTGAAATCCTCGGCGCGTTTGTCGCCGACGCGGTGCGGCGGGTGACGCCGCGGGCGGCGTTGCTGTCGGCGCTGTCCGGTATCGCGATTACCTTTATCGCGATGGATTTCACTTTCAAAATTTTTGCCCAGCCGTTGGTGGCGCTGGTGCCGATGGCGTTGATTTTTGTCGCTTACTTTTCGCACCAGAAATTACCCCTCGGCCTGCCTGGCGGCATGGTCGCGATAGCTGTCGGTACGATTCTCGGCTGGTCACTGGGTAACATGAAGGGTGAGGCGTTAACGGTCAACTGGTCGTTGTCGCTGCCGGCGTTTGCCGGCGGTTCGCTGTGGGAAGCGCTCACCCATCCGGGGTTTTTGAATTACTTTTCAGTGATTTTTCCCATGGGGATTTTCAACGTGGTTGGCTCGCTACAGAATATCGAGAGCGCCGAAGCGGCCGGCGACCGCTACCAGACGTTTCCATCGCTGATGGCCAACGGTATCGGTTCGGTGGTGGCGGCGTTGTTCGGCAGTGTGTTTCCGACGACCATCTACATTGGCCACCCTGGTTGGAAACGACTCGGAGCCCGCTCGGGATATTCTTCGCTCAATGGAATTTTTATGGCTTTTCTCTGTCTCACCGGGACAATTCAAGCTGTGCTCGGTCTCATTCCATTAGAGGCGGGTATCGGCATCCTGCTCTATATCGGCATCATCATCGTCGCCCAGTCGTTTCAAGAAACCCCGAAGGAGCACGCGCCGGCGGTGGCGCTGGGACTGGTTCCGGCATTGGCGGGCTGGGGTTTGATGATGGTTGAGACCGGACTACGCGCCGCGGGAAGATCCCTCTATCAGGTCGGCCTGGAGAAATTCAGCCATGAGAGCGTGGCGATCCATGGCATGATCTCGTTGGAGCGGGGCTTCATTTTTACTTCAATGATTCTTGCCGCTATTGGCGTCGCATTGATCGAGAGAAAGTTTGCCCGCGCTGGGGTGTGGTCGGTCGCGGCAGCGTTGTTGTCCGCCCTCGGCATCATCCATGCCTACGATCTTACCGCTGGAGGGATTACCAGCCGGTTTGGACTGATGGCGGCGCCGGAATTTTTTATCGCCTACCTCGCGATGGCGGTAATTTTCTTTATTATCGGTGTGATTGCCAAGCGTGAGTGAGAGGAGAACCGCGCGTGCCGGTGCGCGGCGTGGGTGCTTTGTCAGTTTGGGATCGCTCGGCCGCGATGTTTTGCGTACTCATCGCCGTTGATGTGGGTCACCTGCCAGGAGCCATCGCCGTTGCGGTTAAGCCGGCTCATGCCGCAGGGGTCCAAATGAAAATTGCGGTATTGGTTCAGGTGGGTTCCCGTGATTCGGCAGACGATGCCGACGATGGGAAAGTTGTGGCTGACGACGACGATGGTGTCTGACGGCTCATGGCGCGTGACGATCTGATGGAGCCCCAGCCAAGCGCGCTCGGCAACATCGGCCAAGCGCTCGCCGCCGGGCACTTGCAGCTCCGCCGGCTCGCTGCGCCAGCGCAGCAGAAACTCGCCGTAACTCTGTTTGATCTCGTTGAACGTCAGACCTTCCAAGTGGCCATGATCGAGTTCTCGAATGCTTTCCTCGATTATCACGGGCAGGCTGTGATGCGCACTGATGACTTCAGCTGTGCGTCGCGCCCGTTTCAGGTCGCTGGAATAGACACCGTGAATGGTTTCCTGGCGCAGTTGCGCGGCGATCTCTTCAGCTTGGCGCAGCCCAACGTCGCTCAGGTCGCGGTCGCTCGAACCTTGGCAGCGATGTTGCAAATTCCAATCGGTAGCGCCGTGGCGCACAAGGATGATTTGCACGTTGGGAAACCGCGCGGCTTAGCTCGCTTCTAAGAAATCGTTGTTAAAATTGATCTTTGCCTTTGCCTTGAGGCTTTCGAGATACTTGGCCAAAGCCCGTTGGCGGTTTTCCACCAGCGCCTGTTTCTTCAGGAGTAGTTTCTCTTTTTCAAACTGCTCCATGTCGGCTGGCTGGCTTTCTTTGAAGGCCAAAATGTAAGCGGCATCTTTTTGCGTGTAAAGTCTATCGGCCACCGGCTTCTGCGCCGAAACCGACAGGCTGTTGCCGCGCAGCTCGGCGAGATCGCCGATTTTCGGCAGCTGCGGCGCGTTGCGCTGAAACCAGCCGGTCTCTTCGGCTTTCAAATCGTTGGCGCCGGCGAGCTTGGCAAGATCTTTTTCCTTCTTCAGCTGATCGAGCAGGCTATTACCCTTTTGCAACGCCAGCTCGTACGCCTTGGCCTCCTTGGCGCCTTTTTCGACTTGCTCTTTGACACTCTCCAGAGGCGGCACCAGCGGTTCCTTGCGTTGTTTGAGCCGGAGAAAAATATAGGCGCTGTTGGCTTCGACGATCTGGCTCACGTCCTTTTGTCCGAGGGCGAAAGCGATCTTATAAATATCCTGGTTCTGGCCGAACTCGGGGAGGATTTCACCGGCGGCGAATAATTTGGTCTCCTTCGCCGCGATGCCGCTGGCTTGCGCGAGTTTGGCAAATTCCGTGCCCGCCTGGGCTTTGACGCGGTCATCATCAGCTACCTTGCCGGCCGCTTTCTTGGCCTGTTCGGTCTTGAGGATCTGCGTGATCTCCGCCGTGGCTTCTTTCAATGTTAGATTTTTTTCCGCGCGCACGTCATCGATCTTAAAAATCTGCACACCTCCAGGGGTCTCCACCGGATCGCTAACATCGCCCTTACCGATACCAAAGATTAATTTATCGACCGCCGGTGGCATCTGGCCTTGGACGACCCAGCCGACATCGCCGCCTTTGGCCGCGGTGGGATCGGCGGAATCCTTTTTTGCCAACTGAGCGAAGTCTTTGCCGCGGCGTGCCTCTTTGATGATGGCTTCGGCTTTCGCCAACACCGCCTTCTTTTCTTCGGCACTGGCGGTGGGCGCGATGGCGAGGGCGATATAACGGATCTTGGCCTCCCGCGGCCGGTGAAATTTGCTTTTCTGATTGTTCTGGTAATACTCTTCGATCTCTTTGGCGTTGACTTGGGCGTCGGCGGCGAACTGCTCAAAGGGGTAGGTCAGATACTCGACTTGGATCTTGAGAGGTTCTTTAAAAGTTTCTTTGTTGCGTTCGTAGAATTTTTTGCTGTCTTCGTCGGTGAGTTTGACCTGGGGCGCAAAGTCATTGGCCGATAATTTGACGAATTGCAGGTTGATTTTTTCTTGGTCGAGCCGGTAGCGCTCACGCACCTCGGCGTCGCTGACCTGAACCGAGTCGAGAATGATGCTGTAGAGCCGCTGCAAGGTGATCTGGTTGCGCTGGTCTTCTTCGAACTGGGCCGGTTGCAAGCGGTTGGCTTGCAACAGCTGCAAGTAGCGTTCTTTGTTGAAGCGGCCGGCGACTTGGAATTCCGGCACCTTGGCCAGCTGATGGGCGACGTCGTCGTCGGTTGCCACCAAGCCAAGGCTTTGCGCTTCCTGCAAGACGAGCTTTTTTTGCACCAGGGTTTCGACGATGGTGCCTTTGAGATTAAGCCCCTTGATCATCTCTTCGGTGAGCTGGCCCTTGAGCATCTCGCGGTAACGCTCGACCGTGCGCTGATACTCGGCGGCAAACTCACGCTGGCTGATCGGTTCGCCGTTGATCATCGCCACTTCCGAGGTGGTGCGGTCGCCCATCTGGTTGCCGCCATAAAACGCTACGAAAACTATGATGATGAGCACGAGCAGAAAGAGGATCGCCCAGTTCCTTTTTCTTTTGCGTAGAAAATCAAGCATCGGTGGTCGATCCTTTCGTCAAAACAACCTAAAAGTAATCTTGGCATGATAAAAAATGGCCTGCGGATATGCAACTGTAATAGTTCGATTAAAACGATTTTTCCATAGATTTATCATTACCTTGCCAGCTCCCTCAAAATCTGATATTTTCTCATAGCTTTAGTCTGCTGCGCCGCTCACAAGAAGGAGTTACTGATGTTTGATGCCCTTTTTGGGGTCTTTTCTAATGATCTTGCCATCGATCTTGGGACAGCCAATACTTTAATTTACGTAAAGAACCAAGGCATTGTCTGCAACGAACCTTCCGTGGTCGCGGTCCAACAACGCAATGAACGCGGCGGCAAAAAAGTCCTTGCGGTGGGCGCGGAAGCCAAGCGCATGTTGGGACGAACTCCCGGCAGCATCGTCGCCATCAGGCCGCTGAAAGACGGCGTCATCGCCGATTTCGAAATCACCGAGGCGATGCTGCGCTACTTCATCCACAAAGTTCACAATCGCCGCACCTTGGTGCGGCCGCGCATTATCGTCGGTGTGCCCTTTGGCATTACCGAAGTCGAGAAGCGCGCGGTGCGCGAATCGGCGGAGTCCGCCGGCGCGCGGGAAGTCTATTTGATTGAAGAACCGATGGCGGCGGCGATCGGCGCCGGGCTGCCGATCACCGAGCCCACCGGTAACATGATCGTCGACATCGGCGGCGGCACTACCGAGGTCGCGGTGATTTCGCTGTCCGGTATCGTGTTTTCCCGCTCGGTGCGGGTTGGCGGGGATAAGATGGATGAAGCGATCGCCCAGTTCATCAAGCGCAAATACAATTTGCTGGTCGGCGAACGCACGGCTGAACTGATCAAAATCACCATCGGCTCGGCGTATCCCGGCGACGAAGTGCAGACCATGGAAATCAAGGGCCGCGATTTGGTCGCGGGTGTGCCCAAGACCGTGGTGATTACCGACGAAGAGATCCGCGATTCGCTGCTCGAACCGATCAACCAAATCGTCGAAGCGGTGCGCTTGTCCCTTGAGCGCACGCCGCCGGAACTTGCCTCCGACATTGTCGATCGCGGTATCGTGCTCGCCGGCGGCGGCTCATTGCTGCGCAATTTGGATATTCTCCTACGCGAAGAAACCGGTTTGCCGGTGATGATGGCAGACGATCCGTTGACGGCGGTGGTCATGGGCGCCGGTAAGGCCTTGGACGAGATCACCCTATTGCGGGAGGTTGCGGTTCACTAGACCGGGGCTCGGATGGATTCCGTGTTTCGGGTATGATCGAGCCTGCCATGCTTGCTTTCCTACGCAGGAACCAAATATTCTTCAGCTCCTGTTTCTGTCTGCTACTTTCGCTTTATATCTTAACCGCGTCGGCGCGCGGCCAGATCAAGAACGAACCGATTGGCGCGCTGTTGATGTGGATTCTCCGGCCGTTGCAGATCGCCGGGCAAGGCACCGCCAATTGGATCAAGGGATTCCGCGACAATTACGATACCCTCGCCGGGTTTCGTAGCGAAAACGAGCGGCTGAGAAAGCGGCTCCACACTCTCGAAATCGAACGGCAACGACTGTTAGAAGCCGAAGCGACCAACCGCCGCTTGCAGCAGCTGCTCGATTTTCGCAGCGAGTTGCCGGGCGGCGCGATCACTGCATCGATTATCGCCGGCAGCGCCACCAGTTGGTTTCAAAGTTGCGTGCTCAACAAGGGCAGCGCCGACGGTGTGCGCAAGGGAATGGCGGTGGTGACGCCTTTGGGCGTTATTGGCAAGGTTGTTACTGTTACGGGACGGACGGCGAAAGTGCTCTTGCTCACCGATCCGAACAGCGGCATCGACGTATTGGTTCAGCGCACGCGCAGCCGCGGCATTGTTTCCGGTTCGCTCGAGAGCGGCACTGTGCTAAAATACATAAAACGCAGCGAAGACGTGCAGGAAGGCGACCGGCTGGTCACCTCCGGTTTGGACAGTGTTTTCCCGAAAGGCATGTTGGTGGGTACCGTGATCAAAGTGCGCAAACAAAGCCGGGGGCTGTTTCAAAACGTTGAAGTCATGCCCGCTGTGCAGGCTTCGCTTGTCGAAGAAGTCATGGTAGTTAGTGGCGAAACCGAAGCGGCGAAAAAGTAGCCGGCCGATTGGCGATTCTAGACGATGTGCCCATGAAACTGTTTCTGTTGTTTTTTCTTGCCGGGATTTTTCTGGTGGTTTTACAGACGACATTTTTTCAACTGTTGCCGATCGGTCCGGTGGTGCCCGACTTGATTCTCGTCCTATGCGTTTACTTGGGGCTCTATCATCCGTCGGTTGGGGCGGTGCTCGGATCGTTTCTCTTGGGCTATTCCATCGATACCGTGTCAAGCCCGATTTTGGGTTTTAATGCCTTTGCCATGTCGTTGGTCTATCTAGCAGTCTATCTGTGCGCGCGCTCGATCTGGTTGCATCATCCGATCGTCAGTTCGGTGGTGGTCTTGCTCGCCGCTCTGGTCAAAGGCGCGGCGATGGTGGTGATCTGGGCGATCTTTCTCAGCGTCGACGGGTTCTGGGCCGGCGCGGCTCGCTACGTGCTGTGGGAAGCTTTGCTGGCTGCGCTGCTCGCGCCCTTGGTTTTTGCACTGTTGCGCCGCGGCCAAATTTTTGTCGAACGATTTGATCCTACGGCTTGATAAAAAAGATGGCGCTACTGCAAATCAATAAACAAGACGGCGCGCCGGAGATTCGCCGGCGCGCGAACTTGCTTTATGTGCTGCTCGCCATCGTGTTCTTCGGCTTGATCGCCCGCCTGGTCCACTTGCAGTTGATCCAAGGTGAACGCTACACGTTCCTGTCCGAGAATAACCGCGTGCGGCTCAAGCGCGTTCCCGGCACTCGCGGCATGATCTACGATCGCCATGGCGAGCTGTTGGTCGATAGCCGGCCGTCCTTCGACCTGATTTTCGTTCCGGAAGACACCAAGGAACCTGAGCAGACATTGCGCGTGCTCGCCAGCCATCTCACGCGCGACGCCGACGAACTGTTGCAGACCTACGCAGACAGCAAGAGCCGCTCGGCCTTCGATGAGATTGTCTTGGGCCGGGATATCGAATGGGCCGCAGTGGTTGCCGTGGAGACCCACCAGCTCGATTTGCCCGGCGTAAGTTTGCGCATTCGTCCGCGCCGCAACTATGCCGATGGTCCGACCATGGCGCATATCCTGGGCTACATGGGCGAGATCAACGACCGTCAATTAAAGAATTACAAAGAGCAAGGATATCTTATCGGCGACGAGATCGGCCAGTCCGGACTCGAGCGGCGCTGGGAAGAAGACTTGCGCGGGCAGCATGGCGGCCAACAAGTCGAAGTCGACGCCCTCGGCCGGCGCGTGCGCGTGCTGCACCAAGTGAGCGACGTGCCCGGCTACACGGTGCATTTGACTTTGGACCGGCAGATGCAGCAGGCCGCCTTCGAGGCGCTCAAAGGCAAGGAAGGCACCATCGTCGCCATCGACGTCAACTCGGGGGCGATCTTGGCGCTCGCCAGCACGCCGGCTTTCGATCCCAACGTTTTCGCCCGCGGCATCAAAAGCAACGAATGGAATGCTCTGATTACCGATAGGTTGCGGCCGTTAAGTAACCGGGCCACCCAGGGGCAGTTTCCGCCGGGGTCGACATTCAAAGTCGTCATGTTCATCGCCGGCCTCGAAGAGGGCGTCGTCGATCCCAACGCGCAGATTTCGGATCCCGGCTTTTTTCACTTCGGCAACCGCAATTTTCGCGACTGGAAACAGGGCGGCCATGGCTTGGTCAATTTACATCATTCCTTGGTGATCTCCTGCGACACTTACTATTACCAGTTGGGCAACAAGCTGGGCGTCGACAAGATCGCCAAATGGGCGCGCGCCTTCGGCCTTGGCGAGAAGACCGGCATCGCCTTGGACGACGAGCGGGGCGGCATGATTCCCGACACTGCGTGGAAGATGAAACGCTACCGCCAACCTTGGTTTCCCGGCGAAACCCTGTCGGTGGCGATCGGCCAAGGTTATGTCACGGTGACGCCGTTGCAAATGGCCAACATGATGGCCGCGGTGGCCAACGGCGGCAAGCTCTATCGGCCGCGCTTGGTCAGCAAGGTTGAATCCCTCGATGGATCCAACGTGCGTGAATTCGCCCCGGAGCTGATTCGCACTATCGAAATGAAACCGGATACGCTGAGCCCGTGTGCACAACGCGCTCGCCGATGTCGTCAAAGGCGGCACTGGCGGCATGGCGCGTTCGCCGCTGATCGAGGTGGCCGGCAAGACCGGCACCGCCCAGGTGGTCGAAATGAAAGGCGGCTATGTGAAGAGCGAACAGTTGAGCCGCTTCACCCGCGACCATGCCTGGTTTGTTTCCTACGCGCCGGTGGAGTCGCCGCAGGTCGCCATCGCCGTGCTGGTCGAGCATGGCGGTCACGGCGGCGATGCGGCGGCGCCGATGGCCAAGAAGGTCTACGAGAAGTTCATCGAACTGCAAAAACAGGCCGCCGAAAAACAGCATGTGCAGACAGAGGGCGCAAACCGTGCAGATTGACCGGCGCTTGATCTCGCACTTCGACTGGACGCTTTTTTTGTTGGTGTTGATCGTGGTCGGCATCGGTATCACGACCATCTACAGTGCCAACTACAATCTCGCCACCGGCCACGCCGGCGCTTTGCCGATGCGCCAACTGACTTGGCTGGGTCTCGGCTTGGTGGCGATGTTCGTGGCGATCAGTTTCGACTATCACTATATCGACCGGCTGGCCTATCCGTTTTACGGCTTGATGCTGCTGCTGCTGATTCTCGTCGTCATCGTCGGCCATTCCGGCGGCGGTTCGCAGCGCTGGATCAATCTCGGTTTCTTTCGCTTACAACCGTCGGAACCCGCCAAGCTCGCCATCGTGCTGATCATGGCGAAATATTTTCAGGCCGATGAGCCCGCCGAGGGTTATTATCTGCGCAATCTCTTGGTGCCCTTTGCCATGGTGGCGCCGTTGATCATTTTGACCTTGATCCAACCTGACTTAGGCACGGCGATCATTCTCGGCATCGTGTTCATGAGCATGGTGTTGATGGGCGGTTTGCGGCTGCGGTCGTTTTCATACCTGGTTGCCGCCGGAATTGCTTTTCTGCCCGTCGCCTGGCAGTTTTTGAAGCCCTATCAGCGCAACCGCATACTCACCTTTCTCGACCCCGACCGCGATCCGCTCGGCGCCGGTTACCACGTCATCCAGTCGCAGATCGCCGTCGGCTCGGGCAAATTGTTTGGCAAGGGCTGGCTCCATGGCACGCAGAACCGGTTAAACTTCCTACCTGAGCAACACACCGATTTCATCTTCGCGGTGTTTTCCGAAGAGTGGGGCTTTGTCGGTTGCGCCGTGCTTTTGCTACTGTTCGTAATCATGGTCGCTTATTGTCTCGGCATTGTGCAGCGGGCCAAGGACCGATTCGGCGCGCTGTTGGTGTTCGGCATGCTGTCAATCATTTTCTGGCATGTGGCGATCAACATTTCGATGGTCACCGGGCTCATGCCGGTGGTTGGCGTGCCGCTGCCAATGGTGAGCTATGGCGGCTCCGCCTTAGCGTCGATGATGTTCGCCATCGGCGTGATCATCAACGTCAGTATGCGGCGCTACGTGTTCTGAAGAATGGAGTGGTGGAGTCACGGAGTGCTGGAGCGATGGGCCGGTCCGACCACCACTCCAGCCGTTTGAAATTCCTCTGCTGCGCTTACTGTAACGCTTTATCGATGGCGGCGACCAATTTTGCCTTTGGCACCGCGCCGACGATCTGTTCTTTGACCGCGCCGCCTTTTAAGATAATCAAATTCGGAATGCCGCGGATGCCGTATTTCGCGGCGGTGGCGGGATGGTCGTCGACGTTGAGTTTGGCGACTTTCAACTTGCCGTCGTACTCGCCGGCGATTTCTTCGACCATCGGCGCGATCGCTTTGCACGGACCGCACCAGGGCGCCCAGAAGTCGACCAGCACCGGCACGGTGGATTTGAGCACTTCAGTTTCGAAATTGTTATCGCCCACTTCGGTAATTTTTCCCACGATTGCCTCCTTAAAGACTCAGCAAAAATTTAATTAACGTGCGCACGCCGAAGCCGGTGCCGCCTTTGGGACCGAGCAGATTGTCGCTTTCGGCAAAGGCCGGGCCGGCGATGTCGAGATGGGCCCAGGCGGTGTCGCCGACGAACTCCTGCAGGATCAGCGCCGCGGTGATGGCGCCGCCATGGGCGCCGCCGATGTTTTTCATGTCGGCGACACTGCTCTTGATCAGCTCTTTATATTCCTTCACCAGCGGCAGTTGCCAGAGTTTTTCACCGGCTTCCTGCGCCACTCTGCAGCAGACTATCCGCCAACGATTGGTGGTTGCTGAAGATGCCGCCAACTTGCGTGCCGAGAGCGGTCATGCAGGCGCCGGTCAGCGTGGCGAGATTGATCATGTAGTCGGGCTTTTGCTGCGCCGCTAGGGCGAGCGCGTCGGCAAGAATCAAACGGCCCTCGGCGTCGGTATTCAACACTTCGATGGTCTTGCCGTTCATATAACGAATGACATCGCCGGGCTTCTGCGCATTGTGGCCCGGCAGATTGTCGGTGGTCGGCACGTAGCCGGTGACCTCGATATCGAGGCCCAACTTGGGCAGGCAACTCATGGTGGCGATGACCGCGGCGCCGCCGGCCATGTCGAGCTTCATGGTCTCCATCGATTTCGACGGCTTGAGCGACAGGCCGCCGGAGTCGAAGGTGATGCCTTTGCCGATCAGCGCGACGCGCTTGCGCGCTTTGCCGCGCGGGCCGGTAGTGGATACGAATGAAGCGCGGCTCTTCCAAGCTGCCGCGATTGACCGCCAGCAGGCCGGCCAATTTCATCGACTCGATCTTTTTCTTGTTCCACACTTGCACCGACAGACCGCGGCCTTGGCAAGCGCGCTGGGCTTGGATGCCGAGAAACTTTGCCGTCGCCACCGACGGCGGTTCGTTAACCAAATCGCGCGCCAGGAAAACTCCGGGCGCGGTGGTTTGCGCGATATCTACCGATTTCTGCAACGCGCTGGTCTTCCTTAGACCGGAGCGGAACAAGGTCAACGACTTCAGTGCCGCGGCGGGCTTGCCGTTCGAGCGATATTTGTTGAATTGATAGCCGGCCAGTGCGGCGCCTTCGACGATGGCGCCGGCGGCGCTCTCGAGATTTTTTTCCGCAGCCAAGAGCATGGCGAATTCGCCGGCGCCGATGGCGCCGGCTTCTTTGCGCGCCTTGGCGCCGGTTTTGCGCCATGTGTCGCCCGTGATTTCGCCAGCGCCGATACCGATTAGCAATAGATACGCTGCCGGCAGCATGGCCGCGGTCGGATGCAGCAAAACGCTGCCTTCGGTGCCGGTAAAATTACCTTTGCTCATGCGCGCGCGCAGTTGGCCTTTGAGATGGCGGTCGAGGGCGCGGAGCGCCGGGTCGTCGAGCTGCTTGTCGCGCACGGGGATCACGACCAAGTCGGACTTGATGCGGTCGGCGGTGCTATCGCGAAAACGGATCTCCATAATGGCGCTCTCGATCAATCCTTGCGCCGGATCAGATTCATGAACTCGGCGCGGGTTTCCTGGCGGGTCCGAAAGGCACCGAGCAAGCTGCTGGTGATGACGTAGGAGTTTTGTTTCTCCACGCCGCGCATGCGCATGCATAGATGTTCGGCTTCGAGCACCACGGCGACGCCTAGGGCGTCGAGTTTTTCCATGATCGTCGTGGCGATCTGGTTGGTCATGCGCTCTTGGACTTGCAAGCGGGCCGCGTAAATGTCGACCAGCCGGGCGAGTTTGGAGATGCCGACAATTTTATGATGCGGAATGTAGGCGACATGGGCTTTGCCGATGAACGGTAACATGTGGTGTTCGCACAAGGAGTAAAAATCGATGTCGCGCTGGACGATCATTTCGGAGTAATCTTCGGTAAACAGCGCATCGTTGATCACCTTCTCAGGGTCCATTTCATAACCGCGGGTCAAAAAGGCCAGTGCCTCAGCGACGCGACGCGGCGTTTTAAGCAGCCCTTCACGCTCGGGATCTTCGCCGATGGCTTTGAGAATTTGTCGAATCTGTTCTTCCATGATTGCTCCGCTGTAGGCGGGACGAATTGGCCTAGAGTAAAGTCTCAAAAAGCTAACATTTAGCCTGTGACGGGTCAAACAAACTAGCTGCTAGAGCCGCTGCAGCAGCCAAGTGGGCGTGAAACGGAGCGCGTAGGCGTTCAAATAGGTCATGTAATCGGTGATCAACAGGATGCCGACGACGATCAAGAGAATGCCGCCGACCACATGAATCGCTTGGATGTAGCGGCGCAGTTTCTGCGAGAACTGAAAAAATGAGTTGATCGCCAGCGCGCTCAAAAAAAATGGCAGCCCCAAACCAGCGGCGTAGCTCATAAGCAAGTACGTGCCGCGGCCGATTTCGCCGGAAGTGCTGGCCAACGCCAGCGTGGCGCCGAGAATCGGACCGACGCAAGGTGTCCAAGCGACAGCGAAGGTGATGCCGACCAGGACCGAACCTAAGTAACCGGCCGGCTTATCTTTCAGATTGAACTGCAAGTATTGGTCGAGGGCGGCGATTTTGAAGGCGCCGACGAGATAAAGTCCGACGACCAGGATGAATACGCCGCCGGCGATGCGAATCTCATTGCGATAGCCCATAAAGAGGCTGCCGAGAAAACTTGCCGAGGCGCCGAGGGAGACGAAAACCAAGGAGAAGCCCAAGATAAACGCCAGCGAGTTGAGCACGACGCGCCAGCGTAGTTGCGAGCGCGCCTGATCTCCGCGCATTTCGTCGAGGGAAACTCCTGAAACAAACGAAAGATACGACGGGATCAGCGGCAATACGCAGGGAGAGAGAAAAGAAAAAATCCCGGCGGCGAAAGCGACAAAGACGTTGACGTCGCTCATCGTTTGCCGTCGACCAAATCTTTGATCAGTTTACGCGCGCCTGCGCTATGCCAGTCCGCCGGTCCCCAGCCGCGCGCTAAACCTTCGCCTTTGGAACCTATGAGATAGGTCGCGGGCAATCCCCAAGCGCCATATTCCTGGCCGACTTTAGCGTCGGGATCGAGGGCGATCGGGTAGGTGAGCTTGAGTTCCTTGACGAAATCGACGGCGTCTTGTTTGCGATCTTTGACCGCCACCGCGAGGATGACAAAGTTCTTGTCCTTAAATTCTTGATAGAGCTTTTCCATCGCCGGCATCTCTTCGCGGCAAGGGACGCACCAGCTGGCCCAGAAATTCAACATGACAACCTTGCCGCGAAAGTCGCGCAAGGAGATTTTTTTGCCGTCGGGAGTGGTGAGATTGATTTCCGGTGTCGGCGCGACCTCTTTCATCGGCTGGAGAATCGGCACCGCTTTGTAGTCGACTTTGGCTGAGGACTCTGCGGCGTCGCCGTCGTGAGGTGTCCAGTCGAAAAAAATCAGCTGCACCAGACAAAGCGCGAAGAATAGATGCCGAGGCTTCATCTTCATTGTCATCGCACTCTAACCAACTGTATAAAGCGGCGCAATACATGCTGACTGAACCAACGGCGCGGTAAATTTGTTCCTAGGCCGGTTTCGGAGTAAAACTCGCCGCTATGCTGCCGACATGGTGTACTGAGACGGTGAAAAATTGCGGAAACGGGGTTTCTAAAAGCAGAAAGCCCCCCGAATCATTTCCGGAGGGCTTCTGTGAGAGATAACCAGAACGGTTATCTGGTCGCCTGAGAGTAAGGAGGGTTTATTCCACCACCACCACAACTCCACAAATTAATTAACTACTTTTTCTTTTTGGCTTTCTTTTTGGCCTTTTTCTTAGCTGCCATAAGCACCTCCTTGTAAGATTAAACGGGCGGGTATTTTCTTGATAGGAAGAACAGCTTGACTCAGGCGAAGACAGTTTACTATCAGCAACCCTCCCATATTTTGTACCTGCGCAGAGTATAGTGACACAATTAATGGTATGTCAAGAAAAAAATACTATTCTACAATTTTTTTTCAGAATTTTTTCTATTCCCATGCGCTGCACCACGATGTCTTGATAGAGTTTGCCTGCAACGACGCGTTACAAATTAACTGCGTGTTGTTTTATTCGGAATAATCGCACTCATGACGCGTCGTAACGACGCTGGAGAAGGATTGCCCGACCAATTCTTGAAAAATAATCACCCGCGTCGCGTAGAATCGCGCTGATAGAAGCGAACTCAGATGGGAAACGCGATCGCTGTCAGTCGGTACCTGGCAGGATAGTTGGTTCGCGTTGCGGGATTGAAGTAGGCGCAGACAAGGCAAAAAAAACTTCTGACGCAGACAGCGTGACACCGTGAGATTGCCGCTACGCCTTCGCTGCGAGGATATTAAACACTCGCACCGGGCGGCTTAGCCCTTTCAATTGGAACTCCTCGAAGGCTTCGCTATCGAAGAACTCTTCCAACCGGCTCATGGTTTTTTGGTCGGTCAGGATCTGCCCGCCCTTGGCCTCGGCGCACATGCGCGCCGCGAGATTTGGCAAATTACCGACGGAGCTATAGTCCATGCGTCCCTCGAAACCGATGGTGCCCAGGGTCGCGTAGCCGGTGGCCAAGCCGACACCGAGGTCGAGATCGTAGCCCTTCTTCGTCCAAGCGATACGCAGTTCTTTGGCCCGATCGCGCATCTCGATCGCCATGCTGACGGCTTTGCGGCCATGGTCTTCGCAGGGCAGCGGATCGTTGAAGATCACCACGATGCCGTCGCCGACGAAACGTTCCAGTGTGCCTTCAAATTTGAAAATCAGCTTGCCCATCTCGGCGTGATAATCGCGCAGCAGGTCCATGACTTCCTCGGGCTCGGCATTGTCCGAGAACGCCGTGAAGCCGCGCAAGTCGAGGAATACCACGGTGATCTCGCGGCGATGGGTTCTGAACAGGTTTTCTTCTTTCTCCAGGATGGTCTCGGCGATCTGCGGCGAGAGGTAGCGTTTCAAACGCTCCATGCGCTTCAGCTCGCCGACTTGTTGCTGGACTTTCTCCGCCAGCGTGCGATTCCACTCGCCCAGTTGGTCGTGCAGCTCTTTGATGCGCAGCATGGCGCGCACCCGCGCTAATAACTCGAAAGAATCGAACGGCTTGGTGACATAATCGTCGGCGCCGGCGTCGAGACCGGCGACCTTGTCTTCCTGGGTCGCTTTGGCGGTTAAGAGGATCACCGGCACGCTCTTGTGGCGCTCGCTCTGCCGTAGCGCCCGAACGACTTCGAGGCCGTTCATCCTCGGCATCATGTAGTCGAGCAGGATGATGTCCGGACTGAAACTATCAGCCTTCGCCAGCGCGTCGATGCCGTCGGTGGCGCGCTCGAGGACATATTCGTACTCCATCAGCTCTTGTTCGAGCAGATCGAGATTAAACGGTTCGTCGTCGACGATTAAGATTTTGTTTGGCATAAGTCATCCTAAGATCCTGCGCATTCGCTCAGGACAAGTTTTGGATTTTCGATTGTCCAACGCGTGTAGGGGCCGACCTGCGTGTCGGCCCTCCGAACTATCGCCCCTTGCCTACTTAATCACCTTGCCCGCCCGCACCAGCACATTTGGCGGGATCGTCACGCCAATCTGCTTGGCGGCTTTGAGATTCACGATGAACTCGAACTTCATCGGCTGCTCGACCGGCAGGTCGGCTGGTTTTGTCCCTTTGAGGATCTTGTCGACCATCACCGCGAGCGCGTCTGTATGGTTCCGTCTGATCGGCTCCGTACGACATCAAGCCGCCGCTCTCGACAAAGTCTCCCTGGCTGTACATCGCCGGCAGGCGATTTTTGCCGCCAGATCCACGAACCGAGCTCGTTCCACACAACACAGTATTGCTGTGGCAAAGATAATCGGTCGCTGTGCAGAGTGCCAACCGCAGCATCGGTCCAACTGTTAGGCGCCACTCACAGCTTTTGATCGCGTGGTGGTGTTGATGTAGACTTTGCCAAGGAGGTAGATGGCTTATGGCCCGCATAGAGATCGGTAAACACTTGGCGGCGGATACCCGTGTTTGCAATGGGCGGTTGATCTTTCGCGGCACGCGAATTCTGGTATCCGATGCAGTTGAATTGACCAAAGCGGGGTACACGCCTGACGCCATCGCCCGGCAATATCGCGGCCTGATCACGGCGCAGGGGGTGCGCGAGGCGCTGGCATTGACCCGCCGCGGCATTGTCAGAGAAATCCCGGCGCGACGTAAAACCGCCGCGTGATCGTTCTGGATCACAATATTGCTCACGACCAAGCGCAGCGGCTGCGCCACCGCCGCATTCACTTTCGCCAAGTCGGTTTCGAAGTCGGGCGACCCGAGTGGGACGATCAACAAGAAATTCTTAGGTATTTGCATGCGACTAAACAGCCAACGTTTTTTACTCGCGTTTAGGTTTTTATCGCGCGCCGTTGCGCCATGCCAACTATTGTCTGGTGGCGTTAACCGTGCCTGTGATGGAAACTGCCCAGTACATTTCCTAGCTGCTACGTCACCCTCACTTCAACACCAGAGCCAAGCGCAACGGAAAAGTCATCCGAGTTTCGACGGAGAACATAGCTTTCTGGGAGATGGGACAGACAGAGACGGAGCGCCCTGAATTCATGAGCGCTATTTTCCACGAACGACGAACTCCTCCCCCCATCCGACCTGCAGAAGCCTGGATGTTATCACTCATACCTCTTGGCCGAATGACTCTATCCGCCGGCACCAGCAC
>CAVXEP010000027.1:0-77161 GCA_963760795.1 uncultured delta proteobacterium
TTGAGACCGCATTCCGAGCCGCGAGCAAGGGGCGTGCTGGCGCAGTCCTTGTGCTGGCGGGCGCTGTCCTCAATTCTCCGCGCAAACAGATGGCCGAACTCGCGGTAAAGCACCGGCTGCCGGCGATATATCCCTGGCCGGAATCTGTGCAAGACGGGGGGCTTATGAGCTATGGCGTGAACAGAAACGACTTGGACCGGCGCGCCGCCACCTATGTGGACAAGATTCTGAAAGGCAGAAAAGCCCGCAGACCTGCCTGTCGAGCAGCCGATCAAGTTCGAGTTCATCGTCAACCTGAAAGCAGCCAAGCAGATCGGCCTGACGATTCCGCCGAATGTGCTGGCGCGGGCGGATCGGGTAATTCGCTGAATTTTGGATTTGGGATTTTGGATTTTGGATTAGAGGAGTGAAACGCATGAACAAGATATTTCGCCTTCGATCTCGGATTCTGTTTCGACAATCTAAGATCTAAAATCCAAAAATGGCCGGATAAATTGGCTGGGTGAGGAGTGAAAACGCGAGGGTGGATGATGAAGTCATTCAGGCGAATTTCCTTAGTTGGGTTTCTCGTCTATAATTTCGGTTTCAGCGCGCAGAGCTTCGCGCAGAATCGGCCGCTCAAGAAGGTCGTTTGGGGGCAGACTGCGTTGTCGGCGTCGATGTGGATTCCGTGGTTGGCCAAGGAAGCGAAAATTTATGAGCGGAACGGTCTGGATGTGGAAATCGTCCTGCTGCGCGGCTCGGGGCAAAGTTCCCAGGCGCTCTTGGGTGGAAGTATATTCGCCGCCCCGGTGGCGCTGCCGCAGCTGATGCTGGCGAACTTGAACGGCGCCGATTTTGTCAATGTCGCCCACACCATCGCGTCGGCAATGAGCAAATTGCTGGTTCGACCCGAGATTCGGCGCCCGGAAGACTTGCGCGGCAAAAGGGTGGCGACCTCGAGCATCGGCTCGCTGGGAGATTTTCTGTTTCGCTACGCGCTGCGCAAGTACGGTTTAAATCCCGATCGCGAGATCACCTGGCTATCGATCGGCACCAACGCCGAAAGGTTGCAGGCGCTTTTTACCGGTGTCATCGACGGCGCCGATGTGACCTATCCCGCCGATGTCCAGGCGGAACGTAGAGGTTACCGCGTCCTGATCGATGCGCGTAAAGAAATCGTTTTCCCAACCACATCGGTGGTCACCCGCCGCAAATCCATACAAGAAGACCGCGACACGGTCATGCGCTTCGTCCGTTCCCATGTCGAAGGCATCGCCTTTCATAAACAGAACAAAGAGTTCGCGCTCAAAGTTCTGACCAAGTACGTCAGAACATCGGATAATGAGTTTCTCGAGGGTTCCTACAATCTCTTCAAACAAGACTTCATCGCCGCGCCTTATCCCATCATTAAAGGTCTCGAACCCACCTACGACTACGTCGCCCAAACCCGTCCAGATATCCGCAGCCATAAACCGGAAGAGTTCGTCGACGCGAGTTTCATCACGGAACTGGACAAGAGCGGGTTTATCAAGAAGCTGTACGAGGGGAAGTAGGGTGGCTCCTTATATAGTTAGGCGCCACGGAATAGACACTCGCTCGAAGCTACACAAGGATAACCAGTGCGCACTCTCCTCTTTCTCGGTGCGGGGCTCTTGCTTCTGGCCGCGCTTGCACTATTGGCCAGCTTTCTCGGCCAATTATCCCGCGGCCCCAACTTGGGGTACCGGTTGCATTTGTCGCGCTCTGGTTTGCCATCGCCGCAGGAAACATGTGGGTCGGTGTCGCTAAAGCAGGTTACTCGCTTGGAGAAGAACTTCCGATATTCCTACTTATCTTTGGCCTCCCGGCGGCGGTCGCGGTCGTGCTGAAGTGGAAAATTCTTTGAGCTTTGCTTCCTATTCGCTCAGAACAGAGAGCCGCATGCCGTGTCGAGAAGTTTGATATAACTGATCGCCAAGTATGGCTTCCCGTAACGATCTAAAACGTTAGCAATTGCGAAGCTTGACCCGGCAACTTTCGCTGCGTGAAAATCTGAGCCTTTGCAGCCTCTGCGATAATTCGTTCAGCGTCATCCTGTAGCAAAAATCGTTCATCTACCAAGCTTCTTGCGCCTGGCTGACGCGCTGGACGTAGTCGGCTTGATCTTTGTAGCGCTCTTCGACGGACAGGCGCGGGTCGCCGCTCTTTTCTCGTTCTTCTTGGTTTTTGCGAACGGCACATGCATGCCGTTCAGATAGCAGAGTTGATCTTCCATGAAACCTTTGGCGCGCAGGTTCCAGCCGGCGTGGGTGGCGAGCGGGACTTGTAAGTTGACGGCGCGCACGCCGCCGATCTCATTGCCGTCTTTGTCGACCTTGGAACCAGGGAGCTATAGCCCTTGCCGTTCACATGCTGCGCCGGCTGCACGTTATAATCGTTGATGGAATGATCGTTCGGTTCGCCCTTGTAGCGCACGCCGGGAATATTCGGAAAGCCCTGGGCGGCCTGTGGCAGCGGCGCAATTAGAGTGCCGTCCGACGCGCGCGGGTAGCGCGTTGGCGGCGGTGTCGACGTCTTTAGTCACCCACGCGTGCAGGGCGACGATCAGGGCGCGTTGAGTTTCCTGATACGACAGCGGATTGGTCAGCTGTTGGCACATGCCGCGTTCCGGCTTGTCTGCAGGACCATGCTGCGTGCCGGCGAAATAATAAAGCCGGACATTGTCGGGAATCGGCACGTCTTTTTTGCTTGAGCGGATCGGTGACCACGAGCCAGTTTCTGCCCTGCCAGGACTCCGTGCCGGAGTCCCAGTGCATGATCTTGGGACAAGAGTTTTGCTGGCGGCAGCGCGCCAGCCAGCCGTCGCGTTTTTTGCTGATCGGATCGGTCAACGTTTCGTAGGTAAAGGGAAACTCGTCGCCGGGCGTGTAGTGGCCTTCGACCGCGGTGGAAAAACGCCCGGGCATGGCAAATTCAAAATTCGTGAAGGTTCGCCGCGAAGCCGAGATATGCGGGATGACGCCGTCGAAGACGATCTTGCCCGACTCGTCTTGGTTGAATCCTTGATAGATCAGGTCCTTGAGAAAACGGCCGCTCTGTGACGAGCCGAAGCCGATCGCCCAGCGCGGCGATTCATTTCTTTGTCGTTGAACAGCGGATTGCGTCCGTACGTGTCGTAGCGCAGAAACGAAATCAGATCGCGGGTCGCGGCAAAGCCCAGGCCCATGACCATCGGATCGCGCGCTTCGTAAGCTCAGTTCGTAAATAAAGTCGGGCGAGAACCGGCGGAAAAGCAAACATCGGCATGTGCTGGTCGTTGTTTCTCTTGCCGTCGGGGCAACGGCCAAACGACCATTGATCGTTGGGGATCGACTTCGCGAGGCGCATGGGGACCGGCGCGCCGGTCAGGCGCGCTTTCGCCATGCTTTCTTCGACGGCCGGATAGGGTTTGATGTCGACCGATCCACGGTCGAAGCTCAGCGGCATCGAAAAGCTCGATTTCTGAAAAACAAACTCGGTGGAAATCCACCGCTTGATCGGACTGCCGTCGGGGTTTTTCGCCACGGGAAAGTTCGCCGTCAATCGGCCGGCGCCGGGAAGAATGTCGCCCTGCCAGCCGCTCCACACCAGGTGTAGCCTGGCGCATCATGAAGCCATCGCCGGCGTGGGCGAGCGTGGTCGGATTGTTGCTGCGCTCGGCGCCGAAGTTAACGCGCAAGCCTTGATTGCCGCGGTTGACGACGTCGTAAAAGATCGTCTGATTGCCCCGCGCCATGTCGAGCGGCTTCAAAATAAAAACATCCATCGAGTATTCGACCCGGCCGCGCTCGTTCTTGGGCGCTTAGCGAGGTTGACGATGTTCTTGTTGTGCTTGCGCCTTGGGATCAACCTCGCCGTAGGCTTTGCCGACGAGTTTTTCATAGGCGCCGGTAATGCCGAACTCATGGCCCTTGGCGAAGGGCTCGCGCTTTTCGATGACGATCTTGGTAATCCCGGCGGCGACGGGCGATGGTGCGAGGACGAGAATGAGCAGCAGGAGAAACAGCATGGGAACCTCCGGTTTGGCTAACCGATGCTTACGCGATCCGGGCCTTCTTTGCTTCTGCGATAATTCTCTCGGCATCTTCCGGCAACAAATAACGTTGCTCGACCAATATTCTCGCGGCGTGGCTGACTCGCTGAACGTAATCGGCTCGGTTCCGGTAGCGCTCTTCAAGCGACAAGCGCGGATCGCCGGTTTTGCGCCGTTGCGCTTTGGTCTTGGCGAAGGGAATGAACGAGCCGAGCAAGCCGGACAGTTCGCCTTCCGCCAGTCCGCGTGGCCGCAGGTTCCAACCGGTGTAGGTGCCGACGGGGACTTGGACGGCCGGCAGGCGAATGCCGGCGATGTCGTTGCCGTCGGCGTCGACTTTGGGCACGAGGATTTCATACGCCTTGCCGAGCGGTCTCGGCGGATGAAGTTCCATCTTGCCGCGCAGAATGTTTTTGCCGTAGTCGAGAAACAGTTGGCGGTTGTGCAGGCCAACGAAGTTCACGCCGGGAATCTTCGGAAAACCGTTGCGCGTCGGCGGCACCAATGTGCGATCGTTCACCTTGGATAGCGGCTCGGCGGCGGCGCGATGCCTTTCGTCACCCACAAATCCATCGCGACCATGAGCGCGCGCAGAACGTCGCCCGCCGGCAGCGGATTGACGAGAAACTGGCTGTCGTCTTTTGCCGGCTCGGAACCGAATGGGCTATTGTGCTGGGCGCTGGCGATGACGTAGAGGCGCACGTTGTCGGGAAGTTTGAGATCATTGCCTCTGCCGTCGGTGTGGGCGAGGCAGCCGCGCTTTTGCCAGTATTCCGTCGATGTCTGTGTGTGAAAAATCAGCGGGTCGGTTCTCGGCCGTTTGAGGATGCCGTCGCGCCGGCCGGTCTGGGCGTCTTTGATGATGTTGTAGGCGTGCGGAAATAGTTCCGGATCGAGCTGGTTGGTGTGTTGCTGCGACGAGGTGACCGGCCGGGCGAATTCGTAGTTCATAAACAACCGGCCACCGCCGGCGACGTGGGGCGCGATGGCATCGAATACTTTTCTGTGCTTCTCGTCTTCATTGAATCCATGGTAGACGAAGTCGCGCAGATAACGTCCGCTCTGGGAGCGGCCCCAGGCGTAGGCATGGGTGATGCGCGCGCTCTTCTTTGCGCGAGATGCGAGGGGAGCGGATTCGCTTTGCCGGCGCGATCTTTTGACTCGAAGCGCAGGAAGGAAACCAAATCGCGCACGACGGCGAAGCCGAGGCCGAGGACGAGTGGGTTCTTAGCGGGATAAATGAACTCGTAGATGTGGCCAGGCTTGAAGCCGCGGTGCAGGTAAAGATCGGTGCTGCTGGCTTTGATGACTTCTTTGCCGCTCTGCTGGTCTTTCACGGCGGCGGCAAACTCCCATTCGCATCTCGGCCACGGGAATTCTTTTGCCGTAGGATTTCTCGCGCACGGTGAGCGACGACTTCGATTTGTCCCGCGACGCGGTCTCGTAACTCTTGACCCGCTCGTCGGCGCTGAGCGGCTGCGACTTGATGCCTTTCTCGTCGACGACGATCTCCGTGCGGACTGTTGGCGACGATCGGCTTGCCTTTGTTGGTCGCCGCCGGAACGTTGAGCACGAGCCAATTCTTGAGCGGCATCAGATCGCCCTGCCAGCCGCACCAGACGATGGTGTAGCCCTGGCGCATGAGAAAGCCGTTGCCGGCATGTTCTAACGTGGTTGGATCGTTGGCTTCCGGGCCGTCGTTCAAAAAACCCAAGATGCGCTTGCTGCCGCGGTTGGGCGCGTCGAAAAAAATCTTGCCGTTGCCGCGCGCCATGTCGACCGGCTTTAAAATACAAAAGTTGCTGGAGTACTCGACCCGGCCGCGCTGGTTGCGCGGCGCTTTGTTCAGGTTGACGATGATTCTGTTCAGCCGATGCTTAGGATCCACTTCGCCGTAGATCCTGCCGGTGAGTTTTTCATAAGCGCCGGTGATGGGAAATTCATGGCCGTCGGCGAAAGGTTCTCTTTTTTGAATCATGAAACGGGTAATCATGGATGGCTACATTCCTTCTAGGAGTCGATTCGCACATCGATGGCAGGTTAGTGCCCTGAAATTAAATCCCCCTCAATCCCCCTTTTTCAAAGGGGGAGGTATGAAATTCGGATCAAGATAATCTGCGACCAGGCATTGGCAGTCTTCTGATTCCTCCCTTTTGTAAAGGGAGGTTAGGAGGGATTTTTGAGCTTTGATTCATATTCATCTCTGAGATTCATCCATTGTGCGAAAAACTACTTGTACGACAGAATCCAATTCCAACAAGACTTGCCGGTCGTCAAAGCGCAACACCTTCAGCCCATGATTTTCCAAATATTCGCTGCGCCGCCGATCATAGCTCGCTTGTGCCGGTGTAAAATGATGCGCGCCATCCACTTCTATCACCAGCCGCGTCGTCGGTGCATAGAAATCGACAATGTAGTTGCCGATCGGTCTCTGCCGGTAAAATTGTATGCCAAGGACTTGTTTTCCTCTTAGGCGGCTCCACAGTCTTTGTTCGGCGTCGGTAAGATTGCTTCGGAGGGCGCGCGCTCTGGTTTTTAGTTGTGGATTGTACTTGAGCATTCAAGAAAAATCCCCCTTGGTCCCCCTTTTTCAAAGGGGGAAAGCGGATGTCGTATGTGCGACTTAAGTAGGATTGGCGCGAACTTCCGCCGCATCTGCTTCCTCCCTTTCGTAAAGGGAGGTTAGGAGGGATTTTTCGGTTGGTGCACATATCTGCCTTGCGATACTCCTGATAATTACCGCCGTGCCTTTTAGTATTCATTAAACATCCGCTGCAAATCCTTCGGGTCTTTGGTCTTTGTCAAACCGAGCATGAGCAGTATCCGCGCTTTGTGCGGTACCAGGCTGTCGCCTTGAATGAAGGGATCGTTCCAGTCGACCGGAATTCTTCCCTGGCCGCCGCGGCTGGCGAGGACTACCGGAGTTCCCGCCGCGGCGATTTTTTCGACTCCCGCCAGTTGATCGGCGGAGGGACGGCCATTGTAGGCGTAACCGCTGATTACCAACCCTTGCGCGCCCGCAGCGACACAAGCTTGCGCCGCCGCGTCGTCAGCGCCGACGTAGGCGGCGATGACATCGACGCGCGGCAGTTCACTGATGTCGCGGATGTCGAACTCGGAGCGGAAGGTGTGGCGTCGGGTCGGTGCCGCATAAAAAGACACCTGGTCATCCTCGATGTGGCCGAGCATGGAGCGGCCCAAGGATTGAAATCCGCCGGGACGCTGGTTGGTCTTGACCACTTCGCGCGCCGAGTGGATCTCCTCATGCAAGGTCACCAACACGCCTTTGCCGCGGGCCTCCGGCGCCAATACCAGGCGTATCGCATCGAGCAGATTGCGATCGCCGTCATTGCCGACTTCGTCATGCTTGCGTTGCGAGGCGACGACGACGAGCGGTTTTTCACTGTGCACACAGAGGTGCAGGAAGTAGGCGGTTTCCTCGGTCGTAAAGGTGCCGTGGGTGACGATGATGCCGTCCACCCTGGTATCTTCCGCCGCCGCGCCGGCGGCGCGGGCAACGTCGAGCCACTGGGCCAGCCGCATTTGGCCGCTGCGCACGCGCGTCGCTTCGAAGACCTCGAAGTCGGCCAGCGCTTTGGCTTGCGGAATGTCCTTCAACACTTCGTCGATGGCGATGAGACCATGGCCGGTATTGGCGATGGTCCCGCCGGTGGAGATGATCTTGATGAGCGGCATGGTTGTCCTTGTCGGCGCGGCAATTAAAAAATACCTTCTTGGCCATACCATCGGAGGATTCTGGCCGTCAACAGCGCAAGCGCAATGGTTGATTTTGCCGCTCGGCCAGCCATACAAGATTTGCGTCAACGGTGCTAAGTTGCTAAGAGAGCTTGCACATGAGCCGGGGCTGCTCTCAGGTATTAGGAGATCGATATGGGAAAATGTTTGCGAGTGGTTATCGCGGCGATCGCACTTAGTTTGAGCGCCGTGTCACTGGCGGTCGCCGCTGATGCGAAGCGGCCGCCGGAGTGGGACAAAGCGGTGGAAGCCGCCAAGAAGGAAGGCAAGATCGTCATCGCGATCCCGCCGTCCAACGAGCTGCGCAAGGAGCTGGAAATAGTTCTGAAGCAAAAGTTCGGCATCGACGCCGAGCTGGTGGCGGCGCCGGGACCAAAGAACGCCAGCCGCATCGCCGCGGAGAAAAAAGCCGGCGTGAACTATTTCGACGCGATCATCTGCGGCACCGGCACGGCGGCCGGACTCACCCATGACGGCATGCTCGAACCGTTGGAGCCGTTATGGCTGCTTGCCGAGGTCCGCGATCCCAAGCAATGGTGGGGCGGACATATTTGGGAGGACAACGTCAGCACGCATAAGTTTTTATATTCATTTCTCGCCGACGTGGCGACCCATGGCATCTGGTACAACACGAGCATGGCGAAAGCCGAGGAACTCAAAAGCTTCGACGACTATATAAATCCCAAGTGGAAGGGCAAGATCGGTTTCAGCGATCCGCGGGTGCCGAGTTCCGGGCAGTCGATCTGGTCGTTCATGTGGGAGCTCAAGGGCGAGGAGTTTCTCAAAAAATTTGTCCAGCAGGAACTCTTTTTGACACGCGATCTGCGCCAGCTTGCGGATTCGCTGGCTAAGGGCAAGGTGGCGGTGGCCTTCGGTCTCGGGCGCAGCCAGGTCGATCCCTTCGTCGAAGCGGGTTTGCCGGTCAAGCCGGTACCCGCGCCCAAAGAAGGCTTGCCGGCGAGCAATTCCTTCGGTGTCATCGGCATCATCAAGAATCCGCCCAACCCCAATGCCACCAAAGTGTTTATCAACTGGTTTCTCAGCCGCGAGGGCCAAGACTGGTATGGCAGGATCATGGAGAACGGCTCGCGCCGTTTAGATGTTGAAACGAAATGGTTGAACAAGATCGGTGTCAGCGCGGCGAAGGATACGATTACGGTGCAAGAGTACCATCGGCTGCGCAACCATCTGGAAGACAAGTACACCAAGGTTAGAGTCCCAGCGGGAAGGTTTGCCGAGACGATTCTGAAATAACCGTTCAACGGTTCAAGGTTCAAAAGTTCAAGGTCGGATACGGGAGATCGGAATGCTTACGCGAAATTGCAGTTTTAAGGAAGCGCCGTGGGTTGATGATTTTGATTCTACTGACATTCGTGGCTGCCGGCGTTGGGCAAGTGGTTTTGGCTGGCGAAGCCAAGCGGTTACCGGAGTGGGATAAGACCGTCGAAGCGGCTAGGAAAGAAGGCAAGGTGGTGATCGCGATCCCGCCGTCCAACGAGCTGCGCAAGGAGCTGGAAACTCTTCTAAAGCAAAAGTTCGGTATCGAAGCGGAGTTGGTAGCGGCGCCGGGGCCGAAGAACGCCAGCCGCATCGCGGCGGAACGCCAGGCCGGCGTAAGTTATTTCGATGCGATCATCTGCGGCACCGGCACGGCGAAGGGACTTACCCATGACGGCATGCTCGAGCCGATGGAATCGTTTTGGATACTTCCCGAAGTCAAAGATCCCAAGCAGTGGTGGGGTGGTCATATTTGGGAAGACAACATCAGCACGCACAGGTTTTTATATTCATTCTTCGCCGATGTCAGCACGCAAAACGCCTGGTTCAACACGACGCTCGCCAAAGCGGAAGATTTTCGCAGCTTCGACGATTACTTGAGTCCCAAGTGGAAGAGTAAGATCGGTTTCGCCGATCCGCGCGTGCCCGGCTCGGGGCAGGGCATCTGGTCATTCATGTGGGACATCAAGGGTGAGGAGTTTCTAAAAAAACTGGCGCAGCAGGAGTTATTTCTCTCGCGGGATTCGCGCCAGTTGGCCGATGCGCTGGCTAAGGCGAAACTCGCCGTCGCCTTCGGCCTCGGCCGCGTCCCGGTCAGTCCGTTTGTCGACGCCGGTTTGCCACTCAGGCCGGTACCGGCGCCCAAGGAAGGGTTGCCGGCGAGCAACGGCTTCGGCGTGCTCGGCGTGATCAAAAACCCGCCGCACCCAAACGCGACGAAAGTTTTCGTCAACTGGTTTCTTAGTAAAGAGGGACAGGACTGGTATGGCCGAACATTGGAAAATGGCACGCGCCGCCTCGATGTTGAAACCCGTTGGCTCAAAGACCTCGGCATCAATGCGGCAAAGGACACCATTACCGTGCAGGAATACAACCGCGTGCGCAATCATTTAGAGGACAAATACACCAAGGTCAGACTGCCAGCGGGAAAGTTTGCCGAGACGATACTGCAATAAACGTTCAGAAGTTCAAGGTCGGACACGGAAGTCGCAATGTCTACGGGAAATAGTATTGTTTGGGTTTGATCAGCGTGGGTTCAACAAGCTTATTTGGCAATGGAATCATGAAGGGGGAAAGCCGATGAAGTCTGTCCACAGTTTAACGACACTTCTAATTGCGCTCGCAATCAGTTTCGGCGCGCCGGGCCACGCCGCGACGGTGGACGAAGTCGTACTTTACAACAAGCCCGACCGGCAGAAAGTTCTCGTCGACGGCGCGCGCAAGGAAGGCAAGATCACCTGGTACACCTCGTTGATCGTCGACCAAGTGGTGCGGCCGGTGAAAGAGGCCTTCGAGAAAAAGTATCCGTTCATTCAGATCGAACACTTCCGCGGCAACTCGGAGCGCATCGTGCAAAAGATGTTCGCCGAGTATCAGGGCAAGCGCTATGAGGTCGACATCGTCGACGGCACGGTGACCGCGCCGATGGTGAAAAAGGGCGGCTTTCTGCAACGCTTCTATTCGCCCCATCTCGCCGACTATCCGGCCGAGTTGAAAGATCCCCAGGGATACTGGGGCGTGAGCAACGTTTATTACTTCGCGGTCGGTTACAACACGCGCATGGTCAAGCCCAACGAAGTGCCGAAAACCTATGAAGACCTGCTCAATCCGCGTTGGAAAGGCCAGATGATGTGGTCGACCAGCCGCGGTTCGGGGGCGCCGATGATGATCGGCAATTTGTTTCAGTCCATGGGACAGGAAGCGGCGAAAGTGTATTTGCAGAAACTGAAAGCGCAAAATGTCGCCAAGACCACGGCGAGCAACCGGCAATTATTGGACTTAGTCATTGCCGGCGAATATCCGCTGGGGCTGCATATCTTCCATCACCACGCGCATATCAGCCGAAGCGCCGGCGCGCCGGTGGATTGGGCGCCGCTGGAGCCCTTGTCGGCGACTATCAATACGATTTCGCCGGTGACGCGCTCGCCCCATCCGCACGCGGCGATGCTCTTGCTCGATTTCATCTTGTCCGAAGAAGGACAAAAAGTGATTCAAGCGCAGAATTACTTGCCGTCCCATCCGAAGGTTCCGGCGAAACAGGTTGACCTCAAGCCGGGCGGCGGGAAGTTCAAACGCGCGCTTTATTTCACGCCGGATTCGCAGTTGAACGAAGGCGACGGCTGGGTCGATTATTTCGAGAAAAACTTCTTGAAATAACGGCGGGTGATGCGGCGCCGGAGATTTGGCCGCAAAGAAGGCAGCGCGGCACAGCCGCATCGAAGAGAAGAATGGCCGCAAAGGGCGCAAAAAAAAGGTCGGATAAAAATGTCATTTCGACCGCTACAGCTCGGGATGACGCGGCGCCCCCGACACTGTCGGGACGAAAGATTTTTGCTCCTACGCTTAGAAAATAAATGTAAGGGGAGGACTTCTACAATGAAGAGGTCCCCTGAGTTCCGTCATACCCGCGAAAGCGGGTATCCAGGCTAGTTGGGCGCAGACCAAACCTGGATTCCCGCGTGCGCGGGAATGACGCGTCAAGCGGACCCCCTACGGAGGGAATCCCTTCCATTTTCATATTCTGTAGACGAGCATAACCTTATGGACACTTCGCGGTGAGGCGGATTCTTTCCTTGACAACTTCCATCCTCCAGGAATAGTTTTGCCTCGACGGTGGGTTTGCTCGCATCCTGTAGCGAAGCGCCATCGCGGCTTCGCTTTGGTTTCTCACATGGAAGGAGAGGCTTGGATGACCGTTGAAAAAACTGGACTTGCTTCGGTGTGGCTGGGTATCGCGCTCGCCGCGAGCTCTTTTCTGAGTATCCCACTATTCTCCGCGCACGCTGCTTCGGTTGAAGACGTTTCCATGATGAGGTCTGCTGAGCGGCAGAAACTTCTCGTCGAAGGCGCCAAGAAGGAGGGCAAGGTCACTTGGTATACGACGCTGATCGTCGACCAGGTGGTCCGGCCGATCAAAGAGGCGTTTGAGAAAGAATATCCGTTTGTCCAGCTGGAATACTATCGCGGCAACTCTGAGAACGTCGTCCAACGAGTTATCGCCGAGTTCCAAGCGAAACGTTTTGCCGTCGACATCGTCGATGGTAGCAGCTCACCGACCATGTTGCGGCGGGCGGGCTTGATGCAGCGCTTTTTCTCGCCCTATCTGGCCGAGTATCCGCCTGAGCTCAAGGATGCCCAAGGTTTTTGGGGCGTCGCCAATCTTTATTTTTTCGCCCTCGGTTACAACACCCGCATGGTCAAAGCTAGCGAAGTTCCCAAAACCTACGAAGATCTGCTCAATCCGCGTTGGAAAGGGCAGATGATGTGGTCCACCGCTCGGGGCGCGGGTGCGCCGCTGTTCATCGGCAGCATCTTACAAACGATGGGGCAAGAGGCCGGCAAGGCCTACCTGCAAAAGCTCAAGACACAAAACATCGCCAAGACGACGGCGAGCAATCGGCAGGTGCTCGATCTCGTCATCGCCGGCGAATTTCCCATCGGGTTGCAAATTTTTGCCCATCATCCGGTCATCAGCAAAAACTTGGGCGCACCGACGGATTGGCAACCGCTGGAACCGCTGCCGGCGACAATTCATACGATCGGCTTGACGAAAAATTCGCCGCATCCGCACGCGACGATGTTGCTGATCGACTTTCTACTTTCCAAGCGCGGCCAGAAAGTGATCCAGCTATCGAGCTATCTACCGGCACATCCGGAAATGCCGGCATTGCAAGCCGACTTGAAGCCCGGCGGCGGCCGCTACAAGCGGGTCAATTATTTCAATCCCGATGTGTTATACGACAAGAACAACGAGTGGACTGAATATTTTCAGAATCAGTTTGTGAAGTGAGCGATGGCAGTCAAGAGAGAGGCGAGGATGGACAATCGCGACAAACAGCAATGGCATGTTGCGTTTTTCATAGCCGGGTTAATCGGTCTTGCCGGCTTATGCCAGGCGGCCAGCGTCGAAGATGTCGCACTGCTCAAATCCGCCGAGCGCCAGAAGATTCTCGTCGAGGGCGCGAGGAAGGAAGGCAAGCTCACTTTTTACACCACGCTGATTATCGAGCAGGTGGTCCGGCCGCTGAAAGATGCGTTTGAAAAGGAATACCCCTTCATTCAAATGGAGTATTTCCGCGGCAATTCGGATCGGGTGACGCAAAAGCTTTTCGCCGAGTATCAGGCGAAGCGTTATGCGGTCGATGTCGTCGACGGCAGCTCGACGACGACCATGGTCCGGCGCGCCGGTCTTCTCCAACGATTTTATTCACCGCATTTGGCGGAGTATCCGGCCGAGCTCAAAGATGCCGAAGGATTCTGGGGCGTGAGCAACCTTTACTTTCACACCCTCGGCTACAACACGCGCATGGTCAAACCCGGCGAGGTGCCGAAAAGCTACGAAGATCTGCTGCATCCGCGCTGGAAAGGCCAGATGATCTGGTCCACCGGGCGCGGCGGCGGCGGGCCGTTGTTCGTCGGCAATGTGTTGCAAAACATGGGCGAGGGCGCCGGCAAGGCTTACCTGCAGAAATTGCGCGGACAAAACATCGCCAAGAGCACCGCCAGCTCGCGCCAAGTGCTCGACATGGTGATCGCCGGCGAGCAGCCGATTGTCCTGGTGATCTTCAATCATCATGCCTATATCAGCAAGACTGCCGGCGCGCCGTCCGAGTGGCAGCCTTTGGAGCCGGTGCCGGCGCGGGTCAGCACCATTGGCGTGCCCAAGTTCGCGCCCCATCCTCATGCGGCGATGTTGTTCATGGATTTTGTCCTTTCCAAGCGCGGCCAGAAGGTCATGCAACAGTCCAACTATCTGCCGTCCCATCCAGAAATGCCGGCGCTGCAAGCCGATCTCAAGCCCGGCGGCGGTCGCTTCAAGCGCGTTCATTACATGAATCCGGAGCAGGAGTACGACCGGGGCAACGATTGGGTCGATTATTTCCAGAAAAATTTCATCCAATAAGCCAGACCCTTTCAGTATTTTCCGGCGGCCAATTACCTTGACAAGCGAAGGTCAGTCAGACTAGCTTCGCAGCCATATGTTGAGATTCACTTGCCGCTTGGACTTGCCGCGATGATGCCGCAGATTCGATGCCTACGCCGGTCGCTAGCGCTCCTCGCCGTCTTTACTGCGGCCGGTTTAGCACAGGCCGCGACGGTGGAAGAGATCGCCCTCATGAACCGCGCCGACCGGCAAAAAATTCTCGTCGAGGGCGCCAGGAAAGAAGGCAAGGTCACTTGGTACACCACCTTGATCGTCGATCAGGTGGTGCGGCCGGTGAAAGATGCGTTTGAAAAGGAATATCCATTTATCCAGGTAGAGTTCTTTCGCGGCAACACCGAGCGCATCGTCCAGAGGATGATCGCCGAATATCAAGCCAAGCGTTACGAAGCGGATTTGATCGACGGCACGGTGTCGCCGACCATGGTGCGGCGGGCTGGTTTGTTGCAGCGATTTAATTCACCGATGTTTGCCGACTACCCCGCCGAACTCAGGGATGCTCAAGGCTTTTGGGGCGCGACCAATCTGTATTTCTTCGCCACCGGTTATAACACGCGGATGGTCAAGGCCAACGAAGTGCCGAAGAGCTATGAGGACCTGCTCAATCCGCGCTGGAAGGGGCAGATGATGTGGTCCACCAGCCGCGGCTCCGGCGCGCCGATGTTTGTCGGCACGATCCTCAGCACCATGGGTAACGAAGCGGGCAAAGCGTACCTGCAAAAACTCAAGCTGCAAAATGTCGCCAAGACCTCGGCGAGTAACCGGCAAGTGCTCGATTTGACCATTGCCGGCGAGTATCCGCTGGCGCTGCAGATTTTCAATCATCACGCGTTTATCAGCAAGGCGGTGGGCGCGCCGGTGGAGTGGATCGTCCATGAGCCGGCGACGGCGACGATCAATAACATTGGCCTCGGCAAATTTGCCAGCCATCCCCACGCGGCGATGTTGCTGATCGATTTCATTCTGTCGGAAAAAGGTCAGAGGGTTTATCAGCAGTCGAACTACTTGCCGGCCCATCCCAAAGTGCCGGCCAAACAGGTCGACCTCAAACCGGGCGGCGGGCGATTCAAACGGGCGTTTTACATCAATCCCGACCAACAGTACGACAAAGGCAACGACTGGGCCGAATATTTTGAAAATGTATTCATGAAGTAGCGGCGGGTAGAAAATTGGCAAAACAACAATCAAGCGAATCTTTGGACCTGGCGCTCAAGGGCGATAGCGCGCGCGCAGGTTTTTCTTTAGGCATGGCGTCGCGCTTCGATGTCGCTACCGTGGTGATGATCTGCGTGTCCGTCGTCACCGGTTATTTGGTTCTGCCGCCGCTTTATTCGGTGATTCAAACCAGCCTATTCACCACCAAGCTCACCGGCGAGATCGATCAGTTCACGCTGCGCTATTACGAAGATCTCTTCCGCGAGCTGCAGATCATCGGCCCGTTTCTCAATACTTTTTATTTTTCCATCGGCAGCGCGTTGTTCGCCACCTTGCTCGGCGGCTCGATCGCCTGGATCGTCGTTCGCACCGATAGTCCGCTGCGCGGATTGGGCTACTTTACCGCGTTCGCTTCCTTCGGTACGCCGTTTATTCTCTACACCATCGGTTGGTTGTTGCTGCTCGGCAAGGCCGGACCGGTCAACTACTGGCTCAAGATTCTGTTCGATCAAACCACGCCGGTGCTCAACGTTTATTCCATGTTCGGCATGATTTTGATCGAGTCGCTGCTCTGGTCGCCGTTTGTCTTTCTCATGCTCGCCGCGGCGTTTCGTTCCATGGACCCGTCCCTCGAAGAAGCGTCGGCGGCCTGCGGCGCGCGGGTTTGGCAGACCATGCGGCGGGTTTCCTTGCGGCTGATGCTGCCGGCGTTTTTCTCGGTCATGCTGTTGATCTTCATCCGCACTTTTGAATCTTTTGAGATTCCAGCTTTGGTCGGACTTCCCGGCGATATTCGCGTGCTGACGACTTCGATCTATCTCGACGCGCAAAAACTGCCGCCGCGCTATGGCAGCGCCGGGGCGTTCTCGGTGCTGTTGATGGTGGTCGTCGCCGCGACTCTGTATTTTTACTTTCGCCTTACGCGCGAAGGGGACCGCTACCAGACGGTGACAGGGAAAGGCTACCGGCCGACGCTGATCAATCTTGGCCGCTGGCGCTACTTGGCGGGTGCCGGCCTGGTCACCTATTCGATTATCTTGCTGGTGCTGCCGTTTCTGATCATTCTCTGGGCGTCGGTATTGCCGTACTACATGCAGCCATCGCTTGAGGGGCTGGGGAAGCTCACTATCAAGAACTACGTCACCGCCCTGCACTTCCCCAAGATCACCGATGCGATCAAGAACAGCGTGCTGCTCGGGCTCGGCAGCGCGAGTTTCGTCATGTGCCTGACTCTGCTCGCCTCCTGGTTGCTGGTGCGCACCAAAATTCGCGGCCGCTGGCTGCTCGATCTCATGACTACGTTACCGTTGTTGTTTCCCGGTATCGTCATGGGGCTGGCGATCCTGCGCTTTTACCTGTTCGTGCCAATTCCGGTGTACGGTACCTTGTGGATCCTGCTGATCGCTTTCGTCACACGCTACATTCCTTACGGCATCCGTTACACTCACTCCGGCTTGTTGCAGTTGCACAAGGAACTGGAAGAAGCGTCCTACGTTGCCGGCGCGTCGTGGTTTAACTCCATGCGCCGGATTATCTTGCCGCTGATGACGCCGTCGTTTCTTGGCGGCTGGATCTTTATCTTTCTCCTGTCCGCCAAAGAGTTGTCCATGTCGGTCTTGCTCGTCAGCCCGCAAACGCCGGTGGTATCGGTGGCGATCTTCGAGCTCTGGGAAAACGCTCAAGTCGGCGAGCTCGCCGCCTTCGGCGTGATCTGGACAGCCATCCTCGTCACCGTGGCGATCTTTTACTACGCCTTCGCCCGCCGCTATGGGATTCAACAGAACTGACGGCGCAGTTGTCATTTACATCCGTGTTCCCCTTTTAGCAGTAGCCAGTGCGGGCAGATAATAGTCGATATCCTGCTGACGTTGATTCGAGTCGGAGCGTTGAACCATGCCGATGGGCGATCAAGACCTTTTTCAACTGATTCGTTCCTCGACGATCGAAACCGTTGACGATGTCATCTGGTTTTGCGCGCCCTCGACAGCGAGTTGGCGAACGACGACGGACTCAAATGGTTCAACCTGCTTTATCTCAAAGTTACTGAAGCCGTGCGCACCCAGCCGCAGACGGTTCGGTGGGAGAATGGCCAATGGTTGGAGCAGCTCGATGTGAATTTCGCCAAGCTTTATTTTGCCGCGCTATGCGATTGGCAGCGTAATCGCGACCGGGTCGCGCGCGCCTGGTTGCCCTTGTTTCAGTCGCGCGAGCGGCATGGCATCAAGCGCGTGCAATTCGCACTGGCGGGGATCAATGCTCATATCAATCACGATTTATCGGTTGCTCTGGTGCAGACGGGAAAGGCGTTGCGCATCGTTCTCAAGCGCGGCACAGCGGAGTTTCGCGACTTCGAAAAGGTCAATTCGATTCTCGAAACCGTGCAGGAGGATGTCAAACGCTATATCGCCACTGGGATTGTCGGTGTAGTCGATCAAAGTTTAGGCGATCTCGATGACAACGCGGCTAACTGGAGCGTGCGCAAAGCCCGTGAAACCTCATGGTCCAATGGTGAGATTCTCTGGCGGCTGAACCGGATGCCGGTGTTAAGGAGTGAGTTCCTGACCAATATCGATCGGCTTGTCAGTCTGGCGAGTCGCGGCCTTCTAATCTCAGGAGGGCATCACTTAACCGGAACCTGATTGGCGCTGGCTCGAAGCAACCCATCCGTGAACCGGCATGCCGCGGGGCGGGATTCTTATTGCAGGGTTCACTGGCGATTATTGAAAATATTTTTCATGTTGTCCCCGCTTGTACCGCCATCGACCGCGCCAACAACCCAGCGGCGTCGCATGGCTGTTGTCCTCCTCTGCTGCGCCTTGGTCGGTTCGGCTGTTTTTATCAACCTATCCATCGCCTCGGCCCAGACGATGAACTCGCAGCCAACGGGAGTGCGGGACTTTGTCGAATACTGGTCGGCAAGCCGTTTGTTGTTGAACGGCGGCAACCCTTACGCGCCGGACCAATTGCTGCAATTGCAGCGATCCGTCGGCTGGGGCAGTGGTACGGCGCTGATCATGTGGAATCCACCCTGGACCCTGCCCTTCACACTGCCGTTCGGTTTGCTGAATTTTAATCTGAGTCAGTTCGCCTGGCTGTTCAGCCAACTGTTGCTAATTTTGATATGCACTCAAGCGCTGGCGAATCTCTATGGCGGTGGGTCGACTAACTGCCGGATCGAGTGGTGCGTCGCTCTCAGTTTTGTCCCGACGGTATTTGTCCTGATCATCGGCCAAATCTCACCGATGGTTCTGGCCGGGATCACCGGATTTCTCGTGCTTGAAAAAAAGCGGAAATCGCTCGCTGCCGGCGCGATGTTGGCGGTCGTCGCGATCAAGCCGCATCTGCTCTATCTGTTTTGGCTCGCGCTGTTATTTTGGATCTGCCGATACCGCCGCTGGCAGGTTTTGCTCGGCGCCGCCGGTGCATTTCTCATCGTTGCGCTGCTGCCGGTCTATTTCGACCGTCATATCTATGGCCAGTATCTCGATCTGTATCATCAGGAAGGAATCCTCAAACCCTTCGATTGGCCGGCGCCGACATTGCGAAATATTTTCCCGCTGTTGTTCGATCGCAGCGATCGGTGGTTGGAGAGCTTGCCGACGCTGGCCGGACTTGCCTGGCTGGGATATTACTGGCACCGGCACAAAGCCCAGTGGCAGTGGCCGGAAGCATTGCCATCAGTCCTATTGGTTTCCGTGACGACGAGTTTCTTCGCCTGGACTTACGATCAGGTGGTTTTCCTGCCGGCGCTCATCGAAGTGACGGCGTGGATCAGACGAACCAAGCTGCCCTGGTACCGGTCCTGGGCTGCGCTCGGTTATGTTGCGATCAATGGCGTGCATCTCGCCATGCGTTTTTGGTTCGCCGAGGAGTTTGTCTACCTATGGCTGGCGCCGGCATTGACCCTCTGCTATGTCGTCTATCGTTATGAAAGGCGGATTCTCGATGTGCCAAAACTTTCGAATTGATCGCCTAACTCATGCGGCAACAGCGGTTTTGAGATTCGCGCTTTTTGTCCTGCTGCTTCCGAGCGTCGGTTGGACCGATAGCTGGCCGGGGGCAATGCCGTTTCAAGTATTCAGCAAGTCGGCAAAGTATTTCGCTAGAGTGATCCCTGGTGAAAGCATCGGCGATACGATCGGCTTTGCCGGTGCTCGCAAGGGGAAATACGCCCAGGCGCTGTATTACGTTTTACAAGCGGACCGCTCTTACAAGTTGCTGCACGAGATCAAACTGCAGAATCCGGTGGCGCCGGTGGACCTGCTGCTTTCGGATCGAGGACAGTTTGTCACCTTCGATAACTGGCATAATCTTGGGTATGGCAAAGTAGTGGCGATCTACGCGGCCTCGGGGAAGCTGGTTCGCAGCTACGAAATCGACCAGCTTTATCCATCGTCACTGCAGGAGAAGATTCCCGCTTCGGTTTCGTCCCGTCATTGGCGCTGCCAGCCGAGCCATTTCGTCGAACCGAAGGAGCAAAAGAGTGTCTATGTGCCGGAAGTCATGGGTGGATATTTTGTTTTCACTTTGGCGACGGGTGAGATGGTTTACACAGCTGGTGCACGCAAGGAGTGCATACCACCGCCGGGGCCAATGTCCCAGACACGACACGGGCAGTGAGTTTTGCTAATCCTTATTTGGCGATTCGGGTTGCAATCAAACAGCCTGTTCGCATAAACAAATTCGACAAACAGAGGGGGGTGGTATGGATCGACGACAACGGCGGAAAGCAATGTTGCCCTTTGCATGCTTTGCGCTGGCGCTTGGGTGGCAGAGCGCCGACGCCCAGCAGATCTCCCTGGCCTTCAGTTCCGTCGACTCGCCCAATGCCAATTGGTATATCGCCAAAGAGCGGCAGCTTTATAAGAAATATGGTCTCGATGCCGAACTGATTTTTATTCCGTCATCGACGACGACGATTTCCGCGGTGGTCGCTGGTTCGGTGGACGTCGGTAATATCTCCGGCGGGGCGACTGCCAACGCCGCAGTCGGCGGCGCGGGCGTGGTCGCGGTCGGCTGCTTCATCAACACCTTGCCCTACGATCTGGTCGTGCATGAGTCGATCCGCTCGGCGCAGCAACTCAAGGGCAAGAGCATCGGCATCAGCCGCGTCGGCAGCTCCTCCGACGTGGCGGCGCGGGTATTTCTCAAGGAATTGAAACTCGAGCCGGACAAAGACGTGGCGATCCTGCAGGTCGGCGGTTCGACGGAAAGAGCGGCGGCGTTTCGCACCGGACGCATCGTCGCATTTCCCGCGCCGCCGGGGGTGATTCATCTCACCCATGGCATGCCGCACCGGATTCTCGCCAGTACGGCCGATTTCCCCAAGGGGTTTCCCTTCCCCTATGTCTGTCCGACGGCATCGAAGACGTTTGTCAAGAACCAGCGCGACACCATGAAGCGATTACTGATGGCGCTGATCGACGCAACGCATTTTTACAAGACGCGCAAAGAGGAAGCCAAAAAGGTCATGGCGAAGTACACTCGCCATAGCAACGAAGCGTTTTTGGAAGCGGCCTATTTGAGCAGCGCTAAGCTTTTCGAGCAGGTGCCGCTGGTCAATCGCGACGGCATGGATGTGCAAGTCAAAGACGCCGTGTCGCGCAAACCGAGCAGCACGCTTAAAGTCGACGATCTCGTCGACGATAGTTTGGTTTTGGAGTTGGAGAAAGAAGGGTTCATTAGCCGGATCTACAAGCAGTAACTTTTTTGGCTTGGTCCGATTCGTAGCCACGCACCGCGGTTGGAAAAGGGTTGTTCGACCTTAAAGGTAAAGCAGCAGATGGAGCAGAAGTATTTTTATGCATTGCTGATCATTCCGCTGATGCTGGCGCTTCGCGTCGCGGCGCATTTTCTCGATAAGCGGCGCATCAAAGACGAAGTGGAAGCCCGGCACGGGCGGGCGGTATCGATTGTTTGGAATCCATTTGGACGCGGCTGGTTTTTTGAGAAAGGCGAACGTCATTACGATGTGACTTATGTCGATCGCCACTCGGGCGGCACGGTTACCGCAGCCTGTAAGACTAGCATGTTCACCGGAGTCTATTGGGCCGATGGCGAGACAGCTGCGGAAGCGCCGCGGCGCATCTTGTCGCACCGCCGCTGTGCGAAATGCGGCTACACGATTCAGATCGAATGGCGCGCCTGCCCGAACTGCGGTAAGGCGACGGAGTTCGCGTGAGACCTACCGGTGATACAGAATTTATAGCGAAAATTGCCTCTGCCGCGCCAAGAGTTTTTTTGCTGCGCCCGGCGAAAACAAGAATAGATCGAAAGACGCCGCGCGGGCAGCGGTCATCTCGCCGCACTGCCGGATTAGCCGGCCGATCGAATGAGATCGGCGCTCTCACGCTAAAAAAATAACCTGTCGGCGGATAATTTACACAATCGGCGCGATTTCGATTTCCGCTACGGGTTTCGTTCGGGCTTGCCAGCGATAAACCACCAGGCCGAGAGCGACGCCGCCTAAGCTCACGTATTTTGTCGCCGGGTTCGACAGCGCGATACTGAGCAAGCACAATGCTGTGGGCGGAATGCATAGGGCGATCACGCCGAAAGTACCGTACGGGATTCGATAGGGCCGCGCCATCTTTGGCTGCTTGACCCGCAGCCAGACCAGCGCGGCGAATTCCAAAAGCAACGCGGCTGCGTAAAGAAACATGTCGACTTCGATCAATTCCTGAAACGAAAATGGCATGAGTAGCGCGACACCGGCGCTGTTGATGAGAATCGCGCGCCATGGCGTGTCGTAGTCAGGGTGAGTTGCCGCCAACGCTCGTGGCAACATGGTGCGCCGCGCCATGGCGTAGGGGACCCGCGCCGAGGTGCAGAGCAGAGCGCTGAACATTCCCGCGGCGCTGACTAGTGCCGCGGCGGTGAGCCAAATACCCAGCCATGAGCCGCCGATCTGCGCGGCGATCTTGGGCAGATAACCTTCCTTCCACTGCGTCCAATCGGAGTCGACCCCCGTGCCCACCGCCAGCGGCAGCAAGTAGGCCGCGGTGACCAAGACTACGGTAATCATCATCGCGCGCGGGTAGACGCGATTGGGCGCGCTGACCGCGCCGGCGCAGCAGCCGGCGTTGTCCCAGCCCGAGGTGTTCCACAAAAGTACGCTTAGCAACAGCGGCCAGTCGGTGGCTGCGGTGCGCTGGAGCCAGTTGGCGGGCGACACTTGCGGCAGGCCGAGAACCAGCATCACGGCGAAGGGCGCAAGCACAAGCGCGGCGAAGACGATCGAAGTTACGCCGACCAAGCGCGTGCCGCGAATGTTGAGCCAGGTGATGACGCTGATAAGCGCAGCGGCGATGAGCCAGCGCTCCAACGGCGCCATGTCGCCGCGCAAGTACGCGAGATAGTCGACGAACATCACCGGATAGAGCGCGTTGTCGGCGAAGCTGCACAGCCAGCTCAGCCAGCCTTCCTGAAAGCCCCAGAATCTACCGAAGGCTTTTTCCACCCAGACAACGTAACCGCCGTCCTCCGGCATGGCGGTCGACAATTCCGCGGTCATCAACGCCGTCGGCAAACTCCAGAGCCAGGGGAGTATGGCGATGCCCAAAAGCACCACGAGCGGGCCGGCGGCGCCGACACCATCCTCCAGGCCATAGGCGCCGCCGGCGACACAAAAAAAAGTCAAGCCGACGAGGCCGGGGAGATTCAAACCGCGCCGGGATTCACCGTGCGCCGGCGCGTTAGATGCGGAGCTTGGCGATGACATGTTGCCGCGCAGCATAGCGAGCGAGGTTTCGCCTTGTCAATTGAAGCGCGGTGGTTGGTCTGGTGATTCCTTTGTCGGCGCCGGTCAAAGCTGATATCTTCGATTTACTTTCCTTCCCATCGATTTTCCATTTATGGCTAAACGCCGCGCCACGTCTAAAGCCAAGCGATCGATTCGCCAGCTGAACAGCCATGTATTCGAGCAGTTGCTGGAAGCCGAGCTCGATGAGCTGACGCGAGTCAAGCGTTGGTGCCACGCTGCCCTCAAGATCGCGGTGATGGTGTGGCAGGATTTTTTTGACAACCTGGTGAAACTCCAGGCGATGGCGCTGGCCTTCAAAACGCTGTTGTCACTGGCGCCGCTCCTGGCGGTGCTATTTTCGATCCTCAAAGCCTTTGGCGTGCACAATCGCATGGAGCCGGTGATGGCCGAGGCGCTCGTGCCGCTGGGCGACAAGGGCCGGGAGATTACCGCGTATCTGATCGGTTTTGTCGATAAGATGAGCGCCGGCGCTCTGGGCGCGGTAGGCTTGGTGACTTTGTTCCTTACCGTGCTGTCCTTGATGCATACTATCGAAGAAGCGTTCAACCGAATCTGGCGAGTGCGCGCGTCGCGGACAGTGGCACGGAAGTTCAGCGATTACTTGAGCGCGATTCTTGTCGGGCCGGTGCTGGTATTCGCCGCGGTGACCATCACCGCGACCTTGCAAAGCAGCAACGTCGTGCGCGCGCTCTTGTCCTCCGACGCACTCGGCAAGGGGATTCTTACGCTCTTGCGGCTGGTGCCCTATCTGACTTTGTGGGGCGCGTTCACCTTCGTTTATGTGTTTATTCCCAATACACGAGTGAGGCTTCGTTCCGCCGTGGTCGGCGGCCTGATCGCGGCGATTCTCTGGCAGACCGTCGGCTGGGGCTTCGCCAAATTCGTCGCTTCGTCGACGCAGTACGACGCGATCTATTCGAGCTTCGCGATTTTACTGCTCTTCCTCATCTGGCTGCACGTCGGTTGGGTGATTGTCTTGCTCGGTGCCCAGGTGGCTTACGCGCACCAGCATATCTATTTTTTCCAAGGCGATCGCCAGTTGTTGGCGCAGAGCCCGGCGGGGCGCGAGAAGCTGGCGCTGCAGACCCTTCACTTCGTTGGGCGTAATTTTTACTATGGTTTGGATCCCATGACCGTCACCGATCTGGCGACTCATTTAAAGGTACCCGCAGGGGTCGTCATAGAGTTTCTGGAGCTGTTCGCCGAATCCAGGCTGGTGTTAGCGGTGAACGATGGCGAGAGCTACGTTCTCGGCCGCGATCCGGAGACCATCAGCATCAAAGACATTCTCGATTGCGTTAAAAACTCCGGCAAGAAAGCGAAAGTGCCGGAAAATCGCAGCCCGGAAGAAGACGAGATCGACGATCTTCTTGGCTCGGTCGACCTCTCCGTGACGAAAGCCTTGGAGGGGAAAAGTTTGCAGAGTTTAATCCTGAGCTTGCCGCCGCCGGAAGCGCAGGATTGAAGGTCGTTTCATGCTTCCGGACTGTCGCGGGGTTAGGTTCGGGCTTTTGACTCCGGTTACCGGCCGCGAAATAGATTCTTGAAAAATGACGTGAAGCCTTTCTCGACAGTTTTCGGCAGGCCGGATTCGCTGAGTTTCGCGGCGTTCAGGTTCACCGACGGGTTTTCCACCGGTCCGGCGACTCTGAGGGGAACGACGATACGGCCTTTGCCGTCTTTCAGGTAGCTCACGCTGCGGCCGCGCCCGCTGCGCGCCGACGCCTGCGGGGACAGCGTGGTGCTAAGGAGAATGTCGAGCGTCGGCTGGTCCAAAGTCATGGTGCCGTTGCCGGTTACCTCCATTTGCGGATTGACCAGATAAAGCCGCGAGAAATCGGCGACGCCGCCACCAATAGTGAAGTCCCCCTCCATGGTTTTGAAAGTCGTCGCTTCGCGCTGCTGGTCCGGCGACAAGCCGATCATGCCGGTGACGCGCTGAACTTTCTTGATCAGGTTGACATTGGTCAGCTCGCCATCGCGGGCGACCAGTTTGCCGCTGCCTTGCAAGCGCTGACTCACCCGGCCGCCGCCGAACGGTAGCCGGAGATTGACCTCGCCGGTCAAGTTGCCCTTCAAAGCGCGCTTGCCTTTGACGTAAACGTCTTTGAAAACGCCGCGTATCTCGGTGACCAGCGCGTTCGATGGACCGGCAATTGTCATGTTCAGCGCCATCGGCCCAGAGATTTCCGTGTCGCCGGGTGCGAGGCCAAAGACCGACAGGATCTGGAAAATTGGCTTGGCGTCGACATCGTCGCTGTTCAAGGTCAGATTAACTTTCGGCGTCGTCCCCAGGTTGCTTACGCTGCCTTGGACCGGAAGTGTCAGGTCGTAGATTTTCAAGCGGTTATTCTTGAGCTCCAGCAGCGCCTTTTCTTCCTGGTAATTCAATTGGCCTTCGAGCACGACAGCTTTGAGTCCGGGATATTGGAACGCGGCGCGAAAGGGAAATGGCGAGTCGCCGGACATTTCTTGCAGGGTCAACTCGATGCCCTTGATGTTGACCGGGGTTTGGCCTTTGGTGACCAGATTCATCTGGCCATCGCGGATGCTCATGCGGCTGGGCAGTGCCAGCGGGATGACTTCGACCTTTTTGCCGCCGTCAGTTTTTTTTCTGACCTCACGGCGCGGTGCCGCCGGAGTTTTTTTACCGGCGATATCGGCGTAATTGAAACTGCCGTCCGCTTGCTTCAACAGATTAAAAATCGGCTTGTCGAGCACCAGCTCGGTGACTTCGAAGCGGCCGCGCAGCAAGGGTAAGAACTTCAGTTTGAGCTGTACCTGATGTGCGGCGAAGAAAGTGTTATCAGCGTACGACTGGCTGTCGGAGACGCGCAGCTTGGAAATTTGGATCGACGGCGTCGGCACCAGGCGCAAGTGCACTTCGCCGACATCGATGCGCCGGCCGAGAGCGTCTTCGACGAGCGGCAGATAAGTTGCCTTAAACAGACCCAGGTCGACAAAGTGGGGTATGACGAGCAGGAGGGTGAGCAGTGCGGCAAATGCACCGCCGCCAAACAGCAGGCCTTGTTTAAACTTATTGTTTCCGGCGGTGAGAGCGCGTGCCGGTGTCGTCGCCGCGTCTGACATGGTTGGGTACCTATTGATAGCCATTATACGTCAATAGCCGGCTAATCCAAATAATTAGATTGTGCCGGCGGGTAGCCAGGCTAACAACTATTTGTTAGCATGCGGTCCCTGAAGGGTTCACAACCGCTTGGAAATCGCGCTGGAAATTCTCCCCCAGGTTTTGCTCGACGGCATCGTGTTGGGTTTCATGTACGCGCTCATCGCGTTGGGCTACACCATGGTCTATGGGGTGTTGGAGTTCATCAATTTTGCCCATAGCGAAATATTTGTCCTGGGCGCGTTCGTCGGCGTCGAGGTGCTTTTGCTGCTGCAGAGCGCCGGCCTGTTGGCGACGCTGCATCCAGGCGTTATTCTGTTACTTGTCATCGTCACCGGTATGACGATCAGCGGCTTGGCGGCGATGACACTGGAACGGATCGCCTACCGGCCGCTCATGGGCGGGCCGAGATTGGTGGCGCTGATCTCGGCCATCGGCGCATCATTCTTTCTTCAGGATGCCCTGCGTTTGTTCGAGAGCCTGTGGCGCAACACCTTTTATCTCAACTACCCGAATCTGGACTTCCTCGATCATAACTTGCCACTCTCAGCGTCGTTGGTCATGCCGGTGAAGTCGTTGCTGGTGATCGTCACGGCGATTCTGACGCTGCTCGGGTTGCATTTCTTCGTCAACCGTACGCGCATGGGCATGGCGATCCGCGCCGTCGCCCAAGATCCCGACACGGCATCGCTCATGGGCGTGCCGGTCAATCGCGTCATCGCGCTGACATTTTTCGTCGGCGGCGCACTCGGCGGCTTGGCCGGCGTGTTGTTCGGTATTCATTACAGTTTGGTCAATCCTTACTCCGGCTTTGTCCCGGGGATGAAGGCCTTCACTGCCGCCGTGCTCGGCGGCATCGGCAACATTCCCGGAGCCATGGTCGGCGGCATGTTGCTCGGCTTGTTGGAAGCGTTCGCGGCGTCCTACCTTTCGCTCCTCACCGACGGCGCCTTTGGCGCCGAGTACAAAGACGTGGTGGCGTTTGTTGTCCTGATCGTGATCTTGATCTTTCGACCCAAGGGTCTGCTCGGCGAGGCGGTGCGGGAGAGCAAGGCATGATCCGGACACTGGCGGTGCCCGGACTCTGTCTTTATATCGCGGCGAGCTGCGTGCTCGCCTTTTACTTTCCGCAGTCGGTGCTGGCGTTTTTGCTGGTCGAGGCGTCGCTGCTTTTGCTCTATTACTTCCCAGTAAGCGGCCGGGTGAAAAATCTGCTCGGCGCGCTGGTGTTGTTGGTGTTGCTGCCGGTCTTGGGTTTTTCGAATGCCTATTATTTCGAGATCGCGATTCAGATCGGCATCTTCGTCGCGCTCGCCCTGGGGCTCAACATCGTCGTTGGTTTTGTCGGTTTGCTCAATCTTGGTTTCGTCGCCTTCTATGCCATCGGCGCCTATCTGTGGGCGGTGTTCGGCTCGCCGCAGGCAAACCATTTCATCGCCGGCGGCTGGTTTCCGCTGTCGCCCAATTGGTTTTTTGTTTTTCTGATTCTCAGCATTGCCGTCGGCGCCGCCACCGGCGCGCTGTTAGGACTGCCGGTGCTGCGGCTGCGCGGCGATTATCTCGCCATCGTCACGCTCGGCTTCGCCGAAGTGGTGCGCGCCCTGGTCAACAATTTAGACAAGCCGATCAATCTGACCAACGGACCCAAGGGCATCGCGCCGATCGCCAAACCGCCGCTGTTTTTTAAGCCGCTGCTGGAATTCTTCGGCGTGCAGGTTGCCGACGCGGCGCTCTATCCGCTGTATTTCTACTTTCTCGTCTTGCTGCTGGTGTTTACGATTATTCTCGTTACTCAAAGACTGGAGAACTCGCGCGTCGGCCGGGCCTGGAAAGCGATTCGCGAGGACGAGATCGCCGCATCCGCGATGGGGGTTCCCGTCGTGCGCATGAAGTTATTGGGCTTCGCCGTCGGCGCCTCGTTCGCTTCCGCCGTCGGCGTGTTGTTCGCCGCCAAGCAGGTGTTTATCAATCCCGAGAGCTTTACCTTCATGGAATCCATCGGTGTGTTGGCTATGGTTATTATGGGCGGCATGGGCTCGGTGCCCGGTGCGATCCTCGGCGCCACCGGGGTGACGATACTGAATTTGCAACTCCTCAAAGGGCTATCGCTTTGGCTCAATGGCCTGCGCCAATCCGGCGCCGTCTGGTCGATCCCGCTAGTCGGCGATTTGGCGCTGGCGAACCTGCCGGCGCAGTTCGAGCCGGCCAAATATGAGCGCATGATCTTCGGCCTGATCTTGATCGTCATGATGATTTTTCGTCCCCAGGGGATATTGCCGCCCAAGCAGGAGCAGAGGAAATAACCAAGGAAAATTCGAAATTCGAAATCCGAAACAAATCCAAATGACCAAAAAACGCAATGTTCCAAACAACCCTGATGCGGATTCCTCGTTTTGGAATTGCTCGGGTATTGTCTTATTTGGCTGCGGTTTGTTTCGGATTTCGATATTCGGATTTTGGTTAAAGTATGCTTGGCGTCTATGCGCGAGATACTTTTATACGACTGCCAGCGGCAAAAAGTGGCAAGTAGGAACTGAAGATGGCTTTGCTCGAACTGCGTGACATCTCCAAACGCTTCGGCGGCCTGCAAGCGCTGTCGCTGGTCAGCATGAAGATCGAAGAGGGCATGATCGCATCGCTCATCGGTCCCAACGGCGCCGGTAAGACGACGCTGTTCAATACCCTGACCGGGATCTATCGGCCGGACCAGGGCGAGATTCGCTTCCAGGAACGGTCATTAATCGGTCTGAAGCCTGAATCGATTACCGGCGCGGGGATTAGCCGGACGTTTCAAAATATTCGGCTGTTCGCGCATATGAGTGTGCTCGACAATGTCTTGGTCGGCATGCACACCCGTCTGCATTCGAGCTTGGCGGATATTTTTCTGGCGTCGAAAAGATTTTATGCCGGCGAGAAGGCGGCGCGCCAGCGCGCCCATGAGCTGATCGAGCTCACCGGCCTCGGCGGCCGCGAAAACGAATGGGCGCAGCAGCTATCTTATGGCGAACAGCGCCGCCTGGAAATCGCCCGGGCATTGGCCGCCGCGCCGCAGTTGCTTTTGCTCGACGAGCCGACCGCCGGGATGAACGCCAGCGAGGCGCAGTCGTTGATGGCGCTGTTCAAAGATCTCATGGGCCGTTACGTCAAAGCGATCCTCTTGATCGAACATAACATGCGCGTGGTCATGGGCGTATCGGACTGCGTTCATGTGCTCGATTACGGCGAGAAGATCGCCGAGGGCAATCCCGACGAGGTGCGCCAAGATCCGCGCGTCATCGAGGCTTATCTGGGAACCGGCGATTGGTTGAAAAATGCTCAACGTTGACGCCATCCACGTCTACTACGACGCGATTCACGCGCTCAAAGGCGTGTCCTTCAGTGTCGCCCGTGGCGAGCTTGTCACGCTACTCGGCGGCAATGGGGCGGGCAAGACAACGACGTTGAAGACTGTCTCCGGTCTGCTCCGGCCACGCAGCGGCACGATTAAGCTGGAAGATGAAGCGCTCAGCGCAGTGGAGCCTCATGAGATCGTCGGCCGCGGCGTCGCCCATGTGCCCGAGGGCCGAAAAGTATTTCCCCGCTTCACGGTGCTGGAAAATCTCCAAATCGGCGGTTACACGCGGGCGAAAAATGCTCTTGGCGCTGAGCTGGATTTTGTTTATCGGATGTTCCCGCGTTTGAAAGAGCGGCAGAAACAATACGCCGGTACGCTATCCGGCGGCGAGCAGCAGATGCTCGCCATCGGCCGCGCGCTGATGACCAAACCGAAGCTGCTTCTACTCGACGAACCGTCCATGGGACTGGCGCCGAAAATCGTCGAACAAATTCTCGAAAACATCCGAGAGATCAATAAGGCCGGCGTCACCGTATTGCTCGTCGAGCAAAACGCCGCCATGGCGCTGGCGATCTCGCACCGCGGCTATGTGCTGGAGACCGGCTCGGTGATTCTCGAAGGCAAGGCGAGCGAGTTGGCGGGCAATGATCTAGTGCGCCAGGCGTACTTGGGCGGGTGGGCAAGGCAAGATTACAGAAGAGCGTAATGGCCGCATAGAGCGCAAAGGGCGCAAAAAAAGAATTTGGATTTGTCGGGGCGGGTTTAAAACCCGTCCACCTAACTTTTAACCGAGGCGAATAACCGTTAAGCTCTAATGCAATGCAATATCAAACCCGACAGATGAGTTTCGGCGGCGGCAGTGTGACGCCGGCGGTGAAGTTTCTGCTGATCGCCAACGTCGGGATGTTTGTCGTGCAGACCGTTATTGGCCTTGGCACGAACTTCCCGCTGAGCCTTTACCTCGGTCTGGTGCCGCAGTTGGTTCTCAATCAGTTTTACCTCTGGCAGCTGTTTACCTATCAGTTTCTCCATGGCGGTCTGTTTCATCTGCTGTTCAACATGCTCGCGTTGTGGATGTTCGGCTGCGATCTGGAGCGGCGCTGGGGCGCGCCGTTTTTCCTCAAGTATTATTTCGTCACCGTCATCGGCGGCGCCATCTTGAATGTTATTTTCCTGCCCGGCCAGCTTGCGCCGAGCATCGGCGCATCCGCCGGCGTCTACGGACTGCTGCTCGCCTACGGGTTGATCTACCCGGACCGCATCGTTTATTTTTATTTTCTGTTTCCGATCAAGATGAAACACTTCGTCTGGATCATCGGCGCCATCGCGGTCTATTCTTCGGTTACCTCCGGCGAAAGCGGCATCGCTCACCTCGCCCATCTCGGCGGCATGGTGTTCGGTTATATCTACCTGCGCGGCGGCATCAATCCATGGGACCAATTCAAAATTTACCTAGACCGCCGCCGTCTCAACCGCCTGAAAAAACGCTTCCAAGTCTTCCCTGGAGGCAAAGACGACGACCGCGGGCCGACGGTGCATTGACGGACCGCGAGGCCGATATTTCTGAGGTTCTTTTCGGCGCATTACATCTTCTCCCACGAAATCAAAAACACGCCGATAATCACCAGCACCGTCGCGCCGATTTTTCTCGGCGTGAGTTTCTCGACATCTTTGAGGAGTAGTGCCGACAGCGGCAGGACGAAGAGCGACGAACCGTTGATCAGCGGCGAGATCAGCGAGACGCGTTCCATGCTCAAGGCGGTGTAGGCAAAGGCGTAGGAGAGAAAATTCAGAAAACCGGCGGCGGCGAAAAGCTGGTAGCCTTTGCGGGCTGTGGCTGGCAGCGGCTTTTTTTCTTCGAACAGCAAGTACAAGAGCGACATGGTGAGGAATGACGTCGTGGCGGCGATGGTGGCGCCGACCAGCGGCGAATAGATTTTTAGCAACCCGAAGCGGACCATGTTGTCCCGAGCGGCGAAGAGAAAGGCGGCGGTGAGCGGATACAGCAGGTCGCGGCTGCGCCAGGTCTTGCTCGTGCCTTTCCAGCTGAGTGAGACGATGCCGACGACGATGGAAAACGTGCCTAATAGATTGGTCAGACTCGGCCGCTCTTGGAGAAACGACACGGCGAACAGGGTGGCGAAGAGCGGCGTGCTGTTGGTCAAACAGGAGGTAATCGACGCGCCGAGCCGTTCCATGCCTTTGAACATGAAAAAGCGCGCGATGCCGGGGACGAAGATACCGACGAGGACGAAAATCAGATTGGCGGGAAGCCACAGTTCGACGCGGTCGACAAACAGCCAGATGAAGAGCCAGAGAAACAGCGCGTTGACGCCCAGGTTGGTGAGCAGGCCGCGAAAGTAATCGATGACGAGCACGCCGCGGTTGATCAGCACCATCGACAGGGCGAACCAGAAGGAGGCTAATAAACCGAATATAATCGCGAGCATGATGGATTGCCGGTGACCTTATCCCGAGGTGGGTGCGGGTGCAATTCAGGAAATTTGCCCGGTCGTTGCCGGTCGCTCAATTAAGATATAGCCTTCTCAAACGTCTAACATTATGCATTGCTACGCCGAAACCGAGGGTCCCGTAGGGAGGGCAGAAATGAAACCGATTCTAAGCGCGATAACGATATTAGCTCTCGGGTTGGTCCTCGCGGGCGAGGTAGGCGCGGGACCGCGGCGGGCGATGGTCGCGCCGCGCGCCAACTCTGGGGTAACGTTCTTTTCCGGCGGCGCTTCTAATCGGGTTATTGTCCAGCGCCAATTTTATGGCGCTTATCCCTATTATTATCAGCCCTATTCTCCTCCCGTGCTGGTGGTTTCTCCGTACGCCCCAGCTTACATCCTGCCGCCGGCCGTGGTGGTTACGGCGCCGTATTTCTGCGTGCTGCACAACGAAGGTTATGTCAGCCGGGTCGGTCTGCTCGATCATCTCGCCGGCACCCACAAGATTCCCCTTAACGCGGCGACAAGCCTATGTCCTGACGGCGGCGCGAGCTGCGTGTTTCCTTCTTATTAGATTTCACGGTCGGCAGTTTTGTCATGTGTCGATCCTCGGTGGCGATTACGGTATAGGTTGAGGCACGTCTTTACGGCGAAGACGACCTCATAACCATGGACCCACTGCGCGAAAAACTCATGAAGATAATCGAGCCGGAGCGTATTTCGACGAACGGCGAATATCTCGACGAGCTTTCTTGGGACGCGCTGAGCGAAGGCCGTTTTCATCCGCACCATCAGCCGGAACTGGCGGCGCCCTTATGCGCCGTGGCGCCGGTTTCGACTGACGAGGTACAACAACTGGTTCGTTTCGCCAATCAAGAAAACTTGTCAATTGTTCCGTTCGGCGGCGGCTCGGGGTTGATGGGTGGTGCTCTGTCGGTTCGTTCTGGCATGGTTCTCGACCTGCGACGGATGAACCGTATTCTCGCCATCGATAGCGAGTCTCGTTGTGCACGCGTCCAGGCGGGGGCGGTGCTCGAAGCCGTCGATCTGGCGTTGAACCAAGCCGGCTTTATCTTGGGCCATGATCCCTGGACGGTGCCGGTGGCGACTATCGGCGGGGCGATTTCGACCAATAGCGTCGGTTATCGAGCTGGCATTTACGGCTCCATGGGCGATCAAGTGTTGGGCATGGAGGCCGTCATGGCCAACGGCGAAATCTTACACACGCGGCCGGTGCAGAAACACTCGGCGGGGTTGAATCTCAATTCTTTGCTCATCGGTGGCGAGGGTTGTTTCGGCATCATCACCGAAGCGACGATTCGCATCTTTCCGAAACCAGATACAAGGCTGTTTCGCGGCTATCTTTTCGCATCGTTCGAGCAGGGCTACGGGGCGATTCAAGAAATGTTTCAGCGGCGGCTCCGCCCGGCGCTGCTCGACTTCGGCGACGATGCGGAGAAGCATGGTGGCGCGATTCTTTACTTGGTCTTCGAGGGCAATCAAGAGTTGACCACCGTCGAGGAGAGACAGGCGGTAGCGCTGTGTCTTGCGCATGGCGGTAAGGAATTGCCCCGCAGCGATGCCGAGCAGTTTTGGCGCGATCGCCACGAGATTGCCAGGCGGTTTGCACGCAATCGCCGCCAGCGGCGCGAGCGCGGCCGGGATGGAATTTATCGCGATTGGATCCATGTCGCTCTGCCGAGTTCGAAAGTCCTGGCTTTCCGCAGCGCCGCCCAGGAGATCGTCGAGCGCCATGGTGTGCGTTTACAAGAAAGCGGCCTATGGGTGCAGCCGGAACTTTTCTCCATGCGGCTGGGGGCCGAAGATGGCGCCGTCGCTAACGCGCAACTGGCTTTGGAGGAGGCGATCGAAGAGCTTTTGCGCCTGGTTCAACAAATCGGCGGTTCGATGGAGTACACCCATGGCGTCGGCGTCAAACTTGCGCCGCTGATGGCCGAGGAGCATGGCTACGGCTTACAAGTGATGCGCCAGATTAAAAAACTTCTCGATCCCAACAGCATTCTCAATCCGGGGAAAATGGGCTTGTAGCTTGACGTTCTTAAGCTTGGTCAATGTCTAACTTTCAGCGCCAGGAATTCTTGCGCCGACCGATTCTAAACGTTATTTTTTGCTTGAAGCTGCTCGCATTGCCGCTGGTGTGCCTATGAAAAAATTGCTCACGCTGGTTTACGTCGGTCTGATTGTTTGGAGTTGTTCCGCCGCGCCGTATACGGGCCGCAGCCAGGTGATCTTGGTTTCCGAGGGCCAGGAAACCGCGCTCGGTGACGATGCCTACAAACATGTGCTGCGCGATAGTGTGATTACGCGCAGCCCGGACGCCGAGCGGATTGTGCGTAAAGTCGGTGAGCGCATCGCCGCGGTAGCGAATAAGCCCGATTACAAATGGGAGTTCACGGTGATCAACGATCCGGAGATGGTCAATGCCTTCGCTGTCCCGGGCGGCAAGGTCGCGGCCTATACCGGAATTTTCGCGCCAGCGCGGGATGAGGCGGGTTTGGCGGTGGTGCTTGGCCATGAGGTTGCCCATGCTTTGGCGCGTCATCCCGCCGAGCGCATGAGCCAAGGCATGCTGCTGCAATTGGGCGGTGTCGGTCTCGGAGTTGCGCTGGGAAAAAATCCGGCTATGGCCAATCAAGTTTTGCAGGCTTACGGAATCATCGGCGGAGTCGGTGTGGCGTTACCATTTGGCCGTTCGCAAGAAACCGAAGCGGATCGCATCGGCTTGATTCTCATGGCCAAAGCGGGTTACGACCCGCGTGTCGCAGTGGACCTGTGGCAGCGTATGGAAACCATGGAAAAGAAGGATGGCGCGAAGGGGCGGCCGCCGGAGTTTCTTTCGACCCATCCCGGCTACGAAACCCGAGTGCAAAATATTCGTTCGTTTCTACCGGAAGCCTTGTCCTACTATCAGCCGAGCAACGCGCGACTCGAAACCCTGCCGTCGCCGGAATCATTGGACACGCCGGCGGCAAAGTCCGAGCGCGAACTGCTCAAGCGCATCGAGGCGATCAATCGCGCCGTCGAGCAGCAGAACGGTGAACGCGCGGTGGTTGAGGCCTTGGCTTACGAGTTACGGCTGAGTCCACAGTCACTGGTTCAGGAGCGGCAGCAACTCCAGACCGGTTATGGCCAGTACGCGGCGCTGCGAGGTGTTGCGTTTCTCGGCCGCAGTTCACTTAGCCGGGTCGCGGACGATTATCAACGTGGCCGGCCATGGTCGGAAGTCGCGTCCACTAACGGCACGCGGTTGAACGAACTGATGGTTTGGCTTGGCGAGGTGATTCGCACGACAAACAACTGGGGCAGCAACTGCAACGGCAACCAGGGCGGCCATCGACGCGCTATCGATGACCCATCGCTTTGACAAAGGCGGCGATTTTATATAAGAATTTCATTTAGGGGATCGTTGCCGGAGTGATCAGAAGAGCACCTAAACATATTTCCAATAAAATGCATTCCAAGTCTAAAAATGCACCCAACTGGGTGCATTTTTTTTATCTGAACGGGGGATTCGAAATTGCACGCGCAAATTGAAATCTTGGCTTCTCTGCAAACCGTCGATCGCGAGATCAAAGAGCAGACAGGATTGAAACAAGGTCTGCTGAGCGAACTCCATGCCAAGGAGCTTGATATCCAAGCCAAACGGAAGGAGGTGGATGCGCTGGTTGCTGCCGTTGCCGAGAAAGAAAAGCTTCGCGCTGAGAAAGACCGGGTGTTTCAGGACGAAGGTAGGAAGGCGGTGGACAAGCGCATGCGCGTGAATCGCGTCAAGAACTCCAAGGAGCTCCAGGCGCTGCAACGGGAGATCGATCTTATGCGCTTGAGCAACGGCGAGCTCGAAGACGAACTGATCATGATCATGCAGGAGATCGACACGATCACGGCGAGCAAAACGGCCAAGGAAGCCGAAATGGCGGCTGCTCCAGGGGGCTTGGCAGAAACAGCAACAAGAACTTGGCGGACAAATCAGTCGTATCGATCAGGCGGTGACTGAGGCTCTCTCACGGCGCCAAAGCATCGCCGCCAATCTGGCACGCGACTTGATCTCGCGCTATGAGCTGATTTTTTCCCGGCGTAGCGGCACGGCCGTGGTGGAGATCGCCGGCGGTATCTGCCAAGGTTGCTTCATGAACATCCCACCGCAGATGAGCAATGAGATCAGTAGCAGCGATAAAATTCATATTTGCCCGAGCTGTCAACGCATCGTTTACATCAAGCCCGTCGGAGCTAGAAGAGGCCAAGTCAGCTTAACGGCTTCGCGGTTTAGTCCAACAATTTCCCGACTCATACTGGCGCGTCGCCGAAGGTTAGGATTCGGCAATAGTCCGCAGGCGATTCTATTTATCGATCGTTTACGATTAGCCGGGCTGGAGTGGATCTCCCGTAGCGGAATTAGACTAAGAGTGGGTGTTGATGGTCGATGGCGCGGCCCGTGGGAATCCGAGGCCGGCCGGTTGCGGCGCAGTTATTTTTACTGCAAACGGCACCGTGGCCAGGGAGCTAAGCCGCTATCTTGGTATACGACCAATAATGTCGCGGAGAAGGTTGCTCTGCTGATGGGGCTTGAAGCCGTTGATCGAGCTCAAGCGCAAGCGAATCCCGTGCACAGCGATTTGCAACTGCTGGTGCGTCAATTCAGCGGCGAGTATCGGGTTAGGTAGCGAGAAGTTGCAGCTGCTCTATCAGCGCGCGACCGGTTTGTTGCGTCAGTTTGGTTCCTATCGTATCGTTCATGGGCGGCGGGAATTTAACCAAGTTGCCGACCGTCTAGCCAACCGCGGCACCGTCGATGCCGCAAGATGACAGAGCGTGGGCTAAAGTGGATCAAGCGATCGCCTCCGCGCGAGCGGAGGAGGAAAGTCCGGACTCCATAGGACAGGGTGGCCGTTAACGACGGCTCCGAGCGATCGGGGGAAAGTACCACAGAAAACGCACCGCCTGCCGCTACGGCGGCCGGTAAGGTTGAAAAGGCGAGGTAAGAGCTCACCGGTTCGCCAGCGATGGCGAACGCATGGCAAACCCCACCTGGAGCAAGGCCAAATAGGAGGGTTGGGCGGTCCGCCCATAGCCCTCGGGTAAGGTCGCTCGATCCCTTGAGCAATCAAGGGACTAGATGAATGATCGCTGTGGCTGCTTTGCCAGCCATTACAGAATCCGGCTTACCGATCCGCTTTAGCCCACGCATATTTGAGGACGCAGCTATAACCACCTCTTGCGTTGAAGGCGGCTTCGCTTCCTCTTTCCCTTGGTTCCCGCAGCTCAGACTCTAGCCATTCAATTATCTCTGATTTCACCAGGTTCTACGGATTTGTAATTCGGTCTGGCGGGATCAGCATTCCTGAGTCTATCAGTTCAGACCGGCATCCTAGCCAAGAACCGACAAAAAATCCCTGTAAAGTCGCAATGTTTTTCGATTTATTCATTGACAGTTTCTTGGCTAAGGTTATAAAGTGGGCCAGTGACTTGCCATTGTGGGAGTAAAACCCATGGAAGGTCATTGCGGGGACGCCTTTTATGTTTCGCGGCAGATACGATCACACCATCGACGGCAAGGGCCGATTGAGCATTCCGGCAAATTTTCGTCAGTGGCTTACTGCCAATGGTGAAAGCCAATTGATCGTCACCAACAATAGTTTCAAAGATAAGAATTGCCTCGACGTGTATCCCTTCGGTGAATGGCAAAAATTGGAGCAGGAGATCTTACAGCAACAGAAAAATTCCGATCCGGACATGTCGCATTTTCTAAACTTCTATTTGAGCTCCGCGACGCCATGTGAACTGGATGCCCATGGTCGGATTCTCGTTCCGGAAGACTTGCGAGAATTTGCCGAGCTCAAGCGCGATGTTGTTTTGGTTTCAAGGCTGAAAAAATTTCAGGTGTGGGACAAAGCGAACTGGAAGGAAGTTTTTGCAGATTCCAAAGAGAAAATCGCGAATAACCCGGGTCTCATGCGCAGCTTGGGAATTCCATAGGAGCGGCGCTTACCGGACAAAGGAGAGCAATGAATGCTGGCGCGTAAGGCGATTCAAGATATCTCGGTCATCGATATCAGCGGCGATATCGACTTTCGGGAAATGATCCGCATCAAAGATACCATCGGTTCGTTCATCGAACATGATCGCATCAAGGTGGTGCTCAATTTGCGGGCGGTGGACCACATCAACTACTTGAGCATCGGCGTTCTGCTTGAGCGGCTCAAGGCGCTGCGCAATGTCAACGGCGATTTGAAACTTTCGGGCATGAGTCCGTTCTTGCGCGATATTTTCAGAGTCGTCGGCATGGACCGCTTTTTCGAAGAATACCACTCGCTCGAGGATGCTATCGAAAGCTTCGACGACGATTGGGAGGGCGACGGCACCAGCCATTAAGCTGTGTACGCTCATGTCTCCGTACTGGTGCGCGAGGTGATGGATTTTCTTCAACCTGCGCCGGGCAAGCGTTACATCGACGGCACATTGGGCGGCGGTGGTCACAGTGAAGCGATTCTATCGGCGAGCGGCCCCGATGGCCAGGTATTGGGACTGGACCGGGACGATGAGGCGGTCGCCGCGGCCAGTGAGCGGTTGAAGCGATTCGGCGCTCGGTTGACCGCGCGGCAAGCGAGTTTCGCCGACAGCCCGCGAGGTTCTCAGCGAGATCGGTTGGGACAAAGTTGATGGTGTTATTTTGGACTTAGGGGTTTCGTCGTGGCAAATCGATGCAGCGGAGCGCGGATTTAGTTTTCGCTTGGGCGGGCGCTTGGATATGCGCATGGATCGCCGGCAATCTCTCGACGCCTGCCGGCTGGTTAACACGGCCACGGTCGATGAGCTGATGCGAATATTTCGGGCTTATGGCGAGGAGCCGCAAGCGCGGCGCATCGCCGAGCGGATCGCCGCCGAAAGAAAGCTCCGGCCCATCGAGAGTACCGATGAGCTGGCGCGCTTGGTTGAGCGGGTCAAAGGCGGCAGGCGCCGCGACCATCATCCGGCGACCCAGGTGTTTCAGGCGCTGCGCATCGCCGTGAACCAGGAGCTCGACCAGTTGGAACATTTTCTCGACGATGGTTTTGCCTTGCTTCGGCCTAACCGGCGCTTGGTGATTATTTCGTTTCATTCGTTGGAAGATCGTTTGGTGAAGAATGCCTTTCGCAAATGGAGCCGCGCTTGTTTATGTCCGCCGCGGGCGCTGGTTTGCCAGTGCGGTTGGAGCCAGAAGGTGAAACTCTTAACCAAAAAACCGCTAGTGCCGGGCGATACTGAGACGGCGGCCAACCCGCGCGCCCGGTCGGCCAAATTACGCGCCGTCGAGCGCATTTGAGTCACAGCCATGGCAACTGCGGTTGAACTTGGAAATCAACGTTTCGCCCGCCCCAAGCGCGCACACCGCGCCGCTCAGGCGACGCGCCGGCACCGCCATTTGGGCGTGGCTTTACTCATCGTCATGCTGCTCGGTATCGTGCTGGTCCATGTTTGGTTGCGTTTGCAGGTTGTCCATATGGGATACGTGCTCGCCACCGCGAGTAAGTTACAGAGCCGTTTGGAGCAGGAGAATCGCGAGCTCAAAGTCGAGCTGGCGACTTTGACGACGCGGGATCGGCTCAATGAGATGGCGCGCCGCCGTTTGGGTCTGGCAGCGCCGCAGAAAGGTCAGGTCATCGTTCTACCATGAGACGTTCGCTTAAACGAAATCGCCTGCGCATGGGCTGTGTGAAAATTGTTTTCCTGCTGGTTTTTTTGATCGTCGGCGGACGCGCGTTTCACTTGCAAGTTTTCCAAGGCGACAAGTTGATGCGCCTCGGCCAGCGCCAGCATTTGAAGGAATGGATCGTCCTACCCAAGCGCGGCGCGTTGTACGACCGCGGCAGCGAGCCATTGGCATTGAGCTTGGAGTCGCAGTCGGTTTACGTCCGGCCCCACAGGCTCCAGAACCACGCCGAAGCCAACCTGAAGTTGGCCCGTATCCTCAATATGAAACGCGCCGATATGGAGCAAAAGCTCGCTGCCAAAAAACCCTTCGTTTGGCTCAAGCGCCAGGTCTCGCCAGCGGAAGCGGAGCAGATTCAAGCGCTCCATATGGACGGCATTGGCATGTACTTGGAACCCACGCGCTACTATCCGCAGGGCGGCTTGGCCGGACATTTGTTGGGGTTCGTCAATCGCGATTCCGAAGGGCTCGAGGGTATCGAGCTGCGATACAACGACTATATTCGCGGTGCGGCGGGATCTTCAGTGTCCGAACGGGATGCTCTCGGGCGCCGCGTTTTGGTCGAGGGGGTGGAAGGGCTACGGGTGCCACCCGGCAGCGATGTCTATCTGACTCTGGATTCGCCGATCCAGCATTTGGCGGAAAAAGAACTGGCAGCGACGATTCAAAAATATCGCGCCAAGGCGGGGGTCGCGATCGTGGTCGATCCCGCCACCGGCGAAGTCTTGGCGTTGGCTAATTATCCAACCTTCGATCCCAACTATGCCGCGCAACAAAGCGCCGACCAACGGCGTAATCGCGCGGTGACCGACAGCTTCGAACCTGGGTCGACATTTAAAACTATTCTTGCGGCCGCGGCGCTCGAAGAAGGGGTGGTCGGCAAGGACGACCTGTTTTACTGTGAAATGGGCAAGTATAACTATGCCGGCCGGGTGATCCATGACACCCATCCGCAGGGTTGGCTGCCGTTTTCAAAAATTCTCCAGGTGTCGAGTAATATCGGTTTTACCAAGGTCGCGGAGAAGCTCAACAAGGACCGGTATTTCAAATACATCGACAAATTCGGTTTTGGCCGGGTGACGGGCCTCGACGTGCCCGGCGAGGTTCCCGGTTTGCTGCGTAAACCGGAAACCTGGTCGGGTGTCGATCTGGCGACCCATGCGTTCGGTCAGGGTGTATCGACGACGCCGATGCAGATGGTCATGGCTTATGCGGCGATCGCCAACGGCGGTATTCTCATGCGTCCCTACGTAACCCGCAAAATTGTTAACCCGCAGGGCGAGGTCTTGGTCGAAAACCAGCCGCATATTGTCCGCCGGGTGATTTCCGAGAAGACGGCGAAGCTGTTGGCGTCGATGCTGCGCGATGTCACCAACGAAGGCGGCACCGGCGTGGCGGCGAAAGTCGATGGCTTCGAAGTCGCCGGCAAAACCGGCACGGCGCAGAAGGCCGAGCGCGGCGGTTACTCGGCGAAGAAACGGGTGAGTTCGTTCATTGGCTTCGTCCCGGCGGATAATCCGCGCTTGGTGTCGTTGGTCTTAGTCGATGAACCGGAAGGGAATGTTTATGGCGGCGTGGTCGCCGCACCGGCATTCCGCAATATCGCTCAGGGCGCCTTGCGCCAACTCGCGGTGGCGCCACGCGACGGCGCAGTGATGCCGAGCGCATCGGCGCAAGCCGAGTCTTCGCTGGCGCGTCCAGTCAAGCGCGCCGGGGTTCAGCTGGTTTCCATCAATGGCGACGCGGTACCGGATTTTCTCGGTCTGAGCATGCGCGAGGCCCTGGAGAAAGCGCAGTCGCTAAGAATTTCTTTGAAAGTGCAGGGCAACGGCTATGTCGTGAAGCAGGCACCCGCGCCGGGCGAGCGCCGGCCGGAAGGCCAAGCGGTGGTGGTAAATCTGCAAGGATGACGCCGATGCGAGTACGCGAGTTCTTAGCGTTGCACGAGGTCCAACAGGCCGACGGTGATCTGGAGCAGGAGGTGCAGGGCTTAACTTACGACTCGCGCCAAGCGACTGCGGGAAAAGTTTTCTTCGCCGTGCCAGGCGAACAGGCCGACGGCCATGACTACATCGGCGAAGCGGTCAAGCGCGGCGCCGCCGCGGTGGTTTTGTCGCGCGCCGGTGCTTGGCCCCAGGCGCCGGCAACGGTGCGGGTCAACAATGTCAGAAACGCCATGGGGTTGTGGGCGGCGCATTTTTATCAGCGCCCGAGCCGCAAGCTACGGCTGGTCGGCGTTACCGGCACCAATGGCAAAACCACCTTGACCTACTTGGTCGAGTCGATATTGCACGAGGCCGGCCTAGAGCCTGGAGTCATCGGCACGATCAACTACCGCTACTGCGGCCGCGCGTTGCCGTCGCATCATACGACCCCCGAGTCCCTCGACTTGCAAGAGTTGCTGGCGGAGATGGTGCGGAGCGGGGTGCAGGCGGTGGCGATGGAAGTCTCATCCCATGCGCTAGCGCAGGCAAGAGTACGCGGTCTCGACTTCGATGTCGGCGTGTTTACCAATTTGACCCGCGATCATCTCGACTATCATCGTGACATGGACGACTACTTTGCCGCCAAGAGCCGCTTGTTCAACGACTACTTGCCGGCGTCGGTGAAGGCTCATAAGGCGGCGGTGATTTACGGTAATGATCCGCGCGGCGAGCAATTGATCGCTGCCTGCCGGGCGCAGGGCTTGGCGGTGTGGAGCTATGGCGACCGCGGCGCGTGGGATGTCTGTCCGGTGCAAGTTAGCCAAGTTGCCATTGATGTCGGCGGCATCCGCGGCGAGATCCGCGCCAAGGAGCGCCGGCTAAACATCGCCTCGTCGCTGGTGGGCTCGGTGAACTTGCAAAATATTTTGGGCGCCGTTGGGGTCGGCTGCGCCCTGGGATTGAGCGACGACGTGATCACCCGCGGCATCGCGCGCTTATCAGCCGTGCCAGGGCGGTTGGAAAAAGTCGACAATGGGCGCGGGGTCGCCGTCTTGGTGGATTACGCCCATACGCCCGATGCCCTGGAAAAAGCGCTGCAGGTGGCGCGGCAGTTGACCGACGGGAAATTAATCGCGGTGTTCGGTTGCGGCGGTGATCGCGACCGCGGCAAACGGCCGTTGATGGGCGAAATCGCCGCGCGGCTGAGCGACTTCGCGGTGCTGACCTCCGACAATCCGCGCACCGAAGAGCCATCGGCGATACTCGCCGACGTCGAAGCCGGCGTGCGCCAAGTCGGCATCGCCAAACTCGACGCGTCGCGGCCTACCGCCGGCATGACCGGCACGGCGGAACGGCGCGGCTATTACGTCGAAGCCGACCGGCGCGCGGCGATCCGCTTGGCGCTGGCGATTGCCGGCGCCGGCGATACCGTGCTGATCGCCGGCAAGGGACATGAGGACTATCAGATTTTAGGCAAGACGAAGTTTCATTTCGACGATCGGGAGGTGGCGCGCGAAGCGATCGCAGCGCGCGCCAACGGCTAAGTTTACCAGGCATGAGGTGGACTTTGGCGGAGATACTCGCGGCTACCGGTGGCAAAGTTGCCAGGCCCGGTAAGCGCGCGCGTTACGGGGAGATTGTGACCGACTCCAAGCAGGTCAAAGGCAATTCGATCTTTGTCGCCCTCAAAGGCGAGCGCCACGATGCCCATCGCTTCGTCGGCGCGGCGGTGCGCCAAGGCGCCACCTGCGTCATCGTCCATCGCGCCTTGCCAAGCGCGACCGGCGGGTCGGCGACGATCGTGCGGGTCGGCGACACGCTCCGCGCGCTTGGCGATCTGGCGCATTACCGGCGCGAGCGGCTGGCGCCCAAGGTACTTGCGATTACCGGTTCCAACGGCAAGACGACGACTAAGGAAATGGTCGCGGCGATATTGGCGCAAGGTACCGTGGCCGGCCAGTCGTTACGCGGCCGGGTACTCAAGACCGAAGGCAATTTCAATAATTTGGTCGGTTTGCCGCTGACGCTGTTGCGGTTGACCAAGAGACACAAATTCGCGGTGGTCGAACTTGGCACCAACTCTCCCGGCGAGATCCAGCGTTTAGCGGAAATCGCCGACCCGGACCTGGGCGTCATCACGACCGTGGCAGCGGCCCATTTGGCAGGTCTAAAAAACTTGCCCGGCGTGGCGCGCGAAAAGGGCGCGCTCTATCGCGCCGTGCGCCGGAGCGGCATGATCGCGGTCAATCTCGACGATCCCTGGGTGCGTCGTCTGGGAGCTAAGTTTGCCGGTAAAAAGTTGACCTATGGCGCCGCCGGCCAGCTGCGCGCGCGCGGGTTGCGCGTGCATGCTGGCCGGGGCATGGCCTTCGCGCTGCACTACGGCGGCCAACAAGCGCGGATCAATTTGAATTATCTAGGCCGGCATAATGTCACCAATGCCCTCAGCGCGGCGGCGTTGACGCTTGGCGTTGGAGTCAGTTTGGCGGCGGTGCGCCGCGGTTTGGCTCAGGCCAAACCCTTTGCCATGCGTATGCAGCGGCAAAGCTGGCGCGGCATCGGCATCATCAATGATAGCTACAACGCAAACCCCGGTTCCATGCAAGCGGCGCTGGAGACCCTGGCTTTGATCGGCGGCCGGGGCAAAAAAATCGCCGTGTTGGGCGACATGTTCGAGCTCGGCAAACAGAGCGCCAAAGAGCATCGCCAACTGGGCCGGGTCGCCGCCCAAGCGCGGATCGATCGACTTTACTTGCTCGGCGACCAAGCCGGCGCAGTGCGTTACGGCGCGCTGCGCGCCGGCATGAAAGCGCACCAGGTGACCGTCGGCGCCGACCATGGCGATTTGGCCAACCGCTTGCGCCAACAGCTCGGGCGCGGCGACTGGCTTTTGGTCAAAGGCTCGCGCGGCATGAAAATGGAAAAAGTTTTGCAAGCGCTCAAGTGCGTGGCGGTCTAGGAGTATCGCGTGCTTTATCATTTGTTCACTTCGCTCTCGACCAGCTACTCCGGCTTCAATGTCTTTCGCTACATCACCTTTCGCGCGGCGATGGCGGCATTGTTGTCGTTGGTGATTTCGTTTCTGCTCGGCCCCTGGTTGATCCGGATGCTCACCGACAGACAGATCGGTCAACAGATTCGCGATGACGGCCCGGCGTCCCATGCGGTCAAGGCGGGCACGCCGACCATGGGCGGCGCGCTGATTATCCTAGCCTTGCTGTTCTCGACCGTTATGCTGGCGGATATCACCAATCGCTATGTGCTGTTGGCCTTGCTCGCCACGGTGGGCAGTGGGGCGGTCGGCTTCGCCGACGATTATTTGAAGCTCACGGGCAAAAACAGCAAGGGGCTGACGCCGCAGACCAAGCTCTTGGGCCAGCTCGCGGTCGCTCTCGTGGTCGCGGTGGCGCTGTACTTTCAGCCGAAATTCAGCACCGAGATCGCCTTTCCGTTTATCAAGACGTTGCGGGTCAATCTCGACGTTTTCTACATTCCCTTTGCCATGTTAGTGATCGTCGGCGCCTCCAACGCGGTCAATCTCACCGATGGTCTCGACGGCCTGGCGATCGGCCCGGTGATGGTTGCCGCGGCGGCTTACGCCGTGGTGGCTTATGCCACCGGTCATCTCAAGTTTGCCGAGTATTTGCAGATCCCCTATGTCGCCGGTGTCGGCGAGCTGACGGTGTTTTGCGCCGCGGTGGTGGCGGCGGGCTTGGGATTTCTCTGGTACAACGCCTATCCGGCGCAGATGTTCATGGGCGATGTCGGCTCGCTGGCCCTCGGCGCGGCCCTTGGCATCGTCGCGGTGCTGACCAAGAACGAATTTCTCCTGGTGATCATCGGCGGCGTCTTCGTCATGGAAGCGCTGTCGGTGATTTTCCAAGTGGCGTCCTACAAGCTCCGCCGCAAGCGGGTTTTCTTGATGGCGCCGATTCACCATCACTACGAACTCAAGGGCTGGAAAGAGCCGCAGATTATCGTGCGCTTCTGGATCCTGTCGATTATTTTCGCGGTCATCGGTTTGAGCACCTTGAAGCTCAGATAACGGCGACGATGTTAAATGGATCTCAAAGCAAAAAAGGTACTGGTCATCGGCCTGGCGCGCACCGGACGGGAATGCGCGCGCTTTCTCGCGCAACAGGGGGCCAGGGTGTGGATTAGCGACCTACGCGGACCAGACGAGCTGCGCGGTGAAATGGCCGCACTCAGCGATCTTTCGCCAACCTATCGGTTAGGCGGCGAGGAAAAAAGTTGGCTCGACGGCATGGACTGCGTGGTGCCGAGTCCGGGTGTGCCGAGGGAAAATCCTTTGCTGCGCGAAGCGCTGGCGCGAAAAATTCCGATATTGAGCGAAATCGAGCTGGCCTATCGCTATTTCACCGCGCCGCTGGTGGCGATCACCGGCACCAACGGCAAAAGCACGACGACCACCTTGATCGGCAAGATGCTCCAGGCCGACGGCAAGAAAGTTTTTCTCGGCGGCAACTTGGGCGCGCCATTTATCGGCGCGGCGACCGACTCCTGGGATTGGGGCGTGATCGAGATCAGCAGCTTTCAGTTGGAATGGGTCGACGAGTTTCGCCCGCGCATCGCGCTCTTGCTCAACCTCTCCGAGGATCACTTGGACCGCTACGCGAGTTTCGCCGACTACTGCCAGGCCAAGGAGCGCATCTTCGCGGCGCAGCATCGCGCCGACGTGGCGATCCTCAACCGCGACGATCCGCTGGTATGGCAGCTGCGCGAGCGCATTGCCGCACATGTGGTTTCCTTCGGCTTTGGCGAAGTCGCCGAAGGTGTGTTCGCGACGCCAACGGAAATCGTCTGGCGCGACAGTACCGTCGAGGAGCGCTTCTCGTTAGCAAAGGCGAAGATCCAAGGCGTGCATAACGTGGAAAATATCATGGCCGCCATCGCGGCCGCCGAGTGCGCTGGTGTCTCGCGGCGAGCGATTGAACAAACGCTCGAAGATTTCCCCGGCCTCGAACACCGTCTTGAATTCGTCCGCGAGAAAGACGGTGTTCGCTACTACAACGATTCCAAGGGCACCAACGTCGGCGCGGTGGCGAAGTCCCTGGCGAGCTTTGACGGGCCGGTGATCTTGCTCGCCGGCGGCGTCGACAAGGGCGGCGACTATGCGCCGTTGGCGGCGGGTATCCAAAACCAAGTCCGTCGCTTGGTGTTGTTCGGCGCGGCCAAACAGACCATCGCCGCCGCCTTGGGCCGACTGACGACGACTGTGCTGGTCGATGATATAAATGCGGCGGTGCGTGATGCCGCGGCTCACGCTCAGCCGGGAGATGTGGTGTTGCTGTCGCCGGCCTGTTCGAGTTTCGATCAATTTCGTAACTATGCCGAACGCGGCAAGAGCTTCAAGGACTTGGTGCAGGCGCTATGAGAGATGCTTTGGCCGTCGATAAATGGATACTGCTGGCGGTCATCGGCCTGGTCGCCATGGGCGTGGTCATGGTGCTCAGCACCAGTTATCTCTATTCCCAAGAGCGTTACGCCGACGGCACGTTCTTTTTTCGCAAACAATTGTTCGCCATGGGCGCCGGCGTGGTCGCGTTGATCGTCTGTTCGCTGATCCCGGCGCATCAATATCGCCGTTTCGCCTATCCGTTGCTGGCGCTGACCCTGGTCTGTTTGATTCTCGTGCTGATTCCCGGTATCGGCGCCAGTCGCGGCGGCGCGCGCCGCTGGATTGCCTTGGCGGGCTTTGCCTTTCAACCGTCGGAGTTGGCTAAGTTGGCGGTCGTCGTCTATCTCGCCCATTCCATCGCTAAGAAAGAACCGTTGATCGGCTCCTTCTCCATCGGCGTCTTGCCGCACATGATCGTGACCGGCTTGTTCGCCGGCGTGCTTCTGCTCGAACCCGACTTCGGCAGCGCCTTGATTCTGACCATGCTGCTCTACTCGATGTTGTTCATCGGCGGTGTGCGTGTGCACCATCTGCTCGGCACCGGCCTGTTAGCCTTGCCTTTGCTTATTTATGTCATGACCCAGGCGGACTACCGGATGCGCCGCTTGACGTGTTTCTTAGACCCTTGGAGCGATGCGGCGGGCTGCGGCTTTCACGTTATTCAATCGTTGATCGCTTTCGGTTCCGGACAGTTGTGGGGGCGCGGCTTGGGCGAGAGCCGGCAGAAGTTATTTTATCTACCCGAAGCGCACACCGATTTTGTTTTCTCGGTGATCGGCGAGGAGTTGGGGCTGCTCGGTGCGTTTGCGGTCCTGGCGCTGTTCGGCGTGATTATTTTGCGCGGCCTGCGGCTGACCTCGCGCATCGAGGAGCCGTTCGATCAGTATTTGGCTTTCGGCTTGACGGTGCTCTTAGGACTCCAGGCTTTGATTCACATGGGTGTGGTGATGGGGCTCATGCCGACCAAGGGACTGGTGCTGCCGTTCATCAGTTACGGCGGCACGGCCATGCTGATCAATCTGGCGGAGGCGGGCATTTTGCTCAGCCTGTCGCGCCGGAGAGTTTAGCATGCGGGTAGTTTTCGCCGGCGGCGGAACCGGCGGCCACCTGTTCCCCGGTCTGGCGGTGGCGCGGGAGTTTCAGCGCCGCGATGGCCAGACGGAAATAGTTTTTATCGGCACCGAACAGGGCATCGAATATCGCGTGTTACCTAAAGAAGGATTCAAACTGGAAACGCTCACGGTCAAAGGGATAAAGGGGCGCGGTATCCGCGGCATTCTCGACGCGCTCTACGGTGTGCCGGCGGCGCTGTTGCGTTCGCTGGCGATCCTGCGCGCCTTTCGCCCGGACTGCGTGATTGGGCTCGGCGGTTATGCGTCCGGGCCGGTGTTGCTGGCGGCCCAACTCAAACGTATTCGCTGCGCCATCATGGAGCAGAATCTGCGGCCGGGTTTCACCAATAAGCTGCTCGCCCGCTGGGTCGATCGAGTCTTTACCGCCTACCGTGAGAGCGCCGAGTATTTTCCCGGCGCACGGGTGATCGAGACTGGCAACCCGGTGCGCTGGACCCATGTGCCGCAGGTTAAGCGCAGCGACAAATTCACGCTGCTGATTTTCGGCGGCAGCGGCGGCGCCCGGCGGATCAATTATGCCGTCGTCGACGCATTGAAATTACTCGGCGATCTTAAAAGCGCCATCGTCATCACGCACCAAACCGGACCATTGGATTACGACGCGATCAAACAAGCTTACGGCGCGCTGCCATTCGACGCGACGGTAACGCCGTTTATCGAGCGCATGGACGAAGCCTATGCCGGCGCCGACTTGGTGCTATGCCGCGCCGGGGCGATGACCATCGCCGAACTGACGGTGTTCGGCAAGGCGGCGATTTTGGTGCCTTATCCGTACGCGATTTACGATCATCAGCGCGGTAACGCCGAGTCGTTGCAGCAACAGGGCGCCGCCGAAATGATTTTGGATCGCGACCTGAGCGGCGAGCTGTTGGCCGAGCGCATTCGCGGCTATTTCGCCGATCGTGCGCGGCTTGAGCGCATGGCGGCGGCGGCGCGCGCCTTGGGCCGGCCGGATGCCGCGGCGCGGATTGTCGATGCCTGTTACGGCTTGGCGCAGGCGTAGATTGGTAATGGACGCGAAAGTTTCATGTTGCAGAAGAAACATAAAATTCACTTTGTCGGCATTGGCGGCATCGGCATGAGCGGCATCGCCGAAGTGTTGCTCAACTCGGGCTACGCGGTGAGCGGCTCGGACTTGCAGGCCAGCGAGGCGACTCGGCGTCTGAGTTCTCTCGGTGCGCAGATTTTTGTCGGCCATCAGGAAGAAAATATCGCCGGCAAGCCGTCGGTGGTGGTGATCTCGACGGCGGTAAAATATGCCAATCCGGAGGTCTTGGAAGCGCGCCGGCGCCATATCCCGGTGATCCCGCGCGCCGAAATGCTGGCCGAGCTGATGCGCATGAAGTTCGGCGTCGCCGTGGCCGGCAGCCACGGCAAGACCACGACCACGTCGATGGTTTCGGCGGTGCTGAGCGCCGCCGGTTTGGACCCGACCATGGTGATCGGCGGCCGGCTGCATATGCTCGGCAGCAACGCCAAGTTGGGCGCGGGCGATATCATGGTCGCCGAGGCCGACGAAAGCGACGGCAGTTTTCTGCTGCTTGCGCCGACCATCGCGGTGGTGACCAATATCGACAAAGAGCACATGGATTTCCATGGCACCATGGAACGGTTGAGCGAAAACTTTCTCACCTTCATCAACAAAGTGCCGTTCTACGGGGTCGCGGTGTTGTGCAGCGACGATGCCCAGGTGCGCGGTCTGTTGCCCAAGGTACGCAAGCGTTTCACGACCTATGGCCTGTCGCCGGAAGCGGAGTTCTCCGCCGAGGATTTGACCATGAGTCCCGCCGGCGTGACATTCACCGCGCTCCATCACGGCAAGTCACTGGGCAAAGTGCGCCTGCGCTCGCCGGGAAAACATAGCGCGACCAACTCACTGGCCGCGATTGCGGTGGCCCATGAACTGGAAGTGCGGTTCGCCCATGTCGCCCAGGCCTTCGAAGCCTTCAGCGGTATTCATCGCCGTTTTGAAATAATCGGCGAGCCCAAGGGCGTGATGGTGATCGACGATTATGGCCATCACCCGTCAGAGATTCGCGCCACCATCGGCGCCATTCGCGACAGTTGGAAGCGGCCGTTGACGGTGATCTTCCAGCCGCACCGCTATACCCGTACACGCGATCTCTTCGACGAGTTCTTGACGGCATTTGAAGGCGCGGACCGGCTCGTGCTGACGGAAATTTACGGCGCCGGCGAAGATCCGATCACCGGCGCCACCGGCGAGGCGTTATACCAGGCGCTCAAACGCCAGGGCCATTTAGAGGTCGAGTATGTCGCCGACAAAAGCCAAATCGTCGCGCACCTCGCCGGCCGGCTGCAAGCCGGCGATATGGCGCTGACCTTGGGCGCCGGCGATATTTACAAAGTCGGTGAAGCCTTGGTTGAGGCGCTGCAGAGAGAGGGATTGGAGTGATGGGATGTTGGAGTATTGGAGTCCTGGAGTGATGGAGCCATGGGTGGGGAGGGGACACTACTCCAGTACTCCATCACTGCATGACTCCCGTTCACAACCGATAATTGCGATGGCAAGAGCACAGGAAGCTTCACGGTTAGTGGCTGATCTCTCGTCGGTCTCCGGCGCGCGTCTCAAGCTCGATGAGCCGCTGGCGCGCTATACCTCGATGAAGATCGGCGGTCCGGCGGATTATTTTATCGAAGCCGACAACGGCGCGGCGCTGGCCGCAGTTCTCATCGCCCTGCGCCGCCATCAGGTGCGATTATGTCTCTTGGGCAACGGCAGCAATGTTCTGATCAGCGACCGCGGCGTGCGCGGCGCGGTGATTCATTTAACCGGTGAGTTCAAAAAGATCGAATGGCGCGATGGCGGCGACGCTATCGAAGTCGAGGTTGGCGCGGCCTACGCCGTCACCCGGCTGGCGCGCCAGGCGGCGCGCAAGGGATACGCCGGTCTGGAATTCGCCGAGGGGATTCCCGGCAGCGTCGGCGGCGCGCTGGTGATGAACGCGGGGGCCTACGGTTCCGAGATCGAAAAAATAGTCGAGCGCGTTGATGCGATCAATCAGGACGGCCAAGCGCTGGTTTTCTCCCGAGCGCAGATGACGTTTAGTTATCGCGATTCGCATCTACCCGCGGGCACGGTGGTGACGGGCGTCGTGCTGCGCTTGCGCCGGGGCGAAGCGGCGCAGGTGAATGCCAGATTGCGCGAGCTGGTGGGCAAACGGAAAAGCAGCCAGCCGTCGGGATTCCCCAACTCAGGATCGATGTTTCGCAATCCGCCGGGGGATTTCGCCGGCCGGTTGATCGAAGCCAGCGGTTTGAAGGGCCGGCGGAACGGCCAGGCGCAGATCGCCGAGCGCCATGCCAACTTCATCGTCAACCTCGGCGGCGCCAAAGCCACCGAGGTGCGCCAGTTGATGGAGCTGGCCGAGAGCGAGGTGCGCCGCCGTTTCAATATTAATTTGATCGCTGAAGTGAAGTATCTCGGCGAGTGGTTGGACAATTAGTCGAAGCCCTATGCAATTGAAAGTTCACCGGAGAGACAATCGCAAGCGCGATCAGCAGCGTGGCCGGCGCCGCTGGTGGATCGCCGGCATGGTGGCATTGCTGCTAGTTGCCGGAGCCCTGCTCTATCGTCTCAGCGGGCCGCTGGCCATTGCCGCGCGCTCGACGCGGGATTTTTTCGCCGACAACCGCTATTTCGCCGTGCGCCAGATCGAGGTCCATGGCGGCGACAAGGTCGGCGGCGACGAGATCGTCGCCGCCGCCGGACTGCGCCAAGGGATGAATATCTGGAACGTCGACGCCGTCGCCATCGAGAAGAAAATCGCCAAACACCCTTGGGTGCGCCGGGTGTTGGTGCGCCGCGATTTCCCGCGCCGGGTCGTTATTGACGTCGAGGAACGCAGACCCAAAGCGATCGTCGGCGTCGGCAAGCTTTATTATATCGACGCCGACGCCGTGGTGTTCAAAGAAGTCGCCTCGGGTGAGAGCATCAAGTATCCCATGCTCACCGGTATTTATGCCGAAGGGCTGATGCGCGGCGATCCAGCGGCGCGCCAGCGCATCCGCGACGCCATACGCTTGACCGATTTGATGGCGCAGCGCTCCCATACGCTGTCGGAGATTCACTTCGAAGCGCCGGACCGGCTGGTGGTCTATCCGACGAAATTCCCGGTGGCCTGGCGCCTGGGCTGGGGCGACTGGGAGGAGAAGCTCGCGCGCTTGGACCGTTTGCTGGAATTATGGAAGGGCAACGAGGAGCGGTTGGCGTCTTTGGATATGAGTTTTCGCGATCAAGTGGTGGCGCGTTTGCGGGATAAAAAGGAGTAGAGGAGCCGGCAGGATCAACTAGCACCGGGAAATCGACGGATATGGCGAAGAAAAACACCATCGTTGTTGGCTTGGATATCGGCACGTCAAAAGTCTGCGCCGTGGTCGGCGAGATGACCGAGCGCGGCGTCGACATCATCGGCGTCGGCAGTCACGCGTCGGCAGGCCTGCGCAAGGGGGTCGTCATCAACATCGAAAGCACCGTTAGCTCGATCAAGCGCGCGGTGCAGGAAGCGGCGTTGATGGCCGGTTGCGAGATTCACACGGTGTTCGCGGCCATCTCCGGCGGCCATATCAAATCGTTCAATAGCCACGGCATCGTCGCGGTGAAGCACAAAGAGGTGACCCAGCGCGATCTCGACCGGGTGATCGACGCCGCCAAGGCGGTGGCGATCCCGCTGGACCGCGAAGTGCTGCATGTCCTGCCCCAGGACTACATCATCGACGAGCAGGACGGCATTAAAGAACCGTTGGGCATGTCTGGCGTCCGCTTGGAAGCCAAAGTCCATGTGGTGACCGGTGCGGTGACGTCGGTGCAGAACGTCGTCAAGTGCTGCAATCGCAGTGGCCTCAATGTCGCCGAGATCGTGCTCACGCCGCTGGCCGCCGCCGAAGCGGTGCTCACCGATGAAGAGCGCGAGTTAGGCGTGGTTCTAGTCGATATGGGCGGCGGCACCACCGATATCACGGTATTTCATGACGGCACGGTGAAGCATACCGCGGTGCTCAGCATCGGCGGCAATCATGTGACCAACGATATCGCCGCCGGTTTACGGACGCCGTTTGGCGACGCCGAGCGCATCAAGCAACGTTATGGCTACGCCAAAGCGGCGATGGCGATGGGTCAGGAACGGGTCGAGGTGCCGAGCATCGCCGGCAAAGAGGCGGGAACTGTGTCGCGGCAAATTCTCTGTGAAATCATCGAGCCGCGCTTGGACGAGATCTTCGAATTGGTCCAGAAAGAAATCGCCAAGTCCGGTTTCGACGGCTCCTTGGCCTCGGGCATCGTCGCCACCGGCGGTGCCATGCTACTGCCCGGCGCCGTCGAGATGGCCGTGCGCTCCTTTGGTGTGCCGGTGCGCTTGGGAGTGCCGATGCAGGTCGGCGGTTTGATCGATGTCATCGATAATCCGATTCACGCCGCCGCTGTCGGCCTGGTGCTCCATGGCATGAAGGGCCAGGAGCGCGGTGTGGCGCGGCCGCGGGACGACAAGATGATCGCCAAGGTGAAGCACCGCATGTCGGATTGGCTCAGTGAGTTTTTTTAAACGGGGAGACAATTTTCAAGTTTAACGGAGGAGGACAGAACATGTTTGAAATAGTCGAAAAGCAAAATAGCATGACCGCGCGCATCAAGGTCATCGGTATCGGTGGCGGCGGCGGCAACGCGGTCAACACCATGATCGGTTCCAAACTTACCGGCGTCGATTTCATGGTCGCGAATACCGACGCGCAGTCCTTGGAAGCGAGCCAAGCGCCGATGCGGATCCAACTGGGCGGCTTGGTGACCAAGGGGTTGGGCGCGGGCGCCAATCCCGAGATCGGCCGGCGCGCGGCGTTGGAGGATCAAGAACAGATCAGGGAGTATATGGAAGGCTCCGACATGATTTTTATCACCGCCGGCATGGGCGGCGGCACCGGCACCGGCGGCGCGCCGGTGTTGGCGCGGATCGCGCGTGAAGTCGGCGCGCTGACCGTCGGCGTGGTGACCAAGCCTTTCATCTTCGAGGGCAAAAAACGCCAGCGCCAGGCGGAACAGGGCATCGAAGAGTTGAAGCAAAGCGTCGATACCTTGATCGTGATTCCGAACCAGCGCTTGCTCAGCATCGCGGCCAAGACCACGACCATGATCGAGGCGTTTCACAAGGCCGACGATGTCTTGCTTCAAGCGGTGCGCGGCATCTCGGATTTGATCATTACCCCGGGGTTGATCAATCTTGACTTCGCCGATGTGCGCACGGTGATGGCGGAGATGGGCTTAGCGCTCATGGGCGCGGCGTCGGCGAGCGGTGAGAACCGCGCCATCGAAGCGGCGCAAAAAGCGATCTCCAGTCCGTTGCTCGAAGACATCTCGATCCAGGGCGCGCGCGGTGTGTTGATCAACATCACCGGCGGGCCCAATCTCTGCTTGCACGAAGTCAACGAAGCGGCATCGATGATTCAAGAAGAAGCCCACGACGATGCCAATATTATTTTTGGCGCGGTGATTGATGAAACCATGGGCGACGAGATCCGCATCACCGTGATCGCCACCGGTTTCGGTGAAGAAAAACATGGTCACAAAGCGGCGCCGCCGGTGCAAGTCCAGGTACCCGCGGCGGCCAATATCGCCAACATCGCCAGCGCCATGCCGAAAAACAAGAAGGTGGTTCACCTCGGTACCATCATCGACGATCTCGACGCGCCAACCTGGCAACGGAAGAAGTCGGGCAGCGAAGATCTCGAGAGCGTGACGCTCAACAAGAATAATTTCCAGTCGAGCGCCAACCAGGAAGACGACGATAAGTACGATATCCCGACGTTCCTAAGACGACAGATGGATTAGCCCTCTGTCAACATCGGTCCTCCTCCGGTGTGCCGGCCGTCCGCAGTCCCCGCTGTGGACGGCCGGCTAGGATATGCGCCGAAAAGCGCGCGGCGGATGGGCAGATGCCTGCCGCGCTGCGACTGGCCGAAGGCGCAGCGAAGCCAAAATCCGGCATCTGGGTTGAACAAGTGTTGGCAGAGTGGCAGGACGCAGCTCGGCGACAAATAGCGGAAACGCCTGGGTCTCGCGTATCGGGCTATTTCAGGTAGCGCACACGGGTGCCATGGGTTACCGACAGGATGATTTCCTGCGCTCCGAGGTCCTTGGGAAAGAGCACGCCGGAAATCCGCGCGCTGTTGAAGCTGGCCCCTTCGAGGGACGCTTGGGAGAGATCGACGCCGCGCAAATCGCTGTTGTGAAAATAACAGTTGCGGAAGTCGATGCTCTGGGCGTCGATGCCGCGCAGATCGAGGTGGCGGAAGTCACAGTCGTTGAGCTTGACTCGATCCGCCTGTGCTTTGCGCAGGTTAAACTCCTTAACCTTGCCCTCGCGGAGTAACTGGTAAAGATCGTCCGGGTGGGTCAATGGTTTTAGTGCCATAAAAATTCCTTCCCTGAAGGATGGTAGCGGTAAATCCCACTACACAGGGTACGATCGGCACTATTTGGACGATCTTAAACGCTGTTCCCGCCGAAACCGTTCCAGCGCCAGACGAATCAGCCGGTCGATCAGTTTCGAGTAGGAAATCCCGCTGGCTTCCCACATTTTCGGGTACATGCTGATCTTGGTGAAGCCGGGGATGGTGTTGATCTCGTTAACTAGCACTCGGCCGTTGGCTTGCACGAAAAAGTCAACTCTCGCCATACCTTGGCAGCACAGCGCTTTGTAGACGTGGATCGCGGTTTGACGGATTTCCTTTATTACCTTGGCGGGTAGTTTGGCGGGAATCTCCAGGCGCGAGCCGTGAGCGTCGAGATACTTGGCGTGGTAGGAATAGAAATCGCTATTGACAACGATTTCGCCCGGGAGCGATGCGATCGGGTTGTCATTGCCGAGCACCGAACACTCGATCTCGCGGCCGGCGATGAACTCTTCGATGACGATTTTGTTGTCGTAACGAAAAGCCTCTTTGACCGCGGCGCTGAACTGGCTTGGTTTGGCTGCCTTGCTGATGCCCACCGAGGAGCCGAGATTGGCGGGTTTGACGAACAGCGGCATGCCGAGCATGCGCTTGACCTGGGCGAAATTGATCTTGTCGGCGCGCTCGAACGCCATGAACTTGCCAATGGTGATGCCGGCGTCGCGCATCAACCGCTTCATCACATCTTTGTCCATGCCGACCGCGGAGCCCAACACCCCGGCGCCGACAAACGGCAAGTTGGCGAGCTTCAACAAGCCTTGAACCGTGCCATCTTCGCCAAAGGGCCCATGCAGGATCGGAAAGACCACGTCGATACCGGCGAATCCCGCCGCGCCGCGGCGTACCATCGGTGTCGTGGTCTTACCCGGCATGATGGCCGCGGCATTCCGGGCGTCGTGAAATTCGACTACCGCCTTTTCGCCGCCAAGGAGCAGCCTGGCTCCCTCGTCGAGATGCCAACGGCCTTGTTTATCGATGCCGATGGCGACGATCTCATATTTATTCTTGTCCATCGCCGCGGCAATGTTGCGGGCAGAGATCAGCGAAATTTCATGTTCGGCGGATTTACCGCCGAAGAGTAGCGCGACGCGGAGTTTTTTCTTCATGCGAGTATTTTACGCGAAGTAGGGCCGAGGATCGAGGATAGAAGCTGGAGGATGGATGATGGAGGATCGAGGATGGCGGCAGAGAATCGCGCTACGATCCTTCATCCTCCATCCTCGACGACCTTGGGCCAGTTTACGATTTCTTTGCAGGCGCGGCGGGAGCTTGCTGCTCGATCACTTTTACGACTTTGCCGGGATAGGACTGCTTGTCGAATTGCAGGACGAAATACTTGGCTTTAACCGGATCGCCCTTGCTGTCGAATTCAATCGGACCGGTGACGCCTTTGAAACCTTTAATATTGCGCACAGCGGTGGATACCTCGGCGCGGCTGGGTTTCTTATTCGGATTAGCTTTAATCCATCCTTCCATCGCTTTGATGCCGACCAAAGTGGCGTCGTAGCCGTACAAGCCAAACGCTTCGATATCCTTGCCAAAGCGCTGCTTATATTTTTTCGCGAATGCGGCGGTTTCAGGATACGCATCCGGCGGACCGGCGACGCTGGTGTAGTAACTGCCGACCACCGAGCTGCCGGCGATCTTGGCCATCTCGGCCGAATCCAAACCATCGGGTCCCATGAACTTGGCGTTGACGCCCTTTTCGCGCAATTGTTTTAGCAGCAACCCGCCTTGATGATAGATGCCGCCGAAATAGACCAGCGCGGGATTCTTGGCTTTGAGCGGGTTGATCATCGGCGAGAAGTTGGCACGCTCTTCGGTGCCTTCGAAGCCGAGTACATTGATGCCGAGCTTTTTCGCCTCGTTGCGGAAATTATCCGCCACGCCCTGGCCGTAAAGCGTCTTGTCGTGGATGATGTAGACCGATTTCGCTTTCAGCTCTTGCGCGGCGAAGCGCGCGCCGACTGGGCCTTGGACATCGTCGCGGCCGCAGACGCGATTGACATTGGGATAACCGCGGTCGGTGATCTCGGTGGCGGTATTGGCCGGCGAGATCATCGCCAGCATGGCGTCCTTGTAAACTTCCGACGACGGCAGCGCGACGCCGGAATTAAAATGTCCGACGATCACCAAGACTTCAGGGTCGGCGACCATGTTGCGCGCGTTGGCGACGCCGACTTCCGGTTTCGCTTGGTCGTCCTGGGGCACCAGCACGAGATCGTAGCCCAGCGCTTTGAACGCCTTGACCGATTCCTCGACGGCGAGCTGCGCGCCGAGTTTAATATGTTCGCCGAGCGCGGCCTGCTCGCCCGAGAGCGGCGCCTGCACGGCGATTTTGATTTTACCTTTTTGCGCCCACGAGGTCGCCGGTAACGCGGCAAGCAGCGCCAGCATGAAAACTAAGAACGATTTTTTTGGCACGGCAAATTGTCTCCTTTAGGTGGAATGGGCTGACGATAGCAGATTGCCACCGAGGTCGCTATAGTTTTTGTCCCGCCCAAGAACATAGACCCGCGAGGTTCACTAGCTTGCAAACAGTCATCGCCGGCTTGCTGCGAACGCCTGCCAATCATCATTGCCGCAGTGGGCTCGGTACCGGGAATCCGTGATCTCGATGACTTCAGACTTGGATTTTCTGGCCAGCCTGAAAACAGTTTGAGACGTAATGCATCAACCTGTAGCTTACATTCGCCGCACGCAGGTGGGCACTGCAAGTTAAGTCAATGGCCGTCTATATTTGCTGCGTTTCCCGTGGTGTCCGAGCAATCGGCTACTTAGGGTAGGCTGGAGGTGAAACCATCGGTCCTTGCCTCTTGTCGAGCCGGAAAAGTCCGGTTGCGCAAGTGCTACAACCAAAATCGAAAAGCCCAACCGGAATCCTGACTGGGGTGCGACATAGTTTATGAAGGTCACATTGCGGGAAATTCGAAGATTCTAAGCCCCTTCCATGTTCACGCAGCGCCAGTGAAGTTTCCCAATCTGCGGGGTAAACGACAGTTGCGGAGTCCTTAACAACGCAATTTGGATAATCCGCGAGCCGTCACGGCGTGATGACTGCAACAAACGAGACAGGGCGCTGTAGTGTATCAACTCCGAATGCCTCAGCTACGGTGATTCTTGACGCACAGGACCAGCCATTTCTTGACGAGGTCCTCTGCGCGGCACCTTCCAAGCCTCGTCGCGTTGGGCGCGTGGAAAAAGATCGGCAATCAGATCGACGCCTCTTGGGTTACCACACTTAAATTTATTTTCCGCGATTGGCGTAGCAGCTCGACATTGCACCGCAACCCAATGCGCGCGTCGGTGAGTAAACGATGCAAATCGTCGATGCCACGCACCGGCTGGTCGTCGAGGGCGACGATAATGTCGCCGACTCGGAGCTCGCCACGCTCTGCGGGGCCGCTCGGCTCCACAGAGATCAACAGCACCCCGGTTTGATATTGGAGTTGCTGCGCCCGGGCGACGGCGCGGGGGATATCCATGTTCTGGCCGCCAACGCCGAGATAAGCGCGGCGAATCCGGCCATTCTGAATCAACTGTCCGACGACGAACTTCGCCGTGTTGATCGCTACCGCGAAACAGATTCCCTGCGCCGGCAGAATCACGGCGGTGTTTACGCCGATGACTTCACCTCGGGAATTGACCAGCGGTCCGCCGGAGTTGCCGGGATTGAGCGCGGCGTCGGTTTGGATGACATTGTCGATCAACCGTCCCGATACCGAGCGTAGCGAACGACCGAGGGCGCTGACGACGCCGGCGGTGACACTACACTGAAAGCCGTAGGGGTTGCCGATGGCAATCGCCATTTGGCCGACCCGAGTTTTTTCCGAATCGCCTAGTGGGACGGCGCTAAGATTTTGCGCCGAGATGCGGATGACGGCAAGGTCGCTGCTCGGATCGTCGCCGACGATGGTGGCGCTAAGATGGCGACCGTCGTTCAACGCAACGTCGAGTTTGTCGGCGCCGTGGACGACATGGCTATTGGTCAAGATCAGCCCGTCCGGCGTGAAGATAAAACCCGAGCCGCTGCCGCGCATTGCGCGTGGCTCGCCGCCTGGCCGGTGTCTCGATGCATGATGCTCCTTGGTGACTTCGATGAACGTAACCGCCGGGCTGATACTTTCGGCGGCTGCGACGACGGCTTGGGAATAGGCGTCGAGGAGTTCGCCGTCGCGGCTGGCGAAGTCGCGCGCACCGGCGCCAACTGCGCCGTTGGCTTGATTGTCGACGAGCTTGAGCGCGGGTTGTAACATGGGGGTTCCTTTCTCACCTTTGGTGCGAAGCTAATCACGAGCGCAATGATTGTTAAGTACGCACCCGCCGGTGCTATAGTACCCAAACAGTAACCGAGGAGATGGCGATGAAAGCGAGCGCGACAAAATGTCCGGCGGAGTTTACCCTGGCGATGATCGGCGGGCGATGGAAGATCCCCATCGTTTTCCATTTGTTGGCGGGGCCCAAGCGGTTCTCGGATTTAGCGCGCAGCTTGTCCGGTGTATCGCAAAAAATGCTCACGCAGCAGCTGCGCGAAATGGAACGCAATGGTCTTGTGATGCGGCAAGTCTATCCGCAGGTGCCGCCTAAAGTGGAGTATTCCCTCACCGTCTTGGGTGCGAGCCTGCGGCCGGTGGTCGAAGCGATGTGCCGTTGGGGTGAAGCACATGGGGTACGGCGCGAGGTTCGGGAAGCCAGCCTATGATCATCAGCACGGGAATCGATCTTGCGGAAGTGGATCGCATCCAGGCGGCCATCGAGCACCCGCGCATCGGCCGGCGTTTTCGCGACCGGGTGTTCACTGCCAGTGAGATCGCTTACTGCGAAAAAAAACAGCGCGGCAAGTACGAGAGTTACGCCGGACGATTCGCGGCCAAGGAAGCGGTGATGAAGGCGCTCGGGCGCGGCTGGGGTGCCAAAGTGCGCTGGCTCGATATCGAAGTGGCGCGAGCGCGCAGCGGCAAGCCGGAGATTGTTTTGCACGACAAGACGGCGCAGCTCGCCGCGGCGCTGGGCATTCGCCGCTGGGCGCTATCGATTACCCATACCAAGCAGCATGGCCTGGCTTCTGTGATTGCCGAGGACGATGGGTGAGAGAAATAGGCTCACCACGGAGGAAATTCGGAATCGGAATATAACCGCAAAGAGCACACGCGGCACAGCCGCAATCGAAGGGAAGAATGGCCGCAAAGGGAGCAATAAAAAGGTCGGATTATCTCCCGCAAAGGCGCTAGGGCGCAAAGGTGACGGGCTAATGCGCGTCATCCCGAGCGACAGACTGTGTGAAAACCCCGTTCATGGTTCGACTGGGCTCACCACGAACGGTTATCAGACATTACAAATCAAGCGTTTAGCCGTTCGCCCTGAGCTTCGTCGAAGGGCTCCTAAAGAGTTTTCACACAGTCTGGCGAATGCGAGGGATCTAGAAAGAATTCTTTCGGCGCTCGAAATGACATCTCTTCTCTTCCGAACTTGGCGACTTTGCGCCTATGCGGAAGGAATATCCGAATCCGAGAAATTCACCGCCGGATAAATTTGCGCAAGCTGCGCAAACTGTGAGCTATTGCAATGCAAAGAGCGCAAAAAAATTTCACAGGAAATCCGGGAGTAGAGGCAACATGTGCCTTGCCCGTTGGGAAAAATTTAGTTGCCCCGGGACTTTTTCGCCGGCAGTAGGAACAGCGCGCCGAGGGCCCAGATGCCGCAGACTAGTCCGCTGACAGACCAGATTACTTTATTGCGGCCGTTGTGATTGGCGACGACGCCGCAAAGAATCGCATCGAGACTATGGACGAGCGCGACGGTGGGCCATAGCGATGCCGGCTCCATGTCCGGTTTGATGAACAGGAGTCCGCTGACATATCCGACGAGAAGAGAGAAATCCACGAGCTGCTCTTGACGCTTCCTTTAGTCGGCTAATATACTCGGTCTCCCTTGAATTAGGAACTAGGCGTGGCGGTAAAAACCATCGAATGGAAGAACGATCGAGTGATTATGCTCGATCAACGGCTGTTGCCGCAGCGGGAGATCTACCGGAGTTATCGGGACTACAACCAGGTTGCCGAGGCGATTCGCTCAATGGTCATTCGCGGCGCGCCGGCGATCGGCGTCGCCGCGGCGATGGGCGTGGCGCTCGGCGCGTTGCACGCGCCGGATCGAATTTTCGACCGCGAGTTCGAACGCATCGTTGCCGTGCTGGGCAAGACCCGGCCGACGGCGGTGAATTTATTCTGGGCGCTCGAGCGCATGCGCGCAGTCTATTCTTCCCAACGAACCAAGGGCCTCGCGTCGGTTCGCCGTGGGCTCAAACAAGCGGCATTGCAGATTTTTAAGGAAGACATCGCCGCCAACAAAATGATCGGCAGGTACGGCGTTCCGCTCTTGCGCGACGCCAAACAGATCATGACCCACTGCAACGCCGGCGCGCTCGCCACCGCCGGCTATGGCACGGCCCTCGGCGTCATGCGCGCGCTGAAGGAGGCGGGCCGCCAGTTTGAAGTTTACGTTAACGAGACCCGGCCGTTTCTCCAGGGCGCTAGACTGACCGCTTGGGAACTCAAGCAAGAAAAAATCCCGGCGACGCTGGTGACCGATAACATGGTCGGTTATTTGATGCAGCAAGGGAGAGTCGACGCGGTGGTGGTCGGCTGTGATCGGGTCGCGGCCAACGGCGATGTCGCCAATAAGATCGGGACTTACACGGTCGCCGTGTTAGCCAAGCGCCACGCCATTCCCTTCTACGTCGCCGGACCGACCTCGTCGATTGATATCGATTGTCCGGCCGGAAAAGACATTCCCATCGAGCAGCGCGATGGCAAAGAGGTGTCGCATATTTTCGGCAAAGCGTTGGCGCCCAAGGGCATGAAGGTATTCAATCCGGCTTTCGACGTGACCGATCACGAGCTCATCACGGCTATCATTACCGAGCGCGGAGTGATAAATCCTCCCTACCGACAGAAGATTCGCAACCATGTCAGTCATTGAAAAAGCCGAAGAACTCGAAGCCTACTTTCAGACTGCCGGCAAACCGCGCGAACGCTGGCGCGTCGGCACCGAGTACGAAAAAGTCGGCGTCGACCGAAGCACCGGCCAGGCCATTCCATACTTCGGTCCGCGCGGCGTCGATCGCATCCTGCGGGAAATGATCGAGCGCTACGGCTGGGAGCCGGAAGAGCAAAACGGCAACATCATCGCGCTCAGCCGCGATCGGACGCAGATTACTTTAGAACCGGGCGGCCAGATCGAGCTCAGCGGCGAGCCCTGCGATAGCATTCACTGCACCTATGCCGAATTCACCCAACATATCCGCGAACTGTTAGAAATCTGCGAGCCTCTCGGCGTTGTTTTTCTCGGTCTCGGCATGCAGCCGGTCAGCCGCTTGGACGAGATTCAGTGGGTGCCGAAAAAGCGCTATGGAATCATGGGGCCGTATATGCCGACCGTTGGCACGCTTGGCCAGCGCATGATGAAGCAGACCGCCACGGTGCAGGCCAATATCGATTTCCTCGACGAGACGGATGCGATGGTGAAATTCCGCACCGGCATGGGGCTGGCGCCGGTGCTCATCGCCATGTTCGCCAACTCACCGATCTGCGACGGCCAGGTGAACGGCTACCGCAGCTATCGCGAACATATTTGGACCGACACCGACAAGAGTCGGCAAGGCTTGCTGAAATTCGCCTTCGCGCCGGATGCGTCATTCGCCCACTATGTCGAGTACGCCCTCGACGTGCCGATGTACTTCATCATTCGCCATCACGACTATATCAACATGACCGGCGTGACCTTTCGCCAGTATTTAAAGTATGGCCACAACGGCGAGCGCGCCACCGTCGAAGATTGGGCGGATCACCTGACCACGCTGTTTCCCGAGACTCGCATCAAGCGCTACATCGAAGTCCGCTCCGTCGATAGTCAGCCGCCGGAACTGATGCCGGCGCTGTCGGCGCTGATCAAAGGGGCATTCTACGACAACGACTGCTTGCTGGCGGCGTGGGATCTGGTCAAAGGCTGGACTTGGGACGAGCGCAACGAAGTTTATCTCGATTCCCATGCCAACGCGCTGGCGGCGCGCTTCCGGCGCCATACCCTGCTCGATCTCGCCAAGGAGTTTTTGGAAATCGCCGCGGAAGGATTGCGCCGCCAGCATGTTGTCAACGACTTGGGTAACGATGAAACGATTTATCTAGAACCGCTCAAAACTCTCTTGTCCCAAGGCAAATGTCCAGCCGACGTGATCTTGGAAAAATGGCAGGGCGAGCTGCACCGCGATGTCAGAAAATTAATCGACTTCACTGCTTACAAGCTGCTGTGAAGTTCTTTCACAGTGCGATCCGATCCTTCTCCGTCATTCCCGCGCAGGCGAGAATTTAGCGCTTCCTGAAATTGCACCCAAATTGCACAGTTGAAACTTAATGGCGCGGCAAGGGGCAAGCCCTCCGCAGTGGAAGCCCATAGGCCTCCACCTCTAAGCACTGCTCCGGGCTTACCCCTTGCCGGATGGTAGTGCGGCTTCTCGATTATGGATTTCGGGTCATCCGAAGACACTGAGCAACTCTTGGTGGTTCAACTTTTCTAGCCGCGCCACGAGTTCGTTCTCCGCCACGCCGGCGAAGCTTGTCAAATAACGCCTCTTGAGTTCGGTCACCCGCTCGTAGCTTTCTTCAATGCGCGCGCGCACCGCGGCATCGCGGTCGGCTTCATCACAGAGGAAATCGAACGCCACCACGGCTTTATCGATCTCATGGCAGAACAGCAGGACATCGATGCCGGCGCGGATAGCCAGGGCGGTGGCTTCTTCAACGCTGTAATGGTCGCTAATCGCTCGCATCGCCAAATCGTCGCTGAAAATCACCCCGTCAAAACCCATCTGTTGACGTAGCAGACCGGTGACGATGGCTTCGGAAAGAGTCGCCGGCAGTTTCGCATCGAGGGCAGGATAGACGACATGGGCGGTCATCAACGCGTCAATTTGATTTCGGCAAGCTGCAGCGAAGGGCGGCAGTTCGGTGGCCTGCAAATCTGCCAGCGACTTGCACACCATCGGCAAGTCAAAGTGTGAATCTTTGTCGGTGTCGCCATGGCCGGGGAAGTGTTTGCCGCAGGGGATAACGCCGCCGTCGCGCAGCCCCTTGGTCCAAGCCGACGCGATCGCGCTCACGCTCTCGGGCTCGGCGGCGAAGGCGCGGTCGCCGATGATCGGACTTTGCCGGTTCGAATGGACATCGAGCACCGGCGCGAAGTTTAAATTTATGCCCGCCAGCGTCAGCTCCGCCGCAGTCGCCTGGCCCAGCCGGTAGGCGAGATCGGGATCGTTGCGCGCGCCGATGCGCGCGGCGGCGGGAAAGTGGCTGAACGGCGCCGGCAGCCTATGGACTCGGCCGCCTTCCTGGTCGATGGCGATGAAGGGCGGCACGGCATCGAAGGATTCCCAGATGGCGTGGCATAAGGATACCAGCTGCGCCGGCGCGCGGCAGTTATTCTTAAACAGGATTAGGCCGCCGAACTGGTATTCTTCGACGAGCAGCCGTTCTTGGCTAGTTAGAGCTTCGCCCTGACAGCCGACGAGGAAGAGCTGGCCGATCTTATGCCGCAGTAGTTCCATGGTCATCGGCCATAGTACAACCTAGACAAGCTTCCGGCCAACGTGTAAATTCATTCATTCCCATGGCCAAGCCGAAGTACATAGTGGTTGAAGGGCCCATCGGCGTGGGCAAGACCAGTTTGGCTAAGATTTTAGCCGACGAGTTTCAGTCGCGCCGAATCTTCGAGCGGGTGGAAGACAATCCATTTTTGCCCAAGTTCTACGACTCGCGGGAGACCTACGCATTCCAAAACCAGACGTTCTTTCTGTTGAGCCGCTATCGCCAGCAGATCGAGCTCGGGCAGCAAGACCTATTCACCGAAGGCACGGTTTCGGACTACCTGTTTGCCAAGGACCAGATCTTTGCCGCTTTGACACTGAGCTCCGAGGAGTTGGGTCTTTACCAGCAAATCTATGCCCTATTGAATACCCGCGTGCCCAAGCCCGATTTAGTCGTTTACCTCCAGGCGCGCCCGGAGGTGCTTTACAAGCGGGTCAAAAAGAGGGATAAAAAATACGAGAAAAGCGTCACTTTCGAATACCTGACCGAAGTAGCCCAGGCGTATAACCAGTTTTTCTTCCACTACGACGAGACGCCGCTGCTGGTGGTGAATACTTCGGAGATCGATTTCGTTGCAAGCAGCAAGGATCTGGCTGACTTGATCAAAGAAATCAACGGCATGGGTTCGGGGACGCAACATTATATACCGCTTGGATCCAGGTAGTCTGGACCGAGACGGATGCCAAAAGGCGCTGGTTAAGGAGAGTTAAGCGGCTCTCCGGTTAGTTATTGGCCTTCCGGCTCGGTCTGGAGGGCTTTTGTTTTTTTGGAGGGTAGATCATGGGCGATAAGATCACCGTACCGCATATAGTGAAAATGAAGCAGCGTGGCGAGAAGATCACCTGCTTGACCGCTTACGACTATTCCTTCGCGCGAATTCTCGACGAAGCTGGCGTCGAGATGCTGTTGGTCGGCGACTCCCTGGGCTGTGTTGTCCAGGGCTGCGCCAATACTCTCGCCGTCACCATGGATGAGATGATCTACCACACCCGCCTGGTGGTGCGCGGGCGCAAGCGCGCTCTGGTCATCGGCGATATGCCGTTCATGTCCTATCAGGTCGGCAAGGACGAGGCGCTGCGCAACGCCGGGCGCTTTTTCAAGGAAGCCGGCGCCGAGGCGATCAAGCTCGAAGGCGGCGTCAAGGTGCAAGAATCGATTCGCGCAATCGTCGACGCCGGCATGCCGGTGATGGGCCATGTCGGCCTGACACCGCAGTCGGTGCATCAGTTCGGCGGCTATAAAATTCAGGGCCGTGAGAAAGAGCGGCGCGAAGCAGTGCTGCGCGATGCAGTCGCAGTGGAGGAGGCCGGTGCGTTTGCTGTGGTCTTGGAAGGCATCCCTCAAGACTTAGCCGGCGAGATTTCCCAGCGCTTAGCCATTCCGACCATTGGCATCGGCGCCGGCCTGCAATGCGACGGGCAGGTGCTGGTGATCCACGATATGCTCGGCTTGTTTGACGACTTCGTACCGAAGTTCGTCAAACGCTACGCCGACCTCAAGCAAACCATGCACGGTGCGGTGAAAGAATTTGTCGGTGAAGTTAAAGAGCGCAAGTTTCCGGCGCAGGAGCATTCGTTTAAGTAAGAATGGGATTGGAGTGATGGAGTACTGGAGTACTGGAGTGATGGTTTATTCGGATTCCTGAATCCACCCATACTCCATCACTCCAGCACGCCAATTCAGGCTCTACGCGGTTTTTATGCAGTTCATCGAACAGATTGCCGGTATGCGGGCCTGGAGCGAGGGCGAGCGGCGCCACGGGCGCCGCATCGTCTTTGTGCCGACCATGGGGTCGCTGCACGACGGCCACCTTTGTCTGGTGCGCGATGCCAGGACCAGGGGGGAAAGCGTGGTGGTTTCGATCTTCGTCAACCCGATGCAGTTCAGCCCGAGCGAGGACTTCGCCAAGTATCCGCGCGATCTGCAGCGCGACCGGGCGCTGCTCGAGAGCCTCGGCGTCGATGTGCTATTTCATCCGACCGTGGCGGAGATTTATCCCGATGGTTATCAAACGCACATCGAAGTGGAAAACTTGAGCTTGCCACTCTGCGGCATGGTGCGCCCCGGCCATTTTCGCGGCGTCGCCACGGTGGTCGCCAAGCTTTTCAATATCGTTCAGCCGCAGGTGGCGATCTTCGGCGAGAAAGATTTTCAGCAGCTCCAGGTGGTGCGCCGCCTGGTGCGCGATTTAAGCATGGACATCGACATCGTCGGCCATCCGATCGTGCGCGAAGCCGACGGTCTGGCGATGAGCTCGCGCAACGCTTATTTGACTCCGGCGGAACGGCGCGCCGCGGTCTGTTTATCGCGCGCATTGTGTAGGGCGGCAAAGCTGGCGCGGCGCGGCGAGACCGCCGCCGCGGCATTGCTCCATGCTGTCACCGCGGCTATCGCTCAGGAACCTTTGGCGCAAATCGAATACGTCAAACTCTGCGATCCCGAATCGCTCCATGAAGTCGACCAGGTGCAAGGTGCAGCGGTGCTTGCCTTAGCGGTGCGTTTCGGCAGGGCGCGATTGATCGACAACCGGGTGATCAAGAATTAAGCGACAATAACATGGCAGAAGAAATTCCAGTAAAGGCCAAGATCCGTTGGCGCGATAGCTTGCGGCGCGATTTCCTCGCCGGCATGCTGGTGTTTTTGCCGGTGGCGATCACGCTTTGGTTCATCGGTTGGATGATCGATTTGCTTGACAGCGTCCTGGCGGTCATGCCCGACGCATTTCATCCCAACTTCTACCTACCCTTCGCGATTCCCAAACTAGGCGCGCTGGTCACCGTTCTAATGATACTCTTCCTGGGCATTCTTACCCGTGGCGTCGCCACCCGGCGCTTCCTCGCCGCCTGGGAAAGCGTCCTGGTGCGGATTCCGATATTCCGCGGCATTTACAGCGCCGTGCAAAAACTTGTGCAAACGTTTTTTGGTCAATCTCAATCTAACCGTCAGGTCGTGATGATCGAATATCCGCGCGTCGGGGTTTACACGGTGGGCTTCGCCATGGGCCGGGCCTGGGGCTATCTCGAGGAAAAAAAGAACTCCCAGCTGGTCAATGTCTTCGTGCCGACGACGCCCAACCCGACCGCCGGCTTTTTTCTGCTCGTGCCGATCAATCAGGTGACGCCGCTCAATATGACCATGGAAGAAGCGCTCAAGCTGATCACCTCGAGTGGCCTGATTACGCCGGACGATAAGCACCGCATCAATGGCAACTAAAAAATCCGCCGCCGCCGGCGAGCTGATGATTTGCGTCAACCGCCAGGCGCGCCACAACTATTTCATCGACGAGGTGTTTGAAGCGGGCCTGGTGCTGGTCGGCAGCGAAGTCAAATCGCTGCGCGACGGCAAGGCCAATCTGGTCGATAGTTACGCGCGCATTCACAAGGGCGAAGCGTTTCTGGTCAACTCCCACATCAGCGCCTATGCCGGCGCGAACCAGTTCAATCATGAACCGACGCGGCTGCGTAAATTGCTATTGCACGAACGGGAGATCGAGCGGCTCACCGGCAAGACCAAAGAAAAGGGCCTGACGCTGGTGCCGCTGAGAATGTATTTCAAAAATGGCCGGGCCAAGGTCGAGCTGGGTCTCGCCCGCGGCAAAAAGAACTACGACAAACGGGAAACCTTGAAGCGCAACGAGGCCGCACGTGAAATGGATCGGTCGATCCGTGCACGGCGCTAATCGCCGCCTGCGGCGCCGGTTCAACGTTCAAGGCTCAACAGTTCAAAGTCGGAAGCGGGAACTGCAAATCGCAGCGAACCTGCCACATTGAACTTTCAACCTTGAACCCTTGAACGGCCTTCGCCGGATGAGCCGGTCTAGAATCGTGCAATTCAAAAGGCTAAACTGATTGACATGGGGGCGACGTGGTTTCGACGGGGGTAGGAAGTCAGAGTGGCATGCCGGGGTTCTGTTATCCCGTTAAACAAACAGATCTGCAAATATAAACGCAGACGATTTTGAATATCAACTAGCTGCTTAGTCGCAGTTAGCGTCTTACCGGTTTTCTCCCGCGGGGCCGGATAAGATGTCATTCAGTGGGATAGGCCGATTCCTCTGCCGGAGGGGCTAAGGCCGAAATCTAAGCCGGATAGCTTCAGAAACCCTGCCGTTGGGGGCTCGAAAAGCGAAATCAAATTGACGGCTAAGCATGTAGTCATAGCTGATGGAAGATCTTCGGACGGGGGTTCGATTCCCCCCGCCTCCACCAATCGACTCGCAGGGTAACAACCCTGCTCGCTCCTGTAAGCCAAGGCCGAGATTGTCTAGCGTAAGATTCGCCTGATTCGGGTTATCTTGGGTAAGAAGACAGAGACCGAAGCCATTGATGGTGCCCTGGATCTGGTCGTCTTCAAGAAGGTCGCTGGCAAAGGTGGGGTCGAGAAAGTGTTCTAGTAGCCAAGCATCTCATCAACAGCGATCTTTACATTCTGGGTCGCCCCCGGCCTTCGTAGGGGTTGCCCGGTATAATAAAAGCGTCACAAAAGTTGATCGGCGCCTACCGCAGGAAAGACTCGTTGGTCAATGCCGCTTCTATCCCGGTTGACCAGGTACTAAATATTTCAAAACCGAGAGGCGAGCGCACCGTTGTCAGCCGGTCGACGCTCGCCCCTATCAAACGATGTAATAGCGCAATTAGTCTTTCGGCTGCGATACCACCCGGAGGTAGGGCTTGAGTGTTTTAAACCCCTGAGGGTATTTCTTCTTAGCGTCGTCGTCCGAGACCGACGTGGGAATAATGACATCCTGACCCGGCTTCCAGTTGACTGGCGTTGCGACCGTGTGCTTGGCGGTAACCTGTATCGAATCGAGTAGGCGCAGCACTTCGTCGAAGTTGCGGCCGGTGCTCATCGGATAGACGAGCATTGCCTTGACTTTCTTGTCCGGCCCGATGAGGAACACCGAGCGCACCGTCTGGTTATCCGCTGCGGTGCGCTTGCCAGGGGTCTCGCTGGCCGGCAGCATGTCGTAGAGTTTGGCCACGGTCAGGTCCGCATCGCCGATGATCGGGTAATTCGGCGCGTGACCCTGGGTCTCCTGGATGTCTTTGGCCCAAGCCGTGTGATCGCTCACTGGATCGCCGCTAAGTCCGATGATCTTGCAGTTACGCCTTTCGAACTCGGGCTTGAGGCCGGCCATGTAACCAAGCTCGGTCGTGCAAACCGGCGTGAAATCCTTCGGATGGGAAAATAGAATTGCCCAGTTGCTACCAATCCATTCATGAAAGTTAATTTTGCCTTCACTGGTGTCCGCCGAGAAATCCGGCGCGATATCGCCTAAACGAAGAGCCATGGTTAATTCTCCTTTTCAAATATATTTTGGATAACGGCTAGCGCGATTTCAAGCGTGCGTCAAGAAGCGCATCAACTTTAGTCATCTTATATTGGTACAGAGCCGTGCAAGCGCCGCAAGGGACAATGTTTGCTTCATGGTTAGGTCATCACTCTTTTCACTTGTTCAATGACTCAATGATCGCGGTCGAATCGAACACAGCAAAACTCTTTTCCAAATAATTGACGGCAGCGGCAATTCTTGCGTTTATTACCTTGACAGAAGACTCGCTACGATATTGAATTCTCGGACATAGCGGACCTCTCTATTCTGCATGAAGTTCAAAAGGAGCTCAGGATCAAGATACGGTTGATGCAGGCTAACGTATGATGCTAAATCTGCATTCCGTATGACTGTAAATGACATCAAAGATATGTCGGGAAAAATCGAATTCGGAGTCCTTCTCCATACACGGCATTTGATTCGCGACGACGGACTAGCGCCTTCGTTTGAGACCATGTGGGAAGAGGCCGCGCTTGCTGAAAAGCTCGGCATGGATCACGTGTGGGTTGGCGATAGCGTGACCGTATTGGACAGGGCGAGGGGTGACTGTCTAACCCTGATGGCTTCCCTTGCGATGAAAACCAACCGCGTCAAAGTGGGCACTGTGCCGCTTCTTCCCGCCATGCGCTCACCGGTACTGCTAGCTCACACTCTCGCGACGCTCGATGTGATCTCACAAGGTCGTGTCCTGATCGGCGCAAGTGTCGCGCCGTCGTTGCCGTATATACAGCGCCAGTTCGAGGCGTGCGGCGTTCCGTATGGCGAAAAGGCCGGTCGACTCAGTGAGTCGATCCAAATCATGAAACGGTTGTGGATGGAAAAAACGGTTACCTTCGAAGGCAAATATCACAAGCTCCAGGATGTCGGTATATTGCCCCATCCCATTCAACAGCCGGGCATCCCAGTGTGGGTGACGGCGGACCGTAACGAAAACGCTTTCAAGCGCGTCGCGCGCCTGGCCGATGGTTGGTTCACGTCGGGTTCTCGCCCAGTGGAGAAATTCGCGATAAACCGGAATAAAATTCAGGCTTACGCGGAAACCTATGGCAGACGAAATTGGGATGTGCCGTCGGGTATTTATGCTACGTTCAATGTGAATCCAAACCGGCAAAAGGCCATGGCAGAGGGGTGGCAGTGGGCGGTGGATTTTTTTCGTCAACCGCAGGCGAATTTGGCTCATCTCTTTACCATCTTTGGAACACCGGACGACTGCGTCCAACTTCTCCAGTCGTATGTAGATGCGGGGCTAACGGTAATTGTTGCCCGCTTGGCTTCCGCCGATGTTGAAAGGCAAATGCGACTTTTGATCGAAGAGGTAAAACCCCGGCTGCGTCCACGAGTTGTATAATTCGGCGCTCGGCAGTAAAGAACGGAGAGCGATCGTTGGAGCCTGTTCGTGATAAGCGCCTTCGCTGGGTAGATGATGCCTATCGATGAGCGCACAGTCTTAGATTATTGTGCGATGCAATTTTTAGAATAAAAAGGAGCGAGCCATGAGTAAATCAACGCCTAGCGTTATCCGAATCGATCACGGAGTCATTCCGACCAACGATTTGGGCAAGTCGCTGGCTTTTTTTACCGATGTCCTGGGCGCCCGCTTTAATGCTCTCGTGAATGTCAACCTGCGTGGGCTTAATCGTGAAGTTCCGGAGATCGCGTTTTTTACGTTGGCAAACCACCGGGGATTTGGTCTTTCACTCGAAGATCAACCGATTCCGCCAGCGATTCGTCCCTTAGAAGGACCTGTATGGGGATTCGAAGTCGACGACCGAGGTTTGGCAGGTGTAATCGCGGCTTTAGACCAGCGCAAGGTCGCTTATGAGGGACCCGTAGAGTATGCGCAAGCCCAGTCCGATTTCCGCGTCTCTCTTCATACGAGATCTCCATGATTTCAACTACGAGTTTTCGCTGCGGCGTGACGGACAAAAGAGCACTCAGCCCGGTCAGGGAGACTTGGGGCTTCGTCGCATCAACCATGTCCGACTCGAGGTCACGGATCTACCGCTTGCCGAGCGTTGGTACATGGATACGCTGGGTTTGAGCTCGGACCGACCCCGTACCAGGGGATCGCCAAGTATCACTGGTGGTAGCGGAGACGGGGCAGATCTTCATCCTTCATGAAGTGTCGCAGATGACCCAACGAAGCCGCTACTGCCGTGGCCCCCACGTCGATGTCAAGGTTCCGGTTGGGTCCTATGAGGCGTTCGTCGCGAACTTGACCAACATCGAGAGATACTGGAGCCCTTTCGGCAATCGCATTCCGTGGCATGAGCCAAATTCGCAGACGGTCTATTTCTACGATCCATTCGGCAATCGTCTGCAGGTGAGCGAAAATATAGCGCATCATTAAAACGGCGCTAACATTACCGCTAGCCGTTAGGCGCAGCTCACTTATCATCGTGATAATCGCTGAATGGGTCGGTTTCGACAACGGGTCTGATTACGAAATTTCACAGGTCGGCGCCAAGCACGATTAGCTGCTCGTTTTCGTCGGTGCATGATCCTTGGCTGTGCTCGGATAGATGTGTCGGAGTTTAACCTATTGCCTAGTGTTCCGTGCCCCGATGGCGCCATTTGCGGGAAGACTAAAAAGGAGAAGAACTATGATTAGCAGTCAGATCTCCGACATGATGGTCGGAGTCAAAAATATGATCGAGGCGGCGGATATCCGGACCGGCGACCAAGTATTGCTCTTGGCAGACCGTCGCAGCGACCCCATGAGTATCGAAGCTCTCACTGCCGGGCTCAAGATGCACGGTGCCATCCCGATGTCGTTGATTACCGAGCCGATTGCGCGCTACGGCCATGTTCCCGATGCGGTGCTACAAGCCATGCATGCTTCGGACGTCGCCATCTGGGTTTGGCCGGTTTTTATTACCTTTACCCCAGATCATCGAGCGATGGGACGCCAGCGCGAGGAAAGCGGCACCCAGCTGAAGGAGCGTCGGCTAAAACCGTACTTCGTTTACTTCGAAGGAACTCCCGGTCTATTGGCGCGCGATTATGCGAAATTTCCCAACCAGGTTATGTGGAAGTTGGCTGAGAAAGTAAGCGAGGTCGTTGCCTCCGGGCGGGTGGTTAGAGTCGAAGACGATCTGGGTTCTAAGTTGACCGCTACCTACGACGGTAAACGCCTTTATGGCATGCAGTTTCGCGCCGGTGATCCACCGGGGCGTTGCCATTTTCCCTGGGGTCGTTGCGGTGTTTTCAACGGCGACGGAAACGCCGATGGAGAAATCTATTTAAGTTGCGTCCAAGGTGTCGCCGGCATGCTCTCCGAGCCAATGCACTGGAAGGTCAAGGACAGCTGGGTGGTGGAAGTTGACGGTGGCGGCGAGGTCGGAGAGGAATGCCGAAGACTCTTTGAACAGGTTCCGGGTTCAAATCGTTTGATCGAAATCATGTTTGGCTATCACCCGAAGGCTTCGATCGCCCACGGGATCGAGGATCCGATGCACTGGGAGCTCATCAGCAAGATGCCTTGGGCCGGTCTGGGTACCGAACGGAAACACCCGAACTTTCGCCATATGGACGGCTCGGTAATGAACGCGCGCCTATACATCGATGATCGGCTCATTGTTGACAAGTATGGGATGCTCGATCGCTCACTGCTGCACCATCCTGAGGTGCTGGATGTGGCTAGCCAATTCGGTGACCCCTATCAGGTGCTTGCGCCGGTATCACACGAAGCCCACGGGGCGAACACGTTATGGTAGGACAATGCTGTCATGCTTAGCGGTTTGAAAAAATGCTTGAGTGAACCGTAACACCAGCATTGCCCGAGACCCCGGTTAGAATGTGCTCCAGCAAAGAGCTTTCGCACCGGGATCTTGCCGGATGGCAGGCGATATTTCTTTGCAGCAATTATCACTCGTTGCAGCGGCCCTGCTTCGATCGTGTCTGAGATTCTTGCCAGTTGCAGAACCGAACGGCTGGAAGTCGCTTCGACTATAATCGCCAGAGCGTGGCGCTGCAGGAACTAAAAATCGAGAAATAAGGAATAACCCATGTTTAAAATTCGCACCAGCGTCATCCTCCGAGTTGCTGCGGCATGGTTAATTTTTACCTGGATTGGCTCCGCCCGTGCCGAAGAAGTCAGCGTTTCTTACGCTGCTTATACTGCCTCCTATATGGACCATTTGGTTGCTTTGGAACGGGGCTACTTCGCCGACGAAGGATTGACGCTAAAAAGGATTAGGATGGGCGGCGGCACTGCAACGCAAACTCTGGTAGCCAACAAATTGGACTTTAGCTCCTCCGGCAGCTCGGCCATAAGCGCCGGGATTCGTGGCGGCCCGGTCAAAATCGTCTATACCAACCTTTCACGGCCCGCGTATAAACTGGTGACGAACAAACCCGAAATCCGCACAGTGCAAGACCTGATCGGTAGAAAAATTGCAATTAACACTCATGGTGATACCGGTCACCTAGCGACGCTTTTGCTGCTCAAGAAATATCAAATCAACCCTAAGTCAGTGTTGTTCATCGCTGTGCGCAGCGATGAAGCAAAGTTTCCCGCGTTTATCACGGGTGCAGTAGACGCCGCGCCACTGACTACCGGGGAAGTTAGCAAGATAGGCGCAGATAAAGGGCGCATTTTTGCTGATTTGGGCAAAGAGATACAGCTGGTGTACACCGGTGTAGCGGTTTCCGACCGTATTCTGGCGGAAAGACCGATGACCGTGGAACGATTTATGCGCGGACTGGCGAAAGGGCGCGAATTTGGCAGGCGTTTCAAAGAACCGACCATTGCCATTATCGCTAAACATAATCCGCTGCCGGTGGAAGCTTTGTCGCTCGATTATGATGTCGCTCTGGGAAGCATGACCGAGGAGGGATGGATTGGCGATGAAACGCTTAAAGAAGAAGTAAAAACTCGCGCCGAGTTAGTCAAAGCCACCAAAGTGCCGGATGTGGGAACTATTTTTGACTACGCCGTCATCAGAAAGGCATACGCAGACCTAAAGAAAGAGGGATGGAAGCCGCAGCGGTGACCCCATAAGCAATTCCGCCCAATGCCGGTCGCGTAACCAGCGTGCTTTTTGAATACGGTTCAGTTGTCACCGTCAATCAACTCCCCGACGCTCAGAGCGGGCGCCAAGCATGGCAATGTCGGGAGCATTCTCGGCGTCCGTCGGTTTCGCAAGGATCGGCCCTTTGAAGCCGAGTTCACCGTTGGCAAATAGGCGGCAGCTCTCCGAATCTTGAACAGGCAAGTCCCGATCTTCCCACTCGGATCTTGAACGCTTGAACCTTGAACGAGGCCAAGTGATAACGTGAACGGCGCGAAGCGGTTGAACGGCTGGAACGATTGGAACGATACTAAATGTTTTGAACCCTTGAACGCTTAATCTTAATGGTTAACGTCTGCGACGCGAAGCGGTCGTTGAACGTTTGAACCCTTGAACTTTGAACGAGCCCGCGTCCCCCGGGGGGGAAATTTTAATTCCGGGATGATTTGCGTGAACCGATCCGCCTCCGACGCCGTCTAATAGCATGCGAGCGCGTCGGCAGGAGAGTATTTTCACGTTAACAGAATCCAGCGCGAGTCCGCGCGCTGAACTAAAAGCTGCGAAGTTGCCATTTATTTTGTCCAGACCAAGAAAGAGACTCATGAACGACCAGCCAACCATCGAGGTATCCGCTCAGCCCAGTCGAGTCCAGCTGCCATTTCTGTTGGCGCTCTTCGCGCTCTTCGCCGGTGGCTGCAACTCTATATTCGAACCGATCGAGCAGCGCTTTCTCTTCCGCCCGCGAACCGCCGACCCGGCCTATCTCAGCGCGATCGCGTCGCCTGACGGCGGTTTGGAGGAAGTGCGCCTCAAAGCCTTCGACGGCGTTGCGCTGCACGGCTGGCTCAAGCGTCCCAAGATCAGTCCGGTGAGCGGCCGGTTTCCGCTGGTGATCGTCTTCGGCGGCGTGCGCCGGGAGACGTCCTGGCTGATCGATCAAGGCGAGAAACCGGAACATTGGGGTTGGCTGTTTATCAATTATCGCGGCTTCGGTCTTTCCGAAGGCGAATCGTCCGAGCGGGTGTTGCTCGAAGACACGAAATTTGTTTTCGACTATGCCGCGGCGCGGCCCGACGTCGAGTCATCGAACATCGTCGTGTTCGGCAGGAGCCTGGGCAGCTATTTTTCCGTGGCTTTGGCGAAAGAGCGCAAGGTTCGCGGCGCGATCCTGGCGACGCCTTTCGACAGCTTTAGCGCCCTCGGTCAGGAACGATATCCCTGGCTGCCGGTGAGCTTCCTGCTCAACGGGCGCTATGACGCAGCGACGATCGCGCCGAAGGTCAATGTCCCCGCGCTCTTCGTGCTCGCCGAGAACGACGACGTGACCCCGATGGAGAACGGCGCGGCGCTGGCGCGCGCCTGGGCGGACCGCAGCGCACTGTGACTTTGACCGGCGCGCGCCATTACGGCATCGAGCGGCGCCAGGAGTTTTGGAGCGCGGTGGCGGCATTTCTCCGGGAAATAGAATCCACTCCTG
>CAVXEP010000028.1:0-107649 GCA_963760795.1 uncultured delta proteobacterium
TCGCCCCGGCAAAGGCCGGATGCGCCGTTACATCCGCCACGCGCTCGCCGTTCACCAACACTGTCCGGCCATCGCGCAGAGCGCGCATATAATCGTCACCACTTCGAGTCATGGTTGTCCCCCGAACCGCAGTGATTTTACAACACTGAGCCGTTCAAGCCACTCTCATCCCGCGTATTTTTCCACCGCGGTGCGAAGCAGCTCGGCTTGCCAGCGCAACAGCCCGCCGCGTTCCATGATCTCATCGACACCACGCGGCCGGCTGCGCGCGATCGCTTCAAGCGCCGCGCGCGGCGCCAGAACCGCTGGCGAGATCTCCAGCTCCTTGGCGATCTGAGTGCACGCGCTGCGTAGCGCGTTGGCCCGTTCCACCGAGTCGGCGCTGGGCGCTTCGCCGCGCTCATGCTTTTTCAGTTCCGGCCAATCAGCCGGAGACATGGCCGCCGCCCTGGCGATGGCTTCCACCAGAGTCGTCAGCAAGGAGCTGTGAATATTGCGCGGCAACTTGGGGCCCTTGTCGAGCGGCTCGTTGGGATGCGCCTCCGCCCAATGCACGAGTTCGAATATTTGTTGATTGCCAAAAATCATGAAGGGCGGCCGATTGGCACGCCGGGCGTGGTTATCGCGCCAACGCCATAACTCCCGCAGGTAGGCTAATTGCCGCCGAGTCAGCCGGCCCGCGCCCTTGAGACGCCAAGTCTCCTCCGGATCGCGCACGTTATCGCGGCCGCTCGCCTGCACCATCGCCCGGCAGCTTTCGCTATGCCAACCAAGGCGTCTCTTGGCATCCAGCTCACTTGCCATGCGCTCGGCCAGCGCTTCGAGATAACGCGTGTCGTTGACCGCGTAATGCAACTGCTTTTCGCTCAATGGCCGTTGCGACCAGTCGGATTTCTGGCCTTCCTTGCCGATGGTGACGGCGAAGCAGCGTTCGAGCAGCGCCGCCAGACCTATCTGCTCGATGCCAAGCAATTGCGCCGCGATCATGGTGTCGAAAACGTCACCGCTCGGGCGGAAGCCTGTCGAAGCCCGCAGTATGCGCAGATCGTAGTCGCCGGCGTGAAAAATCAACGGCTTGGCCGCCAGGGCTGCGAGAAAGCCGCGCAGATCCACACCCGCCAGCGGATCGACCAAGTAATGCTCGCCAGCGATCGAGAGTTGGATCAAACAAACCTTTTCGAAATAGTTGTGCAAACTATCGGCTTCGGTATCCACGGCAATTCTTGCAGCGCTATCGATGCGATCGATCAGCGTCGCCAAGACGGCGCCATCCCGAACGTAAACAAAACCTTCAGTCTCGGATGTATTCAAGGCAGCTCCTCGATGCGGCACTTATCCAGTCGAAAGCCGGACTTCCAGACCTAACCATTTCTCGGCGCCAATGAAAAGATATTTCGCCATCGAGTTTATGCCGCGGCGATTGCTTGGCAGGCGACGCAAGAACATGTAGGTTCGACGGCAGATCTGAATTTTAAACATGGAGAAAAATCATGCCCGTCCGATCCATCTTCGTGAGTGCCTTCGCCTCGCTCATGGCTTTAGCGTTTGCCGCACCGAGCCGCGCCGCCGAGCCGCCCTGCCCGCCTATCCTCGATCACAAATTCGCCAACTTGATGGATGAACCGATCTCACTGTGCCAATTCCGCGGCAAAGTCGCGCTGATCGTCAATACCGCCAGCGAGTGCGGCTATACGCCGCAATACGACGGCCTGGAAAAACTCTATCGCCGCTACAGGGACAAAGGCTTCGTCGTGCTCGGTTTTCCGGCCAACGATTTCGGCGCCCAGGAGCCGGGATCGAACAAACAGATCGCACAGTTCTGCCAGGTGAATTACGGCATCACCTTTCCGGTATTCGCCAAGACCGCGGTGGTCGGCGCCAATGCCAACCCGCTGTTTCGCCAGCTAGCGACCCGCACCGGGCAGCCGCCCAAGTGGAATTTTCACAAGTATCTCGTCGACAAAACCGGGCAGCAGATCACCGCCTTCGAAAGCGCCGTTGAACCCGAAGACCGCCGGCTCATTTCACAGATCGAAAAACTGCTGGCTGCACGCTGAGCCCAGCGTGGCTGCCGGCTGGAGTTTATCCTGAGCAGCCCGTCGAAGGGCCGGTATGGCGGAACTTCACTGAGGTTGCTCGCGAGGGATTTCAACCCTTCCTGAGAGCCATTGAATCTATTCCATCCCCCTTCACACGACCCCAGCTATCCCGAGCAACGCGCCAGCAGCTAATAACCATAGCGGATTGCAGGTCAGGCGCAGGACTACAACGGCAGTGAGTACGGTCGTCAAGTAACCGCGCCAGTCATGATTCACGGCGCGCATGAGTACAGTTGCGCCAGCGAACATCAAACCGATGGTGAGCGGTGTCAAACCGCGCCGAATGGCGCGGAGAATCGGCGCATCGGGATAGCGCTCGGTGAAGTGGCCCACGAATAGCGTCAAAGTCATCGCCGGCACCAGTAGCGGAATGGTCGTCGCCAGCGCCCCCGACCACCCCGCCAGATGCCAGCCGATCAGAGTCGTGTACATGACATTGGGACCGGGCGCCGCCTGCGCTAACGTATAGATCTCGGCAAACTCGCGGTTGCTCAACAGCTGATGCACTTCCACCACATAACGGTGGATGTCCGGCAAGATCGCCGACGGCCCGCCGACCGCCACAAACCACAGCGCCAGGAAATGCACAAACAACCCACTGAGATCGACGCGCTCCATTCAATCCCTGGCCTTCCAGGCTAGGAACACGGCACAGGGCGCGAGAGCGGCGACGACCCAGAGCAATGGCCAGCGCATCACTCCGATAGCGAGAAAAGCCAGAATGCCGAAAAGCCATGGCCGCAACCGGTGCGGCAGCGCCATCGCCAACTTGATCACGGTCGCGAGCAGCAGCCCGGCCGCCACCTTCGACATGCCGCCCAGCGCCTGCTGCACCTGCGGCAACGCGCCGAACTGCTGGTACAGCATGCCCATGCCGATAACGACTAAGAACGGCCAGCCAAGGTAGCCAGCCACCGAAACCACTGCGCCGCTCCAACCGCCAAGGCGATAGCCGACCAACACCGTTAGGTTGAGCACGTTGGGCCCAGGGAGGAGTTGTCCGATGGTCAAGAACTCGGCGAACTCGCGGTCGGTCAACCAGCGCTGCCGTTCAACCAATCCAAGCCGTGCCCAGAACAGCGCGCCGCCAAAACTCGACAGAGTAATCCGCGAGAATGTCAGGAACAAGTCCATCCGGGTGATGTGTGGTCGGTTGGAAACTACTGGTTGCATACTCTATTTGTTTGGGCTTCGCCGGGGGTTGCAAACCCGCGTCCACAGCCGATTTTAACCCACCCCGGCTACGATAAAGGCGCACCGCTCGCTCGCGCGGCGCACCAAGAAATGAGACTACTCTGCAGCGCAGTTTCAACAGTCGACCCCGCGCGCGAGACTACCTCACGCGCATCACCCACCGGTTGGCCGAGGGCAAGCAGCACGCAAATCGAAAGCATCGCAGTGCGGCCAACGCCGCCTGCGCAATGAATCAGCACGGTCTCGCCAGACCGCAAGCGCGTGGCGACATCACGAGCAAGATTCCAGAAACCGTCCCGATCCTCCGGCGCGCCCCGATCGGGAATTTCAAACGGCAGCACCAAACATGGCACTGAGCCGTTATCTAGTGCCTGTGCGTACTCGTAAGACTTCACATGGATTTCATCGCGCTCGGTCAAACACACAATCGCTCGCACCGCATCGGTCCTCACTTGATGCCACACCCGCTCCAGCGCTTCGTAGCGGCCTGGCAAGCTGTGCAGCAATAGCCTTCCGGGAACAGCTGAGGGAAGATCGACACAACGAAACATGAATGTAACCTCAAATAATTTCGGCCTGGGATTCCCCGGCGATCAAGTTGTAGAACATAAGCGCAATGACATTCATGACCGCGAACCTGCCCCTGAACCAATTCCAGCTTTTTTACTCGGTAACGCCCAACAAAACTAACTAAGATTTATTGGCCGAATCGTCGCTCGATCCGGCTTCAAGTATGCCTGGACATGCGTGCGCGAGGCAACGAAATTAGCGGAACCGCCGCCGAACTTACCTTGAACGCCCGGCTCATCCGGCGCACGGTCTTTACGCCAAAGCCGACGTCAATCTGTCTGGAGGTACTGCCGCAATCAAGACACCAACCGAGCTGGGTTATTGGCCACGGCCAATGCTGCCGATGGCGAACTCTGTCTATATATTATTATTGAAAATCTCTGTTAATCAGTATGTTACGATATAAATAATAAACTAAATTGTTATCTAATTCGACACCCTTTTCGTCGGCAACCGCGACGTTGGGCGCGGCGTCAAAAAGTTTGCGTGCGCGCTTCCAGGCCTGGCTCTTTTCAAAAACGCGTCAGTATAGGGCTGTAAGTCGACAGGTTCGCCGACTTCGAAAGAGTAAACGTCAACTTTGTCGCGAAAGCGCCGGGTCAAATCTTTCAAGGTGATTTATTGGCCGCCAATACTCATCTCGTCCGACCGGCTGCCACGCTATCATGAGGCGACGTGGTTGTTGACAATGATTCGGTCGCGAATGTACTTAACTCCGGGAACGCTGCTCGCGGCCTTGGCGGCGGCAATTTTTTGATTCTCGGTATCGACTCGACCGCCGAGAAAAACTGTCCCATCGATCACCGAAACTTCAACTCCTCTTATTGCATACTTAGCGATAGCTTTGAGTATGTCAAATTCCAATCTGTCATTCGCTGCCTTTTGGCTGGTTCCTTTGGTAGCGGTGTTTATTGCCTCCTGGTTCTTCTTGTCGTTTATTACCGTTTGCTTTGCTTGAGGTCGATCCGGAGCGTCGGCGACTTGGGATGGACTCTTGCTCGCGTCCAGAATCGGCGTAGTGTTTACTCCTGCACTGCTCTCTTCCGGCTGTGGCGTCGAAACTGGCGGTTTCTCGGAGGCCACGGGTTGAACGTCTTTGAGTTCTTTAGACGGCGCTTCGGGCGGATCTCCTGGCTCCAGCGCGCCGGTTTTGAGGTTCTCGCGCCGATCAGTCTCATCCCAGATTCGAGCGGCTATCTCTGCAAGGTAATTTCTGTTTGACTGCGGATAAAAAATCGCACCGACCCCGGCTGCAGCAACAATTCCCAAAACAAATCCCGTTGCCAAACTTGCCAGACTCCACTGCCGATGGATGGGTGTGCGTCTTTGTTCCCGCGCCATGGAACTTTCTGGAAATTCCGCTGGCGGCGTTAGTCCGACCAGGGTTAGCGGGCTCACTTCCTTTCTAACTCTCCTCTTTCTCCTCTCACCGTCCGTCTCATCCTGGTCGGTTGCCCTCGACTGCTTTTTTGGTGAACGCAAGGTAAGGTTCAGGTCACGCGCAACTTCTTCAATAATGTCGGGTGAAACTTTTTTCTTCGAAGATGCGTAACAATTGAGCAGAGCGTTATCGCAAATCACATTGATGATCCGCGGAATCCCCTTCGAATATAGCGAAATTTTCTCGACCGCCTTTGGATCAAACAACGTCTTGCCTTCGAAACCGACGGTTTTAAGCCGAGCCAGGATATAGAGGTCAACTTCTGGGTCTTTGAGTGGGGCAAGCCGGCAACGTATCATGACTCGCTGCTTGAGCTGGCGCAGCTCGGGCTGTTCAAGCCTTTCTTCCAGTTCAGGTTGCCCCAGCAAAACAATCTGAATAAGTTTCTCCTCATCGGTTTCCAGGTTGGAAAGAAGCCTGAGTTCTTCGAGTAGTTCATTGCTTAGCTGTTGGGCCTCATCGATCAGAAGAGCGACAATGTGACGCTTCTTGAACTGTTCGAGAAGATACTCCTTGAGCTGTACGGTCAGGGCTCCTGGGTCTTGCGTGGCAGGGGTGATGCGGAGGCCGTTTAACACAAACGGGAGCAGTTCAGTCGCGCCGAGTTTGGGATTAGCGATGAAGGCTGTGCGGATCATCACTTCTGCCTTTTGCATGAAATCCTTGACCAATCTCGTCTTGCCCGTCCCCGGCTCGCCAGTGATTACAATGAGGCCCTTGCGCCCTTCGATGCCGTAGCGCAGCGCCGCAAATGCCTCGCGACAACTCGGAGTATCAAAGTAAAATCGCGGATCCGGTGTGATACTAAAGGGGCATATCTTGAAGCCAAAATAATCTTCGTACATTTGCTTGTATCCGTCGATTAGGAAATCGTCCCGCGAATCGGACAAACTTCTTCATCTTTGCGATTTTGCATAAACAAAAAGACGCAAGGCCGATGCCACAACATATTGATATCTAAGTCATTGATCGATAACAGACATATAAGAATGCTAATTGAAAAAAAGCTTTCGCCATGAAGGGAATTCCCTCCAACAGTACCAGACAACCAGACGAATGGGCAGGCGGCCATGGTCGTCTCGGCCGGTCGCTTCAAAGATATCGCAACAACCCCCACTTCACCTACCGCTCGATCTCTTTGATTATCGCTTCGGCAAATCTTTTCGTCGTCGCCGTGCCGCCGAGATCGCGCGTGACACAATCGCCACGCCAGAGGACTTTTTCCAGCGCTGCGTCAATCCGATTGGCAGCAGCGCGCTCGCCGATGTGGCGCAACATCATGACCGCCGCGGTGATCATCGCCGACGGATTGGCGATCCCCTTCCCTTTGATATCCGGCGCGCTTCCATGCACCGGCTCGAAAAGCGCGTGGTGATCGCCGAGATTGGCGCCGGCGACCAGCCCCAAACCGCCGACCAAACCAGCAGCCAAGTCCGACACGATGTCGCCGTAAAGGTTTTCCAGCAGTAAGATATCGAACTGGAGCGGATCGAGCACCAACTGCATGCAGGCGTTGTCGACGATGATATCGCTAAAGCCGATGCGCTTGTATTTTTGCGCCATCTTGCGGGCGCAATCTAAAAACAAACCGTCGGTGAGTTTCATGATATTGGCTTTATGCACGGCCGTGACTTTTTTCCGGCCATTTTTCCTGGCGTATTCAAAGGCAAATTTGGCGATCCGCGTCGAAGCTTTTTCGGTGATAATCTTTAAGCTCTCCATGACGCCGGGGACAACTTCATGCTCGATGCCGGAATAAAGCCCTTCAGTGTTCTCCCGCACGACCACCAAGTCGACGTTTTGATATCGCGCTTTGACGCCCGGTAAATTTTTGATCGGCCGCAGGTTGGCATACAGAGTGAAAGTTTGCCGTAGCTCCACGTTCACGCTGCTAAAACCTTCACCTACCGGTGTAGTTACCGGTCCCTTCAGGGCGACCTTGGTCTTGTCGAACGAATCCATCAGCGCCCGCGGGATCGTCGTCCCATGCTTTTTCAACGCCTCGCTGCCAGCGAGATGGGAGTCCCAGGTGATTTTCACTCCGGCGGTCTTGATAATATCCAGTGCCGGCTTAACTACTTCGGGACCGATCCCATCACCCGGAATCAACGTGATTTTGTGCATCGTGACCTTAGCCCTTTCGTGGTCCGCATCATAGCAGGCTGAGATCGCTATATCTAAGCCGATATTTCCTCAAGCTTTATTTTTCTAAATGATCGCGCGATTTTTCTTTCGGCCCGCCCTAAACACATGCTTCTTTTCATCGTACAATCGATCTAACCCAAGCCGTAGTCGTATTTGGGTGAGGTAGGGCGAAACGTGAAGGACGGCAATACACAAATCAGCTCAACCGCGCAGGCACGCGAAACGGTGGACACCGTCTACCGTACCGAATCGCGTGCGGTCCTCGCGACTCTGATTCGCTTGCTCGGCGACTTCGATCTCGCCGAGGAAGCGCTACACGAAGCCTTTAAAGCAGCATTAGAGCAGTGGCCGAGCGACGGCGTACCGGCCAAGCCGCGAGCTTGGTTGGTCTCGACAGGGCGATTCAAGGCCATAGACGCGATCCGCAGACGCTCTCGGCTCGACCCACTGCCCAACGATTTCGCCGAACGGTTCACGAGCGCGAACATTGACTCTATTGCGCAGGACAACGACAACGTCGAGGACGACCGGCTGCGGTTGATCTTCACTTGCTGCCATCCGGCTCTGGCGCTAGACGCTCAGGTAGCGCTCACTTTGCGCGAGGTGTGCGGTCTTACCACCGAAGAGATCGCGAGCGCATTTCTAACCGGGGTTTCCACATTGGCCCAGCGCATCGTGCGCTCCAAGGCAAAGATTCGCAACGCGCGAATCCCCTACCAGGTACCGTCGCGCGCCGATCTACCCGATCGCTTGGAGGCGGTACTGCGCGTCGTCTATCTGGTATTCAACGAGGGATATTCGGCATCCTCAGGCGCGGAAATCACGCGCCACGATCTTGCCAACGAGGCGATTTGCCTCGGCCGGTTACTCTTCGATTTGCTCCCGGAGCCGGACGTCGCGGGGCTTCTGGGGCTCATGCTGCTGCAAGATTCGCGGCGCGCGGCACGCATGTCCCCTACCGGCGATCTGGTGCTGTTGGAAGACCAGGACCGGGCGCTGTGGAACCGCGATTACATCAGAGAAGGTTCCGCCCTCGTGCAACGTGCGGTCGCGGCCGGCGAGGTCGGCCCATACACCATTCAAGCCGCGATCGCAGCCGTGCACGCAAACGCAGCCAACGCCAGTGTCACCGATTGGGACCAAATCGTGGCATTGTACGATCTCCTGGCACGGGCCGAGCCATCGCCCGTAATCGAACTGAACCGCGCGGTAGCCGTCGCGATGCGTGACGGTCCCGAGCCTGGCCTCAATTTGATCGAGGCAATTCTGGCGCGCGGCGACCTTGAGAATTACCATCTCGCCCATGCGGCGCGGGCGGATCTCTGCCGTCGGGTCGGGCGGACCGACGACGCCCGAGATGCCTACGAACGGGCCTTGAGCCTTACCCAACAAGGGCCCGAAAAGCGGTTTTTGGAGCGCCGTCTTGAGGAGCTGAAAAAATAATCTGGCGGTTGTCGATTGACGACCGGTCCGGACGACTAAGTAGTGTAGATCGTGAATTAGCGCGAACCAAAAAAGCGATGACAATGGCCGCCCCAGACAAAAGTTCCACAAACCCCGAATCGCATGACGAAGCCCGGATTCGCGTGACGATAGAAGCGCGGGCGAACGCAATCCGCACCAAGAACGTGCACGGAGTGTTAGCTACTTTCAGCGAAAACTCCGTGGGTTATTTCATCGAAACCCCGCTGCAACAGTTGCCTCTCCAGGAGGATCTGGCGGGCTGGTTCGCAACGTGGAGAGGTCCCATCGGGTACGAAATTGGCCATTGCGAAATTATCGTGGGCAATGACGTCGCCTACTGCCATGGATTGAATCGTTGGACCGGACCAAGAACCGATGGCGAGGATACGGACATTTGGTTTCGCGAGACTCTTTGTTTGCGGAAGATCAACGGTCAGTGGCTCATCAGTCACATTCATGAATCGGTGCCCATGTATATGGACGGCAGTCTCAAGGCAGCGATTGATCTCAAGCCCTAGGACAAAACGCCAAGTCATACAGTGGGGATGCCTGGCTAAAAGCTGACGGTTTTCCCCAGCAGCTCTCCGCCGGCGTAGGGCGGTTCAGGATCTTATTGAGGATCTTACGAAGGAATTAAGATGAGAACCAAACCAACGGCAGCCAAAGACATAGATGGGTATATTGCGAGCTTCCCAAATGAAGTTCAGAAAATTCTAGAAAAGATCCGGATAACGATTAAGAAAGCGGCGCCGGATGCGCAAGAAACTATTAGCTATCAGATGCCGGCCTTCACTCTGAAAGGCCATTTGGTTTATTTTGCCGCTTTCAAAAATCATATCGGGTTTTATCCTCCGGTAACCGGGGGAGATGAGAAATTCAAGAAAGTGAAATCAGTTTATGAAGGTCCCAAGGGCAACTTGAGGTTTCCACTCGATCAGCCCGTTCCTTACACCTTGATCAGCAAAATTGTGAAAGTTAGAGTAAAGGAAAATCTGGCAAGAGCAGAAGCAAAAAACAAGAAGCGATAGAAACCATTGGCGACCCTCTGTGGCATCCTAGGCGAAAACGAGCGAGATAGAGGTGAATGATGAGTCGGGGACTTAAAGGAAAAATTGCCTTGGTCGCCGGAGCGACTCGCGGAGCGGGACGCGGGATAGCCGTCCAGCTAGGAGCGGCCGGAGCGACCGTTTACGTCACTGGGCGAACGACGCGGTCCGAGCGATCGGAGATGAACCGGCCGGAGACAATCGAAGAGACCGCGGCTCTCGTAGACGATGCCGGCGGCCGCGGCGTCGCGGTCCAGGTCGACCATCTCGTGCCCGACGAGGTGCGCGCGCTAGTGACTCGCATTGAAAACGAACAGGCCGGCCTGCACATCCTGGTGAACGACATTTGGGGCGCTACTAAAATGGAATGGAACAAATCGGTCTGGGAATCCTCTTTGGACTATGGGCTGCGCACCCTGCGCTTGGCGGTGGACACCCATGCCATCACCAGCCACTTCGCGATACCGCTGCTTATCAAGACCCCAGGCGGCCTGGTTGTCGAGGTGACTGACGGGACCGATGAGTACAATGCGGCCAACTACCGGGTCTCTTTTTTCTACGACCTGGCCAAGGCGTCGGTGAATCGAATGGCGTTCGCACTGGCACACGAGCTGAAACCCTATAACGCGACGGCCGTGTCGCTCACTCCCGGTTGGCTGCGCTCAGAGTTCATGCTCGAGGCCTACGGCGTCACCGAGTCAACCTGGCGTGACGCGACCAAGATCAGTCCCCACTTCGCCATTTCCGAGAGTCCAGCGTTTGTCGGCCGTGCCGTCGCGGCGCTCGCACAAGATCCCGACCGGTCGCGCTGGAACGGCAAGTCATTGTCCAGCGGGCAGCTGGCGAAAATCTATAGTTTCACCGATCTCGACGGCAGCCAACCGGATGCCTGGAGATATCTCGTCGAAATTCAGGACGCCGGCAAACCCGCCGACGTAGCTGGCTATAGATAGCGTAGCTAGCCCAACAAGGAATGCCGTCGCCGGCGCTTAGCGAAAGCCGCGGGCCTGTCGGCGAGAGGCACTGAGCTCCTAGGCAAATGAAATACATGATGCCGATTCAGCTTGACGAAGCAGCCTTCGCCAGGATCACCAAGAACAAGCAGCAGCAAATGCTAGCCCAATCTTTCGCACTCACGCAACAACTCCGCCATTATTTATTGGGGCGACATTCAGGCGGTCAACTCTCTCAACAGAAAGGATCACGACCATGACCATCCAATTGAACCACACCATCGTTGCCGCGCGCGACAAAGACATCTCGGCAACGTTCTTGACTGAGATTTTGGGTCTGCCCGCGCCCGTCCTAGTCGGTCCGTTTGCAGTGGTAAAAGTGTGCGATACCTCGCTGGACTATATGAACGTTGAGGAATACCGCACCAGTGCCAACGGCGAGATCACGTCGCAACACTATGCTTTTCTGGTGAGCGAGGCCGAATTTGACGAGATCTTCGAGCGGATTCGCCAGCGGCGCCTGCCGTACTGGGCCGACCCCGGCCGCCTCGAGCGCGACCAGATCAATACCTGGGACGGTGGGCGCGGGGTCTACTTTGCCGACCCGAATGGCCATCTATTGGAGATCATCACCCGTCCTTACGGCAGCGGGGGTACGACGGCGTCGCGGGTTCACCCTTTGTTCGCGGCTACCGGCGATGACCAAGGCGGACGCTCTGATAATCAAGAAAAGCACGGGGACAGCCTCGCCGCTGCGGAACGGACCGACGTGGGACGAGTAGAAAAGTGATGAAGGAACTGGCAATCGTCGAATGGCGCGATCCTTTGGGGGTGTCATTCCGAATGAAGCGAGAAATCACAATCCGGCGTGTAAGGAGACGCTTGAATAAATCAAAAGGAGGCAAGTAATGCGAGCCATGGTGGTCTTTTTCATTCTTACATTTCTCATTTCTACAGCAATGGGCCAGCACCCGCATGAAAATAAACGGGCGAAAGTGGTTGAGCTTCACCCTGGATTGGGCAACTACCATCATCCGATCACAACCAGAAATGCTGAAGCGCAAACCTACTTCGACCAGGGGCTGACGCTTCTCTACGGCTTCAATCATGACGAAGCCGCGCGTTACTTTCACCGCGCCGCTGAGCTCGACCCCGAAGCCGCGCTGCCGTATTGGGGCATCGCGCTTGCCACCGGGCAGAACTACAACGATAGCGCGGTGGATGCTAACCGCGCCAAAGCGACCTACGGCGCGGTCCGGCAAGCGCTCGAGCGCGCGCCCAAGGCGAGCGCTCGCGAGCAAGACTACATCCGCGCTTTACAGAAGCGCTATCCTTCGGCGAACCCAAAGTCGGACTGGAAGAAGTTCCACCTCGAATACAGCAACGCCATGCGCGCAGTGGTGAAAAAATACCCCGACGACCTCGATGCCGCCACTCTGTTTGCCGAGAGCCTGATGATGCTCCGGCCGTGGCAGCTCTGGACAGCCGACGGCAAGCCAGCGCCCGGCACCCTCGAGCTGGTCGCGGTACTCGAATCCGTCTTGAAGCGCAATCCGCATCACCCGGGTGCAAACCATTTCTACATTCATGCGGTGGAAGCTTCGCCCAACCTCGAGCGCGCGATCCCCAGCGCCCAGCGCCTGATGACGCTGGTTCCCGGTGCCGGACATCTGGTCCACATGCCGGGCCATATTTTTCTCCAGACCGGCGACTACGAGCTGGCGGCGAAAACCAATGTCGATGCGGCGGCGGCGGACGCGGCGTTTGTTCAGCGGACGGGAGCTTCCGGCGTGTATCCGTTGATGTACTGGACCCACAACATTCACTTTATCTCTTACGCGCGCGCGCAGCAGGGACGCTACGACGAAGCGAAGCAAGCAGCGCTACAAATGGCAAAAAATGTCGGCGACGCAGATTCCCAGATGCAAATGCTTGAAGGCTTTCACCTCTACCCGTTGATGGTCGATCTGCGCTTCCATCGCTGGGACGATATTCTCAACGCGGCCGATCCGGGTCCCGACCGCAAGCTGCACCGGACTTTCCGCCATTACGCGCGCGCGATGGCGCTGGCTGGACAGGGCAAACTCGCCGACGCGGCGGCGGAGCGAAAGCAGTTTGAAACCATGCGCAAGGCGGTGCCGGGAGAATCGCAATTTTTGATTAACAATAAATCGTCGGATATTCTTGCCCTCGCCGCTGCCACTCTCGATGCCCAGCTTGCCTGGGAGCGCGGCGAAAAAGACCAGTCCATCGAAGCATGGCGCCGGGCCGTCAAACTTGAGGCCAAAATCCAATACGACGAGCCGCCGGCATGGTTCTACCCGGTGCGGCAATCGTTAGCCGCCGCGCTGCTGCGCAGCGGGCGGCCTAGGGAGGCGGAATCCGTCTTTCGGGCAGCCATTGGGAAACAACCGCGTGACGGCCGGCTACTTTTTGGCCTGTGGCAAAGCTTGATGGCGCAAAACCGCCATAGCGAAGCCACGCTGGTCGAACAGCAGTTTGTCGCTGCGTGGAGCGACGCTACGGTGAAGCTGGGTATCGAAGATCTGTAAGAATTCGTCGCTGGTGAAAACCGCAATCCGGGCGAGAGCGATGGCCTGGATGCCGGCGCTGCGTTACTGGCATTCGCCAGCTGAACAAGAAAATTAATTGAGCTTTTGTCGATTTGGCAACCTGCCAATCGACTACTTGATGTAAGAATCGGTACCCTGGCTGAAATCGTGCGGCGCATCGGGGAATTAAGCCAAAAAGGAGACATAAATGCGATTCATGATCTTAATTAAAGCCACCAAGGATTCGGAAGCGGGCGTGATGCCCAGCGAGCAGCTACTGGCCGAAATGGGCAACTTCAACGAAGAACTGGTGAAAGCCGGTGTCATGCTCGCCGGTGAGGGACTCCACCCAAGCTCAAAAGGCGCGCGCGTTCGGTTTTCTCGAAGCACGCGGACGGTGATCGATGGACCGTTCGTCGAGACCAAAGAACTAGTCGCTGGATTCTGGTTGTGGCAAGTAAAGTCAAAGGAAGAGGCAATCCAGTGGGTCAAGCGCTGCCCCAATCCCCATAACGAAGATTGTGAAATCGAGATTCGCCAGGTGTTCGAAGCCGAGGACTTTGGCGCAGAGTTTACTCCCGAACTCAGAAGGCAGGAAGCCGGCATTCGCGCCCAAGCGCTGGGCCTGGGCCCGCTTCGATTCGAACATGGGCGGGAAATGCTGATTGCGGGATTGAACCAGAGCTATACGTTCGAGAACCGGAGCAAAATTCCCATGCAGTGGGAAAATTTCATCCCTCAAATCGGCAAAGTTCCTGGCCAGGTGGGCAAGGTTGCTTATGGCGTCTGCTGGAACAATCGGCCGGGGCATGGATTCGACTATCTCTGCGGCGTCGAAGTGACAGATGCCGCGAAGCTGCCGCCCGAGTTGACAACCGTACGTCTCCCCGGCCAAGAATATGCGGTCTTAACGCACTCGGATCATGTATCGACCATTGGCACTACGATCGACAAGATATGGAATGGCTGGATTCGCCAATCCGGGCTAAAGGTCGCCGAGTCGCCGTGGTTCGAACGCTACAATGAAGAGTTTAATCCTCAGACCGGCATGGGCGGCATGGAAATCTGGATTCCGATTTCGCGGTAAGCGGCGCAGCAACGAAGAATTCTAACGGATGTGTCGAATTGGATGATTCGTGTTCGACTATGGTTGATAGACAAACGGGTTGACCGCCGTAATGACCGGTCGGAGAACGCAACCATGAAGTATCTTTGCCTTTCGTACCTGGATGAAACGAAATTCGAGGTGCTTTCTGAAAGTGAGCGCGAGAGCTTTATCAAGGCATGTTCCGCGTACGACGATATCCTTCGCAAAAACGGTCATTTCATACGCCTGGAGGCGCTAGACAATGCGCGGAACGCTAAAACGCTGCGCTACCGAGACGGCAAAGTGTCCAACACCGATGGACCATTCGCCGAAACCAAAGAACAAATCGGCGGAATTCTCTTGCTCGATGCCCATGACCTAAAGCAAGCCACGGAGTTGATGGCGAAGCATCCCGGTATCCGCGTAGCGACCTTCGAAATCCGTGCGCTCGATGAGGAGTCGACAGCGAAGGTCAACCCGGCCGAATAGAATTGCCCGAGCGATGGCGCCCGACTCCCTGCGAAAATAAGTAATCCGGGAAACATAGACTGCTTAACGGAATAAGTAGAACGATCACACAGCAACAAACAAAAAAGGAGATACGAGTATGGCTATCGAACCCTATCTATTTTTCAATGGCCGCTGCGAAGAGGCGATCGAATTTTACAAGAAAGCTCTAGGCGCCGAAGTCTTGATGCTGATGCGCTTCAAAGACAGTCCGGAACCGCCCGCGCCTGGCATGGTCCCGCCCGGCTCGGACAATAAAATCATGCATCTGTGCATGCGCGTTGGCGACGCCAACGTCATGGCCTCCGACGGTCACTGCACCGGGCAAACCAGTTTCCAAGGATTCTCCCTGTCGCTAACAGCCGCCGATGAAGCCGATGCCAAGCGCAAGTTCGCAGCACTAGCCGAAGGCGGTCAAGTGCAGATGCCGCTGGCAAAGACGTTCTGGTCGCCCTGCTTCGGCATGGTCGCCGACCGTTTCGGCGTCGGCTGGATGGTGACGGTAGCAGCGTGACAGGCGACGGTAGGAGTTGGAGTTAGGCCTATGAAATTCATGTTATTGGTTCACCATGACGAGGTCGCCTTTGACCAGATCAGCAAAGACAAGCAACAGCAGATGCTGGCCGAATCTATCGCGCTTACCCACCAGCTCCACGCCAATGGGCAATATCTCAGTGCCTCGCCGCTGCAGCCGGCGGCGACGGCGGTCATCGTACGGCAGCGCGAAGGCAAAACCATCGTCACCGACGGGCCGTTCATCGAGACCCGCGAACAGATCGCCGGCTATTTTCTGATCGATGCCAAGGATCTCAACGAGGCGGTCAGCATCGCCGCGAGAGTGCCAGGGGCGCGCATCGGCCCCGTCGAAGTGCGGCCTTTGCGGGAGATTACCGGGTTGCCGAAAGAATAAAGTAGGGAGACGTCATGCAAAAAATCACGCCGTGTTTATGGTTCGATAACAACGCTGAAGAGGCGGTAAACCACTACCTGTCTATCTTCAAGAACTCGAAGATTAATAAAATCCTGCGCTGTGGCGATGCGGGTCCGGGACCGAAGGGATCCGTCCTCACCATCGCCTTCCAGCTCGAGGGTCAGGATTTCATCGCTTTGAACGGCGGCCCGATATTCAAATTTAATGAAGCCATATCGCTGTCGGTGGACTGCAAATCTCAAATAGAAGTTGACGACCTGTGGGAGAAGTTATCCGACGGCGGTCAAAAGAGCCAGTGTGGATGGCTCAAGGACAAATTCGGATTGTCGTGGCAGGTGGTCCCCTCCGCATTGGTCGAGATGTTGCAGGACCCGGACCCTGAGAAATCCAAACGCGTCATGGCCGCGATGATGCAAATGGGCAAAATAGACATTGCCAAATTGAAGCAAGCGTACGACCGACAATAATAGTTGAATAAAGGAGATTCCTCATGCGTTACGTCGACGGATTCGTTCTACCCGTGCCGAAGAAAAACCTCGCAGCTTATCGGCGCATGGCCCAGACCGCCGGTAAAGTCTGGCGCGACCATGGTGCCCTTGAGTACGTAGAATGCGTGGCTGACGATGTGAAGCCAGGCAAACACACGTCATTTCCGCAGAGCGTCAAGCTGAAACCCGGCGAAACCGTGATTTTCGCTTACATAGTCTACAAGTCGCGCGCACAGCGCGACCGCGTCAACGCCAAAGTGATGAAAGACCCGCGCCTGGCGAAGATGATGGATCCCAAAGCCATGCCGTTTGACGGCAAGCGCATGTTTTGGGGCGGGTTCAATGCCATGATCGCCCTGTAAAATGACTTTGCCGGGCGATAAGCCCGCGCCGGTTAATCGAGATCGATAAAATGGCTGAAGCAATTTGCGCAACGTTTTTTGACAGGCGTAAAAGGAATCGTCTATGAAAAAGACCGTGAAACCTATTCCTCGGGGTTACCACGCCGTCACACCGTATTTGAGTGTGAAAGGCGCGGCCAGCGCCATCGCATATTACAAGAAAGCTTTCGCAGCCAAGGAGATCATGCGCATGCCGGCGCCGGGAGGAACCATCGGCCACGCGGAAATCCAGATTGACGATTCCCATATCATGCTCGCCGACGAATATCCGGATATGAACTTTCGCGGGCCGAAATCGTTTGGCGGCACGTCGGTGCATATTCATCTCTACGTCCAAGACGTCGACCGGGTTGTAAAAAAGGCTGTCGCTGCCGGTGCGAAAGTGCTGCGTCCGGTGACGGACCAATTTTACGGCGACCGCAGCGGCTCCTTGGAAGATCCCTTCGGTCATGTCTGGCATGTAGCGACGCACAAAGAAGACGTCCCGGCAAAAGAATTAAAAAAGCGCGCAGCCAATATGGCTGCAGCGGCAGAGAAGAAGTGACGGAGGGCTGCCCATGAAGTACATGTTACTGATCTACCTAAACGAGCAAACTCCGTTGAGCGAGGTTGAGCGGCAGGATTGTTACGCCGAGTCCGCGCAGCTCGCCCAAGAGCTGCATTCAAGCGGAAAATATCTGAGCGCCAACCCGCTGCACCCGACTACGATGGCGACCAGCGTGCGGGTGCGTGACGGCAAACGGTTGGTCACCGATGGCCCATTTGCCGAGACCCGCGAACAGTTGGGCGGCTATTTTTTAATCGATGCCAAGGATCTCGACGAAGCGCTTGGCGTCGCCGGGCGTATTCCCATGGCGCGCAAGGGTACAGTCGAGGTGCGGCCGGTCATCGAGGTCCCGGGGTTGCCGCTGGGCTAGTATTGAATAGTGAATATCGCTAGCGTGATCGATTTCGCCATGGAATAAATACCCAAGCCATGAACGCTCTTGTAAACATCGACGTTGACGATCTCGACAAAGCCGCTCGCTTTTACCAATCGGCGTTCGGGTTAAGGATTGGCCGTCGCCTTGGTGACTTCGGAGTCGAAATGCTTGGCGGTCCGGCGCCCATTTATCTGCTCATCAGGTCGACTGGAACACCAGCCTCGCCAACGACATCGCAGCGTCGGAGCTACGAGCGTCATTGGACGCCGGTCCATCTTGATTTTGTCGTTGAAGATATCGACCCGGCGATTCAGCGAGCGGTATCAGCCGGGGCGCGGATAGAAACGCCGATGACAACGCACAAGTGGGGTAAACTCGCACTCATGGTCGATCCGTTTGGCCACGGCTTTTGTTTTGTCCAATTCCTCGGACGCGGCTACGACGAAATCGCGTTGTAATGCCGATCATCGATATGAACAAAGATGTGCACAAATTTGGAGGTTGCCCCATGAAGTACAAAGGTAGCTGTCACTGCGGCAAGATAATCCTTGAAGTCGAAGGCGAACTCACCGGCGCGATGGCGTGCAATTGCTCCATGTGCGGACGTAAAGGCTCGCTCCTGTGGTTTGTGCCGCGCGCTCAGATGCACTTGCTTACGCCGGAAAACAATATGGCCACTTACACGTTCAACAAGCATGTCATCAAGCATCGCTTTTGCCCGACCTGTGGCATTCATCCGTTTGGCGAAGGTGTCGATCCGAAAGGCAATCCGACGGCGGCAATTAATATTCGTTGTCTCGATGGAGTCGACCTGGAGAAAGTTCCAGTTCAACATTTCGACGGCCGGTCGCTGTGAAGCTGGATCGGGCCATTGCAGCGTCAAATTCACAAAGGAGCAAATTATGAGCGGAGTTCGAGTTTTGGTTGGCACCCGCAAGGGCGCGTTCATTCTGACGGCGGACGGTAAGCGCGAACGATGGGATATTAGCGGGCCCCATTTCGCCGGATGGGAGATTTACCATATCAATGGTTCTCCGGTTGATCCGAATCGTTTGTATGCGTCACAGACGAGCAGCTGGTTCGGCCAAATCATTCAACGCTCGGATGATGGCGGTAAGACATGGCACCAACCCGGAACGCCTCCCGGCGAACCCACCACCGCCCCAGACGGAAGCCCCAAAGGCGAGAGCAACAAGTTCGTTTACGACACCTCACCTGAAAGCGGCAAGCCCCTGACCACGCACCAGTGGTACGACGGTACGGCGCACGCGTGGGAGTTCAAGCGCGTCTGGCATCTCGAACCCTCCCTGTCCGATCCGAACATTGTTTACGCCGGGGTCGAAGACGCAGCTTTGTTCCGCTCCAATGACGGCGGCCAAACCTGGCAGGAACTGGCCGGGCTGCGTGGTCACGGCTCGGGGTCATCCTGGGCGCCGGGTGCCGGTGGAATGTGTTTGCACACAATCCTCCTGGATGCGCACAACCCGAACCGGATCTTAATCGCGATCTCGTCGGCGGGTGCGTTTCGCACCGACGATGCCGGCAAGACGTGGCAGCCGATCAACCGCGGTCTGCATTCGCTCTACATTCCCAACCCAACTGCTGAGGTCGGCCATTGCGTGCACCGTATCGCCATGCACCGCTCGCGTCCGGACGTGCTGTACATGCAAAAGCACTGGGATGTCATGCGCAGCGATGACGGCGGCGATTCCTGGCATGAGATAAGCGGCAACCTACCCACCGATTTCGGCTTTGTCATCGACGTCCACGCTCATGAGCCCGACACGATTTACGTCGTGCCGATCAAGAGCGACTCCGAGCACTTCCCGCTTGACGGCAAGCTGCGCGTCTACCGGAGCCGCAGCGGCGGCAACGACTGGGAAGCGCTGACCAAAGGATTACCGCAGAGCGACTGCTATGTGAACGTCTTGCGCGACGCTATGGCGGTCGATTCGCTCGATAAATGCGGTGTCTATTTCGGCACTTCCGGCGGGCAAGTTTACGTATCAGCGGATGCCGGCGACAACTGGCAGCCGATCGTACGTGATCTTCCACCGGTGGTGTCCGTCGAAGTCCAGACACTGCCATGATCCGGGTTACGCTGCCACCCCACTTGCGCAAACTCTCGCAAGTCGACGGCGAGATCGCACTCGACGTTGCGGCGCCAGTCACCCAACGCTCGGTGCTCGACGCCGTCGAAGCGCGCTATCCGATGCTGCGCGGGACGATTCGCGACCATGTCACGCACAAGCGCCGCGCGTACGTGCGCTTCTTCGCCTGTGGCGAGGATCTTTCCCATGATTCGCCCGACGCGCCTTTGCCTGGGGCCGTCGCTTCCGGCGCCGAGCCTTTCATGATCGTCGGCGCCCTCGCCGGCGGTTAAGATGATCGAAGGCTTCAAACCTGCTAATGACGCTACGGCGCATTGCCAGTATGCGCTAAATTGCCCGGAGTGCATCGATGAGGAGGAATTTTTGTGATCAAGAAAATCTTTATTGCGCTGGTCGCGTTAGTCGCCATATTCATCGTGATCGTTGCCCTACAACCCGCGGAATTTCGCGTCACCCGCTCGGCCGTCATTGCGGCACCCACGCCAGCGGTGTTCGCGCAGGTTAACGACTTTCATAAATGGGATGGCTGGTCACCCTGGGCGAAACTCGATCCGAACATGAAAACAACTCATGAAGGCGCGCCCGCTGGAGCTGGGGCTATCTACTCGTGGGCCGGCAATAGCGATGTCGGTGAAGGACGCATGACACTGACGGAGAGCCGACCCAGCGAACTCGTGCGTATCACGCTCGAATTCAAGAAACCATTTGAGGCGACCAACACCACGGAGTTCAGCTTCAAGCCCGAAGCCGACAAAACCCTGGTCACTTGGAGTATGGCAGGTGAAAACAATTTCATGGCCAAGGCTTTCGGCCTAGTCATGAACATGGATAAAATGGTCGGCGGCGATTTCGAGAAGGGCCTAGCGCAATTGAAATCAGTGGCGGAATCATCCAGCAAATAATCACCGCTCAACGGATCAAACCATGCAACAACCCCAAACAGAGGACAGTCACCACATAGGAAACCAATCATGAACATTGCACTGTGGATTATCCAAGGATTGCTCGCCGCGCTCTTTCTATTCACCGGCGGCATGAAGTTGATCACCCCCATCGAGGAAATGACAAAGCAGATTGCCATGCCAGGATGGTTTCTCCGCTTCATTGGCGTCGCGGAGATGCTCGGCGCCATCGGCTTGATACTCCCATGGCTTTTAAAGGTTCGCCCTGGGCTCACGCCGCTCGCCGCCGCTGGTTTAACCATCATCATGATTGGCGCCGTTGTGGTGACCGTGATCATCGGTGATCCCGCAACGGCGCTGATGCCCCTCGCGACCGGCATGCTCTGCGTATTCGTCGCCTACGGCCGCGGCCGCCTCACTGCATCCCCTCGCTGATATACTGAATCACGTACCCCGCCGGATCGTCCATGTACGTTCCGGCGGTGCCGCCGGGGTGGCGGCCTTTGGCTTCTTCACCGCGGTCACCGTTCGGAATGCCGAGACGGTCGAGCTGGGCGAGCGCATCGCGCCATTGAGCCGGTGCGACGTAAAAGCCAAGATGGGGTCCAGGGATCTTGCGGCTCATCGGATAGCCCTTTGGGCGGAAATCCGATTCCGTGAGGATCAGGTATTGACCGCTGGCCATGCGCATGGCTGCCTGGTTGCGATTGGTCTTAGTATCCAACCCATGGTTAAGCAGCTCGAAGCCCAACACCGCCTGGTAAAATTTGATCGACTCGTCGAGCTTGGGCGCTTCCAACTCCAAGTAGCCGACCCCGGTGAGCCGTTCACCCGTTGCGGCTGCGCTCTGGCCATCGATGCTCGGCACATAGACCGCGAAATTGTTACCCGCGGGATCGGCAAAAAACAGCGTCGTGGTGGCGAACGGATGAGTGTTTTTTTGCGGCCCTTCGAAAGGGATCTTCCATTTCGCCAGCACATCCATCACCTCCTCGATGCCATGCTTGGTGGTGGTAAACGAATAGGTCGGTGTGCCGCGCGGGGCGACCGGTTGGCCGCGCTCTTCTTTTTGCAGATAAACGCCGATGCGCTTGCCGGCGATGTCCAGGAACGTATGCGGCCCGAGGCTTTGCGATTTGACGTTAAGACCGTTGCGTTTGGCGATCCTGCCGCCGAACACTTGCACGTAAAAATCCTCGGCGACGACAATGTCGTTAACCGGCACGACGAAATGATCCAGAGCTTGCACCAACATGATTCCTCCGGCTGCAGGACCGGCTTGGATGACCGGCTTTCCCTCAATTATCAAGGATTGATGAAAAACGCGAGAAGCACCGCCGTCCAAGTCCAATTACGTTGACTTGGATTGAACCCCTGGCTAGAATCCGCCCAGTCTTCAATCGATCCACCGAACCATTCAAAGGAGCGCCAAATGATTCTATCGAAGAACGCCGATGTCAAAGCGATCACCGTCAAAGCCATCGAAGGCAAGCCGATGTACGGCGGCGATTTACTAGTGAAACCGCTCATCACCGGCGAGCAGATGACCTTTTTGGAAATTTATTACACCCCCGGCGTCGGCGCGCCGCTGCATGTGCATACCCACGAGTCGCTCGCCTATGTCGTCAAAGGCAAAGTCAAAATGACCGTGGGAACGGAAGAGTTCATTCTCGGCCCCGGCGATGTCTGTCGCCACCCCAAGGGCGTGCCCCATGGCGTCGAGGGCATCGAGGAGTCCATCGTTGTCGAGATCAAATCGCCGGCACCGGAGCTCGGCAGCTTTTTGGGCATGTAAATCCACCGCGAGAACCACAAGGAGAATTCAATCATGGCAGGCAAAGCAAAATACTTGATGATCGCCAGCATGGATGTCGACGCCGAGCACGACGCGATCTTCAACGAAGTCTACGACAAAGAGCATGTGCCCAATCTGCTTAAAGTCCCCGGTGTCCTCGGCGTATCGCGCTACAAACGCGGCACGCTGACCATGAATATCGGCGGCGAAAGCAAGACCATCGAGATTCCCAACGAGCCGGTCTACACCGCGATCTATGAGTTGGAAAGCCCCGACGTACTCACGAGCGCGGCGTGGGACAAGGCCATCGAAGACGGCCGCTGGCCTGGCCAAGTGCGCCCACACACAAAAAACCGGCGCCATGTCTTGCTAAAGTTAATGGACTGACCGCGACGCTCTGTTTGGTCGGTTATCACGCACCTTGAGGATTGAGCAGTTCCTTCAATTTTGCGCCGACCTGCTCTGCTTGCGCCGCATCCACATGCGCCTCGAAGAGCGGAAACAGTTCGCGCTCTTCTGTGCGAATATGGCGCTCAAGCAGATCACCCAAGTCAAAAATGAGCTTCGCCAAGCTCGTGCCGGATTCGAGCTGCGGCATGGCGCGGCGCAGCTGGTCATGATCCTGCACCAGCCGATCGATCATGACATCACAACCGGCTACCTGTTGACGCATCAGCGGGAACAGGACTTGTTCTTCAGCATTGAAATGGGCCACCAGATTAGCGCGGTAAAATTCTAAAAACTCCTTGGCGCGCTCGCGCAACCCCTCGGCACCCATGGGCTTGATCTGGCCAAGCCCCTGCTTGCGGCAGCGCAAGGCCAGCGCCAGACCATGATGGTGGTCGTGCGATAACAGAAGTAAGCTCGGATGACGCATTGTGGACTCACGGGACTGGAGTGATGGAGTATTGTAGTTTTGGAGTGTTGGATTATCCGCACCCACTACACCATCATTCCGCCACTCCATTACTCCAAGGTAATTTCAGATTGCTCCTTTGGCGCGGAGAGAGGCGATGGACGCCGCATCCAAGCCCAGGCTACTGAGAATCTCTTCGGTCTGTTCGCCCAAAACCGGCGGCGGACGATCGATCGTCGGCGGGGTGCGGCTCATGTCGACGGCGTTGCCGATGAGCTGCATCTTGCCCATTTGCGGATGCTCCACTTCGATCGGGAAACCGTAAGTTTTGACCTGCGGATCGGCGAACACTTCGTCGAGGGTGTTGATCGGCGCCGCCGGTACGTCTTTGGCGATCAGCCGGCGCAGCCAATCGTCGCGCTTGCCAGCGCGAAAGATCGGCGTCAGCAGTTCGTTCAACGCATCGTAGTTTTCCACCCGCGATTTGCGGTTGTTGAAGCGCGGATCCCGGGCCCACTCCGGTTTACCGACGACGTCGAACAGGCCAAGCCAGAATTTATCCGGCGACGACATGTGCAACACGAACGCTAGGCCGTCTTGGTCTTCGAAGGCGAACACGCCGGCGGTGGTCGTGCGATGCTTGCGCCGCGGCACATGGCCGGTCTCGAAATAGCGCGCCGCACTCTCGCTGACGAAAGATATCGAGGCGCGCAGTAACGAAGTCTCGACATGCTGCCCCTCGCCGCTGAGCGTGCGATTCATCAGCGCGCCCAACACGCCGTAGCAGGCGTACATGCCGGTCAGATGATCGGAAAACGAGATGCCCATGCCTTGCGGCTTGCCCGGATCGGTCAGCAAGCTCAACAAGCCGCTGCGCGCCTGGCCGATGGTATCGTAGCCCGGCATGTCGCGGTACGGCCCCTTGGGACCGAAGCCGGAAATCGAACAGTAAACGATCTTGGCATTGAGCTTTTTGATGTCATCGTAACCGAGGCCGCGTTTGTCCAAGACGCCGGGGCGAAAGTTTTGAATAAACACATCGGCGCTGGCTAATAACTGAAGCAGCACATCGCGCCCCTCATCGGTACGAAAATCTACCGTAACGCTTTTCTTGTTGCGGTTGAGACTGCAAAACGTCGACGAGTAGTTGCGCTCGCCCCAGCCGCGAAACGGATCGCCGCGTTGAGGCTCCTCGACTTTGATCACATCTGCGCCCAAGTCCGCCAGGAGCTGCGACGCGAACGGCCCGGTCACATAACTCGCCGCTTCGATGACTTTGATGCCCGCCAGTGCCCCATCCATGGTTGCCGTCCTTTAAAACAGATGATCTGTCCTTCCTAGCTGCTCGGCGTATTGGAAGCAAGCCGGCACGGGCTGTCGTGATGGGGAATTGACGCGCTGAAATAAAAAACCCTCCCGTTCGAAGTCGGCACGACTCGATCAGGGAGGGCTTCTTAGTGGAAAGTCGATCTGGGAAAACTAGCGTTCTTCGGTGTGCAGCTGGCGCGGCGCCGGCGGTTGCCCTTGGGGTGAAACCATTGCGACAATATCGGTTCGGCTAAAACGCCATCCCCCGCCGAACTTGCGCCCAGGAATCGACCCCTGCTTGACCAGCTTGTAAACCGTCCGCGGGTGGATCTGTAGCAGCTCAGCTACTTCTCCCGCGGTTAAAATTTCATCCATCGAAACTCCTCCTTCCCTTGGAATCAAAATTCTAGGGACAACATTAGGCAGAATCCATGCCACAAACACTCTGCTGGTTTCTCGGGACAGAACCGGCCAGTCGCGCAACTATCGGACAAACCGTGAAAATCGCACCAACCACAAAGCGCACAAACAGCGATTGTTCGGCACAATTGGGAACAAACCTGTAAGTTCTGCGCCCGTCGCCGGAAACCCGCTGGATTCCCTGCAGGCTCCTGCAACTTCGACAACTGCCGCGAGTGCGAAGTGTAGTGTTTTCCAACAGAGATGAAATGAAAGCCAGCGTGACAAGGCAATACTAACCGCCGAGGTAGGCCGCGATGATTCGGTCGTTGTGCAACAACTCATCACTGCGCCCCGACAAGACAATCGAGCCGTTCTCCATGACGTAAGCGTACTCGGCGATCTTGAGCGCCTGGCGGACATTCTGTTCCACCAGCAAGATCGACAAGCCGCTTTGATGCAGTTGCTTTCAAAGTCCGAAAGATTTCCTGAACTAGCAGTGGCGCCAAACCCATCGACGGCTCATCCAACAGCAACAAGCGCGGCCGCGCCATCAACGCGCGGGCGATAGCGAGCATCTGTTGCTCGCCGCCGGAAAGATTGCCGGCGGGACCCGCAAGCCGATCATGCAAGCGCGGAAACAGCTCGAGCATTTTTACCAAGTCGCTGTCAATCCCACTCTGATCTCGTCGCCGATAGGCGCCGAGAAGCAAATTCTCGCGGACCGTAAGCGTAGCGAGAATCTCGCGCCCTTCGGCGACTTGGACAAGCCCAAGCTCGACGATCTGGTGCGGCGCCCGGCCGCGCAACTCCTTGCCGTCGAATTGGATCGAGCCGGCGCTGATATTGAGCAGCCCCGACAGCGCCAGCAGCGTGGTCGACTTGCCGGCGCCATTGGCGCCGAGCAAGGTGACGACCTGTCCCAGCTCAAGGGTGAAGCTGATGCCTCTGACCGCTTCGATGGTGCCATAGCGCACCAGCAAATTTTCAACGTGAAGCAACGCGCTCATAACAAGCTTTACACCGGCGCGCCATCTTCGGCGCTCTCTTCGCCCAAATAAGCTTCGACCACCGCGGGGTTGGCGCGAATCTCTTCCGGCGTGCCCTGAGCGATCAGCTGACCAAAATTGAGCACGGCGATTTGCCAGCACAGTCCCATGACAAAGCGCATGTCATGCTCGATGATCAAAATGCTCAAGCCGCTCTCTTCCAACTTGACAATCTCTTCCATGAGCTGCTGCTTCTCCGCCCCATTCATCCCCGCCGCCGGTTCGTCGAGCAGCAAAAGTTTGGGCGCCGTGGCCAGCGCCCTGGCGATTTCCAAGCGGCGCTGTTCGCCATAGGAAAGTTTGCCGGCCATGATAGCCGCTTTGTCCGCAAGACCGACCTTGGCTAGCAGCTCCTGCACCTCGGCTCGTTCTCGCTGCAGCGCTGCCCGAAAACGTGCCGACGGCCAGAGTACGCGCACGGCGCCGTGGTGATCCTGCCGCCCGATGGCGACTAAGACGTTCTCGGCCAGGGTCATTTCTTTGAATATGCGAATATTCTGAAAGGTCCGAGCGACGCCGCAACGGGTAACCCGATGCGGCGCTAATCCGGTTAACGGTTGGCCGCGGAACTCGATGGTGCCGCTGGTCGGCGCCGTTAAACCGGTGATCAAATTGAACACCGTGGTCTTGCCCGCGCCGTTGGGACCGATCAAGCCAAAGATGCCGCGCGCGGGAATCACTAGGCTGATGTTCTGCAAAACCTGCAGGCCGCCAAAGTTTTTCGTAACCGACGACAATGTCAGCATGGCTAATTTACCGCTGTGCGGCGCTGCAGAAATCGCGTCAGATCCCAGATACCCTTGGGCGAGTAAAGTATGATGACGATCAAAATCAATCCGTTGATCAGCGGGCGGTAATCGCCGAGGCCGCGTAGCAACTCCGGCAGCAGTGTAATCAGAACACCGCCGGTCACCGCGCCCCAGGGGCTGCCGGTGCCGCCGAGCACACCCATCGCCAAGATCTCGACGCCGCGGTCGAAACCGTACTCATTGGGACTGATGAAAAAAGTAAAATGAGCGTTCAAGCCGCCCGCCAATCCGGCCAATCCAGCGCCAAGCGCGAAGGCGAAAAGTTTAAAAGCGCGCACGTTGAGCCCCATTAGCTCAGTGGCGGTTTCATCCTGGCAAATCGCTGCCAGAGCGCGGCCGATCTGCGAGCCGGCGAAGCGCAGCAGCACGTACAATGCCGCGCTCACCGCCAGCGCAACGTCGAACCATTGGGTATGCTGCGGGATGCCGTTGAGGCCTAAAGCGCCGCCGGTAAGGTTTTCGCTGTTGAGCAGAAATATCCGCACGATCTCGCCAAAGGCGAGGGTCGCCATCGCCAAGTAGACTCCCGACAGCCGCAGCGTCGGCGGACCGAGCAACAACGCCACTGCCGCCGGCAGCAGCGCCCCCAGCAACAACGATAAATGAAAAGGCAGACCGCTGTGCACGCTTAACAACGCCGCCGTGTAACTGCCGATGCCCATGAACGCGGCGTTGGCGACGGTCAAGAGCCCACACGCGAGGGTCAGATAAATCGACAACGCCAACAGCACGTTGGTGCCAATGGAAAGCACCAGCGTGCTATAAGTAGCCCAGAAGGTTTCGAGCCATTCCATGTCAGTGATCTGAAGTTACAAACTAAACTCCGTACCGCAGCTTAACCACCTCTGCACTCCGAACTTGAACTTTGAACGTTGAACCACGCCCATAGGGCGTTCAGGTCAAGCGCGCCGCTGCGCCACTTTGCCGAACAAGCCTTCGGGCCGGAGTAACAGGATAGCGAACAGCAGGCCGAAGGCCACAGCATCGCGCATGGTCGAGCCAATATAAGCCACGGAAAAAACTTCGGCACAGCCAAGAAAGAAACCGCCGAGAAGGGCGCCGCGGATATCGCCCATGCCGCCGAGAATGACCACGGCGATGCCTTTGTGCAGCATCGGTTGGCCCATCTGGGGAAACACCGCGTTGGTGTAGAGCGCGATCAATACGCCGGCCACACCGCCCAGGAGCGCGGCGATGACCGAAGTCATGCGAAACAGCCCTTCGACGTCGATACCCAACAGCGCCGCCGCCTTGCGCGACTCCGCCAACGCACGCAGGGCACAACCCATGCGCGTGTGTTTGAGCCACCACAGCAGGACAGCCATGAGGACCAACGCCAGGAGAATTATCTGAATCTCCAGCCAAGTAACTTGCACCCCGCCAAACTGCAAACCTTCGGCGGCCAAGCCATGCACCGGAAAGCGCAAATTTTCGGCGCCGAAAATCCCCTGGATGGTACTGTTGAGAGAAATACCCAAACCGATGGTGGCGATCATCGGCGCCAAATGAGGCGCTTGGCGAGCCCTCAGCGGCGCGAAGATCAAGCGGTCAAGCAACCAACCGGCAGCGCCGGTAACGACGATCGCAGCGCCCATCGCTAACGCCAAAGGCAATTTGAAATGCACCACCGCTTGCAGCGCCGTGTAGGCGCCGAGCATGAAGATCGCGCCATGGGCGAGGTTGACGACGTTCAGGACGCCGAAGATCAGGGTGAAACCGAGAGCGAAGAGCGCGTAGACACCGCCCAGGGATATCGCGTTGACGAGTTGCTGGGCGAGCATCGATTATTTTTGAATGACGTATTGGTTGCCCTTGGTCGTCATCACGATGGCGGTCTGCACGGCGTCGTAACCGGCCGGCTTGCCGTCCTTGTCGTTGACCTGGCGAAATTTAAAGAGGCCGGTGGCGCCGGTGATCTGCACCGCCGGCAAGGCGTTGCGCAGCGCGTTGCGATCGGCTTCGAGCTTGCCGGTGAGTTTCACCTTCTTCAACGCCTGAGCGACGATATACATGGCGTCGTAGGCTTGGGCGGCGAACTGGTCAGGCAACGTGTTTTGCGCTTTCTGATAGGCGGCGATGAAGCGTTTGTTCTCCGCCGCCGGATTCTCGCTGGACCACGGGCTGCCGACCCAGAGGTTGTCGGAGTTATCTTTGGCCAGATCGAAGACCTTGGGCGAGTTCATGCCGTTGCCGCCGATAAACGGCAGCGCGATGCCCAACTGGCGCGCTTGCACCATCGCCGGCGCGCCTTCGGCCACCAACGCCGACATGACGATGGCGTCAGCATTACTGGCTTTGATCTTGGTTAGCTGCGGCTTGAAATCGACGTCGCCCTTGGCGAAAGTCTCGGTGGTGGTCACCGGAATCTTGAGAGTTTCCAGAGCTTTTTTGAAATTGTCGTAGCCGCTCTTGGTAAAAATATCATCGTTGCCGTAGAGCACCGCGACTTTTTTCAAGCCGGTTTTCTGCGCCGCGACTTTCAAAGTCACCGGCAAGATATCTGCCTCGGTGACCGAATTGCGAAACACATAGTTGCCGATGGAGGTGATGCCGTCGGCGGTATTCGAGGTGCCGAAGACCACCACCTTGGCGCCCTGGGCCACCGGATCGGAGGCCTGCGCCGAGTTGGACAGCGTCGGACCGAACAGCATCAACACCTTGTCCTGAAAGATCAGCTTCTTGAAAACGTTGATCGCTTCTTCTTTTTTGCCCTGCTCGTCTTCGACCACCAGCTCGATCTTCTGACCGTTGACACCACCGCTGCCGTTGATCTCGCTCACCGCCAACTCGAACCCCTTGCGGATCGGCACGCCATACTGCGCGGCATTGCCGGTCAACGCTTCGGCGACGCCGATCTTAATCTGCGCCAATGACGGAGTGGGAAAATAGCCGAGCACGACCAACGCGCCAAACCAGATTCTTGTCAGTTGCATACTCATCCTCAGGGGCAATTCGGACTATTTCTTCGGTGCTTCGACATGCCAGAGATACAGCGTGTGATCCCAGCTCGAACCGTCTTTGATATGTTCCGTTTTCAATGGCTTCCAATCGCCCATATCGAAATCATGGGAGACGATGCGCGAGCCGGGCCTCATCTGCTTCCAAATGGCCGGCCGGATCATCAGATTCACTTCCGGCAGCAAATACATGGTCAGCACACTGGCCGCCGACAGATCGACGGTGCGAATATCCTGCTGGCGGATCTCCACAAGATTTTCGACGCCGGCCTTTTTGATATTCTCGTGGGACTCTTTGATCCGTTGCGGGTCGATCTCAAAGCCGATCGCCTTGACGCCGTACTTTTTCGCCGCGGTCACTACGATGCGCCCGTCCCCTGAACCGAGATCGTAGACGACATCGCCTTTCTTCACCTGGGCCAATTCGAGCATACGGTCGACGACTTCTTGAGGCGTCGGCACATAGGGGACAATCTTGCCCTCCTGAGCCGAAACCCGCGCCGCTGTTTGCACCCACATCATCGCCAATGCCAGTAACAGAGAGCTTACGATTTTTTTCACTGTCGCCTCCTTCGGCTAACTCAGTTTCGACTGCGAATTGCAATCGGTGTGCGCAGCGCACCCTACGAAATATTCGAACTCAGAGGGCGGATTTAAAACCTGCCCCTACGAATCCCAATTCTTTTTTGCGCCCTTTGCACTCTATGCGGTTAACATTCCGAATCCGTATCCAGTGCGGGAAACGGCTCAGCCGTTTTTCTGCCAGAACCGACCCAGCCAGCTGCCTTCATCCTTCTCGGCAACCTGCTCGAGTTCGCCGGCATCCAACCAGATACCGCTGCAGCCGGTGCATTGATCGATCTCAATCTTTTGGAAGCTGCGCGCCTTGAGCGGCTCACCACATTTCGGACAGCGCATGTAGGCGGCTTTCTTCGTCGCCTCTTTGGCTTCCGCTTCCTGCTTGGCTTTTAGCTTCGCCAGCTGCTCTCGTTCTTTTTTGACGAAGTATTCGTCTTCTTGGGCCTTCTTACGCTCGTCCCATTTGTTCGCCATCACATCCTCCCAGGAAATTATTTGGAATTACGCCAGCAGTTTCTTCAGCCACTTCGCCGTGCTGGCCACCGACTTATCGGCGGCATCGCGGTTGGCCACGCTCTTACTCGACGGATTGTTGAGAAAGGCGTGGCTGGCGCCGGGATACATTTCAATTCGATATTTTTTCTTATGCCGGTCCAGACTGTCGCGGAACATGTCGATCTCGGTCTGGGTCGTGCCGGCATCGTCGGTGCCGTAATGGCAAAGCATCGGCGCCGTAATACTCTTCAGATCCTCTGGATCGGGAAACATGCTTTGATAGTAAATCACCCCAGCGTCAAACGCCTTCGACTGCGCCAACGCATAGAGCGCCAAGCCGCCGCCCATGCAGAAGCCTAATACGGCAACCTTTTTCTTGCCGACCCAGGGTAACTTGCGCAGATAGGGCACGCTGTCGACGATATGATTGACGGCGCGGGGAATATCGAACGAGGTTTTCTTGAGCGCGCAGTCCTCGAGCGTGTGATAAGTTTTGCCGTGAAAAAGATCCGGCGACAGGCAGACAAAGCCCCCTTGCGCGAAACGCCGCGTCACCGCCCGCTGGCCGTCGTCCAGACCGCGGTAGCCGTGCACCAAAACGATCGCCGGGCGCTCGCCCGAGCCGGTGGGCCGGGACAAGAAACCGTCGACGACTTCCTTGCCGCTGCGGTGCGCGGCATGCATGGACACGATCCGTTCAGCCATTCCTCGACTCGCTCCAGTTGTCGACAAGGGTTTCAGCCGGCGAAGCTATTCATGTAAGGCAGTTTCTTGGCGGTCTGTTTGACTTGCTCGAGGTTGGCGCGCAACAGCGCCGTAGAGTCCCACGATCCCATGGTCAACGCCGTGCGGTAGGTATCGGGCAGATCGATGGCGATCTTCACTTTACCGTAGGTCAGAGTTTTGTTGTCAATGTCGACGGTATATTCGGTCTTGGGATTATCCTCGACGCTTTTCATCAACTGCTGGATGTCTTTCTCGCTCGCCGTCACCGTCGGCACGCCCATCATGGTGCAGTTGCCGGCGAAGATCGCCGCGAAGGATTCACCGACGATCACTTTGATACCGAAGCGGTTGAGCGCTTGCGGCGCGTGCTCGCGCGACGAACCGCAGCCAAAATTCTTATTGACGAACAAGATCGACGCGCCGCTATATTCGGGGTCGTTGAAGGGATGATCTTTTTTCTTGCCGTCGCTGCTGTAGCGCTCATCGAAGAACGGATAGTCGCCCATGCGCGCGAAGGTAACTTCTTTTAAATAACGCGCCGGAATGATCCGGTCGGTGTCGATTTCGTTGCCGCGCATCGGCAGCGCTGTGCCGGTGATTTTGACGATCTTGATAATCTCGCTCATATGGCCTCGCTTACTCGTACTGGCGCACGTCGACCACTTTGCCGTTGAGCGCCGCCGCCACCACCATCGCCGGACTCATCAATAGGGTGCGGCCTTGCGGGCTGCCCTGGCGGCCGATGAAATTGCGGTTGGACGACGACGCGGAAACTTCCCGGCCGTTGAGCTTGTCGGGATTCATCGCCAGGCACATCGAACAGCCGGCTTCGCGCCATTGAAATCCTGCTTCTTCGAATATTTTATCCAGCCCCTCGGCCTCGGCGAGTTTTTTGACCTCCGCGGAGCCAGGTACGACCAGAGCGCGCACGTTAGGATTTACCTTACGCCCCTTGGCAATTTTTGCCGCCGCCCGAAAATCCGCAAGCCGGCCGTTGGTGCAGGAACCGATAAACGCAACGTTGACCGGCGTGCCGATAATCGGCGCACCCGGCGTCCAGCCCATATGCTCGTAGGCTTTCTTCGCGCTCTCGGGATCGCTCGACTTGTCCGGCAACGGCAGTTTTTCGGAAACCCCAACCGACTGGCCCGGATTGATGCCCCAGGTCACCGTCGGCTCAATGTCTTTGCCTTGGTAATTCACGACGTCGTCGTACTTGGCGACGGCGTCGGACGCCACGGATTGCCAGTACTTCACCGCCTTGTCGAAAGCCTCGCCCTTGGGCGCGTGAGGGCGGCCTTTGAGGTAGTCGAAAGTGGTTTGATCCGGGTTGACGTAGCCGACCAAGGCGCCGCCTTCGATGCTCATGTTGCACACGGTCATGCGCTCTTCCATGTTCATCCGGTCGATAACCGCGCCGCCGTATTCGTAGGCGAAGCCCTTGCCGCCGCTGACGCCCAATTGCCGGATGATATGTAAGATCACGTCTTTGGCATAAACGCCGGTGCCGATAGTGCCGTTGATGTTGATGCGGCGCACTTTCAATTTGTCCATCGCCAGCGTCTGAGTCGCCAAGACATCGCGCACCTGGCTGGTGCCGATGCCGAAAGCTAATGTACCGAACGCCCCATGAGTGCTGGTATGGCTGTCGCCGCATGCCAGCGTCATGCCCGGCTGGGTGAGTCCCAGCTGCGGGCCGATAACATGGACGATGCCTTGGTTCATGCTGTCCAGGCCGAAGAATTCCACGCCGAACTGCGCGACGTTCCTTTCCAGCGCTTGGGTGAGATCCTCCGCTTCTTTGTCAAGAAACGGCCGCTGGCGCATGTCGGTGGGAACGATGTGATCAACGGTCGCGAAGGTGCGATCGCGAAACGCCACATCCATGCCCTTTTCCCTCAGCATATCGAACGCCGGCGCGGTGGTGATCTCATGAATTAAATGTAACCCGATAAAGAGCTGGGTTTGACCGGTCGGCAGGATACCCACCGAATGCGACTGCCAAATCTTATCGTAAAGAGTCCGTTCGGCCATTGAGAGATTCTCCTTCGGCGGGATAATATCGGTCGGTATCTGGGACTTCAAGAGCCGTGTAGGGATGCGAGATTGAACTGCGATATTACGGTGAATTGATCATAAAAATATTCCCCGTGTTCGCAACTCGTGATCGTGCTCATCTCAAGTTAGGAACCTCCAGAAGACACGCGTGGCAAACTAAACATTCTCAGCCAACTTCCATTTTTACGCACTCCTCCCATAAATCCACTTCCCCGGATTACGAGCGTAATCTTCGTACGATCCCGATGACGTAATTCCGGGAATCTGCGGAATCCAATCTTCTCTCAACAGATCGTCGGGATCGCCGTATTTCTCAGCAAGCTTGCGCACCTCGGGATCATCAAGTGCGGTGAGTCTGCCGTTACGGATAATGGTGTATTCCTTGCCGCTCTTGGTGGTAATCGTGAAAGTTGGAAAGAGTAAGTGAATATGCAGATGGCCGTAGAGAATGCCGTTTTCGCCGGCCCACTTCTCCTCGGCTGAGCGCCACAGAGTGCCGAAACCCATATGGATCACACCGGAGCGGCGGCGCTCCCACTCGAATCCGCCGGAGGAATGCTTTTCGATGCCGCTGGGCCGCATGATCTTCGGGTTGGTGCCGATGGCAACTTCCCAGAGGTAGAACAGGCCGGGCCGCGGAAAGCAGGGATACTTGGTGTCTCTACTTTCGTCGAGTAATGAGCGCCAAGCGTCGCCGTAGGCCGCGCCGCCGTGAACTTTCACCACCTGACCACCTTCCAGCTCAACTTTGACCTGAGGAAAGGCTTTCGAAAAATGGCTCGTCGTGCCGGCGACCACGCCGGCGGCGTCTTCCTTGGCGATGATCGGCGGCACCGGATGGCCGAACAGATGGCCGTTGCGCGGCGTCGAGGAGAAACCGTAGCGCGTGCCGTCGTAGTATTCGTCCCAGTAGGTCCAAGCGATATCCGTTCCTTCGGCGTCGGTCAGCCGCGCGCGACCGCCGCGGCCGTACTCCCAGATCGGGTCCCAGGTTTTCTTGTTGATGAGCAGATGCAAATCGAGCGGGTACGTCGTCGAACGCTGCAAGAAATGCTCGGCGCGGAGCCAGGGAATCTGCTCGTAGCGAAAGTCGCTTTGCGGAATCGGCCCGCCTTTGCCGTGAATCAACAGATCATAACCCCCGCGCAGGGCGAAGTTCTCGATGTAGGGCATGCCTTCCCAACGGCGCGGCTTGTTGTCCCACGGTTCGCGGCGCATGATTACGTCGACTTCATCTGTGTAGTCGAACACACGGTCGGGTTCGCCCATGTCGGCGACCAGCAAATCGACATGGGCACCCTTCTCGCGTAGCGCCGCCGCCACGGCGTGGGGCACGTCGAGATCGTACTCGCGGTCGATGGCGATAAGAATTTTGTTGTCGGCTTTGGTCTTGTCGTAACCGATGAAGCCGATATGGCTGTCGCGGTTTTCGCGCGAATTGGCAAGCTGCCGTGCTAACGGCATCAACGGCGAAATATCCGCCGTGCGCAGTCCCTTATTGCGCAGCTGCAATTCCCGCGGGATTGAACTACTTAACCCAACGCCGTCGTCGGCTGTGTCGCACATAGAAGCTCCTCAGTCTTGGCAGGTTGGATGTTGGAGTAAGGGAGTGATGGAGCGACGGTTTTCGGAGGGTCCCGGACCCAACACTCCACTACTCCATCGCTCCATTTCTTCTTACATGCAATTTTTCTTCACCCACTCGACAATCTCACACCGTTTGGCGAACCACAGATCGGGATATGACTTGGCGTATTTGATGCAGTCGTCATAGACTTTTCCCGTGGCAGGAAACGCCATCTGGCAGTGCATCGCCAAGGTCAACATCTTCGGATCCGTCGCGGACTCCTCATAAAGCAGATCGAACTCGTCTTTGAACGAATTGAAAACATCTCTCGCCGTGATGCCGCGCCGGTACATGCCGGTATCGTTCAAGCCACTGACAGCGTTTTTATACGGCACGATGATCATGGTTTTACCGTTGACGACAGCGGGATAGGGATTGTCGTCGTTGACCGCGTCACCATGCCAGGCGAAACCCTCTTCGGCGAGGATGCCCAGCGTACGCTCGGTGTGACGCATGCCGGAGGTCAGCCAACCGGTGGGTCGCACGCCGGTAAAGTCCTCAAACATCTTGGCGCAGGTGCGGATCTCGTCGCGCTCTCCTTCCGCCGTCAGTTGTGTGAGTTGAATGTCTTCGGCGTAGGAATGGCCGACGATCTCATGGCCGCGCTCATGCACGGCTTTTACCGCTTCGGGATAGCGATGAATGCAAAGTGCATTGGTGTTGAACGACGCTTTGACGCCGTACTTGTCGAGGATGCGGAGAATCCGCCACACGCCGGTCCGGCCACCGTAGTCGTTTTCACTCGCCGTTCGGCAGTCGTACTGGGAGACCACGTCGTCTTCCTTGATCGGATTGGAGCCGCCGACATGGTGCGTGCGCCGGTGCTTGGCATTGGGGATCTCGGTCCACGCTTCCAAATTTCCCGCCAGCGCGATCGCCAGGCGCGCGCCATTGGGCCATTTGATCTTGAGCTTTTTTGCCTTGGAATAAGCATCGTAAAAATTGTCATGCTCGGGCATCATGGTCTGGCCACCTCCTCTAAGAGCGAACAAAATTGCACCGTTTGGGTATAAGTAAATCGACCTGGTGTGTCAATGCAAACCCACGCGCGCAGAGGACTGAATGAGGCACCGATTAAGTCGGATCGTATTTGACCTGCACCAAATATAACCCCACCGGCGGCGCGGTGTAACCAGCCTGGGTACGGTCGCGTGCATCGAGCAGTTCGGCGAACGATTCGGCGGTGCGGATGCCACGGCCCACCTCGGCCAGCGTGCCAACGATGTTGCGCACCATATGGCGCAAGAATGCCGTGCCTTCGATGCGATACACCAGCAACTCGCCGCGCTGTACGAGATCCGTTTGATAAATGGTTCGCACCGGATGTGGCGCGTCGCAATTAGCGGCGCGAAACGACGAGAAATCATGCTCGCCGACCAAGCATTCGATAGCTTTGGTCATCGCTTCGACATCCAGCGGCTCATGGATATGCCAGGCGCGATTGTGGTGGAACGGCGATGGTGTTGAGCGGTTGAGAATCAGATATTCGTAAAGCCGGCTTCTGCCATCGCGCCGGGCGTCGAAGCAATCATCGACGATTTCGACATCCTTCACAGTGACATCTCTCGGCGTTAGCGCATTGAGACCGCGCAGAATCCGGTATGGCAGGCATTCTTTATCGGTGAAAAAATTGGCCACCTGGCCAAGAGCGTGGACGCCGGCATCGGTGCGGCCTGAGCCGTTGATATGGGTGGGCACACCGAGAAAGGTCGAAACCGCTTTCTCTAAAACCGCTTGAATGGACGAGTAATTCCCCTGCACCTGCCAACCATGATAGTTGGTGCCATCATATTCGACGGTAAGTTTGACGTTCACGGCAGAGTGGTTCCGGGTTTCGCGTTTCGAGTTGCGGGCTCGATAATACAATCACCCCGCGACTCGTCCAGCGCCGATGAAGGTTTATAAATAATCGCGGATCAGGATCTCGGCGATCTGCACGGCGTTGAGCGCCGCGCCCTTGCGCAGATTATCCGACACCACCCAAAGATTGAGGCCGTTGGCGACCGACTTGTCTTCGCGAATCCGGCCGACATAGGTAGCGTCTTTACCGGCGGCGTCGATGGCCATTGGATAAAGATTGTTCTCCGGCTCATCAGCGACGATGATGCCGGGCGCTTCGCGCAGAATCCGCCGGGCCTCGTTGGCCGACAGCTTGACGTAGGTTTCGACATTCACCGATTCCGAGTGACTGCAAAACACCGGCACCCGCACCGTGGTCGCGGTGACCGGCAAGTTCGGCTCGCCGAGGATCTTGCGCGTCTCCTCGATCATCTTCCACTCTTCCTTGGTGTAGCCGTCAGTCATGAAGACATCGATATGCGGAATGCAATTGAAGGCGATCTGATGCGGAAACTTGACCTTTTCGATTTCCTTGCCGTTGAACAGCGCCGCTACCTGCTGGCTCAATTCCTCCATCGCTTTGCGACCGGCGCCGGAAACCGACTGATAGGTGGAAACCACAACGCGTTTGATCCGCGCGGTGTCATGAATCGGTTTGAGGGCGACGACCATTTGAATCGTCGAACAATTGGGATTGGCGACGATACCGCGGGTTTTGTAATTGGCGATCGCTTTGGAATTGACCTCTGGAACCACCAAAGGAATATCCGGCTCCAGGCGAAACACCGAAGTGTTGTCGATCACCACCGCGCCCGCCGCCACCGCCAGTGGCGCGAACTCCGTGCTGACGCTACCGCCGGCAGAGAACAGGCCGATGTCGATGTCTTTAAACGAATCGGCCTTCAGCACCTGGACCGGCAACTGCCGGCTTTGAAACGGCAGGAACTGGCCAACCGATCGCTCCGAGGCTAACAACCGCAACTCGCCCACCGGGAATTGGCGTTCATCGAGCACTTCGCGCATCTGCTCGCCGACGGCGCCGGTGGCGCCAACGATCGCGACGTTGTACTTTTCCTTCTTCACAAAAACCTATCCCTTCGCTGCCGCGATCTTGTCGCGCACCAACTGGCCCATCTGCTTGCAGCCCAACAGCTTGCAACCGGGCTCTTGAATATCCGCCGTGCGGTAGCCTTCGTCGAGAACATCTTCGACCGCCTTTTCGATACGGTCCGCCGCCGAGCCCTGGTCAAACGAGTAACGCAACATCATCGCGACGCTGAGTATCGTCGCCAGCGGATTAGCTTTGTCCTGGCCCATAATATCTGGGGCGCTGCCATGCACCGGTTCGTACATGCCGACTTTCCCGCCAAGGCTTGCTGACGGCAGCATGCCGATGGAGCCGGTGAGCATCGCCGCCTCGTCGCTTAAAATATCGCCGAACATATTGGTCGTCACGACGACATCGAACTGCCGGGGATTGCGGATCAATTGCATGGCGCAGTTGTCGACCAGGATATGTTCCAACTCGATACCGGCGTAGCCCTCCTCTTTTTTGTGAATGCGCGTCACCACCTTGCGCCATAGTTCGGTGACCTCGAGAACATTGGCCTTGTCGACCGACGTCACTTTCTTGCGCCGCTTGAGCGCCGCCTGAAACGCCACATGGGCGATGCGTTCGATCTCCGGCGTGGTGTAGACTTCAGTGTTGACACCGCGCTCGGTGCCGTCGGGAAGCATCGTCACGCCCTTGGGTTCGCCAAAATAAATCCCGCCGGTGAGCTCGCGCACCACCAGCATATCAGTACCCTCGACCACCTCCCGCTTGAGCGTCGACGCCGAGGCCAGCGCCGAAAATAATTTAACCGGGCGTAAATTGGCGAATAGGCCCAACTCTAGGCGTAACGCTAAGAGCGCGCGCTCGGGCCGGATCGCATAGTCGAGACCATCCCACTTAGGGCCGCCCATGGCGCCGAGCAAAACCGCATCGCTCTGCTTGGCGAGATTCAACACCGCATCGGTGAGCGGCTTGCCGTGGGCGTCGATGGATGCGCCGCCGACGATGCCGGGCTCCAGTGAAACGGTGAAGCCGTAAAGCTGCGCTACCTGTTTGAGCACCTGCGTGCCTTCGCCCATCACTTCAGGGCCGATGCCGTCTCCGGGTAAAACCGCGATGTTGTAGTTCATGGTCCCTCTTTTTCCACCACCTGCCGATAGCGTTTACGTTCTTCCAATTTATTGAGCGCGTTGATATACGCTAGCGCGCTCGCCATGATGATGTCGGTGTGCGAGCCCTGGCCCGAGACGCGGATGCCGGCGTCTTCGATCAAGCAGGCGACTTCTCCCTGCGCATCCGTGCCGCCGGTAAGCGCATTGACCGAGTAGCGCACCAGCTGCGACTGCGAATCGGTTATTTTGGTGATCACCTTGTAACAGGCATCGACCACGCCGTCGCCCGAGGCATGGTCCATCTTTTCCCCATCGGCGACGCGCATCTTGACGGTCGCCGTCGGCACCCCGTCGGTGCTCGAGTTGACGTTCATGTAGAGCAGCTCGAACTTATCCGGCCGCCCCGGCATGCGCAGAACTTCCTCGGCAACGACGGCTTCAATATCCTCGTCGTAAACGTTTTTCTTCTTGTCAGCCAATTCTTTGAAGCGCACGAAGGCGCGGTTCATATCTTCCTTGCTCAAGTTGAACCCCAGATGCTTCAACCGCTCATCGAAGGCATGGCGGCCGGAATGTTTGCCCATGACCAGTTTATTCCCCGGAATGCCGATGGACTCCGGCGTCATGATCTCGTAGGTCTGTTTATGCTTGAGCACGCCGTCTTGATGAATGCCGGCCTCATGTGCGAAGGCGTTGTCGCCGACGATCGGTTTGTTGATCGGGATCGCGATCCCGGTCACCTGCGACAGCAAACGCGAGCTCGGAAAAAGCTGCTCACTGTGAATGTTGGTGTCGAGGTTGAGATAATTCTTGCGCGTGCGCAGCGCCATGACCACTTCCTCGAGAGAAGTATTACCGGCGCGCTCGCCAATGCCGTTAATTGTGCACTCGATCTGGCGCGCTCCGTTGTGCACCGCTGCCAGGGAATTGGCCACCGCCAGGCCCAGATCGTTGTGGCAGTGGGCGCTCCAGATCACCCGATCGCCGCCGGCGGTACGCTCGATCAAATTGGCGATCAGTGCGCCGAATTCTGATGGAATCGCGTAGCCGGTGGTATCCGGGACATTGAGAGTCTTGGCACCGGCGCGGATCACCTCACGGAAAATCTGCAGCAAAAACTCGGGGTCGCTGCGCGAAGCGTCCTCAGCCGAGAACTCGACATAATCGGTAAACTGCTTGGCGTAGCTAACCGCTTTGACCGCTGCTTCAACCACCTGTTCACGCGTCATGCGCAGTTTGTGCTTGAGATGAATATCCGAGGTCGCGATGAAAGTATGAATCCCCGGCTTCTTGGCGCCCTCCACCGCCTTCAGGGCGCGGTTAATATCGCCCTCCTGGGCACGCGCCAAACTCACCACCCGCGGCTGGCTGACCTCTTGCGCGACTCGCCGCACTGACTCGAAGTCGCCATCCGACGATGCCGCGAAACCCGCTTCGATGACATCGACGCCGAGCTTCTCCAACTGGCGCGCGATCACGACCTTTTGCTCCACCGTCATGCTCGCCCCCGGCGATTGCTCGCCGTCGCGGAGCGTCGTATCGAAAATTTGTACTACGTTATCGTTGGCCATCTGATCCATTTAAATGTCTCCTCTACCGTTGTCCGCCAGCCCACCCCGAAAAGAAAACTCCCGCGGCAGGGCCAACGGGAGTTTATTTCGCCTTTACTCGAGCCGGAAAATTATGGCAACGCTTGCGCCGTCTGCCGTCTCGACTCCCGTCGTTGCTTAAGCTTGGTTAAGCACCATAACAAGGGCCCGGATAATGTGTACAGTAAGACAATCGCAAAAAACATAATATGCCGTTGGGCAATAATCAGTGTAATCAAAATCACGCCGGAAAGAAACATCCATTCCGGGTGCCGTTTCCTCATGTCATTATTTTTCAAACTGAAGTACGGAATATTGCTAACCATCAGAATCGCCAAACCGTAAATCACCAGAAGAAACGTCAAGTGGCGCGTCGGCGCCCCCTCGAAACCCATATAGTAATACAATATCACCGACGCGGTAATCATCTGCGCCGCGGCGGGAATCGGCAGACCGACGAAATGATTCTTCGCCGGTCCTTGGGCCTGGACATTGAAACGCGATAGCCGCGCCGCACCACACACCACATAAGTAGCCGCCGCCAGCCAACCCCAGTTCTGCCAAGGCATAAGAGCCCAGATATAAACCAAAACCGCTGGCGCGACGCCGAAAGCAACCACATCAGCCAAGGAATCGAACTCGACGCCGAACTGGCTGGTAGTCCGAGTCAACCTGGCGACATACCCGTCCACGCCATCGAACACGTTGGCGAGCAGAATCAGTAAAGCCGCGTTGACATACTCGCCGCGAAAGGTCGCGATGATCGAAAAAAATCCGCACATCAAATTGCCGGCGGTAAACAGACTGGGAATCAGATAAACGCCCTTGCGCAATTTCTCCGCCGGCATTCTTTGGCGCAAGGTCATGCGGGGTCGCTCACGCCGACGGCGCAGCAACCGCACGTTATGTTTCTCCTCCGGCCGCTCGGGGTCTGGAGCATTCATCGCGCTCATAGAAACCTCCCGATAATGGTCTCCCCGCCTTTAACACGCTGCCCCTCCGCCGCTTCGATACGACACCCATGAGGCAAATATATATCGATACGCGAGCCGAACATGATCAAACCGAAACGTTCGCCACGGTCCAACATATCGCCGGCTTTCGAGCGGCACACAATGCGCCTGGCGACTGCACCGGCGATTTGCACCACACCCCAATTGCGCTCCCGTTCGTCGACCAGATGCAGCGCGTTCTGCTCGTTGACGCGCGAGGCGTCTTCCTTAAAGGCCGGGAGAAATTTGCCGGTTTGATAGCGCACGTCGTTAACCCTGCCGGCCACCGGCGCGCGATTGATATGAACGTCGAGGGGCGACAGAAAGATGCTGATACGCGTCACCGCGTCGGCGAACAAGCCATCGCCATGGACCGGCGCGATGGTGACAACCCGGCCGTCGGCGGGCGAAACCACCAAGCCGTCGCCGGTGGGGATCTCGCGTTCCGGATCGCGAAAAAATGCCGCGATCCCCAGCGTTAGCAGCGCCAATGCAATACCAGCCATCTGCCAGCGCAACAAGAACGCTAGCAACGTCAGCGCTGCCGCCGACAAAATCAACGGCCAACCTTCCTTGGCGATTGGCATCGTGCGTGGCCTAGAGCTTTCCCCCATCAGATCAATCGCCTAATTCTTACTTCGGTCGACCAGGCGATTCTGGCCCAGCCAGGGCATCATCGACCGCAACCCGGCGCCGACTTTCTCCAGCGGATGATTGGCCTGTTCTTTTCTGAGCTCGCTAAAGTGCGGCGATCCCGTCTTAAACTCGTTGATCCACTCGTCGGCGAATTGACCGGATTGAATGTCCTTTAAAATTTTCTGCATCGCTTGGCGCACTTCCGGGCCGATTACACGCTTGCCTCGGGTCAAGTCGCCGTATTCCGCAGTGTTGCTGATCGAGTAGCGCATGTTCGTCATGCCGCCCTCGTAGATCAGATCGACGATCAGCTTGACTTCATGGACGCATTCGAAATACGCCATCTCGGGCGGATAACCGGCATCGACGAGAGTTTCATAACCAGCATGAATCAACTCGCATAGACCACCGCACAATACCGATTGTTCGCCGAAGAGATCAGTCTCGGTTTCGTCCTTGAAGGTGGTCTCGATCACCGCAGCGCGTGCGCCGCCGATGGCGCTGGCGTAGGCTAAGCCCATCTTGGTCGTATCGCCGCTGGGATCTTGATGTACCGCCAAAAGGCACGGCACGCCGCGTCCCTTCTCGTACTCGCTACGAACCAGGTGGCCGGGTCCCTTGGGGGCGACCATGAAAACGTTGACACCCGCCGGGGCAACAATTCTCTTGAAATGAATATTGAAACCATGGCCAAAGGCCAAGTAGTTGCCACTCTTCAATCCCGGCCGGATTTCCTTTTCGTAAGCATCGCCCTGCAACTCGTCGGGCAATAGGACCATGACGATATCCGCCAACGCTACCGCCTCGGCGGTTTCGACGACTTTGAGGCCGGCGTTTTCCGCCTTCGCCCATGAGCTGCTGCCTTGGCGCAAGCCGACTACGACATCGACGCCCGAGTCGCGCAAATTATTGGCATGCGCATGCCCCTGGCTGCCGTAACCGAGCACGGCGACTTTTTTGCCCTTCAACACATTGAGATCCGCATCGCGGTCGTAATAAACTTGCATGGAATGATTTCTCCTCTGAACTTTAGGCTTTCTACTATGCCGTTTGACCCGCCCTAAGTCAACGACAAGTATCTGTAACCAAACGAGATTTAGTTAGGCATCAGGCGGGCGAACGGAGTCCCCTGATAGCGTTATCGAGCTGATAGACCGCCAACCGATGGGTGCATCGCCATTGGCACGGAGATAACGGTTGAGGGAAGCGCGGTAATCGGCAACGGATATTGTCGTTCCGAAAGTCCCTAGATCAAACCCGGGCTCGCTGGCGCGGCGGTTAGGCGTGCGATCGTTCAGGGGAATGAAAATGCCGGTGACACCGTCGAAAAAACTGCCGACGCCATCAAAGAGGCCGGTGCCAACGCCAAGGATGCCGGTGGTGGCGCAAGGGACAAGGCTGTCGATAAAGCCAAGGAAGTTGGCAAGAACGCCGCCGATAAAATGAAAGATATCATGACCTAACCACGCTACCGGCCCGTAAGCGAGCCCGCCGTGAAAACAAAACGCCGGCCATGAATGTTCATGACCGGCGTTTTTGTTTTAGTGAACTGTTGGGACGAATTGACAGCGTCGCGTCACGGTTTTAGCAAAGCCGGCTCCCGGCGTGGCGACGCGGTTCTGGTAGTTTCGCGGGCGATCGCAATCCGGCCGGTGCGGATCAAGTCCTTAATTCCCAACGGCTTGAGCATGTTGATCATGGCCTCGACTTTGTCGACATCACCGGTAATTTCAATCGTGTAAGTGAACGGCGACGAGTCGACGATCTTGGCGCGAAAGATTGACGCAATGCGAATCGCTTCGTCGCGGTGCTCCGGCTTGGTGTGGACTTTGATCAACACCGTCTCGCGGTCCAAAAAGTCGGTTTCGGTATGATCGATGACGCTCAACACCTCGACGACTTTGTTGAGCTGCTTCATGATCTGTTCAATGATGCGGTCATCACCGACGGTCACGATCGTGATCATCGAAGTCGTCGGGTCCAGGGTAGGCGCCACCGACAAACTCTCGATATTGTACCCTCTTGCGCTAAAAAGACCTGCGACTCTGGCTAAGACGCCGAATTTATTTTCGACAAGAACCGATATGATATGTTCCATTCGCTAACTATATCAGGCAGGAAGAACCCCCTCGCCTTCATCCACCTTTCTCTTATGTACTGTTCCACCCTTGCGCGCTTGAATGAGTTCCGGCGGGTCTTCGAGCATCATTTCATGCTGCGCTCCGCCGGCGGGAATCATCGGATAGCAATTTTCGAACGGATCGGTATGAATGTCCATCAACACCGGCCCCTTGTGCTTTAACCCTTCTTTGAGAACCCCTTCGACTTCGCCGGGCTTCAGCGCGCGCAAGCCTTTAATGCCATAGGCATCGGCAAGCTTCACGAAGTCCGGCTTATTTCCCAGCAGACTCGCCGAATAGCGGCTCTCGTAAAATAGGTCTTGCCACTGGCGCACCATGCCGTGCACGCCGTTGTTGAGCAAAACGATCTTCACCGGTAGGTTATGTTCGGCCGCCACCACCAGCTCCTGCAGATTCATCTGAAAACTGCCTTCGCTGGTGATACAAACCACCTGGCGGTTGGGGAACGCGACCTGGGCGCCGATGGCGGCTGGGAAACCAAAACCCATGGTGCCCAAACCACCCGAGGTAAGCCACGTGCGCGGCTTTTTTCCTTTGAAATACTGTGCCGCGAACATCTGGTGCTGGCCGACATCGGTGGCGACGATGGCTTCATGCTTGGTCAGCTCGTAGAGCTTCTCGACAACATACTGCGGCTTGGTGATCTTATCGTCTTGCTTGTAAACCAGCGGATGCTCTTTCTTCCAAGCATTGATCTGCTTGAGCCATGGCGCGCGCCGCGCTTTCATTGCGGTCGGGTTACCGTCCAGCGAACGCAACACAACGTTCATCTGGCGCAGCACCGATTTGACATCACCGACGATCGGAATATGGGCATGAAACGTCTTGCGTATCGACGTCGGATCGATATCGATATGAATGACCCGGGCCTCGGGGCAAAATTCCGAGAGTTTGCCGGTGACGCGATCGTCGAACCGAGCGCCCACGGCGATCAATAAATCTGCCTGGTGCATCGCCATGTTGCTCCAGTAGCCACCATGCATTCCCAACATCCCCAAGGATAGCTCGTGGGTTCCAGGGAAGGTACCGAGCCCCATTAGCGTCATGGTCACAGGAATTTGCGTGATCTCAGCGAGCTCGCGGACCTCGTCGGCAGCATCGCCAAACACCGCGCCGCCGCCGACGTAGATGATCGCCCTCTTCGCCGTCATGATCGCTTCAGCCGCTTGCTTGATCTGCGATTTATCGCCGCCGGTGAACGGGCGATAGCCGCGCAAATTGATCTTGTCAGGATATTTGAATTCAGCCTTGGCCATACTGACATCTTTGGGGATATCGACCAAAACCGGCCCCGGTCTGCCGCTGGTCGCGATGTAAAACGCTTCCTTCACCGCTTGAGCGAGATCGTTCACGTCTTTCACCAACACGTTATGCTTAGTGCAGGGGCGGCTGATTCCGACATTATCGGCTTCTTGGAACGCATCGTTGCCGATCAGATCGGTGGAAACTTGCCCGGTGAAAGCGACCAACGGCACCGAGTCCATGTGCGCGTCGGCCAAGCCGGTGACAATATTCGTCATGCCGGGCCCGGAAGTCACCAGCACCACGCCAGCCTTGCCGGTCGCCTTGGCATAGCCCTCGGCCATATGGGCTGCACCCTGCTCATGGCGAGTCAAGATCAACTGCAAATCTTTGCGCTGGCACAAGACATCGAAAATTTTCAGGACGACGCCGCCGGGCAAACCGAAAATAGTTTTCACCCCTTCGCGGCGCAGCGATTCGCAAAAAATTTCTGCTCCGGTAATTTTCATGGGACTCCTTAGCTCCGGCCGCCGAACTAACGGTGCTTGCCGAGCAGCTCCATCATCTTGTCTTTGCCGACAAGCTTAAGTTTTTGGATACGTTTCATTTCAACTTCTTCATCCGCCGACAAATGCACTTTATGCTGAAATGCGGCAAGTTGCTTCTCAAGGGCTAGGTGCTCATCGTAGTATTTCTTAAGCTCTGGATCCTTATCCAGCAGGGAGACGATCACCGTTTCTTCACTAATTTCCATAATAGCGGCCTCCTTTGGGAAATCTTAATTCTGAGCGGGCTCAATTTAACTTACGGTCAGTAGATTGTCAACGTGGCTTTCTCTTTATTATTTCAACGAGTTAGGGACAAATCCGTGAGTATTTCCGAGGCCCAAATAAGCACCTAAATAGACCGGCACCAGCTGGCCTAAATCACCCCCGGGAGCGTCGGCAAAGCGCTCAAGCGCTAAACGCGCCACCGCGTGGGCTGCACTCTCGGCACCAGCTTCGCCAATGAGCTGAGCCCGCCCATCGAACATGCGCAGTAACTCCTCGCGATAACGTTCGGCACCAGCGCCAACAAAAGCGATTGGCGGCGCTAGAGGTGCTGGATCGAAAAGGGTTGCGAGGGTGGTGATTGCACACGCCCGATCGGCCATCCGGCGCAGCAGGATGCCATCGCGCCGATCGAATAAGGCGGCGTAGACTTCTTGCTTGCGCGCGTCGAGCAACGGACAGATAGGCCCGGCCAAATCTTGCACACGCGCGGCTTGCGCCTCGAGGCTTGACACCCCAATGACCGGCAAGTTGCCGTCGTAGGCCAAGCCTTTGACGAGAGCGAGACCGATGCGCAATCCGGTATACGAACCGGGACCGATGGCTATGGCAATAGCGCCGAGCTCAGCAATCCGGCACTCGGCTTTGTCGAGCACCGCTTGGATTTGCAACAAAACGGTCTCTGAGTGGTTACCCCTAGCACCGGCTAAGCCGATTGAAATTTCGCGCCCATCACCGGCTTCGGCGATCAGTTGGTCGTCTTCGATTAAAGCAACACCGGCGGTGGTTGTGGAGGTGTCAACGCCCAGTATCCTCATCCACCGACCTGCTTCTCGAAAAACCGCACGATGTCGTTGTAAAAGGCGTAAACCATCAACAAGGCCAGCAGACAGATACCGACCTGCTGGGCCATCTCGCGCACACGCACCGAGACCGGTTTGCGAATCACCGCCTCGACCAGAAAGAATAACAAGTGGCCACCATCGAGCACCGGCACCGGCAAGAGATTTAGCACGCCCAAATTGATGCTCAGCACGGCGAGGAAATGGAGAAAGTTCCCGACCCCCTCTTGGGCCTGCTGCCCGGCCATCTGAGCGATCAGAATCGGACCGCCGATATTCTTGGGCGAGACATCGCCCGTGATCATTTTGTAAAAAGCCAGGAGCGTAATCTTGATGTAGTCCCAGGTTTGCGTAAAAGCTCTACCGATGGCGAGCCCCGGCTTGCCTTTTTCGATGGTGCCCTGACTGCCGATACCAATCATCCAGTCGTCTTTACGCTCGCCAAAAATGTTGCGGCCCTCTTTTTTTGTCGGCTGCACCGTCACCTTGACCGTTTCGCTGCCACGGCGAATTTCTAGATTTATAGGCTTGCCCTGACTGCCTTTGATGGTTTGCGATAGCGCCTCCCACTCCGCCACCGTCTTACCGTCTATGGCGACAATCCGATCGCCTTTGGCGACACCGGCCTGTTCCGCCGGCGACCCCTTCTCCACACCACTGACCAGCGTCGACATTACCGGCACGCCGTAAAAAACAAACACCAGCATGAGTAGCAAGACCGCCAACATCAAATTAAATCCCGGGCCGGCAAAGACGATGGCGCAACGTTTGAATAGACTCTTGTGCGCGAAGGATCTTTCCCTGTCGGCTTGAGCAACTTCTTCGTCCGGATCTTCGCCGATCATTTTGACGTATCCGCCCAAGGGAAACGCGCTCAAGGCGTACTCGGTTTCGCCTTTCTTGCGAACGAACAGCTTGGGGCCGAAGCCGACGGAAAAGGTCAGCACGCCGACCCCGGATAGCTTGGCGATTAGGAAATGGCCGAACTCATGAAATACGATGAGCAAACCCAAACCGACCACAGCTGAACCGATCGAATAAAGAACACTTTCCATCGCGATACTCCTCTAGATAAACTCGACTAATTAACGTAAGCCGATGCAACCTCGCGGGCCCAGCGGTCGATATCGATGACGTCGTCGACGTTCTTGGCGTGCGTAGTTTGATGCCGCTGCATGGTTCGATCAATTATACGATGAATTTCGCGAAATCCTATCCTACCTGCCAAAAAAGCCGCCACCGCCACCTCGTTGGCTGCGTTAAGCACCGCGGGCATGGTGCCGCCCTCAATTAACGCTGCGTAGGCTAACGCGAGAGCGGGAAAGCGTTTTTTCTCCACTGGTAGGAAGTTAAGCTCGCCATGCTTGGTCAAATCAAGCGGCTCCCAACTGCCCTTGAGACGGTGCGGATAGGCCAACGCATACGCGATCGGTATGCGCATGTCGGCAATGCCCAATTGCGCCATGATCGCGCCGTCTTGATAACGCACCATTGAATGGACAACGCTCTGCGGGTGGATCACCACTTGAATACCGCTCGGTTCCATGTCGAATTCCCAGCGCGCCTCGACGACTTCCAATCCTTTGTTCATCATCGTAGCCGAATCGATGGTAATCTTCCGGCCCATTTTCCAGTTGGGATGCTTGAGCGCCTGGTTGATTGAGACCTTTGCCAAACGATTGAGCGGTGTGCGCAGGAACGGCCCGCCCGACGCGGTCAAGATGAGCCTGTCGACGTCGCTGCGCTGGTTCCCTTGCAAGCACTGAAAGATCGCGCTGTGCTCGCTATCCACCGGCAAAAGCCGCACGCCCTTTTTCTTGGCCGCCATGACAAACAACTCGCCGGCCATGACCAACGCTTCCTTGTTGGCTAGAGCGATTTCTTTACCGGCTATTAAACCCTGTAGCGTCGGCATAAGCCCAGCAGCGCCAACGATCGCCGCTAATACAACGTCTACTTTAGATAGGGTGGCCACGACGATGGCCCCGGCTTGGCCGGATAAGATTTCAACTTTATGCTTGCCCAACAATTTGCGCAGCGGCGCGATATCTTCCTCGCGCTCGATGGCTACAACTGCCGGGGAAAATTCTATTATTTGCCGGGCCAGCAATGGCATATTGCGGCCCGCCACCATGCCATGGACTTTGAAGCGCTCGGGAAATTCACGGACCAGCGCCAGGGTGCTAACGCCGATTGATCCAGTGGAACCCAACAGGGCGATTGTTCTCATGGATGAATGACCTTTAAATAAAATGTTGCGAAGACTACCGGAAAAATCAAACTATCGAGCCGATCCAAAACCCCGCCATGGCCAGGCAATAACTCACCGGAATCCTTGACGGCGAACGCGCGCTTGATCAAAGACTCAAAAAGATCGCCGATCTGGCCTAGGACACTGAGGACTAGCGAGAGCATGACGATTTCCAAGATTCCCGCGGGCAACGATAGTACCGCCATGGCGCCCAGACCGACGACGATGCTGCCGATCATATAGGCGACCGAGCCTTCGACCGTTTTGCTCGGACTGAGCTGTGGCGCCAGCTTCCGCTGGCCAAAATGCTTGCCGATGAAATAGGCCGAGGAATCGCCAGCCATGATGACCACCAACACAAAGGCCACCCAGGCCCGGCCATCTTTAAGCTGAAACAACAGGGTCAACTGCGGGACGAGAAAGCCGATGTACAACCCACCGAGCAATGTCCAACTCAACCGGTTGAAGCACTCCGTGAGCGACCCGCCTGACCATAACACGCTAGAGAATAGTAATATCAAGAGCAGACTAAGCCCAAATGCCGTTGCCGACGCGGGAACTACCATGACGGTCAGACCGATGGCACTACCGAATAGAATACCGCCCCACTGCCGCCCGGGATCGCCGGGACAGATCATCGCGAAGTACTCTTGCAATGCAGCAACGGTAAGCACAAAAAAGGTTAGCGAAAAGAGCCACGGCGCGCCCCAGCCAACCAACCAGCCCAAAAGCGGCAGCCCCACAGCGGCGGTGGCAATCCGCGCTTTAAGATTTCGGTCCACCCGCCTCCAACATGGCCATCGGGTTTTGCGCCAGTTGTTCATCGGTGCGGCCAAAACGGCGGCGCCGCCGTTGATAATCGAGCAGCGCCTGGAGATATTCTTTCTCGCGAAAATCCGGCCACAGTGTCGGTGTGATATAAAGCTCGCTGTAGGCGATCTGCCACAGAAAAAAATTGCTGATACGCATCTCGCCGCTAGTGCGAATCAAGAGATCGGGATCGGGCACCCCCGCGGTGTCGAGCTGGGAGGAAATCCACTGCTCAGTGATAGCCTCCGGTTCACACTGCCCGGCTTTCACCTGCTGCGCCAAGTTTCTTGCCATACGCACGATATCGTCCCGGCCGCTGTAACTGAGTGCCAGGACGACAGTCATGCGCTGGTTGTTCGCCGTGGTTGCAATGACACTCTCCAGGGTGCACCGCACGCCAGCGGGCAACCGGCTGCGGTCGCCCACGGTTAGCAGGCGAATGCCATAACGCATCATCTTGGCCTGCTCCGCCACGAGATAATGTTCCAGCAACCCCATCAAGGCCTCGACCTCGTCGTCGGGACGAAACCAGTTTTCGGTGGAAAAAGCGTAGAGGGAAAGGTAGCGGATGCCGATCTTTCGGCTCATCTCGACAATGACGCGCACCGAGGTTTTACCGCGCCGATGTCCTTCAATGCGATGCTTATGCCGTTGGGTTGCCCAGCGCCCGTTGCCGTCCATGATGATGGCGACATGTTGCGGCAAACGGCTCTTATCGAGACCGTCTAACTCCACGGCAACCTGCCTAGATAAGCGTTCATCGGTAAATGAGAAAAGTATCGTCGAGAGGGTGACGTCGGATAGGGCACAAGGAAGGCAAGGAAAAATTGCGACGTCGGGCTAGATCACCATGACTTCATCTTCTTTAGCTTTGATGATCTTGTCGATTCGGCCAATGAAGTCGTCGGTGATCTTCTGCACCCGGTCAAGCCCATGCTTGGCCTCGTCAGCGGTAATCTCTTTCTTCTTCTCCGCTTCCTTGAGATGCTCAACGGCAACCCGCCGGTGATTGCGCACCGACACGCGATACTCTTCAGCAATCTTTTTCACATGCTTGACCAAGTCCTTGCGCCGCTCTTCGGTCAAGGCGGGAATCGGAATCCGGATGACCTTACCGTCGTTGTTTGGGGTGAGACCGAGATCGGATTTGAGAATCGCCTTCTCAATCTCGGTCATGGCGGCCCGATCAAAGGGCTGAATGACTAGTAAGCGCGATTCCGGCGCGCTCAGCGTAGCCAGCTGGTGCAACGGCGTCGAAGCACCGTAATATTCGACCGTGATATGTTCCAATAAGGCCGTCGAAGCCCGCCCAGTGCGTAGCTTGGTCAGATCCTTGCGCAGCACCGCAACCGAACCTTCCATCTCTTTTTGCGCTTGGGTAAAAATCGCTTCGTTCATCGTTTGCCTCCGCTCACCAGGGTGCCAATGGACTCGCCTGAGACGACCCGCTTGATATTACCCTTTTCCATGATGTTGAAAACGATGATCGGCAGCTGATTGTCCATGCACAGCGAGATCGCCGTGGAGTCCATCACTTTTAATTCTCGATTGAGGACTTCGATATAAGTCAATTGTTCGAACTTATTGGCGTTGGATTGCTTGAACGGATCGGCATCGTAAATACCGTCCACCTTAGTCGCCTTGAGAATCACTTCGGCGCCTACTTCCATGGCCCGCAAGCTTGCCGTGGTATCCGTGGTGAAATAAGGATTGCCGGTACCGCCGGCAAATATGACGACGCGGCCTTTTTCTAAATGGCGGGTGGCCCGCCGGCGGATGTACGGCTCGGCGACCTGGCGCATTTCGAGGGCCGACAAGACCCGCGTCGACACACCGATCTTCTCCAAAGCATCTTGCAGAGCGAGACTGTTGATGACGGTGGCGAGCATTCCCATGGTATCCGCACTGGCGCGGTCCATGCCGATTTCGCTCGCCACTGCGCCACGAAAAATGTTGCCGCCACCGATGACGAGTGCGAGTTCACAGCCGAGGTCCTTGACCTCTTTGATTTCCTGGGCGAAAGCCTTAACGGTCTTGCCGTCGATTCCGAAATTACCGGGGCCGGCAAACACCTCTCCGGTGACTTTCAATATGATCCGTTTATATTTCGGTGCACCGTTGTTCATGCCGTGATTCCGCTACGCGCTAGTCCTTCGCCACCCCTTCGCCAAGGTGATAACGGGCAAAGCGGCGCACCTGAATATTCTCACCCAGCCGCGCGATCGCATCGTTGACGACATCGATGACTTTCTTGTCGGGATCTTTAACAAACGACTGTTCCAGCAAGCAGGCTTCGGAGTAAAACTTCTCCATTTTGCCCTGGACAATCATCTCGACGACTTTTTCCGGCTTGCCGGACTCTAGCGCTTGTTGGCGATAGATAGCCTTTTCGCGCTCGAATTCGTCGGCTGAGACTTCCTCACGGCGGACGCAACGCGGATTGGTCGCCGCGACTTGCATGGCGACATCCTTCAGCAAACTTTGGAATTCCGCGGTTCGCGCGACGAAATCGGTCTCGCAATTGATTTCGACCAAGACGCCAAGCTTGCCGCCGGCATGGACATAAGCGCCAATGGCGCCATCTGTAGCCAGGCGATCGGCTTTCTTTGCCGCCGCGGCCAACCCCTTTTGACGCAAATAATCGACCGCCTTTGGCAAATCCCCAGAGGTCTCGGCAAGCGCTTTTTTACAATCCATCATCCCGGCTCCGGTTTTTTCCCGAAGCTCTTTGACTAAACTCGCTGTCACTTCCATGTCGCCTAAACTCCTCCGACCGCGCTTTCCATCGTCACCGCGGCGCCATCACCCGCCTGCCGGTCATCAACCTTATCCTTCACCAAGGACTGCTCGTACATCGTTCGCCCTTCAATCACCGCCTCGGCGATCGCCGAGCAGAACAATCGAATCGCCCGGATCGCGTCGTCATTGCCGGGCACCTTGTAATCGATCATATCTGGATCGCAATTACTGTCGATCACCGCGATCACCGGGACACCGAGCTTACGTGCCTCTTTGACGGCGATTTCTTCTTGTTTCGGATCGATGACAAAAATGGCGTCGGGCAGCTTCTTCATCGCCTTGATTCCACCCAGCGATTGCTCCAGCTTGTCCTTTTCGCGGCTCAGACCGAGCATTTCTTTCTTGGTTAGCGCATCGACGACCTTAGGATCATTCTCCATCTCCTCGATCTTGCGCAATCGTTCGATGCTCTGGCGAATCGTCGTAAAGTTGGTTAGCGTACCGCCGAGCCAGCGGTTGTGGACATAGTACATGCCGCAGCGGGTCGCTTCTTCGCGGATCGCATCCTGGGCTTGCTTCTTGGTGCCGACAAACAGCACATGGCCGCCGGAAGCCGCCAAGTCACGCACCACCGCTTCGAGATCCTTGAACATCGACACCGTCTGCTGCAGATCGATGATGTGAATGCCATTACGCGCACCGAAGATGTAAGGCTTCATCTTCGGGTTCCACCGGCTGGTCTGGTGCCCGAAATGGACACCTGCCTCCAGCAACTGTTTCATAGTAATCTCTGCCATACTGCTCCTTCGTGGTTTTCCCTCCCCTCGCGTCTTTTCGCCACCGCACCTAGTCTTAGGCACCGCGATAACGATCGGCGAGGGTGTGTATTGAAATTGATAAAACCTTCGGAACGTTGCCGGGCGGTCAACCCTTCAAAATCCCAAGGACGAAACTAATGACGACGTTGCTCCGGGTTTTAACAGAGAACGCCATTTGACGCAAGTTTGGCGACTGGCGCGATGGCCCTTATTGATTCATCGAATCGAGAAAATCCTTGTTAGTCTTGCTGCCATGCATTTTATCGAGCAGGAATTCCATCGATTCGACGACGCTCAACTGCGACAAGACTTTGCGCAATATCCAGATGCGATTGAGATCCTCTCGCGGAATCAGCAATTCCTCTTTGCGAGTTCCAGACTTATTGATGTCGATGGCCGGGAACACCCGCTTATCCATCAAGCGCCGGTCCAAATGGACTTCCATATTGCCGGTGCCTTTGAATTCTTCAAAGATCACTTCATCCATACGGCTGCCGGTATCGATCAAGGCCGTGGCGATGATCGTTAAACTACCACCGTCTTCGATATTACGGGCGGCACCGAAGAATTTCTTGGGTTTATGCAGCGCATTCGAGTCGACACCGCCGGAGAGAATCTTGCCGCTCGGCGGCACGACGGTGTTATAGGCACGCGCCAAGCGGGTGATACTATCGAGCAAGATCACCACGTCTTTGCCATGCTCAACCAAGCGCTTGGCTTTCTCGATCACCATCTCAGCCACTTGCACATGGCGCGTCGCCGGCTCGTCGAAGGTCGAGCTGATCACCTCACCGTTGACGGATCGCTGCATGTCGGTGACCTCTTCCGGCCGCTCGTCGATCAACAGGACGATCAACACCACCTCTGGATGATTATGCGCTATCGCTTTGGCGATATGCTGTAACATCATGGTTTTGCCGGTACGCGGCGCGGCCACGATTAAACCACGTTGACCCTTACCGATAGGCACCAACAAATCGACAATTCGGGTAGTGTAGTCGGTAGGCTGATTTTCTAAACACAAACGCTCGTTGGGATAAAGCGGCGTCAGGTTGTCGAAAAGAATCTTTTCCCGCGCGCGTTCAGGATCTTCGTAATTGATCGTCTCGACCTTGAGTAGGGCGAAATAACGTTCGCCTTCCTTGGGCGGCCGAATATGACCGGAAATAATATCGCCAGTGCGCAAGCTGAAGCGACGAATCTGGCTGGGTGAAACATAGATATCGTCCGGTCCGGGCAGATAGTTATAATCGGGGGCGCGCAGAAAGCCGAAACCATCGGGTAGTGTTTCCAATACTCCCTCGCCATAAACATGACCGTTTTGCTCAGTCTGCGCCTGCAGGATCGCAAAGATCAGATCCTGTTTGCGCATGTTGGCGGCGCCCTCAATATTAAAGGTTTTGCCGATCAGCGCTAAGTCGCCGATCTTTTTTTCCTTGAGGGCCTTGAGATTCAACCCATTATCTTTGACGACTTCTTTGACCACCTCTTCGACGGTCTCCGGCTCGGCGGATCGAGTTCTACCACGAACCATACACTATGCCTCTCCTTTCAACACTCAAAGCTATAATCCACTTTTGACGCAGTCAGGTCTAAAACACTCATTTGCTGGGATATTCAAGCACCGATGACGCCAGCGCCCCGCACTAAACTTCAATGACAACGAGTTGACGTTGGCGCCGGGCGCAACTGCACACGCAAGTGCGTCCGTGGGACAAACTACTAAACGCAGACAAGAATCTCTTTTTTGAAGAACAAAATAAGCTCTGATCGATTAACTGCGAATGAAAATTTAATTTGGCGCGGGGACGATCAAAAAGAGTTACTGAACTAATCCTCGGTGAACTAATAATATTTTAAACTCTGAATCTTGTCAACCCCATAGGCCGCGAAGATTTCGCCCGGATCGATTCACTGGCCACCGTGTGGCTTTTGAGCATTTCAATCAAGCTCACCATGTCATCGGCTAGAGGCGCGCGAAACTCCAGCCGCGCACCACTGCGCACATGATCGAAGCTCAATTTCTCTGCGTGAAGCGCATGGCGCGAGAAGCCATCGACTCCCGCCCCGAATAACTCATTTTGCGGCGCCACAGCCCGACGGCGATCGTAGACTTGATCGCCAACCAAAGGATGGCCAAGATCGGCGAGGTGGACGCGGATCTGATGCGTGCGACCGGTCCGTGGAATAAGTCGGATCAAACAGTACCAAGAGACAATCCGGGCCGCCATCGGCACGGCGTATCGACTTTCAACGATCCACTGAGTCGTAGCGTCACGGCTCTTGCCGAGGACGCGTAGACTTGACATCCGTTTCCGATCGCTGCGATGGCGGCCGATGGCACGGTCGATCTCGCCCCGCTCCCCCGCCATGCGCCCATGCACCAGCGCGACATATTCTTTGCGTACCGTGCGACCCTTGAATTGTTCCACCAAGCTACGCATCGCCAAATCGTTTTTGGCGACCACCATCACACCCGACGTGTCTTTGTCCAGGCGATGCACGATCCCCGGCCGTCGTTCACCGCCGATACCGGCGATGGCCGGGCAGTGGTGCAAGATCGCGTTGACCAATGTGCCACTAGTACGCCCTGCCGCGGGGTGAACAACCATACCCGCGGCTTTATGAATCACGATAATATCTTGATCTTCATAGAGGACGGTCAGAGGCAAATCCTCAGCGATCAAACCGATCTCACGCACCGCCGGTAGTTGAATCTCGATAAGGTCAGCCAATTTCACCCTGACACTAGACTTCACACGCCCACCGTTGACGATCACGTGACCGGCATCGATAAGCTTTTGCACCCCGGTGCGGCTCATCGCCTCCGCAGCTTCCGGCGCGGCACAATGGCGCGCGACGAACACATCCAAGCGCATGCCTGCAGTACCAACGTCCACCGTAAATCGTTCGGATCCCATGTTTAAGATTTCTCGTCAATCGACGTCGTCGACGCAAAACCCCGACGCGCAAGGACCCTCTCCGCGTCCGCTACATCTAGATGGATCTGCGCGGTCAACGATGCCACAGAGGCGAAGTTCATTTCGTCGCGTAGCCGGGCGACGAACGCTAGCTTCACCGACTCGCCATAAATTTCCCTATCAAAATTCAATACATAACTCTCAACGGTGCGCGGCCCGGCACCGAAGGTTGGATTAAGCCCCACACTGGTAACGCTAGGCAGAGATTTCCCGCCAAGGTGAAACAAGGTCGCGTAAATACCGTCACGCGGGATAATCTCCGCCCGGCTGGCGATATTGGCCGTGGGAAAACCGATCTCGCGGCCGCGCCGGTGACCGGACACGACCTTGCCGGAAACGAAATAATATCTCGCCAACATCGGCTGCACCGCGGCGACTTCGCCGGCGCTGAGTAGTTCGCGAATCCGTGAACTACTCACGCGCTCGCCAGCCACCATGACCGGATCGACAATGCCCACTTCGTAACCCAACTGCGGACCCCAAGCGCGCAAATTCTCGATATCGCCGCCGCGTCCCTTGCCAAAGCGTAGATCCTTACCGACCCAAACTTTCTTGGCGCGCAGCCGGTCGCGCAAATACTTGTGCACGAAGTCCTCGGCGGGAATGGCGGAAAAGTCACGATCGAACTGTTGAATCACCACGTAATCGACACCGAGCGCTTGCAGCAACTGCATCTTGTCCTTATGAGTAAGCAGCATCTTAGGCGCCCGCTCGGGAGCGAGCACACGCAGTGGATGGGGCTCGAAAGTTAACACCGCGGAGCACACTCCCAGCCGCCTGGCATCGTCAACCGTATTCTTGATGAGTTCCTGATGCCCCAAGTGAATGCCATCGAAGTTGCCCAAAGTCACGCTGGCGCCCTCGAAGGCGAGCGCGGGATCGTCGATGTGACGGATTATCTGCATGGTAAACCGTACAATAGCACCGAACCACCCTGGGAGTCACACAGGGCGCCAAGTTGGCGCGTATGGCCGGCGGTACTTCGCTGCGCTACACGGATGATCAGGGTCAGGACTCGAGGGATTTGAGTTTTTGCTTGGCCATGAGCGCTTCAGGAGATTGGGAATACTTTTCGACGACATCTTGCAGCACCAAACGGGCGTTTAATTTTTCACCGAGCTCGGCAAAGGCAAAGCCCTGCCGCAACAGCGCTGCCGGAACTTTCTCCGATTGCGGGTAACGGCGCCGCACCTCATCCAACTCAACAATCGCCTTGTCGTACTCCTTGAGACCATAGTGGCATTCACCGAGCCAATATTGCGCGTTCGCCGCGATCCGGCTCTTGGGATATTTTTTCACGAACTCGCGAAACCGGCCGGCCGCCGCGCGAAAATCTTTGCGGTCGAACAGACGCCAGCTGCTTTCGAAGTCTCGTCGCGCCCCATCCGACTCCCCTAGCGCGGCTTCGGCATAGCCATCCGGCGCGTTTGCTGGAGCGGCTTGCGCGGTTTGCGCGGTTTCTTTCAATTGCTTGATCTCGGCTTCGCGAATCTTCAAAATCTCTGCCTGGGCTTTAGCATCTTCTTCAAGTTTGAGCAGACGAGCATCTAAATTCTTAACCCGCTGATCGCCATCTCGGCTGGTTTGGCCGATTTCCCGTCCGACTTGCACTCGGGTTTCATCGATGCGCTCGCGAATCGCGCTGATATCGCGTTGCATCTGCTGCAAGTTGGCCCGGGTATCGGCCAAACTTGTTCGCACCGCATCGATATCGGACTGCATCGTACCGATATTCGACTGTATCGAACCGACATCGCCACGCAGCCGCCGTTGGTCGCGTTCGAGCAGATCCACCTGCTGCGGGTTCACACAGCCGGATGTAACCGCCAAAGCGGTCAAGACAAATAGAATCTGAAATTTATTATTTAACAATGGAGCCATCCTCATAGCCATCGATCAAGAAGTGGTGCGCCGCTCGACGATCACAAAGCGCGCCCGGCGATTTTGCCGCCAACAGCCTTCCGAGCTCTCTTGGCATACCGGGATTTCCTCACCATAGCTGGTAGTCGTCAAACGATCCGGCGCTATCCCCAACGACGCCAGGTATTCCCGCGCCGCCTGGGCTCTTTTCGCGCCCAGTGCCAGATTGTAGTCGCTGGTGCCGCGCTCATCGCAGTGGCCTTCTATCTCAACCCGCACCGATGCATTGCTTTTAAGCCAATCGGCGTTGGCGCGCAAAACGGCGCGCGCGTCAGCGCTGAGATCGTAGCGGTCGAAATCGAAGAAAGCGTCTTTCAAGGGACTTGAAGCCGGCGTGATCGGCGGCTTGCCCTCTTGCAACGCCTTCAGGCTCGACGGATCCGCGTCCGAATCCTTGGTAGCACCGCGCTGACCGTCGCCGGAGCGTACACTGTCGGAGGACTTTGCCGACGCTGAGCCGGTTCCTTTAGACGGCGGATCGGGCTTGGGTGCCGCCGTCGGTGCACAGCCAAATGCAATTAATCCAAGCAGCAAAACTCCGCAATTCGCAATTCTCCCACGGATTGTCATCAAAACCTCCATCTTGTTGGTCGAAAACCTTCTTTAGTCATGACAGTTTACTGAAATAATTTAGTCGAGCAGCCGCGGCGACCAGCTCGGTTTGGTGTCGTCACCACCGGAGCCTGTCAGTCGCCGTTGATTCTCACCGCTCGCTTGCATCACATATAGATGATACTTGCCGGCCCGATTCGATGAGAACGCAACAAATCTGCCATCCGGCGACCAAGTTGGATCTTCGCTGTCAGATGCTTCCGACGTGAGTTTGCGTGGATCGCCACCTTCCGCCGCAACCGTAAAAATAGCAAACCTGCTTCCGACCCTACCGGTATAGACAATACGGTCTCCCTTGGGAGACCATTCGGGCGATGTGTTGTAACTACCGCTGTAGGTCACGCGCCGGGTCTTGCCACTCTGAAGGTCGATAACAAAAATCTGCGGCGAACCGCTACGGTCGGACACAAAAACAACCTGTTTGCCGTCGGGGGACCAAGCCGGCGAGACCTCGATCCCAGGGTCCTCGGTCAGGCGCCGGATAACGCCACCGTTACGATCGAGCAAATGAAGATTAGTGTTGCCCGCCGACTCATAGGTGGCCACCACCATTTGGCCGTCGGGGGAGAGCTTACCGCCGAGATACCGGCCCGCGCCGGGAGGACTGAATCTGACTTCTTTGCCGCTGTCGAGATCGCGTAGATAGAGGGTTTGGCCGCGATCCTTGAACGAAGAATACAGAACGGTTCGGCCATTTGCGCTCCAGGATGGCGAGAGATTGATCGTCCGGTTATCGGTGACTTGAGTCTTCTCGCTACCGTCAAGATGCGACAAGTAAATCTCTTTAAAGCGGCCGCCGCTATTGGAGACGTAGGCGATTTGGGTATTGAAGACGCCGGGAATACCAGTGAATTGGTTGATAATCTCGTCGACGAATTTATGGGCGATGCGGCGAAATTGGCGCACCCCCCCAGTGTAACGTTTGGCGATGCGCTCTTTACCTTGGTAGACATCGAACAAACGCAGCTCCACGGTGATCTCATCCCCCTGCACCGAGAACCCGCCTTTGACTAAGCCCTCCGCGCCGAGGGTCGACCAATCTTTAAGATCGAAGGTGCCGAGCGTAATGCCGCTCTTTTGCGGGCTTTCGATGTAACTCGATCGATCGATTACCCGGAACCAGCCCGAAAGCTCTAAATCATGGACGATGGCATCGGCGATTCCCGTCGAATAGCGGCCGGAATCAGCGGTCGAGCCGCCGAGATTGCGCAGCGGCGAGACCGCAATGGGAAACTTCTGGCCGCCGGAACCGACGATCTCGCCTTTAAATTGCGCCAAGGTCGTTTCGATATCGAAACTGACTATGAACGCTATCACCAGGAACAAAACTTTCATCCGATTAAGCCTCCAGATCCTCCGGCCGAAATGCAAGCTCGACTTCGGAGAAACCATTGCGAATGTTTTCCGTGAGCGCTGGCAGCGGGCTCGACTTTCGCACCGCCCTCAGGACTGAATCGTCGTAAGACGAGTTGCCGGATGACTGGGCAATCTTGAGCCCGACTATTTCGCCGTTGTCTTTGATATTAAACTGCACTACGACTTTGATCTTGCTGCGCGGTCCCACCCACACCCAATTATTCTTAATCGTGCTCAGCATGCGATTTTGATAGATGACATAGTCCATCCCTTTGACTATCCCTGGGCCGCCACGACCGCCCGCTCCCAACGCCGATCCACCCACCCCTTCGCCGGTGCCCGTGCTTAGCGCCTCTCCTTTTGACGCTTTCTGAGCGGTTCCAGTTCCCGCCGACGCTCGCTCAGCGGCGGCCTTGATCAACCGTTCACGCACGCTATCGGCGGAAGCAGTTTCAGTTCTATCCTCGTCTTTGGATTCTTTGGTCGGTTCTTTTTTCGCAGGCTCCTTTTTGGCCTTGTCGCGCAGTAGGACATGATCATCGTCAACAATTTTCTTTTCAGCGACTTTGGTTTTCTCGGCCTTTTCCTGGCGCAATTCTTTCTTCGGGACTGCGATCGGTGCTGGCGCTTCCGCCGCTTTCACATCATTTTTCACCGAACCGCTTAGCTCGGTTCCGAGGGAGGTGCGGCCAATGCGCTCGCCGCCGACCAAATCGACTGTGTAAATGGGCGTAGTCGGCAAACGCGGCGACGACTTAAACGGCGCGATGACAATCAATAGCGCCAGACCGACATGGACGATTAGGGAAACCGTAACCCACTTCGGTAGTCGTTCCTCGGCCCCGGCGAGGGGAAACGAGCGTTCACGCAAGTTAATGGTTGGAGAGGAATTATCTCCGGCCATCGACAATCAGCCCTCTTCAGACGGCGGCCGGGTGACCATGCCCAGCCTTTCAATGCCAGCCTGCTTGATTTCAGCAATGGTTTTCATCACCAGGCCGTAGCGGACATCTTGGTCGGCCCTTAAATAGACTTGCTTGTTCGGCTGGGATTTCGCAATCGCGCGCAATTTTATCCCGAGTTCGCCGAGGGTCATGACATTGTCGTTCAGATAGGTCTTGCCATTCTTGGCCACGGTCACCACCAGATGTTCTTCGGTTCCGGGTATTGCACTGCTTCGCGCCGCCGGCAAATTCACCTGCACGCCCTGCTGGATGATCGGTGCCGTCACCATAAAAATCACCAGCAAAACCAGCATCACGTCGACCAGCGGCGTCACATTGATCGCCGCGATTGTTGCGCCATTGCGTTGGGACGATGCATCCATGGCTATACCGTCTCCTAAAATTACTACCGACGATAATCCGATTATACGCTTTTATCTTCTCACTTGAAGAAGTGGCGTTCGGCGATATTGAGAAATTCGTGAGAAAAGTTGTCCATCTCCACGGCGACCACTTTGATCTGCTGGACAAAGTAATTATAGGCGATCAAGGCTGGAATCGCCGCACCCAACCCGACTGCGGTGGCGATCAGCGCCTCGGCGATCCCTGGAGCAACAGCTTGGATACTCGAAGACTGGGTGACACTCAGGCCGAGAAAAGCATTCATGATGCCCCAGACCGTGCCGAACAGTCCGACGAACGGCGCTGAACTTGCCGTCGTCGCCAGAAACGAGCAGTGCTTTTCCAATTTTGTGATCTCAACACTGGTCGCCCGCTGCATCGCCCGCGAAACATTGTCGACCCCGCCCAACTCGGTGGTGAGATTTTCCCCCGGCGATGACTCCTTCTTCGAGCGCGACACCCGCACCAGCTCTTCGTAACCCGCACGAAACACTTGCCCCACCGGACTCGACGCCAACTCACGGCTGGCATCGTGGATCGAAGACAGATTGCGCCGTTCCCAGAATATTTCGATGAACTTAGCCGACTCCCGTTTGGCACGACGAATCTGCTGGAACTTCTGTGCGATAATGCCCCAACTCATGACCGAGAAAAAAACCAAAATATAGAGAATACCCTGCACGACCAGCCCGGAACCGCGCACCAAATCGAGAATTCCATGCTGGTGCGGCGCTGGTAGAGCGTTTTGCAGTGATAAATTAAACGACCGGAAAAAAGGCATCACGAGTTTTGCTGCGGATAATTGAAAAAGTATTACAAGCCTTGTAATTAGTCAATTGAGAACACCTGTTTTAACAAAACTTTCCTGGGCGGAGACCGAACTATGATTAGAAAACTCACCGAACTCGATCTGCATGACAAGACGGTTTTCCTGCGCGTCGACTTTAACGTGCCGATCAAAGACGGCAAAGTCGGCGAGCCTCATCGTATCGACAGCGCGCTACCGACCCTCCGCTTCATCTTGGAGCGCGCCAAGAAAGTTATTGTTGCCTCACACCTGGGCCGGCCCGACGGTAAAGTGGTCGAGAAATACAGCCTGGCGCCGGTGCAACGCCACCTGCAAGACTCCCTGAAACTTCCCGTCGCCATGGCCAGCGACTGCATCGGCCCGGCAGTCGAAAATCTGCTGCGCACGGGAGACGACAAAGTCGTGCTTCTGGAAAACCTCCGTTTCCACCCGGAAGAGGAAAAAAACGACGAGAATTTTTCCCGCACTCTGGCCGCCCTCGCCGACATTTACGTCGACGACGCCTTCGGCGCGGCCCACCGTGCGCACGCCTCGATTGCTGGCATGGCGAAATTTTTCAAGAACAAAGGCGCCGGCCTGCTCTTGCAGAAGGAATTGGACTATCTCGGACCGCTACTGACCAACCCAGCAAAGCCCTTCGTTACGATACTGGGCGGGGCAAAGGTTTCCGACAAGATCGGTGTGATCAGAAATCTGCTGCCCAAAGTGAGCGCTCTGCTAATCGGCGGGGGCATGGCCTACACGTTTCTTGAAAGCCAACGGCATCGACATCGGCAAGTCGCTGCTGGAGCACGATAAGATCGACCTCGCGACCGAACTGATGCAACAGGCCAAACAGCTCGGTGTCAACCTGCTACTGCCGGTCGATCATATCGCCGGCGACCGCGAAAGAAAAAATCCTGTAACCATCAACGACAGCGCGATTCCAGACGACCGCATGGGACTCGACATCGGACCCAAGACCGCGCAAAACTTCGCCGCCGAGATCGGCAAGGCCAAGCTTGTCCTATGGAATGGGCCGGTGGGGCTTTTCGAGGTCCCACCCTACGACCAAGGGAGTCGAGTGCTCGCGCAAACCCTAGCCGACAATCATCCCGCGGTGGTCGGCATCATTGCCGGTGGCGACACGGTAGCGGCAGTCTCGGCAGCTGGCGTGAGTTCGTGCATCGCCCACCTGTCAACCGGCGGCGGCGCGACTTTGGAATTTCTTGAAGGCAAAGTCCTACCGGGGATAAAAGCACTGGACGAACAATCATGAGCACACCACTGGTAGTCGCCAATTGGAAGATGCATGGCGGTCAGGCCCACTGCGCCCGCCTGGCCCGGCAGATCGTCCGCGCATTGCGCCGCGAACCCGTCAGCGCGGAGATCGTCCTGGCACCACCGTTCACCGCGCTGAACGCGGTTCATCATTGTCTCAGCGGCAGCCCAATTAAGCTCGCCGCGCAAAACTGCCACTGGGAAAGCCATGGCGCCTATACCGGCGAGGTCAGTCCCATGATGCTAAGCGAACTCGGTTGCGCCTATGTCATCGTCGGCCATTCCGAGCGGCGCCAAATCTTTCACGAAAGCGACGCAATGATCGCGCGCAAGCTGGCGCCCGTGTTGAGCCAGGGGATACGGGTGATTTTATGCGTTGGCGAAACTCTCGATGAGCGCCAAGCGAAAAAAACCGCCGTGGTGATTCGCCGCCAACTGCGGATCGCATTGAAGGGATTGACGAAAGCTGATATAGCCAACACTCGAAATTGCTTACGAGCCGGTCTGGGCCATCGGCACCGGACAAAACGCAACGCCAAAACAGATCAGCCAAGTTCACCGCCAAATCCGCAACTGTCTGACCAATTGGTTTGGCGCCTTCGGCGGGAAAACAAGCGCGGATACTGTACGGCGGTAGCGTTAAGCCAGAGAATGTTGAGAGTCTCGTGGCCGTAGAAGAAATTGACGGATTTCTCGTTGGCGGTGCGAGCTTGCAGAGCGAGACTTTTTTACCGATTATTCGAGCGTTCTCAAAGAAGTAAGGGTTTTATGATAATCGCAGTCACAATCATACATGTCATCGTCAGCATTGGGCTGATCCTGGTGGTCCTGCTTCAAACCGGCAAGGGTGCCGAGATTGGCGCGGTGTTTGGCGGATCGAGCTCGACGATCTTCGGCAGCAGCGGCGCCGGCAACTTTCTGACTCGCTTGACCACCGGCATGGCGATCGTGTTCATGGTGACTTCGTTAGCGCTAGGGTATTTCGCCGGTCGGAAGCCGTCGGCAACGATATTCGACAATCGAACTCCGGCGGCAGCAACCAGCACCCAGCCAGTGGCGCCGGCACAGCAGCAGTCAGCACCACCGGCGACAGCTACGCCAGAATCTACACAGCCAGCGAAGGCAGCAAATCCGTAAGGCATTTCCTACTGCGAGGGTGGCGGAATCGGCAGACGCGCTAGTTTGAGGGGCTAGTGCCCGAAAGGGCGTGCGGGTTCAAATCCCGCTCCTCGCACCACACTATTTCACACCTCAGCTTAACTTTCAGAGGCGAGGCTCCAAGCGAGCTGGCCGTTCATGTGGCTTCTAGTCTTAGCTAGACTAGCCTAAATAGGGGCGCCAGTACGTGCGTGGTTCTCCCTGCAGTTGCGGTTCGCCAATTTTGCCCTTCTGCCACTTTTGTCACGAGCAGTTCGGCCCTGTCGGGTATTTGCCATAGAACAAAGTCCTCGTCGTTTATGTTTGGCTAGTGCGAACCTGCGATTTCAATAGGTTAATTGACTTATCGATGATGGCATATCGCTTGCTGTTGGTTAACCACTCAGGAGTACCATCGCCATGCAAAAATCCGATACTGTGATCAAGTTGCTGACCCTCGCGGAGGCTGCCAACATACTGAAGATATCGAAAAGAACCCTGCACCGCATGATCCAGCACCGGCAGATCCCGGCATTCAAGGTCGGCGGTCAGTGGCGCATTTTGGAAAGCCGGTTTCAGGAATGGGTCGAGGAAGAGGAGAATGTCATCCCAAAAGCGGGATAAGACCACTAACCATCCCCCAAGCTCCCCCCTTGACTGTCCGCGAGATTTTCCCAACGACGTTTTCTCACTCACCGCCGCCTCAACGTGGCGAGTCGAACCCGAAGTCTTTTGTGGCTGGTTTCCTGCGCCATTAACCGCCGGACGCTGAACCCATCAGACCGTAAACCTTCCGCACTCATTGGAACCATCGAGTGGCTGGCGTCCAATGCAATGAGCCGAGTGGTAACGATTCGTGACGACCACAGTTTCTGAGCGAGAGAAATGGGCTGAGTCGTCGGTGGTCGAGTCACCGAATCATGAAGCGGGCAACACCACCTTAAACTCCGACCCTTGACCTAATTCGCTTTCGACCGATACCCTACCGCCGAGCAATTCACAGAATTCCTTAACGATATAAAGGCCCAAGCCCATGCCGCCATGGTCTCTGATCTTAGCGGCATCGGCCTGCCAAAACTTGTGAAAGATAAGCCCGCTCTGGGCCTTGTCGATACCAATCCCCGTATCTTTAATCGAAATTTCCACTCGGTTGTTCTCTGGGTAATGTCGGACGGTCACACGGATTTCACCTTTCTCGGTGAACTTGAGCGCATTATTGATTAGGTTACGCAGGATTATTTTCAATTTCGCGGCATCGGTCGTCATTTTGGGCAAAGTAGCCGAATAGTCCCATACCAGCAACTGTTGGTCCGTATCGCCGATCCCCCGATAATTACTCTCGAGATCCTCAAACAATACGTTGAGCACAACATCCTCCCTGCGCACTTCGGCGGCACGGGTCTCGATGCTGGCGGTATCGAGAATCGCATTCATGATTTCCAGCAAGGTCTCCGATTGCTGCATGATTTTTCCCAGCGCCGCGCTTTGTTCTGCAGTCACGTCACCTAACATCTTTTCCTTGAGCACTTGGGCATAACTGGTGATAACGGTTAGCGGCGTTTTCAATTCATGGGAAAGTACGTTGAGCAACTCGGCCTTCCCCTTGTTCTTCTGCTCAGCCTGCTCGCGAAGCACTTTCTGTGTGCGCACCAGCTGCATGAAGTAACCATAGAATAAGGACACAACGAAGAGAAATGGGAATCGCAACAGGGCGCTCGCATCGTAAGAGCCGCTACGAAAGAGGAGGACGCCATATCCTAATGGTGCCAGGATCGAGATCGCCGCGACGGTTTTGGAAGTCTCGAAGAAACAGCAGACTATGATTAGAAAGAAGTAAGTAAGGAAGAACTCGCTGTCGACTTTGCCATTGACGATTAGCGAAATTGTAATGACGAAGGTATCGAGCGCCAACAAAGAGCTATGAAACGCCGGCCGGTGAAACAATTCTTCCCTGATCGAATACAGGGCAACGTTGGTCGCCATGTAGAGTGCGACCAACAAGTTCAACAATTCGCTGGAAATCGTGTCGTCAACTCGGTGGATGATGAGATAGCTGCATAGGATCACCACGGCCCAACGGATCAGGATGACCGTCGACTTGGCCGGGCCTATGTCATCTTTTCTGACATCGGTTTGGCCATACGGGAAAAGCTCGATTGTTTCGGTATGGGCCATGAGGACTTTCAATCTCCTTGTCGCGACGGTCCATTAACCGGTACGCAACAAAGATCATTGTAGCCTGCGAGAACGACTAAAGGAACGAAAAAAAGCCAATCCGGGGGGAACTCAGGTATTCAGTGATCGTCACTTACCACGAGCGACGGCAAATCCGTATGATTCCCAGTTTTTGAGGACGCGCGCCTGCAGGTCCTTGGGCCAGAGATTTTCGAAGGTGGCTTTTTCCGGAATGCTCTCCTTGGGCCAGTCCTTGGGCCAGGTGCAATCGAAAATGACTCCCGCGGCGTCGCCGATCAATCGCTCCTTTGGCGCTAAGAACGGCAAGAGCACCGGGAAACCAGGAATATGCGGCACATGATGGACGCCGTTGACCGGATGGCACTTGGTCGTGATCGCGTGTAGCACCTCGTCCATATTGGTGGGATCGACATCTGGCTCGACGATGACCATGTAATAGACAAATAACCCAGGTTTGGTCGCCCACACGGCATGAGCCACCCGCCGGGCGAAGTTGACAAACGGCACTTCCGTGGACACCACACACATATGGCCGACGCCGAAGGGTGGGCAGAAAACACTTTTTACTGGCAGACCAAGTTTTTTGAGCTCGGAGTAGATCTCCGCGCCTTTGATTAACGCCGTCGCCGTCTGCCCTTCATGCACCGGCATGCCCATGTTGGAGAACGGCAGGATCGGATTGTTGCGATAGGTGATCGCCTTAATTCTTAGAATCGGTTTAGGCGACGATTTGCCGGCTTCATAGCCCATGTATTCGCCAAAGGGACCCTCGGTCTTGCGTTCATGCGGCAACACCTCACCTTCGATGACGATCTCAGAGGACGCCGGGACTTCCAGATCCACGGTCTCGCATTTCACCATCGGGATCGGTGCGTTTTGCAGCGCGCCAGCGACATCCGCTTCATTGACGTAAGGCGGCAGCATCACGCAGCTCACCAGTGGAATCACCGGCTGGCCGCCGATCGCCACCGCCACCGGCATCGGTTTATTCATCGCTTCGTATTTTTGGTACATCTGGCCGATATGCTGCTGCATCGGAAACAGACAACCGAGAGTGTTGCGATCATGGACCATCAGCCGGTACATGCCCCAATTGACCCACGAACTCTCTGGATCTTTGGTAATCACCGTATGCCAGGTACCGATGTAGCGGCCACCGTCGCCGCCATGAATCAACGGAATCGGAAACTTGAGCACGTCGACGGCATCGCCAATATCGATGTTATCTTTGCACGGCCCAGTCTTAACCGTTACCGGCGGGATCAATTTTTCCTTGCGCTGTAAATAGGTCGCCATGATCTCTTTAGCAGTCGATGCCGGTGGCATATGCATGGCCAGCGCGGTGCGAGCGAACTGCCCGTGTCCGGGACGGCTGCTGGTACCCAATGGAGCGCCGAGGGCACGAAAGCCTTTGGGATAACCCTTCACTTTCTCGAATAAAGCCGCCGGCGCGCCGAGATCGTACACCCGCCGGGTGATCGCGCCCATCTCCAGGTTCCAATCCACTTCGGCGTCGATGCGCTGTACTTCTTGATACTCCTCCAGGATATCGAGGTAATCCCTCAGATCGTCGATTTGCATTGACTTACTCCTAACTTAAGACCAGCGCGCAGGATCCGTTGAAGCGGCATGATAATTTCGCCCCAAAGCAATTTATAGCAGAGCCACCCGCCAGCGGCAAAAGAAATCTCCTAAGAGTGCCACGACAAACTTGCGCCGATCAAACTAGACAAAGATTTCCCAGTGCTTTATAGTCCGGAACTTGACGGTAAGGAGGCATTCATGGCAGAGAGCAACAGACCAAGCGGACTACCGGCGGATTTGGGCGCATACCTCGGTGCCGGCACGAAAATCAACGGCAAACTCCATTTCGAAGGCCAAGTGACGATTGATGGCGAAGTTGAAGGAGAAATCGTCGCTCAGGCCCATATCATCGTGGGCCAGCAGGCAACTATCAAAGGTAAAGTGACCGCGCAATCGATTTTGGTGCAGGGCAAGGTAATGGCCGATGTCGTGACCGAAAAGAAACTGGAAATCCAGCCGCCCGGCACGGTGATGGGCGACGTGACTACACAAAGCTTAGTGATCGGTGATGGCGCCGTGCTCGAAGGGCATATCTCGATGAGGAAAAACGAGGGCCGGGCCATCCCGCTGCGCCAAGAGCAGAAAAAAGAAGGCAGCGTTTCCTAGGCTTCAGTCCGCGAACAGCGGCACTATTCTCCGCTCTTTCGCGTTCACCAAACCGCGCGCGGTGATCCGTAGCGCCGGCAAGGTCACGAACGGCAAGAAGTTCAAAGCAAAGATGGGCTTGTCGAGAGACGAGCCCATTTCTTTTAGACGGCCTTGAATGCGCCGCATCCCCCTGCCGATTTCCTGCCACGGGAACATCGAAAAAATTCCGCCAAAGGGCAATTCCATTTTCTCCACCACCTGACCGCCATCGACGATCGCCATCCCGCCGCCGACCTCCAGCAAAACATTGGCGCACAATGCCATGTCAGCATCGTCGCTGCCAACGATCATCAAGGTATTTTCATCCAGGTTGGTCGTCAGACCGACGGCGCCGACCTTTACGCCGAACCCATTGAGAAAACCGAAGGCAACTTGCGGCGATCTCCCATGCCGGTCGAACATCGCGACTTTGAGAATGTCGTCGTAAAGACTCGCCTCGACGAAACCATTGGCCGCGTTGAACTCGACAATCCGCTGCGCCGTGATCGTCTGGCTCACCAGCTGCATCACACGCACTTTGGGATTAGCGCGTGGAGCGGCAATTTTGAACACAGCTTGCGAAATCGACAAGCCGACGCGCAACGAGCGCATCAGCTCCTGCGGCAGCGGCATCGCTTCGCCGTGAAACTCGGACACGCCATTGCCGGCAACACGCTTACCGCCCACACGCACTTCGCGCACATGGCACGATTCGAGATTGTCGAGCAAAACCAAATCGGCGTAACGCCCCGGAGCGATTCCGCCAACATCCTGTTCAATGCCCGAGTAAACCGCGGGATTGAGGGTTACAGTTTGAATCGCTTGCAGCGGCGAAAGTCCCAACGCGATAGCTCGCCGCACCACATGGTCCATATGGCCGCACTCCGCGACATCGTCCGGAGTCATGCTGTCGGTGACGAGAATGAGCCGCTGCAGGCTAATGCCCGATGCGATCAATTCTGGCAGCGTGGTCGCCAAGTCTTGGCGCAACGAGCCCTCACGGAGCATGGTCCAGTAGCCCAAGCGCAACCGCTCCAGGGCATCCTCAAAGCGAATCGGTTCATGACAAGAAGAGATGCCGGTGGCGGCCACCGCGCAGAGTTTTTGATCGCGCGCGCCGGCGGTGTGGCCATGCACGATCTGGCCGCGCCGCGAGGCCAACTCCAAGCGCGCCAAAAGCTCGTCGTCGCATTGCGTCAGGCGCAGCCAGGAGACGATCTCGCCCATGCCGAGCACGCGGCCATCGTCCAACGCCGTGGCAATCTCGGCGTTGGTAAATTCCGCCGTGCTGCACAAAAGTGGGTCCTGCGGCGCCACCATCGAGACCAAGGTGTAGACCCGCAGCGGGTGTCTCTCGACTTCGTCGAGAAACAGTTTCAAACCGCGCAGGCCGTAGACGCTCGACAGCTCATCACAGGACGCGACCAATGAAGTGGTGCCGTGCGGCAGAAACGATTGGAGATTCTCAAAGGGACGAGCGTAATGACCGATATGAGTATGACCGTCGATGAACCCTGGCGCTATGTGACAGCCCGCAGCGTCGAGCATCTCGGTCTCGTCACCGCGGGTATGCCTAGCGCTGGAGCCGACGTAGCAAATCCGTCCGTCGAGCACCGCGATCTCGACACCCGGTAGGATTTCCCCGGAATAAACGTTGATCAGCTTGCCGCCGTTGACGATGAGATCCGCCTTCACCTCGCCCAGAGCGCCGCGAATCAAACGAGCAAGTTGTTGTTTCGACCGCGCCATTACGCCGGTTGTAACATGAAGCAAGAAACGTTACCAAAGGGCGAATATGACGAGACTGCCAAGAACGACTGTAATTTTTTTGATTACGCTGGGCTCCATCGTTTGCGATCAAGCGACCAAGTTCATCGCCAAGCGATATCTTCGGGTCGGTGATTTTTTTTCTTACGCCGGCGACACCTTTCGGCTACAGTACGCCGAAAATAGCGGCGCATTCTTGGGCCTCGGTTCGACGATACCCGATCCCTGGCGCCACTTAATTTTCACCGTCTTGGTCGGGATATTTCTCTTGGCATTGTTGGTTTACCTGCTGCGAAGTAGCGAGCTGACCTCTTTTGCCACCAAATGTTTGTCATTCATCTGCGCCGGCGGTCTGAGCAATCTGATCGATCGCATCGCCTACGACGGTCGGGTGGTCGATTTCCTCAACGTGGGTATCGGCCCGCTGCGCACCGGTATATTCAACCTCGCCGACATGGCCATCACCTTCGGCGCTCTGCTGATGCTGCTGGAGAGTTTTCGAACTCCGAGGTCGGCGGAACTGCCCGAGAAGCAATGATCGTCGGAAAAGCAACTCTTTCGTTATTGCTTATTGCGGCCTTGCTGCGACCTGAGGCAAGTCTATTCGCCGCGCAAATGGCAACGGTTGTTCAACCCTCATCGCTATGCCGCGCCGAGGAGCAAGTCATATTCACTTGCGTGGCGGCGGGTTCGGCAAAACTCGTCTCGTTGTGCGGCTCCAAGCTCCTCGATCATCGCCGCGGCTACTTGCAATACCGCTACGGCAAACCCGGCGCCATCGAGCTGCAATTCCCCCAGGCACGCGCCAACACACAACTTGCCTTTCGCTACGCCCACTACTTCCGCGCCCAGGTAGATCGCACCGAAATCAGCTTCGACAACCAGGATTATCGCTACATCCTCTTCGATTATTACGAAGGCGACGTGAAGCCAGTGGTCGCCGTTGCCGGTGTCCGTGTCGGCAAACATGGCACAAAAGGACGGGAGACAGAGTTGCAATGCCAATCGAGACCGGCAAGCAAGCTCGGTTCCCTGGAAACCGTCATCCGTCGCGACCATGACAACCCGCTCAATCAGTGACGTCGCGCCGGACGACAGCGAGTCACGATCAATTGTTAGGAGTTCACCATGGCATGGATTTATCTATGCATCGCTGGGCTTTTAGAAATCTTTTGGGCGATCAGCCTCAAGCACACCGAAGGGTTCAGCAATCTTCGCTGGAGCGTCTGTAACGATAATCGGAATGACGGCGAGCTTCTATTTTCTCGCTCAAGCTCTCAAAACTATTCCCGTCGGTACCGCCTACGCCATCTGGACCGGCATCGGTGCGGCCGGCACAGCGATTCTTGGAATTGTACTATTCTCTGAATCAGCTGCCCTGCCGCGGCTCGCCTGCATCGGCCTAATCATCGCTGGCATCGTCGGCCTGAAACTTACCTCATCTTAAGCGTAAGCGAACAGAGGCGGCCCATAACCCTGCCCTCGGACCGCGAAATTTGCTATGACCGATGTTATCAACGAGGCATAGGAAGGAGCGAAACCATGAGTATCGAAACGAATGTTGCGACTATTGAAGGATGCTTATCAACGCTGGCACGATACTAAAGCTGGCAGCGTCGATCACTGGTTGAACCTAATGACCGACGACGTGCAGTTCCGCTCCCTTGCCGCCGGGGCCGTAGAAATGCAATTCACCCGCCCATCTTGCTGCAAGGACGACGTGAAGCAATACTTCGCCGGACTGACAAACGAGTGGGAGATGATCTACTACCGCGTCGACGAATACATCGCCCAAGCCGACCGCGTCGTCGCGCTGTCCCAAGTGTCGTTCAGGCACAAAAAGACCGGCAAGACGCTCGTTACACCCAAAGCTGACTTCCACAAGTTTCGGGACGGCAAAATCTGCGAGTTTTTCGAGTTCTACGATACGGCGCAGGCGCTAGCGACCGCCACAGCATAATCTTCGTAGAACGAGCGGAGCGCAGCGACCGACACCCAGCAATCAATTAGGATTTTGACTTTTGCCGCCCCCACCCATAATCTGCCGTCACGAGAGGTATTTGAAACATGATCATCGACTGCCACGCTCATTTAGTGCCGCAAAGCTGGTTTCATCCGAAATCGCCCAAGTGGATGTTCGATTTGCCGCATTTGTTCGACGAACAGGACAAGTCCGGCGTCGACATCACGGTGTTCGGCAACAACTGGATACGCTCGCCGGACGGCTACGATCCGTTGAAGGTCGTCCAGGAGTTCAACGTCCACGCCGCCGAACTCACCGCCAAGCATCCGAAACGACTGCTTGGCCTCGCCTGCTCGGTGCCCTACGACAGCGGGCCGATTCTCAAAGAGACTGAAAAAGCCATTCGCGAGTACAAGCTCAAGGGCATCATGATCAACTACAAGCACCGACGGCGAGTACCTCGACTCGCCGCGGGCGACACCGTTTTTCGAGATGGTCAGCGATCTGAATGTTCCCGTCTTCGTCCATCCACCGAAATTCACCATCGGTAACGAGAAGATGGAAATGTATCGTCTGCCGGAAATGCTGGGCCGCCCCTTCGACACCACGCTGTCGCTGACCCGCTTCATCTTCACCGGCGGCTTCGAGAAATTTCCCAAGCTCAAAATGGTCTGCGCCCATGTCGGCGGCGCGCTGGCGATGCTGCCAGGACGTTACGGCTTTGGCTACGAGCTTAGAAAAGACGACAGCTTCGGCGCCTGGGAGCCCGACGTCATGACCCGCCCGCCGGCGAGCTACATGAAGCAACTCTTCTTCGACACCGTCTGTTATCACCCGCCCGCCGTGCAATGCGCCATCGATACGATTGGCATCGATCAAGTGGTCTTCGGCAGCGACACGCCGCCGGTGCCAATCACGCTGGTGCGCGCCGTCGACACCGTGAAGCAGTTGAAGATTTCCGACGCAGACAAGCAAAAAGTCCTCGGTGGTAATGCGGCAAAGTTATTGGGCTTAGCCGGATAAAATCATCGGAGCCCTGCGACTAAGCCAGGGCGAACGGAATGATTCGGACATGTCACGTACCGTTTCCCGTTCGTGCTGAGCTTGTCGAAGCGCTCCAAAGGTTCGGCTCGTAAACCACAGACCGGAGTGACAATGACAAAACAACTCAATCCCGGCGACGCATTTCCGCAGTTCGAGGTCGCCACCGTCAGCGGGTCGACGTTATCCATTCCCAGCGATCTCACAGGCGATTACGCCGTCATCATCTTTTATCGCGGCATTTGGTGACCCTACTGCGTGCGGCAGGTTGCCGACTATCAAGCGCATCTCGAAGAATTCACAGCGGAGAACACCGACATCGTCGCCCTGTCAGTCGATCCACTCGATAAAGCCCAAGAGATGGTCGCAAAGACCGGCGCGACATTTCCCGTCGGTTATGGCCTCAAAGTACCGGAAGATGCCGACCGCGTCGGCGCCTACTGGGAAGAACGGCGCGGCATCATTCACGCGACGAATTTCACCCTCGGCCCGGACCGCAAGGTACTCCAAGCCTGCTTCGCCACCGGCCCCATCGGGAGAATCGCCGCCGTCGATGCGTTAAGCTCGATCCGCGGTAGCAAAAAGCGCAAAGCCCAAGGCGGGTAGCAAGAGTCGGTGATTATTCCGGGAATTGAGTCGACGAGAAGTCTTGAACGAAGACGAGATCCCTCACAATCGTTCGGGATGACACACAAGCAAGTTTCTTCCTTTAGATGCCCTCTCGCCCGCTTGCGGGAGAGGGCTGCGGTGAGGGCAATTGGATTAGATTTAGAACCCCTGCCCAACTACCTCACCGATCGCGCGCAGCGCCTGCTCAATATCGCCGCGATCGACGTCGAGATGGGTGACCATGCGCACTCGGCGCGAATCCACCGGGCCACCGAGGACATTGCGCTGCCGCAATCGCTTGAGAAACTCAGACGCAACGAGTCCGGTCTCGCCAATATCATAGATGACGATATTGGTCTGAACTTTTTCCGGTTGAATGCGAATGCGCGGGATGTTGGCCAATCCTTGGGCCAGCAGTTGCGCGTTCTCGTGATCGATATATAACCGCTTCGGTCCCTCTTCTAGCGCTACCGCGGCGGCGGCAGCGATCACACCCACCTGACGCATGCCACCGCCCAACATCTTGCGGATTACCCGGCAATGCTCGATGAAATCCCTGCTACCAACGATCATCGAGCCCACCGGCGCGCCCAAACCTTTGCTGAAACAAAACTGCACTGAATCAAATTTCTTGGTGATCTCGGCGACGTTTTGGCCGAGATGCACCGCGGCATTGAACACCCGCGCGCCGTCGAGATGAACTTTCAAACCTGCATCGTGAGCCTTGGCGCAAATCGCGTGGGTCAGTCTGGTCGGATAGACCGTGCCGCCGGCCATGTTGTGCGTGTTCTCCAGAGCGACTAGAGCGGTTTGTGGGCGCGTGTAAGTTTTCTCGCGAATCGCCGGCGCAATCTGCTCCCAGGTCATGATGCCATCGCCAGTCGGAATCACCCGCGGCAAGACGCCGGCCACCGCAGCCATTGAGGCCATCTCGTAATTGTAAATATGGCCGGCTGCCTCACAGATTACTTCCTGGCCGCGCTCTGTCTGCGCCATGATGCAAATGAGATTGCCCATGGAGCCGGAAGGCACGAACAGCCCCGCCTCGCGGCCGAATATTTCCGCCGCGCGGTCCTGCACGCGATTGACCGTAGGGTCTTCGATGTAAACATCGTCGCCAACCTCGGCCTCAGCCATGGCCCGCCGCATCGCCGCCGAGGGCTTCGTCACGGTATCGCTGCGCAGATCGATAATCTTATCAGCCATGGTGTCCGAGCATTCTGAACCTTGAACTTTTGAACCGTTGAACGGTTATTCCAACCGTCCTTCGATTTCGCTAATCACGTCGCCCGACAAATGCGGCCGGACAAAAGCATTATAAATGCAGTCATTCTGCAGCCACATGATATCGGCGCGCTGGCGTACCGCTTCGCGCATTTCGTTTTGCAACTTTTCTTCCATGCAGTGGTGCTTGATGACATCGGTCACCATATCGCCATGGCCCTCGTCGTGGTACTCATGGGCACGGAAGAAATCCAGGCAATCGACGGGAATCCATTGGTAATATTTCTCGATCGCTTCGCGCTCCTCTTTCATCCGCTTGGGTCCGCCGCCTTCGAAGACTAGCCCGGTACCGATGGCCACCGCCCAATGGCTCTGCTGCACCAGCGACACATACATCTCGAGCGCGGCGCGGATGCCGGGCAACGGCTCGTAATTGGTAATATCGTCGCTGGCGATGCCCAGGCCGTTGGCGAACTGCACCCAGAGATCGCGATGACTCGGGTATTTGCCGCCAAAGAGGTCCTCGCCCTCTTCCTCCACCATATTTTCCAAAAGCATCCGGCGCAGCTCGGGAATTGGACATTTGTGATAGCGGATGCCGAAAAATCGATGGATATTGCGAAACTCGTGAAACTGATTGCGCGCCCACCACTGCAATTGCTCCTTGGTGAGCCTGCCGCTCAGAAGCAACTGGCGGATCGGATGGGGCCGCGGATGACGCTGCTGCAACGTCTGCTGCAAGTCCGCGATCAATTCTTCCGGTCCAAGTAATCCAGCCATAGAGCCTCCAAAGATTACGTATTCGAGTGGCGCCAATATATCCAACAACACCTAAGTTGACTAGCCCCGCGATCACCTCGTTCTGGCGCCTCTACCAACGATCTGAACGTTTTGAACGGCTTGAACGATTTGAACCCAGAGGGGGTCAAACTGTTATTGTTTTTTCCCCCAACCTTGTACTAGCATACTCTCGTGATCTCCCTCTCGCTTAGAAGACTGACCAAGAAGTTCGGCTCCATCGCCGCGGTTGACCTGGCCAACCTCGACGTTAACGGCGGTGAGTTCATGGTCATCGTCGGCGAGAGCGGCTGCGGCAAGACCACCACGCTACGGCTCATCGCCGGTCTAGAGAATCCCGACAGCGGCACGATATTCATAGGTGGCGTGCCGGTCAACGATGTGCCGGTGGGCAAGCGCAACGTACAAATGATTTTTCAGAACTACGCCCTCTGGCCGCACATGAAAGTATTTGACGAAAGTAAATACTCGAATCTGTCGCTGCCGTTGAAAGTGCGAAAATGGTCGAGCGATAAAATCGCCGAATATCTTCGCCCCTTGGCTTGGAAAATCGGCATCGAGGAAAGTTTTTTCAAGCGCAAGCCCACGGAACTTTCCGGCGGCCAGCAACAGCGCGTCGCGCTCGGCCGCGCCATGGTCACCGCGCCGCAAATCATGTTGATGGACGAGCCGCTGAGCAATATCGATCCGCCCAATCGCTTGAAGATGCGCCAGGAAATCCTGTCGTTTCACAAAGAGAACCGCCTGACGACGTTGTATGTAACCCATAACCTGGCCGATGGCATCGCTCTGGCGGACCGGGTCGCGGTCATGCACGCCGGCCGCTTCGAGCAGGCCGACACGGTGGAAAATCTCATGCACCATCCGGCGACCGAATATGTCGCCGACTTTTTCAAGGCCGAACAGTTTGGTCATCGCTTCACGGCGACCTAGAGGTGACGATGAGAAAAGCCTTAGTCCTCTCGCTGCTATTACTGTCGCTTCTACTGACGCGCCAAGTGCACGCCGCCTGCCGCGAGCTCGATGTCGCGCGCAACTGGTTGAAACCCGCCTACGCCGCCGAGCCCGATGTGACCATCGAGTTTTTTGGCCATAATTTTTTTCAGATCACCTCAGCTAAAGGCACCAAGATCATCACCGACCCGGTATCACCCGGCTTCTATCCGACGCCCAACGTCTCGCCCCATGCGATCACCGTTGGCCGCGAACACCCGAACCACAACTTCGTCGAGATCGCCAAGAATGGCCCGGTGGTCTTGCGCGGCCTGGGCAACTACGGCGCCGAATGGAACAAGGTCAGCACCACGGTCAAGGATATTTTGGTCTACACCGTGCCGATCTACCAACAGCAGTTCGGCAACGCGCTCAAAGGCGCCGCCTTCGTCTTCGACTTGGGCACCATCTGCGTCGCCCATTTGGGCGATTTGGCACACAAACTCACCGAAGATCAGATCAAAGCCTTCGGCAAGGTCGACATCGCCATGATCCCTATCGGTGGCATGTTCACCATGCCACCGGACACCGCTAGAGAAGTCTTGCAGCAACTCAAGCCCAAGATCGCCATCCCCATGCACTATCGCGAAAATACTTCACTGTTGGACATGTTCGTGAAGGGCTACCCGAATAAATACTTGAATAACCATAAATCAACCTTCAGCAAGACAGCCCTACCGCCGCCAACCCAGGTCATCGTCTTCACACCGTGGCAGATGCGCGATTATCGGTAAACGCATTGAAGTTATGCAGCGAACGGCTTGAACGTTTTGAAGGCGTAGGCGATTCACCAATCGCCCCTAACCTGTGAATTCAATCACGTCCAGCCCGCGTTCCTTGTCGGTCACCCACAACAGACCACGATGGTCTTTGACGACATCATTGGTCAGCGGCGCGGCCACACCATCCCCCGGTTTTGGAATGAAATAGCCGCGCTCCTTGGGGTTCGCTGGATCGCCGATGTCGAAGATCCGCAGGCCACCGGCAAACCAGGTAACATAAATTAGATTGTCCGCATCCACCCGTTCACGTAATTGATGCGTGCCGAAGCGCACTTGGTCAGCGGGATAAGGCGTTGCCGACTCCGGCAAGTAATACGTGTGGAGCAGTTCAGGCTGGGTCGGAACGCTGACATCCCAGGTGCGCAGCGGCGCGTGGGGCTTGCCGGTATCGGCGCCCCGATGCGTGCGCTCCTCTTCCGTCGATACCGCGATGCGCTTGCCGCCGATCGAATGCGCCACCTTGAGAAACGTGTGGGTCGGCTCAGGGCAAGGCGGATCATACTCAAAGCGCGACAGCGTGCGCGGAGCGCGGATGTCGCTCACATCGATGATCGCGATGCCGGACATCCAACAGCCGGCGTACATCTCGGTGCCGCAGCGCATCGCATGGTGCAGCCGATGTTCGGCGTGCTTCGGGTGCGGCGTATCACCAGCGGCCACGTTCTGTCCCTTCATCCACCAGCGCGAAACCTCCTCCGGCTTCGACGGGTTGCGGATGTCGTAGATCACCAAGATGTTGCCGACGAAACCCTCCATTTCAGTCGAGATATAAGCGTAGTTCTCGTCGCAATCGAACCGATGCACTCCCTTGCCGTGGGTTTTGACAAAGGTGATGAGCTTCGGAGTTGTCCGATCTTTGATGTCGTAGATGCGAAAGCCACCATCGGGGTAATCGCCGCGCTGACCTGGGCCGCGCTCGAACTCGGAATTGACCACCATCAGGTCGCCGACCACCCGCACCTTGTGCGAGTGCGACCACGGGTGGTTGGGCATCAGCGTGCTAACGATCTTTGGCTTGCGCGGATCGGCAATGTCAAGAATCGTCGTTCCCTGGACCCGGTGCTGATGGCCGACATAGGCATATTTCCCGTCAAGGACAATCTGCCCGCCGCCCTCAAGCTCCATCCGGCAGAGATGACGAATATTCGTCGACCCGCGCGGCGCCGTGCCGCTATCGCTTTCCGCTGTAGGTAGAACTTCACTCATATTGCACCTCGAATCAATAATATCGGTGACTGTAACCGCCAGTAATTGACCGCCAACGAAGCGGAGTCTCGCTAAATCTTGAATGCTTCCACTGTCTCGCGGGCGAACAGCTCGTCCAATACGAGCTTTTGCTTGGTCAAGCCTTGCTCTAAAAGATAACCGTTTAAAGTTTCGAGATCCTTTCTGTTGGGCTCCAGCCCATAGGGCCAGTAGTCCGTCGTCATCAGTGCGGTTGTATCTTCGAACTCGGCGGAAGTCCACGGCAGCGCGACACGCAGAATGTTGGTGTCGTAGAGGTCGCGCATGCAGATCTCTTTCGACTCGCAAAACGCTTTGTACAGCGTCTGTGCCACCCAGGGTTCTTTTTCGTAGATCGACCGTTTGATCACCAGCACATGCATGATCGGGAACAGGCCGGTGGTTTTGAAATAGTCCATCTCGACCTGGCGGTAGTTGGGAAACAAGCGCTGCACTTTCGCCGATCCCTGGAGGAAACAGGTCGGCATGCGCGGCGACATCATGGCGTCGACCTCGCCGTTTTCGATCATGACGTTGAGCGTCGTGTCCGGGCGGCTTTCCATCGTCACACCCGCCGGCATTTCGAAGTCGACGCGGTCTTTGCGACCAGGGTGCTCCTCGCCCGCCTGCACCCAGTGAATCGCCGACGGCGGCACGCCGTATTCATGCTCGAACATGCCGCGCAGCCACACCGCCGCGGTCATGGAATATTCCGGCACGCCCATGCGCCGGCCGCGCAGGTCTTGAATGGATTTGATACCCGAATCCGTGTTGACGAATATACAGCGATGGCGAAAGGTCCGCGACGGAAACACCGGGATCGCCACGAAGGGCCGGCGGCCGCGCGACGCTGCGGTCAAAAACGCTCCCATGGACAGTTCGGATACGTCGAACTCTTCATACTTCATCATGCGCCAGAAGATTTCCTCCACCGGCATGACCATATAGTTAAGATCGATGCCTTCGGTCTTGACGATGCCGTCTTTGAGCGCGCGCATGCGGTCGTAGTCTTCGCATGCCAGCGTGAGATGGAGATTTTTCATTTGCCGCGCTTTCTTGCCGGTGATTTTCTTGCTTTGCGCCTGGGCGACCAGCTTTACGAATTGCTGCATCTCTTTGACGAATAGCTTCTTACCCTTCGCCGCCAGCAAGCCGCCGAGATACGCGCTACCGAGACAAATTCCGGTGACGCCGGCTTGAACATATTCTTGAACGTTGTTCTAGATTCACGCCGCCCGACACCATGAAGCGCACGTCAGGAAATGGCCCCTGCATCTGACGAATGAAGTAAGGCCCGCCGGCCAAATCCGCCGGGAAAATTTTCACCAAGTCGGCGTGGGCCCGCTGCGCCGCGATGATCTCCGTCGGCGTCGCGGCACCGGGAAAGCAGGCGATGTTCGCGGTGTGGCATAGGCCGACCAAGTTGAGCTCCAACGACGGCGAGACGATGAACTCAGCGCCGACACCCATCGCCCGCTCCGCCTGCTGCAGGCGCCAGGACCGTTCCAGCACCGACATGAATACCGCCGCGCCGGGTTAATTCTTTGATGACATCCAGCGCGCCCGGCACGCTGAAAGTAATCTCGACGAACTTGATACCGCCATCGGCAGCGGCGTTGGCGAGCGCGATTGCATCCTCTGGGCTTGTCGAACGCACGACGGCGACTAAGCGGCTGGCGTGTAATTCTGCAACGAGTTTTATTCTGTCCATAATGGGTTGGTCGTGCGATCAACTGAAGGGCGATCGACTCTTAACTGAGACTCAAACCGCCATCCACTAACAAAGTCTGCCCGGTGACAAAGTCTCCGCCGGTGATCAATCCGAGAATGGCCCCAGCGATGTCATCCGGTGTTGCGATGCGCTGCAGCGGATAACCCGCCGACGCTTTTGCAATCACCTGCTGGTAATCGGCGCCGAAGTGCTGGCTCATCCATGGCGTGTCGGTGAACGCCGGTGCGACACAGTTGACGCGCACCTTGGGCGCCATCGCCACGGCTAGACCCTTGGTCATATAAATCAACGCCGCCTTGGCCGTGCCATAGGCCAGCGACGACATCGTCGACGGCGCGAGCACGCCGGAGATCGACGACACATTGACGATCATGCCGTGGTTGGCTTCAAGCAGCTTCTGCGCGGCGCGGGCGCAGCGAAACGCGCCTTTGACGTTGACGTCGAGAATCTCATCCCAGATCGGATCGGTGAGCCCTTCGAGATCCGGCAGTTTTACCCAATGAGTCACGCCGGCGTTGTTGACGACGATGTCGAGACGGCCAAAGCGATCGGCGACCTTGCCGATCATCGACCGAACTTGTTCGTCATTCTGCACGTCGGCTTGAAGCGCGATCGCTTTGACTCCCGCCTTTTCAATTTCGCTAGCAAGAGCCTCCGCTTCCGTCTCCGATTTACGGTAGTTGATCGCAACTCCAGCCACGCCAGCTTTCGCTAGCTTACGCACCACCGCGCCGCCGATGCCGCCAGCGCCACCGGTAACAAGAGCTACTCTGCCGCTTAATTCCATGTCTTCACTCAAGATCGTTGAAGTCGCCTAACGAACAGCGCTGCGAAGCTCGACCGTGCGCGCTGGGTCGATTAGCCAATCCCCCGGCAGCTTTACCAGCTCATCAGCTTTGCCCTTGTATCGAATCGCCACGCCGTATTGTTTTTCCGCCTCATCAGCTGTCACATAACCTTCGATAACATCCCAAAGAACTTTTTCCGGCGCGCGTTGGAACGGGTCGCCGTAACCGCCGCCGCCCGGTAGATTAACGTGGATAACTTCGCCCTTGGTTAAATCCTTGAGTGCTTTGGCGTGGAGCTTCACGCCGTCGCCGGTGCTCACTTCGCCGGCGGCGCCCGCTTTGCCGCCGAGTAATCCCAAGGCGGGATATTGGGTGCGATCGGCAATGGAGCTAACGCTCCACTTGCCGTCACCGCGCCGAGCAAATTCCGTGAGCTGGCCCAAGCCGCCGCGCCAGGTGCCCGGACCACCCGAGTCGGCGCGCAGTTCGCGCCGTTTCAATACTACTGGCGACAAGCTTTCAATTACTTCAGCCGGCACCCCGGCGACGCCGCTGGGAAAGCCGACGGCGTTGAGTCCATCCTTCGACGGGCGCGCGCCGGTGCCGCCGACTTGAAAGACGGTCAGGGTGAATGATGGGTCGTGACCGCGCCAGACGCTCAGCCAAATAGGATCAGCCCCCGGCGCCATCAAGCGTCCGGGCAGCGCGCCGGACATGGCCGCGAAGATCGCGCTGGGAATGAAGTGACCGATCACCTGGCGGCTCGCCACCGGCGCCGGATCAAGAGCATTGAGAATGCTGCCCTCTGGCGCGCTGACATGCACCGGGCGGAAACTGCCTTCGTTATGCGGCACGTCGGGACAGATCGCCGCCTTGATCGCGAAGCTCGCGTAGGCATGAGTATAGTTCAGCACGACATTGATACCGCGGCTGCTTTGCGGCGACGAGCCGGTGAAATCGATAAATATTTCTTCGCCGGCCACACGTACCGTGCAGCGGATCAGGATCGGTTCTTCAAAACCATCGCTCCACGTCTCGCTCGACCATTCGCCGGCGGGCAGCTTGGCGATCTCGGCGCGCACAGCAGCTTCGGAGCGGCGGATGATTTCCTCGGAAACCTCGTCGATGGAGTCGAGGTTGAACTCGTCCATCATTTCGCGCAGCGCCCGGCCGCCGGTTTCGTTGCACGAGGTCTGAGCGTAGAAATCGCCGATCACTTCATCGGGCTGGCGCACGTTGGTGCGGACGATCTGCATGAGAATCTTGTTGGGTTCGCCGCGCTCGAACAGCTTCATGATCGGGATGCGCAGCCCCTCTTCGAATACTTCCCGCGCTTCGGCGGAAAGAATCCGCCCGCCGATATCCGCGCTATGGCAGGTGTTGGCGAACAGCGCGACCAGCTTGCCGTTCTTGAAAATCGGCGTGGTAATCGTGATGTCGTTGATCTGACCGGCGGTCTGCCAAGGATCGTTGGTGATCAAAACGTCGCCGGGCGCCAGCTTGTCCGGCGGAAACGCCGCGAGAAAATGCTTCATCGACGTCGCCATGGCGTTGATATGGCCGGGCGTGCCGCTGATCGACTGCGAAATCATCCGCCCCTTGGTATCGAACATGCCGCAGGCCAAGTCCTGGCTTTCGCGCACGATGGTGCTGAAGGCGGTGCGGATCAGCGCATCCTGCTGCTCGTTGGCCACCGACAGGAAGCGGTTCCAAATCACTTCAAGGGTAACTGGATCGATGACTTTATTTCCCATCGCCTAACTCCACAACTACGTTCAGCCGCTCATCCACGCGCGCTTGTCCTCCTACGCCGACGATCAAAGTCGACTCGCGCTCTTCGACAATGGCCGGACCGGTGAACCGCATACCCGGCTCGAGCGTGTAGCGATCGTAAATCGAGGTTTCCACATAACCGTTGCTTTGTGGAAAGTACGCCAAACGCGAACCTTTGCGCGCGTCGCCGCCACGAGTTGAATTACGCGGCAGTTTTAGATTCATGTCCGGCCGCGGCCCGCTCGCCACCACCCGCCAATTGATGACTTCTAGAGGCACATCCGGCCCTTTGCGGCCATAGAGCGATTCGTAAGTGCGCTCGAACTCGGCGGCGATGCGCGGCAGATCGTCGACGCTAAGCACGCCGTCGGGCAACGCCACCGAAACTTCATGACCTTGACCGATGTAACGCAAGTCGGCGGTGCGCTGGTAAACAATGTCATGGGCTCTGAGTCCGGAACTTTCTAAAACCTTACGCCCCTCTTTAGCCATTTCATCGAGCAGGCAATTAGCGAGATTCCAGTCGAGCCGATCCATCCGGCTGTAGGCGCTGCGGACGAAATCGAAGGCCAGCGGCGCCGCGAGCAATCCGAAGGTCGAACCAACGCCGGCGCCGAACGGCGAGATCAAAGCCGGTAGGCGCAAAATCTCCGCGACCCGGTAGCCATGCACCGGCCCGGCGCCGCCGAAGGCGTACATCGGCATGCGCCGCGGGTCCTTGCCACGCTCGCCCAGGTGGGCGCGCGCGGCGTTGGCCATGTTCTCGTTGACGATCTGATGAATGCCCCAGGCGACTTGCTCAGCGGTCAATTTTAACGGCTCGCCCAAGCGCTCAAGCGCTTTTTTCGTGCCGTCCAGATCGAGCTTCATCTTGCCGCCGAGAAAATAATTGGAGTCGAGATAGCCTAGCACAAGATCGGCGTCGGTCACCGTCGGCTGCGTGCCGCCCTGGCCGTAACATACCGGGCCGGGATCGGCGCCGGAGCTATCCGGCCCGACTTTGAGCAGTCCTAGCGAATCCACCCGCGCGATGCTGCCGCCGCCGGCGCCGATCTCGATCATATCGATGACCGGAATGCGCACCGGCAAACCGCTGCCCTTGCGAAATCGATAGACGCGGTCAACTTCGAATTCATGGGTCTTGAGCGGCTGGCCGTTCTCGATGACGCATAGCTTGGCGGTGGTCCCGCCCATGTCGAAGGAAAGCAGATCGCGATGGCCGGAGCACATGCCCGCCTCCGCCGCGGCGATGGCCCCAGCGGCAGGACCGGATTCGAGCAGGCGCACGGGGAAGCGCGACGCAGTTTCGCGCGTGGCGACACCGCCGCTCGACAGCATGACGAAGAAGCTGCCGCGAAAACCGATCTCATCCAAGCGCGCTTGCAGCTGGGCAAGATAATCCGACACCCGCTCCTGGACGTAAACATTCGCCAGCGTGGTGCTGGTGCGCTGGAACTCGCGAATCTCGGCGACCACCTCGGAGCTCAACGATACGCGAATCTGCGGCGCGACTTCCGCGATGATTTCCGCCGTGCGCTTTTCGTGAGCTGGATTACGAAAACTATTGAGATAGCAAACGCCGACCGCCTTGATGCCCTTGTCGCGCAGCGCGCCGACAAGCTTGCGCACAAACGCTTCGTCCAACTCTTGCAAAATACTGCCGTCGGCCGCCATGCGCTCGGGCACGTCGAAGCGCAGATGGCGTGGCACTAGAGGTTTGGGCAGGTCGAGATTGAGATCGTAAAGCTCGTAGCGGTGTTCCCGGCCAATTTCCACGGCGTCGCGAAACCCAGCCGTTGTCAGCAGTGCCGTCAGAGCGCCTTTGCGCTCGATCAGCGCGTTGGTCACCAGCGTCGTCCCATGTATCAATGTACCGCGCTGGCGCGCATCCACCGAACCATTCTGCAACACCGGGCGCAGCGCATTCTCCACCGCCAGACTGGGATCGCCCGGCGTCGTCAGGGTCTTGGCAATGACGGCGCCGCCATCGTCGCCGACCAACAACATGTCGGTAAATGTCCCGCCGATATCGATGCCAACGCGGTACATAGGAATTTCGTTCAAGTGTTCAAACGTTCAAAGTTCAATTCTTCGGCATTCTTTTTTACCTTGAACCCTTGAACCTTGAACTTTTGAACGACCATTGGTTATTGAGCGAATAGATCGAGTAATGGTTGCGTCTGATGCGCCGCCGCCGGCCGCAAGAGCGGCACCTGTACCCCGGCGTCACGATATTGCTGCACGCGCTTCTTCACTTCATCCGGCGTGCCGCTGGCGGTCATGCCTTCGACATACGAGTCGGGGATCGCTTTGATCAAACCTTCCATGCCGCCCTGGGCGTGGGCTTTTTCGAATAGCGGAATGTCTTCCTTATGAATATACGGCTCGCCGACGCGCATCTTCGGCGCGGCGATAAACGAGATCTGCACCGGGTCGAGTTTGGTCGCCACTTCCCAGCGCACCGCATCGAGAGCTTTTTGGTGATTGTCTTCTATCGAGCAATTGATGATCTGCGCGACGAAAAACTTGGAAAAGTCACGCCCAGCCTGCTGCGCCGACTCTTTGATAATACGCAGCGCATTGACGGTGTACTCCGGCGAGCAGACCGCGTTGAGAATAACTCCATCGCCAACCGCGCCGGCGAGCTTCAAGCCGATGGTCGCCGTCGCCGGAACGTAGAATGGGATATGCGAGCGCACCGGCTTCCAGCCCAGTCCAACGTTGTCGAAGTTGACAAACTTGCCGTGATAGGAAACCTTCTCGCCGGTAAATAACAAACGCATCGACTCGATATATTCGCGCAGCACTTCGCTAGGCGTCGCGCCGACATCCTGGGGCAGCGCATGGACGCGCGCGTGGCTCTTGGTGCATGCTCCCGGCGCCGCCGTGATGCGCCCGCCGCTGAGCTCGTCCAGAGTCGCCAACGACTGCGCCATCACCACCGGACCGCGCAAACGCACGATCTGGGTCGTCCCCATGATCAAATTTTTCGTCGCCAAGCCGATCGCCGCCAACGAACTCACCGAGTCGCGCATGAGCTCGATGGTCTCGGAAAAAAATGCCATTTCGAAGCCGCGCTCTTCGGCCTGCTGCATTACGTCGGCCATCTCCCGCACATTGGTAAACTTGCCATACCCCAACGCGTAGCCCACTCGTTGCTTTGCCATTGGCAAACTCTCCTTGATTGATCGCTTCAAATCGGCTGAAACAGCCACGAATTACAGACTCATTCCTACGCAAAGGCGGCTTGCGAGTCAATCGGAGGGGAGTTTAGATTGGCGCGAACCCTCGCTTCGTTGACAATGACGGCAATAGCCAAACTGTCATTTCGAGCGAAGCGAGAAATCTCATCCACTATTGGCCGACAATCAATGCAAGGTTTAGATCAAGATGACTTCGATTTAGGAATTCGTAAGTGTTTTGTGAGCTCTTTGCGTGGCTCAGTTCCTTCGCATTCGCTCAGGACAAGCTTTCCGGCCAACGTTCCGATTCCGAATCTCTTGCTACGGATGCACGCTTTCCAAAAACCAGTCCGTTGGCAGCGCGCGGCCAATGCCTTTGGCGATGGCTTCGCTATAAACCGCGGCGCCGACGGCGGCGAATTGCAGACCGATGCCGATGTTGTTGAGAAAGCAGGTCGACTCTTGCGCATTCGCCCGCCCCTGGGCTTTGCCGGTGACGAGATCTTTGAGATCAGGCGCGCTCAGCCAGAAGGGATGCTCGACGTTTACTTCATGGGCATGGGCCGGCCCTTTCTTGATAATATCGATCGCGTCGTGCGCTGGGATGCCTTCCTCCCCGTAGCCGGCGACATAATTGGTCGGCGCGTGTTGATGGGCGTGGATCACCAAGCGGTCGACTTTGCGAATCGTGTCGTCGCCCAACTCCGGCACGCGTACACAGGTCAAATGCAGTCCGGGTTTGACCCAATCGGCACTCACCACGCGGGAAAGTGAATTGGTCGTCGCGGCGATGATGTCAGCATCGCGGATCGCCTCTTCCGGCGAATCCACCGCGCGCAGCTCGGCGCTCACTTTGGGTTGGAGTTCTTTGATGAACGCTTCGCGGTTGGCCTTGGTCGGACTGAAAACGTTGATGCGCTTGAGCGGCCGCACGGCGCACATCGCCGGCACATGGCTGCCGGCCTGCCAACCGGAACCGAACAGCGCCATGGTGCTGGCATCCTCGCGGGCGAGATAACGCGCCGCCAGCGCGCTGCTCGACGCCACGCGCATGCGCTGCACGACACCGTCGGGAAACATTGCCAGCGGTTCTCCAGTGATCGTCGAAAACAGCATCACCAGACCCACGTATTTGTCGCCTGGCGCCGCGGGAACTTTAGTCTTGATCGTCCGGTTACCCTGCTGGTTCCAGCGGATTACGTCCGAATTGATGCGCATGGCGACGATGGGTGGATCGTACAAGCCGGCTTCCATGGATTTGAAAGCGTAGACGCCGGCTTCGGTCGCCGACGGCATGACCAAATCGGTGCGCGGCCGATTGATCGCGGTGCCCTTGTCCCAACTGGCGTAGGCTTTCTCCAGCGCGTCGATGCAGGTTTTGATCGACAGAAACGATTCGATTTCTTCGTTGCTAAGAATAATCATGGAGCTGAAATATCAGCGCGGTCAGCTATCGTCAAGACAGTGATCATTGACTAAAGATACTCAACTCGATTAGCCTCGCAATCAGGAGAGGCCAATCATGAAAACCATCGCATTGCTCCATCCAGGCAACATGGGCTCAACCATCGGCGCTTGCGCCGCGGCCAGCGGCGCCCGGGTGCTCTGGGCATCGGCGCAGAGAAGCGCCGCATCGCGCAAACGCGCCGAACAAGCCGGCTTGGTCGACGCCGGGGATCTAGCCGCGGCCGTGCGCCAAAGCGATATCGTCCTGTCGGTCTGTCCGCCGGAGTTCGCCACGGAAATCGCCGTGAGCGTCGCCGCGCAACGCTTCCAAGGGATTTATGTCGATGCCAACGCCGTGTCGCGGGCGACGGCAGAAGAAATTGCTAAGATCGTTGCCAAAGCTGGCGCCAGCTTCGTCGACGGCGGCATCATCGGCTCGCCGGTCAAGCAAGCCGGCACGACCAGAATGTATCTCTCGGGAGAAAAAGCCGCGGAGATCGCTCAATTGTTTTCCGCCAGTATGTTGGATGCGCGCCGCATCGGCGCTGTCCCCGGCGAAGCCTCGGCTTTGAAAGTCGTCTATGCCGCCTGGACCAAAGGCACCGACGCTTTAATCCTCGCCATTCGCGCGCTCGCGGCTCATGAAGGCGTGGATCAGGCATTGCTCGAAGAGTGGAAAATCTCCCAACCGGCGCTGGAAAATAAATGCCTGCGCGCCGCCGCCGTCGCCGCTCCAAAAATGTGGCGCTATGTTGGCGAAATGAGAGAAATCGCCGAGGCGTTCGAAGCCGCCGGCTTGCCGGGGGGGTTTCACGAGGCCGCCGCTGAAGTCAGCGAACGGCTCGCCTGCTTCAAAGATCAAACCGAGCCGCCGCTTACGGTGAAGACGGTACTTGAAAAGCTGCTGTCACCGGTAACCAAGTCTCGGCATCGCACCGGCCTGCCTGCCTCGATGCCTGAGAAAGGTTGATGCTTCGCTCGGTTCTGGATGATACCGCAGCGGTTCTCGAGACTGCGCTTGCCGCTTAATTCTTGGTCGATTACTTAAAGAACATCTTCTCGAACAGCTCGACCCACTTCTCTTCCTTCTCGTAGAGTAGTTCTGGTGCGATGAAGTTGAATTTGGCAAACTTGCCGCCGCCGGCTTTTAGGTCGGCAACTTTCGCCGGCACATCGGGATGAGCCGGCAGGTAGTCCGCTTCTTGAAGGATTTTTTGGCCGTCTTTCGAGAGCAGAAAATCGATAAATAACATGCTCGCATGGGGATGCGGCGCGTTTTTCGCCAGGCCGAGGGTTTTCACCAGTCCAGGCACCGGTTCGATCGCCTGCCAATCCACCGGCGCACCGGCGGCACGGCTGATGACCGCGTGGTAGTTGAACATATTGATGCCGATGGCGAACTCGCCGGCGATGACCATGTCCATCACCGCCCTGCCACTGGCGGTGCTTTTGGCGACGTTCTGCGCCGCCAGCTGTTTCAAATAGCCCATGCCCTTCTGCTCACCCAACGTGATTAACGTGTTGCCGAGAAATACCGGCGCGCCGGAACCGCCGCTGGTGTTCCAAATCATTTTGCCTTTCCACTTGGGATTGAGCAGATCGTTTAACGACTTCGGCACTTCATGGGCGGCGACGAGCTTGGTGTTATATCCAAGAGTCATGAAATAGAGATTCGGCACCGCCCAGTAACCCTGCGGTTCTTTAAACCGCTCCGGATAATCGCGCAGCAGAGGCGTCGTGAAGCGCTGAATGTAACCCGCCCTCTTCAGCATGACGATGGTCGAAGTCCCGTCGAGCACATCGACGTCGTAGCGCTTGGCCTGATACTCGGCCAACATGCGCTGCGCCAACGCGTCGGAATCGGCGCGATGATATTCGACCTGGACGTAGGGATATTTCTTTTCGAAGGCTTCCTTGATCGGCTTGAGCGCTTGATTGACGATCAGCGTCGTATACCACAGCAGCTTGCCTTCCTTTTTCGCTCCTTCTTCCAACAGGGTTTGGCGGTTGGCCGTCTTCGCCAAAGCGACTTCCTCGACGGTGGCAGCGCGAGCCAAATCGGGGGCGACAAACCATAGCAAAGTGACGAGGAAAGCTATTAGCGCAGGCCGATCCTGCCAGGACGCCGATGACATAAAGTTCACTCTTGCCTCCCAAATTCTCACTGATTTACGCAATTGCCTCAAATATAGCGCCGCTACTCCTGGAAACCAACGATTAGTTCAAATTGCCCTCTAGCCTGCACCAATGTCCCAGCGTTTGACATCGCCGACGGCTTTTTATACGTAACGAGCGTGAAAACACCTGAGTAGAAGACTTTTCGACAACGGGATGTGAGGTGATCGATATGGAAAACTTCGGTTACATTATTTCAGAAGCGCCGGTCTTATTTCTGATAATCTGGTTCGCCGTCCGACTGGTGCAGTACCGCCGTTATCGAAACAAGCAACCGATCTACTCGGAGCGCGACGCCGCCTTGTTATACCCGCAGTCGAATTTCGACCTGCGCTCGCCCATGTCCCGCGTCAAACTGGCCCGCTGCATTTTGCTCGCCACCGCGGCATTCTACGCGGAGTTTATGATACTGGCGCCATTCGGTGCGGCGATCTTGTGCACCGCACTGATGCTGACATCAGCCGCCCTGGTGCACAATTTCATTCTGAGTCCTAACTAATTTTCAAGCATCGGGATCGGGATCGCGGCGAGTAACGCCGTGGCCAAAGGCATTCAAGAAAGTCTCACCTCAGCGGCTCAGATGGCGCTGGCTAGCGCCGAGCAAGCGTTGCGATTTCTGGCCACGCACGGAACAATTCATAACGGATAGACGGCCGTCCAATCTCCCCACTCGGTGAACAACATGAAAACATGCCGAGAGACATCCTTGCTACGATCACGGTATCAAACTCTGCCCGTTCTGTTCGGCGTGATGTTGACGCTCGCCCTCGGAGTAAACTCGCGCGCTCAAGAGCGCTCTCCGGAGCGCGTGGTCATCGGTGTACCGAGCCGGTCGATGACCTGGTTTCCTGCCTACCTGGCGCAAAAGAAGGGTTTTTATCTTCAGGAAGGACTAGATCTCCATTTCGTCCAGATGCGCTGCCCCCTCTCCGTGGCCGGCCATCTCTCCGGAGAAGTGGATTATTCAACCTGCACGACAACAATCATCAATGCCGCGACCACCCGGGGTATTCCGGCAAAGATGTTTTTCAATATCACCGGCAAGCCCCTTCACTCTTTCGTCGTCAACCCGCGCTTCAGCTCGCTCAGGGAAATGAAAGGCGCCAAAGTCGCGATCAACTCCTTCGGCACGCTCAATGAGATGGAGGTAAAAGTAATGTTAGAGCGCAACGGCCTGCCGCCCAACTGGTTCAGCCTGTTGGAAGTGCCCGACGATACCGGCCGGGTGATAGCGCTCAAAGCCGGCAGCGTCGATGCCGCGTTACTGTCGCTGCCCTTCGACATTCACGCCGAGAAGCTCGGCTTCCGTACCCTCGTGCACATGCGCGACATCATGGAAGTGCCCTTCGCCGGCCTGGGCGCGTCGAATAAGAAACTGGAGAGCCGCCCCGACCAAGTGCGCAAGGTCGTGCGCGGCACACTGCGCGGTCTCACCTACGCCAAAGCCAACCGCCGCGAGTCCATCGAGCTGATCCGCACCTGGACGGGCATGGAAGCCGCCATCGCCGAACAGTCCTACGATCGCGCCGCGCCGGCATGGACCGACAACGGCATCGCGCCGGATAAAGGCATCTTGATTAACATAGAACTAGCGAAACAGGCCGGCGGCGTCAAACAAGAGGTTCCCATGAGCCGAGTCGTCGACTGGAGCATCACCGAAGCGGAACTACGCGCCGCCGCCAAATAAGCTTGCGCAGGAGAGATGAAGCGTATCGATTCCGACACCTATTTCACGCCGCTTGACGCCTTCGCTAAGGTCGCCCCTAAGTACCGCGCCAGCGGTCCAAGGTTTGTCGAACTGCCCAACGGCCGCTATTTTTTCGACTACCCGGCACGGGCGCCCTTGGTTCCACAGCATATTAAGAAAATTCGCCTCAAGGGCCACGCGCCCAACGAACTTCAAGTCGCGCCCTGCATGGAAGGACGGCCAACGACGGCTTCGACACGCGGGTGCTGCTCGAAGTCAGTCGTTAACCTGGACCGTAATTTCATTTTCCACCGGCGCATCCTGACTTAGCGACGCCACCCCGACGGCGGCGCGTGTGTGCCGGCCTTTTTCGCCAAACACTTGCACCAGCAGATCCGACTCGCCATTGACGACTTTCGGCATATCGACAAAGCCGGGGGCGACGTTAACGTAGCCGAGAACTTTGACGATGCGCTCGACTTTGTCGAGATCGCCTAATGCCGACTTCATGATCGCCAGATGATTGAGAGCGCAGTTGCGCGCCGCGTCGTAGGCTTGTTCGACGCTGATCTCGGCGCCGACTTTGCCGCGATATTTAATCACGCCGTCGATCCGGCCGATGTTGCCGCCGATGAATAGCAGATTCCCAACCCGGACGTAGCCGATGTAGTTGGCCGCCGGTGTCGGCGGCTTGGGTAGCTCGATGCCGAGGGCTTTGAGTTTGTTTTCGATTTCCATGAACGCCTCCTTATTTTTGACCGATTCGGCTTGTCTCAATTGACCATCTTCATAACGACACAGTTCATAGATCGGGTCAAAACAACCTAGCCCAACGCGTCTTGCATGATCGCTGATCTCGGATTCACTTTGGGCTATGCCAGGCAACGGGTAAATCCGCCAGGGCTGGCAAGTTGACAAGTCACGCCAGTACGACAAACGCAGGTCGAGAACTAAATCGTCGAGGATCAACCAGAGTTGTGCGCCGAAAAATCCATGAGCCACTGACCAAAAACCCCGCTGATTCGACTCCGCGTCATCCAGAGTTCTGCAAAATGTCCGGAAGGATAAAGGCCAACGCAGCAAGTCCAGTTGCTGATGGTGTTGCACGACTTTTGCGTTATGACGAAATCATGGGCAACTTTGAGAGTACATCACAAGAGCACCCCGAAACGTTGCTCGATCTCTTGGAAGATATCGTGGCAACGTATCAAGACAACGACTCTCGGCCAGTGGACGCCTTGAGTCTATACCGGCAACGCGTGCGGCTGGGTGCAAGTTATCGCGTCAAATTGGCCAAGCGCTTCGTCGTCGTCGATGGTGGCGGGGCCAATCATAAACCAGTTAAGTCGACGGCTCTGTCCAGCCCACCTCGCCTCAGGCTGGTGCCGAAGTTCACGCCGCCCACACCCGTTGGCTAGTCGCCTGGATCAACGGCGCCAACGAATTGATCTTACTCCGCCCGGCGAATTACCCCTGCCAGTGATAGACCAAAGCTGAATAATCGATGGCGTAACTACCACCTTGCTTCACGCCACGGGGAAACTGCGTGGCTTGCGGGATGTCTTTGCCGCAATAAATCTCAAATAGATTGCCCGACGGGTCGCGAAAGTACATCAACCCCTTCTTACCGTCGCGCGTCCAGGGTCCCGGCGTCACCACGCCATTGTGCTTGAGCCACTCGATCATCGGCAAAAAGTTCTCACCGTCTGCGTAGAACGCGTAGTGCGGAAATTCGGCGTCGCGCCCGGTGCAAACGCCGCTGCGCGTCGACAGGCCGACAATCGCGCCGGCGACGCGCACTTCGGTAAAGGTCGCCGGATCACTGGTCGCCATGGGCTCACCGCCCAGGACTTCGATGCAGAACCGTTTCGCCTGTGCGATATCGTTGACCGGCACACTCAAATGGGCGAAGCTCGCCAGACGCGGGCGGGGCAAATGGGAATCCGCCAGCTTGCCGCTCCAGCGATAGTTGAGCTCGCCCAGCGGCAGCGGCACGCCGCCTTGACGCGGCCCCAAGGCCAAATTTTTAATATCTCCGTAGCCGCTGTCGCAGTAGAGCTCGATTAGATTTCCCGACGGATCGCGCAAATAGCGCAGCGCGGTTTTGTAATCGCGCGTCCAGCCGTGGGTCGGCACGCCGCAGCCGTCGAGCCAGGGCTTGGCCAATGCGAAATTTGCCGCATCGACGTTAAAGCCATAGTGTGGGTATTCCGCCTCCCACCCGGTCCAACCCTCCGGCTGTTCCGACAGCCCGACAATCATGCCGCCGAGCATCACTTCGGCGAAGCCCGGTGTGTCATGATAAGGTTCGCCGCCCAAGACTTCGATATAAAAATGCTTCGACTCCTCCAGCTGGCGGCAAGGCAGGCTCACGTGATGCAGATATGCCAACTGCGGTCTGGCAAGGATGGCATCGGTAGCGTGGTTTTCCATGGCTGCTCTCCTACGGATTTCTGGCCGGATTATTACACCATAGTTACCGCGCCAACAAGGTGTTGCGTCTTAACCGCTAAGCCGGTTATCGCCTAGCTTTGCGCCATGACAGCGCGAATATTGTCGATTGGTTTACTATCGCTGATTTGCCTCTTGGTCTTCCCGTACCAAGCCGCGGAACGAGTCCGCGTCCACGCGCCAGCGCGGACCTGTGTCCAGCTGCCGTTTGGATCGGCGTCGTCAAGAAACTATGCCAAGCCCATGGTCTCAACATCGAACCCATCGTAATGGCGAGCCAGAAGCCGCCCTCTCACCGCAACGCAGCTTTCGGTGCTGACGCGGATTCTACGATCTGGTGTCACACAACTGTCAATTCATCATCGCCCCGCACTCGCCGAGTCTGATGGCTGTTGGATAGCATCCTGGAGCGGCGCAGGCACCAACCTGGCAAGCCCAGCCCAGTGCCGATCAACAAGCAGCCTAACGAGTAATTGGCGACAGAGGGTAAACCTTTTCCCTTTGGCGTCGTCTAAACCATCAAAATCTCACACCCTTAAGGAGGGTACATGAACAAAATCAAGGTTTTAATATTAGGGAGCGCGGCGCTGGCCACAGTCGCAATCGTTTCCGCTCCCATGGCGGCCGGGCCCGATGGCGCCGGTCCCAGTGGCAGGCGCTTTGACCGTGGCGCCCATATGGCCGGCGGATTTGCTGGCGGCGCGCCGTTAATCAGCATCGCGCTCAAGCATAAGAGCGAGCTAAGCCTGAGCAACGATCAGGTCGCCAAAATGGAGCAGATCAAGAGCGAGTTCCAGACTCAGGTAACCCCGCTGCACCAACAGATGCGCACCATCGAAAAAGAAATCGCCGGGTTGAGGGAGCAATCGCCGGCTGATCTGGTTAAGATCAAGTCGAAGATCCAGGAAACGGAAAAATACCGTTCGGAACTGCGCTACTTGCAGTACGAAGCGTTGGATCATGGCCAGGCGGTGCTGTCCGTCCAGCAGCGCGACCAACTTAAAACGTTAATGGCGTCGCGCCAGGAGAATTTCCGCAAAATGCACAAACAACCGTCATAAACGCCGGGCAAACATTGATTTTACGGACGGCCAAGCTCCCCCTGTGAGCTTGGCCGTCTTTTATTATACGCGCCAGACGTGCCGGCAACATCGAGCTGATGCATTGTCGCCGAAAGTTAAGTAAAATCATCGTGCAGTCTTAATAGACATGATCACCACGGTTATTTTCGACCTCGATGGCCTACTGGCCGACACCGAACAGCTCCATTGCCGGGCCTATCGGTCGGCGCTACTAGAACACGACGTCCAACTCGCGGAAGCGGACTACGGCGAGCATTGGGTACGCCGCGGTAAAGGTATCGACGACTGGCTGGTGCGCCAGGCTCTCAATCTCGATCCAGTGGCGACTGCGAGCGCGCAAGGCGGAACATTATCAGATTTTGCTCGATCCTCGCTGCGACCGATGGCGGGAGCGACCGCTCTCCTGGCACGATTACAGGGAAACCTGCGCATCGGCCTCGCCTCGTCGTCCTACCGCGACGCCGTCGACGGGGTTCATTCATGGCCTGGGCATGGCCGACTATTTTGAAACCATCGTCAGCGGCTCAGGATGTCGCCCGAGTGAAACCTGCGCCGGACATTTTTCTCAAAGCCGCCAATCGCCTTGGCGTAGTTCCAGCCGAATGCGTCGTGCTCGAAGACGCCGAGAAAGGCGTGCTGGCGGCTCAAGCCGCCGGCATGCCCTGTATTGCCGTCCCCAACGGCTACACCCGAGATCATGATTTTTCCCAAGCGACCCTATATTGCGCTCGCTAAACGAAGTTACGATCGAATTGTTACGTAACCTCGTTAAGAACACCTAACTCAGGGAATCAGACCGCTACCGCACCATGGCCACATTCCTGCACCGATACTTTTCCCTCGTGCTGGTGTTGTCGCTGGTCGTACCTCTTTGGCTGAGCGTCTTTACACGCTCAGGGCCGCAACGCGCAACTGCCCTTCACACTTCCCTGGTCTGGAGCGGCTATACTACTTGTCGGTTGGTCGGTTCTCCGCTTCATCCGCCGTTACCATGTACGAGGTGTCTGGCGCAGTCCAACTCGGGCAGGAATCGTCATTTTACGTTCGACTGTTGTTGGCCGTGCTGCTTTTCGATTTCGGCTCCAAAGCATTGTTTTTTCGCTGGGATCGGCCGGAACAAGTCGAGATTTTCCCGAATTTTGGATTTCACTCAGTGTTTCATGCAACCGAGTTTGAAACCTTTCATGTTTATCTGTTGCTCTATTTCGCCTATTGGTTTCTGCTCGGACCATTGTTTTTCCGCTTCACCAATCCCGCTCTGGACCGGCTCTGGCTTGGTTCGGCGCCCTTTCGCTCTGGCCGGTGCCCTGGCACTGAGCTTCGAGCGCCTGATCTTCGGCGGCGTGCACAATTCGTTTTATTTCGCCGGGCCGCTCATGTGGCTTTGCCCACCCTGCGCTTCGCCGGCGTTCTCGAGCTACGCCTGGACTCCAGCGGATTTTTTTGTTCACGCCGCCATCTTGCCGATTATCGTCCTGCTGATGTCCTATTATCCGACTACCAGTCGGAAAATTTAACCCTTGATGGTATATGCACCTGCCCTCGATCACTGCGCCACAGAGTTCACTTGCAGTCACCACCGGCCTATCGTAGTTTGATGCTCTAAGAATAATAGACAAGGAGTTGGAGAATTATTATGGCCTCAGCCGAGTTGATCGTTGACGTGCACCACCATTACATGCCGGCCATGCTGTTCGACCGTCTCGCTAAACAGGCCGGCGGCAAACGCATCGTCACCAACGAAATCAGTTTAACTTTGCACCCCTCGCGCAAGGACCTTGAAGCCCATATCAAAGCGATGGACGACGCTCGAGTGACCTACTCCATTCTCACCGATCAGGTGCAGGTTATGGGCGCAGAAGTCGCCCGAGCGCTCAACGACGGCGTCGCCGAGGTCGAAAAACAACACCCCAAGCGTTTTCGCAGCGCTATCCATATGGCGATTCATGACCCCGAGAGCGCCCAGCGCGAGCTCCAACGCGGCATTCATGAATTGGGCCTGCGCTCGGTCGCCTTGCTCGCCTGCCACCTCGATATCCAGCTTGACAACCCGTTGATGTTTCCGCTCTACGAGATCATTCAGAAGAACAATTTGCCAATCATCCTCCATCCGCAATCCAAACCGACCGGCTCGGAAACGACTTACAGTTTGGACCGTTGCGTGTTTCGCCCGCTCGAGACCACCCAAGCGATCGTGCGCATCATGAATGCCGTCCTGCCGCGCTTTCCCGAGCTCCGCTTCATCATCCCCCACCTTGGCGGCGCGGCGTCCTCGCTCAAGGGGCGCATGATGGCGTTTTTCGAAACCGATGACGCGCCGATTCCAGCCGAAATGCGCGGCTATTTGAAAACCCAAAATGAACAGAAAGAGTTCGGCGTCACCGAACGGTTTGAAAAGCTCTTTCAACGGCTGTATTTCGACACCGCTGGAACCGGTGCCTGGGGACCGTCCATGGCCGCGGCATTGAACATAACGACCGCCGACCGAATCATGTTCGGCAGCGACTATCCGCTCGAATGCAAGACTGCGGCGAACATCATCGAGTCGATCGATATGGTGCGCCAGGCCCCCTGTTCAAACGCGGGCAAGACCGCGATCCTCGGCAATACCGCAGCCGGCGTTTTCAACTTATGAAGATTATTTTCATCGGCCTGTTCGTCGCATCGCTGGCGGCGACCGCGCCGCTGGAGAACCCGCCGCGTCGCAGTGAACGGCCGCCGTCAGGCCAGCTCGACCGCAAAACCATAGTCAACGTTCCAGTTGTTCTCTGCATTGACGACAAACCCACCGTCGGTGGTCAACCTTCGGGCGAAGCCTACGCCAAAGCCGCGGCAAATGGGTTTCGCTCAGTTTTAACCCTACGGTCGGCGAAAGACGGTGTCGATACCTTGCGCGAGCGTTTCTTGGTCGAAAACAACCGGATGCGCTATGTCAATATTCCTAGCGCCAGCGCAATTCCGACTGCTAAGCAGCTCGACGAATTTCTCCAGGCCACCAGAGACCCAACCAACCATCCCATGTTGATCAACTGCGCCTTCGCCGAACGGGTCGCCCCCTACATGATGATTTTCCGTATCCAGGAAGAAGGCTGGACTGAAGAGAAGGCGTTGGAAGAAGCGATTCGATTGGGGCTACCACGAGACGAAATGCGAAAGTTTGCCCGCAGCTATTTAAGTCCTCGGTCAACCAAATAATCGGCAGCATAGATCGCAGCTACGCAAGTCTCGATCAGCGCTTTAGGATACGAGTCGAAGAACAGCTTTGCCCGAGTCGGTTTCTGGCATACCTCGACAATTTTCTCTATGTGATCTGCCACCCCGCCGCTGCCGGCTAATACGCCGATCACCTTGCCCTCATCGTAAGCGATCGTGAATTCGTTCAACGTTCCGGTGGCGCCGCCAAATATGATCACGATGTCCGATGAACGGATGTTGATCACGTTGCGCCCCTTGTAACCGAAGCCGGTGTAGACGATAACATCCGCGCCATCTTCAGGTAAACCATAGCGCTGCACATGCTCGGCGCGATTCTCAGCCGGGGAAATCCCCAAGGCAAAGCCACCCTGCTTGCGAAACGCGGTCGCGACCAACGCTGGCAACCCTGTGGTCGCGCCGGTGACTAGGAAACAGCCGGCTTGGGCGATTGCTGCCCCCAAGCTTTCAGCAAGTTGTTGCAGTCGCCCCGACTCTGCAAGACTGAGCCCGTCATTGGCGGACGCGCCCATGACACCGACAACAGGTTTACGCATAGTCAGTCTCCGGAACGAGAGTTGGAAGTAAATCGACGGTTTTTCTTCACGCAGCAGATCGATAACGCCAGCGGACAAATTGCGAAGTCTTCGATCAGCTGCTGGTGAAACGAGCGCCGGTCAAATGACTTTATCGCGCTGCAATCCTTCAATCGCCGCGGCATCGTAGCCAAGCTCAGACAAGATCGCCGCATTGTTCTCGCCTAGACCCGGAATGCGCTCGTAGCGCGCTTCGCTGGCCGACATCTTGAGCGCGTTGGCGATCACCGGAACCTTACCCACCGGCGACTCGGCTTCACGGATCAGTTTGCGCGCGGCAACCTGGGGATGGGCGAGCACCTGGGCAATGCCGCGAACGATGCCATGGGGTAGGTCGGCCTTCTTGAGCTGTGCGAGCCAGTGCTTGTGGTCGCGTGAAGCGAAAATAATCTCGATGATTTCTTCCAGCGAGTTGCGGTTTTTACGCCGGTCTTGGACCGAGGCGAAACGCCCATCGGTAAGGAGTTCCGGTCGTTCAATCACCACCCTACAGAAAACATCCCAATCCGCTGGACTCGCCACCGCGAGATTTACGTACTCGCCGTCACCCGCCAGATACGGGCCGTAGGGACAAACATAGTGATGGCGCATGCCGACCCGCCCCGGCTCTTCGCCGGCGTGCCAGTAGTGATGCGGAAAGTAGCCAAGCCACGAGACGATCGAATCCAGCATCGAGACGTCGACAAGCTGCCCTTCGCCAGTCTTTTCCCGCTGGTAGAGCGCAAGCAGGATACCGATCGCCGCGTACATTCCGGACGCGATGTCGGCAATCGCGATGCCCGCTTTCGCCGGCTTGTCCGGGTAACCGGTGGTGGCAATAATGCCGCCTTCACCTTGGATCAGGAGGTCGTAAGCCTTCACATCGCGATAAGGACCATCTTGGCCGTAACCGGACAGCGAACAATAGATCAGCCGCGGATTCAGTTCCGAGAGCTCTTCGTAACCCAGCCCAAGTCGGCCGGCGACACCCGGCGCATAATTCTCGAAGAAAATATCCGAGCGCTTGGCCAATTCTTGTAGAATCTCGCGCCCCTTTTCTTGCTTAACATCGACCGTCAAGCTGCGCTTGTTGCGGTTCAACCAAACGTAACCCGACGACAATCCTTTCACCACAGAATCCCAGGAGCGAATCACATCGCCGACACCAGGGCGCTCGACTTTGATCACTTCCGCGCCCATGTCAGCGAGCAAGCAGGTCGCAAACGGGCCAGAGAGCACCTGCTCGAAAGCCACAATTTTGACGCCATCCAGCGCCCGCGAGGGTTTCGAATTACTTGCCACACTCACCTCTTCCCTTGTCTTAGCGACTTGATCGTCTTGATCCCAATTATTTCTTTTCTTCTTTTATCTGCGGAAACAAATCGTTCTTCGGCGCGAACGCTTTCTTCCACACCATCACGCTGCGAGCGTAGTCGATCACGACTTTGCCCTCTTGTTGAACGCCACGGGTGCGCACTTTGAGTATCCCCCATTGCGGTTTCGACTTGGACTCGCGAAGCTCGAGCACTTCGGATTCGGAATAAAGCGTATCGCCGGCGAACAAGGGATTGGGCAACGTAATGCCGTCCCACCCTAGGGCAAAACCATTTTCACTGACATCCGCCACGCCCATGCCGGCAACGATGGCGAGGGTCAATGCGCTGTTGATCAGACATTTGCCGAACTCGGTGCGTTTCCCGTACTCGTTGTTGAAGTGAATCTGATTGGTATTGTTGGTCAGCAAGGTAAACCAGATATTATCGGCTTCCGTGACGGTACGACCGAGACGGCAGCGATAAATATCGCCGACCTCGAAGTCTTCAAAATAGCGGCCTTGCCAGCCTGGCTTAACGGCCATAACACTCCTCCTCTTTAGGCGCTAAAAACATTAGGTTATAGTCTACGAACTATAGGAGGCATCGATGGATTTCAACCTGACAATCGAGCAGCAGCAGATCCGTGAAGAGATCAAAAAAGTCTGCAAGGAATTCCCCGATGCCTACTGGCGCAAGGTCGACAGCGAAAAGGCCTACCCGGATGCCTTCGTGAAGAAACTCGGCGATCTCGGCTGGCTGGCTGCGCTCATTCCGGAAGAATTTGGCGGCACTGGCCTCGGCATCACCGAAGCAAGCATCATCTTGGAGGAGATCAACCATTCCGGCGGCGTCGCCACCGCCTGCCACGCGCAGATGTACACCATGGGCACGCTCTTGCGCCACGGCAACGCCGAGCAGAAAAAACGCTACCTGCCCAAAATCGCCACCGGCGAGCTGCGGTTGCAAGCCTTCGGCGTCACCGAACCCAACGCCGGCTCGGAATCGACCAAGATTCAAACCAGCGCCGTTAAGAACGGCGACCGCTATCTCATCAACGGGCAAAAAATATTTATCTCGCGGGTCTTACAGTCCGATCTCATGCTCCTACTCGCTCGCACCACGCCGTATGACGATTTGAAAGACAAAACTCGTGGTCTTTCGGTATTCATCGTCGACTTGAAAGCCAATCAAGGAAAGCTTGAAGTTAAGCCGCTAGACCTAATGATCAATCATCACACCAACGCGCTATTTTTCGATAATGTCGAAGTGCCGGTTGAAAATCTCATCGGCGACGAAGGCATGGGCTTTCGCTACATCATCGATGGCTGGAACGCCGAAAGAATTCTCGTCGCCGCCGAAGCGGTCGGCGACGGCCGTTGGTTTGTCGAGCGTGCCGCCAAGTACGCCAGCGAACGCAATGTGTTTGGCAAGCCCATCGGCGCCAATCAAGGTATTCAGTTTCCGATTGCCAAGGCTTATGCGAACATCGAAGCCGCCGATTTAGTCCGCTATCAGGCGGCAACCAAATTTGACCGCAAAGAGAAATGCGGTGCTGAAGCCAATTTAGCCAAGTACCTCGCCAGCGAAGCCGCCTGGGAAGCCGCCAATGCCTGCCTGACCACCCACGGCGGTTACGGCTTCGCGACGGAATACGACATCGAAAGAAAGTTTCGCGAGACCCGTTTACTGACGGTGGCGCCGGTAAGCAACAATTTGGTTTTGGCCTATTTAGGACAACATGTCCTTGGTATGCCAAAGTCTTATTAAATCAGCCAAGCGAATTCGCTGTCTCGCACGTGCGGAATACATTGTTGTTCGATGCGCTTTGGCTGCTGCCTCTCGGCGTGTTTGTCGGCACCGTTGGTACACTCATCGGCGCGGGCGGCGGGTTTATCTTGGTACCCGTCCTTTTGTTGCTTTACCCTAATGAAGCGCCGGCGACCATTACCACTATTTCGCTGATCGTGGTTTTCTTCAATGCAGTTTCTGGATCGTTGGCTTACGCCCGGACAAAAAAAATCGACTACAAAACTGGCGTAATTTTTTCGCTTGCGGCGATCCCAGGCTCGATCTTTGGCGCCTTTGCCACTGCCGCCGTAAAGCGTCAACAATTCGATCTTTTATTCGGCGTTATTTTGAGTCTTCTCTCAATGTTATTGCTGATGCGCCCGGCACGAAAGACCGGCGCTGGACAATCCCAAAGATCACTTGCGGAGAATCCTCCTTTAGCCCCTGCCAAACTCATCCTGGGAACCTTGACAAGCACCGGCTTAGGCTTTCTGTCGAGCTTTTTGGGAATTGGCGCCGGATTTATTTACGTTCCCGCATTTATCTACCTTCTCGATTTTCCCATCCTCACCGCCACCGCCACCTCACTTTTTATTCTTTCGTTGATGTCTTTAACTGGAGCCGCGACACACATACTAGCGGGATTGCTCGATCACGGAATGAATCTGGCTTTAGTGCTCAGTCCAGGGGTGATTTGCGGCGCGCAGATTGGCGCTCGCTTGTCTCGTCGAATACATGCCGACTGGATTCTCCGTGGGCTCGGCTGGGCGCTGGGCTTGGTGGGAATGCGTTTCGTCATTGCTGCCTGGAGATAGCCGAGTGGGGATTCGTACCATCAACAAACTTCACGAATGGCTGCCAGGTAGATTTAGCTGGTTGGCGCCGGCGTTTGGTCCTGTTTCAGACGACGGACTAAAAGCACGCCCAGGAGAAACAGCGCCGTCGACCCCAATGAACCGACGACAAACACGCTAGCTATCCCGGTGGCGTGAGCGATGAAGCCTCCGATCGAAGGACCAAGGATGTTACCCATGTCGCCGGCGGCGTTGTAGACCCCCGAGGCAAGACCGCGGCGGACCTTTGACTCCGGCACGTCTTGGACCAAGCCGACGGCGTTGGCGACGACGACGATGGCGCGCATAAATCCCGACGCGACATAGACAAATAGAATAGTGCCAAAGCCGGTGAACAGCGGCACCAGCATCAAGATCAAAGACTGCAGCGGCAAGCCGAAATACGACAGCCCTTTGTGCCCCAGCTTATTCACCACATGGCCGCTGATCGGCCGGGTCACGGCATTGCAACCGGCGTAGGCAGCTCGAATGATGCCGATTTGGGTCAAGCTCATGCCCACACCCAACCCATAGAGCGAGATGAACACGCCGCCCATTTGATGCAGCAGGTTCAAGAACAGCGCGACCAAGACCACGGTCGCCAATTCGGGTTCGAGTAATGCCTTGCAAGATTCCCGCACACTGAGTTTTGCCGCTTCGTTGCGTTTGCCCTGGGACGCGGCATCTCCAGTCGGGCCATGCAAAAACCACAACAGAGCCACAGCGACGAAGGACAGCAACGCGCCCAACTGAAAGGTCCAGGAATAACCCCAATGGTCGGCGATCAATCCGCCGAGGAAATTTCCCGTGGAGTATCCCACGGCCAGACAGCCGACGTAGTAACCCATGGCATGATTGCGGTTTTCATCGGCTGCCAGCGAGTCGACGTAGAAGGCCATGTAAAGCGTGGTCACCGCGCTGTAAGCGAAACCGTTAAGACAATGCACCAGCGCGAAGGACCAACTACTTGCGGCAAAGCTATAACAGTAATTGGTCAGCCCCATCGCCATGACCGCGGCGGACACCAGCCAGCGGGCATTCCCGCGGTTGTAGAGCATGCCGATGGGCAAGCGCGCCATCAACGCGAAGACCGGACCGAGCGATATCAATGTGCCGATCAGCGCCACTGGAATACGCATGTTGTCGAGATAGGGCGGAATCACCGTCGACGACGAGTTGCTCTGGAGCGTCACCGCGACTATTGGCACCAGGAGCTTGAACGTGCTGAGTTTCATATCCCATCAGTTATTCGCTAAAACTTTTCCGGCTTCAACCGAACGGCTGGAAAGATTTCTCCCAGGAGTCGAAATGACACCTGACAATGATTCGATGTCTGTCATCTCGAACGAAGTGAGAGATCTCGTCTGCAAATTGAAACCAGTCATCAGTCGTTAGACATTCGCCGCCCCTTCAGGTAAAAATTCCCGCCAAGGAGAATTTTTCTCATGGATTTAATCCGCTCATGGATGTTCGTGCCGGGACACCGGCAAAAGATGATCGACAAAGCGCTCGGCTTGAACGCCGACGCGATCATGCTGGATATCGAAGACGGCGTCGCGCCCAATGAAAAGGACTCAGCCCGCAAGAATATCGGCGCGTCATTGGGCCGCACAAAAGCGCCCGGCTCCCCGGCCCGCTACGTGCGCATCAACTCCATCGGCCATCCGTGGATGGACGCCGATCTGGCAGCAGTTGTACGGCCGGGCTTGGAAGGCTTGGTCTGCCCGAAAGTCGACACCGTCGACGATGTGCGAAAAGTCGACGCCATGCTCAACGACATGGAACCGAAGAACAAAATGGCCAAGGGCAGCGTCCGGCTGCTGATCGCCATCGAAAGCCCCAAAGGACTGTTCAATGCTCCGGCCATCGCCGCCGCGTCATCCCGCATCGTCGGGATTATTTTTGGCACGGAAGACTTCGGCCGCGAGATCGGCTTACCCGCGATTCGCGAGGGTGAAGCGCGGGATTTAATCTATGCCCGTTCCGCCATCGTCGTCGCCGCCGCCGCAGCGCATGTGCAAGCGGTCGACGGGGTATGGGTCGATCTCAACGACAGCGCAGGGTTGCACAGCTTCGCCAAGCAATCGCGCCAGCTCGGCTTCTCCGCCATGTCCTGCATCCATCCTGGGCAAGTCGAAGCGATCAATACCATCTTCAGCCCAACGGCAGCCGAAATCGACTACTGCCAAAAGGTCCTGCAAGCCTTCGAAGAAGCCAACGCCCGCGGCGACGGCTCGATCGCCTTCGGCGGCCAGCTCATCGACCGCCCCATCGTCGAACGCGCCCGGCGCACCATCGACATGGCGAAGTCGTTGGGAATGATTCAATAGATCGCCCACGACAACGTCAATAAGGATAGAATCGATGAAATTGAAGCTTCCATTAATGCTACTCGGCATAGGCTGCCTCACCATGGGCGCCGCCGCGCCGGTGCGCATGACGCCGGTGAAAATCACCGACGGCGTTTACATGATGCAGCATTCCGGCGGCTCGGGAAATGCAACCGTCGTTTTCACTGACGACGGCGTGGTGGTGCTCGACTTCGCAATCGACAGCGCCGACCAAACCATGGCGTTCATCCGCAAGACCACCGATAAGAAAGTTAAGTACCTGATCACATCCCATAGCGCCGGCGACCACGCGACTGGGTCATGGCATTTTCGCGAAGACAAACCGGTCTGGATCGCCACCAAAAATCAAGTACACGACCTGCAGATGCAGGAGCGCAAAGAATTCGAAGAGCGCAAGAATCTTGGCGATGCGCGTTCGGCGGTCTACCAGGGCAAAGAGCTGGGGCAACCGGATATCGGCATCGACGGGCCGATGACGCTTTACTTCGGCGGTCTGACCTTTCAGATCACGCCCGAGGCGCGCGGCCATAGCACCGGCGATCTGACGGTTTACATCCCGCAAAAGCGCGTCATGTTAATGGGCGATCTCCTCAACACCGAAATCCATCCGGGGCAAGGCGAGTCCGCCGGGGTATTTTTTTCCAACGTCAAAGGCTGGATTCAGATCCTCGACAACATCATGGCGCGCCACCTGCCGGTGGAGACTTTCGTTCCCGGCCACGGGCCAGCCCATATCGGCCGCG
>CAVXEP010000029.1:0-546270 GCA_963760795.1 uncultured delta proteobacterium
TGCGCAAAGATGTTTTGCCCAACCCGCCGAAGTTGATCGAAGGCCATAAGTTACTGGTCGTCAATCCAGTCGGGCCGGATGACTACAACCGTTACAATAACGAGTATCACAAATATTTTAGGTGAAAGATGAAAATCACAGAGGTGAAAACCATTCGTCTGCGCGCGGAAATACCGGCGGCGGGACAGGTGTTCAGCCGTTCCGGGGTGCGCAACACGCGCTCGACGACATTGATCAAAGTAGAAACCGATGACGGCATTTACGGGCTCGGCTCCGCCTCCGGCAACGGCGAACTGATTGAATTCATCGTTGCCCGGGTGCTCAAGCCGCTGCTGGTCGGCATGGATCCAACCGAGATCGATGAGATTTGGGACACCGCTTACGTCCGCGGCGGCCATAAGGAGTTCGGCACCCGCGGCATCGGCGTCGTTGCCCTGAGCGGCATCGACATCGCGCTTTGGGATATCCTCGGCAAGGTGCGCGGCGTGCCGCTCTATCAGCTGCTCGGCGGCAAAGTACGCGATAAAGTTCCAGTGTACGCCACCGCGCTCTATCCCGAAGAGCCGTCGAAGGTTGCCCGCAGGGCGCGCGAGTTCGCCGATCAAGGGTTTCACGGCGTAAAAATCAAAGTCGGCTTCGATCTGGATCAAGACATCCGCATCGTTCGCGCGGTGCGCCAAGAGCTGGGCAAAGATTTCATCGTCATGACCGACGCCAACCAAGGCTACAGCATCGACGTCGGCATCAAGGCGGCGCAGGCATTTGCCGACGCCGGCGCTTTTTGGTTGGAGGAGCCGCTCTTCGTCGAGGATATCGCAGGGCATGCGATTCTTCGCGAGCGCGGCAATACGCCCATCGCCGTCGGCGAAAATCTGCATATGACCTATGGCTTCGAGAATTTCATCCTGCGCGGCGCCGTTGATTTCATTCAACCCGATGTCGCCCGCGCCGGCGGCATTACCGAGATTCGCAAGATCACCGCGTTGGCGGCCAAGCACAAGGTGCCGGTGTCGTTTCATACCTGGGGCGATGGCGTAGCACTGGCGGCAAGCGTCCATCTTTCCGCGGCGCTGCAGGATTGCATCCTCATGGAACTCGACTACACCTACAACCCGCTGCGCGAGGAACTGCTACAAGAACCGTTCAAAGTGGACAACGGTTATCTGACGCCCAGTGACAAACCAGGATTGGGCATCGAACTGAATCAGCAAGCGCTGCAGCGGTTCGCCTTCGCTGGCTCTGAAGACATGGCGATCCGGCAGAAAACTTTGCGCTAATCCGCGCACAACCAAGCTCGCGGCCTGTGATACATTGCGAACACATCTGTACTGTCGCCAGGGAAATCCGCCGAATCACAACTAATCCATCCCATATCGTTCGATCGTCTAGGAACTTCGCGGCGCACCACTGAAAATTTGCGTCAATAAATTCATGGCATATTGCTTGCCCCGATAAATCTCGGCTGTGCAAACCGCCGAGGAGGCAAGCATGATTGGTTGGTCATTTAGCTATCTGTATTCACAGACCCGTCGGATCGTCGCCTTAGTTACACTACTATCCTTCCTATTCACCCCGGTGCTTCCAGCCTTGGCGCTGGACGCGACCCGTGGCGGAGTACTGCCCCAGCCACTGCCGCTATTTCCGGCCGACAACTGGTGGAATCTCGATATCAGCAGCTGGCCAGTGGATCAGAACTCTCCGAGCTACATCAATTTTATCAATAACGGCGGCAGCCGAAAGCTCCATCCCGACTTCGGCGGCAATTCCGGCAGCGGATTCGGCATCTATGGCATGCCCTACGCGGTTCTCAACAACGTTACCGATGCGGATCGAAAACCAGTGCAGTTTCAGTATTGGGATGAAAGCGACGGCGTGAATTTGCAGACAGGTACAAGCGTTGCGTTTTACCCAATTCCCAATGAAGCGATTTCTCAACCATATTGGGTCGAAGGGGGCGATCCGGGAAATGTCGATAAGCGCAGTTCACAGGATCGCCATCTGCTGCTAATCGATCGCGACCGCAACCATCTGTACGAACTTTACAATGTTTTCTACAACGTTACCCAGGCGAAATGGTATGCCGGCTCGGGAGCGTTCTTCGACATGAACACCAACAACCGCCGGCCGGATACGTGGACTTCGGCCGATGCCGCGGGTTTGGCAATCCTTCCCGGACTAGTCCGCTACGATGAAGCCTATGATCCCAACGTAACGGAAATCAAACATGCATTGCGCGTGACCGTGCGCTCGACCAACGGCTATGTCTATCCGGCCTCCCACCGCGCCGGGTCGACCGCAGGCGCGTTGCCCATGGGCGCGCGCTTGCGCTTGAAGAACACCGTCGATGTCGCGCAGCGAACCAGCGATCCCAACGTGCAGAAAATCTTTCGTGCCATGCAGAGATACGGCTTGATCGTCGCGGATAACGGCTCCGACATGTACATCACCGGTACCTACGACACCCGCTGGAACAATGGCGTATTGAATCCTGCCTTTGCCAATCTCTCGGCTAGTGACTTTGAAGTCATTCAACTCGGCTACAATCCCGTTCCCGCGGCAGCGGCGCTCGCCTCAGTAGCAGTAACGCCGGCGTCTGCTACAGGAGGACAATCGCGGTCCGGCACGGTAACACTGACCCGCGCCGCATCAGCAAGTGTCGTGGTGAACTTGGCGAGCAGCGTGGCACCAGCACAGGTACCAACGTCTGTAACGATTCCGGCAAACGCCAGCGCAGCGAATTTTACAGTAACCACACAAGCAGTGAGTTCGTTGACGGCAGGAAACATCTCGGCAAGCTACAACGGCGTGACAAAATCCGCATCGATCAGTTTATTGCCACCGCCATCAGTATCGGCAAGTCTGGCTGGGTTAACCCTCAGCCCGACCACAGTCAGCGGCGGCGCCACGTCGATTGGGACGGTGACGCTCACCGCGCCCGCGCCTGCTGCAGGTTTAGTAGTGAAGTTGTCGAGCAATATTCCCAGCCGAGCGAAAGTTCCCACAATCGTAACTGTTCCTTCCGGCAGTTCATCCGCGAGTTTTAGTGTTACAACTGTCAAAGTGAACCGAAAGTTTTCGCCAACAATCACTGCATCCTATGGTGGCGTTAAGAAAACTGCAGTTCTGACAATTACCCGGCAATAACGAGATTATCTGTCCCTCTTCAAGCAAGCACCGTCGAGTGATCGACGGTGCTTGCTTTGCTCCACTACCAAACTCGCTTGAGGTTTCTTCGCCTGCTGCGGCGGTTCGGGTTTTCGTCTAACCACCAATCATCCTACGACTGAAACAAGCTTAGCTGCTTGACGGGCCACAAGAAGTGTTCACCACGAAGGCACGAAGAGCACGAAGTTCAGAGAAATAATTTCCCAAACCTTCTTTTCCTGCGTGACCTTCGTGGTAAAAACTCTTTCTCATTTGGATGTGCCTCTGCCGCGCTAGGAACTTCGTGGTGAGTTACTGCCCCGATAAACTTTCATCAGCTTGAGACACTCCAGCTAGAGCATTCCCAACTGATTCACAATTTCAACCTTGGTTGTCTTGGACTAGGGAGCTGTTAAGATTATCCGGCTCCATGTACCAGGAAGACACCATAGCCGCGATCGCCACGCCGCCAGGCGAGGGCGGCCTCGCCGTGGTCCGAATCAGCGGACCCGATGCGGAGAAAATCGCGCTGCGAATTTTTATCCGGCCGAACAATCGCAACGGTAAACTTCGTTCGCATACTCTCTACCATGGGCAAATCAGCGATCCCAAGGACACGCAACCGATCGATGAAGTGCTGCTCACGATCATGCGCAAGCCACGGAGTTACACCGGTGAAGATGTCGTCGAGGTACATTGTCATGGCGGCAATTTTCTGGTCAGACAAATTCTCGCGCTAATCTTGACTCAAGGCGCGCGCCAAGCGGAGCCGGGCGAATTCACCAAGCGGGCCTTTTTGAATGGTCGCGTCGATCTCGCCCAGGCCGAGGCGGTACTCGATCTCATTCGCGCCAGGACAGCGAAGGGCGCACAGCTGGCATTGCATCAGGCCAGCGGTGAATTGTCGAAGTATGTCGGCGAACTGCGCGAGGAGCTGCTCGACATCATGGTCCAGGTGGAAGCCGCCATCGATTTCCCTGAAGAGGAAATCGAGCTCCTCCAGCGTCACCGCTTGGTCGAGAAAATCCTTGCCTTAGTCACAAAAATCAATACTATTTCAGATAGTTATGAGTGGGGCAGGCTATTTCGCGAAGGTGCCACGGTGTGTATTTGCGGCCGCCCCAATGTCGGCAAGTCAAGCTTGTTGAACGCTTTGCTGGGTACTGACAGGGTCATAGTCACGCCGGTTCCAGGTACCACGAGAGATGTGATAGAAGAATCGCTGACCTTGGACGGTCTGCCGATTGTAATTTGGGATACCGCCGGGATCAGAGACACCAACGACCAGATTGAAAAGCTCGGCGTCGAACTATCCCGTCAGCACTTGGAGAAAGCGGATGCTTTGGTGATTGTCATCGATGGCTCCGTCGAGTTGACTCCAGAGGATTGCGCGTTGCTGCAAAACATCGGTGCCAAGAAAGTCGTGATTGCCGTAAACAAAAGTGATTTGCCTAGAGTTGTCGACCTTGATTCGATCTCGGCAAACCAGCCAACAAAAATACTCGAAACCTCGGCAAAATCCGGCGCTGGAATTGACCCACTGAAGAGAACCTTGCGTGAACTAATCCTCGGCTGCGCAATTGAATCGCCGGTCACCGTAACCAACCTGCGCCACCGCAGCGAGTTGGTTCGTAGTGCCGATGGCCTGACACGCGCGACGGAGACCCTAAATCAGGGGTTGCCACCGGAATTAGCCGCCATTGATCTTAACGATGCTCGCGAAGCCCTCGAAGAAATCATTGGCGTGGTTCGCAATGATGATATTTTAGAACGGATATTTAGTAATTTTTGCATAGGTAAATAACAATAATATTTATCTCGGAGTATTTATTTTAGAAAGGTATCGCGCCCTGTTTCACGTGAAACCATGAACTCAAATTCTATCTTCGATGTAATTGTCGTCGGTGCCGGCCATGCCGGTATTGAGGCTTGCCTGGCTGCGGCTCGAATGGGTTGCACCACGCTAATGATGACCCTTAACCTGGATCACATCGGCCAGATGTCATGTAATCCAGCCATTGGCGGCATTGGCAAGGGCCACTTGGTTAAAGAAATCGATGCGCTGGGCGGTGAAATGGCCAGAGCTATCGACGAAACCGGCATTCAATTCCGCATTCTCAATACCAAAAAAGGACCCGCAGTACGCGCTTCCAGGGCGCAAGCTGACAAGGCGCTCTATCGCATGCGCATGAAGCGAGTGCTGGAAAACTGCCCAGGGTTGATTGTGCGGCAAGGCAGCGTTGAAGCGTTGATCGTTGAAGACGGGCAAATCAAAGGAGTCGAAACTCAGATTGGCGAGCGCTTCTATGGAAAGAAGATAATCCTGACAACCGGAACATTTTTGAAGGGACTGATTCATATTGGCGATCGAAACTATTCTGCGGGCCGGGCTGGTGATTTCGCCGTCCAGGGATTAAGCGAGTCCTTGGTTGGTCTAGGATTCAAAGTCGGCAGGCTCAAGACCGGCACCTGCCCAAGGCTCGATAGTAGGACCATCGACTATTCGGAACTCGTGGTTCAGGACGGCGATCAGCCACCCCAGCCATTCTCGTTTTCAAATAGTGGGGTCGTCCAACGCCAGGTTCCTTGTCACATTACCTATACCAACAGCCGTACTCATGAGATCATTCGGGGCGCGATGCATCGCTCGCCGATGTATTCCGGAGTGATTAAAAGCCGAGGCCCAAGATACTGCCCGTCGATTGAAGACAAGATCCATCGCTTCGCCGACAAGGATCGCCACCAGATTTTTCTCGAACCGGAGGGATTGGACACCGTAGAAGTCTATCCAAACGGGCTGTCCACGAGCCTGCCACTGGACGTCCAAGTCGAGATGGTTCGCTCGATTAAAGGTCTGGAGCACGCCGAGGTCATGCGTCATGGCTACGCCATCGAGTATGACTACTTTGAGCCAACCCAGCTTTTCCCCAGTTTGGAAACCAAACTGGTCAAAGGGCTCTATCACGCCGGTCAAATCAATGGCACTACCGGTTATGAAGAAGCGGCCGCCCAAGGGATCATGGCTGGAATCAACGCAGTGTTAAGCCTTCGTGGCGAGACCCCTTTGGTTTTCTCTCGTGACCAAGCCTACATTGGCGTACTGATCGACGATCTGGTTACCAAAGGAACCGACAGCGAGCCTTATCGAATGTTCACATCGCGTGCCGAATACCGGCTGTTATTACGCGAAGACAACGCCGATTTAAGGCTTAGCGAAACTGGCCATAGGATTGGACTGGCGGGCGAAGCTGCTTACCAGAGGTTCAAGGAGAAAAAATCCGCCATCGACGATCTAGTCGACTACTTGGACGGCAACCAGTTGTTGCCGGACGGCGAAACCAATTTGCGCCTTGAAGCGCTTGGTAAAACGCCGCTGAAAAATGTGACAAAGCTGAGCCAGATTTTACGCAGGCCAGAAATATCCCTGGCGGATATCAGAGTGATATTTCCGGAGATGATTAAATACTCACGCGACGTAGACTCACAGGTGGAAGTTCAAATCAAATATCAAGGCTACGTCAACCGTCAGAACGACATGGTCGGAAGATTTCAGAAAATGGAAGATGTCCGGCTTCCCGAGGACATCGATTATTCCCAGATCAGTGGTATTTCACGAGAAGTCTGCGAGAAATTGATCCGCATCCAACCGCGCTCCCTTGGCCAAGCATCGAGAATTTCCGGGATCACGCCAGCGGCGATAACTTTACTGTCCTTCTATTTGAAGAAGCGTAAGAGCGTGGAGTCTTATTCGTAATTACCCTAGACAAGAATTTGCTTTACCCATAGCCGCTACTAGAGACATGTGTCCCACTAGAGACATGTGTCCACACTGAATTTCTGTTTCACGTGAAACAGAGATAGTGCTTCTCATCCATAAATATTTGTGGTAATACTTAGTTAGACCTCTTAATGCTTTGTAAACTATTGATTTATAAAGACTTTTTGTGAGTAAAATAATTGCAATAGCGAACCAGAAGGGCGGCGTCGGCAAGACGACAACTGCGATCAACCTAGCGGCCAGCTTGGCGCTAGAGGCTCGGCGTACGTTGTTGGTCGACATCGACCCTCAGGGAAATAGCACTACTGGTCTGGGGGTCGACCGCGCTCAAGTAACGGCTAGCTTGTATCATGTCCTAGACGGCACGCGCTTCGTCGGCGACGCGATGTGCCAAACCGAGGTGCCGGAGCTGCTGATGATTCCCGCGACCAAGGATTTGGTCGGTGCCGAAGTCGAGCTGGTCAACACCGAACGCCGCGAGTATCGCCTCAAAGACGCCTTGGCCTCGGTGGTGGCGCAATATGACTATGTGTTGCTCGACTGCCCGCCCTCCCTTGGCTTGCTCACCCTCAATGCATTGACGGCGGCAGACTCGCTGTTGATTCCGATTCAAAGCGAGTATTACGCCCTGGAAGGTTTGAGCGCGATTCTTGAAACCATGAATCTGGTGCAGAAAGGTTTGAATCCGGCTCTGCACCTGGAGGGTATCGTCATCACCATGTTCGATAGCCGCAATCGCCTATCGCATCAGGTTGTCGAAGAAATCCGCGCGCACTTTCCCGACAAAATGTTCAATGCCATCGTGCGCCGCAATGTTCGCCTCAGCGAGAGCCCGAGCTACGGCAAACCGATTTGTTTGTACGATCCGACCTCAACTGGAGCGTTGGACTACCGAGAATTAGCAAAGGAGTTGATTAGTCGTGGAGAACGCAATGCCAATGCAGAAAAAGGGCTTGGGTAGAGGACTTAGCGCGCTCATTCCGGGCGCGCCGGAATCTACCACAGTCGAAACGCCGTCCAGGGCGGTTCGCCCAAACAAGTTGCCGTCGACCGGATTACCACCAGTCCGTTTCAGCCGCGACGCAGTTTCGACGAAACTAAGATCGATGAACTCGCATCGTCGATTCGCAATCAGGGCATTATTCAGCCGTTGATCGTTCGCCCCAAGAATGACGGCTTCGAGCTGATTGCCGGCGAGCGCCGCTGGCGCGCCGCCATGCGCGCCGGCTTGAGCCATGTGCCGGTGCTGGTGCGTGACGCCAGCGATCATGAGGCGATGCAAATCGCCCTGGTGGAAAATCTCCAGCGCGAAGATCTCAATTCCATCGAGGAGGCCAACGGCTATCGTCGCTTGCAGGAAGAATTTCATTGGAGCCAGGAAGAGATGGCCGAGAAAGTTGGCAAGAGCCGTCCGGCGATCGCCAATTCAATGCGGCTGCTCACACTGCCGAGCGAAGTTCAGCAAGAGGTCGTCTCCGGCAATCTGCCGGCCGGACAAGCGCGGGCGCTATTAGGCCTGCATACCGAACCGCTGATAATCACGGCCTGTCGCGAAGTTATTGCCAAAGGGCTATCCACTCGTGAAACCGAAAAGATGGTGCGCACGCTCTTGATTGGGCGGCGACGGCGGCGACAGGCGCCGCTACTTGATCCTGATCTCAAATCCATCGTCGAAGAATTGCAGCGAACTTTGGGAACTCGCGTCCGCCTGCTGCCCAAAGCAAGGAGCGCCAAAGGAAAAGTTGAGATCGAATATTATACCGCGGCGGACCTCGAACGGATTGTCGAGACGATTACCAAAAAGTCGATTGTCTCGGCGTAAATCATTGTCTTAGCGTCCAATATAAATTTACCATTCGCTGGGCCGCATCAAAGGAAAGCCGCCTAACCCGGATTAGCAATCCTGCCAGGTTTTCGGCTCGACTGCTGCTGTACCGCGAATAATTCGGGCTAACTTTCAAGCAGTGGTTTCAAACCATCCCAACTCGTCACCGGCGCCGAGCAGGTAAAATTATGGCAGACGTACGCAGTCGGATTTCCCCCGACTTGCGATTTCCCCTGCAACAAGGGCGAGAGTTTCTCCAGCGATTCATCGGGACGCGCCAGCTGAAGCGTCATGTTCGGTTGGTAGACGGAATGGATCTTCGTCAACAACTCCTCGACTCTCCGATCCTCTCGTTCGCCAACAATCACGACCTCTTTGGGTTTCTCCAAGTAGAAATCCAACGCGCATAACAGATGCGCGAAACCGAACGGCTGGCTCTCCATGGCGTCATAGTAAGAGCGCAGCACTTTTTCCGCGTAATGAAAATATCGCTCCTCGCCGGTGATATGGGACAAGCGCAGCAACAGCTGCGTCGCCAAGGCGTTGCCCGAGGGAATCGACGCATCGAAGATCGGTTTGGCCCGGCTGATCAGTTTCTCGTGGGAATTGCCGGTGGAAAAAAACCCGCCGTCCTGTTCGTCCCAAAACTCCCGCAGCATGATCTCAGTGAGTTCAATCGCCCGCGACAATGCCGAACGGTCAAACAGCGCCTCATAGATATCGAGCAAGCCGACCGCCGTGAATGCGTAGTCATCGAGGTAACCCAACAGCTTCGCCCGGCCGTCTTTGTAGGTGTGCAAAAGAAAACCGTCGCGAAATAATTTTGTAAAAATAAACTCGATGGTGCGCTTCGCCGCATCAATATATGCAGGTTGCGGAGAAATCTTGATCGCCTCAGCCAGCCCGGAAAGCATCAGACCGTTCCATGCGGTGATAATTTTCTCGTCGCGAAACGGCTTGATACGTTTTTCGCGCTCGATGAACAGTTTTTGCTTCGCGTTGGCGATCACCCGTTCGATCTCACCCAGCTCCATGCGAAAGTATTTGCTCGCCTGCTCGAGGGTAAGAATCGGATGGATAATATTTTTCTCCTCGAAGTTACCGCTCTCGGTGACATCGTAAATCCGGCAAAAGATCGCGCCGTCGGCTTCACCGAGAATTTGCATGACCTCTGCTTCGGACCAGACAAAGAATTTTCCTTCCACGCCTTCGCTGTCGGCGTCCTGGGTCGAGTAAAACCCGCCCTCAGGCTGGAGCATCTCGCGCAGTAGATAAGTCACAGTTTCGTCGACGACTGCTTTGAACAGCGGCTCCTGGGTTGCCTTGAACGCATGGGCATAAATACGCACCAGCTGGCCATTGTCGTAGAGCATTTTTTCAAAATGCGGCACCAACCATTTGGCATCGACCGAATAGCGATGAAAGCCGCCGCCAAGATGGTCGTAGATCCCGCCACGAGCCATCTTGGTCAGGGTATGCGTAACCATCTCCAGATAGCGCGAACTCTTCGAGTGATGGTGATAGCGCAAGAACAGTTCATAGACGCCGGCATTGGGAAACTTGGGCGCTTGGCCAAGACCGCCGTTATCCGCGTCGTAAGCCTGGGCAACTTTCGCCGCGCCCTCGGCGATGATCGTCTTGGAAAATGATTTCGCGGTCTCCGCGGACTCCGCCATGCGTTGCAATGCGCCGAGAATCTGCGTGACACTCTTTTCGACATCCAGCGGACGTTCCCGATAGGCCTGATTCACTCCCATGAGCACCCGCGGAAACCCCGGCATGCCGCCACGGTCTTCCGGCGGGAAATAGGTGCCGCCGTAGAATGGCTTGCGATCCGGTGTCAGAAACAGCGTCATCGGCCAACCGCCGCGCCCGGTGAGCATTTGCACCGCGCTCATATAAATCTCATCGAGATCCGGCCGCTCTTCCCGGTCGACTTTAATATTGACGAACAGCTCGTTCATCAAGCGGGCGATCTCTTCGTTCTCGAAAGACTCGCGCTCCATCACATGACACCAGTGACAGGCGGAATAGCCGATGCTCAGCAGTATCGGTTTGTCTTCCGCCTTGGCTTTTTGGAACGCCTCCTCACCCCAGCCATACCAATCCACCGGATTGTGCGCGTGTTGCAGCAAATACGGGCTGGTCTCGTCGATCAGGCGATTGGTATTTTGGTGTGCCATCGAAATCCTGGCTCAGCGCACTTTCAAGTCGAACGCCACCGGACCTTTGTCGCCCTTGCGGGTTTGGAACTGCACAGTGTCGCCTTCGTTGATATCCTCGATCTGCACCCGCGGCGCTAAACTGCTGCGATGAAAGAAAACATCTTCGCTGCTATCGTCCGGCTTGATAAATCCGAAACCTTTATCGCGCATGATTTTCTTGATTACACCGGTCATCGTATCACCTCTTCCCTGCGCATAGCGCAGCACTGGCTTGACAATTTCTGAGCCACTCCCTAGTTTGAGCTTGCAGTTTCATACAACTAAAAGCCGCTTGAGTTCAATTCTCTTCTATATAACCGGTCACGGCTTCGGTCATGCCATCCGTTCGCAACAAGTAGTGCGGGCCCTGATGACTATCCGCCCGGCAGCTGCGCATTCACGTCCGTACCACCGCGCCGGAATGGATTTTTCACGACACCACCGTGCCGATCCACTATTCGCACCAGGCCATCGATACCGGCATCGTTCAAACCGACAGCCTGCACATGGATTTGTCCAAAACTTTAGCCGCCTGTCGCGAGATTTACAGCAACCCGCAAAAACTTATCGAACAGGAACTGGCATTCATAAAAGCCAACGCCATCGATCTAGTCGTCGGCGACACACCGCCGCTCGCTTTTGAGATCGCGGCCCAAGCGGGTGTGCCGTCTGTCTCCATCGCCAATTTTACCTGGGACGTGATCTACCGCGCTTATGTAGAATCATTCACCGAATTCGCGCCGTTAATCGACACCATGACGCAATATTACGGCAAAGCCACCGCTGCGCTTACCCTACCATATCCCTGCGATACCGCCATGTTTCCGCGCCAGCAGGCGATCCCGTGGATTACCCGAACATCCGATTTAACCAAGGAACAGGCACGCCAGGCATTCAACTTACCACAGGCAGCAACCATCGTGTTGCTCGCCTTCGGCGGCTTGGGTCTCGATCGTTTACCATGGAACCAACTGGCACGGCAGCGGCGATACTTTTTCGTCACCACCGGAACAAGCCATCGACAGGAGAGCAATCTCCTCACCTTGCCGGCAACCCAAACTCACTACCAAGACCTGCTATGCACGGCCGACGCCATCGTCACCAAACCCGGCTATGGGATCGTCGCCGATGTTCTGGCGCAGCGCGTGCCGGTCCTCTACACCGACCGCGGCGACTTCGCCGAATATCCGCAGCTGGTAGCGGCATTGAGTGACTGCGCCACGGCGGAGTTCATTCCACAGCAGGAGCTCCTGGGCGGCAATTGGTCGTCATATCTGAGCCGCTTGCTGGCCAAACCGCCGCATTGGCCCGAGATCGAATTGAACGGCGCCCAGGTCGCAGCGCAGAAGATTCTCTCGCTGTTGGATGCGTCTTGATTTATCCCGTGCGCGCTATGAGTTGACAGTGCCGACCGACTCAGCCAGACTTGAAAACAACTTTATGGCCATTGAAAAAGTGATTCTCGCCAAGCCCCGCGGCTTTTGTGCCGGCGTCGAAATGGCAATCGAGAGCGTCGATCGGGCCTTGGCGCAACATGGCGCGCCGCTCTACGTGTTTCATGAGATCGTCCACAATCAGAATGTCGTCGATAATTTCAAACAAAAAGGTGTCGTGTTTGTCAACTCCATCGCCGAAGTGCCGGCAGGATCGAATGTTATCTTCAGCGCCCACGGCGTCTCGCCGGCCGATCCGGCAGCAGGCCAAAGAAAAACAGTTACACTGGGTCATCGACGCCACCTGTCCGTTGGTCGACAAAGTCCATCGCGAGGTACGCAAATTTGTCGCCCAAGACTACTGGATAATCCTGGTCGGCCACCGCGACCATGACGAGATCGTCGGCACCAGCGGCGAAGCTCCGCAGCGCACACTGGTCGTCGAGAACGTCGCCGAAGCCAAGGCGATCATGCCGCCGAATCCGCAGAAACTCGTTGTCCTAACGCAAACGACACTGAGCGTCGATGACACCAAAGAAATCATTGACGTCCTCAAGCAGCGCTTTCCCAAGATGATCACTCCGGCGAAGGAGGACATCTGTTACGCCACGCAAAACCGCCAGGACGCGGTCAAGCAATTGGCGCTGCAAGTCGATCTGGTGCTGGTCATCGGTTCGAAGAATAGCGAAAACTCCAATCAACTGGTAAAAGTCGCCCGCGCCCTGGGCAAGCCGGCATACCTCATCGACGACCAGAGCGCTATCGACGCGCAATGGTTGAAGGGAATTTCAATAGTCGGCATCACTTCCGGCGCATCGGTGCCGGAACAACTGGTCCAACAAGCCGTGGAGTTTTTTCAAAGCCAAGGCGCAACGGTGGAACAACTCGGCTTGGTCGAAGAGAATATCCATTTTGCCCTACCCAGCGAGGTTACCGCCCTACAGTAACCGATATCTGGCGGGCGATTCCAATCGGAATGAAGGAGTCCCCATGGCACGCATCGTTCACATCGCGGTCAAAGTTGACGATTTAGAAAAGGCTACGGAGTTTTACGAAAAGACATTTGGCTTCGTCGAAGTGCAAACCGGCCAAGTCCGCGACCATACGTCGCGCCACCTAAGTGACGGCGCCATCGACCTCGCTCTGATCAAATATGACAGCGAAGATTCGGCCGAATCCCGCGCCGCCGGTCTGGGACCATGCATCCATCACTTCGGCATCGAAGTCGACGACATGAAAATGTCGGCCGCCGAGTTGGCAAAATACGGCTGTGAAATTATCAGCGCACCGGGCGTGATCCCGATCAAATTCCGCGCCCCCGGCGGCACCGTCGCGGAAATCTCGCCCAAAGCGCGCTACAAACAGGCGAAAGACAACTCCTAGAAAGAAGGAGCATCGACAATGGCGCTTCATTGCAAGGCCGAAGATATTCCCAATCGCCAAGTCGTCCGCAGCGGCGAACAGGGCGTCGGATCGATGATCGTAAAACGCGCCTACGGCAGCGCATGCAGCTTGATGCACGCGGTGCGCGCACCGGGCTATCACACCACGCCCCATGCCCATGCCGCCGAGCAGCTCAATCATGTGCTCCAAGGCGAGATTTGGTTCTTCGTGGAAAATGAAGGGTTTCATTGCAAGGCCGGCGACTTCCAGCGCGTGCCGTCAAACAAGATTCACTGGGCGTGGAACCGTTCCAACGCCGATGCCATCGTCGTCGAGGCCCATTCCCCGGCGCTGGTCGCCGGGCCACAGAGCGAAGGCTCCATCGGTCTCTTCGCCGACGGGGAGATCGCCGCAGCGAAGGAGCCGAGCCAAAACAACTTCGTTCCCTACGACTGGCAGGGCGTCGAACGGAAAATATTTGCCGGCTAAGTCATTCCCTGCCCTTCACCCAACCCACGTAGCGCCAAGCCTCGCGATGATATTGAACCGGAATTCCGCAGTTCTGCCTCAGCAACCCAGCCGGCAAGGGGTAAGTCCGGAGCAATGAAGCCACCCAACTGCACAGTCGCAAAGTCATACTTCACTCGCAGCTCCAAACTTACACTTACCTGCCGCGCTAACCGGACGCACCTAGTAACATCAACGCTCAGAGGTAGAGGCCCATTGGCTTCACTGCGGAGGCTTGCCCCTTGCCGCCTCGCTCACGGCCGACTGCGAACACGAGCGAAAGCCATTAGCCATTGACAAATTCGCTTGTGAAAAACCGCGATCAGGCGTAATAACCGCACTCACAGCCGATGCTCCCTGGGATTCGCGATAAGACCGGTTTCACCGCCGCACTATGCCTAGCGGTATTCGGCGCTTATGTCACATACACCGGCTCGAAGCTCTCCTATGTATCGGAAGTCGGTCCCGGACCAGGCTTCTTTCCGTTCTGGATCGGCACCGGCCTACTGCTGTTTTCCTGCTACCAGGCGATTCTGAGCTTGTCGGCGCCGCGAAAGCAAAGCGAAACTGCCGAGCTTAGCTGGCGCGGCTCCGGTCGCGCCCTCGCCGGCTGGCTCACCATGGCGCTATCGATTTTCCTTTACCGCTGGATCGGCTTCGCCGCCAGTTTCGTGCTTCTGACAATCTTTTTTATCGTCGTGATCGAACGCCGGCCCGCCTTGCCCGCGCTTGGCATTGGCGTCGCCCTGGCTCTGACTTTTCATCTGCTCTTTGTTGTCGCGCTGGGAGTTTCATTGCCCGCCGGCCCCTGGGGTTTCTGAGTTTTTAATCGACTAGCGCAATCATGGACGCACTGGGAAATCTTCTGCTTGGCTTTTCGGTGGCGCTGGCACCGGTCAATCTATTTTGGTGTTTTGTCGGCGTGGTTCTGGGCACCGTCGTCGGTGTGCTGCCAGGCTTGGGACCAGCCGCCACCATCGCCATGCTGCTGCCGCTCACGCTCAAGATGGATCACACCACGGCGATCATCACCTTGGCGGGCATTTTCTACGGCGCCCGTTACGGCGGCTCGACGACGTCGATATTGCTCAACATGCCGGGCGAGTCGTCTTCGGTCGCGACCTGTCTCGACGGTTATCAGATGGCGCGCAACGGCCGGGCCGGCGCCGCCTTGGGAATCTCCGCCATCGCTTCGTTTATCGCCGGGACCGTAGGCGTGCTCGGATTGATGCTGATCGCGCCGCCGCTGGCCCGTTTCGCCTTGCGTTTCGCCCCGCCGGAATATTTCGCCCTGATGGTCCTGGGCCTCGCCATGGTGGTATTTCTTGCCGGCGATTCCATGGTCAAAGCATTGTTGGCACTGCTCGTCGGTTTGTGGCTCGCCACCATCGGCACCGATTTGTTTACCGCCGAATCGCGCTTCACCTTCGGTCAGGCAAAGCTGCTTGGCGGCGTCGATTTTATCGCCGCTACAGTCGGCATCTTCGCCGTCGGTGAAGTGCTGGTGAATTTAGAATCGCGCGCCGGCGGCGAGATCGTCAAATTACCCAGAGGAATTAGAAATCTGTTGCCGACGCTGCAAGATCTCAAGGACTGCCGCTTCGCCTTCGTCAACGGTTCTTTAATCGGCTTTTTCGTCGGCGCACTACCCGGCGCCGGCGCCACCGTCGCGTCCTTTTTATCCTACGGTCTGGAAAAAGCGGTATCGCGCCATCCGGAAAAATTCGGCACCGGCGTCATCGAAGGGGTCGCCGCCCCCGAGGGCGCCAACAACGCCGACGCCGGCGGCGCACTGGTGCCCTTGCTGACTTTGGGGATTCCCGGCGGCAACACCACGGCGATTCTGCTCGGTGGACTGATTCTGTGGGGTTACAAACCCGGGCCACTGCTGATCCAGGAACATCCGCGAACTGTTTTGGGGACTGGTCGCGAGCATGTATGTGGGCAACGTCTTGCTCTTGGTGCTCAATCTGCCGCTGGTGCCGCTGTTCGCGCAGATTTTGCGCCTGCCCAGCTATGTGCTCCATCCGTTCATCATCGGCATCTCCGTGGTCGGCGTTTATAGCGTCAACAATAGTCTCGTTCGATGTCTGGATGATGGCGCTGTTCGGCCTCTTGGGCTATTTAATGCGCAAGCTCGATTTCCCTGCCGCGGCGTTGATCTTAGGTCTGGTTTTGGGCGATGTACTGGAACGGGCGCTGCGCCAGTCGTTAATGATGTCCCAGGGCGATCTGGCGATTTTTGTAAATCGGCCGATCTCGGCGACCTTGTTGGCGATTGCCGTAGTGCTATTGTGTCTTCCCGCGCTGCGCTGGGTACGCGCTTGGCGTGCCGACGCGGTCGAACGGGAAGGTTAAAAGAAACTGTCAGCCAAAGAGGAAGGAGCCCCACCGATGAGACGAATCAGCTATTTATTCCCCGTCGCGCTAGTTGGCGTCGCAATGCTGTTACCGCATTCCGCGGCAAGCCAAGAATTCAAACCGAGCAAGCAGATTGAAACCGTGGTCCACACCGGCCCCGGCGGCGGCTCGGATCTTTTCGCCCGCGCCATCGCCGAAATGTTGCAAAAAGAAAAAATGATTTCCCAGCGCATGCAGGTGGTTAACAAATCGGGCGGCGGCCCGGCTGTCGCCATGGCTTACCTTGCGGAGAAGAAAGGCGACACTCATACGGTCGGTTTTTACACGGGTGTTTGGGTGACTAATCCGTTGACCACGGTCGAAGCGACGGTGACGTTGAAAGATTTGACACCGATTACCCGTTTGGTTTTGGAGCCGGCGGTGATCGCGGTCAAGGCCGACTCGCCGTATAAAACCGTGAAGGATTTCATCGAAGCGGCGAAGAAGAATCCTAAACAGCTCAATCAATCCGGCGGCACGATTCTTTCACGCGACAATCTCATGCGCCTGCTTTTGCAAAAAGCCACCGGCGCCCAGTGGAACTTTATTTCCTTCCCGAGCGGCGGTGAACGGTTGTCCAATCTACTCGGCGGCCATGTGCAAATGATGGTCATCGAACCGCAGGAAGCCGGCGAACAGATTCGCGCCGGCAACCTGCGCGTGATCGCGACGCTCACGGAAAAACGCTTGGCGTCACTACCGAATGTGCCGACGATCAAAGAGCAGGGCATCGACGTGCCGTTGATTCCCCAGGCACGCGGCCTGCTTCTGCCGCCGGCCGCGCCAAAAGAAGTTATCGCCTATTGGGAAGGCGTGTTCGACGCTTTCGTGAAGACTCCGACCTGGAAACAATACGTCGAACAAAACCAGTTCGAGGATGCCTACCTCAAAGGCGCAGCACTCAACAAATTCATCGACGCCCTCAAAGATCAAATGCGCGAAGTGCTCAAAGAAGCCGGCGCCAAAGTGATTCGCTAAGGCAAGGCAATGAATGCAACCCAGACCCTGGCGCGCTACGCGCTCAAACTGCGCTACCGCGACATTCCCGGCGAAGTGATCGAGCGCGCCAAGGCGTGCATCCTCGATACTCTGGCCGTTTCGCTCTATGGCTCGACCAAGCCGTGGAGCAAAACCGTCAGCGAATTTGTCCGCAGCGCCGGCTCGAAAGGCAACGCCACCGTCTTCGGCGCCAAGCAAAAAGCGTCACCGGAACGCGCCGCCCTGGCCAATGGCACCATGGCCCATGCCTTCGAACTCGACAATGTCCGTCAACCTGGCGCTGGGGTTCATCCCGGCGCCACGGCTTTTTTGCCGGCCTTCGCCGTGGCGGAGAATGAAAAGTCCGATGGCAAAGCGTTGCTTACGGCATTCGTCGCCGGCTGCGAAGTCATGTCGCGCATCGGAGTCGCCGCAGGGAACTCTCTTGAGCGGCGCGGTTTTCATGCGCCCGGATTGACCGGCACCTTCGGCGCCGCCGTCGCCGCCGGCCGATTGTTAAAGCTCAAAGAGAAACAGCTGGTCAACGCCCTGGGCATCGCCGGTTCTTACTCTGGCGGCTTGATCGAATTCTCACGCTGTCAGGAAGGCGCCATGATCAAGCGGCTCCATCTTGGCAAGGCCGCCGAAGGCGGTGTCACCGCGGCGCTGTTGGCCCGCCGCGGCTTCGCCGGTCCCGAAAGCGTGCTCGAAGGCAAGTTCGGTTTCTGCCAAAGCTTTTCCGATTCGCCCAAACTTGAATATCTCACCCACCGCTTGGGGCAAGAATGGGAAAGCATGAACATCTGCATCAAGCGCTGCGCCTGTCATATCAACGCCCACGCGCCGATTGAAGCGCTGCAAAATCTGCGCGCCGAGCTTGGCTTCCGCCCCGAGGACATTCGCGCCATCACCATCGGCGGCATTGAAAAACTGCTCAGCCATCACGCCAACTACCAACCCACCGATCTGATGATGGCGCAGTACAGCATTCCCTTTTGTGTCGCTCTGAGCGTTTATTTCGATCCCACCGATCCGGCGAGCTTCGACGCGGGCAAACTCAAGGACAAAAAGATCGCCGCGCTGATGCGCAAGATTCACCTCGAAGTGGATCACGAAATCGAAGAAAAAGGCTGGGACCGTGCCGCGCGGGTGAGCATCGAACTCGCCGACAAGCGACGTGAATCGAAGCTGGTCATCCATTTCAAAGGCACGCCGCACAACCCACTCAGCCCCGCAGAAGTACAAGCCAAAGCAAGCAAACTTATGCGCGGGATTATCACCGAGCGGCAGTTAGTAAAGCTCGTGAATCTGGTCCAGCAATTAGAAAAAGTAGCCGATGTTGGACAAATCGGCGATCTGTTACGCGGTGCAAGATGAAAATTGCTGCGATCGATAGTTATGCGCTGATTCTACCGGTCAAGGAAATCTACGGCGGTGCCGCCGGCTATCTCGAAGACTGCCGAACTCTCATCATCAGGGTCGAAACCGACAATGGCATCGAGGGTTGGGGCGAGGCCACCCAAGGCCGCCCCGGTAATACCTATGAAACACTGGAAACCATGGCGATCATGGTGCGGCGTTATTTCGCGCCGGCATTGATCGGCATGGACGTCGAAGAAACCGGCGCGGTCGTAAACCAACTGCATGGCGTGCGCTCTGGTCACCCCATCGCTAAAGCCGGCGTTGAAACCGCCATCTACGATGCCGTGGCGAAATTTTGTAACCTACCGCTCTATCGTCTGCTCGGTGGCCCCTACCGGCGCCAGGTTGAATTGGTCGGCGGCCTTGGCATGGATCTCGGCACCGAGACCATCGGTGCCAAGGCTCAGCAGTTGAAACAAGACGGTTATCGCCAGTTCAAACTCAAGATCGGTCATAAAGATTTGCAAAAAGATATCGACCGCGTTCGTGCTGTCCGAGAGGTGGTTGGCGCCGAAGCGTCGATTCGCGTCGATGGTAACGCCAGCTATTCATTCGCCGACGCCCGCGAGTTATTGAATGCTTTGAGCTGTTATCACCTATCCGACGCTGAGCAGCCTTTGGCGCGTGGCGATTTAAAAAGCTTAGCCGAGCTGCGCCGCGCCGTCGGCGTGCCCATCGCCGCCCAGGAAAGCGTCACCTCGCCTGAAGACGCATTGGCGGTGCTCGAAGCCGGCGCCGCCGATCTGTTGAAAATCAAGCTCACCCATATCGGCGGCTTCCAACGCGCGTTACAAGTCGCGGCCGTGGTCAGCGCCAAAGGTCTGCCGGTGGTCATCGGCCAAGGCAGCGCCTGCACGCCGATCCTGTCGGCAGCCGAGATGCACCTGCACGCGGCGATGAAAAACGCCCAACCGGGCGGCGAAATGACCGGCTTCCAGCGTCTCGGCGAGCAAGATATTTTTAGCGGGATCGAGGTAAAGCAAGCCAGCGCGACACTCACGAACAGAGCCGGTCTAGGCATCAGCGTGAATCGAGAGAAATTGGCGCAATTGGCAGATAACAATTTCTAGCGGTGCACTCAATCATACCTTCCGAGTCATTCCACTATGTTGCATAGATTTCAGGCATATGCTTGAAAAATAGGCAACAGCCTAATCCTACAGCATCGGTCGTTTCTCCTAAGTATCTAATAAATCGATCAAATTTTTCGTGACATGGTGGCATAACGGTTGCTGACGGAAGATCCATCGGGTTATCGTCAACTTTCAACGCCTAATATTCTTGCAACAAAACGGGGAGGTTCGGTTGTGAAGCAGCCAAATAAACGTCGCTCATCATTATTTTTCCTACCAGTTCTGCTGGCATTGTTGTTGGGAACTTCGACGCAAGCTCAAGAGACTCCGCCTGCGCCCGGGCCGGCAGTAAGCGCGCCGGCTCCAACTGCCGCTCCGACACCAAGCGCACCGGCGCCAGCGCCGAAAGTCGACAAGGGCGACAACGCCTGGATGCTGACATGTGCCGCCCTGGTTTTGATGATGACGATCCCCGGCCTATTTCTTTTTTACGGCGGGCTCGTGCGCAGCAAAAATGTTCTCGGCACGATCATGCATAGTTTCATCTTGGTCGGAGTGGTGACGATCCAATGGATACTATGGGGTTATTCAGTCGCTTTCGGCCCTGACGTTGGCGGCCTATACGGTTCTCTCGCCTGGGTCGGATTGAACGGGGTCGGGGTCGAGCCCAACGCGGACTATGCCGCCACCATCCCCCATATGACTTTCATGGTTTACCAGATGATGTTCGCCATTATCACCCCGGCGTTGATCACCGGCGCCTTCGCCGAACGCGCTAAATTCAGCACTTTCCTGGTCTTCATGATTTTGTGGACGACTATTGTATACGATCCCCTGGCCCATTGGGTTTGGGGCGTCAAAGGCTGGATGCGTGAGATGGGCGCGCTGGATTTTGCCGGCGGCACGGTGGTGCATATTAGCTCGGGGGCATCGGCCTTGGTGGCAGCGATCATGTTCGGGCGCCGCATCGGCTACGGCCAGGAGGCGATGCCGCCACATAATCTGCCATACAGCGTCATCGGAGCCGGACTTCTCTGGGTCGGCTGGTTTGGATTTAATGCCGGCAGCGCGCTGGCCGCCGATGGTTTGGCGACATCCGCTTTTGTCGCGACCCATGTCGCCGCCGCCGCCGCTGCTCTGGCCTGGCTGGTGATGGACTGGTTGCGCGGCAAACCGACCATGCTCGGCGCCGCTAGCGGTGCGGTCGCGGGATTGGTCGCAATCACACCAGCGGCAGGGTTCGTTAGCCCGCTGTCGGCGCTGGTGATTGGCGTCGGCGGCGGTGTGTTGTGCTCCATTGCTTGCAGCCTAAAACCAAAATTTGGTTACGACGATTCCCTCGATGTCGTTGGCGTGCATGGCGTCGGCGGCACCTGGGGCGCACTAGCGACCGGCCTATTCGCTTCTAAAGCGGTCAACGCCGCAGGCAATGACGGCTTTTTTTACGGCAACCCCGGCCAACTTTGGACGCAGTTCGTCACTGTCGTGGTAACCATCGTATTCGCCATGGTTGTTACAGCGATTATTCTAGCGATTCTAAAAGCGACCATGGGCCTGCGCGTCGCCGACGATGAAGAGCGCATGGGATTGGATTTGACTCAGCATAATGAGCGCGCTTACGAATAAACCTGGCGCAGTGGGGCTGGTTCTCGCTGGAAGAATATGATAACTGGTGTGCGTTTTCCAAAATAAAATCTAACATTCGGATGAGAGGAGCACATAGATGTCCGTAAAAGACGCCCTAGAGATGGCGAAGAAGAACAAAGTAGAGATCGTCGATTTCAAGTTTATCGACGTGCCCGGGCTGTGGCAGCACTTTTCGATTCCCGCAACAGATTTCGACGCCGACAAGTTCGAACAAGGGTTGGGCTTTGACGGTTCGAGCATCCGCGGCTTTCAGAGCATCAACGAATCGGACATGATCCTGTTGCCCGATCCCGACACCGCCATGATGGATCCGTTCTCCGAACACCCCACCGTGAGCTTTGTCTGTAACGTGTTGGATGCGATCACCCGCCAGCCCTATTCCCGCGATCCCCGCTATATCACTCAGAAAGCCGAGAAGTATTTAAAGTCCACCGGCTTGGCCGACATCAGCTACTGGGGTCCCGAGATCGAGTTTTTTATCTTCGACAGCATCCGCTTCGACCAGAACCACCACGAAGGCTACTATCACATCGACTCCAGCGAAGGGTTCTGGAACTCGGGCAACGGCGACGGCCCCAATCTGGGCAACAAGATTCGTTACAAAGAAGGTTACTTCCCGGTGCCGCCGATGGATCAGTATCAAGACCTGCGCTCCCAGATGGTGCTCAACTTAGAGAAATGCGGCATCAAGATCGAAGTCCATCACCACGAAGTCGCCACCGGCGGCCAGACCGAGATCGATATGCGCTTTGACACCATGACCAAGATGGCCGACAAGGTGCTGCTGTACAAGTATGTGGTTAAGAATACCGCCCGCCAGCGCGGCAAAGTGGTCACCTGTATGCCCAAGCCGCTGTTTCAGGACAACGGTTCCGGCATGCACTGCCACCAGAGCTTGTGGAAGTCTGGGAAGAATATTTTCTACGACAAGAAGGGCTACGGGCTGATCAGCGAGACCGCCCGACATTACATCGGCGGCCTGCTCAAGCACGCCCACGCGCTGTGCGCCTTCATCGCTCCGACGACCAACTCCTACCGCAGACTGGTTCCCGGCTACGAAGCGCCGATCAATTTAGTCTACTCGGCGCGAAACCGCAGCGCCTGTGTGCGGATTCCCATGTACTCGACCAGTGAGAAGGCCAAGCGGTTGGAGTTTCGCACCCCTGACCCGAGCGCCAATCCGTATCTCGCCTTTCCGGCGATGTTGATGGCGGGGTTGGACGGGATTAGAAACAAGACCGAGCCGCCCAAACCGATCGACAAGAACTTGTACGAATTAGAACCCGAAGAGGCCGCCAAGGTGAAGTCGATGCCAGGGTCGCTTGACCAGGCGCTCGATGCCTTAGAAAAGGATCATGATTTCCTCCTCAAGGGCGATGTCTTCACCAAGGATGTTATCGAGACCTGGTTGGAGTACAAGAGAAAGCATGAGGTCGACGCCATCCGGCTGCGGCCCCATCCTTGGGAGTTCGCTCTCTATTTCGATATCTAAAAACATCAACCCCAGAAATACCTGCGGGGGACGCCATGAAAAAGATCGAAGCGATCATCAAACCGTTCAAGCTCGACGAAGTGAAACAAAAACTAACTTCGGTGGGCATTACTGGCATGACCATTACCGAAGTCAAAGGCTTCGGCCGCCAGAAAGGGCACACCGAGCTTTACCGCGGGGCGGAGTATACAGTCGACTTCTTACCGAAAGTGAAGATCGAGATCCTCGCACCGGAAGAAATGACGCCGAAGATCGTCGAAGCGATTCTCGAGTCGGCGCAAACCGGCAAGATTGGCGATGGTAAAATCTTCGTCTCGACAGTCGAAGAAGTAATCCGCATCCGCACCAACGAACGCGGCGAAGACGCGATCAGCTAGACCGACTAAACACGCGTTTTCATCAAGTCAAAAAACCTCAGCTGCGGCAAGCGAATTGCCTCCGCGCTGAGGTTTTTTTTCGACTATCACAGATTCGACAGGTAACGAGACAAACCTATTGGCTTTACTGTAGAGGTTTACCCGCTGCCCATTTTCCACTGCCGAAACAGATTTATCCTGACCAAGCACGTCATGCCGGCATGCGCCGGCATGACGAAAAATAGCAGAGTGTTTAGTCGCGCGGCCTTACGACTAGTTATCTTTTTCTTCCCCCGGTTGCTTGCCCGGCTCGAAGCCGCCGACTTCGTGGTAAACCACTTCCTTTTTCTCCTCGAATGCTCTCACGCTGGGAACTTGTCCCGGTAAGCCGAGTTTTTTCCACTCGCCGGCGACCTTGTCGTACATCTCTTTGCGCAACGCGGTGCGCTTGGAAAACACGGGCAGGTAGCGGTGTTCTTTACAGGCGTTGATCAACGCCTTGGAACCATAGGGACGTTTTTCCGGGGGATTCTGCGTCGGATCGAGCCAAGTCGACCAGGTGTTGCGTAAAATATCGACATCGTCGATGGGATTGCAGCGGCTGCTCATGGCCCAGATCACTTGATCCATGTCGGTGGGGTCAATATCTTCGTCGACGGCGATGATCCACTTGGTGTAATAAGCGCCGCCGGGAACCTGGGCAGCTAAAGCGAGCGCCTGGGCGGCATGGCCGGCGTAGCGCTGTTCGAGAGCGATCACGGTCATGCCAAATCCACCGGCACCGGCAGGATGGGCGTAAACGCCTTGGATACCGGGGATGCCGAGCTTGTCGAGATCGTCCCAAATACGCGCCGAGCGGATGATCGAGAAGAAGCCGCTCTGCTCATTGGACGGATAGTCCGCCATCAAGGCGTTGGTAAGGATCGGATTATTGCGGTAATGCACTGCGGTAATCTCAACCAAAGGGCAGCCCGCTTCGGGCCGGCCATAATAGCCCGGGAATTCGCCAAAAGGCCCTTCACTCCTTACCGAGTTTGGCTTGATGATGCCTTCGATCATGAACTCGGCGTTGGCAGGCAATAACAAATTGGTCATCTTGCCTTTGACCACCGGAATCGGCTCACCCTTGATGCCACCCAAATACTCATATTCGGAAACGTTCTTGGGAAATGTCTGCGAGCCTAGCACCATGAACAATGGATCGATGCCCCAGGCGGCCGCCACTTCAACCGGCTTGCCTTGCTGCCACGAGCGGGTGATGTGCAAACGCGCGTCTTTTCCCGGGGACAGGTAGAGTCCGCACTCGTTTTTACTCTGCAGCATCATGCGATAGGTACCTACATTCAAATAACCGCTGTCGGGATCGCGGGTGATAACGCAATCCGCGGTGCCGGCGTAACGGCCGCCATCGAGAGGCCAATGGCGTGGAATCGGCAGAGCCATTAGATCGATCTTGTCGCCGGTCAGGGTATTCTGGTACATCGGCGCTTCCGCGGCGGAAACCTCGCGCGGCGCCATGCGGTTTTTCAATTTGTCTTTAGTCCGACGAATCAATTCCACCGTGTCGGTGTCGTGGGGTTCTTCCATCGTCAAGGCGATGCGCGGAATGCTCGGGCCTAAGATATTCCACAGCGACTGCGCCTTGTATGAGCTCTTTTCATATCCCTTGATGTTATCGAACAGGATAGCCGGCGACGGCTTCTGTTTGGCGACTAGATAACCGATGGCGCTCATTTCTTCATCGCAGCTCACCGCATCTTTGACCCGGACCAAATCGCCCAACGCTTCGACGCGGCTGAGCCACTCGCGCAGGTCTTGGATCGGTTTTTTGCTGCTCTCGGTTAGTTTTTCTTCTCGTTTAGCCATCGGTAACCCTCCAAATTTTTCACTGATAAATTTGACGCTTACAGCCTCGCGCCCTTCGGCAACTGCGCGCGAAAATAGGCGAAGGCATCGTAGGAACGGAACATCATATTTTCTTTCATGTAATCGATCTCAGCCTGGGGCATGACTGTCGGCTTGCCGACGCAGCTGGCGATGAACTGCATATAGGCGGTGCGCTCCAGATAAATCGCGTGGACCGTAGCATATTCTAAGCTGTCACCGCATACAATAACGCCGTGCCCTTTGAGCAACATCGCCATGCGGTCTTGCAATGTCGCGCAAATCTCTTTGCCGTCGCGCATGGTGTAGATCAATCTTGGGCTGGGGAAAATCGGCGTTTCCGGCGCGAACACCGCGGCTTGGTTATAGATCGGCAGGATCGGCGTGCCGGCTACCGAGAAAGCGGTCGCGATGGTTTGATGGGTATGGACCACGGAATTGACATCCGGCCGGGCGTTGTAGATCGCCGCGTGAATCATAGTTTCGCGCGGCGGATTCTTGATCTTGGTGACGGCGCGCTGATTACCAGCCTTGGCGTAGTTGGCCTCGCAGACTTCGAAATACTGATCGATGTCAACCTCGATGATATGCTTGGGCGCCACTTCACCGAGCGGCGCCAGCACCGGCTTGATAAAAAACTTGCGCGTGCCGGGAATGCGCGCGCTGACATGGCCGTGATAATCGGCCAGTCCTTGATGGAACATGATGCGGTTGCCGATGGCAACTTTCTTTTTTAGTTCGTCGGTATCCTTCTTGCTGATTTTCACCGGTCAATCCCCTTTCTAATCTCATAGCCTTTGAGCTAGTTATGCTGCCGCTTCGACAACATTCCGCTGTTTGTCTCCTCGACCCACCAGTGGATATTCAGCCAGTTCCACTGCTCCGGATAGCTGCGCACAACACGTTCAAGCCAGCGGGTAATTCTGATGGTATTCTCGCGAATCGCCGCAGCGTTCCGCTCTTCCCGCGCCAGCTCCAACTCCGGCTCGATGACCAACCGCAAACTATCGTCCGCCTGACGTACCATACAAGCCGGAACCACCGCGGCACCGGTGCGCATAGCCAAACTCACGGCGCCGCGCCGGGCAATCACCGTCTTACCAAACAGCGGCACTTCAATGCCAGAGCCCCGACGGTATTCGTCGGCAATCACGACCGCGATCTGATTGCGCCGCAGCACTTCAGTGAGCTCGCGCAACGCCCGCTGGCGCGGCCGCGCGTGAATGGTCTTCTGTCGAACCCGCAGACGATAATCATCCATCAGCTCGGCAAAACGGCCGTCACGCGGCTGATTGACCAAGACGAAAGTCGGCAAACCTTCGAGGGCCAAGCGGCAACCGACCAGGAAAAAATTCCCTAAATGGGCGCTCAGCAGCAGCACTCCTTTACCCTTGGCAAGCGCCGCATCGAGATGCTTGCGACCGACAATCGGAATTTCCGCCTTAAGCTTGGCATCGGAAGCTACGACTGCGACCCCGATCTCCACACAAGCGCGAAAAAAATTACGCAGCGAGCCGCGCGCGACCCCACCGATCTCACTGGAACTCAAGCCGTCGCCCAGAGCGATGCGAATATTGGCGATCGAACGATTACGAAACCCGCGAAAAAGGCAGAACCCGATCCTGGCTAGCCCATCGGATAGGTAAAATACCACTCCAGGACATACCCGCATCCCCATGCAACCAATCTTGAAGCCGAACCAAGTGCTTAGGTATGCGAGTTTTCCCGTGAGCCGAGAGATCATCGATTATCGAGAGCCGTCGGTTCCGCACCGCTCTCCAGTGCTATAAAGTACGCCAATCTACGCTACTTTTTTGCCCGTCGCAACCGTTAAAATGATCTGTATCGGCGCCGTCGATGCACCAATCCTTGTAAGGAAACCGTCGCAATATCAATTGCTTACAGAATTTCAGCGATACCGCTCCGTAGCCAGGGTTATTTCTATTACGGACTAGGTGTGATAATAATTTTCGACTGCTGTGAACCCGGATAATATTTATGCGCATGATTTTACCTCCGATAAAGAAACGTCGGGCGATCGACCGATTACTGGCGGCCTTTTTTAGCGAATGCAAAGCCTCAGACTTTAAGAAAGCGATTAGCCTGCTGTGCCGGTTTTACCATCTGAAGCAACCGAAAATAGAATGGTTTGAGTATATCGATTGGGGCAAAACCGCGGGGAAGACCTACGAGACCGGTCAGATCTATTTGGTTCACCCGGAGAATTGGAAGAAAGGCCGCAAATACAAGACCGCCAGGCGCTGGATCAGCCTGGTCTACCATGAGATGGGCCACTATGTTTTCTGGGCCGACGCGGAAAATAAAGCCGACATGTTTGCCACGCGCATGGTGCGCGGCCTGAACAGTCAAAAATAACACCGAAACGACCACCGGCCAGAGTCGGGCGGTCGCTGTCGGAATCCTCCACTGCCATGGACTATAAAGATACTCTAAACCTACCGAAAACCGACTTTCCCATGCGCGGCAACTTGCCGCAAAACGAACCGAAGCAGGTAGAGAAGTGGGACAACGACGGCACCTATTTCCAGATTCTTGAAGCGAATCGCGGCAAGCCCCGGTTCATTCTGCATGACGGGCCGCCCTATGCGAACGGCAACATCCACATCGGCCATGCGCTAAACAAAATCCTCAAAGACATCATCGTCAAGTACAAGGCGATGACCGGCCACTCAGCCCCTTATGTGCCCGGCTGGGACTGCCATGGTCTGCCTATCGAACTACAAGTCGAGAAGAACATCGGCAGGGCAAAAAAGTTGGCCATGAGCAAGGCCGAGATTCGCAAACTCTGCAAGGAATACGCCGAAAAGTATATCGCGATTCAACGCGACGAGTTCAAACGGCTCGGCGTCTTGGGCGACTGGGACAAGCCTTATCGCACCTTGGACCCGCAGTACGAAGCCCAGGAAGTGCGTGAACTAGGTAAGTTCGTCGCATCCGGCGCGCTCTACCGCAAGAAGAAACCCGTCTACTGGTGCGCCTCCTGTGTGACAGCGTTGGCGGAAGCGGAAGTCGAGTACGAAGACCATACCTCGACATCGGTTTACGTCAAATTCGCGGTAACCGACGGTCGCGCGAGGATGAAGGCGGACGGCAATACGTTCTTCGTCATCTGGACCACCACCCCCTGGACGCTGCCGGCCAACCAAGCGATCGCTGTCCATCCCAAGTTTACCTACCAGCTAGTGAAGACCGCGCAAGGCGCTTTAGTCATTAACCAAGAACTCATCGCCAGCGTGATGCAAGCCATCGGCCTGGAAGCCGAGGATTATGACATCGTTCCCGGTGGCTGGAGCGGCGCAGAACTCGAAGGCATCGTCTGCCGTCATCCCTGGCTCGACCGCGAGTCGAAGATCGTGCTTGGCGATTACGTCACTCAGGATCAAGGCACCGGCAGCGTCCACATCGCCCCCGGCCATGGCCAAGAAGACTATGAAGTCGGCATGCGCTACGGCCTGCCGGTCATGGCGCCGGTGGACCCGGCAGGGAAATTCACTGCGGAAGCCGGCGATTTGCAAGGCGAATCGGTGTTCAGAGCCGACCCGCGCATCGTCCAAAAATTAGTCGAGAAAAAGCGCCCTACTCAAAGAAGACAAGCTGACCCATAGCTATCCGCACTGTTGGCGCTGCAAAAAGCCGGTGATCTTTCGCGCCACCGAGCAGTGGTTTATCTCCATGGAGACAAACGACCTGCGCAACCAGGCGCTCCACGCCATCGACGAGGTCAAATGGATTCCGCCCTGGGGCAGGGATCGGATTCGCGGCATGCTCGAAGCGCGCCCGGACTGGTGCATCTCGCGCCAGCGCTCTTGGGGCGTGCCGATCCCGGCGGTCTACTGCAAGAAATGTAACCAAGCCGTTCTGACCCAGGCGATCTGCAATCATGTCGCGGCAATTTTCGAGAAGGAGGGATCGGATGCCTGGTTCACCCGGCCGGTCAACGAGCTCATGCCGGCCGATCTCAAGTGTCCCAACTGCGGCGGCGAGGAATTTTCCCGCGAAGAAGATATTCTCGATGTCTGGTTCGATTCGGGCGTCAGCTACGCTTCAGTGGTCGAACAAGACCCTCGTCTCGGCGGCCGCGCCGATCTTTATCTCGAAGGCAGCGATCAACATCGCGGCTGGTTTCATACCGCCCTGTTGACTTCGCTGGCGACCCGCGACCGCGCGCCTTACGCCAGCGTGCTCACCCATGGCTTCACCTTGGACGGCAAGGGCAGAAAAATGTCCAAGTCCATGGGCAATACCATCGCGCCGCAAGACATTGCGAAAAAATTCGGCGCCGAGATTCTACGCCTGTGGGTATCCGCCGAGGACTATCGCGAAGATGTGCGCATCTCGGATGAGATTTTGAATCGCCTGGTCGAGGCCTACCGGCGGGTGCGCAACACCGCGCGCTTTCTGATCAGCAATCTTTATGATTTCGATCCGGCGAAGGATCGCGTGCCAGCGGCCGATCTCGATGAGCTCGACCGCTGGATCCTCCAGCGCACGGAAAACCTGCTCAGCCGCTGCCGCGACGCTTATGAGAAGTGCGAGTTCCACGTCGTCTATCACAGCGTCAATAACTTCTGCGCTGTCGAGCTAAGCGCGCAGTATTTAGACATCGTCAAAGACCGGCTTTACTGCGAAGGGACCAATTCGTCCAAGCGGCGCGCGGCGCAGACGGCGTTGTATAGAATACTTGACGTGCTGGTGCATCTGACCGCGCCGATCCTGTCGTTTACCGCCGAAGAAATCTGGAACTACCTGCCGGACAAAGCCGAGCGGCCGAAAAGCGTCTTTCTATCGCACCTGCCGGAAGCCGACACCAAGGTTGTCGATGCCGAGCTCAGTGATAGATGGGAGCGCATCTTCCGCGAGCGCGGCGAAGTGCTCAAGGCGTTGGAACAGGCCCGCAGCGCCGGCATCATCGGCCACTCCCTCGATGCCAAGGTGGTTTTCGCCAAACACGGCAACCAGCAGGGCGCAAAACTGAGCGAATGGGTGAACACCGACCGCGCCCGGTTGCAGGATCTGTTGATCGTATCGCAAGCCGATAACGGCGGTGAAACCGCGGCCGCCGCCAACGATATAGCGGCAAGCTACAACGCGCCACTGCTCAACTGCGCGGTCCAAGTCAGCAAAGCCGATGGCGCCAAATGCGAACGCTGCTGGAAGTACGATGTGAAAATCGGCGCCGACCACAACCATCCGACCGTCTGCCCGCGTTGCGCTGGGGTATTGAACGCCGGAGCGGCGGCTTGAGCGGCAAGTGGAAATTCATTAGCGGCTGGCTCGCCGCCATTGTCATACTCGATCAGTTAACCAAAGGCATCGTCGACCGGACGATGGCGCTTTACCAGTCGATTGCCATCGTCGACGGCTTGTTCAGCTTCACCTACGTGCGCAACCCCGGCGCCGCCTTCGGCATCTTCGCCGGCAACGCGGCAATCTATCGCCGGCCCTTCTTAATCTTGGTATCGATCCTTGCCAGCGGCTTTATCGTCACACTGCTGCAACGCCTTGACGGCAGAGAACGCGGCTTGATCACGGCCCTAACCTTTATCCTTGGCGGCGCCGTTGGCAATCTCATCGATCGTATGATCTACGGCGAAGTGATCGATTTCCTCGACGTCTACTGGCGCAACTATCACTGGCCGGCATTCAATGTCGCCGACAGTTTCATCACCATCGGCGTCGCCGTCGCGCTTTTCAGCCTCCACAAGCACAAGGGCGACGACCCCTTCGCCAACCCGGCGAACGCGGACAAGTAAGTTGCAGGCAACTCAGTTTTTTAAAATTACCACCGTCGCCCCCCAACTGCCGGCTTCGAGCGCTGCGTCGTGAAACGATTCGACGTTGGCATGCTTTTCCAACAATGCGCGAATGATATTGCGCTGCACGCCCTTCCCTTTGCCGTGGATCAAGCGCACTTCGTGAAATCCAGCCTCCTTACACTGTTCGAGATACTCTTCGACGACACTGGGAATCTCCTTCGGCTGAAACGGATGGAGATCAAGGTGATCCTCGATGGGAATGATGACTGGATCGTCGAAGGGGGGTTCTGTCTGTTTCATTTTATTGCGGTCTCGACTGATGGATGTGCACTCTGAGCCATGACGCCGGCTCGTCTACGTTGCCAAAAGTAGACTGCGATGTAAATTGCAATTGCCGCCGCCATGGTAAGCGGCGACGGGATAAAAGCGAGCACGGTGGCGAGCGCGAGCAGAATGAATTCAACAAGAGTCATACGAACGACAAAAAAAGCAGTGCTAAGAATTGAGAAGGCCACTGTGCCAACGGTTGCGGCAATGACCGCCAAAATATTCTGAGTAGGCGTCCCGGTAAACAGAATATGCGTGTAGGCCATTAAGACCGGCATGACGTAAATAATTTTGGCGAAGCGAAAACAGGCCCAGCCGGTTTTCATGGGATCGGCCCCGGCGATGGCAGCGGCCGCAAAAGGTCCCAGTGCCACCGGCGGCGTGATGTTGGAATCGAGGCTAAGCCAGAGAATGATTAGATGCGCACTCAGCAATGGCACCCCAAGATCCGCCAAGACCGGAACCGCCACGACGGCGACCATGAGATAGGTTGCGGTGATCGGCAAGGCCAAGCCGAGCACGAGGGTGGCGACCGCCAGCAGCAGCAGCGTTAACGGCAGATTTTTACCGCCGAGTTCCAAGAGTATGTAGGAGAACTTTATGCCGATGCCGGTGAGCGCCAAGACGCCGATGAGCACGCCTACCGCGCCGGTCAGCGCCGCCACGTAGAGGCTCGCTTTGCCACCGTCGACTAGCGCTTGCCAAACACGCCGCGGCCCCATGCGGGTCTCGCTGCTAGTCCAACTTAAAGCGATGGCTGACACGATGCCATAAACCGCGGAAGTGCCGGGCGAATAGCCGGCGATCAACATGCCCATTAGGACGAAGATGGGAAGAAAGAGAAACCAGCCGCTGCGCATGACCGCGCCAAAGTGCGGCAGCTCGTCTTTAGAGAGACCGCGCAAACCGAGCTTGCGCGATTCGAAATAGACCATGACGCCCACGGCAACGTAAAAGAGGATACCAGGAATCGCCGCGACTTTGATGATCTCAAGGTATGGGATGTTGGTCATTTCGGCCATGATGAAGGCGCCCGCACCCATGACGGGAGGCATTATCATCGCCCCTGTGGAAGCCGCTCCTTCCACTGCCGCCGCGATGTGCGGCGGAAAGCCGGCCTTCTTCATCAGCGGGATCGTTACGGTGCCCGTTGTGACGGTCTCGGCAATGGGGCTGCCGCTGACGGTGCCCATGAAGAGGCTCGAGATGACCGCCGCCTGCGCCGGTCCGCCGGTAATTCGACCGAGCGCAGCCAACGACAGATCGACAAAAAATTTCGCAACGCCTGCACCCTCCAAAAAAGCGCCAAAGACAACGAAGGGAATGATAAAGCTGGCGACAACATCCGCCATGACGCCGAAGATGCCGTCGGAAGTCAGATAGACGTATTCGATCACCCGGCGCATGGTAAAGCCGCGATGGCCGATCAGATAAGGCAGGTAGTTACCAAATAGCGCGTAGGCAATGGGCAACACCGCGCACATCGACATGCCCCACCCGAGTACACGCCGCGCCGCCTCGATGGCGACGACGGTGACGATAACGCCCATCGAGACATCGACCAGCGTGTAACCGCCGGCCCGATAGGCCATCGCTTCATGTTCGATGATCCAATAGCCGACTCCAACGATAGTGGCGACAACCAGGGCTACATCGAGGAGCGATGGTTGATCCATGCGGTCGCGGCGCCAGCCGCGATATAAAAGCAGTGGCACCACCAGACTGTACAGCACGGCAATGCCACGAAAGTACTGAAGCGAAACGACTCCGAATGAAGAAGCCCATAGCAGAAATAGCGCGACACCACCCATCATTAGCTGAACGGCGATGTCCCAGTATCCTGTGAGAGTGCGGGCCTGGGGTATTTCTTCGGACATGATTTTTAAATCCTAACGCCCGCGGCGCGAACCGACGGCAAAGCTGCGTTAGGAGATTTGGCGGGAGATCAAGCGGACATGAGCCGTCTTACCTTGGTCCTGTTCTCCGAGTCGAGATTGGCTTACTTTGCGCGAATCGCATCAGGAATCTGAATACCCGCGGCGCGCCAGTGATCCTCGGCGCCTTTGTGCAGAGGAATCGTGACGCCTTGCAGGGCCCGTTGCGTGACCATGTCCTTCGATCCAGCATGGACCTTCATCATATGGGCGTTGCCTTCCTTGCTATAGGCCGCTGCGACCATTCTCTGCAATAGGGCAGGCGATAGGTCCTTATTGACGTACCAAATCACCGGAACGCCGATGCTTGAAGTATCCTCGCTAATGCCACGGTAGGAATTGGCGGCGAAGACATAGCGGGCGAAATAAGGAAACTGTTTATAGAAGTCAGTCTTTGAGACAGGCGTATGGACGTCGATGGCGCGCACGGGTTTTTTCGTGGCGGCTTCCGTAGTCACTCGGTCGGGCTCAGGGCCGGTCCAGAAAAACGCATCCGCTTTGCCCTCGCTCATCGCGTCACCCGCGGCCGCGCCGAGCAGAGGAATCCGGTTGATCTTGTCCCACATACCGACCGCGCGAAAGATCCGCTCCGCCGTGGCAAAGGTTCCCGAACCAGGATTGCCAACCGCGACACGTTTGCCGGCGAGATCGTCAATGTTGCGGATGCCGCTATCAGTGTAAGTCATCAAATGGGCGACCCCGAAGAAAACAACACCGACGGAGCGAAGATCGGTTAACGGTTTGCCGGCAAACTTTTCCAAGCCGAAAAAAGCTTCATGGGTGTCCGAAGAGAAAGAGACTGCCATCTCCGCTTCCTTGGAGTTGATCCGGCGCACGTTTTCCACAGAGCCGCCGGTGGCCGCGACGGAAACGTCGAGGTTAGGGACGTTTTTTGATAGGAATGTGCCGATGCCGGTGGCGAAAATGCCGAAAACTCCCGCCGGCGGCCCCCCCGCCATGGTCATCCGCTCGACGTTCTGCGACTGCGCAACGGACAGACTCAAGCAAAGCAAGATAGCTGTCACAAACAACCCAAGCCTTTTCATAAGCTGCTCCTTTCGTACATGTTCAACTGGCCTGTGCGGTGTACACTAAAATGGGCCGCTTTCCAAATGTTTTTTTACTTGCTGCAGAAAGCGCGCCGCGCTGGCGCCATCGACCACTCGATGGTCGGCCGACAGTGTCGCCGTCATCATGGATTTAATCTCGATGCCGTCGCCGTCCGTGACCACGCGCGGCGCGACCCGGCCGACGGCTAGGATCGCGCACTGCGGCGGATTGATGATCGCGATGAAGCTATCGACGCCCAGCATGCCGAGGTTCGACACGGTGAACGTGCCGCCTTCGTAGTCGAGCGGAAAGAGCTTTTTATTTTGCGCCTTATCGGCCAGCGAGCGGCTCTGCTTGGCCAATTCAAGCAAATTCAGCTGGTCCGCGTTGCGAATCACCGGCACGACCAGGCCTTCATCGAGCGCAACAGCGACTCCGACGTTGATGTCAGCGTGCTGCAGAATTCCTTGCTCGGTGAAGCTTGAATTCACCTGCGGAAATTCTTTAAGCGCGCACGCCGAGGCTTGGAGAATAAAGTCATTGATCGATGGCATCGGCTCGTCGCCACGTTCCTTCCATCCGTTTCTAAGCTTGCTCACCGCTGTCATGTCGATGTCCATGCTGATGTAAAAATGCGGCGCCGTTTGTTTACTCTGCGTCATGCGCTGGCCGACGATGCGGCGCATGGGGGTGAGCGGTAATAAGCCGCGCGCTGTTGAAGTCGCGGGCCGCGCAAGGTTTCCGTTGGCGGCCCGCTGCACATCGGCGGCTAGAACGCTTCCTTCCGGGCCGCTGCCAGTGAGAGTTGCCAGGTCGATGGCGCTTTCTTTGGCGAGTCGTTTTGCTTTTGGTGACGCGAGAATTCGTCCGCCGGTTGGCACCGTAGAAAAGGCCGGCATCGTTGTGGTTTTTGAGGTCGTCGCGCGGCCCTCACCCCTGCCCTCTCCCTGGGGGAGAGGGGGTAAGAGTGGAGCAGACGCGGGCGTGTCTTGCTTTGTCGGCAGCGCTTCGCCCGGCGCCAAGATCAGCGCGATCGTCTGACCCACTGGCACTTCATCACCGGCTTTCGCCGTCACGCGAGAGAGAATACCGGAAGCCGCTGCTTCGATCTCCACCGTCGATTTGTCGGTTTCGATTTCCATCAGCGGCTCGCCTTTGGTCACGGCTTGACCTTCGGCTTTGAGCCACTTGAGCAGTGTTCCCGTTTGCTGCGCCACTCCGAGGGCGGGCATGATCACGTTGGTTGGCATCGATGGTTGCTTATCACGGGAGGTTGTTAGGCGGTAGACCCGATATTTGTAATGGCGACCGGCCGGTCGCCCCTACCTGTTGCCTATTATTGCCTAATGCCCGTCGCCTTCTTGTCATTTAATCGCCTTACTCGCCCGGAACAGCACCGACTGTGGAATGTTCAAACCGATCTTCTTGGCGGTCTGAAGACTGATCACGAAGTCAAACTTCATCGGCTGTTCGACGGGTAGATCGGCAGGCTTAGTGCCTTTCATAGTCTTGTCCACGAAGACTGCAGCACGGCGCCACATATCCAAACTGTTGGGTCCATAGGACATTAGGCCACCAGCCTCCGGAAATCGCGCATCGCCGTATATCATTGGAAGGCGGTTCTTTAGCGCGAGTTCTGCGATTCGTCCTTGCAGTAAAGTGAACGTTGGGTTGGTGAGCCCCGTGATAGCGCCTACACGCCTGTTGGTGATTGATATAAAAACCTTCTCTAAATCGTCTCGACCTCGCGTTTCCAGCTCTTGAAGCTGCAGACCTAGCACCTGTGCTGCAAGTTTAACTTCTTTCATTTGCACGACGTACCCTGGATGGGGTAATCTCGAAATTCATCTTCGTCCACTCATCCGCGGCGGCAAGTTTTTTTTAAATCCCTCCATATTTTGGGGCTCTTTCGCTAACGATGAAACCAATCTTTCGTTTCGTCGGCTCCGGTGGTTTCATAAGCTGCCGGATCGCGTCAAAGACTACCTTAAACTGAGCATCGTACTTTTTCTCCAAAGCTTCGACCTTCCGCGCTAATTCAGCATTGGTCGCGAGCAGCTGGCGCAAACGAACGAAGGTCCGCATGATTTCAATGTTGACCTCGACTGCGCGCTTGCTGCGGAGAACGCTCGAAAGCATGGCGACGCCTTTTCCGTAAAGGCATAGGGCGGATGGCGCCGGCCACCCCAATCCGAACTTGATATCGCAAATTGCGATTTCAAGTTTAGGTTATTAGCCTGCGCCTTCAAATTGTGGAATTCCGCCTCGCTCAGCTGGAACATAAAATCACCGGGAAAACGATGACGGTTGCGCTTGACCGCTTCATTCAGTCTCCCGACGCTTACTGCGTAAAGTAGAGCGAGATCGGCATCAAGCAGCACTCTATGACCACGAATGAGAAGTATAGCTTGCTCAATTCTCTCTGCTGAAACTTGTTTGGTCATCGATTACCTGTTCTCTGTCTAACCCTTCACCCGCTCCAGCGCTCCCGGATTGTTCAGATTCGATTGCGCTTCGCGGGTGGTCGGCAGCTCCCCGCCGGTGGTGAAATAATGCGTGCCGGCGACCAGCAATTTTTCCGAGGGGAAGCGGGTGATGATTTCGCAACCATCTTTCGTCACGACAACTTCTTCTTCGAGACGCGCGGCGGACCAGCCGTCGGCGGCGGGCCAGTAGGTTTCCAGCGCGAAGACCATGCCTTCTTCGATCACTTCGGGATGATCGAGAGAAACCAAGCGGCTGAAGATCGGTTTCTCCCAGATCGACAAACCGACGCCGTGGCCATATTGTAATGCGAAGGCGGCTTCTTCGTTGGCGAAACCGAACTCTTGCGCCTTCGGCCACAGCTTGACCACATCCGCCGTCGTGATACCCGGCTTGACGATGCTGATCGCGGCGTCCATGTAGTCGCGGCTCCGTTTGTAGGCGTCGACCATCGCCGGCGAGGCGCTGCCGATGGCGAACGTCCGGTAGTAGCAAGTGCGGTAGCCGTTGAAGCTGTGGAGAATGTCAAAGAACGCCGGATCGCCGGGACGGAGCACGCGGTCGGTATAGACATGCGGATGCGGACTGCAACGCTCGCCGGAAATCGCGTTGACGCCCTCGACATGTTCGGAGCCGAGATCGTAAAGCACTTTGCTGACCACGCCGACGCATTCGTTTTCTTTCACGCCAGGTTTCATGAAGCGATAGAGCTCATCGTAAGCGGCGTCGACCATCATGGTCGCGGTGTTGAGCAACGTGATTTCATCCTGGGTTTTGATTTTTCTGACTTCATGCATCAACTGCTGGCCGTCGACGACCTTGATGCCTTGGGCTTGGAGGGCGAACAGCACCGGCATCTCGATCACGTCGACGCCGACCGGCTCGTTCTGTAAGTTGCGCATTTCTAATTCGAGTTTAATTTTTTTCGCGACATCTTCGGCCAATCCGGAGCCTGGATTGGTCGCGCCGCGCAGCGTGGAAATGCCGGCGCGCGAGCGCTCGCCCAACCAGGGGCAGTAAATCTGATGATGGCGCGCCGCCGAACCGAAGTCCCAGAGAATAGGTTCGTCATCCTGCGGCAATAACGAGAAGCGCACCAGCTTGTCCATCGCCCAGGTGCCGATATGGGTCGCGGTAATGTAGCGGATGTTGTTCATGTCGAAGCAGAGCAGCGCGCCCAACTCCGATTTCTTCAGCGCGCTCTTAACCCGGGCCAAACGATCCTGGCGCAGCCGCTCGATGTTAACGCGCTCTTCCCAATCGACAGCCATCAGGCCGAAGGTTTTTAAGCCCATTGCCAACCTCCAAAATCTAGCGTTCCAACAAAATCTACGGTTCCAATCGTTCCAGCCGTTCCAAGGGTTCCAATTGTTAATCCCTCTTCAACGATTGGAACAACTGGAACGTTTGGAACTGTTGAAACCGTTGCGATGTGACTATTGCTGTCGCTCATCCTAGAACTCGGTCACTATTTGTCGCACAATATTCGCGCCAATTTCGCAACGTTTTCCGGCGTCGGCACCGTCTGATCTTCGAGCACCGGCGAGAACGGTACCGGCACATCCATGGCGCCCATCCGTTTCACCGGCGCATCGAGATAATAAAATGCGCCGTCGGCGATCACCGAAGCGATCTCGGCGGTGACGCCGTATCGCTCGTAGCCTTCATCGATGACGATGGCGCGGCTGGTTTTTTTTGCGGACTCAATGATTGTCTGCTTGTCCAGCGGCGCGGTGGTTCGAACATCGACGACTTCGGCGCTGACCTCATACTGTGCTAATAATTCCGCCGCTGCCAGCGCGACCTGAACCATGCTGCTGGTGGCGACCAGCGTGATGTCGCTGCCGGCGCGCTTCACGTCGGCGACGCCGAGCGGAATTGTGTATTCTTCCGTCGGTACAGAACCTTTGAGCTGGTACATCAGCTTGTCTTCGAAAAAAGCCACCGGGTTATCGTCGCGGATCGCCGATTTGAGCAATCCTTTAGCGTCGTACGGCGTTGACGGCACGACAACTTTCAAGCCGGGAATGTGACTCAACCAGGCGTGCAAGCTCTGGCTATGCTGTGCCGCCGAGCGGCGCGTGGCGCCAAGCGTTGTGCGTAAGACCATGGGAACTTTTAGCCTACCACCGGACATGTAGTGAATCTTCGCCGCCTGATTGACCATCTGGTCCATTGTCAACGTTATGAAGTCGCCGAACATGATGTCGACCACCGGGCGCATGCCAGTCATCGCCGCGCCGACCCCGATGCCGGCGATGCCGGCTTCCGAAATCGGCGAATCGATCACGCGCTCGGTGCCAAACTCTTTTACCAACCCCGACAAAACTTTGAACGGCGTGCCCGCCTCGGCGACATCTTCGCCGATGATGAATACCGTCGGATCGCGCCGCATCTCTTCGGCGAGCGCTTCGTTGATTGCCTGGGCAAAGGTGATTTCGCGCAAGCCGGTTTCGACTGTCGGTGTTTTTTGAGGCGGTGATTTCATGCTGTATGGCTCTCAGCCGTTAGGTCATCCAGGAAATACGCAAGTTTCGATTACTTGCTACCAATCGAAAAGCGGACCCGCGGACCAAAATCATTTGACCACTCTCTCCGCCCGCATCAGCACCACCGGTGGAATCGTCAAGCCGAGAGCTTTGGCTGTCTTGAGGTTGATCATCAGTTCGTATTTGACCGGCTGCTGCACGGGTAGGTCAGCGGGATTCGTTCCCTTGAGAATTTTGTCCACGTAGACGGCAGCACGCCGGTATATGTCAGTAGAGTCCGGTCCATAAGACATGAGACCACCGACGTGAATCCAATCGGTGTCCGGGTATATTGCCGGCAGCCGGCGCTTCGCGGCGAGTTCTACGATCCGTTTTGGATTACTTTGGATGGGAGACTGCTGCGCAACGACTAGAGCGCCGGCTTGCGCCTTGGTCGCCGCCTCGAATGCACTATCGATATCGTTGGGACTTCGCACTTCGAGAGATTGAACCAGCACGCCGAGGTCTTGTCCTGCGGTCGGATCTCTTTTAAGACCACGTCTGGGATGGATTATTGCTCGGATTCAAGAGGACGCCCACACGGGTAAGTCTGGGAATTGTCTCCTTGAGAATCTCCAATCGTTTTCCGTACAACCCCGGCGCGCCGGTACTGAACCCGGTGATGTTGCCTCCAGGCTGTGCGAGACTAGCCACCAACCCACTGGCAACCGGGTCGACGTCGCCAACGGATATGATTGGAATCACGCTAGTCGCTTTCTTGGCCGCGCGTCCTGCCGGGCCTCCCGCGGCGAAGATGATATCAACTTTGAGCCGAACCAGTTCAGCTGCGAGGCCGGAAAGCCGTTCAACGTTTCCCTCCGCCCAGCGGTATTCAATATTGATGTTCTGCCCCTCAACATAGCTCAATTTCCTAAGACCTTGCCGCAAGGCTTCGGCGTTGAGCGATGCGCGACCACCAGTGCCGACGCCTAGAAAACCCATCCGGGATACTTTCCCCGGCTGCTGCGCCTCGGCCACAGCCCCACAAGCCGCCAGCGCGAAAGCAATTATAGAAAGCCCCACCCATTTTCGTCTGCGGGGCCGCTTTTGGATTTTGGATTTTCGATTGTCGGATTGAAACCACCGAATTGCAGTCGGAAATTTCTTTGTCATGTCCTAGTCCGCCAATCCAAAATCCAAAATCGCAAATCCAAAATTTCTTACTGTTGCCTAATGCCCATTGCCTTCAAGTCTCAAGCATATACATGCTGATCGACTTCACCCGGTTCCGGGTACGGCGTATTGAGGGCGAAGTTTACGGCGTCTTTGATTTCCGCCGAGACTTCGTTTTCGATTCGTTGGCATAACTTGCCGTCCGCCAGTTTATTCTTCTCAAGCCAAGCGGCGAGCAGCTTCACTGGGTCGCGCTTCGATTTCCACTCTTGCTCTTCGGCTTTGGTTCGATAGTAGGCGCGGTCGATGTCGCCGACGTGATGGCCGTGGAAGCGGTAGGTGAGACATTCCAAAAAGGCCGGCCCGTCGCCGCGGCGCGCGCGCTCGACTAATTTTTGCGCGGTGGCGTGGAGCGCGCGCACGTCCTGGCCGTCCAGCGATTCAACGTGAATGCCGAATGCTTTAGCGCGTCCGGTCACTTCGCCAGCGGTGGTTTCGCGATAATGGGTGTACTCGTTGTACTGATTGTTCTCGCACACGTAGAGCACCGGCAGCTTCCAGAGCGACGCCATGTTCATCGTTTCATAAAGCAGCCCTTGCCCCAGAGCGCCGTCGCCGAAGAAACAGACCGCAACTTGATCGCTCTTGCGCATCTTGATCGACATCGCCGCGCCGGTGGCGATGCCGGCGCTGCCGCCGACGATCGCATTCGCTCCCAGATTGCCGGTGTCCTGGTCGGCGATATGCATCGATCCGCCTTTGCCGCGGCAGTAACCGGCCTCTTTGCCGAGCAACTCGGCGAACATTCTGTCCAGCGCTGCGCCTTTGGCGATGCAATGGCCGTGGCCGCGATGGGTGCTGGTGATGTAATCGTCTTGCCGCAACGCTTCGCAGACACCGACGGCCACCGCTTCTTCGCCGATGTAGAGATGGGCGAGCCCCGGCATCTTGGCGCCGAGATAAAGTTGATTGACCTCTTCTTCGAAGAGACGAATCTTCAGCATCTGCCGGTAGAAGTGGAGCCAGCGCTCGTCGTGGGCGGGAGCGCGCGCTGGCGGGTGCATTTTGGTCTTCTTGGATTGTGCCATCGGAGCGTCACCGTGAAAAATTGGAGTACTGGAGTGTTGGAGTAATGGAGTATTGGGTTTTCCGGAACCCATCACTCCACCACTCCAGTACTCCATCACTCCAATCTGCCATCACTTCATCCCCGCCATTTTCGCCAGCACTTCGAAGACGATGGCGAAGTCCTTTTCCGCCAATCCCATACCGCGGGCGGCGGTGAGAAATTGATTGGTAATTGAGGTTGTCGGCAGCGGCACATCGAGTTGGCGGCCCATTTCCAAGGCGAGCAGCAAATCTTTTTGCATCATATTGACGTCGAACCAGGCTTCGTCCGGCATGTTCAACACGAACGGTCCACGATATTTCACCATCGGCGAGGCCATGACGCTATTGAGCATTACTTCGACGGCGGTTTCGCGCGCGATGCCGCTCTTCTCGGCGAGCAGCACGCCTTCGCTGAAGGCAAGCATTTGCACGGCGAGACTTAAATTGGTCGCGATCTTCATCGACACGGCCAAACCGTTGGCGCCGACGTGGGTTGCCTTCGGGCCGATCGCTTGGAGCACCGGCAGTACTTTTTCAAAGGTCTCCCGCTGGCCGCCGACCATGAATGAAAGCTTGCCTTCTTCGAGAGTGATCGAGCTGCCGGAGACCGGCGCATCGAGCATCTGCGCGCCCTTGGCTTCAACTAGTTTAGCGGTGGCGCGGATCGCCGCCGGACTGACCGTACTCATGTCGACGTAAATCTTACCGGCGGTAAGCCCTGCCAAGATTCCGTCCGCGCCGGCCGTGACCGCGCGTAGCGCTTCGGTGTTGGCGACCATGGAGAAAACCATGTCGCTCGCTGCGGCGGCGCGACGCGGCGTGTCAGCCCAATTCATTCCCAGGTCAAGCAGCCACTGCGCCTTGGACTGGGTGCGGTTGTAACCCGTTACGCTGTGGCCGGCGTCGAGCAGCCGTTTCGCCATCCGGCTGCCCATCACTCCGAGACCGACGAAACCGAGACTCGCCATCGACAACTCCAACAAAAAGTCTGAAACTATTTTCATCTCGCCAAGCCGCAAAGGCGCAAAGCTCGGAAGAAATGTCATTTCGACCACAGGGAGAAATCTTCTGAGATCCCTCGCATTCGAAACTCGGGATTACGGGACATTTGCCCGTTACCTTTGCGTCTTGGCGCTTTTGCGAGAGATATTCCGATTCGGTTAACTTTCCGCCTTGATGTACTTGCCCATCTCTTTCAGCGTCTCGGGCGTTTGGTTGAACAACGCATTAAAATCTTTGGTGACCTGTTCGGCGGAGATGTATGAAAAATCGATGCGCGCTCTCTTCGCTTCGGCGATGAGCTCTGGATCTTTGATCGCCTTGGCGAATGCTTCGCGCAATACGATCACGCGATCTTTCGGCGTGTTCGGATGGACGGCGAACGCGCGGCCAATCGCTTGAGGAATAGATTTGATCGACATCAGCGACTTGCCCAGCGCGCTGGTTGCCAGATCTTCGTCCACCGGCAGATTTTCATAGCCTGGCAAAGCCGTGCGGCCGCGCACCAGCGGCCTGACGGCGCCACGGTCGGCGGCGAGTTTGATCGTCGTTGCCAACGCCGACCAGGCGTCCACTTCTTTCCGCTCGACAGCCAGCAGGACATCGCTGTTGGAAGGATAACCGGCGACTAATTTTAGTTTGGCGCCGGCGAATTCCTTCAGCAGCAGGGGGAAGTCATGGGCGTTGGAGCCTGGTCCAGTAGTGCCGGCAACCAGTTCGCGGTCAGCCTTCTTCAAATCGTCAAAGCTCTTATAAGGAAGGTCCGGGCGGATCGAGAACATCACGCCGTCGGCGCCGGAGGAGCCGAGCCACTGAAACTTGCGGGCATCGAAGCGCGCCTGTGGAATTTTCGACATCTGCGCGATGGCGACATTAGGGTTCGCCGCGAGTATGGTCAAGCCATCCGGCTTAGCGATGTTGAATACGTTATTGGTCGCCAACAGATGGGCTGCGCCAGGCATATGTTGCAAGATCACCGCCGGCTTGCCGGGAATGTATTTGCCCAAATGGTGCGCGACGATGAGCGCGGCGATTTCAAGACTGCCGCTCTTGGCGCCGATCAGAATGGTGACGGCTTTGCCATCGTAAAAATTTGCCTGTCCGAAAGCCGGCGCTTGCGCAAGGATGAGCCAAGTTAACAGCGAGAAAACCGTCATCTGCCGAGCTAGCTTCATGTAATCCTCCTGCAATACGATTCTTACCATTGATGTTAAGGGTAAATCCGAAATCCGAATATCGAAAGAAGCCCCGCGGACCGAAACATGGCGCAGCCAAATAAGTTTTAAACCCGAAGAAAATCCAAAACGCCGAATCCACATTGACTTTGTTTGGAATTTTCGGTGTTTTTGAACATTCGAATTTGTTTCGGGCCGCAGGGCCGCTTTCATGCTTCGGATTTCGTGTTTTCCCTTTAGCTAGGTTCATACCAACAACTTTACCGAAGCGACGCAAGGGTATGTGATTCTATTGACGCCAGTCAAGCCAATTACCACGTTTAAAGGCCAAGCCACGCCTGCAGCACGCCTTGTTCGAATTGTAAGTGCACGAGTTTTTGAAACAGCCCATAAAATATCGCCCAGGTGATTGCCGTTGCTGCGATCGTCGGCAGCGCACCGACACGGCTTTCAAAGCGGAGATAGCAGCAAATAAACAGCGGCACGGTGAGCGGAAAGCCGATCAGGTAAACGCAGAGAATGAAACCGGCGATCCAAGAAAACGCCGTGATCACGCGCCGGCGCTCGACCTCAGGCGGGACGTCGCTGGAAAACTCCAGGTCGACCGCCGCGCTCTCGATAACGTCTGCTTTGCCGAGAAACAGCTGCCAGAGCTGAGTCGCGGCCAGGATCAAAAGTGGAATACTCACCGACAGCGGAAACAAAGCCGCTTTAAACGGCCATTCGAGCGCCAGGTAGATCGCCGCAGCAGCGACCAAGATGAGGAAAACGCAGAAGAGTATGCGGCCCTTATGCATTCGCTTGGCTCTGGGCGCGCTGGCGCCGTTTCTGGATATACGGATAAGCGATCACGAAGAGCATGAGAATGATTAAAAAGATAACCATCGGCTGCCTGAGCCAGGCAAAGCCGTAGCGCGCGACAGAAATAAAGAAATAGGTCTCGATGACTTTGCCCAAGACGAAGCCGAGAACGAAGGGTGGACGAGGCCAGCCGAACAGCACCATAAAATAGCTGAGCAGGCCGAAGATCAGCGTGACAAGCAAATCGATGATCTGGCCGTTGGCGGTGTAACTGCCGACAAAAACCAGCAGCAGAACGAAAGGTATGATGAGACCACCGCGCACGTTGGTCACTTTGGCCAATTGATCGAGGATCGTTAGGCACAAGAGCACGGCGATGATGTTAGCGATCACCAAGGTCCAAACCATCGAGAAGGTAATCGGCAGATGCTTGGTCAGCATGTCGGGTCCAGGTGACAGGCCCATGATCAAAAAGGCGCTGAGCAGGATCGCCATGGCGCCGCTGCCGGGAACGCCGAAGGCGACCGTCGGGATCAGTTCGCCGCCTTCTTTCGAATTATTCGCCGCGCCCGGTCCGAGAACACCGCGCACATCGCCTTTGCCGAAGCGTTCTCTGTCCTTGGCATCCTTGGCGCCTTGGACGGCGTGAGCATAGGCCATCCATTGGGCAACGCCGCCGCCGGCGCCCGGCAGGATGCCGACGAACACGCCGACCACCGAGCAGCGAAACACCAGCCAAAAATGGCGAAAGGTATCTTTGATCCCTTCGATCACGCCGCTGCGCAAATTCTCCGCCGGCCGCTCGCCGGCGATCGCGGTGCCGCGCACGGTGAGATCGATAATTTCCGGGATCGCGAAGACACCGACCAACACTGGCACGAAGTCGAGACCTTCCCACAAATACATTAAGCCCCATGTCAAAACGGAGCGACCCGGACTGGCGCTCTTGGCCAATGGTGGAAACCAGCAGACCAAACAGACCCATGGCGAATCCCTTGACCTGGCCGCGCGCGCCGGCGCCGCTGAGCGAGGTGATGCAGGATATGCCGATGACCGCCAGCATGAACAACTCCGGCGAACCAAAGGCGAGCACCAGCGGGCGGACGATCGGAATCGCCAGCGCCAACGCCACCGCGCCGATCAGCGCGCCGACCAGCGAGCTCATCAGCGCCGCGCCGAGGGCGCGACCAGCCTCGCCATTCTTCGCCATCGGATGACCATCGACAACTGTGGCGGCGGAGATCGCCTCGCCGGGCACACCGAAAAGCACTGAGGTGATATCGCCAGTGGTCGCGGCGACGGCGTGCATGCCGAGCAGAAACGCGAACGCCTCGGCGGGCTGCATTTTGAAAACGAACGGGATCATCAAGGCGAGAGTGGCCGCCCCACCGATCCCCGGGAGTAGGCCGACGCAGAAGCCAAGACCCATGCCGACCAGCATCAAGCTGAAAGCTTTCCATTGAAGCACCAGGAAGAGACCGTCGATGAATGCGTCGAACATCGTCTGGTGGCCTTTACCGCGGCGACTGGACCCGGTTGCGAAACTGAAGATGTAATAGGGAGACAAACACCGGCGCGACTATATGGGAGCAGCGATTTTACTGTCAAGCAGAGATTCGTACTGAGCGGCGAAATGTGAATAAAGATTTAACCGCAGACCCAAGGTCAGTCCGAAAAGTTAGCGGCTGGATATTGTTTCAACAGCTGAGGCCAGTGGTTTGGGGCAACTATTTTGCCGAGAAGTTTGCTCTACCCACAGATACTTTAGTGCGGCAGAGCGTGACTTTCGCTGGCGGCGGCGGAAGCGGTGAGACGGGTCAGCAAGCTGACGATCGCATCGTAATTGACCGGTTTGGTGAGATGTGCGTCGAAGCCGGCTTCCTGGGTACGCCGCCGGTCTTGTTGTTGCCCCCAACCGGTGAGGGCGATGAGAATCATCGGTTTGCCCCAAGGCTGTTGGCGTATCCGGTGCGCGGCTTGATAACCGTCGAGTCTCGGCATGGCCAGGTCCATTAGGATAATATCCGGCAAGAATTCCGCGGCCGCTTCCACCGCCGCGACGCCGTCCTTGGCAATCTGTACTTCGTTACCGTCTTTTTCCAGCAGGCGCGCCAAGGTCTCGGCGGACTGCGGAAAATCATCCGCCACCAGGATCCGCCGGCCACGAACCGGCAAGGTAGTTTGGTCGATTTGATCTGGTAGAAGGCCGTCGCTGGCCGGGCGATGAGCGGTTACGGGTAATTGCACGGTGAATTCGCTGCCGCGGTTCATGCCCTCGCTACGGACCTCGACTTTGCCGCCATGCAGTTCGACCAGCCGGTGCACCAGTGTCAAGCCTAGTCCAAGGCCGCCCTCGCTGCGTGTAAACGACCGGTCCACTTGGTAAAAGAGCTCGAAAACATGGGGCAGGCTTTCCGCCGCGATGCCGACTCCGGTGTCCTTGACTCGGATGACGACGGTATCGCCCGCCTGCTCGACATTGAGCCAAACATGACCCGGATCCGGAGTGTACTTAGCGGCATTATTCAAAAGATTCATGAAGACCTGGGTGAGCCGAAGCCGATCGGCCTCGACGTAGATCGAATCCTGCGACATAGTCACGGTCAGTTCATGTTGCCGTTGGTCGATCAACGGCCGGCTCGATTCCACCGCCGCTTTGACGATCTCGGTGATATTGAGCGGTTCTTTTTGCAGCGCCAATTTTTCCCGAGTGATACGGCTGACATCGAAGAGGTCATCGGTCAAGCGCGTGAGATACTTCACCTGGCGATCGATGATGTCCGGCCCCCAATGTGGATCGGGTAGTGGATTTTTCGGGTCTTGTTGCAGGTTGACGACGTTGCGCACCAGCGACAGGGGATTACGCAATTCGTGGGCGAGGGTGGCTAAAAACTCATCTTTGCGCCGGTCGGCTTCAAGCAAAGCCTCGCCGCTCAAACGCAGGGCGTCGTCGAGACGTAATTTTTCAACCGCTAGCCAAGTGCGTTCAGCGACCATATTGATGAGTAAGACTTCCCGTTCGCTCCACTGGCGCGGCTCGGCGTGCGCCATCGCCAATGCGGATACCAGCGTCCCGTCGCGCATCAGCGGCACCGCGACAAAGGCACCGACACCGACTCGCTGGTAAAACTCTATATGCCCTCTCGTGCGCACATCCTGGGCGACATCCGCGATCGTCGTGGTTTGACCGGCGCGGCCGGCCTCGGTCAACAACGGTCCAAACACGCCCAGCGGATAGGTGCCGACTAACGACGGGACATGCGGGTGATAATCGCGTTGAATGATGAACTGATCCCGGTCCGTATCGATCTCAACAAACGTGCAGCGGTTGGCTTTGACATGTTCGCCCAAGGCCACCGCAACGACCCAGGTGAGCTCGTCGGCGTTGGCCGCGAAGCGTATGCAGTCAGCGAGATCCAAGAGAAAAAGAGTATCCGCTTCGGCCTGTTTCCGCCCTGTGATATCGCGCACCGCGACGTTGACTCCGAGTAGTTCGCCACTCGGGTTGTGCACCGGCAAGTAGGTTGCCAGCCAAGAATAGCGCTCGCCGGGGCGCGCTGCCGTAGCACCTTTGATTTCGACATCCAAGACTGGCTTACCGCTCTCGATCACCCGGCGGTAATAAACTTCGATGGTATCCGCGAGATCCGGATTGGCGTCCCGAATGGTTTTACCGATAAAATACTCCGGCGCCCGGTCATGCATCTCGGCCAACGCCGAGTTCATCGACAGATAGCGCAGATTGAGATCGACAAAACACAAACCCACCGGTGCCGAAGTGTAGATGGTGTTGAGCAGAGCCAGCCGTTCGTTGGCGATGCGCTCGCTATCGCGCCGGCCGGCTTCGACCGAGTGATGGCGCAGCCCTAAAGTTGTCACGCTCCAGATCATCAACAGGGCGAAACCTTGATTCTCCAAACTGGCCAACCCAGCCATCGCCGAGGTGCGGTGCATGTAATACGCATCCGCCAGTAGCATCACCGTACAGGCTCCCGCCACCGCAACTTTTTCCCACTTGCTGGGCAGTGCCACGGCCAACACCATTGCGGCGGCATAACTGATCGGAATCGCTATATGCGCCGCAATCCACAAGTCGAGGAGGTAAAAGAGTCCGACCAAAAGCACCGCCACGATCCAAATGAAACGCGAACCGACACCCAGAAGGGATTGCGGCGTTGGCGGGGTGGTGCCGATAGTGGGAAGTGGTGCAAGTTGTTGGATATTCATATCGACTTAGCAGACAGCGGAAACCACCGGAACAAAGACGTAGTGTATCAGACACGCTCTAGATCAAACAAGCATAAATACCTGCGCCCACAGGTTTGCTTCGGGACGCTTGACAACCTCCCGAGCCCAGACAATAGATAACGGAATCACCATTAGGATAGGGAGATTCGATGGCCAACAGGGTAAAATATTATCGAGATTTTCGCGAGCACTTAACGGCGCTCGAAGAGCGCGGGAAATTAGTCCGCATCCAGCGCGAAATCAACAAAGACACCGAGCTGATGCCGCTGGTGCGCTGGCAGTTTCGCGGATTGGAAGAGCACGACCGCAAGGCCTTCATGTTCGAGAAAATCATCGATTCCAAGGGTAAACGTTACTCCATGCCTGTAACCGTGGGAACCTTGGCGGCAACCACGGAAATCTACGCCATCGGCATGATGTGCGAGCCCGAACAAATCGCCGAGCGCTGGAATCAAGCACAGCTGAACCCCTTTGACCCGATCAAAGTAACTTCGGCGCCTGTCCATGAGGTGATCTGGCAGGGTCAAGATATTCTCAACGGCCATGGCCTCGACATGATCCCGGTGCCGATCTCGACCCCGGGCTTCGATAACGCACCTTATTTGACCTCGGCCAACTGGATCACCAAAGACCCTGAAACCGGCATCTACAACATCGGCAACTATCGTAGCCAGATCAAGTCGGCCAACCGCACCGGCGGCTTGTTCACTACGCAACATATGGGACAGCACTGGCGCAAGGCGAAAGCCAAGGGGCAGCGGCTGGAAGCTTGCATCGCCATCGGCGTGGTGCCGAGTATCGCCTACTCAGCGACCGCCAAGATCCCCTACGATTTCGACGAATACCGTCTAGCCGGCGGCCTAGCCGGCGCGCCAGTGGAGGTCGTACAAGCGAAAACCGTGGACTTATTGGTGCCCGCCACCGCGGAAATCATCATCGAAGGAACGATTCCCACAGACATCGTCGAGCCCGAAGGGCCGTTCGGCGAATATCCCGGCTACATGGGCCATCGCACCGAATCGCCATTTCTCGAAGTCACCTGCATCACGCACCGGCGCGATGCGATTTACACCGCGCTGATGAGCCAGTTCCCGCCCAGCGAATCGAGCAAGATCAAGCACACCGGCACCGAGAAGATTATCTACAAACTGCTGCGTCATGACAGCGGCAATTCGGCGGTACTCGATGTCTCGCTGCACGACGAAGTCAGCGGCAGCGGCCAAGCCTATTGCGTGATCAAAATGCGCAACGCCACCAAGGCCGAAGCCTGGCGCGCGCTCCATGCCACCGCTGGATTCACCGGCAGCTACGCCAAAGTTTGCGTCGCGGTGGATGAAGACATCGACATTCACGATCCGGCGATGATCAACTGGGCGATCTGCTACAACATGCGTCCCGAGGAAGATGTCGTGATCTCCAAAGGTAAAATGCCCGGCCTCGATCCTTCGACCTACCCGCCGGGAATGGAAAGCGAAGACCGGCGCGCCGCGTCAACGTCGGCATTATTGATCAACGCCATCCGTCCCTGGCCCTATACGCCGGTGTCGCTGCCCAAGAAAGAGTTCATGGAGCGGTCCAAAAAGATCTGGGAAGAGCTCGAGCTGCCGCCGCTCAAGCCGCGCATGCCCTGGTACGGTTACAGCCTGGGCGCTTGGACTAAGCAAGACGAAGAAGAAGCGGACCTGGCGGTCAAAGGCGATTACTTCGAAACCGGTAAGAAGCAGACCGGGCAGAGGAAGAAATCGTAAGCGCGATAAGGAAATGGCGGAAGGATAACTTCGTCCGTCATTCTTCTACCTTAGAAAAGAACTGGCACCCAACGTTTCACCGCCGCCAGATAATTCACATAGGGCTGGCCGAGGATTTGAATTAGCTTTTTCTCGTCGCCGACCACACGGCGGTGAAACCATATTGCAGTGGCGACGGTGATTGACGCTGCGAGCCAGGATTTTAAGGTCAGGGTGAGGCCGATGAGAAAGATCATGTGGCCCAAGTACATCGGGTTGCGCGTATAGCGATAGAGACCGGTGGTAACCAACCGCTCCGGCGGCGTTTCCACTCCCGGACCACCACCACCACGCCTCACCCGGTAGCGGCCGCACAGTCGATATTGCAAATAGCCCCAGAGCATCAGTGGCAGGAACCAGAGATTGGCTTGAAATTGGCTTCGCTCCATCGCCAGTTCCCACACTAAGGCGATTGCGGGATAGATCACGAAGGTTCGCACCGGTGTGCGGCTAAAGAATCTCATCGTTACACAGCATGTCCCTTGATCTAACACAGGTTCTGGTCGGCGTCGCCCTGTTGTTCGCCGCGTTCGTGAAAGGTGCCACCGGTTTGGGCTTTCCGCTGATTGCGACGCCGATGGTGGCGCTACTCTTGGACATTCGCGTCGCCGTAACGATACTTATCCTGCCCAATCTTTTGATGGATATCACTCAGGTGTTTCGCGACGGCTTTCCCGACACGGTCCTGCAGCGTTTCAAATCTATGATCGGTCTGACCATCATCGGGGTTTTCCTTGGCACGATGGTGTTAGTGATGCTGCCGCTGTGGGCGCTCAATTTGTGTCTCGGCATTATGATCATCGTCTTCGTGGTTTCCAACCTGCTCAAGTTGGACTTCGCCATATCTCCCGCGGCGGAAAAAACACTGTCGCCGATTGTCGGGCTGCTGAGCGGGTTCTTAAACGGCATGACCAATGCCGCCGGACCGATCTTGGCGATTTACTTCTACAGCCTAAAATTAGAGAAGCGAAACTTCGTCAAATCCGTCGCGACGATCTTCATGATCACCAAGGCGGCACAGCTGATCGCGGTATCGACCTGGAATCTGTTCAATTGGAATACGCTTACGCTGTCGCTCCAAGTGGTGCTCTTCACGCTGATTGGGTTTTTCGCCGGACTGAAGACTCAGGATCGGGTGAATCAAACCACCTTTAGTCGGGGCTTGATGGTGCTGTTGTCGATTATCGGTGTGATCCTGATCGCCCGGGCGCTCACCCAAGCGCTGCATTGAGTCTTGATTATTTCGGCAAAATCACAGAGCGCAATGAATTTGGCTCACAGCGCCGGCGCGTAAAGATTATTTGGCAATGCGCGCACGTAATCGATCGCCTCTTTGAGCGGGATCACGTCGGCATATTTCATCGCCATGTCGAACAGATTGATCTTGTGCGAAGCCTGACCGCGGTCGAAAACACATTCTTCGACCACCGAAACTTTCAGATTATAGGAAAACGCGTCGATGACGCTGGCGCGCACGCAGCCGCTGGTGGTGGTGCCGCAGACCAGCAAGCTGTCGGCATGAACCTCGGTCAGCATGCTCATGAGCGCCGTGCCGAAAAAAGCGCTGGGCTTTTGCTTGCGCACGATGATATCGCCCGGCTGGGGCGCGATCTCGTCGACGATCTGATTGGCTTTTTCCCATTGCTCGGTCATATCTTCCGTGGATCGGTTGCTCTTGGCCGCCCAACCGCCGATCAGCACGGTAGAATTGGCGCGATTCTCCTCGGCAGTGGTATAAAACGTCGGCACATGCTTTTTGCGAGCTTCCCCGAGCAACTCGCCGATGGCATGGACGCCATCCCAACCTTCCTCGCCGCAACTGGTGCGAAAGCGCTTGACCGACTCGAGAATCGGCTCTGGCTTGTCGCCGGTAAAATTGTAATTGACGTCGATAATGAGCAGCGCCGGCCGTTGCCCGAGGCCGGCTTTCTTGCCGAAACCGGAAAGCGCAAACACCTCTTTGTCGCGCGGGGTCAGAATATCGTCCCAGGTCGCCATGAGAAATCCTCCCTGTCTACAAGTTAGCGCGATGTTCATAACAAACCGGCGGCGATGTCAAGACGATATTGCTGCCGACGCATTGACCCCAAGCCAGGACCGACGCTTATAACGTGGAAAGCGCAGTGACAAGTCGTTAAAGGTAGCCACGCCAACCATGAGGCAAATCAGAGTGAAGCTGAAATTAGTTTTGGTAATTCTGCTCGTTGTCCAGCTGCGGTTCGCCGGTGGCGGTCTGGACCGACGGCGAGGTGCCGTTTGTCCGCTCGACGCCGGAAGTGATCGAGCGCATGCTCGAATTGGCGCGGGTCAAAACTGGCGATGTCATTTACGATATTGGCAGCGGCGACGGCGCGATCATCATCCATGCCGCCAAGAAATACGGCGTCAAGGGCGTCGGCATAGAAATCGACCAGGATTTAGTCGCCCGCGCGCGCAACAACGCGTATCGGGAAAAAGTCGAACATCTCGTCGAGTTCCGCGTCCAGGATGCCTTCACCGTCGACATGTCGCCGGCCACCGTTGTGACGCTATATATGCTGCCTGAGTTCAACGCCAAGCTGCGGCCGATCATGGACCGCCAGCTCAAGCCCGGCACGCGCGTCGTCTCCCACGACTATCCTGTGGAGGGGTGGGCGCCGGACCGCGTGGAACCGGTGCGCGGCGACTTCGTGCATAACCATACGGTGCTACTATTTGAGATCCGCTAAAAGACAAAAGGCCCCGCGCTGGCGGGGCCTTTCGGAATTTCGCGCTCAAAAAGATCTTAGTCGCTGAGTGTCGTCGGAAACATCAGCGACTTAACCGTCACCGGAATGACTTCAGTGATACCTAAGCATTCGCCGATATCGATGTAATCCAGATCGCCGACCTCGATGCCGTCGATGGCGATAATGTCGCGGGAAACTTTGAGTTCGTCCCTAAGAATGGCGCCAAGTGACTTGGCGATGTCCAGGTCCAGGGTCAAATAGAGCGGACACTTGGCGTCGTCGGCGTCTTTGAGAATCTGCGCCACGCCTTCGGCGATGCGCCGGACCGATTGATAGTTGGGCACGCCGCTGACGGTCAATGACAAGGCCAAACCTGACGTGAAGCAGCTCAGGTCGAACTTTCTCAGCGACTGTTTGATCGCATCGGCCACCGATTCGCCGTCGCGGATCGGCGCTTGGATAACTTTCAAGCCATGCACCGGCAGAGCTTTTTCATTGGAGACATAACTGGTGTTGCCGCTCGCTTGGATGGTGTACTCGCCGGCGCCGATAACCGTGGCGCGAATCCCTTCGATGGGTTCGCGCAGGACATCCTTTGGCAGCTTCTTCAAATATTCGCGCATGTTCTTGCCGAGCACCGGCCCGATGTCGCCATAGGATTTGGGATCGCGGTCGTAAACATGCTCGGAAACGCCGCCGGAAAACACCAGATGCTGCACTTGCTTGAAACCCGTGTAGTTAACGAAAGGCGGCGTCACCATCAAGGATCGCGCCATCGGCGAAGTGGGCCCCTGTTCGATGATCTCGAAGAGAATCTTTGCCATATAGGCGCCGAAGTCTTCCTTCATTTTTTCGCTGATCTTCTCGCCGATTTCGACTTTATGGCCAAGCTCTTTCATCATCGTCCGGCCCGGACCTTCGATGCGCGTGATCTGGTCTTTCTCATCGAAGGCGATCAGCCGCGCGCCGACGCTGATCGACGCCGTCTGCGTCACCATGCCGTCTTCGACCAGAGAAAACTTGGTCGTGCCGCCGCCCATGTCGACGTTGAGCACCGTCTTATGTTCGCCCTTCGACAGATCCACCGCGCCGCAACCATAGGCCGCCAGCAAAGCCTCATGATTATGGCCCGCCGCCGCGCAAATGAACTTGCCGGAATATTTGGCGAAGTTCTCGACGATCGGCTGGGCGTTTTCTTTCTTGAGCGCCTCGCCGGTGATGATCACCGCGCCGGTGTCGACATCCTCCGGCGTCAAGCCCGCCTCTTTGTAAGCGTCTTGAATAAACTGGTTCACTTTGTCGGTATCGATCTTGGTCGCCGAAGTGTAGGGCGTCAGCATGATCGGCGAGCGGTACAGCACCTCGCGACCGGTGACGCGGAACTTGCCGGACAACGACGCGCCTTCGCGCCGCAACGTGATATGCGAGAAGATCAAATGCGAGGTCGAAGAGCCGATGTCGATGCCGACGCTCTTGAGCGAGAACATCTCCAATCCTTCGATGTCGGTGACAATCTCGTCCTCTCCGATGATGAAATTATCCGGATGGTCGTGATCGTAGATATCGTCGTGCATCTTTAGCCTCTGTATATCCGCCATTTTGTCCTACCCTAATAACAGGAATCCCCGCTCGCTGGAGCGGGGATTCCGTAATCGAATTTTTAAGTACTTACGGTAATTATTGCTTGCCCATCGCCTTGGACCATTCGTAGTCCGGGTTTTTGTAGCATTCATCAGGCATAATGCTCTGGATGCCGCGCCTGCCCAACTCTTCTTCGAACTTCTTGCGAATAAACGGATCCTCGTTCGGGTACTCGATCTGATCCTTGGCGCGGTCCTCGACCTTTTCCGCGTGGCCGTGGAACTGCATGGGCGGATGGAGCGCCAGATAGCGCGCCATATCGCCGCCGGCATTGAAATGTTGATGAAACCATTTATCCGGCGGCGTGATCATGCTGCACTCATGCCACGGACAGACGATTTTCTCTTTGCCCTCTTCCCACATGATCGAATAACCTTCACCGGCGGGAATGATGATCGCCCGGCCGGGGCCATGGCGGTGCGCTTTCTTGTAGGTCTTGGGCGCGAACACCGACATATGGGCGGTCAGTTCGGAATTGGGGAACTGCATGAACACGCTCTTGCCGCCGGCGCCGCGCCGTTCGTTAGCGTCGAGCTTGTTCCAGGCACGCATGTCGGGGAAAAAGTTGCCGTACCAGAAGGCGCGCATGCCCAAACCTTCATCTGCGTCCTTGGCTTGAACCATTTTCGCTTCCGAGTAAAAATCGCCCTGGTCGGCGGTGATTTTCGACTCGTAGGGATTGTTGAAATACATGTCCGGTTCCGGCAACGCCGACATCGCCATCGGCATATAGCTGTAATGAAAGAGTTTAACCGGCTTGTCGCCGGTCATGTTGCTGAAGACATGCCAGTGATTACGCGGCACGAGAAACATCGAGTGCTCTTGCCATTCGAAGTTCTTCTTGGGTTTGCCTTCACCAGACCATACGGTGGTCAAACCACGGCCGGAGCAAACGTAAACGACCTCATCCAACGCGAACTTTACCGGCGGCAACGACTTACCGGGCGGGACTTCAGTCACGCGCGCGGCGCTGACGCCTTCTTGGCCCCACAGCTGAATGAAGGCGGCCTTGCAGCCTCTTTCTTCCCACCACTCCAACTCGACGGTGCGCAGATCGGGAATAAAATAACCCTTATGGATTGGAATGCCTTTCGACTTCATCCACCGGTCGTAGGTAAATTCCTTGCTCCACATAGTAATAACCGGTTCTTGACTAGCTGCTTCGGCCATAAAACTTCCTCCTTACTGCTTGCTCTTATCCTATTTACTTATCTTCTTGTCTCTTTACTAGCAACCTGGAGCCTGGCCAGGGCGCGCCGCTGAGCTTCCTCCAGTTGCGCATACTCCGGGTCTTCGAAGTTGAGCTCGCCCAGCCGTTTTTCGGCGCGTTCCCTAGCGCGCTGCGCCCGCGCCATGTCGATCTCGCCAGCGAACTCCGCCGACGAGGCCAGAACAGTCATGACGTTATCGAGCACTTCGGCATAGCCGCCACCGACCACCAATACGTGACGCGCGGCGCCTTGCTTGTAGCTCAACTCGCCGGGGACCAATGTCGACAAGAATGAAATGTGATTGGGCAACACGCCGAACTCGCCCAGTTCACCCACCGCGGTGACTTCGTCGACTTCTTCGTCGAGAACCAACCGGCTCGGGGTTACGACTCTCAGTCTAATTTTATCTGCCATCTTGCTCGTCTACGATCTTCTAGTCCGACCTTGAACGACTGGAACGAAAAGCGGTTTTCGTTCAAAGATTCAAATCGCTCACGCAGTTCAAACCGTTAAATTCACGCCTTTTGCGGTTTAGGCTGCCGCCATCTTCTTGGCTTTTTCTTGGGCCTGCTCGATGGTGCCGACCATGTAAAAAGCCTGTTCAGGGATATCGTCGTGTTTGCCGTCGACCACCTCTTTGAAAGCGCGAATCGTGTCCTTCAATTCGACGTAAGCCCCGGGAATGCCGGTAAACTGTTCGGCGACGAAGAACGGCTGCGACAAGAAGCGCTGCACTTTGCGGGCGCGCGCGACGGTTAATTTATCGTCTTCGGAAAGCTCGTCCATGCCGAGAATCGCGATGATGTCCTGCAAGTCTTTGTAGCGTTGCAGGATCAGCTGCACCGACCGGGCGACCTCGTAATGTTCCTGGCCGACGACTAACGGATCGAGAATCCGCGAGGTCGAGTCGAGCGGATCGACAGCCGGATAAATGCCTAACTCGGCGATCTGCCGGGACAGAACCGTAGTCGCGTCCAAATGGGCGAAGGTGGTCGCCGGCGCCGGGTCGGTCAAGTCGTCGGCCGGGACGTAAATCGCCTGCACGGAGGTAATCGAACCTTTGCGCGTCGTCGTGATGCGTTCCTGCAACTCGCCCAAGTCGGTCGACAAGGTCGGCTGATAACCGACGGCGGAAGGCATGCGGCCGAGCAGGGTCGAGACTTCCGAGTTCGCCTGCGTGAAACGGAAAATGTTATCTAGGAACAACAGCACGTCGCGGCCTTCGTCGTCGCGAAAGTATTCCGCGAGAGTCAGCGCCGTCAAGGCGACGCGGGCGCGCGCTCCGGGCGGTTCGTTCATCTGGCCGTAAACCAGCGAAGCTTTGTTGATAACGCCGGACTCTTTCATTTCGAGCCAGAGATCGTTGCCTTCGCGGGTACGCTCGCCGACACCGCCGAAGACGGAATAGCCGCCATGCTTCATGGCGACGTTATTGATCAGTTCCATCAGAATGACGGTCTTGCCGACGCCGGCGCCACCGAACAGACCCACTTTTCCGCCGCGCGCATAGGGCGCCAGCAGGTCGACGACTTTGATGCCGGTTTCGAGGGCTTGAACTTTGGTCTCTTGATCGACGAATTCAGGTGCCGAACGGTGAATCGGCGAGGTTTTCTTGGCGTTGATCGGGACCGCCTTCATCGACCGGTTCGCCGATGACGTTGAGAATCCGTCCCAACGTCTCTTCGCCCACCGGCACGCTGATACCCGCGCCGGTATCGAGCACGTCCATGCCACGCACCAACCCTTCGGTGGTGTCCATGGCGATACAGCGTACGGTGTTTTCACCCAAGTGCTGCGCCACTTCGATAACCAGGTTCCACTGCGCGTCGCTGATCGCCGGATTGGTGATCTTGAGCGCATTATAAATCGGCGGCAGCGCGCCGTCGGAAAACTCGACATCGACCACCGCACCCAAAACCTGGGTGAGTTTACCCGTACTCATCTTATTAAAACCTCCTGGTCATATCGTGCTCGTGACTCGTGTTCGTGCTCGTAAAAACGCCGCCCTCGGGAAATACCAGCACAAACCACGAACACGTCTTATCACTTCAATGCTTCCGCCGTGCCGACGATTTCCAACAGCTCGCGAGTGATCGACGCCTGGCGCGCCCGGTTCATTTGCAGGGTCAAAGCGCCGATCATCTTCGAGGCGTTGCCGCTGGCCGATTCCATCGCGGTCATGCGCGCGCCATGCTCGCTGGCGGTCGCTTCCAACAACGCGCGCTGCACGGTAACGCCCGTGATGCGCGGTAAAAGACTGGCCAAGAGTTGCTCGACACCAGGTTCGTATAAATACTCGGTCTGCTGTTGCGCTTGAACTTCATTGGACTCGGCCAGCGCCACCGGTAGGAGTTTCTCCAACGTCGGCACTTGGGACAACGCCGAGCGGAAGCGGCTGTAGACAATGTAAACCGCATCGACCTCGCCGCTGACAAACCGGCTGATTAATTTCTGGGCGATCTCGCCGGCCAACTCGTCCGCCGCTTTGTAGAGAATATCGATATAGCGGTCGGCAATCTTGGCGCCGCGCCGGCGAAAATGGTCGCCGCCCTTGCGGCCCACTAAGGTCAATTCGATTTGCCGGTCGCCCGCCTGCTGCCGAATAAACGCCTCCGCCGCGCGGATCAAGTTGGTGTTGTAGCCGCCGCAAAGCCCCCGATCCGAGGTGAAAAGCACCAGCTGAACCTTCTTCTCCTCGCGCGGCGTCAGCAGCGGATGGGCGTCATTGGCAACCCGCGCCGCAACATTTTTTAGTAACTCGGTCATCTTTTCGGCGTAGGGCCGCGCTTGCACCGCGGCTTCCTGAGCGCGCCGCAGCTTGGCCGCCGAGACCATCTTCATGGCCTTGGTGATCTGCTGGGTGTTGCGCACCGAGCCGATCCGTTTACGTATGACTTTGAGTGTTGCCATGTCTATGGATGTCCAGGACTACAAGATTAGGGTTTCGGGGTGACCGGAAACTAAGCCTTGAAGACCCCTTTGAATTCTTCCAGCACTTTATTGAGCTTGCCGCGCAGGTCGCCGTCCAACTCGCGTTTCTGCAGAATGTCGGCGAAAACATCGGCATGGCGCGAGCTGATGAACGAGAAAAGTTCTTGCTCGAATCGCTTGAGCGCAGGTACCGGCAGCTCGTCGACAAAACCGTTGGTGCCGGCGTAAATGATCACGACTTGCTGCTCCACCGACAGCGGCTGATATTGGCCTTGTTTGAGTAGCTCGACCAAGCGCGCGCCACGGTTTAACTGCTTTTGCGTCGCCGCGTCCAAGTCCGATCCGAACTGGGCGAAGGCGGCCATTTCACGGTATTGAGCTAATTCCAGCCGCAGTGTGCCGGCGACCTGCTTCATCGCCTTGATCTGCGCGTTACCGCCGACCCGGGAGACCGAAATACCGACGTTGATCGCCGGCCGGACACCGGAGTAAAACAGATCGCTTTCCAAAAAGATCTGCCCGTCGGTGATCGAAATCACGTTGGTCGGAATATACGCCGAAACGTCGCCGGCTTGGGTCTCGATGATCGGTAACGCGGTTAGTGAACCGCCGCCGCGGTCGGCGCTCATTTTGGCGGCGCGTTCGAGCAAGCGGGAATGCAGATAGAATACGTCGCCAGGATAAGCCTCGCGTCCGGGCGGACGGCGCAGCAGCAGAGACAATTGGCGATAGGCAACCGCGTGTTTCGATAGATCGTCGTAGATAACCAATGCATGGCCGCCATTGTCGCGGAAGTACTCGCCCATGGTGCAACCGGAGTAAGGCGCGATGAACTGAAGCGGGGCGGATTCCGATGCCGTCGCGGCGACGACAATGGTGTATTCCATGGCGCCAGCCTCTCTGAGCTTGTCGACGACTTGGGCAACCGTGGAACGTTTTTGACCGATGGCGACATAGATGCAGATGACGTCGCCGCCCTTTTGATTGATGATGGCGTCGAGGGCGACGGCGGTTTTGCCGGTCTGACGGTCGCCGATGATCAGCTCGCGCTGGCCGCGACCGATGGGAATCATGCCGTCGATGGCTTTCAAACCGGTCTGCAGCGGCTCTTTCACCGGCTGGCGCGCGACGATGCCGGGGGCTTTTAATTCGATGCGCCGGCGGTCTTTGGAGTCAATCGGGCCGCGCCCGTCGATCGCTTCACCGAGGGCGTTGACCACCCGGCCGATCATTTCCTTACCGACCGGAACTTCGGCGATGCGGCCGGTCCGTTTGACCGTGTCGCCCTCTTTGATCATGTGGGTCTCGCCGAACAGCGCGGCGCCAACGTTGTCTTCTTCCAAATTCAGCGCGATACCGAAAATCCCATGGGGAAACTCCAGCAGCTCGCCGGCGGCGACCTTGTCCAGGCCGTGAATGCGCGCGATACCGTCGCCGGTGGAGAGCACCGTGCCGACCTCCTGGATCTCAACCGTCTTATCGTAATCGCGAATCTGCTCTTTGATGATTCGGCTGATTTCCGCTGTTCCGATCTCCATCGATTACTCCTTAATAACCGCGCGCGATGCGCTGTTTCATCTTTGCCAATTGCGTTCGCACGCTGCCGTCGTAGATCTTTCCTTCCAGCTCCACTTGCAGGCCGCCGAGCAACTCCGGGTCGACGACTTGCTGCAAGATCACTTCTTTGCCGGAAATGCTGCGCAGCTGGCCACGCACGCGCTCGACCAACGCCGGCTCAAGGGCGGTAGCACTAACCACTTTGGCATCGACCCGGCCGCGGGCTTCGTTGAGCAAGCGGCGATAGCAGTTGACGATGCCGGTCAAGTGGCCCAAGCGGTCGCGCTCCAAGAGCAGCGACAGAAACCTTACGGTCAAGGACGATAGCTTTTGACTTTGGGCGACCTGGCTAAGAATCTGTTTGCGCCTATCGACAGCGAAAGCGGGATTGGTGAGAACTTGTTGCAGAGCGGACTTGCTATAGTCCGAGAAAAACTGTTCGACTTCGACGCCGACGGCATCTTCCTGGCCAGCGTCGCACGCCAATTGAAACAGCGCCTTGGTGTATCTGCGTGCTAAGCTGCCTTCGATCATCGCGCCTGTCCAATACTTTGGATAAATTCGTCCGCCAGGCGGTTTTGATCGGCCACCGACAAGTTGCGTTGGAGCAATGCCCGCGCCGTGGCTTCGGCCTGGATCGCCATGTCCTCGCGGATTTTTTGCCGCGCCATTCTTACTTCCTGATCAGCGAGAATGCCGGCGTCGGCTTTGATCTTCGCCGCCATGACATTGGCTTCGCTGACGAGCTTAGCTTTGTCGCGCTCGCCTTCGTCGCGCAGTGTTGCTTGCAGACTCCGCACTTGCTGGTCGAGCGCGGCCAACTTGGCTTTGTACTCGTCAACCAGCGCCTGGGCCGCGGCTTTTTTTGCCGAGGCTTGCGCCATCGTCGCGACCACTTCGTCGCGGCGACTTTTCAGGAAACTGCGTACCGGGGGAAGCGCGAACTTGACGATAATGACAGCGTAAATGAGAAAATTGAGGGCCGGAAAGATAACCTCAGTGATCGACGGCGTATGATGTTCAGCGCCGCCGGCGGCCCAAGCCTGGGCCACAGTGAATATGCCGAGGATATCCTGGCTGCTCACCCGACTCTCCTCCCGAGAACTTTATGCACCATGTCGGCAGCCACGGCGCTGACTTCCGCTGCGGCCAGTCGCTTTTCTTGTTCCATGGCAGCGGCGACTTCCTGCCTGATCTGATCCAGACTCCGGGTCGCCTCATCGCGCGCCTGGCTCAAGATCTTTTCGCGCTGCTGGCGCGCATCCTGATTGATCGCCTCTTTCGCCGCGTAGCCCGCGGCTTGGCCAAGGGCGAATTTCGCATCGAATTGGGCCTTGAGCGTGGCGCCTTCATGCTCCAGGTCCACCGAATCATGCTGCGCCCCGGTGGTTTTATGCTCGCGCTCTTCGAGCAAACGCAGATACGGTTGAAACAGCAGCTTATTGAGAATCAGCCAGAGGACGACAAACAGAACGACCTGATAAGCTATGCTGTAATCAAGATGAATCATGGATCAACGACCGCTTTCAAAACTGCTCTCACTCGGGTTCCGCTGCATCCGCAATGGCGCAACCCAGTACCCAATTAATAAAAAACCTACATTCTCGATTGAACGTAGGATCTAGGATCGGCGAGGTGACGGACAGCGAACCGAAGTCTAATTCTGACAATCAGTTTACAGCTTAGGCGCTGCAGCCGCTGCGGCTTTATCCGCGTTTGGGCTGCGGGAACCTGCGACTTCACCCTGTCGTTTGGCCACTCCCATGGAGCAGTCACCGTCAAGCACCACGCCCTCGGTGATTATCAGCCGGGGCGCATCGATGTTGCCGATCAAGCGGGCCCGTGCCAACAGCTCGATCCGGTCCTTGGCGGTGACGTTGCCTTCGACTTTGCCGCGGATAATCACGACTTGGCCGGTGATCTTGGCTTTCACTTCCGCTTCTTCGCCGATGGTGAGGGTGCCTTGGCAATTAATCTCACCGTCAACCTTGCCATCGATGCGCGCCGGCCCTTGAAAGCTCAGCTGACCGGTGACGCGGCTGCCTTTATATAGATAACCGACCAAACCCGCAGTTGACTGCGACGGCGACGGTATTTCTATTTTGGCAGCAGGCTGCGGCACTGGAGCTGCGCTTATTGGAGTGGGCGCTGGCTCCGGTTTCGTTACTTGTGCCACGCTTTGCGGCTCCGTTTCGGTTTTTTTTCCGCCAGGGTTTTTATCAAACCAAGCCATTTTTTGGTTCTCCCAGTGCTTGGGCAGAGTTTCCTATAACATCCGAGAATCTCATTGTCAAAACGCAGTAGGCGAAACTAACAAGTCTTGTTTGCTGGCCGCCGGTCCGTATTCAGCCCTTTGTCCAACTAAATCTCAAAATCCGGAAAAAGGCCCTCTCGGTCATCCCGAAAATCGACAAAGTGCGGCATGTTCTTGACCGCTTGCGCCACTTTGTTTAGCTTAGAGCGATAATTCCATATGAACAATTTCTCTTTGCTCACCAAGGGCGCGCTCCTGGTCCTTGCCTGCATCGCCCAGCGGCCTGGCGGCGACCGGAAAAACCATCAAAGAAAACCTTCAGTTCGTCAAGCGTATGGTGCGCGCCATCGTGCGTGGGGTGATGCATACACGCGATTTTCCTGAAGACGCGATTCAAACCATGATAAAGCACTGGCGCATGGAGCGGGAAGTGTCTGTGGACGCGTACAATTTAGTGAAAGAAGCGCTGCAACCCGTGCCGACAGAAAAGGGCGTCGAACTGATGGCTCAATGGCAAGCGGTGGCGCTCAATACCAAACCGAAGCGGCCGGTGCGCGAATATATGGACCTGCGCTTCGTCAATGAAGTGATGGCCGAATTAACTCAGAAATAATCCTCAGGAGGCAAGAGTGAAAAAAGTATTGATCGGCGCAATGCTATGCGCAGTTTTTGGGCTCGGTAACCATGCCAACAGCCAAGAAAAAAAGGGGCCGCTTTACGCCACGCTGAAAACCAGCATGGGCGACATCGTGATTCAGCTGTTCGACGAAAAGGCGCCCAAGACGGTGGCCAACTTCGTCGGCCTCGCCACCGGCACAAAAGAATGGACCGACACCAAGACCGGCGAGAAAGTGAAAAAGCCGCTGTATAACGGCACGATCTTTCACCGCGTCATCCCCGGCTTCATGATTCAAGGCGGCGATCCCTTGGGCAACGGCACCGGCGGGCCGGGTTTTCGCTTCGAGGATGAATTCCATCCCGACTTGCGCCACACCAAAGGCGGCGTCCTATCGATGGCCAACGCCGGGCCGAATACCAACGGCAGCCAATTCTTCATCACGCTTGCGCCGACCCTGCACTTGGACAACCGCCACAGCGTATTTGGTGAAGTCATAAAGGGCCAGGAAGTCGTCGTTGCCATCGGCGGCACGCCGCGCGACGGACGCGACCGGCCGAGCAAAGATGTCGTAATCAAAGAAGTGGTGATTTCGCGCGGCAGCTTTTGAGTCTTCAGCGTTGCCGCTCCAAGGAGAAAGCGATGATACTCCGCCGCGCCGCGATGTTGGTTCTATTGATAACGTCGGTCCTGGCTAGGATCGGCTTCGCCGCTGAATCATCTCTGCTCCAAGCCACCGCTGTCTATGGCGTCATCGCCACCGATCCGATTTATCTTTGGATCGCTCAGGAGAGAGGCTTCTTCAAAAAGAACGGTCTCAACATCGACCTCACCCATATTCCGACCACCCAGGCGGTGCAGGCTTTGGTCAGCGGCAAGATTCACTTCACCACCGCCGGTCCGCAAATCATCGAAGCCAATCTCGCCGGCGCCGACACGGTTTACATTTTGAGTCCGGTCAATACTTTCGTCTTTTCACTTTATAGCAAGCCGGAAATTACCAACATGAAAGGTCTCGCCGGCAAGACCATCGGCGCGACCAATAAGGGAACGCCCACCGACATCGCCGGACACATGGTTGTCGCGCAGAGCGGCCTCAAGCCGGATATCGATGTCAAATTCGTTTATCTGAAGGAACTCCCCGCCCTGGTCGCCGCGTTGCAGCAAGGCATCATCGATTCCGCGATTCTCTCAGCACCGAGCACGCTCACCGCGCGCAACTTCGGCTTCAGAGAGCTGCTCAATATCACCGCGTTGAAAATTCCTTTCGTGCAGCACTCGATCGGCACGACGCGCTCGTTCATCAACGCCAACCAAGAGCTGGTGCGGCGCTTTGTCCGCAGCGCGGCTGAAGGCATCGACTACGCGCGCAAGAACCGCGCCGACGCCATTGCGATCATGTCCAAATACACCAAGATCACCGACGCCGCACAGCTGCAAGAATCGCTCTCAACCAATGAGCCGGGGTGGGAGCGCATTCCGACACCGAACCAAGCGGCCATTGAAGCCGTGTTGGCGGCGTCGCCAAACCCAAAAGCAAAAGAAGCCAAATGGGATCAGTTCATCGACGACCGGTTTGTCAAAGAATTAGTCGCCGCGGGGGTGTTTAGGTAGGGGCAGACCTACGTGTCTGCCGTTAATTTCGTTCACCACCAGACTCGTCATTGCAAATCATACGGCACGCCGACCTGCTCGCTCACTTCTCTCAATCCCTTGAGCACCGAACCGTGCAGCGGAATACCGCGTTCCGATCTTTCCTCGGCGGTTTCAAATTCAATTTCCCCGGCCACGTAAACTCGGCTCTCGCCTTCGACCGGCGGCGTCGATTTCAATTCGCGGATCAGCCGGTCCATGTCGGCTGTGAATTCCGCCGCTGGGCGAAATGCTGCTGGGTTAATCGCGCCAAAAAAATGGCCGCGCGGTTCTTGGTTGGCATTCAAAGCCGTGACCGTGCCGGTGAGCACGCCACAGAGAATTTCCACGAGAATTCCTAAACCGTAGCCTTTGTGGCTACCGCTCTCGCGCGAGCCGCCGAGCGGCAGCAAACGACGCGCTTGCTGCGCCACTTTGGGATCCGTCGTCGGTTCGGCTTTTTCGTTCAATGCCCAGCCCGTCGGAACCGGCTTGCCCAGGCGAATCGCTAATTCCAATTTGCCGGCCGCCGCGGTGGTGGTCGCCATATCGAGGACGAAAGGTTTTTCGTCTTTTGCCGGCACGGCGAAGCTGATCGGATTGGTGCCGAAGCGCGCTTCGCGGCCGAAGGTCGGTACCACTTGCCGGCTCGCGTTGGTCATGGCGATGCCGATCATGTCATGAGGCAACGCGAGCATGGAATAATAGGCCGACATGCCGTAGTGCCGGCTATTACGAACCGTGACGATGCCGACACCCGACTCTTTGGCCTTCTTGATCGCCAGCTCCATCGCCCGGTGGCCGGCGACGAAGCCCATGCCGTTGTCGGCATCGAGCAGGGCAGTGGAAGCGGTCTCGGTAACGACGCGGATATTCGGCTTCGCCGTCATCGCGCCGTCGCGCAGCCACTTCACATACCAAGCGTGCGGGTTGAAGCGAATCACGCCATGAGTATCGACGCCGCGCAAATCGGACGCCACCAGGACATTGGCGGCGATCTCGGCGTCCGCCGGCGGCACACCAAGTTTTTCAAATGAACGACTGACGAAGCGAATCAGTTTCTCATGATTGATACGGGTCATACCGGTTGCATCAGTGGCCATGAAATCCTCCCAGAGATTACTTGCGCACACCTATCTTTGATCTTGTTCCTCTGTCAACCCTGCTTGACGCTCCAGCCGTGTTTCCCTATGTTACGCACAGCCGAAGGATCTCGACTGGATCACTCTCAGCCATCCCAGGAGATTTCTCATGATGAAATTGTTCGATTCGCCATCGCGACTGATTCTCGCCGCTGTCTGCTTCGTTCGAATCGCCGTCATAGGCGTCGCAGATATCGGCGCGGCGGAACTACCGTTGGTGCGCATCGCCCACGGCGCGTTCAGCGAAAAAGTCGTCGCACTATGGCTGGGCGCTGAACAAGGGTTATTTCGCAAGCATGGCGTTAATGTCGAAGTCATCAACATCCGCAGCGGCCCGCAGACCATGGCGGCGCTGGTTTCCGGCGACATCCAGGTCGCTTACACGATTCCAGGATCGGTCGTCAGCGCGGCCACCAGCGGTTTAGACGTCGCGTTCTTCGCCGGCATCGTCAACAAAGCCGACGGCGATTTCATTGCCGGCACGAGCATTCGCAGCGCCGAGGATTTAAAAGGCAAACGGATCGGTGTGCAGAGCATCGGCGGCGGGGTCTGGTCGATGGCGATGCTCGCCATCGAGCATCTCGGTTTGGAACCGAATCGAGATAAGATGACGATCATGGTTATCGGCGACTCGCCGGTGTTGGCGCAGTCGCTGGAATCCGGCGGCATCGAGGCGACCTATCTCAATTACACCCATAGCCGGGCACTGAAAGAGAAAGGGCTGCCGGTTCTGCTCGACCTGGGCAAGGCGCCGATACCCTATCAAGGACTCGCCGCGGCGACCCGGCGCGGCTATCTCAAGCAAAATCCCCAGCTCGTCGATGCGCTCATGCGCGGCTTTGTCGAAACCGTGGCATTTATTCACCGGCCGGGAAACAAGGAAATCGTCATCAAATCGCTGGTCAAAAATCTCCGCTTGAAAAGCGCCCAGGACGCCGAGATCGGCTATGGGGCGCTGCAATGGTTGTACAACCTAGACATCAAACCAACCATCCCCGGGATTCAAAACATGGCGCGCTTCCTCGCCCTGTCCAATCCCAAAGTAAAATCTGTGAAAAGCGAAGACGTGGTCGACGACGCACCCTGGCAACGTTTGGAAAAAAGCCCGTTCTACCGGGAAGTGCTGGCCGCTGCTAAAAAGTAGAGCGTTGTCGTAGCCGACCTACATTCAGAACTAACTATTGTGAGTTTATCTGATTCCCAGATACTCGTTGTAAACCTTCATGTACTTGTCATAGCCGCCCTCAGCGCGGATGACATGTGCGGTGCCGCTTTCCATGAGCTGATCGATTTCCTTGGACTGGCTTCTGACCCCTTTTCTGAGCGGAATTTTTCCGGCCGTTGCCAATGCGCGTTGCCCTTCAGCGGAGAGATAGAAATCAATGAGGATTTGCGCCGCCGCAGGATGTAGGGGATTTTTCACCATGGCTATCGTGGAAATAGTCGCCAGCGTCTGCGTCGCGGGTAGCCAATCCACCGGCGCCTCTTTGCGTTTCATCGCTTCGAGTTTGGAGACCTGCATGAAACCGGTGAGCGGGTATTCGCCCGCGGCCATCATGTTGATCGTGTGGCTATAGCCTTCGACTAACCTTAAGTCTTGCTGGCTGAGTTTTTTGAAATAAGCCGTGCCCTGCTCGTCACCGCGCAGCGATACCATACCGGTCAGTGGGTAGGGCACACCGCGGTTAACGGCGATTTGACTCTTGTACTGCGGCCGCAAGTAATCGTCATAATTTTTCGGCACCGCGGACTTCGCAAGTAGCCGGGGATTGAAGCCGGTGACGAGCAAATCGGTGGTTATGCCGGACCAGAATCCGTCATTATCCCACGCGCCTGACAGCAGATTCTTGGTTTCCGCCGAGCGATACTGGCCCAGCACGCCTTGCTGCTTAAGATAAAGCAGCGGCTCGGGGCTATTGCCCAAAACATCGCCCTGGACGCGGCCGGCGCGAAACTCTTGCATCACCCGCGCCGTTTGCCGCGATGAACTGAGATAAACATGACGGAGATTGAGGCCGGGATACTTTTCTTTAAAAGCTTTGCTGAAATGCTCGAAGTCGCCCAACGGTCATCGTCGTGTAGAGAATGACCTCGCCGCCTTCCTTCTTCGCCTGATTCACCAGCTCGGCCGACTGCGCCCAAGCGCTGGTCGGCAAGAAAATAGCCAGCAATAATAGAATTTTCGCTGTCATCACGCCGCTCTCCTTCAGCGCTAACGCTTATTCACCTGTTCGATAAAACCCGACGCCGAGATCTTCTGGACGATGGAATTGTCGAAAAACTCCTGCGGCTTCATGGACTTTGCTTTGGGGCTCTTCGATACATCGAGCACGGCCTGCACTTCCGCCGCCGTCATCAGCGGCGTGACTGGGAACACATCGCGGTACTCATCATAAACCGACTCCAGCACTTCGCGGTCGGTGGATTTAAGAAAGCGCCCCATGGCTTTCACCGCGGCTTCTTTATCCCGCCGAATAAGCGCCATGGATTCGATATACGCGCGCAAGAAACGCGTTAACGCTTCGTTCTTTTCGCGCATGACTTTAGGCGACGACAACATGCCGGTAAAAAGGAAGGGTATCTTGAGGTCGGCGACATCGACCAGCATCTTGAGTCCAGCCGCCTTGGCCTTCAACGACATCGGCGCACCCAAGATGCCCGCGGCGGCGTTGCCGACATTCACCGAATTAAAAACGTTGGTCGTGTCCTGGGCGTAGAGGATGCGCACGTCCTTGTCCGGCTCCAGGCCGTTTTTCCGCAGAAGGATGCGCGAGGCATAGTCAGTAGATGCAGCAGGCTGCGTAGCCGCAAATACTTTGCCCTTTAGGTCCGCGATCGTCTTAATCTCCGGCCGGGCGTACACTTGAAAAACGAACGTCGGCAAACCGCTGGCGATATAAGTCAAGTCAGCACCTTCGATCTTCGCGTCGATCCCCTGATTGCCGACAAAGCCCACTTCCTCGCCGCCGCCGACCATCGCTTGTACGGCGGAAGTCGCCGCTAAGTATTTCACGTCGACGTTGACGCCATGCTTGGTGAACAGTCCGGCGTCCGCCGCCACCCAGATCGGCGCCATGACGCCGCTGATGGCGTTGTAGACCGCGCGCAGCGAATGTTCCTGGGCACCCAGCGGACTCAGCCAAAACAAAAATGACAAGGCAATGATCGCCGGTAAATACCGGTGCTGCTTCCCGACCCGAGCCATAACCACGCTCCCTGGGTTTAGTCCCGCCAACTTACCAATGCTAGGGAGGAATTTCTACTTTAAACTTGCCGTACGATCCTAGTTTAGCCAGTCCAGCAGCGCGCTTTCGATATAGAGAATGACCGTTATCACCACCATCATTTCCAGGATCACTGGCGTAATCTCCTTGATCCACTGCACCGGCGTATAGCGGTCGTCGATATCGCGCTGAATAAACGCGAAAGCGACCACCGATTGCGCCGACCCGATATGCGTCCAACAGCCGCCCAAGGCGTATCCCGCAATCTGTGCCATGGCGAATAGATGCAAAATTGAAATATCCAAATTTTGCAGCGTTCGCGAGGCAAAGTCGGCGACGACGTTGTTGTCCAAGATCGCCGAAAGAAAGGTGCAACCCAAAAATTTGGCAAAAGCGACATGCGCAATTCCGAGTGTTTGGATCCCTAGTTGGACTAAACTTTGCAGCTGATCGAAGAAACCCGCCTTGGTTAACAAAGTAATCGACACAAAGAGCGGAAACAGGAAATAATATTCGGCGAATTCATGCTTCGCGTCGCGCAGCGCCAAGTTGCGCATTTTGGCTAACTTGATAATTCCCAGCAGCGCCACACCGAACCCTGCAAAGGAAGCCAAAAACAGCGGCACGGTATGATCGATGCCATGCCAGATGAGCATGCCGATAAACGGGACCAGCGCCAAAGCGCCAAACTTCTGTGCCACTTGGCGTTGGCGCCCAGTGGAGGCAAGCTCGTCGTCGACGGCTCTTTCGGCTTCGAGCGCGCCATGATGGTCGCCGGCGGCGTCGAGCACATAGTGGCGATCCAATGTTTCGGCTAACTCGTCGCTGACAAAATGACCGAGCAGTTTCTTGCGCAGCGCATCAGGAACGCCCGCGTGGAGCAGCGCGATGCCCAGAGACTCACCCTCGCGTAAGCGCTCCCGCACGACATCCGCATTGTCCCCCAGCTCGTTCTCGTAATCTTCGACAAGTTCGAGGGAAGTAGCCACTTTGCCGTGGCGCATGGCTTGGAGAAAGCGCACGTCTTCGGCGTTTGCATCGATGACATCCATCTTGTCCAGTTCGATCTGCTCGCCGCGCAGTCTCTTGCTAAAATTCCAGGCAATCACCAGATAACAGGCGACCGCCGCCGGGGCGCAGTAGCGCAGAAAAAAAGCGTTATCGATGTGCGGGTAGAGATTGGCCTTCATGATCAGATTGGGCGGCTCGCCGTAGGCCAGCCAAATACCGCAAACCGTCGTCACCGTGGTGCAGACCATGACCGAATAGCGCACCTCCGCTATCGGCGCGGCGGCGAGCAGCATGATGATGACCAGGGTGCGAATGGTCAGACCGATCATCGACACGCCGTCGAGAATGCCCGAGGCGAACGCCACCACCGCGGTCACCGCGATCACGGTCGGCAGCACCGCACCGCGAAACTTGCGCAGCAAATAAAATGTTAGACCTTCAAGCAAGCGGGTCTGCGCAATGACCGAGACGAAGAACGTCAAGCCGAGAATAAATAACATGGTATCGGCATGGATGAGACCGTCTAAGCCGTGGAACGATAGTAAATTCTGCGCGATCCAGGCCCACCAACCATTCGAGCTGATATCGATATGCCAGACTGAACTGCTCAAGCCGCAAAACGTCGCGACGATGATCAGCAGCATGCCGTAGGTCAGCGCATTCTTGTGAATCTGATATTTGAACGAACCGAAGAAAAACAAACCGAGGATCGTCGCGAAGACTTCCGCGGCTAACAGCGAGGTCGGCAGTGCAGAGGTCCGGCCGATCCATAATAGGATCCCCGCAACCACGGCACAAACCAACAAGAACATACCGCCCGGGAGCATGACGACAGCCGGTGTATGGACTGCTTGGGCAGAGCTGCCCGCCGGAGGTTTCACTTGACTCATAATGCGATATTTCGAATCGAAAGCGACGGCTGATGAAGGCACCCGCGGCGATTTCGCCGCCGGTGCCTTCAGTTCTCACGAACCCTGCGACTTGAGCAGCTCTTTGAACTGCTTGTGCAGCTTGGTCAATTTCGGCGGGATCATGTACTGGCAATAGCCCTGCGACGGATTGTTGGCGTAAAATTTCTGGTGATAGTCCTCGGCGGGATAGAATTCGGTGAGCGGCTCCAAGGTTGTCACGATGGAGTTCTTGAACGTCTTGGCCTCGTCCAGCTCTTTGATAAACGCCGCAGCTTCGTTCTTTCTGTTTATCATCGGCGTAGAAAATCGCCGAGCGATATTGTGTGCCAACATCGTTGCCCTGGCGGTTCAACGTCGTCGGATCATGGGTGGCGAAGAACACCGTCATCAAATCGCGAAAAGAAACCTGCGCCGGATCGAACTCGATCTTGATCACCTCGGCGTGCCCGGTGTTACCCATGCACACCTGCTCATAAGTGGGGTTCTTATTCTTGCCGCCGGCGTAGCCCGAGATTACGGACATAACGCCGCGCAGCTCATCGAACACCGCTTCGGTGCACCAGAAACAGCCGCCGCCAAATACCGCTACTTGATTACTCATTTGCCCCCCAGTTCTTGGTTAACTTCGCGTTGCAAGGTGAAAGTCGAAGATCTATCGCCGGGAATTCGCATTAGTCGTAAACGCCCCACGCGATAGCCGGTAGGTTTCCAGCGTCGGATCGATGCCTTCGCGAAAGAAATCCGCGCTCTTGGGCAACGAACAAATCGATCGACGCGATGCTGCGGCTTGAATAGGTGACCACCACGCTTTTGCGGCGGCGTCTGTGCCCAGGTATTGCCCGGCGACAACAAAGCCATGAGCACAATCAATGGACGGGCAAATTTCACCATGCGGCGATATTCGCTTGCGGCTCGCCGAAGTTCAAGCTTTGCAGCACTGAGAGACTCTGCCAGCTGGAGAAGTTGCATGCTTAGAAGCGCTTATTAATCCATGCGCCGACGTAGTCGTAAAAATTTCTCACCGAGTTGCCATATTGCCCCGGCGTGGTTTCGCAAGCCACGCAGGGCGTCTGGCCATGCTCGGCGCCCTCGACGACGACGAAGTCTTTGTCTTTGGCACCGGAAAGTTCGTAATGAATCTCGTTGTCGCGGATGAAGTAGTGGCCGCCCATGGCGGTGACCAGCGTCGGCACCGTGATCGTCGGCAGGTGGCAGGGCGGTGAGTTGTTGCTCGAACAGTGATCGATGCCGTCCATGAGTCGCTACCACGCACGGCGTTGGCGCTCAAAAAAGATTTGACCGTCAAAACCGCGTGCCATTCTCAAACTGGCGTTCTGCCCGGCACTGTTGAGGCTGGCCAATCATGAACGTCGTGTCGACGATCTTGCGAAAGCCCAGTTGTTCTGCGACGTAAAAGGGCGCGCCGAACAGACTCGCCGCCGGAACCTTACGATCCACCAACAACGCCAACCGGTCCAGCAGCAAACCGCCAAAGTTGAGCTTGATCTCATCGCGTTTGAGGAACTCCTCTAAATACTGCAGCGTTGAATAATGGCTGCCGGAGTGGTACCCGACGGTTACCGGGACATTCGCGAGATCTTCGGGCTTTTGGATGAGCGAATCAGGCGCAACAAAGATGCCTGAGGGCGACACGGAGTAGCAGCTTCCCCACATCTGACCGTGTCCGGCGGACGCGGCCATGTTGACTGTCCAGTGACATGCCGCGCTCAAATCGCAACCGCGCCCGCTTTCAATCGATTCGAGGCGCCCTGCTGGATCTCCGGCGGCGCCGTCTCGACGACCTGAACATGAGCCGACCAGGTGGCAATCGGCTTAACCAGGAATTCGTAGTCCAATCCCTCATGCGAAAGTAGCCCTTTTCCACTGCCACCCACTCTTGTAAACGACCGTGCGACTGAATGCGGAATTTTCCCATGGCCGGCCCCCTTGTGATTAACAGTTTGACGCCTGTCTCACATCAACCCGTCGTTGTAATTGCTCTTCGGCACAAAGTTAAAAAAGTGTCCCGATCCTTCGATGATGCGCTGCGTGTGGGGCGTACCTGCCGGGATGTTAACGCCTACCGGACTTTCTACCACGACTTTTTCATCCCGTACCTGAAACTCAATTTTTAAACCGGTCAACTCCGGCCCGGTGCCAATCGCGATATGCTGGGTGTCGCAATTATGCCTGTGCATGTCGACGTAGTTCGCCTGCGACGGCTGAACATTCTCGACGCTGCGCACGACCGTGTAGAATTCCGCTTCCGGTTTCAACTTGCCGTCGACGAAAACATATCGAATGCCCGGCGCCGCATCGGTGTGGTGCTTGATTTCCGTCGTCGGCCGCACGTCGGGAGAAAAAATATAACCGGCATATTTGGCAAAATCTCGCTCACCTTTGGCAAGATCGAACGGCTTGTCTTCATGGGTGTAACCGCGGTTGCGGAAGAGCACGGTCACGGTGCCCGCGCCTTTGGTGACCTTGTACTCATGCACCGTGCCGGTGGGAATATACACGCAAGCCGGCGCGATAATCTTGTGCACTTTGCCTTCGAAAATGATCTGCCCCTCAAAGCCGGTGAGATCGGGATTGTTGCCAATGAAGTAATAAAACTCATCGGTGTTATGGCAATGCGGCACTTGATAGTCCGGCACAAACGACGGTAAATCCTTGGCCTCGTGAATCGCGACGTAGATGTCCGCGTCGGGATGCGAATCGCGATTGATAAACACATGCCGTTTCACCGGTAACGAAGCTAATTGGCGCAGCGGCCGCTTCTCTTCATGTTTGCCACCGAGCACTCCCGGCCGCGCTTTTACTATGTAATTTTTGATATCCATTTGCCCTTCTCTCGATTGACGGTTGCTTTATGCCTGCCTAAGGCTCTCCCATAACTTTTTTCATGCGCTCGACGATATCCGCCGGCTGATTGATCACCTCTTTCGCCAGCGCTTCCAACCGTTCGCCGCTCACCGGATTAATTTCCCACTGCCGCTTCTTTGCTTCGGCGACGAACTCAGAATCTTTAAGCATGTTCACATAAGCGTCGCGCAAGATTTTCACGCGTTCCGGTGGAATTCCCGGCGTTGCTAAGATCGGCCGCCCAAACGCGCCGGGACCCAGGACGACTCGCGCCAAGCGTTTTTTGGCATCCATGGCTTTTTCCTGGTCCATCAATTCCCAGATCGTCGGCGTTTCAGGCAAGCGATGGTTGCGCTTGTCGCCGGTTTGTACCAGAAAACGGACAAAGCCGTTCTTCGCCCAGGTCTTGCCCGGCTCGCGACCAAAAAAAGCGCTGATCGTCGTGCCGCGGCAGTGTACTTCATTCTTTTCTACCGCAAGATCGACATCCGCCGCTCCTGGATAACCTGTAACCATGTTGATCTTCACGGCGAAAACTTCTTCCAACAATTTCGGAATGTAATATCCGGTGCTGCCGACTCCTGAGGCTCCGCAACGCGGCGCGTCGGCGGCCTTGCGTAAATCGAGCAGCGTTTTGTACGGCTGATCCGAGCGCAGGAAAAACAGCTCGTCGTTTTCCTCCGGCGTGCCGATCCAAGTGAACTTCGCCCAATCGAACTGAACCTCTTTACGCCCTAAGAGCTGGGCGAAATAGATCGGCGCCGTCACCGCGCCAAGCGTCAGCCCGTCCGGTTTGGCAACGCCGTAGACGTAGTTCGCCGCGGTCAGCGAGCCGCCGCCCGGCATGTTCTGCACGATGATCTCGGGCTTTCCCGGAATTTGTTTCGGCAAAAAATTAGCCACGACGCGGGCGTAGAGATCGCTCGCCGCGCCAGCGGAGGCGCCGACGACAATCTTCATTTGCTTGCCCTTGAAGAAGTCGCTCTGCGCTTGGCCGCTCGAAGCGTGAATGAGAATGAAAAAAAGCAAAAACCACAAATTCCGCATTTTCGCTATCTCCGCTTGCGCTTGGGCGCGTACTTCGCTTCAAACTTGCTCAACTCGGTCATACCCGTCGCATCCCACGGCAACTTCGCCCCGCCGGTAAACGGCGTGTCTGGATGCGCCGACACGAACTCATCCCAAGCGCGCATGTCGTCCTTTTTAAACTTCTGAAAGAATGACCAGGCGGACACTTTCAACACCTGGTCGGGTAAAAACGTGTACCACGCCGCGTTGAGCCCGAGCGCTTTATGCTCGTCTAACGTCAGCGCCCGCGGCAACTGCCCTTTCATCGCCGAAAACGGGCCCTTGACGATTTGCCGCGCGCGTTTGATCTCGGCGACCGAGTGGGGCGACTCGAACTGCACCCAGTCCGCACCACCGTCAGTTTCATAGAGCCGCAAGCGTTTGAGCAGCTCAGCCATGCCACCGTTGACCGCATTGCGCGCGTAGCACTGCGCCATGATGACGAAGTCGCGGTCGATCTCATTTTTGGCATCGACGGCGACATGGTAGCGGGTCACCGCGTCTTCGCGCGAGATGACGGATATTCCCGCCGAACCCGTGCGCCGTTTCTGATCGAGCGGCTGGTCGTCCAGCCGCAAGCCCGCGAGGCCGGCTTCGATGCATTCCCGCGCCAGCCGCCGCACCGCCATGATCCCGCCATGGCCGGTATCGCCGTCGAGGATGACCGGAATCTTCACGCTCCGCGCGATCCATTTGGCGAATTCCACGCATTCGGTCATCGACAGAATGCCGAGATCGGGCTGGCCGGTATAGTTGCCGCCGGTGATGCTGGTACCGACGAAGCAAGCTTCGACCCCGTTGGCCTCCATGATCTTCGCGTGAAACGCATTGGGCGCGCCGAGCACGGCGAGAACTTTATTCTTACGGCGCAGCAGCTGGGCCAGTTTGGTCGTTGGTTTCATGCCGCATACCGCCGGTAATATTTCACCGCATTGTCCCAAAACATTTTCCGCTTATCTTCTTCCTTGAGCTTCCAGCCAAGCACGGTTTCAACAGACACTGGAAACCAACTTTCCCCGTGCGGGTAATCTGAGCCGAACATGAGAATATCGGGGCCAAGCAGATCGATCACACTTTGCGTAATCGCCGCGCCTTCGGAAACTTCGATGCTCTGAAAATAGCGCCCGCCGGTGACATAGCCGCGAATGGTTTCATTTAGCGGCGGCAGCGCTTCCGGACAGAGCTTGGTGTGTTCTTCCAAACGATTGACCCAGGCCGGCAACCAGCCATGTCCCGCTTCCAACGTGCCGACACGAATATTCGGATAGCGGTCCATAATCCCCGCGCCGATGATCGACGCCATGTTGCGTTGGCCGCACCAGGGGTGCGCCGCGGAGCGTTGCAGCCAGAGATTGTCCCAGGAATCGAGACCGCCGGGCGCATAGGGCGGCATGACGGTGAAAGTGTGCAGTGCAATCGACAGATCGTGATCCGCCGCCGCTTGCCAGATCGGCTCCAAGTCCGGATGATCGAGGGGAAACTGATAGGGCGCGTAGACAAACACGGCAAGCGGCCAGTTTTCCTGTGCGCAGCGGCGCAACTCCGCTAGCGATGCGGCGACATTGCGCGCGGCGATCGCGATCACGCCCTTGAGCCGGCTGGGAAACGCGGCACAATAGTCCGCCATCCAACGGTGATAAGCTTCATACACTGCGGTTTCCAGAAGGACATCGTCAATCGTCGTCCAGCAACCGAACCAACCCGACGGTAGCATGAGATTCACATCGATGCCTTCGACATCCATGTCTTGAATGCGCATCGCAGGATCGCGCTCACAGAGAGGATTGGGTTTGCCATGCTGGTGGCGCTTGTAGCCGCTCATGTATTCGTTTTTTTGCGGCGCTGCGTCACTGGCTAAACCCAGCCGGCGCTTGTATGAGCGCTCGCCCATTAAATACGTCACCGCGCCATCTTTGTTCTTCGCCTTATGCTTTTCGTACTGCGCGAGCTTCGCGCGCGCTGCCGCAGTCAAATAGCGCTCCAAGAGGTCGGCGTCGGGCCTGACATGGGTATCGGCATCGAAGATCTTATATCCGTTGCGTGCCATCGGTGACTCCTTGTTGGACGGCAATAACTAACACAGCCCGAACCCTAGGCGCTAGTCGCAAAGTGCCGGTCTTTTCCACGAGTTTGAATTCTTGACTTCCACCTATGAACATGATTTTTTCTGAGGTTCTGAAATCGAACGGAGGATCCCATGGCGAAAATGCTCATTGCCAGCGAGTTAGTGGACTCGGAAAGCAACGAAACCACCACGATCAAGAATCCGGCGACCGGTGAAGTCGTCGATAACGTTCCCAAAGGAACCATTAAAGACATCCGGCGTGCCATCGACGCCGCCAAAGGCGCGTTGAAGAAATGGTCGACCATGGCGCCGTCCAAACGCGGTGCGATTTTGCTCGCCGCCGGCCATGCGATTCTGCAACGAGAAAAAGAGCTCGCCACCTTGCTGACCAAAGAACAAGGCAAGCCGATGCGCGAGTCGATCCTGGAAATCCGCCGCTTCGTCCACACCCTCGATCATTACGGCGGCATGGCAAAAACCATGCGCACCAGCGCGGTCATGCTCGACACCGGCCGCCATGGCCTGGTCATGCGCAAACCCCTTGGGCGTTTGCGGTTCAATTGTCCCGTGGAATTTCCCGGTTTCCTTAATGGGCAACAAGCTCGGTCCAGCGCTGCTCGCCGGCAACTGCGTCGTCGTCAAACCGGCCGGCACCACGCCGCTCACCGATCTCGCCACCTGCGAGATCATCGACAAGGCGATCCAAGACGCCGGCGGTCCCAAAGGGGTTTTGAACTGCGTCACCGGTCCCGGCAGCGTGGTCGGGGAGGAATTGCTCGTCAATCCGACGGTAAGAAAGATCGGCTTCACCGGCGCCACCGACACCGGCCGCCGGGTCATGCAGTCGGCCGCGGCTGACTTCAAGCATGTCACGCTGGAACTGGGCGGCAGCGATCCGATGATCGTCTGCGACGACGCGGATATCGATCGCGCCGTCAGCGCCGCTTCGGTGGGCCGTTTCTTCAACTGCGGCCAGGCTTGCTTGGCGGTCAAGCGGCTTTACCTGTTCGACAGCATCGCCGACGATTTCATCGCCAAGCTCGCCGAGAAAGCGAAAAAGATCAGCATCGGCAACGGTCTCAAGGCCGGCATTTTGATGGGCCCGCTGCACACCAAAGAACAACGACAAGAAGTCGAAGAGCAGGTCGAAGACTCGGTCAAGCGCGGTGGCAAACTGGTCTTCGGCGGCAAACGTCCCACCGGCGACGAGTTTGACAAAGGTTTTTACCTACAGCCGACCATCGTCGCTGACGTCGACCCAGCCTCGCGCATGATCCAGGAAGAAGTGTTCGGTCCGGCGCTGCCGATCGTGCGGGTAAAAACTCTTGACCAAGCCATCGAGCACGCCAACAGCTCGATCTTCGGTCTCGGTTCGTCGATTTGGACGCGCGACATCAACCGCGCCATGTACGGCGCGGAGAACATCGAAGCCGGTTACACCTGGGTCAACTCGGCGCAGATCATCTATGACGAACTGCCCTTTGGCGGCGTCAAGCAGAGCGGTCTGGGCAAAGAGCATGGCGACGAAGCGATCGAGTACTACACCGATTCGAAATCAGTCGTCATCGCCACCGATGTCGGCGGCGAGATTATCGGCGGCGAATAGGCCGCTCGCGGCATTGCAGATTACATATTCCAGATTCCAAATCTGGAATATGAAATTTGGAATCTGGAATTGTCCATGAACGTGGAACTGCCTGATATCTACAACGCCGCCACGACCTTCGTCGATGAAAACATCACGCAAGGCCGTGGCGGCAAAGTCGCGATCTACTACCAAGATCGAAAGATCACCTACCAAGAAGTTTTCGAAAACGTTAACCGCACCGGCAACGCGCTAAAGGAGCTCGGCATCGAGATCGAGAACCGCGTGCTGGTGATTTTGCCGGACTCGCCCGAGTTCGCCTACAGTTTCTTCGGCGCCATCAAGATCGGCGCCGTGGCGGTGCCGACCAATCCTTGGATGTTCGCCAAGGATTACGAATATTTAATCAACGATAGCCGCGCCCGCGCCATTATCGTTCATGAATCGACCTTGCCGGAGATCGAAAAGATCTGGGACAACACGCCTTTCTTGAAACATATCATCGTTGTCGGCACGCCCAAGGGCAAAGCGCTGTCCTATCAAACTTTAATCGCCAAAGCCTCGGATAAACTCGAAGCGGCGAAAACGTTGAAAGACGATGTCTGCTTCTGGGGCTACACCTCCGGCAGCACCGGCAACCCAAAGGGTGCCGTTCATTTGCAGCATGACATGATCACGATCAGCGATCTGTTCGTCGCGCCGGTGCTGCAGATGAAGGAAACCGACCTATGCTTCTCGGCGTCAAAGATGTTTTTTTCCTACGGCTTGGGTAACTCACTGTATTTCCCATTCCGTTTTGGCGCGTCAACAGTGCTTTGGCCCGACAAACCCGAACCCGAAAAAATTCTTCAAGTCATCGACAAGTACAAGCCGACTTTCTTTTTCTCCGTGCCGACGTTGTTCGCGCGCTTCCTGCGCATCAATAAGAAATATGATCTGAGTTCACTGCGAATTTGCCTGTCTTCCGGAGAGCCGCTGCCGCCGGCGCTGTTTCATCAATGGAAAGAGCGCACTGGATTGGAGTTACTCGACGTCGTCGGCTCCACCGAGGCGACTCATGATTTTTTGGCCAATCAGCCTGGGCGAGCGAAGGCCGGCAGCAGCGGTGAAGTAACCCCGGCATTCGAAGCCAAAATCGTCGACGACGAAGGACGCGAGATGCCCATCGGTGAGATCGGCAACTTGATGGTCAAAGGCGACGCCACCGCGCCGTTCTACTGGAACAAGCATGAGCAGACCAAAAGAATGATGCAGGGCGAGTGGCTCAAGACCGGCGACACCTACTATCGCGACGCCGAGGGTTACTATTGGTACTGCGGCCGCTCCGACGACATGATGAAGGTCGGCGGTCTGTGGGTTTCGCCGATTGAAATTGAAAATACTCTGATGGAACACCCGGCGGTGCTGGAATCCGGTGTGGTCAGCGACCAAGATGCCGACGGTTTACTCAAGCCAAAAGCGTACATTCTGCTAAAGAACGAATATAAAGCCAGCGACGAACTCAAAGTCGAGTTACAGAACCACGTCAAGAGCAAACTCCAGCCCTACAAATATCCCCGCTGGGTCGAGTTCGTCGACGACCTGCCGAAAACCGTGACAGGTAAGATTCAACGATTCCGCTTACGAGCTAACAAAAACTGAGAACTAGGTCTGCGATTCTGCTATCCTCAATCCTCGATCGATCTCTGCCAAGGAGTGAAACATGGCCGCCAACATCAAAGAGCTCAAAGAAAATCTCGCCTACTCGTGCAACATCCTCGCCAACGAAGGCCACTGGGATAACATTCTCGGCCATGTGTCGGTCAGAGTGCCGGGGCAAAACAAGATTCTCATGAAGCCCCATAGCTTTGGCTTCGAAGAAATCCGTCCGCAGCATATCATCGTCGTCGACATCGCAACCGGCAAGAAGATCGATGGCAAATACGAGCGCCACTCCGAAGTCTTTATTCACACCGAAATCATGAAGGCGCGCAAGGATGTCAATTGCGTGGTCCATTCCCATCCGCCCTACGCGACGGCATTCGGCGCTCTCGGTCAAAAACTCCGGCCGATCAGCCACGAAGGTAATATTTTCTACGAAGGATTGCCGACCTTCGACTACACCACCGCCTTAATTCGGACCCCGGAATTGGGCGTTGAAGTCGCCAAGAGTCTCGGCAACTGCCGCGGCCTGCTGATGAAAAACCACGGGTCGACAGTCGTCGGCCCGACGATTGAAGTGGCTACCCTCTACGCCGTCTTTCTGGAAAAAGCCGCGCGCATTCAACTGATGGCCACCGCTTCCGGCGATCCATCTTGGACTAGCGACGCCGAAGCAGCGGTCAAATACGAGCAGATCTACACGCCGCACCGGCTGGATTCCATGTGGGAATACTACGTGCGCCGGGCCAAGAAGTTCCGCAAGTCGAGCTAGTGCGATTTCCTGAAATCGAAGAGATGATCTTTCACTTCGTTCAAGTGACACAAGCCTCTTGTCACTCTGAGCGCAGCGAAGGGTCTTGTCTGGGCGCTGCCACTCGCGTCTCTTACTTGCTGCCGGTCGCTTTGAAGAAGCCTTGCTTGTCCAACTCCGCGACGAAGCGCATGTCCATAAAATCGTCCGGCTTGGAATTCTTCGCCGCCGGCATCGCTGACCGCGACATCGGCGATGACATTTTCCATCGCTTTCCGCGTGACATAGGGCGGGTATTCCAAATACTCGCGGAACTGATTGTAGGCGTCGTCCAAAATGTCTTGCTCTTTTACCCGAAGATATTTCTGCATCATGCGCTGCGCCGCGGCCTTGTTAGCCTTAAATATCTGCACTCCTTCGGCATAGGATCGGACCACCCGGCGCACCGTGTCTTCGTTGGCTTTGATATAGCTCCGGCTGGTGCCGACAGCCACCGAGACAAATTCCGGCCCCTCTTTGGCTAAGTTCATGAGTTCGTTAAGCCCGGCCTTGCGCGCCCGGCTATTGGTCGGCGGCGAAACCACGCCGGCGTCGACTTGGCCGGCGATCAATGCGGTGAGAATGTTCGGCACCTCCACCAACGGCAGGATTTGATAGTCGTTCTGCTTCAAACCAGCGGTATTCAATGCAAACAAAGCCGAAGTATGGGTCGAAGAGCCGATCCGGGTGATGCCAATCTTCTTGCCGCGCAGATCGGTAATTCTCTTGATTTCCGGTTTGGCCATCAGCGAAAAGACCTGCCGATTGGTCGCACCGGCGACGAAGGCGATATTGGCGCCTTTCAGGTTCGCTTGGACCTGGTTCGACCCATCCATGTAGGAAAAGGCGATCTCGCCGGCGAGGATCGCTTGGATGCCGCGCGAGCTCGAAGAGATATGCAGCAATTCGACATCCAAGCCATTTTTCTTGAATAGCCCTTCTTGCTGCGCCATGAACATGCCGCTTTGGGCACCGGTAACCGCCGTCCAGTTGATCCGCACCGGTATTTGCGCCCCGGCCAGAGTCGATAAGGTCAAACTCCACAGCACTACAACAATCTTCAAAAACCCTAGTAGGCATCGCTTCTCCTTGTCCTTCTAAGACCGATAAAGTGCTATCAAGGTAGCAATTCACCCTGTTAATTCAACCATTTGGCATGACCGGTAAAGCATGTTAGATAACCGCCCATGAGTAAGAAAGTTCATCTCACAATGGCCGTTGGCGATTATGAAAGTATCCGCGCGCTCAAAGAAGGTACGGTCAAAGCCGATGGCATCGAGCTAACCGTAATCACCGATATGACCTCGAGCATTCGCCATTGGCGCATGCTGCGCAATCGCGAGTTCGATTGCGCCGAGCTCTCCATGTCGAATTATTTAATGGCCAAATACACCGGTCTGCCGTTCGTCGCCATTCCGGTCTTCCTGCACCGCCGCTTTCGTCACGGCTTCGTGTTCTTGAATGCGAGCAAAGGCATTACCAAACCCAGCGATTTGATTGGTCGCAAAGTCGGCCTGCGCAATTTTCAAGCGACGGCTAATCTATGGATTCGCGGAATTTTAGAACATGAATATGGCGTGCCCCATCGCAGCTTGAACTGGCTCAAACAAGACGACGAAGAGGTCGACTGGACGCCGCCGGCGGATTTGAAAATCGCAGCGCATCCCCGCTGGTAAGAGCATCGACAAGATGCTGGTCGAGGGCGAGATCGACGCTTTGATCCATCCAGAGCTGATTCAGCCAATCCTCGACAAAGACCCGCGAGTCACTCGTCTGTTCCCCAACTATCGCGATTTAGAAACGGACTACTTTAAGCGCACCGGGATATTTCCAATCATGCATACCACGGCGATCAAGCAGGAGATCGTCGATAAATATCCCTGGGTGCCGCTTAATCTGTATCAAGCCTTGGAGGCATCGAAAAATGCCGCCTACAAGCGCATGGAAAACCCGCGCATCGTGCCGCTCGCTTGGTTTCGCTCATTTTTGGAAGAACAGGAAGAAATGCTTGGGCCCGATCCATGGATTTACGGCCTCGGCGATGTCAATCGCAAGGCGCTCGAAACGTTGATGCAGTATTCCCAGGAACAGGGTTTAATCGGCCGTAAGTTGGATTTAGACGAACTGTTCATAACCACCGAGGCTCACTCCTAGTCATGGAAACCGCGATTGTCGCTGGCGTAGGTCCGGGAACCGGGGCAGTACTTACGCGGGCCTTCGTCCGTGAAGGTTGTGCGGTCGCGCTGGCTTCGCGCCTTTGGCCATCGGCAAATCCGCTTCGCGCTTCAAACCTTCGAGCCCCTGCTCATTTACGATTGAACTTACGCCGCTATTGGCGTAAATTTTCGCCACTTAACGATTGCGCCAGGATTCTTTCGATAACGAATCCGGCGGAGGAGGCGACATGTTTGGCAAAGGCGTTTTCCAAGCGGAAGAAAATCTTCTGCGCGAGATCATCCGCAGTGTCGACAAGAAAATCGATTACTCCGCCCGCGAGGGCGAAGGAAGCAAATTCACGCTGCACCTCAAACTCAAGAACCATGAAGGCGATGTCATGCTCGACCTCGAAGACTTGCAGACCGCCAAACAAGACCAGATTCGCCGCCACCAGATCCGCCAGAAAATAAAGGCGCGCTGCGATCACCTGGATCCCTCCCGCTATGGTGCTGACATTCTTGGCCTGCGATCGGCGCGAATATTGAAAACCTCGCCCAAGCTCGAACCGATGGCGCAGCGCGGTTTTAACCGCAGCGGACCACGACGCTAAGCGGTTGTAACCTAGGTTACTTCATTCTCTTTTCGGGCGGTAAAACAGTCGAGGCGATATGGCAAAAGCGGAATTGATACGTCGTGCGTTGGCCACTCATGGCCAGTTAATCATGCCAGGGGTTTACGATGCTCTCAGCGCGAAAATTGCCGCCCGAGCCGGTTTCGAAGTCACTTTTATTACCGGTTACAGTTTATCGGCGACATTACTCGGCGAACCTGACTTTGGTTTATTGACTCAAACCGAAGTCGTCAGCGCTGCCCAAAGGATCTGTTCGGTCATCGATATTCCTGTGATCGTCGACGCCGACACTGGTTACGGCAATGCGATCAATGTCATCCGTACCGTCCAGGATCTGATCCGTGCCGGCGCGGCGGAATGTTTTTAGAAGACCAAGTCTGGCCCAAACGCTGCGGCCACATGCGCGGCAAACAAGTGATTCCCTTGGAGGAACAGCTCAACAAGCTGCGCGCCGCAGTCGAAGCAAGAGGCCAGAATGACTTTTTCATCGTCGCCCGCACCGACTCCCGCCAAGCGCTAGGCCTCGACGAAGCGATCAAGCGCGGTATCGCCTTTAACCACACCGGCGTCGACGCGGTATTCATCGAAGCACCGGAATCCAAAGAAGAAATGCGCGAGATCGCCAAACATGTCGAAGGCCATCTGGTGGCTAACATGTTGGAACGTGGCGTAACCCCGCTGATGGGGCCAGCGGAATTAAAGGAGCTCGGCTTTGACTTGGTCGTGTGGCCGTTGGCGCCGCTGTATTCAGTGGCGAAATCACTAACCGACGTCTATACGACTTTGCGCAAGGAAGGATCGACGCTGTCGATTCTCGATCGACTTATGCCATTTGACGAGTTCAACGGCATTGTCGGCCTGAATGAAAAATACTTACTGGATGCGAAATTCAAAACTTAGCCCAAGAAATTGGCACTAACAGCTTGGCTGATTTACCTAGAGGCGCATCGGCATCAGAACGTAAAGATAGCCATCAACACCGGCTTTTCGGATGACGCTGGGGCTGAGTTCGTCTTTCAGTTCAAATTCGATCTCTCCCTCACCGCCCAAAACCGCCAAAACATCTAATAAGTATCGGGCATTGAAACCGATGGCGATGGTCTTGCCTTTATAGTCAGCCTCGACTTCTTCCACCGCTTCGCCAAGATCTGGGTTATTCGCCGAGATCGACAGTTTGCCGTTAGCGAACTCCATTTTTACACCCTTGTAGCGTTCGCTGGAAAGAATCGAAACCCGGCGCAAAGCGCGCAATAACTCTTCATGGTCGAGTTTGGCGATATTCGGGTTACCGACGGGGATTACCTTAGTATAGTCGGGGAAATCACCATCTATTAGGCGCATGAAAAGCTCGACCTTGTCCTTGCTGACGAGCCCCATGTTCTCCTTGAAACCTAGAGATACGGCGCCGTCTTCACCGCTTTCTAATAGCTTCTTTAGTTCAGACAATCCCTTTCTCGGTAAAATCACGCCTTTGGTCAGGCCAAGGGAGCCGACCTGCTTCTCTTCGAACGCTAGACGATGACCGTCGGTGGCGACCATGCGTACTTTACCGCCTTCGCACTGTTCGATGTAAACCCCATTGAGACTATAGCGGGTCTCGTCCGTCGATACCGAAAAGATCGTCCGCTCGATCATTTCGCGCACGGTTGACGCCGGTGTCGTCGACAATCCACTGCTATCGAATTGGGGAAACTGAGGAAACTCCTTGGCATCCATACCGAATATCTTAAAAACTGATTTACCGCTGCGAATCTCGACCCAGTCGTTGTCCAAGCGTTTTAATTGAACCAGATCGTTAGGCACTTCTCTGACTATTTCATAAAGCTTTTTGGCATTGACCGTTACGCTGCCTTCTTTTACGACCTCGCCGTCGACACCACCGCGGACACCCACTTCAAGATCCGTGGCCGTGATACGTATGCCGCTTTTTTGCGCTTCAATCATGACATTGGCGAGGATCGGCATGGTGTTACGCCGCTCGACAATGCTTTGAGTCCAATAAAGCGTTGCGAGAAGATCTCCCCGCTTGGCTTTAATTTCCATACTTCCTCCCGGTGACTTCTTCTGTGCTTATATATATATAAAAATAAGAAGTAATAGTAGGGGCTGTGGAAAATGTGGGTAAACGCGTTTAAGGAGATAATTCGGTAAGATAGCTTGTGATTAACTTGTGGTGATTATACCGCTCATCCACCCTTTGACCGGCTGTGTGGCGATCCCTGAACAGTTATGGACAGATCGAAAGGGTATTGATAACAGGCTATCCACAACTACTTGTGGATATTTAGATTGCGCTCGATTACTGCAATGGTCGCTTGCATGTTGGGATCTTCTTTGATGCGTCGCTCAATGGTTTTCGAAGCGTGGATAACCGTGGAATGATCTCTGCCGCCAAATTTGTCGCCGATACCAGGGAACGATGTTTGGGTGTGTTTGCGGCACAAATACATCGCGACTTGGCGTGGAAAGGCGAGATTTTGGGTGCGTCTATGCGCTTTCAAGTCGCCAATTTTTAGATTGTAATGGTCGCAGATGGTTTTTTGGATACCCTCGACTGTGATTTCCCGTTCATAACTTTTTAAGTTATTGCGTAGGACGTCCTTGGCAAAGTCGATCGTAATGGCGGCCTTGGTGAGCGAATAAAAAGCACCCAAGCGTGTTAGTGATCCTTCCAACTCGCGCACGTTGGAGCTGATGTTCGATGCCAGAAAGATCGCCACGTCATCTGGTAGCGGCACACCCTCAAATTCAGCCTTTTTCTGCAGAATCGCGACTCTTGTTTCCATGTCCGGCGGCTGGATATCTGCGATTAGGCCCCATTCGAAGCGGTTCCTCAGGCGATCCTCTATGGCGGGAATGTCTTTGGGGAATTTATCTGAGGTAATGACAATCTGTTTATGGGACTCATAAAGAGAATTGAAAGTGTGGAAAAACTCTTCTTGAGTGCGCTCTTTGCCGGCGATGAACTGAATGTCGTCGATGATCAGGATATCGACGTTTCTAAATTTCTTCTTAAATTCGTCCATCTTATCGCGCCTTAGCGAACTGATCAGCTCGTTCATGAACGATTCTGAGCTAAGATAAACGATTTTTAGATTCGGTCTCCTGGCCGCCGCTTGATGGCCGATGGCATTAACCAAGTGCGTTTTGCCGAGACCGACACCACCATAGATAAATAGCGGGTTGTAATGCTCACCGGGTTGGTTGGCGACTGCCATGCACGCCGCGTGGGCAAACTGATTGCTCGTACCTATAACGAAGTTATCAAAAGTATACTTCTGCACCAGATGACTTTGGCGTGGTTGACGTTCACGCTCTTTGTCATCTTTGCGCTGGATCTTTTCCTGTGGCTTCGCCTCGTCGCCGTTTTGCTCAACTGCTATAACAACCTTCAGGTCGTGTTTCGCAATGGCACTAACGACTGATTCGAGATCGTCAAGATAGTTTTGTCCGACCCAGTCGCGAAAAAACTTGTTTGCCACCGCCACAACCAACTCGTTTTTATTCCTGGAGACAAACTGGATCGGTCTAATCCAGGTATCGTAGTTTTGCTTACCAATCCGCTCTTTTATTTCCGCTTGAGCTTCAGCCCACAAATAAGCCATAGAAAAGACCACTGCAAGTAAGATTTTCTGCTAAAAACAAAAAATAGTTACAAACAACGTTATCCACAGCTGTGGATAACTAATTAGCTGCCGAAATTTAGGTTGTTATAGAAAACATTGAGAGAAAATTCGCCGGCAAAATATTCTACCCAAACGATTTACCCCAAAACCCGCCAAGAAAAATTCACTCCTCCGCACGACGAGAGAATTTTTTTTCTCAAACGATCGAGCGAGTCGAAGTGAAAATGATTTATGTGTCATTGAGAAGGATGTGTAATATGCCTTTTCAAAATTCATTGCAAGAAAAAAAATAAAGAAAGTTTTTTTTTCAGTAATTCAACTTACTTGACAGAAGCAAAGTGCGATGTTAGCAACACTCACTCACAATGTCTTTACAATCGAAAAAATTATTTCGCCGCGCTTTGAAGAAAATTCCCGGCGGTGTGAACAGCCCGGTACGCGCGTGGAAGTCGGTGGGCGGCTCGCCGCTATTTATTTCCCGCGGCCGAGGCAGTCATGTCTTCGACGCCGATAAGAAACCATATATCGACTATGTCGGTTCATGGGGACCGATGATTCTCGGTCACGCCAACGCGAAGATTATCCGGGCAATCACCCAACGTGCTGCTAATGGGACAACTTTCGGTGCGCCGACACAAGGGGAAGTGGAGTTGGCGGAATTAGTTTCGCGGCGCGTGCCATCGATCGAGAAACTTCGCCTGGTCAGCTCCGGCACCGAAGCGACGATGAGCGCGATCCGGTTGGCGCGCGCGTTTACCAATCGGTCCAAACTCGTCAAGTTCGACGGCTGTTACCATGGCCACTCCGATGGCTTGCTCGTCAAATCCGGCTCCGGTGTTGCCACTCTGAGTCTGCCCGATAGTCCCGGCGTGCCCGCGAGCATCGCGCGTGAAACACTGACAGCTAAATACAACGATTTACAGTCTGTGCAAAAATTAATTCATCGTTACGGCAACGACATTGCCGCAGTGATCGTCGAACCGGTTTGCGGCAACATGGGAGTGATTCTCCCTCAAGCCGATTTTCTCGACGGTCTGCGCAAAATGACAACACAGTCAGGTGTTTTACTTATTTTCGATGAGGTAATCACCGGATTTCGTATCGCTCTTGGCGGCGCCCAGCAACGCTATAAGATAAAACCGGACTTAACATGTTTGGGAAAAATTCTCGGCGGCGGCTTGCCGTTGGCTGCTTTCGGCGGCGGCCGACAAATCATGGACCAGTTGGCGCCGCTCGGTCCGGTTTACCAGGCCGGAACCTTGTCGGGCAATCCGTTGGCGGTTGCCGCCGGCACTGAAACACTGCATATGCTGGCACGGCGTGGCAGCTACGAAAATCTCGAAGCCAAAGGCCAAAGGCTTGCGGATGGTTTAAATGACGTAATCCGCAGGCACAGGATCAGGGCAACGATCAACCGCGTCGGTTCGATGTTGACTTTGTTCTTCGGTGTCGATTCCGTTACGACCGTGGACGATGCGCGCCGCTGCGACCGCAAACAATTCGCCGGTTTTTTTCATGGTATGCTCAAACGTGGCATTTATTTGCCGCCCGCGCCTTTTGAGGCTTGGTTCGTCTCCCTGGCCCACTCAAACGCTGATTTAGACGGGACAATTTCCGCTTTTGACGATTGGGCTAGGAGCGCCGATCGCGGTTGATCCAGCATAATCTTCATGCTAAAAAACTAGCCCAGTGGAGAAAATTGGGGGCCGCCCCAATCGTCGGCACGATCGCCAAACTCCGCTCCTGCGCAGAGCAGGATTATACTTAGGAGTTGCTTTCGAACTACCAGCCACCATTATAGGTGGCTTGACCGTCGGCTATTTTCTCGACGAATATCTTCGTACCTCGCCGTGGTTTCTCATCTCGTTTACGGCGTTAGCTTTTGTCGGAGCCTTCGTCCGGTTGATACGATGGGTGAAGTTTTTTGCGCGCAATCGCCATGGAAGCAACGGCCCGCAAGACCATACTGAGAATTGAATGTTGGCATGCGGTTCTGTTGTTGGCATTGTTTCTGGTGTTGGGGCGGGGCAGTGCTATCGATGGCATGGCGCTGATTGCCGGCGGCGTGTTCATGGGAGTCAATTTTCTCCTGCTTAGCTTCGGCGTCGCGGCGGTTCTGACGCCGCTCGCTAGCAAGGGTCAAGTCAAACTCGGCGTAGGCATGTTGGTGTTAAAGGTCGTATTGTTTTTGGCGTTACTAACGACGGTGTTTTTTCGCTTTCAATTGGATGCGATTTCCTTTGCGCTGGGCTTTTCGACTTTGATCGTGGCCATTGTTGTCGAAGCAGTTAGAAGATCGCTAGCGGTGGAGAGCTAGGGAGATATGGAACATCCGTATACTTGGTATAACGCGCTGCCAGGAGGCTTGCAGCACCTGTTCGGCGATCATACGTTTTTCGCCGTTGTCGCCGGCCTATTGTTAATATTGTTTGCCATCAAAGCTCGTGGCGCGTTGGCCAAGGCTAGTGACCCGGTTGTGCCGGCCGCGGAGCTTGGATCGAGAAATATTGCCGAGCTAATCGTTCAACTGATCGTCAGTCAGAGTGACGCCATCATTGGTAAGGCCGGGCGCAAGTACGTGCCATTTTACGGGACATTTTTCTTCTTCATTTTGCTGAGCAATCTGCTGGGACTCCTGCCCGGCTTTGGCGCGCCGACAGCTAATCTCAATACCACCATCGGTCTGGCCCTATGTTCGTTCATCGGCTACAACGTGATTGGCGTGCGCGAGCAAGGTGTGAGCTATTTCAAACATTTTGTCGGCCCGATGACCAGTCTTCCAGGAGGCGGCATAGTCTCAAAGCTAGCGTTTCTGCCTGTCCTGCTGCTTTCCGTGGTGTTTTTCTTTATTCTTGAACTTTTTTCCCATGGATTTCGCCCAGTCTCTCTGTCCTTGCGTTTATTCGGCAATATGATGGGCGACCACGAAGTGATCGGCGCGTTCATTAGTTTAACCAAACTAGTGGTGCCGGTGGCATTCTACCTTATGGGAACCCTGGTTAGTTTAATTCAAGCTTTTGTTTTTACCTTATTGAGCATGATCTACGTTGCTTTGGCCGTCACTCACGGCCATGACGAAGAACATGGTCATGATGCACAGCAAGCACATCATTAAAAAAGCGATGGGCCGCACGGTGAGGATGAGGATAGAGGGGTGGCAGGCTGAAAATCGCTAGAAAGGAGACAAAAATGCAAAAGCTGTTTGCCTTCGTTGCAACTTTCGCCATGGCTATGATGGCTAATGGCGCGGCGATGGCCGCGGATAGCGCCGGGGGAGAATCGAAAGCGGCCGCCATCGCGCTCGCCGCTGGTGTCGCCGTCGGCATCGCTGCCTTTGGCGCCGCCTTGGGCCAAGGTCGCGTGGGCGCCGCGGCGATGGAAAGCATTGGGCGCAATCCCAATGCCGCTGATAAGCTATTCTTGCCGCTGGTGCTTACGCTAGCGCTGCTTGAAGCTTTGGCGCTTTACGGTTTCGTCATCGCGATTCTCTTGCAAGGCAAGATCTAGCTGCGAGAACGATTCTTATGACCATTGGGTGAGGAGATTTCTCCTCACCCTTTTTTATGGGCAAAAGAATTCGTTTCCTAGAGCGGCAGGTCAACTTGATGGAGCTGCACTTGAGTGTAGCGCAGGAGTTCCTCCAAGGTGTGCAGCTTGTAGGGTTTGAGATAATAAATTTCTTTGATCCCGGTATTCACCAGGACCTTGAGACAATGGATACAGGGCGTGTGGGTAATGTAGATCGCCGCATCCTTGATGTTTGAGCCATTTTTGGCGGCCTGGGCGATGGCGTTCATCTCGGCGTGGATGGTACGAAAACAGTTTTGTTCGGTGTCGCCATTGGGCGTTTTCGATTCGTAGATCAAACAGCCCACGTCGGTGCAATGGGGCATACCGGCGGGCGCGCCGTTATAACCTGTGGCGAGAATATTCTTGTCGCGGGCGATCACGGCCCCGACTTTGGCACGGGCGCAGGTCGACCGCTCGGCCACCTGCAAGGTGATGGTCATGAAATACTGATCCCAGCTCAACCGTTCACTCATGATTCCCTCTAGCCTTCTATTCTTTGACCGTGACAATCACCTTATCGCCGATTTTCGCACCGGTCCGTTCCATGACGTTACCCTTATTGATGGCAATCTCCAGGAGGCCCCAACTGTTAAACAGACAGGCGAACGCGCCACTACTAACATTGGCGTAGTTGGCCACCAAACCGCTCAGTTGAACATCTCCAAGGGCCACCCGCAGTCGATCCACCGGTACCCCTGTCAGATCACGCGCGCGGATGTTTGTAAACAGATTGCCGAAGCTGTCGGCGTAGATGATTTCACCTTCCAGCCGATTTTCGCCGCAAAGGACTTGCGGCATGTACAGATTTACCAACGTATCTAATGACTTGCCGAACTGGGTTGTGGGGACGCCGAGGGATAGGTGCGCGGCAACTGGCGCGAAGATGTCGCGTCCATGAAACGTATTGCTGACCTGTTCCAGGTGATACTCGGCATTGGTCAACTCGATGATGCGCTGCGGCACGTTGCCATCCAGCGCTAGGCTCAAGACGCCGTTGTCGGGGCCGATAAAATAGTTGTCCTCATGTTCGACAAGGATTGGTTTCCGAACGCTGCCGACGCCAGGGTCGACGACGACGACATGAATCGTGCCCGCGGAGAAAAAGCGTACCGAGTGCTGTAGTATCAACGCTCGCGGCCATGACATTCTGAGCCGGCACACCATGAGTGAGATCGATGACCTGGGCTCCGCGAATTGATCGCCGCGATGACGCCTTTTATGATGCCGACAAATGGGTCCCGATAGCCAAAATCGGTAGTGAGCGTTATCACCATGATTGGGTGTCCGGTGTGACCACGATTCTAAGGCCGGCGGATGCGATTTAAAGTTCTTCCAGTACCGCGGCAAAAAGCAGCGGCACCATGATCTCCATGTGGCCGGTGAGATTGTAGCCTTTGCCGCCATGCATAGTCGGGCGGTTGACGACGTTGGTGAGCGGCCGGTAGTGCTGCAGAAAATCGAGATTGACCGTCGTCAGATTGCCGATCGGGTGGCCGAGATTGCGCGCCAAGCTGAGCGCTTTTAAAAACACTTCCGGCAGCACCACGGCGGAACCGAAGTTCAAATAAATGCCGCGATCGAGAGTCGCCACCACCGAAGTGAGCGTGCGGAAGTCACGCAGGCTGCCATCGCCGAGTGCTTTGCCGTCGGCTTTCGGGTGCATGTGAATGATATCGGTGCCGATGGCGATATGGGAAGTGACGGGAATGCCCAGCCGGGCCGCGGTGGCGAGAATGCTCAGCTTGCGATGGGCGAGACGATGTTGGTTAATGGCTAGACCGACAGCCGCACCGATGCCCAAATTATTCTTCGAGCCGTCGCTGATCGCTTGATTGATGAAACTGCCGGTCTCTTCACCCATGCCAAAGCTGCCGTCTTTGAGCGCGGCGGCGACGTCTTCCGAGGTCTCGCCCATGTAGGCGAGCTCGAAGTCATGGATCACGCCGGCGCCATTGAGCGCGATGGCATCGATGATACCGCGCTCCATGAAGTCTATGATTAATGGGCTTAGGCCGACCTTAATCGGGTGCGCGCCCATGCCTAATACCACCGTGCGATTCTTCGCATGGCAATCGGCGATCTTGCGGGCGATCTCCTGTAAATTCTGCGCTGCAAGAATCTCCGGCAAGCCGCGTAAGAATGCGCGCACACTCGCCCCCTTGGTCAATTTCTTACCAAGTAGCGAAGTCTGCACCTTGCTGAATCTCTTGGTTACCGGATATGTGCGGACCTTGGTAAAATCGAGGGCTTTGAAATTCTTTTTTCGCATCAGAACACGTTCACGTGCAAGGATAAAGGGCGGCGTCAACGAGCTCGCAAATCACATGGCCGACGAGGATATGGGTTTCTTGGATGCGTGCAGTATCTTTGGTGGCGCCGACGTTGAGCAGATGATCCACCTTGCCGGTCATTCGGCCGCCACTGCCTCCGGTCAGTCCGATGGTGCGAATCTGGAGTTGCCGGCAAACTTCCACCGCCGCAAGAACGTTGGCGGAATTGCCGCTGGTTGAGATGGCGATCGCCACGTCGCCAGGCTTGCCCAGTGCTTGGACCTGCTTGGCGAAGACCTGGCTGTAATCGTAATCATTGGCGATGCTGGTGAGCGCTGACGAATCGGTTGTCAGGGCGATCGCGGCTAGGGGCGGTCGCTCGACCCGAAAGCGGTTTATGAACTCCGCCGCAATATGTTGGGCGTCGGCAGCGCTGCCACCGTTGCCGAAAAGCAGCAGTTTGTTGCCCGATCTGAACGCCGCGACAACGACCTCGATGGCCTTGGTGAGAATGTCGAGATTATCGCGCAAGAAAGCTTGTTTGACCCGGATGCTTTCATCAAAAGCGGCGACGATAGCGTCTTTCATAGGTTTTTCTCTGTTTAACAATTTGGCTCTGCACGCCGCGCTTGGCTACCATTCAAGCACGATGGCTCTTCGTTGGAATCTAGATGCCACGGCGTGGGAAATTTTTATCATAGCGTCGGCGGCGATAAAAGCTCGCTTCAATTCCGGTAGAATCTTGCAATTGCGGCGACAACGGTTTCCTGCTGCGTGGCGGTCAACTCAGGATAGAGCGGCAGCGCCAGCACTTGGCCGGCCGCCAGTTCTGCACGGGGGAAATCGCCCTGCTGGTAACCTAGATCGGCGAAACACTTCTGCAAGTGCAGCGGCAGGGGATAGTAGATCTCACTCTGAATGGAGGCGTCGGCGAGAAATTGTTTGAGTTCATCGCGGCGCTCGACACGAATACAGTAATTGTTAAACACATGGGATTTGTCCGCCGGCAATGGAGGGATGGCCACTACTTGATCGCCAACCAGTCCGCTGTCCATAAACATTTGATAGTAGGCGCGCGCCCGCGCGATCCTCGCCTCGCACCACACCTCCAAATATTGCAGTTTCACCGATAGCACCGCGGCTTGCAGCGAATCGAGCCGCGAGTTGAGGCCGGTGACGTCATGGTGATACTTGGTGCTTTCGCCATGCATGCGCAGCATTCTTAATCGGCTTGCTAATTCCTGCGAATGGGCGCTTACCAAGCCACCGTCGCCGAAGCCGCCTAAATTTTTGCTGGGGAAAAACGAGAAACAGCCGAAATCGCCGATGGTGCCGGCAAACATTTCTTTGCCTGTGGCGGCCAGGCGCGCGCCGCAGGCTTGGGCGACGTCTTCGACGATCAGCAGGTGGAATTTCTCTGCCAGGGTCGCCAAAGCTTCCATGTCGCAAATCTGGCCGAACAGATGAACCGGCAGGAGCGCTTTGATGTGCGCGCCGGTTTTACCGTCGACGGTTTGGTCTTGTTTAATGACGCCGCGGTCGCGGAGAAATTCTTGGAGCTTTACCGCCGAGAGTAAATAGGAATCGCTATCGATGTCGACGAACAACGGCGTCGCGCCAAGGCGTGTAATCGAAGAGACGGTGGAGAAAAAGGTGAACGGCGTAGTGATCACCGCATCGCCAGGGCCGACGCCGAGTGCCATCAACGCCAACAATAGCGCGTCGCTGCCGGAAGCGACTCCGACGGCGTATTGGCAGCCAAGAAACGCGGCCATCTCGGTTTCGAATTGGTTAACCGCCGGGCCGAGGATGAATTGCTGGGATTCGGCGACCGTGTCGATGGCGTCGCGCACCTGATCGCGGATCGCCCCGTACTGAGCGCGCAGGTCAACGATGGGAATCTTGGGACTGGGATTAGACACGGGTCTTGAGTTGCGGGCGAGCGTCCCTTCAGAGCATTTTCGGCGACTTCGGAAAGCACTTGATCGTGGTCGTGATTCAGCGCAAAGACGCGAAATTGGACGATCTTCGACGGAATGAATTCAAATAATTCGGCCAGCGATTCCTTGGCGATCTCGCCACTCGACGGGTCGTAAATGTGAATCTGTTTCTTGCCCATGGCGAAGGGATTCTCCGGCCGGGGATCTTGTGTCGCCATGTCGACGCGAAATGTCAGGTCGCGCAGCGCCGTCGGTAAACCGGCGCGAATGCGCTTCTCCCAGTCGGTGTCTTGGATCAAGTCGACGCCGTAGTGCAGCTCGTTGAGCGAAAGCGTACGATCGAACGCCATCTTCCATTTCACCTCGCGATGGAGCACGGATTCCCATTCCTTACCGAGCGCCTCATGCTCGCTTTTCTGCCGCCCCCAGCGGGAAACTTCTTGCAGAAGCGACCAGTCGGTCAAGTAAAGATAGTCTTCCATGTGCTCCAGCGGATTGCCGGGAAACAGCAATTTCATGGTCTCAGGAAAGATATCGCGCAAGTGCAAGTCGATCGCCCTGGTAGTGCGATGGTAATAAACGTTGGTGTAGAGGTAGAGCCGGGCGTTGAGAAAAGTTGTCAGTGCATTGTTGCCGGCCTTGTGCACCGTTAGACCTTTAGGCGAAAAAAAGGTGTAGTGGAGCAGGCGCTCGCGATCCACGGGTCCGGGATGGACACCGCACATGTACGAGTCGCGCGAGACGTAATCCAAGTTGTCGAAAGTGAAAATACCGCCCGTCAGCGGTTGCAGAAAGCGCACCCATCGGGGTTTGTGGTTATCCTCCTTGCCGTTTTTCTTGATCGGAAAGGCGACATCCTCGGGACGTAATTCTTCGCCGGCGGCGAAAGGCCCGCTCGGGCTGCGGCGCAATTGACTGATGATGTCGCCCAAATATTTTAGGATAATCCTTTGACCTAAGTCTTCATGGCTGATTTCATAGTGGTGCAGAAAGTTATCGTCGAAAAAATGGCCGAAAGGGCCATGACCGATGTCGTGCAACAGACCGACGACGCGCATGTATTGTTCGATATAAGGCGCCGACGGGCACTCGTCGCCTAGGACTTTGCGCAACGATGGATATAAGTGCTTACCGAATTCGCCAGCCATATGCATGGCGCCCAAGGAGTGTTGAAACCGGCTATGTTCCGCCGACGGGTAAACCCAACGGGCGCTTTGCAGCTGGTATATGTAGCGCAGCCGCTGCACCCATGGTGAATCGATCAACGCCTTCTCAGTCACCTCGCCTTTCGATTCCGGCACGGTGAACTGAATGTAGCGATGGATCGGGTCGGCGATCAGCGCCGTGCCGCCGAATTCGTTATCGATCAACTGTGACATCTCTTCGCTTTGGTCGGACTGGTAAATTCCCAGGCATCAACCGATGCCGTCGTCACGACCTGTATTACAGTTCGAAAATCACCTGAGCGACCCATTGATCGCCGGTTTTTTGCATGCGGCTCTTGTGCTCCGCCACCGTAGCGATTTCCTGTTTGATTTCATGGCGGTCGGGATCGCTCTTCTCGCCGCAGACTTCGGCTTTAACGATCGTATCTTTGACTTCGGTGATTTTGAATTCTTTAAGCAGATAGCCGCCGCCCTGGTACAGGTAGAGCAGCTCGCGCAGCCAGTTGACGATCAATTCATCACGATCGGCGCCCTCGACCTCGAGAGGCAGACTCTCTTTGACTTCGATCTTGTCGATGTCGGCCATGACGTCGAACAAAGCGAGGCCCGAGTTTACAAACAAGTCCGCCTGTGAGTCGCCGGTGATACGCACGGCCAATTCGCTTTGGTGTTGGGTGATGCGGTATTTGTTGTCCATGATCGATCAGCCTTTAGAATCAAACGCGGGCGCTCTGACTTCCTCCAAGAGATGGTCTATTATAAATCGCCGTCCGGCAAAATCGTCATCCAATAAGCGGCGAATCTCTGGACGGTCATAACAATCAATACAGGTAAGAATATCGGTCGGATCGGTCAATTTCAGATATCGCACCGGTGGTGTGTCGGTTTTAGAATTGACGATAACGTCCCAATCGCTATGGCCGGTGTGCAGGAGATAATAATCAACCCTGTAGCTTTTCTGCGTGTGTATTGTGCCCCGAACTTCTCTACCACAGTGGTAACACCGCATAGTCTCCTATTTATACCCGGTTTATCAGGCTCGCCGCAAACCCGGCGCCAAAGCCATTGTCAATGTTGACCACAGTTACTCCGGCGGCGCATGAATTGAGCATGCCTAACAGCGCCGACAGTCCATGAAAACTGGCACCGTAACCTATACTCGTTGGTACCGCGATTACCGGTTTCGCAACCAAACCGGCGACCACGCTGGGTAACGCACCTTCCATGCCAGCGACGACGATTAAGACCGCCGCGCCGTCGAGCTTGGCTCGATTGCCGAACAAGCGATGAATGCCGGCGACACCGACGTCAAAAAGCCGCTCGACCTTGTTGCCCATCATGGTCGCCGTGAGCGCCGCTTCCTCGGCAACCGGGATGTCCGAAGTGCCCGCCGAAACCACCAGAATGATGCCTCTACCGGTGGCGCGGATCGGCTTGGCCGTCCAAGTTGCTGCCTGGGCGATGGGATACAGTTTCAAGCCGAGGCGGTAGCGTTTCAGTTGCTCTATCTGGCGATCATGTAATCTGGTGATCAGAACGTTGCTTTTACGCCGCTGCATGACCCGCACGATGGAGGCGATGTCTTTGGTTTGTTTGCCCTGACCCATGACCACTTCGGGAAAACCTTGACGCAAAGCGCGATGATGGTCGAGCTTGGCAAAACCGAGGTCTTCAAAAGGCAGATCGCGCAATCGCTGCAGCGCCTGAGCGATAGTGACTTTGCCCCGCTGTACGCGTTCGAGAAGTTTTTCCAGTTCCTCGGCGTCCATGGTTTAATCGGCAATCGCGTCGGTCATGATAGGCAAGCAGGCATACTAGTGGTTCTTTTGGCGCGAGGCTACGGTTTTTTGAAATGGTCGTGGCCCGCTGCTTTGACTGCGATAGTGGCGCCGCTGGCGTCAACCACATGGACGCCGTTGCCAACCGGCGTGCATAAGCCGATCCGTGAGATCGCTACGCCAGCCAGCCGGTTAAGTTTTTCGATGCGCTTTCTCCGGCGCGGGGGGGCGCAGAAAAGTAACTCGTAATCCTCGCCGCCGCTCATAGCGCAGCGCATGCCGATTTTGCCCGCCAGCGCACGATAAGCGTTCGACAGCGGTAGTTTGTCTTGTTGGATGGTCGCGCCGACATGGCTAGCTTGGCAGATATGGTCCAAGTCCTGAATTAAACCGTCGCTGATATCGATCATCGCCGTGGGCAGATTTCGTTGCGCCAGGAGTGCGGCTGCGGCAAGGCGAGGCGTCGGCCGGTGATGGCGCTTGAGCAATTGTGCCATAGCGCGGCTCTGCCGCAGCTGCTTCCGCCGTAGCAGCGCCAAACCAAGTGCGGCGTCGCCAAGGGTACCGGTGACATAAATATCGTCGCCGACATGGGCGCCGCTACGGCAAATCGGTTTGCTCGGCGGATGACCGATGACGCACACCGAGATCAGCAACGAATCGGCTAGGTTCGTGTCGCCACCAACGACGGTTACCCCATGCTTTTTTGCCAAGCCGTTGATGCCGCGGTAGAGCTCGTCGAGTTGTTTGCTGTCGAAGTTCGCGGGAATGCCGAGGGAAAGCATCGCGTACGCGGGCACACCGCCCATGGCGGCGATGTCGCTTAGATTAACCGCGAGAGATTTGTCGCCCAGATCGGCGAGGGATGTCCATCGGAGATCGAAATGAATGCCCTCGATCAACAGGTCGGCGGTGACGAGCGACGATCCTTGCGGATGATCGACCCAAGCGGCATCGTCACCAATCCCTAGTCGTACGCCGCGGCCCACCGAAACCCTACGGCGGATTCTATCGATAAGACCGAATTCCCCGAGCCGGCTGAGTTTCATGAAGGTAGGCGAGCATAGCCTCATTGAGAGGGAGATATCACTGCGTTGGGAATTTCTTTGCAGCAGTGTTGCGGCAACTGCACTACAGTTCTACGGTCGCAAAGGAATCGATTTCTCGCGATGCCGTTTTATCACCGGTCGAACCGGGCGCTTGGCCAAACGTCTTTTGCTGGCGCGAACACGGGCTTTTTCGCTCGCGGAATGTGATTTTCCAACCGGTTTAACCCGCTCGATCAACGCGACTTTCAGGACATCCGACATATTCTGGGCAACCACCCAACGGAGCTTGCGCCGGAGTGGCTTGGGAATTTCATCGAGATCTTTTTCGTTGCGCTCGGGAATGAGGATGGTCTTGATGCCGGCGCGGAACGCCGCGAGGGATTTCTCTTTGAGGCCGCCGATCGGCAACACTCGGCCGCGCAAGGTAATCTCGCCGGTCATGGCGACATCACGGTTCACCGGTCGTTTGGTCAACGCCGAAATCAGCGCGGTTGCCATGGTAATGCCGGCTGAGGGACCGTCTTTGGGAATCGCTCCGGCTGGGACATGAATGTGGATGTCGAGCTTCTGATAAAAGTCTTCTTCAATGCCGAGTTTGTTAGCGTGCGCGCGAGCGTAGCTGACCGCCGCCTGGGCGGACTCCTTCATCACATCGCCGAGTTGGCCGGTAAGCGTAAGGTTGCCCCGGCCTCGGGATAGCGAGGCCTCGACATAAAGAACCTCACCACCGGCGGTCGTCCATGCCAAGCCGGTGGCAACGCCGATTTCATGGTGCTCCTGTTCGGGTTCGGGCAAAAACTTCGGCGCGCCGAGAAAGCTATGCAAATTTCCCCTTGTAACGCGGGTCAACTCGTCTTTGCCTTCGGCGACTTTGCGCGCGACCTTGCGGCAGATCGAGGCAAACTCCCTTTCGAGATTGCGCAGGCCGGCTTCCTTGGTGTACTCGGCGATAATACGCAGCACCGCGTCGTCGGAGATTTCCAAGCGTTTGAACGCGATGCCGTTATCGTCAAGCTGCCGCGGGATGAGATACTTGCGCGCGATCTCGAGCTTTTCCTCGTTGGTGTAGCCCGACAGCTGAATTACTTCCATGCGGTCCGCCAGGGCGGCCGGAATCGGATCGAGCAGATTCGCCGTGCAAATGAACAACACGTTGGAGAGATCGAACGGTAAATTCAAATAATGATCGCTGAACGCGTGATTCTGTTCCGGGTCCAAGACTTCCAACAGCGCGGCCGACGGATCGCCACGAAAATCGGCGCCGACCTTGTCGATCTCGTCGAGCATAAAAACCGGATTGTTCGAACCGGCTTGTTTGATACCCTGAACGATGCGCCCTGGCAACGCGCCGACGTAGGTGCGCCGATGGCCGCGAATCTCCGCTTCATCGCGGACACCGCCGAGCGAGATGCGCACGAAATTACGGCCGAGGGCGCGGGCGATGGACCGGCCTAACGAAGTCTTACCGACTCCCGGTGGGCCGACGAAGCAAAGTATCGGACCTTTGATCTTGCGCCGTAGCTTGTTGACCGCGAGATATTCGAGGATGCGTTCCTTGATTTTCTCGAGGTTGTAATGATCTTCGTCGAGCACCTGTTTGGCTTTGCGAATATTGAGATTGTCCTTGGTCTTTTTGCTCCAAGGCAGTTCGACGAGCCAGTCTAAATAAGTGCGCACCAAGGAGGCTTCCGAGGATTCCGGATGCATCTGTTCCAGGCGGCGCAGCTGCTTGTCCGCTTCGCGCTTAACCTCCGTCGGCATCTTGGCCTTTTCGATCTGTTTTTTGACCTCGCCGAGTTCTTCGGCGCGTTCGTCGCCTTCGCCAAGCTCTTGCTGGATTTGTTTGAGCTGCTCGCGCAAGTAGTAGTCGCGTTGCGTCTTGCTCATCTCTTCTTTGGCTTGGTTCTGAATGCGTGCCTGCATGGTTGACAGCTCGAGCTCGCGGGTGAGCAGCTCGTTGACTTTTTTCAACCGCTCGATTGGATCGAAGACCTCGAGAATCGCCTGGCTCTCCTCGATCTTGAGCCGCAGATTCGAGGCCACCAGATCGGCGAGCACGCCGGGATCGCTGATGTTATCGGTGACCATGACGATTTCCGGCGGCAGGTTCTTCAGATTCAAAATTTGCTCGATCTTCTCCTTGGCCGAGCGCATCAGCGCTTCGACCTCGATCGGCACTTCCGGTAACGTCGGCTCGATAACTTTCCGGATTTTGATTTCGAAAAACGGCCGCTCGCGCAGATAGCTGTCGACTTCCCCCTTGGCCAACCCTTGGACGAGTATTTTCACCCGGCCGTCGGCCAACTTGAGCATGCGCATGATCGACGCGATGGTGCCGACTTTGTGGATATCTGCTGGATTGGGATTTTCCTCGGCGGAGTTTTTCTGCGAGACGAGAAAAATCAAGCGGTCGCGGGAGAGCGCCTCCTCGACGGCGCGAATCGAAATATCGCGGCCGACGAACAGCGGCAACATCATGTACGGGTAAATGACGATGTCGCGGATCGGCAGTAGTGGCAGAATCTCGGGAATCTCAACTTGAGTTCCTTTGTTGTCCGGGCTCTCCACTTTCCATTCTGCGTCACTCATGGGCACTCCAATTGACCACTTAACTTAATCACGTTGCATGGGTAGGTCAACCAGAAAGAAGCTCGGCGGCAGAATTAATTATCTGGGGCGAAGGCGGTAGACTCAAATGGGCCGGTATGAGAATAACCCTATCGGCACAAAGATTAGTCGAAAAGTTGCTTCATCTTGTCGAAAAATCCCTTCGACATGGGATTGACATCCTCACCACCGATGGCGGCAAACTCTTTGAGCAGCTCTTTTTGCTTACTGGTCAAATGTGTCGGCGTTTCCACCGTGACGCGCACATGCTGGTCACCTTGCTGAAATCCTTGCACGTCTTTGACGCCTCGGCCCTTCATGCGAAAGAGTTTGCCGGATTGTGTGCCGCTAGGGATCTTCATTTTCACTTTGCCATCAAGAGTCGGCACGTCGATCTCCGCGCCCAACGCGGCTTGAACGAAACTGATCGGCACGTCGCATAAGATATCGAGATTCTCGCGCACGAAAATCGGGTGCGACTCCACCTGGACGACGACATAGAGATCGCCAGGACTGCCACCCACCGGTCCAGTCTCACCCTCGGCGCGCAGTTTCAAACGCGATCCGGTATCTACGCCAGCGGGAATTTTTACGCTCAGCGTATGCATGGCGCGCATACGGCCGGCCCCGCCGCAGGTGACGCAAGGATCTTTGATAATTGTACCCTGACCTTGGCATTTATCGCAGGTGCGCGAGACGCTGAAAAAGCCCTGTTGAAAGGCAACCTGGCCGCGGCCGCGGCATTTCGGACAGGTTTCTGGCGTGGTTCCCGGCTTGGCGCCGTTGCCGCGGCAGGTCTCGCAGGGGCCATGGCGCGGAATCTTGATCTTTTTCTCGGTGCCTGAAACCGCTTCCTCGAATTTCAAAGAGAGATTATAGCGGAGATCGTCACCGCGCGATTGGCCGCGGCGCCGGCCACCGCCACCGAAGAACTCGCCGAAAATATCGCCGAAGACATCTTCAAAGCCACCACCGGAAAAGTCAAATCCACGCCTGCGGGGCCACCGTCACCGAATGCCGCATGGCCAAACTGATCGTATTGGGCGCGTTTCTGCGCGTCGGAAAGAACTGAATAGGCTTCGGAAATCTCCTTGAATTTTTCTTCTGCCTGTTTGTCGCCTGGATTGCGGTCCGGATGATATTGCAGTGCTAACTTTCGGTAGGCCTTTTTAAAATCATCCTCGCTCGCGTTGCGGTTGACCCCGAGTAGCTCGTAGTAGTCTTTCTTAGCTGCAGCCAAGGGTTTCCTCGTGTCATTCTCGACCGGAATGAGCAACAAAGCCCCTCTCCACGATTTTCGGGAGAGGGGCTTTGATTGCACTAGGTCCGTTTAGGTCTCGATGTTAGTCCTTTACCTCGGTGAAGTCAGCGTCAACAACATCGTCCTTTTTCTTGCCGCCGCCGGCTCCCGCACCTTTATCGTCGGTTGCTTCACCGGCCTGTTGCGCCGCTTGCTGCTGCGACGCCTTGGCGTACATCGCCTCCGCCAACTTGTGCGACGATTGGCTTAAAGCCTCAGCGGCCTTACGCATGGCCTCCGCATCCTGGCCCTCAAGCGTTTCTTTGGCTTGCTTTAACGCCGCTTCGATACTTTCCTTGACGCCGGCGTCAAGATCGCCGCCGTATTCGCTGAGCGACTTTTCAGTGGAGTACATTAGCGAGTCCAATTGATTGCGCGCTTCAACGGTTTCTTTTTTCTTCTTGTCGTCGTCCGCGTGAGCTTCAGCTTCGCGGACCATTTTCTTAATCTCTGCTTCACTAAGTCCCGTGGAGGCGGTGATCTTAATCGATTGCTCTTTACCCGTTCCCAAGTCCTTCGCCGCGACATGCACAATACCGTTGGCGTCGATATCGAACGTTACCTCGATTTGCGGCAAGCCGCGGGCCGCCAGCGGAATACCGACGAGATCAAACTGTCCTAGCAGCTTGTTATCCGCCGCCATTTCTCGTTCGCCCTGAAACACGCGGATAGAGACGGCTTGCTGATTATCCTGAGCCGTGGAAAATACCTGGCTTTTTTTCGTCGGTATGGTGGTATTGCGATCAATCAATTTCGTGAATACGCCGCCAAGGGTTTCGATACCCAATGAAAGCGGTGTAACGTCCAATAACAAGACATCTTTGACTTCGCCGGTGAGAACCGCGCCCTGGATCGCTGCGCCCATGGCCACCACTTCATCTGGATTGACGCCTTTGTGCGGTTCCTTGCCGAAAATTTTCTTAACCCGCTCCTGAACCGCTGGCATGCGCGTCATACCGCCAACTAGGATAACTTCGTGAATATCGCCGGCGCTGAGTCCGGCGTCTTTCAAAGCTTGCCGGCATGGGCCTTCTGTACGGTCAACCAAATCGGCGCACAGCGCTTCGAGCTTGGACCGGCTCAATTTAATATTGAGATGCTTCGGACCTTGTTGGTCCGCGGTGATGAACGGCAAATTGATGTCGGTTTCCATAGAAGACGACAGCTCGCATTTAGCCTTTTCACCGGCCTCTTTAAGGCGTTGTAATGCCATCCGATCTCTGCGCAAATCTATCCCTTGGTCCTTCTTAAACTCATCGGCGAGGTAATCGATGATTCGTTGGTCAAAATCTTCGCCGCCGAGAAAAGTATCGCCATTGGTCGATTTGACTTCAAATACGCCGTCGCCCAGTTCTAGAATCGAGATATCGAAGGTGCCGCCACCCAGATCGAACACGGCGATCTTCTCGTCTTTTTTCTTGTCCAAGCCATAGGCAAGCGCCGCCGCTGTGGGTTCGTTGATGATGCGCAAAACGTTGAGGCCGGCGATTCGGCCGGCGTCTTTGGTCGCTTGCCTTTGACTATCATTAAAGTAAGCCGGTACGGTGATCACCGCCTCGGTTACTTTCTCACCGAGATAATCCTCGGCGCTCTGCTTCATTTTTTGCAGAATGAATGCCGAAATCTCCGCGGGACTGTAACCCTTGCCGCGGATTTCCACCCGAGCGTCGCCGTTGTCGTTGCCGGTGATTTTATACGGCAGCACGCTCGAGGCCTTCTGCACCATCGGGTCGTCGGTGCGCCTACCGATCAAACGCTTCACGGCCGAAATGGTATTTTCTGGATTGGTAATGGCCTGGCGACGAGCGATTTGACCAACGAGACGCTCCCCGCTTTCCGTAAATGCCACTACGGACGGGGTGGTCCGGCTACCTTCCGAGTTGGCGAGTACATTGGGGTCGCCGGTTTCCATGATCGCTACACAGGAGTTGGTCGTGCCAAGGTCAATTCCGATAACTTTTGCCATTTTGCTTACTCCTCAGAAACGCTTTCAAATCTTACGCCGACGCGGGTTATTTAATCATCGGCTTGGTCGTTTTCAACCTCGGTTTCTGCGTTTTTTTTCTCTTGTGATATCGCTGCCTTAGATACCGTTACCAAGGCTGGCCGCAAAAGTCGGTCGCGCATCAAGTAACCTCGCTGATGCGCTTCGACAACGGTGTTAGGCGAATGTGTAGCGCTTTCCACCTGAGCAAGCGCTTCATGTTGGGCCGGATCGAAGGTCAAGCCAACCGCGACGACCGGTTGAACTCCATGCTTAGCTAAGGTATCGAGGAACCCTTTGAGCACCATGTCGACGCCTTCAACCAGGAGCTTGCCGTTACCACTGCTGGAAGCATGGCCAATCGCCCGTTCAAGGTTGTCAATTACCGGCAATAAGTCTTTGACGAGGGTTTCGTTGGCATAGCGGACGCTTTCCTCGCGATCACGGGCGGTTCGTTTTTTGAAGTTGTCCATATCGGCGACCTGCCGGATATATCGATCATAGTTGTTTTTTGCTTCTTCTTCTTTGGCATTCAACCGAAGCCGCAGCTCGGCAATCTCGCCGTCTCGGTCTGCGACATTGTCTTGCTCTTGACTAACCCCTTGATCCGTTTGGTCGTCGTCGGATGACCCGGCAATTTTGCTATTTTCATCTGCCATGTTGAGTGCTGACTCCCCAATTATAGTCGCAAAAACGTAATCACGATGGCGCCTCCTGTCAAGTTTCTCCGCTTTAAAAACACTTGTTAAATTAAATAGTTGTAGTGGTGCAGAAAAAATGTTAGGGTACCCGTGTACGGTTGCACGATAACCCTCCTGTTCATGCGCTCGAGCCAAACAACCCCGGCTATTGTACTGCGTGCCCGGCCCTATGGCGAGTCAGATAAAATTGTTTCATTCTTAACCGAGGATTTTGGTAAACTGACAGGCATCGCCAAGGGTGCGTTGCGTTCCCGGCGGCGGTTTGTCAATTCGTTGGAACCGTTTTCACTGGTGACCCTGCGCTTCCAAGACCGCGCCCATGGTAATCTCGCTTTTCTCATCGGTGCGGATCTCCTATTCGGCTTGCGTCAGTTGGCCTCAAGCCTGGAACGAATTTCCTATGCCGCTTATCTGGTAGAAATCACCGATGGCTTGATTAGCGATCGCGAAGAAAACTTGGCGGTCTTCCAACATTTACGGGATGGATTGCAGTATTTGGATGAAATCGGCAGTTCGCTCAGGTTTTTGACCTACTACGAACTCAAGTTGCTCCATTTGGTTGGTTATCGTCCGGCGTTGGATGTTTGTCAGCGCTGCGGACAAGCGCGCAGTCAAGCCCGGTTAGGCCAATGGCACTTTAGCCCCGCCGATGGCGGTGTGTTGTGCGATTCTTGCTCGCGGCTGCGCCGCGAAGTGTTACCATTGGGCCATCTTGCTGCCAACATGCTTTCGACGCTGCAAACCGATTCCCACAATCGAGGCAATCGGGTTTCACTACCAGCGTCCGTCATCAGAGAGATGCGCTCGGTTTTGCTGTGCTTTATTCAGTATCAGATGGATCGTGAGATCAAATCCGCCGCATTCTTAAATCAGTTTTCTGCATTGGAAAACCCGTTAGCTTAGGAACTTAGAGTCGTATAGACAACTGCGAGGATCTACTCCCATGGCCGTAAAAAATCGCCTCACCTACTCATTTAGCGCTGGTAAAGCTGAGGGCCATGCGCGAATGCGCGAGATCCTTGGTGGTAAAGGCGCCGGGCTCCATGAAATGACGCGCATCGGTATCCCAGTGCCGCCAGGCTTTACGATTCCAACCTCGGTGTGCAGCTATTTTTATGCCCACCGTCGGCGCTATCCAGAGGGGCTAGAAAATGCAGTCGCCAATTCCCTAAGAAAAATTGAAAAGACCCTCGGTCGACGTTTTGGCGATCCAGCAAATCCGCTGTTACTTTCGGTGCGTTCTGGTGCGCGCGAATCCATGCCCGGTATGATGGATACGGTGCTTAATCTCGGGCTCAATGACCGCACCGTGGAAGGTTTAGCGGTGCACTCGCAGAATCGACGATTCGCCTACGATTCCTATCGGCGCTTTGTCCAGATGTATGCGGATGTCGTGATGGGAATAAAATCTAATGACAAAGATGCCGTCGACCCTTTAACGCAAATTCTCGAAAGCAAGAAAGCTCGTCGCGGCATTCGCCATGACACCGAGCTTTCGGCCGATGATTTACGCCAGCTGGTGACCGAGTACAAGCGCGAGATCGAATCAAGACTTGGAAAGGAGTTTCCCGTAGATCCCTATGAGCAATTGTGGGGCGCCATCGGCGCGGTCTTCGGATCGTGGAACAACGATCGAGCCATCGCCTATCGCGAACTTTACCGTATCCCGCATCATTGGGGTACGGCGATCACCGTGCAGGCGATGGTGTTCGGCAACCTCGGCGATGACTGCGCGACCGGCGTAACCTTTACCCGCGATCCTGCGAGCGGAGAAAAAAGCTTCTACGGCGAATTTCTGGTCAATGCCCAAGGCGAAGATGTCGTCGCTGGCATACGCACACCCAGATCGATAGCGGATCTCAAACAGATTATGCCGAAGGCTTTCGGCGCACTCCGGCGCATTTGCCAGCTTCTCGAAAGGCATTTTCGCGATGCGCAAGACATCGAGTTTACCATTGAAAACGGGAAGTTGTGGCTGTTGCAAACCCGCACCGGCAAGCGTACCGGCTTCGCTGCGCTGCGCATCGCCGTCGATATGGTCAGCGAACGGATCATCAGCCAGCGAGAAGCGTTACTACGGGTTGAACCGGATCAACTCAATCAGCTGCTGCGGCCCATCTTCGATCAGCAGGTTAAGGCGCGTGCACATCAGGAGAAACGTCTCCTCGGTCGCGGTTTGCCCGCCGGACCTGGGGCTGCCACCGGGCGAATCGTCTTTTATGCCGAGGATGCGGTGGCTTGGAACCAGCGCGGCGAGCGCGTTATTCTTTGCCGCGTTGAAACCAGCCCGGACGATATTCGCGGCATGGACGCGGCACAGGGTGTGTTGACTGCAAGGGGAGGGATGACGTCCCACGCCGCGTTGGTCGCCCGCCAGATGGGTAAAGTCTGCATCGCCGGCTGCGAAGCTTTACAAATTGACTATGCGGCGCGCACGCTTCAGGTCGGGCAAACCGAACTGCACGAGGGCGATTGGATTTCCATCGACGGTAACACCGGTGAAGTCTTCCACGGTGAGATTCAAACGCTGCCTTCGGAGATTCTTCAGGTTCTACTGACCCGTTCACTGGAACCTCGGCAATCGAAAATTTACCGACATTTCACCAAACTCATGAAGTGGGCGGATCAAACTCGCAAGCTCGGTGTGCGAACCAATGCGGATCAGCCCGATCAAGCGGCCATCGCCAAGGCATTTGGCAGCGAAGGCATCGGCTTATGTCGCACCGAACATATGTTTTTCCAGGGTGACCGGATTCAAGCCGTGCGCGAAATGATCCTTGCCGATGATGAGACAGGCCGGCGCCGCGCGTTAGCGAAGCTGCTACCCATGCAGCGGCAGGATTTCAAAAGTATCCTTGAAATTATGGGTAATCTGCCAGTGACCATTCGCACTCTTGACCCGCCGCTCCATGAGTTTTTGCCCAAGACCGATGCAGAAATCCGGGAGCTTGCTCAGGTTATGGGTGTTGCAGTGGAGACCCTGCGTAACAAGGTCAATGTGCTGCAAGAATTCAATCCGATGTTGGGCCACCGGGGCTGCCGCTTGGGCATATCCTATCCTGAGATTACCGAAATGCAGGCACAAGCGATCTTTGAAGCCGCCTGTGAACTCCGGCGAGAAGGCCAGAATCCATTCCCGGAAGTCATGATTCCCCTGGTCGGCTCGCGCCAAGAGCTCCATGAACAGAGGGTCATCGTCGACAAAGTCGCTAAACAGACGATGCAAACGTATGGCGTCAAAGTACACTATTCGATAGGCACGATGATCGAACTGCCGCGCGCCTGCATGGTTGCCGATGAAATTGCTGAAGAAGCGGAGTTCTTTTCTTTTGGCACCAATGATTTAACCCAAACTTGCTTAGGCCTATCACGCGACGATGCCGGCAAGTTCCTACCCAGCTACGTTCTTCAAGGTCTGCTGCCTGACGATCCATTTGTCAGTATCGATCGGGACGGTGTCGGTGCGCTCATGCGCATTGCTATCGCCAAAGGCCGCCAGCGCCGCAAGGGATTAGAAATGGGTATTTGCGGTGAGCATGGTGGAGAAACGCGTTCAATAGAGTTCTGTCACCAAATCGGTTTGGATTACGTCAGTTGCTCGCCGTACCGCGTGGCGATCGCTAAATTAGCGGCAGCTCAGGCTGCACTACGTCAATAACGAACATTTATCGATAACTGATGTGTCCGGCATTGGCTTGATCACTTTAATCTTATTGTGATACGCTTTACATTTTATTGACAGAAATTTGGGGATCAACGATAATTTGGTACTAAGCTTACCAAATTATGGAACCACGCATAGCGGAACTTCTTGTCAAAGGCGGCATTGTCTCCCGCGAACAACTCTTTGAAGCGCAAAAAGGAGAGAAGGAAAACAACTCCACCATCGCCAAGGAACTCGTTCGATTAGGTTTGACCACCGAAGACACTCTCGCAGAATTTTTGGCCAAGCAATTTGGTATCGAGTGCGTTGAACTGGTCGCGGCCGACATCGACGACTCGGTCTTTTCCGTAGTACCCCCGCAGATTGTTCAAAAGCACCAGCTCATTCCCTACAAGCTGATCGGCTCTACTTTAACCGTTGCCATCGCTGACCCGACAGATCTAGTCGCCATCAACGAGGTCAAGTTTGTCACTGGTTACGGTGTCCGGGCCTTGATCGCCACCCCCACTGGAATAAGGAAGGTTCTAGAGCATCGTTTTGGCGGGGTGAGCTACGACGATGTGTTAAAAAAATTCGGCGACGGCGAGATGGAGGTCGTCCAAGAAAACGACGACGTCAATCTGCAAGAGCTGCAGCAAGCCACCATGGATGCACCGGTGGTCACGCTTGTCAACGCGATCTTGGCGGATGCCGCCAAACGTCGCTGCAGCGACATTCATATCGAGCCCTACGAGAAAGTGTTTCGGGTACGGTTCCGCATTGACGGTGTGCTCCAGGAAATCATGAGTCCACCGTTGCGGCTCAAGAATGCCTTGGTATCCCGTCTGAAAGTCATGGCGGGACTCGACATCGCCGAGCGCCGTTTGACCCAAGACGGCCGCATCAAGCTCAAGATGGGTACGGGCGGTGAGTTGGATATCCGCGTATCGATTTTGCCCACTCTGTTTGGCGAGAAAGTCGTCATGCGCTTGTTGGACAAGTCCAACTTGCAGCTTGACATGGCCAAGCTCGGCTTCGATCCGCCAAATTTGAAAGACTTTCAAGACGCGATTCATAAGCCTTACGGCATGATCCTGATCACCGGTCCGACCGGTAGCGGTAAATCGACAACGCTTTACTCAGCGTTATCTGAACTCAACAAACCGGATGTGAATATTTCCACCGCCGAAGATCCCGTCGAGTACAATCTGATGGGTATCAATCAGGTACAGGTCCGAGAGCAGATCGGCCTAAATTTCGCCGCGGCCTTACGATCATTCCTACGTCAAGACCCGGATATTCTCATGGTCGGTGAAATCCGCGATCTGGAAACGGCGCAGATAGCTATTAAAGCAGCGCTCACCGGCCATCTAGTTTTGAGCACGCTGCATACCAACGACTGTCCCGCCACCGTCGATCGACTGATCAATATGGGTGTGGAAACATTTTTATTGACCTCTTCGATCAATCTCATTCTAGCGCAACGATTAGTTAGAAAAATCTGCGATAAGTGCAAAGAGCCGATCGAGATCAAACCGGAAGTTTTGATTAATCTTGGGATCGATGCCGCCGATATCAGCGCGGGCTTTCCGACTTTTCACGGAAAGGGTTGCGCGAACTGCAGTGGCACCGGCTATCGGGGCCGCTTAGCCGTTTACGAAGTGATGGTGATGCATGAAGCAATCAAGGAACTGATCAATAAAGGCGTATCGTCGATGGAACTCAAACGCGAAGCGGTAAAGCTTGGCATGAGCACTCTACGCATGAGTGCCTTGCAGAAAGTTCGCGACGGATTCACCACCGTGGACGAAACCATTCGCGTGACCGATACGGATAAAGGGTTTGGCTCGGTGTTCTCGCTGGGGTTTTAAGTCGGTATGACCGAATGACTATCACTAGGCATTCTGAGATCGGATGCGATTGAATTTGACAAAAGTCGGGACGAATTGACCTATGGCTATATTTGTTTGGGAAGGGCGAACCGCACAGGGGCGAATCGTTAAAGGCGACACTCTCGAGGCGCCGAATCTCGAAGCCGCATTAGCGCGCCTGCGCGAACAGCGGATACGGCCCGTTGCCAACAAGGTACGGGAAAAGGGCGCTGGGCTTGATAGAGAATTAAATATCCCCGGCTTTGGCCCCACTGTCTCGACAAAAGAAGTCTCTGTGGCTACCCGGCAGCTGGCGACGATGATCGATGCCGGCCTGCCGATTGTGCAGTGCCTCGACATCCTTGGTGAACAGTCCGAGAACAAGTTGCTACGCACTACGATCAACACTGTACGCCGGGATGTCGAGGGTGGCTGTACGCTTGCAGACGCGTTGCGGAAACATCCAAAGATCTTCGATGACCTTTACGTTAACATGGTGGAAGCGGGAGAGGCCGGCGGTATTCTCAACACCATCCTCAATCGAATCGCACTATTTATAGAGAAAGCGAGCAGGCTAAAAAAGAAGGTCAAGGGAGCAATGATCTACCCCGTCGCCATCGTAATGGTGGCGATCATTGTCGTCGCCGTGTTGATGATTTTTGTCATCCCAGTCTTCGCCGATCTCTATGGCAGTATGGGAAAGGCACTGCCGGCGCCGACGCAGATTTGTATCAACATCAGTAACGTTTTCGTCGCTTATTGGTGGCTCATGTTGGCGATCGGTATCGGCGTCGTGATGGCCATCAAGTTCTACTACAAGACACCTCATGGGCACATGAACATCGATCGGCTACTTTTACGGCTGCCGGTGATTGGCGACTTGCTCAGAAAGGTTGCTGTAGCGCGGTTCACGCAGAATATGGCGCTGTTGTTGAGTTCTGGAGTCCCGATCCTCGACGGTTTAGCGATTACGGCCAGAACCGCGGGCAATAAAGTTGTCGAGAAGGCCATCATGGAGAGCCGGGCGAGCATCAGTAAAGGTAACACCGTGGCTGATCCATTGCGGGAAAGTAAGATTTTTCCGCCTCTGGTTTGTCAGATGGTTGCCGTAGGCGAAAGCACTGGTGGGCTAGATGTGATGCTCCGGAAAGTCGCGGAACTGTATGAAGAAGAAGTCGATGACGCGGTCAACAATTTAACAGCTATGATGGAACCGGCGATTATGGTGGTGTTAGGCGTCATCCTCGGTGGCTTGGTCGTTGCTATGTATTTGCCGATCTTCCAAATGGGCTCACTGGTTGGCAACTAACAGACTGACACGTCCCCCACATTATTGTGATGCGACCGAGGTTAACTGAATTTGAGTGACGAACGAAAAGATCTGAACGAGAAAATCAGATGGTTACTCCTGCTACGGGTAGTTATCCTTAGCGTTTTTCTCGGCGCGACGGCGCTCTTTCATTTCTTCCAAACGGAGTCAGACATCCGTTTCCTTGTCAGTCTCTCTGTACCGCTAATCCTTGCCTACGCGATCTCGATCGCTTCGGCGCTGTTCTTGCCGCGGTTGAATCATCTGCGCGCATTCGCTCATGCCCAAGTCACTTTTGACGTTTTTCTAATTACCGGGATTATTTGGATCACCGGAGATAGCTCCAGCCCATTTTCTTTTCTCTATAACTTAGCCGTGATCGACGCGGCTATATTATTGTTCTACCGAGGCGCGTTTATCGCCGCGGGAAGTTCAAGCATATGTTATGCTGCGCTGCTCTTTTGGGCGCAACATTGGTGGCAAAATGGCAATACTGCGGCGGTATCTGGGCCGTCGTTAGTTACCATGGTTATCAATATCGGCAGTTTCTTCGTGATCGCCGGCCTGAGCGGATTTCTCGCCGACAAGCTTGGCGAAACTCAGAAGCTGTTGAAAGAAAAACAGATCGACTTTCAGGAGCTCGATGCATTCAAAGAAGCGCTCTTGCAGGGTATTGGCAGCGGCGTTGCCATTACCGATAATCAGGGTCGCATTAACTATTTTAATCAGCAAGCGCAGAGTTTGATTTCGCTTGCTGAAGCTGCGGTGATGGGCAAGCGGCTCGATCAAATCATCCTCGGCTTGCGATATGATTTTCGACGCGGAGATCGTAGTGGTGCCGTGTATAGCGAAGAGCTTCCGTTACCCGGCTTGCAGGGAAGCCAGAAACAAATCCGACTGACGCTCGCTCCACTCAGCGATTCCAACCAACAGCTGCTCGGGTATGTCGCCATTTTCGAGGATGTCACAAAACAGAAACAGACCGAAGAAAAAGTTCGCATCGAGGAAGAACTGCGCAGATCGCGGGAAATCGAATTACCGGCATCTTCTAAGGGTCTCGATTCGGTGCCTTTTCGCTTCGAAGGAGTCGTAGGCAAAAGCGGGGGCATCGAAAAAATCTACCAACTCATTCAAAAGGTCGCGGCCGGCTGCACCAACGTCTTGATTTCCGGTGAAAGTGGCACTGGAAAAGAACTGGTGGCTAGGGCGATTCATTTAAACGGACCGCGGCAAGGTAAGCCTTTTGTCGCCGTCAATTGCGGCGCCATCCCAGAAACTTTGATTGAAAGCGAATTATTCGGTCACGTACGCGGGGCTTTTACCGGCGCCGTGGCGGATCACAATGGGTTATTCAAACAAGCGGATCAGGGAACCATATTTCTCGATGAAGTGGGTGAATTGCCGCTGCACCTCCAAGTCAAACTATTACGCGTGCTGCAAGAGAAAAGCTTCACGCCGGTCGGTGCTAACAAACCGGTTAAGGTAGACGTGCGCGTGATCTCGGCGACCAACCGGGATCTGCGCAAGGAATTGGAGGAAGGAAGATTCCGCGAGGACCTTTATTACCGGCTCAACGTTGTCCATATGGTATTGCCGCCGCTGCGCAGCCGCAAAGAAGATATCCCCTCCCTTGCCCACTACTTCCTCCGGAAATTCGCGGCTTCCCTTGACAAGAACGTCGAAGAAATATCTAGCGGAGCGCTGATGCAGCTGATGAACCATACGTATCCTGGAAACGTCCGGGAGTTGGAAAACATCATAGAGCACGCTGTGGCGGTGACCAACAAGAATATCCTGACGGATGAGGATCTACCACTTCAAGTAAAAGGTGTACCGAGCGCCGATGATACCAATGCGTTCGACCGGACTACACTGGGTGGTGCGGAGGTATTTTTCAATAAAGGGCTGTCGTTAGATGTTGAGCTAGAGACCCATGAAAAATATATATTGGTGGGCGCGTTAAAGCGCGCCAATGGCGTTCAGAAGAAGGCGGCGGAAATCCTCGGAATCAATTATCGTTCACTGCGTCATCGCTTGGAAAAATATGAGCTTCTTGGATCAAAAAATCATTCTTTTTCTGAACAAACCAATGATTCCGAATAACAAAATTTGTCAAACCGCCAATTACCACATTCCGTAAATTTGAATCTTCTAGATTTATATCCCTTTCTTTGATGTCCATTGATTTGCAGCGAGAATTTCTAACCTATTGAATTAACGTAGTTTTGAGCGAACTAAGTTGATAGGCTGTCAATATTCTTCCCCCAATTCCGTCACTCAACAGCCTTGCCAAAGTTTGGCCTTTCAATTGCGTTAGTGAGGTTTCAACGGTTTAGATTTTATAACGCTTATTCTCAAGGAGGTGGCTATCGACGGCATTGAAGCCCTGACCATAGAAAGTTTCTGAAAAGGAAAAAGCTTTGAAGTAGAAAAATAATTCCGAAAAAGGAGTGTCTAGAGATGAAGAAATTACGTTCGCAAAGTGAATCTGGTTTTACCTTGATCGAGTTGCTGGTGGTGGTTGCCATCATCGGTATTTTGGCGGCGATCGCGATACCTCAGTTCGCGGCTTATAGAAAGCGCGGCCATGAGGCTCAGGTTAAATCCGATTTGAGAAATGCTGCGGTGGCCCAAGAAGCCTATTTTGCCGCGAAATCAACTTATCTTGCTGCTACGATGGCGAGTGGTACCCCTCCCGGGTTTAATGCGACCACCGGTGTTACAGTGATCGCGGCCGTCGTTGCTAACTCCAATGCCTTCACGCTGACCGCCCAGCACACAAATTGCAGCAGCAACACTTGGACATTCTCTAGTTCAACAGGCCAGATCACCGGCGCCGCTTGTCCGTAACCTGCTCGATTTCCGACCTGTCTATAAACAAGGGGGGCTCAGCTGAGCCCCCCTTGTTTATTTCTTCCTTATTCAACGATGGTTTTATTCACACTCGATTAGATCGCAAAATGATTCCTCAGAAATCGTTGCGCCTCGACTTGTTCGCTTTGCTCCTCTTGGCGATCTTTGTCGTAGGTTTTTGTCAGGATTTAGTATTTTGGGGTGAGGTGCCTTCTTACCGTGATTTGACTAACTACTTCTATCCGCTTCGTTACAGCCTGTACGAAAGTTACCGTGCCGGAGAGCTGCCGCTGTGGGACCGTCGTTTTGCTCAAGGCTTTCCTAATCTTGCCGGGCTTCAATCAGGCGTGTTCTATCCTCCTCATTTAGTGTTCTTGGTACTTTCATTTTTTCAAGCTATTCGCGCACTTTTTATTTTCCATTTTTTCATTGCAGTGATTGGCACATATTGTCTATTGCGTAATTGGAACTATACGCGCGACTTGGCGATCATTGGCGCCTTACTCTTCACGCTAGGCGGTGTGACGGTTTCGCTCACTAATCTGCTCAATCATTTTCAAAGCGCGGTGTGGCTACCCTGGCTGATCTTGGTGTGGGAACGTCTGCTGATTCGGCCCCGCTGGAGTGCCTTTCTTTCATTCGTATTTGTTGCTGCGCTGCAACTGCTTGCAGGCTCCCCGGAACTGTATGCCATGAGTATGGGGTTAGTGTTACTTCATGCTGTCTGGATTCGTGACTCACGAACAGAAGTATCCTACGGCAGAATCGTCGGTCTTCTTTTGGCGGGTAACGTTGTCCTGCTATCGGCTATTATGGCCCAGGCTCTACCAACTTTCGAACTGCTGATGCAATCACGAAGAGGCCTCTCAATACCTCAGTCTGAAGCGCTGATGTGGTCCTTCGAGCCATCAAGCCTTTTGAATCTGTTTTTTCTAGACAAGGAGGTTGAGCCCGAGATTTCGGCCGGGGTGCGATTATATTTTACGCGGAAGGTTCCATTTCTACTCAGCAGCTACTTGGGGATAGCGGTGCTATTCGGAGTTGCGCTTTGGCTTTGCTACGGGAGTCGACGGGAAAAACTTATTTTAACGGGTCTTAGCTTGGGCACACTAGCCTTGGCATTGGGTAGTAACGCGCTTCTTTATCCCTTCATACTTAAACACGTTCCGGCATTAACAGCCGTTCGTTTTCCCGAAAAATTATTCTTTTTAACAAATGCATTGCTGTTATTCATGGCAATGCGAGGACTTCAGGCTTTTTCACTCGACCGAAAGAAAACAACTATTGGGCCGACAATTGTCATGGGCGTCATCTGTATTCTATGGGCAAGCGCGTATATTATCTCGGTTGCCAAATCGGAGCTCGTATCTGACTTCATTGCGCTGGCAAGTAATATACCGCCGCTTTCGGAAGCCCATGCAAAAGCCTCAGCTTCAGTATTAGCCAATCTACAACGACAGCTACTGCTCTCGCTAGCGCTAGCTTTTCTCTTAACTCTTACCAGAACGCAATATCTTAAGCCGACGTTTTGTTCAATCCTTCTTGTCTCGATTGTATTCGTCGATCTGACATGGGCGCACCGAAGCTTCCTGTTCACTCTTCACCCCAATAAAGTCAGTGCGAGTCCACCGGTTTTGCAGCCATCCGAAGCCGGTTCAACGAGATGGTTTTTCTATCCTGCTCCCCAGGACCTTCACCCGGCGTTTTTTACCGTATGGGGGCGACCTACGTATCGAGACGGAGTAGCGTTATCATATCAAAATTACTTGCCAAACGTCGGCGTACTCAGCGGAATCGAATATTTTCAGGAAATTGACGCGCTGCTTCGTAAACCTTATTCGGAATTTCTAAGTGTGGCGAACAGCATGAAATTCCAGAATCAGATCAAGTTATTACGGACGTTTAACGTTGGATATATCGTAAGTTTTCGCGAGCTGCCAGAGCAGGGCGTGCGACTGATTCGTCGCTTTCCAGAGTATTTCTCGTGGCTCTACAAAGTGGATAATACGATACCGCGGGTCGTGATCGTGCCGAGGTATACTGTGGAAAAAGAGCCAGCCAAGATCCTGCAACGCCTAGCATCCGCAGATTTTGATCCTGATAAAGAAGTAATACTGAGTGAACTTGTGACACCCAGGCCTTTAGCGATATTGAAAGCGCAAGCGAAGATCACAAGCTATAAGAACAGCCGGGTGACAATACAAGCAACGACTAATGAAGCTGGCATTCTCATCCTCGCAGATTCTTATTATCCTGGATGGAAAGCTTATGTTGATGGTAGCGAAACAACGCTTTTGCGGGCCAATCACTTTTACCGAGCTGTGGAAGTCTCGAAAGGTAATCATAAAGTGGAATTCCTCTACGATCCCTTGTCATTTAGAGTCGGTATGATTGTTTCATCAGCCACTCTTCTTATACTCGGATTTGTGTCATTATTACTGTTTCTGCGACGACGCCCAGGTTTTGTACGAGCGCCCGCAGCAGAATTGGACCTCGCCAAATTCTAAGTCGTAGTCCCTGTTGTCGTTGCATTGAGATGACTATTGCAGCCCGCGCGGGCCGAGGTGCTTCGATGGTCCTGGGCGTGTGGGTCTGCTACTAACGTTCTTTGTTCTTATTTCTCTCACCTGTTGCTTCGAAAAATCGCCGATGATCGATTAGAGTTTTCGTCTCATGGCTGGATATTCTCATCTTAGGTGGAGCGATCGCAGGATTAATCCGAAACCTCCGCCGCCAGCAAAAGCTCTGGCGGCTTTGCCTCTTCTTTTCTTAAATATCGACGATAGCAGTCACAGGGGCAAGAGAGAGATTTGGTGCTGGCACATAGAAGGTATGGTTGACGCTTGGCAAATCGGTGGCTGTTTTTGAAGAACCCTGCTGAAACGATCTTTTTTCCGCTAAGCTCAAAATGGTCGTGCTTAACATGTTTCTCGGGGTTGTCGTGTTTTTTTTGGGCCCGGGATATTTAATGAGTCATCCCTTCTCACAAAAGTTTCTGACCTTAATCGAAACAGTCATTTGTTACCAGAAGCTTGGCCCAAGCATGGTGTCAACGCCCACTCCCTCTAATCATTTTGTCTAATCCCTCGAACGCTGATTTAGCGCAGTAGCGGCCGTCTCCGTTGCGGCAGCAACCTTAATCGTACTCAAACTATTAACAGTTAAGAACCGGATCAGTTCTGGCGTTCGTAGGGCAGTTGTCATGCCGCAATACCGCTGGAGGCTCGCCAAAGTTCATGTCGTCGATGTTAGAATCGCCTCAGTCGTTGCTCACCGATGACAGGGCTGGCACCCATGTCATTCGATGAGAATCATTAAGTCAATCTTCCCCAGCTTCAACAAGTTGGCTATATCCAGCCGGCGATGAATGGCGCTGGGAACTAAAACAACTTACAATCTCATAGATATGGAGGCACTCATGATACAAAAACTTCTTGCGGTGTCACTAACCACATTGTTACTTTTCTCCTCAACGATGGTTTTTGCCCAAGCTTTCGGTGATTATGGCAGAGTGGTTGGGGGTCTTTCTCAGGGGCAAGGGGTAGCCGGACCCAGAGCTCCGGATAGCGCGCCACGAGGCGGTTCTGAAGCCGGTGGTGTGAGTGATGCTAAGGGTAAAGCAGTCCCCAGTCGTCTCGTGGTGGCGGCTACAGCGGCTGGCCTCTATCCCAAACAAGACGATGAATCAGAACAATTCGCCCAACTCGCCCGGGGTGAAATTCTTGTCCCAATGGGCCAAAGCAGCGGTGGCAATGACTGGTATATGGTCAGGACTCAGCAGGGCATGATCGGCTGGGTTAAGTCAGCCGACGTGAGAGAAGAGAAAGTCAAGAACTAGTCTTTGCGATTCCGCGCGTTGACTCCATTGTTGTGTTTCGACACTTCCGGCGAATAATCAAGCAAGCCGCCCGAGTGTTGAGTCTAAAGTGAGAAGCAGGCAGTTACGCCTACCTAGACTCGCGCTCTCCGCTCCTGAGTTTTCTCTGAGATTTCATTCAACTACGCGATTGTTTCCGACCACTGGGTGGGTGCGGAGCGGCACCGAAGCTGCTCAACCACCAAGCCATGGCATTCCCGATTGCTAAATCCAAAAAAATTCTCATCCCGGATGTTCCGCCGCCGACCACTCGTAAATCGGAACCAGGGCTGGTCATTGCCGGGATTGGAATTTTATGCGGGTCGGTGGTGATCGCGGCGATGCTGTTCGTCTTTCTCGGCGCGTAAGTCACCAGCAAGGAAAGAGTTATCGATGATAGGTCTATTTAGGGTCGTCCCACTAGTGACACTTCTCGTACTGGTTGTCTAAACTCAAATAACCGCACGCCGCGGAATTGTTAACCTGTCGGTTTGTCGGAGGGGACGGGGTAGCTCTCGGCAGAATTTCACCGTTCGCTAATAAGGAATAAGTGAACAACTGCCACCTGATGTCGAACACCTAAGTGCCATATGATGTCGAACAGCTCTGCTAGGGTCGGTGAAAACACTGATGAAGGACAACCGACCATGGTTAAAAACATTCTACGGTCGAAAGACGTAAAGCGATGGTGAGTGCGGTCCGTCAGGGAGAATCGTTGCGCCGGGTAGCTCGACGCTTTCGCGTGAGCGTTTCCACGGTGCACTATTGGGTCGAGCGGAGTGAGGGAAGAAGACTGAGCAGGGTCGACTGGCAGGATCGGTCCCATCGACCCCGCAACATTCGCCGGACCAAGCGAAGCGTTGAGAACTTGATTGTTAAAGTACGGACTCAGCTCAAGGACCGTAGCGTCCTAGGCGAATACGGAGCGCAAGCCATTCAGCGAGAATTGGTCGCAAGCGGGGCAACCGGGGTTCCCGCACTGCGCACCATCGGGCGCATTTTGGAGCGGCGTGGTGCATTGGATGGTCGGTATCGAAGACGCCATCCACCGCCGCCAGCCGGCTGGTACTTGCCCGATGTCGCAGCGCGAAGAAGCGAGTGGGATAGCTTCGATGTCGTCGAGGGATTGGTCATCGAAGGTGGAATTGGAGTTGAGGTTCTCAATGCCGTGTCGCTGCACGGAGGATTGGTTGCCTCTTGGCCCGATCGCACCATCTTGGCTCATACGGTGGTCCAATCCTTGGTTGAACACTGGCGAACCTTTGGGCTGCCAGCCTTTGTCCAATTTGACAACGACACTCGTTTTCAAGGCGCTTCATCAGTTTAAGGACACCATTGGAAGAGTCATCCGCCTTTGCCTGAGCCTAGGAGTGACCGCAGTCTTTGCTCCGCCACGGGAAACCGGCTTCCAAGCCGCAGTCGAAAGCTTCAACGCTCGCTGGCAAGCCAACGTTTGGCAGCGCTTCCATTTCGACTCCCTTGCGGACTTGCAGTCTCAGTCCGCTAAGTATTCGGTCGCCTACCGTCAACGTGCTCGATTGCGTATCGAGGCCGCGCCCCGCAGACGCTTGTTTCCTCGCTCTTGGAAGCTCAATCTCCAAGCTCAGCTGATCGGCTGCATTATTTACCTGCGCAGAACCGATGCTCACGGTCGCGTGAGCCTGCTCGGTCACTCCGTTATGGTCAACCGTTCTTGGCCTCACCGTTTGGTCCGAGCCCATGTTGATCTCACCGCTCACCAGATCCGCTTCTACGCACTTCGACGTCGTGAACCCAACTGGCATCCGCTCTTGAAAACCGTCGCTTATCACTTCCCCGAAAGGAAATTCATCGATGTACGAAAATCTTGACATAATTAGCTGTTCGACATCCTGTGGCACGTACACGATTTAGGATTAAAGTGTTCGACATCAACTGACATGTGTCTAATAAGTTTTTAGATTAAGTCGGCGGGGGTTCCGATTTGCCGCTTGATAAACACGAGATCTTAGTCTCAAGCGACGGTCAGGCGCTTTAATATGGAGTCGTTGCCGATGACGTGAAACTCCATGTAGTCGATCAACCCACGAGCGACAACAAAATAACGCTGCAACTGTTCGGCGGAGGACTGTTGCACCGGCGCGGGGCTTTTTGTCGCGCGAAATGATTGAACCTCTTGGACTAAACCGCGCAACGCCGGTGGTAATACGTCCCACACGCCGGTTGTCTGGCAAATCGACACTAGATTCTGATGGTCGAGCTGCCGGGGCACGCTGCCGTGATTCTCGACGAGTGCGGCTTTAATCGCTTTTTCAACGGCTTCTGCCAATTTGTCGAACTGTGCTGGGTTGGTCTTTCGATCTGGAGCGTTCTCCGACACTAATTTGATATGGTCGCGTGCTTCACGCAACCACGGCTCCGCAAATAATCCCATAAACGCCTCCTAGAACGAACGACAAGTGGTTATGATAGGGTTCAAGCAAATATTTTACAAGTAATTGTTTACCTAGCCGGCGCCATAAACAGAGCTGCATCGGGACAAATAATGGTACTGATTCAGGATCCGTCGCTCAAGACCGTAGGTCATTGTCGATCTAGGATCAATTGGAGCGTTTCTGGTCATTCAAGAATTGCGTGCCATAAAAAAAGCCCCCGAGCTTTCGCTCAGGGGCTTTAATTTCTGTTTCAGCGCTACTGTTTATCGCTATGCTGCGGAGCGTGACCGTGCGGCCTCCACTAACGGGCGGTATTTCTTGTTAAGTTCCATCCAATGGGCCGCGCGCTTATGTGCTTTGTCTAGCTCGGCTTCGGGGAACGTTACGAACGGAACTCGGGTCGGCCCGACTTTACAGTAGTCCGCGAATTCCGCCGGCCGCTTATTTCCCGCTCCCGGAACCGGCTTGCCAGCACCGACGCCACCCAAGTCTTCGATCACTTCCATCATCTTGGCCACGTCGCCTTTGCGGGCTTGCTCCAAGAGGTAGAGGATCGGCCAAGGTCCCATCCACACTTCTGTGGACCAGCAACCGGCGGCACCCATGGCGTAGTAGGGGTAGAGCTGCGTCTGATTGACGAACACGCTAATCTTTCCCCGGACAATTTTCTGTAAATTCATGAATGCTTGAGTCGTGCGATGGCTGTCTTTCATGCCAATGATGTTTGACTTCTTAACCAATTCTCTGAATGCCGCCACTGGAATCGTGAATTTATGATTGCCAGGGTTGTGATAAATTACGATGTTCAATGTCGGGAAAAGGTCGGCGATGTCATGATAGAACTTCACCGCGTCCTGGACATGCAAAGTTTCGTAATAAGGTACGCCTAGCAAAACACCTTCCGCTCCCAGATCCTTTACAAAGTTCATTTTCTGGATGACTTCGCGGGGATTGGGGCTGGTTACACCAATAAACAGCGGCACGCGTTTTTTAACAGCATCGACGGTGGCAACGGCCAAGGTCTTAAATTCATCGAACAGTAAGTTGTAGCATTCGCCATAGGTACCGGTGGTGGCGATATTGTTGACGCCGTCTTTGATGATCTTGTCGACGCCTTCTTTCAAATTATCCACCGCAATGGTTTGCGTGGCACGTAAATCGGTTGCATCCACGGTGGCGAAGGCGGGCATCATGCCCAATACGCCGTTGAACTCATTCGCTGTGATCATTGTATTACCTCCTGAGATTTATTGTAGATTTAGGGTCTTTGCGACGACACTCTTGTGAAGCCGCGCCCTAGTTTCTTTCCGCCTTGTTAACAGTTCTTCAAACAAATTGTCAAACGACCCTCGCTACCTGCTTTTCAATCTCTCTGGGGTTACTTGTCCGCAGCTCGCTTCGATTGTTTGATCCGTTCGATCTGATACCCCGCTGCTTGCGGTGGGTATTCGCAATGGAAAGACTGGAGCCACCCGCCAGAATCGAACTGGCGACCTACTGATTACGAATCAGTTGCTCTACCAACTGAGCTAGGGTGGCTTATCTGTGAAATCAACAACCTAACCCTCATGCTTGGTGAGGGGAGAAACAGGTGCTGTGAATTGCGTTGTGAAATGATGGGCAATTTTCTCGACCGCTTCTGATTTATGATTTGGGCCCAAGTGCGCGTATCGTTGTAACATCTCAAGCTCTTTCCACCCCCAAGTTCCTGGATCGTTCGCATATCCACTCCAGCCACAGCTGATCTGCTGGCAAATGTATGGCGCAGAATATGGAGAGCAATATTGGATAATTTAGCATGCTTCCAAACAGTTTTAAACGCTGAGCGAATTCTCTCAAAGCGCGAGCTATCATGTATAAGAAAACATGTTCCCATCCAGCTGTTCGAGCCCAGGGTCGATGCACCGCCGAACTTGAGCTGTAAGATCGTGCTAATCCAGGCGTAGCGGCAAATCCGGGGTCCAAACTGCAGTCTGGCTAGACTAGATGCGTTAGTATTTTTCTGAGAGCGTTACTTGGAATTCAGACTACTTCTTTGTGTCTTTCAAGATTTCATTCAGAAGCTTGCGAATCGGTTCCATTTCACTCCACTCGGGACGGCTATCGATGTCCGTGTACTTTTCGCCTGGTTTGCGTCTGACATCGGGTATTTACCTATGAAAAATCACCGGTTGAAACAAAAGAACCATCACGGTTCGACGACGAATCGATGTACCTCACAGCTGGCCGGTACAAGTGGATGGAATTCAGTTCGTCACGCCGAATGCGCTTGCGCTCGCAAGTTCTTGACACGAATAAACATGCGAGGGTAGTATCGCCGAGACATTATCCTACGTTGTAAGACATCGGACAATTACTGGTATAGAAGTTGGAGGAGAAACACATGGCTTCGAAGGAATTGGACGCCATCGCGCCCTTTGAGAAATATTACGATGCCGCCGGCATTCGCACGCGTTGCTTTGAGAAGGGTGAAGGCAAGCCGCTCATCTTACTTCATGGTGGTGGCGGCCATGCTGAAACATGGGTCAGAAATATTCTACCGTTGTCACAAAAGTTTCGCGTTCTAGCCATTGATTATCTTGGTCACGGCTATACGGACAAACCCCATATCACTTACAACATCGATGCTTTCTCCAAGCATTTGATCGACTTCATGGATGCCGCCGGGATCACGAAAGCTCATCTGGTCGGCGAATCGCAGGGCGGGCAGATCAGCGTGTTGACTACCTACAGACACCCGGAACGGGTTGACAAACTGGGGCTCATCGTCGGCGGTATTCCCTCCAACGAACATGGTTACATGGCGGGGCAGAACCGACTGCAAGACTTGAGCCGTGATGCCACCGAGAAACCGACTAAGGAAACGATTCGAAAACGCATGGAGTGGCTGTTTCACGATCCGAAAACGTTGCCGGACGAGTTGGTCGAAATCAGATTGAAAATCTACAGCAACCCAGATTTTCAGCGCGTGTCCAAAAGCGGCGATCGCACGATCTATAATCTGATTGACAAGATTCCCAAGCTGCAAACACAAATCCTCTTTTTCTGGACCACCCATAATCCCACCTGCCCTTGGCCGGTGGCGGACAAGGTTCACCAGTCAGTGCCGGGCTCGCGGTTTGTGCTCGTGGATAAATCGGGTCATTGGCCGCAGTACGAGAGGTATGAAGAGTTCAATCGCGTACTTCTTGAGTTCTTTGACGATAGGCAAGATGAAGTTCTGATCGACACCTATCGAAAACGTTACTGGTAAGACTCTGCAATGGTACTGGTGTCATGTTTTTAAGTCACAACCGAGACGATCACCCAGACGATAAGAAGACCGCAAAGATTATTCTCGGCCGCGTTACTGTTGCTTTGCGCAGGCATCTCGCATGCCGGTGAAGCACGGCAAGCAGCCTCGGACGAGTGGGAAAAGATTTTAGCGGAGGCAAGCAGGCTGGGAAGGTGACTCTTGTAATCAACCTGGGCACGCCGGAATTTCGCCAAGCGGTGACGACCGCTTTTGCCCTCCCTGGGTGTCGCTGAACGCAACGAAGCATCTCGTCGTTTCTGCCGCTTATGAGGACGAGGTTCCTCGGCTTCGCCTCGGAATGACATCATGACACAATCTCTCAAGCCGCTAGGCTGGCGACAACACTTTAGGAGCCCTTCGACGAAGCTCAGGCGAACGGATAAAAGCTTTATTTGTAATGTCTGACAACCGTTCGTGGTGAGCCCAGTCGAACCATGAACGGGGTTTTCACACCGCCTGTTGAAGAGGATGATCCCCTCCCGCGAACCCACAAAGTCTTTCCCTGCCTCAAGATGCGGCGGTTGTTTTAAACTATGCGCCAAGAAAATCTGTAATGAGCTTACTGACGATGGCCGGCTGATCGTTCTGCACTTGATGTCCGGCGTTGGCGACGTAATGAAACTTTATCTTGGGCAGCATTTTTTCGAGTTGCCGTCCGAGCTCCACCGGGGCAAAACCGTCGTCCTCGCCCCAGATAAAAATCGCCGGGATCGTTAGCTTGGGCAGCGTGTCGCGCATGTCGTACTTGAGCCGCAGGTTGGCGTCCTTGGTGAGCCGCTGCTGGCCCTGTTGAAATAACTGCCGCGCGGCTTCGGCGCCCGGGCGATTGGCGCAGTCGTTGCGAACTTTGACCAGCTCGTCGGTGATCAAACTCTTGTTCCACACAATGGTTTGCAGGAATGCCCGCATGGATTCTTCGCTGCCGTTGTAGGCGCGGATCGCTTTCATGCCGGCGGTCATCGGTATTTCCATGCCCATGGCGCCGGCGATGGTATTGCTCGCGATTAGCACGAGCTTGTCGACGCGATCGGGATGTTCCAGCGCGTATTTGGCCGCGACCCAGGCGCCTTGGGAGTTGCCGCCGACGATGGCTCTTTCGATGCAGAGCGTGTCCATGAAAGCTTCGAGCTGGTCGGCGCGGCTTTGCACACCTTCACTAGCGGGAAAGTAAGGATCGGTTTCACCGAAGCCGCCGACACTGTCGGGAGCAAAGACCTCAAATTTAGGCGCGAGAGCCTGCATCGCATGGGCGAAGCCTGCTTCACCGGACGAGCCAGGTCCGCCGCCATGGCACAACACCACCGCGGGTCCATTGTCGCCGCACTCACTGTAATGAGTGCGAATTCTTCCCGCCATTACATCGCGTTGGCGCAAAACAAATTCAGCCATGTTTATTTTCCTCCGATCGGCGCTTGTAGTTGGCGCGCGTGTGATCGCGCGGTTTGTCCCAAATGTTAGGTTCGAGAAATGTGTAGGCGTGGGACGAAGCCATGGCGGCGACCAGTTGACCCATGGGTTTGTTCCTCTCCGGTGCGGTTTTGCCGGTGGTGACTTACGGGTTGGCGCCCTGTTTCTGTTTCTCGGCGAGCATCATCGCTACCTCGACGATCATATCCTCCTGGCCGCCGACGACTTTGAGCTTGCCCAGCTCGACCAGAATATCGCGGGCATCGACGCCGAACTGCTCGGCGGCCTTGTCGGCGTGCAGCAGGAAACTCGAGTAGACGCCGGCGTAACCCATGGTGAGACTCACTTTGCCGATGCGCACCGGCTTGGGCATGATCGGCCGCACGATATTCTCCGCTACGTCCATGATCTTCCACAGATTGATTCCGGTCTCGTAACCCATCTTGTCGAGCACGGCGGCGATGACTTCCGTCGGCGTGTTGCCCGAGCCGGCGCCGAGGCCGCAGGTGCAAGCGTCGATCCAGCGCGCGCCGGCCTCGATGGCGGCAACGCTATTGGCGACCGCTAGGGACATATTGTTGTGACCGTGAAATCCAACGCCGATTTTGAGCGCGTCGCGCAACGCGGCGACGCGTTGGCGCACGGTGTCGGGCATAAGCGCGCCCGCCGAATCGGTCACCAACACAACGTCGGCGCCGTAGCTCTCCATCAGCTTTCCCTGTTCGGCGATTTTTTCCGGCGCGGCCATGTGCGACAACATCAGCATGCCGATCACTTCCATGCCCATTTTCTTGGCGACGCCGATGTGCTGCTCGGCGATGTCGGCCTCGGTGACGTGAGTAGCGATCTGCGCCACCTTGGCGCCGTAATCGGCGGCCATTCTTAAATCATCCTTGGTGCCGATGCCCGGCAGCAGCAAGACGGCGAGCTTGCCTTTCTTGATGACCTCGGAGGCCGCTTGGATGAGCTCCATCTCGGACTGTTTGGAAAAGCCGTAGGTGACCGTCGAGCCGCCCAGACCATCGCCATGGGAGACTTCGATGATCTCCACGCCGGCATCGTCCAAACCGCGCGCCACGCTGCTGACTTGCGCGGCTGTGAGCTGGTGGCTCAGCGCATGGCTGCCGTCGCGCAAAGAACTGTCGAGAATGTGGATGAAAGTTTTTTCTGTCACAGGGTTGCCTCCGCCTTTGGCTTTTTCCAAGTGCCCGCCACCCAATGGCGGGCAATCTCTTCGCCGACTTTCACCGCCGCCGAAGTCATGATGTCTAAGTTGCCGGCATATTTGGGGAGAAAATCCCCCGCGCCCTCGACTTCGACGTACAGGGTGACTTTCTTTTTGCGCCCGCTGTTGGGCTGATCTTCGATCAATGGTTTAGCCCGCAGGCGATAACCCGGCACATATTGCTTGATCCGCTGAACCATGGATTCAATGGACTCAAGGATCTTGTTGGCGTCGCCATCCTCCATCAAGCCATAAACCGTGTTGCGCATGAGGATCGGCGGCTCGGCGGGATTGAGCACGATGATCGCCCTGGCACGGGCGGCGCGACCGATCTTCTCCAAGCCGCGCGCCGTGGTGTCGGTAAATTCGTCGATGTTTTGCCTGGTGCCTGGACCGGCGCTTTTGCTGGCGATGGTGGCGACGATTTCAGCGTACTCCACGGCAGCTACCTGTTGGAGGGCGGCCACGAGCGGTACGGTTGCCTGACCGCCACAGCTCACGAGATTCACATTTGATTCACCTATATGCTCTTCGAGATTTACCAACGGGATCACGTAGGGACCCACCGCCGCGGGGGTCAAATCGATGGCAATTTTCCCCGCCCCGCGCAGCAGCGGCGCATGTTTCTTGTGGGCGCTTGCAGTGGTTGCATCGAACACCAAGACAAATTTATCTTGCTGCTTGAGCAATCCCTCGATGCCTTCAGTAGTAATCGCCAGTCCCTCCTGGCGCGCCCGCGCCAACCCCTCGGATTCCGGAATGATGCCGGCCATGATCACGGGATCAAGGAGGCTACTGCGTTTCAGTTTGTACATGAGATCCGTGCCGATATTGCCGGAGCCTAAAATTGCTATGGGGGTTTTCGCCATAAGGGTCCTTGGTTCTAGCCCGGATTATTCACCGCAAGTCCGCAATTGAGGCGAAACCTTCAGTTCCTTTGCCTTCCACCTCGATTGGCACCGTGTAACTGATCTTCGTCGGGGCATGAATACTCCGGGCTAGCTGTTCGCTGCCAGCGGCCATTGCGCCACCGCCATTCCCATCAGGCCTCGATATAACGGTTCATAGGCAAGCACTTTCGCCGGCACGGCTCCCACCACCCCCGCCAGAACGATCCAGCTTCTGAGCTCGATTTCTCCATGATCCAGTAATTGCGCCGAAGTAAGATCGGCGAGCTTGCGGCCTTCTCCATCCGCCATCCACTTGAGGATTTGACGATCGAAGTCCTCGCTGATCTGCCCATAGCCGAACGGGCCGCGATAGAATCGCCAGGGATAACCCGCGGTAAAGTGAGAAAGGCCGCCCGATGCATAAATAGCGATGCGCTTATTAGCCAGATGGTTGCGAATGATATTGCCGAGAATTTGACCAAAGGCATAGCAACGCGCCGGTGTCGGACCTGGGGGGTGAATCGCGTTCACATAGATCGGTACGATCGGCAAATCGGCGGCCGGCAAGAGGATGCGCATGAGCGGCTCGGCGTGGGCATGGGAGATAAGCCGCTTGTCTGGAAAAGTTTCCGAGAACGAAAGGTCAAAGCCACCTTCCACCGCTTGGTCGAGAATCGTCCGCGCGATCTCAGCGTCGCAGGGATAGGTCCGTTGTTCTTTAAAGAGCCGGTCGAAGAAAACGGCCTCGTCGCCGGTGTAAATCGCGAACTGGGGAACGTTCTGTGAATTATAGTTTTCGTTCTGATCGTCGCCGATAACGATCAACGCGTCGGGCTTTGACTGCTCAAGAATGCGCTTGAGCTCGAACAAGCCATTGCGCACCCGGCCGTAGCGCGTTTGCACGTCGTCCGAGCTTTCTTCGCTGAGGCGCGGATGGGGAGGTGGCACGGCGATATTCTGTCGTTGCGCGTAGACGGTGCGATTGCGTTCCCGTAGTTCATCCCATTTTTCTGGCGGGGCAACGGCGAAAGCGTGGGACGACGCCAAGGCGGCGACTAACGATCCCATAGGTGCTCTCCTAGTTTATACATTGTGGCTTCGACATGGGGGACGATCATTTTCCCAGAGCCTTTTGTAACCGTTCTTCAAGCTTGGGGGCTACTTCTCTCTGCCATTCCTCGGAATACTGGTCGATGTCGTACTTGACCCCGGGTTGTGGCAGGACGTAATCCGGAACCAAACTAGTTGGCACGTCGACGCGTCGACTGGGTTCCAGCAGCGCGCGAGAGACTATTTCCTGCCCCTCTCTCGACGCGACCCAGTTCAGAAACAGGGTCGCAGCATTGGGATGCGGCGGATTTTTCATCATCGCGATTGTGCTAAAGCCGCCGAGCAGGCTTCCCGGTCCATCCTTGGGAAAAACTCGCACTAGCGGAAAGCCCTCTTTTCTAAATCGCTCGATCATCGATTGCACCGGCGCCAGGACGATGGGGTAGGTGCCGCGCGCCGCCCATTCGGCAACTTGGCGGTGCTCCCGGGTGAGAGTCACCTGCTGCCCCTGGTATAACTTGACGACAAACTCTTCGCCAAACTTCTCGATCAAATAGCGCCCGACGGCCTGACCGGCGCCGCCGATGCGGGGATCGAACCCGCCGATCTTACCCTTCCATTCGGGCTTAAGAAGATCCTTCCACGAGGTGATTTGCTCCGGCTTGACGATGTCCCGATTGACGAACAGGTCGGTCATCACCCACTCGGTGGTCTGCAGGCCGAAGCGGTTTTTGCTATCGACCCACTTAAGCTTACCACCGCGCCAGTTCTTGGGCTCCTTTACTTCCGGCAAATAAAACTTGTCGTCAATCGGTTCCGCCAAGTTCTTATCCATAAGAATCAGAATAGTTCTGGTTCCGCCGGTGTACATATCGATGCTCGGTTTTCCAGCCAGCGCTTCGCGTTCCATTCGAGTGACCACTTCGAAGCCGAGACCTAGATATTCAACGTTAATGCCATAGGCTTTTTTGAAACCCTCGGTGAGGCCTTGACTCAACTCGCGGATCGACGGGCCGTTGACGACGACGGTGCCTTCCTTTTTCGCTTCGGCGACGATTTTGTTCCAGGCGGTTTGGCCCTTGCCGCTATGCGGGAAGCAAACGATGACGCCAAAGATAATGGCAGTAACGGCGATCCGTTTGATCACAGTTGGTTCTCCTTAGTTTCTTGCGCTGCGAAGTTTTGAGTCCGCAACTAGAATTGCTTTCAATATCGTCTCACCGCGGAGAATGCTCCACCGGCACTTGGTGCGACATGTAGACCTCTTTGCGGTGGGCCGCCGACTCCAGCACGCCGAGGCAGACTTCAAGGGTCGCCTCCCCCCAGCGACCATCGTGGGCGACCGGGCGGTTATTGACGACCGCCTCGTACAGTTCAGTGACCTCGGCGGCGCGACCGGTCAAACCGCGGGGAATGGGAACTTCCGAGCGCTTGCCGTCGCCGTAAACGATAATGCCATCGGGCGACTGGCGCATTTCGCCGTTTTCACAGCTCACGACTGTAAGACCGAAGAATTTCTGATGCTTGACCTCGAACGATTCACCGACCAGGCCGGGCCAGCCGTGCACGGCTTGTTCTTTGTTAATGCCGCGCACGCCGTAGCGCAGCTGCTCTTTGAATTGTTCGAGCTTGGCCTCCCGGCCCGGGCCGCTGATCTCGTTTATGCTGCGGCGGGCGTGCGCATTGGTATCTTGATGGCGAATGTAGCCGCCTTCGCCGACCCAGCTGTAGAGTTCGGCGGTGTCGAAAAAACCGTAGCCACTGTAAACCATGGTCGCCGGCACGCGATTCTCAAATTCCAAATAGCAGGTATACGCGCCCTCCGGCCGGGTCATATCCCACAAGCCGGTCATGGCGCGCACGCTGCGCACCATAGCCGCCACCGAGTAGTCTCAGAACGTCGACATGATGGGGGCCTTGATTCAATACGACGCCATGGCTCGAATTCAAATCTTTGTTGGTGTAGGGCCGAACCATAAAGTCGTTGTAGTTCCAGGTGTGGATCATGGTGACCGCGCCAAGCTCGCCGCTCTCAATGATCTCGCGCATCTTGCGGATCGCCGGATCGAAGCTATGGGTGTGGCCGCACAGGAGCTTGACGTTGCTCTTGCGCGCCGCCGTGTTCATCGCCTCGCATTCGTCGATGGAGAGCGCCATGGGCTTTTCGACAATCACATGCTTGCCACGCTCGGCGGCGGCGATGGTGTGACTGGCGTGAAACTCATGGGGTGTGGCGACGTAGACTGCATCGACATCGGCGCTCTGGCACATCTCTTCGACGCTTTGATAAGTCCTGCCGCTGAATTCTTCACGGAAGGTCTGCAAGGCATTGGGCCGCGCATCCGCCGCCGCGGTGACTTTGATATAGGGCAACCTGACGATTTCCGGCAGGACTCTGGTCGCGGCTTCACCCAGTCCGGCAAAGCCCAATCGCAATATTTCGTTCACCGCATGGTCTCCTAGCTTGATTTCTTAGTCGACAGCTTGCTTTGAATATACTCTTTCCAGGGGGTCGACTCAGGCACGAGATCTTCGCAAGCGACCAACGGGAAGCGATTTCGCTGCTCGTCGCGGGCAACATTCGCCGGCTCCCGTCCAGTTTCTAAACCCCGCATGGCGCTCAGTAATACCTTGCGCGCGGCGAGCATGGGTCGATCCATCGGCGTCAGGTGTTCTTTGGTTCGGTCCATGATCGGTCCCATGCCTTCGGTGACGCAGAGGTCTTGGATCTGGAAGTTAAGCCCCATACCGCTGTAGCCCTCCTGTTGCATCGTTTGGCGCTGCTGATTATAGCGATTGGCTCGGTTGTTAATCGGCCGATAGTCCGGGGTCATCTGCGCTCTGCTTCGTCGCAGAGTCTCCGCGGAGATCGGTCCGGTGGTGCTATACATGAAGGTATATTTCCAATGGCGCATGTCGTCGATGGGCACATGCCAGTTGACCGAATAACCGCCCATGGCGTAACCGCCACCGCCGAAGGTGGTCAGATTGGGCAGCACGAACTCGGTGACATAAAGATGATAATACCCCGGCTTGGCGTTGCGCCAAATCTTGTAGCTGCGTACGCCGTATTCGGTTAGTTCCGCATCGTAAGACTCCTGACCGGGCGCAGCGCCACGGGAGTTGAGCCTTTCGAGCTCGGCGCCGACACCATAGCGCTTAAGCGTGTTATTGTTGTAGTGCAGAAACGAGAGATGGGCGAGATCGATATTGCCTTCGTTGCCCTGGAGATAGTTACAGTCGCTGTAGAGCTTGATGGCAAAGGTGTGATCTTGCGGCGCATTGAGGAACTGGTAGCTCGGAAAAAACGGCGGCTCCCCCGGTCCCATATAGGCAAAGATCACTCCCGCGCGTTCCGTAACCGGATAGGCTTTGTGGCAAATAGAAGCGCGGAAACTTTTTCCGCAATCTTCTTCGCCCGGCATGTCGACGATCTTGCCGTTAATATCGTACAGCCAGCCATGGTAGATGCAGCGCAAACCGCCGTCCTCGAGTCTACCGTAGCTCAAGTCGGCGCCGCGGTGGGCGCAATGGCGATGGAGCAAGCCCAGCTGCCCGCGGTCGTCGCGAAAAAGCACCAACTCTTCGCCCAGTAGCGTTACCGCTAAGGGAGCAGCGCCAGCGGGCAGTTCCTCGGCGAGGGCCGCTGGCTGCCAGTAGCGGCGCATCAACTCGCCGCATGGCGTGCCGGGCCCGGTGCGAGTCAGTAAGTCGTTCTCTTCCCGTAGCATGAGCGGAGATTGGTGGCCTAGATAAATCGAACCGATACCGATCCCAAGCCGTCAAATGTCGCTTGCAGCAAATCGCCCGCGCTAACATCGGCGGCGCCGCACAAAGCGCCTGGCATGATAATATCTCCGGCGCTGAGACTGACGCCGAATTGGCCCACGGCGTTGGCCAGCCATGCCACCGCAACGGCGGGATGGCCGAGCACGGCGCCGCCGGCGCCGGTCTGCACGATGTCGCCGTTTTTTTCCAAGATCATCCCCACAAGTTTAAGATCCCGCTCATCGACGCGGCGCGGCGAACTGCCGAGCACGACGCGCGCCGAGGAAGCATTGTCGGCGATGGTATCGCAGAGTTTGATTTTCCAACCCTCGATGCGGCTGTCGATGATTTCCAATGCGGGAACGACGAATCGCGTCGCCGCCATGACCTGCATGGGGGTGACGCCCGGCCCCGTCAAATCGCGGTCGAGTATGAAAGCAATTTCCGGTTCGATCTTCGGTTGAATGAGTTCGCTCACGCGAAACGAGGTCCCGTCCTGCAGCACCATGCCGTCAAGAATATGGCCATAGTCGGGCTGATCGACATTGAGCATTTTTTGCATCGCCTTGCTGGTGAGCCCGATTTTCTTGCCGACGACTTTGGCGCCGTCGGCCTTTTTCATTTCGATCATGGCGAGTTGAATCTTGTAAGCTTCATCGGTATCGATTTTTGGATATCGTTCCGTGAACGGGCGGAGCACGGTTTTCTCACGCTCAGCCCGGTAGAGGTTCTGTGCTTCTTTGCGAATCTGCTCTGAGTTTAAACCTTCCACGTTCCTACCCCGATCTCACTGCGTGTAATGCTTTCTCATTTTGTCGCCCGTCTCATATGCCAAGACTATGTTTCGAGATTCTAGTAAACAGCAATTTGCCTGTCAATCGGACTTTTGCTTTTAGAAACTTCGTCTGACACCGACTATCATGCTGCGTTTAAAGAATTGAGCTAAAGCAGGCGCCGCTAACGTACAACCCCGGGAGCCCGCCCAGCCGTTAAACTCGATGAACGCGCCTTGCTCCCCCATGCCGTCACTTGATGGGACATTTGGATTTCTTTGCGTTCATCCGCCGATTGCAGAAACGCTAGAACGACTTCGAGCGTTGCGTCGCCCGGCCCGGTAAACCCTCAACGGAATTTTTCCGCCATCGCATGCTCGTTACCGGCGCTATTTGCCGTTGGCCAACACCGCCTCCAGCTTCGCGTACTTCTCCTTAATATAGTCTTTCCAAGATGTCTGGCCCGACAATAGATCATTGCAGGCATTGATGACAAAATAATTGCGCGCCGGGTCGCGCACGACGTTGCGCGGCTCGCGCCCTTCCTGCAAGTCGCGAATGGCGCGGATCATCAGCTTACGCGCCACGATCACCGGCCGGTCCATCGGCACCAAATGTTCTTTGGTGCGATCCAGCATGGCTCCCATGCCTTCGGTGATGCATAGATCTTGCACCTGGAAATTATAGCCGATGCCGCTATAGCTTTCGCTGGTCATGGAGTCTCGGTCTTGTTGGTAACGGTTCGCCTTGTTGCGGGTCGGCCGATAGCCTTCCAGCATATCGGCGCGGCGCCGTTTGACCGCGGCTTTATCGATGGGCGCGGTGCGGCTGAAGATAAACGTATACTTCCAGTGATGCGTGTCATCGATGGGGACATGCCAGTTGACGGAAAACGAGCCGTCGATGTCGTATTGCTCGCCGTAGAACGCGGTGAAACTTGGCAACACAAATTCCGTCATGTAAAGCCGGTATTCATCGGGCCGCTCGGTGTGGCGGCGGATCTTGTAACTGCGCACGCCGTACTCAGTTAACTCGACTTCATAAGACTCTTTCTGCGGCGCGGCGCCGCGCGGATTTATTTTTCCGTTCTCCGGCGGCGCTTCCTGGTCACGGTTATTGGCGTTGTAGTGCAAAAACGACAAATGGCCGAGATCGATATTGCCTTCGTTGCCTTGCAAATAGTTGCAGTCGCTGAAGAGCTTGATCGAGAAAGCGTTTTCCTCGGGAACATTCAAGAATTCATATTTGGGAAACAATGGCGGCTCGCCCGGCCCCATATATGCGAACACAGTACCCGAGCGCTCTTCGCAGGGATAAGCGGCTTGGCAGATGGAATCGCGGCCTTCTCCACCTGAAACCTCGCCGGGTTGGTCAAGGCAGCGCCCTTTAACGTCGAACAGCCAGCCATGGTAAATACAGCGCAGCCCGCCGTCTTCGACTCGTCCATAACTCAGATCCGCGCCTCGATGGGCGCAGTGACGGTCGAGTAAGCCCGGCCGGCCGTTGACGTCGCGGAACAAAACTAGATCTTCGCCCAACAAGCGAACTGGCAAGGTGGCATTACTTCCCACCACAAGTTCCTCCGACAGCGCAACCGGCAACCAATAACGGCGCATGAACTCGCCGCATGGCGTGCCGCGATCTGTTTGCGCTAGTAAATCGTTTTCAGCCTTGTCCATGGATCTTCCCGATTAACGTTTTTTGGCGAGCTCCAGTCCTTCCTCGAAGGCATCGATGATCGGTTTGCGCTCCAGCCACTCCTTGCGCGCGTCGAGATCTAAATAGTCGACCTTCGGGTTGCGCACTTCTTCGGCGGTGACGTCGTCTTTCGGAATATCGATACGCAGCGAATCGACGCCGCCGAGTCCCGTTTTGTTCAATTCCCGTTGCAATGCCAGTTGTCCGTCGCGCGAGAGAAACCAGTTGATAAAAACCCGCGCGGCGTTTGGATGGGGCGCGTTAGTTGGCAAAACGATCGTACCGTAGAGAGACACGAGGCCGGCGCCTTCGCTCATAGCGCCGAAGGTGTCGACGGGCAGACCCTGCGCGTTGGCTTTGCGCACTTCATCGGCGCTGCAAAAAAAGCAGATGGCGAATTTGCCGTTGGCCAGCCAGTCCACGCCCTGACGCGTTTCGCGGAACAACGTCACATCCATCTGCCCGAAGAGCCGTTTGATGAATTCCGGACCGATCTTCGGACTATAGTAGAAAAAGCGCATGGCACCGTTGCCAGGTCCAGGTTGGCGAATATCGCGCGCGCCGACCCTGCCTTTCCACTTCGGATTTAAGAATTCCCAGATAGATTTGATCTCACCGGGCTTTACCAAATTCGAGTTGTAATAGATCGAGCCGTACTGCGGGCTGCCGACGAAGCGCAAAACATACTGCTTCTCGGCATCGGCGTAATGATGTTTCCCCTGCCACCACTTCGATTCATCGAGCACTTCAGGAAGAACCAGCGCAGGCTTGATCGGGTCGAGCATCTTGCCTGCGTGAAACACGGTCAAATTGGGATTGATGCCCTCGACGATCACGTCAGCGATGTATTTACCGGCGCGTCGCTCGGCAGTGATCTGCTGCATGATCTGCGGCGGGCTGCCGCCGGTACGGACAACTTTAATTTCGGGAAACGCCTTTTGAAACACACCGGCGTCGATAACCGGCCCCCACTGACCGAGGTAGAGGGAAAGCTGCCCTTCCTTCTTGGCTGCCTCGACGATTTTTTTCCATTCGCGTTCGTGTTGCGATTGTCCGCGCGCCGGATCCCGTGTGTACACAAGCGCCAAAGCGATACTCGTGAAGACGAGGGCGAGTCTGCCAATTCGAATCGACATCTTATCTCCTTATCAGCTGCTGGCTTTTTCGCCGCGCCGGCCGAACATGTCCTCGGTGATGGGCTTTTGCCGCTTGGCCATTTCTTCGCCGATCTCGAGATACTGTCCGTTGACGATCATATTGGCGAAGCGCTGCATCTCTTCGCTCCAGTAGCCTAGCTCGTAGCCATGCCAGGGCGGACGCAATTCCGGCTCGGGCAAATCTTTCTGTTGGCGCCACAGCTCAATGGCTCTATTCATAAATTGTTTGCGTGGCAAGGCTAGGGGCGGGTAGGGATACTTGCGGGTGGCGTTGACGATCAACCGGCTGTACTGATCGCGGGCGCCCGACGATTCCATTTTCCCCTGGCCTGAACCAGTGACCGCGGCAGATGGATCCAAACCGCCCAGGCCGCCGCTGACGATTTTTAAATCCTCTTTCGGTTTGGTACGAAAACTCATCGCCCAGATGATCAGTTCTGGATCGTTGAGCGGAATATCGTTATCGACGATGACCATATACTTCGCCGGACCACTGGTTTCGAGCTCGGCGACGATTTTTTGCACCTCGCCTTGGCTCACACCGTCATTGACGCGAATCAAACAAAAGTCGCTGCCGCCGCCGAACTGGGGGAATTGCACTTCAACCACCGGCAAGCTCTTCTCATATTTTAAAATATGATAGAGCTGTGCCGCGTGGGTGAAGCCCCAGACAAGGTTGGTGTCGCTGGGCGGAAAGCCCACGGTTACCGGGGTGAACCAGGCGCCCTTGCGATGGGTGATGGCGGTGACTTTGAAAACCGGCCGGACGTTATAATCGACGTTCAAATAACCTGGGTACTCGCCGAAGGGGAGACGCGGTTCCGCCGTCTCCGTCGACACGATGCCTTCAATGACAGCTTCGCAGTAGGCGGGGACTTCCAGCGGGACGGTCTTGCAGCGCACCATTTCAAGCGGCGCCCCCGATAGTCCGCCGGCGATGGCCAATTCGTCGACACCATAAGGAATATCGGCGGAGCCGACCAACATGACTTCCGGTGTGCAGCCGATCAGGATGGCAAGGGGCATGCCTTCGTTGCGAAGGCGCGCCGCTTGCCAGTGGTAGCGCATGGCGTCATGCACCGAGCCGATGGCCGCGACCATGCGGTCCTTGGCGCGGAAAAACGCATTGTAGGTTCCGACATTACGGATACCGGTCGCAGGATCACGAGTGATCATCGGCAGACCGGTGCGCAGAATGCCGCTGAAGCCGGGTTCTTCTACCGGCACTGGAAAAGCGTCGAGACCGATTTCTTGCAAGGTGTCGCCGGTATGGACTTCTTCGTGTACCGGTCCGTTTTCTACGATGGTCGGCGCGATAGGATTGGCAAGGGCGTGATGCCACTTGTCGAGCAGCTGGACATAATTCTCGCAACCGAGAGCGATCGCCAGAATATCGGTTGAGGCGCCATAGATGCCCGAGAGCACGGACATGTCGTACCGACCGTGGGCACTGCCGACAACGTTTTCGAACAGTAGCGCTTTTCTTTTCGTTTCGGGCAAACCGCGCATCTGCACGCGAAACAGCGCACCGATCTCAGTGTCTTTGTTAACTTGTTCTTTGAATCGGTAAAGCTTACCGACCGACTCGAGATGTTGAACTAACGCTCTAAGATCGCGAAAATTGCCCATAATACTCCTCGAATTAAATTTACTTCGCTTCTTCTTTTGAACCTTTGCCCAATATGCTTTGCACCAGCTTCACATAGCCGTCTCTTTGCATCCATTCCTCGCGGCTATCCAAGTCCATGTAGTCAACGCCGTCGCGCCGCCGGTTATCGGCGGGAATATCGTCTTTGGGAAAGTCGATGCGCAGCGAATCCGGCGGCTCTTCTTGACCGCCGCTAAGCGCTTTTTGCAGCGTCAATTGACCTTCTCGTGATAACAACCAGTTGATAAATACCTTGGCTGCGCTTGGGTGCGGCGGTGACTTCGGCAGCACGAGGGCGCCGTAGCCGGAGACCAGACCGGCGCCTTCTTTCATGGGCCCAAAAGTATCCACCGGAAGTCCCTGACTTGCGGCCTTATAAACATCCGACGCGCAAAAAAAACAAATCGCATATTTCCCATTGGCCAACCAATCGACACCGACACGCCCGTCGCGAAACAACGTAATATCCATCTGGCCGAACAGACGTTTGATAAATTCCTGGCCGATGTGTGGACTGTTATAAAAAAAGCGCATGGCGCCATTGCCGGGCCCAGGTCGGGTTACGTCACGCGCAGCGATTTTCCCCTTCCATTTCGGATTGACGAAATCCCAAATGGATTTGAAATCCTCTTCTTTTGCCAGCTTGGTGTTGTAGGAAATCGAGCCGTACTGAGGATTGCCGGAGAATTTGAATATGAATTGATTGTCCGGATCGGCGTAGAGATGTTTTCCGCGCCACCATTTCGCTTCGTCGACCACGTCCGGAAGAATCAGGACCGCCTTCACCGGATCCAACATTTTCGCCTGTAACAGTTCGCGGCTGACATTGACGCCAATCACGACTACGTCCGCCGAAAACTTGTTGGCGCGTCGTTCGGCCATGATCTTTTGCGACAAGTCTGGCACGCTGCCAGTCACCAGCGACAAGCGTATATTGGGAAACGTCTTCTGGAACACATTGGCGGTTTGGATGGCGTTGCCCCAGGTGGCGTACATGTAGACGTTGACCTGGCCTTCTTTGTAAGCGGCTTCGACGGTGCGGCTCCACTCTGTGGGCACGGATGGCGCCGAGGCAGCGAATGTCGATGAAGGTTCGCGTAAACCGCTCATGACTAACGTCAGTAATGCCGCCGTCAAATATTTGCTGCGTCGATCACCACGCATAGAATCCTCGATTATCGTCGCTGTAAAAACCTTACGGTTTAGAACTTTTGCCATGATGGCAGCTCTGTGACAAATAACGATCGTGATCATTCAACCGGGTAGGGGCGGAATATTTTTCGACCCTATTCAATCATAAATAGCCGGAGTCGCGATAATAGGCGTCGGCGCCGGGATGAAGCGGGATCAGGCAATCGCGGCACATCGCTTCCGGGCGGATCTCGGCGGCCAGCGAGGCATGCTTGCCGCCGCCATACTTTTTCTCGATTACCTGACGCGTGTCAACGGCGGCCCGCGTAATTTGATAGGCGATCTCATCGGGTAACTCTGCGCTGCTGAAAAGCAGCCAGCCGCCAAAACCGACTGTGCGTATTTCACGGGTTAAGCTCGGAAAGCGCTCGGTGCCAAGGACGACTTTACCCAAGCCGAGCTTTTGGTCGAGGCGACCGATGATCTCCTCGTTGACGGATAGAAAGTCCACCTCGGTCTTGGCGATCAACTGATCCCACATCGGCATCATCTGCGCTTCATTGAACACCGCTTCAACCTTGCCGTCCATCATCAGCGGTAAGCCTTCAGTGGTTTTGCCGGAGAAAGTAACGTCGCCGCCCCACTGTTGGAGCATCTCAAGGCTGCCGCCATATTCCTTGAGCACAGAATCGACGACGAAGGAAACCAGGTCCAACTGATCGTGGTTCTTTCGTCCAGTGGCAACTTTCAACGGATAGCGGCGTTCGACCAAGTCGTCGAGGGATGCTATGCCCGTCGCCTTGGATACGGCGAACAGCACGCAATCATGATGCGGATAGCTGGCGATGGCGCGCAAGTTTGGATGCGCCGTCTTGAATGGTCCCGTACCGTTCATCGCTAGCCACGCGGTCGCGGTGGGCGTGGTGATGCCGAAATCGAATTCTCCGTTGGCGACGGCAACGGGGTTGCCCAACGCTCCCAAGCCAAAACGCGGTGTAAACACGCCGACCGAATAACCGCGCAGCGGGCCTTTGCCATAACTACTGAGCACCCGGGCGATCTCGGTGGCGATGACCCACCAGGGATGATTCGCCTGCTGGGTGACGAAGGTGACGGATTTGTTTTCGCGGCCAGTATCCATGGGCATGGCTTTTTTCTCCGCTACTGGCTGGCCACCGCCAACAGCGCGCGCTTGGCCAGGGTTTTGGCCAAGTCGACTTTGTACTGATTCATCTTCAATGGTCGGGCATCGGCGAGGGCGATTTCACTTGCCCGGCCGGCCGAAGCCTCGTCTATCTTCTTGCCGTGCAGAAAATTCTCGGCCTCGACGCTGCGAAACGGATGAGTGGCGACGCCGCCGAAGACCAATCGCACGCCGTCGGCCTGCGCCGGTCTTTCCTCGGCGACGGCCGCCACGCTGGCCATGGCGAAATCCCATGACTTGCGATAGGCGAACTTAATATAGGTGCTGCGCACCGGGCGATAGGGAACTTCGATCTCGCTGATGATTTCATCATGCTGCAAGATGTGACACTGCAACCGGCTACCGATCCAAACATGCCCCGGGAAAAAATCTTCCGCGGCAACGGTGCGCGCGCCGCGAGATGACGCGATGTGGATTATTGCATCCAACGCCACCAGCGCCGGCGCCAAGTCGGACGGATGATTCGCCAGACAAAGATGGCCGCCCATGACGCTGCCATATATGCTGCTGTCGCCGCCGGCGAGATCACAAAATTTTCCACCAGATTTCCAGCAGGAAAATCCATCTTGTAAATACCAACACCAAACATCCTGGCAAAGATTGCCGCCGATGGTGCCGAAGTTGCGGATCTGCGGCGAAGCGACGACATGGGCCGCTTGGGCCAACGCATGGTAACTCGCTTGAACATCGGCTGACGCGGCGATCTGGGTTAGCGTGGCGAGGGAGCCGATTCGCAAGCCAAGGTTTTTCTCATGACGAATCTGGTTTAAACCGCGAATGGTTTTCAAATTGACCAGGACTGTGGGCGTGACAATATACTTTTTCATACGAAAGAGAATGTCCTGGCCGCCGGCGATGACGCGGGCGGCTTCGCCATGTTGTCCGAGTAATGCGACCGCTTGCTCCAGCGAAGTCGCATTGTAATGTTCGAAATCCTTCAATGTCCGCCTCCGTTGACCGCCGCCAGTGCTTTAAGCACGCGGTCCGGACTCATCGGTAGTTCGTAAAGCCGCGCCCCCGTGGCATTGTAAATCGCGTTGGCGATGGCCGGTGCGACGCCGACATAGGGGATTTCCGAGCAGCCCTTGGCGCCAAACGGGTGGGTCGGTTCGCCCAACTCAACCATGATCAGTTCGATATCCGGAATATCCAGAATGCCCGGTGTCTTAAGATCGAGGAACCATTGATTGAGCGGCGTGCCGGTGCGCGCGTCGAAGCGGAATCCTTCGCTCATGGCATAACCGAGCCCCTGGGAGACGCCGCCACGAATTTGCCCTTCGACGATTAACGGATTGATGGCGCGGCCGACATCGTGGGAGGAAATGAAACGGCAGATTTTTACTTCACCGGTGCCGGTATCGACCTCGACTTCGGCAAAAGCCGCGGCGAAACCGTAGGCGAACAGAAGTTCATCCTTCGAGTTGTAACGGTAACTCGCTTTCAACACACCGCCGTTGGCCGCGGCGATCTCGCTGAAGCTAACTTTGCGCGCGGGTAGCCCGGCAACGGCGATGCAGCGATCGGTTACCACGAGTTGCTCCAGCGGCGCTTCGAGTTTTTCCGCGGCGTGGGCCAGAAGCTGTTGCTTCATCGCTTCAGCAGCCCGAGTGGCGGCAATGCCGGCGCAATAAACTGTGCGGCTCGAGTAGGGACCGGAGTCGAAGGGACAGTTGCCGGTGTCGGCGTTGTCACCGCCGATGACGTTGAGCGGCAGCTGCAAAACCTCGGCGACCATCTGCCGCAGTGTCGTCTGCTGCTCGGCGCCTTGGTCCGGTGTGCCGGAAAAAAGTGAAATCGCGCCGCCGCCATCGACCTCAACGCGCGCTTCCGAAGATCCCGATGGATTGCTGCCGCAGCTGTGGATGACCATCGCCATGCCGATGCCGCGCTTGAGCGCCGCGCCGTTGGTATTGGGCGCTTTCACGCGGCGTGACCAGTCGATCTTGGCCGCGCCTTGGCGCGCGGCTTCTTCGACGCCGACTGAAGACATGACTTTGCCGATGACCGAACACAGCGGATCGCCTTCGTAAATGCGATTTTTTAGGCGAAATTCCAGCGGGTCCATATCGATGCCATGGGCAAGCTCATCCATCACCGTCTCCACGGCGAAATGACTCTCGGCATCGGCGCGGCCGCGATAGGGGCCGGTGGATGGATGATTGGTGCGCACGGTGAATACTTCCCACAGCACATTGGGAATCTTGCGGTAGAGATCCATCGGCCGGGTGCAGATGGACTTGGCGATGTTTTCGCCCAGTCCGCCGAACATCCAGAAGCCGTTGTCCATGAACGTGCGCGCTTTGAAAGCGGTCATGCGGCCATCTTTTTTGGCGCCGGCTTTGACGTAGTGAACCAGTGCCGAGCGGTTGTGTGAGTCGAGGCTCTCTTCTTCGCGGGTGAACCAGACCTTGACCGGTCGTTTAGTTTCCCGCGCCATGAGCGCGGCGAGGACGGCAAAACGGCCGAGCACTTTTACGCCGAAACCGCCGCCAATTATGCTGGATATTATCCGCACCGATTCCTTGGGCAAATCGAGAACCTTGGCGACCGCGCTTTGAACTTTGAACGGATCTTGAACCGAGCACCACAGGGTGCATTGACCGTTCTCGTAGAGGGCGACGCAACCCCGCGGTTCATGGGGCACGCCGCTAACATGGGCCTGGTGAAACACTCGCTCGACAATCGTCTCGGCGTTGGCGAAGCCTTCGTCAAGATCGCCGCGCTGATTGACCCAGGTGGGGATTTCATTGGTGCCGCCCATGACGTTGGTGTGGCTGTCGTTGTCTTTGCTCGCTTTGCCGGGGGCGGCATCTTTCCACCAATCAGCGCCGGAGTTGGGTAAATGCAAGGTCGACATCGGCGAATCGTCGCGCACCGCGGCTTCAGTATCGAAGACCGCGGGCAGGACTTCGTAGGTGACGCGAATCGCTCGAGCCGCTTCCTCGGCGATGTTCCAATCCTCGGCGACCACTGCGGCGACGGAATCGCCGACGAATGAAACTTCTTCATCCAGCGGGTAGAGTTCGTCTTTGTAGGGACCAAAAAGTGTCCGTGGCACATCTTTGTGGGTCATGATTTTCACCACGCCCCACATTTTTTCCGCTGCTGAGGTATCGATTCTTAAGATCCTTGCATGGGCGTGCGGGCTGCGGGTGAATTTCATCCATAGCATCCTCGGCAACGTAATGTCAGCGGGAAATTTCACCGAGCCGTCGGATTTTTTGGCGGCGTAGACCGGCGCGAAGTTTTGTCCGACTACCGACAGATCTTCTTTCATCGGTGACCTCCGCGGAGCTCCACGGCCGCTTGTTGAACCGCTTGAACCACCGAGGTGTATCCTGTGCAGCGACAAAGCACGCCCGCGAGGGCGATTTTAATTTCTTCGTCGGTCGGAACGGGATTATGGTCCAACAACCCCTTCGCCGCCATGATCATGCCCGGCGTGCACCAGCCGCATTGCGCGGCGTAGAGCATGGCGAAATGCTTTTGTAGCGGATGGGGCTCGCCTTCGGTGGCCAGTGCCTCGATGGTCTGGATCGCTTTGCCCTCGGTTTCGACGGCGAGGGTTAGACATGAGTAAGCATCGACACCGTCGATGAGCACCGTGCACGAACCGCAGCCGCCGTAATCGCAAGCTCGCTTGGTTCCGGTCATATCCAAGACGTTGCGCAGCACATCGTTTAAAGTCCAGGTAGTCGAGACGTTGACGCGGTGAGATTTACCGTTAACGGTTAACTCGATGTCGCGAAAATGGCGGGGATCTGCGGATTTCGTTTCCTCGCTCGGTTCTGGCACGGTTAATTCCCCTTTAAAAAGTCAAGGACAGTTTTATTGAACTTTTCTACTTCATCGTTTTGCACCTGATGACCTGATTTTTCAAACACGTGAAAGGCGCGCAAATTTGGCAGCAGGTCACGCAGTTCATAACCCAAGTCAATGGGCGCAAAGCGATCTTCTTTACCCCAGATCATGATGGTTGGAATGGTTAGTTCGGGCAGACGATGCTTCAAACTATATTGCTGGCGGAGATTGCCCTCCGTCTTTAACCGTTGGCGATATTTGTTATGGCTGCGTTGCGCTTCCAAGGCGCCCGGCAAAGTGGCAAGTTTAAGCCGCCCGTCGATCAGTTCGTCGGTGATGCCACTCTTATCACAAACCAGGCCATCGATGACCGCCCGCATGTTTTCGCGGGTTGGCTCTTCGGTGAAACGGCGCATCGCCTTTTGCCCCTCGCTGGGCGCCCGTTCGAGCTCCATGGCGCCGGCGATACTGCCGGATGCGACGAGGACCATTTTTTTCACCCGGTCCGGGTTGTCGACCGCGTAGCGTGCCACGCCGTAGGCACCCATGGAATTGCCCATGAGATACACCTGATCTAAGCCAACGGCATCGATGAAATCGGCCAGATGATCGGCGAGCAATTGATCGGTGTGCGTGATCGCGGGCTTGTCGGTTAGCCCAAAGCCGATGCGATCGAGGGCAAAGACCTGAAAGTGTTGGGCCAATGCCGGAATATTGCGCCGCCAGCCATACTCGCCGCTCGCTCCCGGCCCGCCCCCATGAACCAAGACGATGGGTTCGCCCTCGCCCGCGACTATGAAACGAGTCTTGATTCCGTTGGCGCGCACATAAAGCGATTGCCAAGGTTTTGCCTGAGTTGTTTCTGCCATGATCCCTCCTGATTTAATCGCTGTTAATGAACGCCCAATGTATAGCCCGATTTTCTCACCGCAACTGCCAAAAGAGTCCCTAGCCCGACAAGAATAGTGCCGACCACCGACGCGGCGGAGTAGTCCTCTGCCATCAAATATCCCAGCTGAAGCACCGAAAGCGGCTCGCTCTCACCGGTGGTTAGAAGCACGATACTGCCAACCTGGCGGCTCACCGAACCAAAGATCATGACCGCGACCACGGCTGCGGTGGGCAACATCAAAGGCACCAGGATATGGCGCAAGGTAAACCAGAAAGAGCCGCCATTGACGCGCCCCGCCTCTTCCAGGTCGGCGCCGAGCTGGAGAAACGAACTCTTGAGCATCTGCACGGAAAAAGTCATGACCGTTAATGCCAAGATGAGCACCAGAAATACGCGGCTGCCATAAAAGAATTGCGCCAGCGAACTATGCAGCGAGAAAAACATGTAACCCAAGCTGAGCACGATGCCGGGGATCATGAACGGCAGCCAGGTGACCAGATCGAAGGCCCAGCGCAGCGCGTATTGCGTGCGGGCGATCACGTAAGCCAGCAGGCCGAAGGTGACAATCGCGACCGCCATGGTGGCGCCGCCGAGCGTGACCGTGTTCTTCAGCGCTTTGAGAAAGCCCGTGTCACCGAGCACCGTGCCCCAATGGCGCAGCGACCAGAGCCGCTCCAGCTCGAAATGGCCGAATAAATTCATCACGCTGCCGGTAACGAGGAAGGTCAGCGGGATGATCGTCGCCAGACTCGCGACGGCGAACACACCCACAGCGACGGGCCAACGCCACTTGCCGAGCTCGAAGAGCGTCGACTTGAAGCGGCCGGTAACGGTCGTGTAGCGGTTACGCTGGCTTACCCATTGCTGCAGGATCACGAGCGGCAGAATGATGACGAGAATGAACATGCTCAACGCCGTGGCGCCGCCATAGTTCATGGGCGTTTGATGGATCAACGAATAGATCTTGGTGCTGTAAACCGAAAAGCGAAACGGTGTGCCGAGCACCAACTCGATTTCGAATGATTCAAAAGAACGGATCAACGACATCAGCGATGCCACCAGGATCATCGGCGCGCTCGCTGGCACGACGATGCGAAATAGGGTCTTCAGCGCGCCGGCGCCCGACATGCGCGCTGCTTCTTCGAGGCTCGCATCCATGTTGCGAAAAGCCGCGGCCATCATCATGACTTTGGTGGATATACTGAGAGAGGTCAGATGGGTAAAAACAATGCCGCCGAGGGAATAAATACTCGCCGGCGCGTCGGTGAATAGGCCGGTGCGGATTAGAAGCTGATTGCCGAGTCCGAATTTCGGATCCCAAACCAAAATCCATCCTGAAGTGACGGCCAGAGTCGGGATGAAAAAAGTGATCCAGAAAAGCAGTTCAGCAAAGTGTGCACCGGGCATGTCGGTGCGCGCCACGACCCAGGCGATCAAAATGGCAATCGGAATGGAAATAACTTGCACCAGAACGGTTACGACGACCGTGTTCAGCAGCGCCTTGGCGATGCCGGGCTCGTTAAATGCCGCGAGCCAGGGCGCAAAGCTCACGCCGCCGCCGTCGCTTTGCAAACTCGACATGAGCAAAAGATAGATCGGCGAGAGAACCGATGACGCCAAAAGGACCAGCAGCACGGTCAGGAGCAGGGAGCGCGGCTCGAACCAAAAAGACTCGCGCAGGCGATCCGGTGAGACTGTTGCGGAGGTCATCGGCAGTTCAAGGTTCTACGTCAGAACCGTGGCTCTGGAGCTTGGACGAATTCGCCGGGTTGCACCTCGATCGCCGCAGCGTTGTAAGCATTGCTCGCCGTATTAACAAGTGGGACAAAGAATGTTTCCTTTCGTGGCTCGCCGGGCGTGGAATTTAACTAGAACGCTTCTCGCAGTGTATTGAAAGGCGCGCTGTCCATTGAAGCAGCTGTTTCTTTGCCATTGGACTTCTGACCCGTCATATGGCCGCGCGCATTGCGGGTGGCGAATTTACGCCAGTAGATCACGTCTTGATCCAGGGGCGACAGGTGTTCCGGTCCAAAGGTCGCATTGCGTAGCACGCGGTGATCCTGGCCAATAAACATGCGGTCATGGGTGATGCTAAAAATCTTATAATAAAGTTTCCACGCCAACTTATCGAAGCCTTCAAAATTACCGGTGAGGGCGCACATGTTGTAAAGATGATAGCGGTCGATGGGGATGATGAACTGGGTAAAGTACATGGACTTGTGCACCGTGTGGACATAGCAGGGGAGCACATGGAGAAACGAGCCAGCCGCGATGTTGGGGATGAAATTCGTTTTTGGTTTGGTCTTGGGCGAACGGATGCGCCACCAATTATTGACCGGAAATTTTCCTAAACCGGGAAAATCCATCTGATAGACCAGTCCGTCGGTGTTCTTGGCGCGCACATGGGAGGCTTCGAGGATCTTGTGGTCGTGCTCGACGAAGTTAAAATTGGGCTTGCCGTCGACCACCCGGTACTGGAGCCGGCGCAGCGCAAACTGCGGCGAAAGCCGATGCAAATAGGGTGCGTGCAGGCCGTCGATGAAGTTGTCGAAAAGAAAAGCCCAATTCGTCGTCCAAACTTTGGTGAAATGGATCAAGCTGGTCACGCCCGGCACTTGCATCGCCACCGGCAGGTCTTCCTCGACCGCAACCGGCTCCATATCACCGATCCAAACCCAGATCATGTCGAGCCGTTCTTCAACCGGATAGCTTTTGGTCTGGACCTTCCCGGTCATCATCGAGTTCGGCCCTTCTTGAATGCAGGCGCGCAGTTGCCCTTGGCCGTCAAAGGTCCAACCATGATATGGGCAACTGAGAGTTCCCGAGCCGGGAAAACGGATATGGCCGTTTGACAGGCTTGCGCCGCGGTGGGGACAGCGGTTGGCGATGCCATGCACTTTGCCGCCGTCGCGCCAAAAAGCGATGTCTTCGCCGAGCAAGCGGCGCCGAAGGGGTCGGTTTTTTAGCTCCGTCGCCAGCATCACCGGATACCAATAGTTGCGAAATCCTTGCTCGGGCATGTTCCAGCGGGCTAGATGCGCGCGCGCTTCTTCCGGCAGCTGGGGCTCCGAACCGATACCATGAATTTCCCGCTCGAAAAACTCTTCGTGGCTGCGTTCCTGAGTGAACAGCGTCGTCAGTTCGTTCTTATAGAGTCGTCGCAGTTTCATGAGAACGATCTCCTTTGTCCGTGGAAAGCACCACACATTTGTCGGGCGCCAACTGAAGCTGTACGATATCGCTGGAAGAATAGGCCTTGCCGTTTAGCGCGGCGCGGACGCGCAGCTCGACACCGCTTACGTCGACGGTGTAGTCGCCCATTCCCTGCCAAGCGCTTTGCTCCTTGATTCGCCCTGCGATGATATTCTCGCCGACGGCAGCCGCTCCGGGCGTTAGCATGATGTTTTCCGGGCGCACTGAGACGAGCACCTTGGTTCCTCCGGCAAAAGCGCCGGAAAAGCTGCATTGGAGGAGTCCGAGATCGGTTTCGACAGTTTGCACGGCCGGTCCATGGACCGGCCGGCGCAGCATGCCGTTGATCAAATTGGTCGAGCCCATGAAGTCGGCGACAAACTGGCTGGTGGGCCGTTCGTAAACCTCGCCCGGCTTGCCGATCTGCAGAATGCGCCCGCTGCTCATGACGGCGACGCGGTCGGACATCTGGATGCTTTCAAGCTGATCATGGGTCACATAAAGCGTCGTGATGCCGAGCTCGCGCTGGAGCCGCTTCAGTTCCGAGCGCATGCGCTCGCGCAGTTTGGCATCGAGATTACTGAGCGGTTCATCTAGCAGAAGCAGGTCCGGTTCCTTGACCAGTGCGCGCGCCAATGCAACACGCTGTTGTTGACCGCCGCTTAACTGTGTCGCCGGCCGATCGGCAAGGCCGGCCAAGCCGACTAGCTCCAAGGCCCATCCGACTTTGTCGGCAATCGTCTTAGCATCGCGCCGGCCGGACGCGCGCAGGGGAAAGGCGACATTGTCGAACACATTCAAGTGCGGCCAGATCGCGTAGGACTGAAACACCATGCCGATGTTGCGGTGGTTCGGATCGACATGGATTCTGTTTGCCGAATCGAAGACAGTCTTACCGCGTAAGGTGATCTTGCCCCGTTGTGGCCGCTCCAATCCGGCTACGCATCGTAAAGTGGTAGATTTGCCGCAACCGGAGGGACCGAGCAGCGTAAAAAACTCGCCGGACTCGACGGTGAAGCTGACATCGTCGATGGCATTCACCGAGGCCGCACCGCGCACGGTGAACTGTTTCACGAGGTTCTGGACTTCGAACATGAGGCATCAATCATGAAAAATGAACGGAGCTAGGGGATGAGTTCCCGCAGAATCTTTTGCGCCGGCGCGAGAAACTTGGTCATGGCTTCTTCTTTGTGTGCATAGAGATATTTAATGCCAGGTTTCGGCGCGTCCTCGGGATTGATCACTGGCACGTCCGTGCGCGCGCTGGGTTCGCCGCGCGCCTCGGAAACAAGTTTTTGACCGTCACGGGAAAGCAGCCAGTTGATAAACACCTTGGTCGCGTTTGGATTGGGCGGGTTCTTGAAAATGGCGGGGCATGAACCGTTGGTTCCGGCGCGCGCCAGTTCAGGAACGAAGAGATCTGCGATATTCAGTTTGACGCCGGCATCTTTGAATCTCTGTTGCGAGTCGGGGCTGACGCTGGTGAGCGAGATCGGACGAGTCTTGCGCACCACCTGTTCCGCGACTTCGACGTTGCCTTTCATGAGCAGCACATCTTGATCGACGAAAAGTTTTTTCAAGCCGTCCCGGCCATAACGTTGAAATACCGCGGCGGCTAGCGATTCGCCAGCGCCACCGACCCGAGGATCGACCGAGACGAGTTTACCTTTGAGCGCCGGATTGAGTAGGTCGTCAAAGGACTTGATCTTCGGATCGGCAAGCGCATCTCTGTTATAGGATCCGGTGGAGATGGTGTAGAACATGCCGAAAATATGTTTCTGCTCGACGTCGAGAAAGCGATCTTTGATGCCGCCGATCCAGGCGGAATCATTGAGCACCTCCGGCAAGGTCATATAGTCCCACATGGACTCCAGACCGCCCTTATTCTTCAAATCGAAAATCTCCGCGCCGGGGCCGAAGGTGTAAACATCCCAAAGGAACATTTTTGCGCTCTGCTCCTTGGCCACCCGCAGGGGGAATGCCGGCAAAGCGGCTGCGGTAATTTCGAGTGTGATGCCGGGGTAGCTGTCTTCGAAGCCTTTTTTAAAAGCCATGGCGAATTCGCGGCGCGGCGGGCAGGCGCATTTGACGACACCCTCGCGCTTGGCTGCCTCCACAGTCGCCTTCCAATCTGCAGCGGGTTTGGATTGGCCGAAAATGGGCAAGCTATAAAGCGTGAAAAACAAGATCGCGGTTAGTTCGAACGCAAATAGTTTCTTCATCTCTGCCTCCTAACCTCGTAGTGGCCCGCTAGGGCTGAGCGTTCTTGACCCTAATCGCATAGTGTCCGCTATCCGAGTCCCGGTCTCGCGATACGAAACGCGGTACCGACATCCTATTTTGACTATCTCTTCTTTGTCAAGGATTGCGCTTCATCGCACCCCTGACGCGACGGTTGCGGCGAATTTTCATTTACACGGGATCCCTGTACTGAGGTTTTGCTTGACACCATAAAATTTCTTCTAGTATGGGAAGTAGCGAGACTCGATCCTGTGATTCGCGACCGGCCGATACGCTGGACTCATGATCCGGCCTGGGGGCGCGCGCATCCATCGATTGTGAAGATGCGACAAAAAATTTCACCTGCAGGGCCGGCTCGATCCGGTGGCGAGCTGGCGCTCGGGGTCTGCGCACTCGCATTTGTTGCGCTCTTTGCCGCCACCCCCGTAGCTTTTGTCATCGTCAATAGCTTCAATATGGCTTCGCCGGGCCATCCTTTTCTTCCGGCACTCGACGGATGGCGCCAAGCGTTTGCCGACGAAAAGACGCTCGGCGCCATCGGTTACAGTTTTCTACTTTCGATTCGGGTAGTGATCGGAATTGCGATCGCTTTTGCGCTGGCGTGGCTGCTGGTGCGAGTACGCATCCCCGGCCGCTCGACAATTGAATTCTTTCTTTGGCTCGCCTTCTTTCTGCCCACGCTGCCGCTCACGCTGGGTTGGATACTGCTATTGGATCCAAATTACGGGCTGATCAATCAAGCCTTGCGTTGGCTGCCTTTCGTTCACCAGTCGCCTTTCAGTATTTACTCGGCGGCCGGGATTATCTGGGTTCATTTGACGCTGACGACGGTGCCGGTGATGACGATTTTACTGATGCCGGCGCTCCGTCAATTCGATGCCGCGATCGAGGAGTCGTCGCTGGTCTGTGGCGCCGGGCCGTTGGCCACGTTACGGCGCATCACTTACCCCTTGCTCTCGCCGACGATTCTCACCGTTGTCATCGCCGGCTTGATACGCAGCCTCGAGGCCTTCGAAATCGAGCAGCTGCTTGGCACGCCGGCGGGAATCAGCGTCTACTCGACGAGGATTTATGAACTGGTGTCCTGGGAGCCGCCACGTTTCCCGGGGGCCATGGCGCTCAGTACGTTTTTTCTCGGTGTGTTGCTGCTCTTGGCGCTATTCTATCAGCGCTATACGGAGAAAAGAGAATTCGTAACTATGACCGGCCGCGGTCTTTCGTTGCGTCCGTTGATGGTCGGAAGTTGGCGCTATGCGGTGTCTAGTCTCTGCTGCGCTGGCCTGGTCATTGGCATCCTACTGCCCATGGCGATGCTCGTCATCGGCTCGTTCATGCGCCTTTACGGTTTTTTCGGGGTGAAATCGCCGTTGACCATGCACCACTGGTTGACGGCGTTTAGGGATCCGCTATTTCTCGGTTCGCTTAAGAATACCTTGATAATCGGTTTCGGCGTAGCCAGTGCCGGTGTGGCGATTTACGCGCTGCTAGCCTACTCGATCGTCCGGTTGCGCGTGCCATTCAGCGCGACAATTGGATTGCTCGCCTGGTTGCCTTGGGCCGTTCCCGGTATTCTTCTCGGTGTCGCGCTTTTGTGGTTGCTGTTGTCGATTCCGGGTGCGTCGTTGTTTTACGGCACCATGCTGCCGCTGATTATGGTGTTGGTGATCAAAGAGATGCCGATCGGGACCCACATGATGAAGGCTGCCTTCGGGCAGGTGTCACAGGACTTGGAAGATGCGTCGCTGGTCTGCGGTGCCAGCCGTTTCACGACGATTCGGCGAATCGCGCTACCCATGATCGTGCCGACGCTGGTGAGCATCTTTGCCATCGTCTTCGTTTCCGCCATACGGGATATCAGCACGATCATTCTATTGATCACGGCGCGCAACCGCTCGTTAGCCGTGTTAATGATGGAATATTCCCGCGGCGGCCAGCTAGAAGTCGCCTCGATCATCGGCGTCATCATCGCCGTGGTGGCGATCGCCGCGGCGATCGTCGCGCGCCGGCTAGGATTGACAGCGGGCGTGGCTGCGTAGGAAAGTTAGTTGAGCGCGGCTTCAACCGGTATTAGGGGAATGTTTCCGGTCAATCTCAGTGGGCGGACATTCCGATATTCGAATCGCGGGAGGAACGATGTCTGTAGCGCATGAACCCGAGGGCAAGTACATCGACGCGAAGGATCTCAGGCTCCACTATCACGAGTTCGGTGGTGGATTCCCGGTTATTTGTATTCACGGCGCCGGACCAGGTGCGTCAGGGTGGAGCAACTTCAAAGGCAACATCGATGCCTTCGCGCCACACTATCGGGTAATTCTTTTCGACATGCCTCAGTTCGGCAGGTCGTCAAAGCCGATCATCAAAGATCAGCGTCTGGCTTATACAGCCGATATCCTCGACGCGTTTATGGCTAAGTTAGGCATCGAAAAAGCACACTTTATCGGCAATTCCATGGGTGGCCAGGCGGCACTTAAGCTCGCTGTCGATCATCCCGCGCGGGTCGATAAGTTAGTCGTTATCGGTAGCGGCGTGATCAAAGCCGGCAGCATATTCCAACCGATGCCTTTGGAGGGCATCCGCAACATCGCCAATTATTATAAGGACAGCGGTCCGAGCGTGGCAAAAATGCGCCAGTTGTTGGAAAGCCTGGTGTCGAACAAATCGCTGGTGACCGATGAGCTGGTGCAGGAACGCTTCGAAGCGAGCATCGATCCCGAGCTGATCGCGCTGGCGAAACATGGCGCGCCGGGCACCGAGGATCTTTATTTCGATTTGCTCAAGGTGAAAGCCAAAACGCTGATCGTCTGGGGTCAGGACGATCGCGCCGGCGCGCTCGATGTCGGCCTCTTTATGCTGCGCCGTCTCGCCGATGCGCGCCTGCATATATTTCCACGCTGCGGCCACTGGGCGCACGTGGAGCATCGCGACGAGTTCAATCATGAAGTGCTGAATTTTTTTCGCAACGCGTGAAGCGCCGCAACCATGGCCATCGATGATTCTGTTGAAGTAGCTGCCGCACCACTGGCGCTCGGCAAAGAGCGGCAGCAGTGGCTCATACGCGCGTGGGACGCCATCGACGAGAATAAGCTCGGCGAGCTCAACCGCATGATGGCGAGCATTCCGAGCCCGACGGGCGAAGAGCGGCAGCTAGCGCAGATGTTAGTCGGCGTGATGAATGGCAGTGGAATCGACGGTTTCTACCAACCGATGGATGACGATCAAGGCAACGCCGTCGGTCGCTTGCCGGGAACTGGAACCGGTGCGGATCTCTTGCTCTACGCGCCCTTGGATACGGCATTTTCCAACAACGAGGAAGAGGAATGTCCGTGGATCGGCGAACGCTTGCCGGTCGAGATGACCGCAATGGCGCTGCTGCGCGATGGCGATGTCGTCGGCAATGGCGCGGAAAATCCTAAGGGCTATGCAGCCTGCGTAATTGCCGCGGCACAAGCAATAAGAGCGGTCGGTGTACCGCTCAAAGGTTCGCTCATGGTCGGCTTGGGCTCAGGGGGGATGCCGACCAACCGGCGGCCCAATTTTAAAAATTTCAATGCCGGTCAAGGCGCCGGCTGCGCCTTTATGTTGGCACAGGGGATACGCGGCGATTTTGCGATCATCGCTAAACCGGGATGGTCGGTGGCTTGGGAGGAGGTCGGGTTGTGTTGGTTCAAAGTCATTGTCCGCGGCGATTTGAATTACACCGGCGTACGCCATGTCGTCAAAGGCCGAAATCCCATTGTTCACGCCGCCAGGGTGATCGGTTTGCTCGAGGAGTGGTTTACCGAGTACACGGAGAAGAATACTTCTGGACTGGTGGCGCCGCAGGGTTCGATTAATGCCATCCAAGCGGGTTGGACCCACAAGCCGGCGTTTGTCCCGGCGGCTTGTCATTTTTATGTCGATCTGAGGATCAGCCCGCGCGTCAGTCCGCAGGAAGCGAAGCGGCAATTCGGCGAAGCCATTGAACACATCGTCAAGGCAAGTCCTGACTTGTCCGTCGACTGGGAGATGATTCTCAGCATCCCAGGGAGCTATACCGATCCCCAGAACTGGATCGTTCAATCCTGCACGCGGGCGTGGGAGTTTGTCGAAAACAAAAAGCATCTGCCGCGCACCAAAACTAGCGGCGCCACCGATGCCAATATCTTGCGCGCCGCGGGAATTCCCACCGCGCGTCTCGGCATGCCGCGCGTGACCAATGCCAAACAAAGTGAGCGCAGCCGATTTTCCATGGAGACCTGCAACGTCGGTGCGATGAAAGAACTTACTAAAGCTTTAATCTATGCCGCCATCGATACCTGCACTCGCGAGAGAGGCGAAATCATCCGATCTTCGATGGACAAGGCCACGCTATGATTGAACCGCAGCGGCAGCGCAAAATAGGCAGCAGTCCATGGCCACGCTACGAAGAGGCGGCGCTGGGGTTTCGCGACTATTGGTACCCCGCGCTCCTGTCGCATCATTTGCGTCGCCGGCCGGTGGCGCTGCAAATTCTTGGCGAGCCTGTGCTGTTCACGCGCTACCAGGGAAAATGTTTTGCCCTAGAGGACCGCTGCGCCCACCGCGGCATCCCGCTTTCCCAGGGCCGCTGCGAATTCCCCGGCACCAACACGATTACTTGCCGCTATCATGGCTGGACGTATAACGCCGCCGATGGCGTATGTGTGGCAGCACTGACCGATGGGCCGGATTCACCCATCGTCGGCAAAGCGAAGGTAAAGACTTATCCATTGGCGGAGCGCAAAGGTTTGATCTGGATTTATATCGGTGACGGTGCGCCGCCACCGTTGGAGAATGATGTTGCCCCTGAGATCTTGCGCGACGACGCGGTGTTGGGCGTGCGCGTGACCGAGCGAACCGGTAACTGGCGATTGGCGGCGGAAAACGGCTTGGATCCATCCCACGCCGCCTACCTGCATCGAAATTCCTGGCTTACCTTGTTGCGAAAATTTCCCGCCGCAAAAACCAACGTCGCGGCGCAGATTGTCGATCAGTGGGTCGGATACACCCAGAATGCGCCGCTCATGGAAGCGAGCTATCCGGGCTTAGGGGTTTGGCCCAATGGCGAGTGGTGGAAATGGCCGCGTAAAGGTTCGCCGACAAAGACTCAGTTGCGGTTGCCCGGCTACTTGCGCGTGAACCCCTTTCCAGCGCCTGACATTGTTCATTTTGAGTGGTATGTCCCTGTAGACGAGAGGCACCACCGTTATTTTCAATTTTCCGTCATGTGGGCATCGGGTTTTCAGGCATGGCGGTTTCGTCTGGCCTACTGGCTATGGTGGCGTTGGCTAGCCCATGGCCAATTCAACGGCCAGGACGCTCGAATGGTCAAATTGATGGAGCCGTTCTATGCCGAAGAAGGTGGCTGGGAGCGCGAAAGGTTGTATCGCCCCGATGTCGGGCTCACCGCGTGGCGCAAACATTGTCACGAGCAAGCTCGCGCTGTGCAGAGTCGCTGCTATAGATGAGCGCTGCGCCAAATCGTCGTAGTTCTGATATGGATTTGAATCTCATGATTTTCGTTGGCCAGGATCAAAACCCCGGCAGACAAGGCGAATTGCGATGTTGGGACTAGGATTAGCGGTATCCCATGCTCCGTCAATGTTTCGCAGCCTGGAGCATTGGCCGAAGATTCATCGTGTGCTGACGGCGGGCGTGCCACAGCCGCCAGAGTTGGCTGACGAAACCACGGCGCTGCTGCAAAGCTATCTCGTTCGAATCGACAACGGCTTCGAGGTTCTCAGAATGCAGCTCGCGGCATTCAAGCCGGACGTTTTGTTGGTCATCGGCGATGACCAGGGCGAAGTTTTTACCGCAGCGAACATGCCGTCGTTTTGTCTGTTCACCTGCGCCGAGGTCCATGGCTCCCTCAACATCGGTCTGATCGGTGAGCCTGAAGAAGAGAATCATGTCACGCTACGCTGCGCTAGTGATTTGGCAAACCATTTACTAACGGAACTGAACCGGCAGGGATTCGGGGTTTCGGAAAGCCGGGAACTCAAACCGCTGGGCCGGCCCAAGCGCGGTCTTGGTCATGCTTTTACGCGGCCGACGGTTAAGGTTATCCCCGAGCTAAACGTTCCCATTGTTGCTTGTCATGTGAACTGCTATTTCCCACCGATGCCGTCGGCGCGCCAGTGTTACGAACTCGGCCAGGCGATCGCTGGCGCACTCAAAGATCGGCCGGAACGAGTGGCGATCATGGCTTCCGGTGGACTCTCCCATGATCCGCGTGGGCCGCGCGCCGGTTGGATCGACGCGCCGTTGGATCGTTGGGTGCTCGAACAATTGCGCGCCGGCAACGGTGCAGCGTTATGTCACCTGTTTGAATTCGATTCGGACACGCTCCGAAGCGGTACCGGTGAAATCAGGAGTTGGATCGTCGTCGCCGGCGCATGCAATGGCGCCAGCGCCGAGATTGTCGATTATATTCCAGCGCATCATGCCGTGACCGGCTTGGGATTCGCATATTTTGATCTGTCGAGGTAGGAAGACGGTGTATCCAACTGAAAGGAACCGCTCGTGAGCCCAGCAGCGGAAGAGAATTCTTCTCCAACGGATGTGACAAAAACCGGCAAGGCTGGAGTGCGCTACCGTGAGGAGGCGCTCGAGGCTTTTTACGACGGTTTCAAAGCGGCGGGAATCGACTTCGCGGCGTATCTGCCCGACAGCATGCTCGACGGCATTGAGCAACTAATGATCGAGCGCGGCGGTATTGAATGCTATCAGTGCTCGCGCGAGGATGAAGGCATCGCCATGGCGATGGGCGCATTTTTGGTCGGCAAACGGTCGGTGGCGCTCATGGAAGGGTCCGGCATCGGCATGTCAGGCTTGATTCTCGCCCGCGGGATTGTGCAGAAAACTCCGACGATGCTGGTCATCGGCCACAACAGCACTCTCGGTGAGCGTTTCGATTATCATGGCGCGACTCGATTGGTGGCGGAACCTGTGTTGCGCGCCCTCGACATTCCCTATCATGTGCTCTTTGACCCCGCCGACATCCGCAAGGTGATCGTCGAGGCCCAAGGAACCATCGAAGGGCAACGCATTCCGGTCGGCATTTTGGTGCCGAGCCATGTCATTCGCGAAAGCGGAGTCAGCCGATGAAGCGGACCGATGTCCTGCAACACATCGCTGCACTGCGCAACGGCGATCCGATGATCATCAGCCCCGGTTTGGCGAACTACCCGGTCGCCCAAGCGAAGGATGAACCGCTGACTATTTATAACATGGACATGCCCTACACTACGCCCATGGCTCTGGGCATGGCCCTGGGTTGGCCGGAGCGCAAAGTGATCTCCATCGAGGGCGATGGATCGATGCTCGCGGGACCCGGCGTGTTGTCGACGATCGCTCGTTACCGGCCCAAGAACCTGCTGATGTTTATTTTCGACAACGGCGCGTACTTGACCACGGGCTCGGGTAAAGCTCCGACGGCAACGGTGTTCGGTACCGACATCGAACAGTTGGCACGGGCGGCGGGCATGGAAAATTGCCGAACTGTGAGCGAGCTGGACGCGGCGAAGCTCGCGGTCAACGCAGCCTTTGCGAAACCAGGCCCATGGTTGGTCGTCGCCAAAGTCGACAAGCAGGACCGTCCGGTGGAGCGGGGGCAACATGCGTTGCCTATGTATGTTTACGAGGCGGGTCTGGTCTTTCATCGCACCGCGTTGCAAGCAAGGTCGGCTACGACGTAACCAGAAGTTTCAGCGAAAGGGGATTACCAGATGTTCCAGTCCAGCATTCGTCGCATCATTCTGTCGGCGGTGATGATGTCGATCGGCGCCGCGCCGGCCGAAAGCCAAGAGTGGAAAACCAAGTGGGATAAAGTCCTGGCGGAGGCCAAGAAAGAGGGTAAGGTCGCGGTCGCTGGACCTCCGGGGAGCGCCTATCGCGAGGTGATGCGCGGCTTTGAAAAAAAATATCCGGAAATCACGCTGGAGTTTCAAAGTTTTACGCCGACTAACTTCACCGCGCGCTTCGCCAAAGAACGTCAAGCGGGACAATTTCTTTGGGATCTCTATGTAACCGGGCCCACCGGATTCGATATCGCCGCGAAGAAGGCGGGAGATCTGGACCCGATCCGGCCACTGTTTATTCTTCCCGAAGTGCTCGACGAAAAAGTCTGGTTCGGCGGCTTCGACAAAGCGTTCTTGGATTCCGAAAAAAAATACATCTTCGCATTCCAAGCGCAAATCACGCCGCAAGTGTTAGTCAACCGCGAAGTTGTTTCGGAGAAAGATTTGAACAGCATCAAAGGACTCTTGGATGCCAAATGGAAGGGCAAGATCGCCATCAACGATCCCCGCGTCGATGGCGCCGGCAATGGTCGTATCGCGCTATGGACTGGGCAGTTGGGCGAGGAGTTTGTCCGCGCCCTGTTGCGCCACGATTTAACTCTGTCCCGCGATGACCGACAGCTTGCTGACTGGTTGGCGCGCGGCCGCTATCCCATCGCCATCGGCGTTAACGATACCGATATAGCCGAGTTGCAGAAACTCGGCGTCGGCGCCAAGGTCGAACCGTTGGGCGGCAAATCGGCCGAGGCCTGGCGCTTAAGCACGGGCTGGGGCGCGGCGCGCTTGGTCAACAAGGCGCCGCATATCAATGCGGCGACGGTGTTCGTCAATTGGCTATTGTCAAAAGAGGGACAGGCCGCTTGGGCCACCACCGTTTCACGCCCCAGCCGCCGGAACGATGTGGTACGGGTGCACGGTATGTCGCCGGAGCCGGGCGTTGACTATTTCGATATCGACCGTGAGGAGCGAGTTCCCCTGCGCGACAAGGCGCAGGAGATTTCGAAGTCCGTGCTGCACTAGTTCACGGCCACTGGAAAGCTATTTCTTGTGCCATCTCTAGCGCAGCTGACGGCTGCGCTAGAGGAACAAACAAGCTATTCGGCGTTGCCGAAGCGCGCCATACTCTGCGCCGTCATCACAACCCATTAAAAAGTTCGCTGCTATCCGTGTCATTCTATCAAGCAAATTCATTCAGCCTGCAGAGTTTTTTTTACTGGCTGGTCTTAGCGGTGCTTCTCTTGGCGGTTCTTTATCCCGCCGGGGTGATCGTTTTTACTAGCTTTGAAGCGCCGAACGGGAAGCTGGCTGGTGGTCTGAGTTTGCAACCCTGGAGGATGGCATTCGCCGATCCCGCGATCGTGTCGGCCATCTGGAACACACTAAGCGTTACCGTGGCGCGGCAAGCGATCGCCTTGCCGATCGCAATTGTACTCGCCTGGATCATCGCCAGAACCAACGTTCCCGCCGCCGCTTGCCTGGAATTTCTCATTTGGCTGGGTTATTTTCTCCCGCCACTGCCCGTCACCATGGGGTGGATTCTCCTCTTGGAGCCCGATTATGGGCTACTCAACCAATGGCTGTCTCGTCTGCCCTTTGTCGGCGTCGCGCCATTCAATATCTATTCGTTCTGGGGCATCGTCTGGGCCCATTTGACGACATCGACTATCGCCGTGGAGGTGATGCTGCTCACCCCGGCGTTTCGCAACATGGATTCGAGCTTCGAAGAAGCGTCGTTGGTGTCCGGCGCCGGCGTCATGCGCACCATCGGCAAAATTGTCGTGCCGTTGCTGAAGCCGATCGTCGGTGTGGTCCTGCTCCTTGGCATCGTCCATTCGCTGCAAGCTTTTGAGTTGGAATTGATTCTCGGATTTCCCTTTCGCTTTCATGTTTTCAGCACGCAGATTCATTTTCTGCTAAACCAGCAGCCGCCCCAATTCGCCGCGGCGACGGCATTGGGCAGCACGATTCTTTTCATCATGGCGCCGCTGATTATGTGTCAACGCGCGGGCGTTGCCAGACGCAACTACGCGACCGTGACCGGTCGCTACCAGGGGCGCAAACAGAGTTTGGGCAAGTGGCGCTGGGCGATTTTTTTGCTGGTGTTGACGGTGGCATTGACGATCACGATTATTCCGCTGGTGTTTCTATGTCTGGCTTCCTTCATGGCGCGCTTTGGATATTTCAATATCGCCAACCCTTGGACGGCGCTTCACTGGACTGGAGTTCTCGACGATTCGGTGTTTTTGCAATCGTTGAAAAACACGTTGCTGCTCGCCGGCGCGACGGCGCTGGTGGCGGTGGTCTTGTTCACCGCGGTTGCTTATATCGTCATTCGGACCCGATTCATTGGCCGCGCCGTCATCGATATGGTCTCTTGGCTGCCATCGACTTTGCCGGGAATTATTCTTGGCTTAGGATTGCTGTCAGTATTTCTCGGCACGCCGTTTTTGCGCCCGTTGTACGGCTCGTTGGCGCTATTGATCATTGCCACGGTGATTTCCTGCATGACCCTCGGCGTGCAAGTGATCAAAGGCGCGCTGACCCAATTGGCCGTTGAGTTGGAGGAAGCGGCTCAAGTTGCCGGCGGCTCGGCGTGGCGCAGCTTTCGCGACATCATCGTGCCGATTATCACTCCCAGCGTCCTGCTCGTCGGCACTTTGAGTTTCATCGCCGCGGCGCGAAACGTCAGCACGGTGGCGTTAATTTCCACCAGCCGCACGCGGCCGTTGTCTTTGCTGCAATTGGATTTTTTGATCGAATCGCGTTACGAAAGCGCCGCGGTGGTGGGAATCATCGTCGTCCTGTTGACCACCGGGGTTGCCTTAGTATCGCGTGTTTTGGGTTTGCGAACCGGCATTGAAAGCTAGAAGTCGAAGAGCCGAATTCAACGCTTGGTATTAAGGATGCATTCATGAAACAAGCAAAACATGTCGGCAGTTCGGTCCCGCGCGCGGAAAGTGTCGAAAAGGTGACCGGAAAGGCGGTGTATGCCGTCGACGTAACTTTCCCCGAAATGCTCTGGGGAAAGGTGCTGCGCAGTCCCATTGCCCATGGCCGCATTAAGCGCATCGATGCCAATAAAGCCTTGGCCGTACCGGGAGTAAAAGCGCTGGTTGCCGGGGCTGACGTCACCGGAGTAAGAATCGGCCGGCAACTTTACGATATGCCGATTCTCGCCGACGGTATGGTCCGCTTCATCGGCGAGAAAGTCGCGGCGGTGGCGGCTGAGTCACCGGAGATCGCAGAGCAGGCCGTGGAGCTCATCGAAGTCGAATATGAAGAGTTGCCGCCTTTGCTCGATCCGGTTGGAGCGATGGCGCCTGGGGCCACTCTGCTCCACCCCCAAGTCATGGAATACCGCGGACTGCCTAGCCCGCTTACCGCGCCGAGCAACGCTTTTGTCCAATTATCTTGGAAAAAGGGCGCAGTCGAAGAAGGCTTTCGCCGCGCCGACCGGATCATTGAAAATACTTTTCAAACGCCGGTCGTGCACCAGGCCTACATCGAGCCGCATTCCTGCGTTGTCAAAGCCAATGAATCCGGCGGCGCAGAAATCTGGGCTTGCTGCAAAGTACCCTTCGCGTTGCGCGATCAACTAGCGACCGCGTTCGCTATCGCCACCGACAAATTTCTCGTTCATCCATGTAACATTGGCGGCGATTTCGGCGGCAAAGGCGACTTCATGGATGTGCCGGTGGCGTATCTGCTGTCGCTCAAGAGCGGCCGGCCGGTGAAAATAGTGATGGATTATGGCGAGGAATTTGTCGCCGGCAATCCTCGTCATGCCGCCATCGTCAAAATCAAAACCGGCGTGACCAAAGACGGCCGCATTGTCGCCCACCACATGGATTTCATTTTTGACAGCGGCGCCTACGGCGCGTTCAAACCGATTGGCTATCTGTTCGGAGCTCATGAAGCGGCGGGCCCGTATCGAATGGAAAACGTGCTGATCGAAGAAAAAATCGTTTACACTAATAAAGTTCCCTGCGGCCATATGCGCGCGCCCGGTGATCCCCAAGGGGTGTTCGCCAACGAATCGCAAATGGACTTGATCGCCAAAGAGTTGCGTATGGACCCGGCACGTTTTCGCAAACAAAATCTAATGCATGATGGCGACGATTCTCCGGTGGGCAGAAAAATCTCCCATATCAAAGCGCGCGAAACCTTAGTCCGGCTGCTGCGCGAGTCGAAGTATTATAGCCGAAAGAAGCCCAATGTCGGACGCGGCTTGGCGCTGATTCAGTGGCTCGCCTTGGGCGGCGAATGTTCGGTATTCATTGGCATCGATGAAGCTGGAAAAGTTACCATAGCCTCGGCGATGCTAGACCAGGGTGCCGGCGCCGGTACCGTGCTGCGGCAAATTGTCAGCGATGAACTGCAGGTCGAAGAGCATAACATTGCTTTAGTGACATTGGATACGGCAAACGCTCCGACGGACACCGGAGTCGGCGCCAGTCGCGCGACCAGAACTTACGGCAACGCCTGCTACGACGCCGTGGTTAAAGTTAAACAGGAATTATTGACCGTGGCGTCGGAGCTTCTCTCCGCGCATCCAGGTGATTTAAAAATCACCAACCGCGGGGTTGCGTCGAAGTCGCGCCATCTTTCATTTGGCGCGATCGTGAAAGCCAAGGGCACGCCGATCAAAGTCGAAGGGCGCTATCAGAATCACGAGATCGGTGCCGAAGCGTCGATGTGCGCGCAGATGGCAGAAGTCGACGTCGATCCGGCGAGTGGTGAGATCAAGCTCCGTCGTTTCGTTAGCGTGCATCACACCGGCAAGGTGCTCAATCCGCTCCTGCACGATGGTCAAATCGACGGTAGCATTGTTATGGGTGCGGGCTATGCGCTGACCGAAGAACTGCTGTTTGCCGAGGGCAACGTGGCGACGCTCCACTTTGGCGATTACAAGATCCCCACCATTCGCGACATTCCCCAGCTACGCAAGATCGTCGTCGAGACGCCGGTGGGCCGTGGGCCCTACAACAGCATGAGCATCGGTGAGATCCCGATCATTACGGTCGCACCGGCGATTGCCAATGCGGTCCATGATGCCGTCGGTGTCAGAATCAAAACCTTGCCCATCACGGCGGAAAAAATCGTTGCGGAATTACGGAATCAAAAGAAACAATCGAACACTGTCGGATAGCCGATAGAATCTTTTTCACCGTCTGCCGCGTAATATCATCCCGGCGCGCAAAATCTTCGGCGCTGCGATCTTGGCAAAAAACATCACCCTGGGGGAAATCGCTGGCTGTGACCAAAAGTCAGCCAGCGACTGCCGAGAGTGACTTTTTCCAATCGCCTTGTTCTGGTGTAAAGAAGACGGTTTGCTCCGTCCGAATTAGCCATGGGAGGCGCGACCTGCTGCCGAATTTGACGGGATTGTATTGGTCCTTGGTCGGGATCGCCTAGCCAATTGCAATTTAAGCAAAGAACGGCTTGGACGGTTCTCAATTCTAGGTTGAAGACTCCCAACTGTCATAGCCCAATTCGTTTGAGATCGCGGCAGCGACTTTCATCACAGCCTTTCCCAGGGCAGAAATGCGTGCGGGCCGTACGCGAACCGAAGGACCGGCGATACTGATAGCGCCGACCAGCTCTCCGGCATGATTTCTGACCGGCGATCCGACACAGGTGAGGCCAAGTTCGATTTCCTCATTATCGACTGAGTAACCGAGTTTTTGGGTGCGGCGCAATTCGGCTAGTAATTTGTCGGCCTTTGTAATCGTATTCGGAGTATAACCGCGCAGACTTTGCGACTTGATGATCTTGCGCACCTCGTCTTCATGCAGACAAGATAACATCGCCTTGCCCAACGAAGTGCAATACATCGGAATCCGTCTGCCGACACGGGACGGCATACGCAAGGCGTGCGGGCCTTCGACTTTTTCCAGATAAAGAACTTGATTTTCATCGGGAATGGCCAGGTGGACAGACTCCTGAGTCTCTTCCATGAGATCGATCAAGTGGGGTTTGGCGATTTCGCGCAGATTGATTCGTGCCAGTGCTTGGTTGCCCAACTTAAATAGCTTCAAGCCAAGATAATAATAACCGGTGTGCCGATTCTGTTGAATTAGACCGTTGTATTCCATGGCGATGAGGATACGATGCGCGGTGCTCTTGTGCAGCCGAGTCTTCGCCGCAATTTCACTGACACTCATTTCCGGCCGGTCGAAGGTGAAGCAATCGAGAATCTCTGAGGCGCGGTCGATGACCTGGATACGATAGATCTGCGACTTGGTGTTACGTAATTTCGCAGGTTGCGAAAACCTTGTAGCGCTTTGGGATGTGCGATTACGCGATCCTGTCGTCTTCATGGTTTAGAGACAGCTTGAACTCACGTCCGCCGGGACGCGGCTCCTCCGTTCATAACTAAAAAAGCTTTAAATTAGAACGCTAGCACGCTTATTCAAGTATACGGTCGAAGTGTGTTACCAGACTCTAACTTGCCTTGACAGCTAAAAAGCCCGTTGGTTAGTGACCGAGATGTTTTCTTATAAGTCAAAATGCCGGACTTACCTATGGATAACATCATTTCTAGACTCTTATGCGCTTCAAGCAACCTACGAGCGGGAAGATCCGGCGATTCGTGAGGCGTGTTGCACGGAGTTAAAGAAAAACAGCATTTCACTGCGTGGGAAAGTACTATGAGACCTAGGAGGAACTCAACATGGTGTATCTGGCCATTATGTTTTGCACAGAGTAGGGTTTTCTTTCAACAGGAATTGCCCCGGAGATTTGAGTTTAAGAGCCCAGTGAGGTCTTTCCGCGTTGTACCACAACAGCCACGGGATTAGTTGGCGATTGAACTGATCGGGACTGATAAGCAACCCTTCATGGTAGTCAATGAATTCTTCCTGAATTGTCCGATTAAATCGTTCCACGTGGGCATTCATCTTGGGGGTTCTGGGATAGGTATGCCAGTGGTTTTTGTGCAGCCGTCTTATCTCTTCATCGAAGTGCTTCATGAACTCAGAGCCGTTGTCGGTAAGCACGGACTGAAGCGGATAAGGAAAGACCGCAGCCACAATCCCAAAGAATTCTCGGGCCGCCAAAGAAGCATGGCTCTGGGTGGCCCAGGCAAAACCGAAGCGAGAGTAGCCACACTCCCCGGGAGCGTTGGCCTTATAGCCTTTGGGCTTTCTGCCCTTGGGGCGGTGTTTCTTCTCGACTCTCTGCCCATCGGGCCCAAGGTCGATATGCCACTGCGCGGCTAGACCGTTATTCAGTTGGATGTCATCGCGATGTTGTGATTCCAGCTGCAAGGTCAATGAGGGCGAAACATTCGCCAGTACTTTAAGGCGATTTCGCAGGCGACCTCTCCCCGATCTGAATGTGCTTTCTTTACCCTAGACGCACTGGTGCACATAGTCCCAGTCTAACCGTAGAAATCGATACGATCCCAGCGTGCAACGTTGCAACTAAGGGACATGCGATGTCGACTTAAATCCCACAACCAAATGGCGATGGACTCTAGTAGAGGGCAAAGCTGAAGAAAGCGTTCTTCGGCCACCATCAAAGCGCCTTAATCGGCGCGTCGGAGCTCGCACCCCTCGTGACCAGACATCAATTCCGTTTACACAGTTAATAACCGGTCGAAGAACGATCGATAACTGCGCAGCGCTACGCGCAGTTCCTCCGTCGAAACCTTCTCGGAACGCTGCCAGAGAGGTTCGAGGCGGCTCCTTTGATCGCTGAAGTTTTGTGCTAAGTGTTGCATAATCTCAGCAACCAACTCATCGGCCAACTCGACGGCCCGCTGTGGTTCGTCTACAAAACTGGTTTGGATATTCTGCCAGCGCGAGCGGAATTCGTTGCCGTCATCTGTGGCGAGCAGAGGGATTAGTGCTTCTTCGTTTATTCCCCTCATATGTGATGGGCTTCCAATTGCCGTTTCGGCCGTTGCCATTGATCGGGGGGCCTCATTGGAATGCTCGAAGTCTTTCTCGTTGCTTTCCGCCCGCGCCATATCCCTCGAGGATAGTTTCTTGTTTTCCGATGCTTCCATTATCAGTACCTCATTCAGTGGTTTGGCTGAACACGCGAGGATTTACCGTTGCGCGTCCGCATTCTTTCGCTATCCGTGCTGCTTACATCAGCTTCTTCGGACTGGAGAAGATCGTCAAACAACGCCCGGTAGTGTATGAGCGCCTGCCGTAGCTCTTCGGTGCTCGCGGCCGACCTTTTATTGCGTTCCGCGATGCGACAGGCGGCTCGAAAATTTTCCACGACTTGGGGATGATTGACCGAGATATCCGCAGCTGACTGCTCGAAATCGGTCACAGGATAGCCGCACCGGTGCATAACCTCTTGAACCAGACTGTTTGCGTCCGCTAGCGCGCTATCAGGCCGATCCACAAAGCGACTTTGAACCAATAGCCAGTTTTCCTTGTACCGCACTCGTTCGCCTTGGGGTAAAGAGACGATGTTGAATTTGCGAACTCGTTCCTCGCGTTTGCTCAGGTCGGCTTCAGCGCTATGTTGACTGTGGTACGTGCTAACCGTTTTATCGTACTCAGGTCCGAAACGTTCACGTAACCGCTCGGTTGTTTTACGGCGCGCAAAGTACCAAACCCCGAGGCCAATCAAAATAATAAAAGCAAGCGCGATAAGAGCAATAATAATTTGTTGTGCGTCCATATCTCACCTATGTATTAAAAAGTGTATTCGCATTAGATAAACCGCAAATATTATGCCACTGACTTGCAGCACTAATACGAGGATAAAAACACCTGGCGTCACATATTTGCAAACAAACGCTGCCTTTCATCGCGAATCTGGGACATGAATAGAGATGCTGCTGCTCAATGTCATCTATAAAGATGCCGGCAGCTATTTCTATTTCTTGAGGAGTCATTTCACGACGATTAAGTCGCTACGACGAATTCCTTCGGATGAACTATCCCCCTTGCATAACCATGAGAGACTATCCTCTGCCTTTTACCATCCCGGGGCGACCAGGTGCTGTTGAAGGATCGCTGTTCTTGCTGTGCGAGTATTCCCAGGCATCACATCTGCGGCACAGCAATCGCAAATCAATGGGGCAACTCGGATTGTCGGTTAATTCCTTTCAGGTAACTAGGAATAATACTTCCCTCGATTCCGCCGGCTGCTACCACCGAACAAAAGTCCAACAAGTTCGAAGGCATTATTTTTCATTGCGCTCGAGGAGATTCGGCTCTCGATGTGGATCGAAGAGGAGGTGCAAAAGCGTTTCGGTTCGAAACGACAAGCTAAGGAAGAAATTCTCGCCCGCTACACCAGCTTAATCTATATGGGAAACGGCCAGTACGGGTTTGCCAGCGCAGCGCAATACTATTTTGGCCGGCCGCTGGCGAGGTTCACCGCCAATGACGCCGACCAGGCGGCGCTACTCGCCTGGCATCGCCAAGCGCCGCGTTACTACGCGCCCATCCCGATGGATACGCAGCGAGTGCTGCGCCGCCGAAATCAAACCCTACGACTGATGGCCGCCAGCCGTGCAATACGAACCGTCGCGGAAAGGAAAAATAACATTGGGAGCGAAAAGGTTGCTGGTCTCCGATCTATAGAGGCTGTGGAGTACTACGTGAACTTTTTGTCAAAGCACCGCAAGGGGCATTAACGTTTGCCGAAACCGAAGAGCGGTTTGTTGGCAAGTAGCGACAAGGGATTGTTTGCTTATAGGAATCATCTACGCGAGCTTGCGCATGGTCATGCGCCGATACCCGCGCCGGCGCAGTCGGTGTGCCGGCCACAACAGGCTTGAATGAAAACCGCAGTGGTACCAAGATCCCGACACTATTGAAATTTTTCGCTCGACTTAAAAAGTTGGTCTCAAAATTGCCTTCTCTGGACCCATTATGACATTTTTAGAATCTACCCGATTTGATCAGACCGAACAGACCATAAACCGGATCTTCCAGCCCGACCCGCTTACCCCGTACGATTATCTTAGGACCTCGCGGCGATCGGTGCACCTGGAACCGGAGAAACATTTGATGCATGCGATTCTGGAGGAAGCGATCAAGACATACCGCTTGCATGTTTCGACCAAATCCAAGCGCGAGCATAGGCTGTTTCTAGAAGCGGAACTCTGGATTATGGACCGTAACGATGATTGGCTGTTTTCATTTGAAAATCTATGCGAGGTCTTGGGTTTAGATCCCGATTTCGTGCGCAGTGGCTTGGCTCGTTGGAAAGAACAGCAGGTCGGCCCTGCGGTGGTGCGGAAGACGCCACGTTACCGGGATCGAAGCGCGCGCCAGAGATCTGCGATAAAGCCTGCTTCCCCATAGGGCGTAGCTAAATAGCGGCTTGATTCAGCAATCGTCTTTTGATTATCTACATCTTGCACGTCCCAAAATTGGGACAGCGGTAATTCAATCGTCCTGTAAATGAGACAGAGCGTTAGGTAAAGTCGTTATAAATTGCCGTCTCATTTTTGGCACGTGGATTGCCCCTAACGACCCTATAGTTACAGGAGAGAGGGTTATGCAAGGTAATATTCTAGTTGCCGAAGATGAATTGTTGCCGAGAAAAAATATCTGCCGGGTTCTTGAAGACGAGGGATATCAGGTTCATGAAGCCGCCGACGGGAGCGCGGCTATAGAAGCAGTCGACAAAAATGATTTAGATTTAATTCTTCTGGATTTAAAGATGCCGGGCGCCGACGGCATGACGGTGCTCAAGCATGTGCGACAAGCATCGCCGCAGACTCTAGTGCTGATCATGACCGCTTACGCCTCCATCGAAACCTCGGTTGAGGCGCTTCGCCTAGGCGCGCAGGATTATATCCTTAAACCAATCGTGCTCGATGGCGTGGTGAAGAAAGTGCGCACTTTGATGGAGAATAAGCGGCTTGCTTGGGAAATCCAAACCCTGCGTCGACAACTCAACCGCGACTTCGAGACCACCGAATTGATCGGAAATAGCCTCGCCACTGCGGAAATTCTCGAGGTGATCGAGAAAGTGGCGCCGACCAACTCGACCGTTTTGATTAGTGGCGAGAGCGGTGTCGGAAAAGAGGTGGTGGCTCGCACCATTCATAAGCAAAGCACGCGCAGCGACAAAACTTTTCTGGCGGTTAACTGCAGCGCGATCCCGGAAACCCTGCTGGAAAGCCAACTCTTTGGTCACGTTAAGGGTGCTTTTACCGGTGCCTCGAATTATCAGGAGGGCTTATTTCAGCGCGCCAACGGCGGAACTATTTTCTTGGATGAGATCGGCGAGATGCCGCTCATTTTGCAGCCGAAAATTTTGCGCGCCATTGAAGAAAGAGCGGTAACACCCATCGGCGCGGCCAAGCCGCTACCAGTCGATGTGCGGATCATTGCCGCGACCAATCGGACGCTAAAGCAAGAAGTCGACGAAGGAAAGTTTCGCGGCGACCTATATTACCGCTTGAACGTCATTCACCTTGATGTCCCGCCGCTGCGTGAGCGGCGTGAAGACATCCCGCTGCTGGTCGAACACTTCATCCGGCGCCAGAATAGCGAGCTCAAGAAAAACTACCAGGGCGTGGAAAGCAGTGCGTTGAAAGGTCCTCATGTCGCTGCCATGGAAAGGAAACATTCGCGATCTTAATAACGTGCTCGAGCGCGCCATGATTCTCGGCAATGGAGACTGGATCACGGTCAAAGATCTGCCGCGCTGGGAAGTGCCCGAGGAAGATGCCGACCGCGCCGTCGGCCACGGCCATGATCTCAGGCGAACGGTTCGCGCCTTTGAAAAAAGTCATATTGAAAATGTTCTGAAGGAAACCGACGGGGACCGGACCCAGACCGCTGAATTGCTCGGCCTGAGCCGCTCGTCTTTATATCGCAAACTCGAAGCATTAGGGATTGAATCTTAGATCTGAATAGCGGGAATTTTATTTATCCAGGTCGCGTGAGTTGTGCTAGAGACGGTCATCGCCAGGAAGACCCATTCGGTGACGAGTAAAAAACAACATCATTGCAGAGCTATCCACGGCACTAGTCAGTATGCCCGCTATTAGGATTTTATTAATAGACATGAAGCAGGAAGGATCGAAGACTATTTAAATCTACGATCCTTCAAGCGCCTCGCTTGGGCGGGTTTTTTACTACGCGCCCGACTTGTTTTACCTCTCTACCTTATCCACCCAATCGGCGACGCGGCGTTCCGCCTCATCTTTGCTCAGGCCGTATCTTTCCTGGACCTTGCCGATCAATTGATCCCGTTTGCCGGCGATCCGATCAAGCTCGTCATCGGTGAGTTCGCCCCAATTTTCCTTGATCTTACCCTTCATCTGTTTCCACTGCCCCGAAATCGTGTCCCAATTCATAAACTACCTCCACAAAGAAATTTGCTAACGAATCGCTATAAGAGCAAAAGATATGCCCGCAGCCAATGTGACATGACCTATGGAGATGGACATCATTAATCGCAAGTTTAGGACAGGAGGAAATGCGATGTTTCTGCCTTGGGACAAATGCGCTCTATCGGAGCGAGCGGCGAAGAAGCACAAACGTAATGATCCCAGCGGCGCTTAACCCGACCAGAAGCCCAATGTCCGTCCAATGACTATACTGTAACGCGGCCAATAGTTGGTCGCCAACCACGACAGTGGTCAGAGTGCCGGGTATGAGTCCTATGAAAGATCCGATGATGAAGGTGCTGAACCGGATGCCGAGCGCGCCCACGAACATGTTAACGACTGTAAATGGCGCCACTGGCAACATGCGTATCACTACGACCGCGAAGATACCGCCACCTTTAAGTTTGGCGGCGATAGTTTCGAAGCGCTGGCGTTGCGTTCCTTGGCTGCGCGGTGGTCCATAGGTGGCGCCAAACCAGAAAGCCATGGCTGCGGCGAGAATTAATCCCGTCAGACCGTAGACTGCCGTGCGCCACGGACCGAAAATACCAACGAAGGCCAAGGTTAGCATCGGTCGTGGAAATAAAATTAACGAGGCGGCTACATAGCTTGCAACAATGATCAAGGGAGCGGCAGGATGTCTTTCTAAAGGTTCACTCCAAAGCCGGAGCTGGTCTGCGTCCATTTTTTGTAGAGGGCTCCAGTGCCACAAGGCGATTAAGAAAAGTGCCGTCGCCAGAACTACAAAAATATTACGCGACATAAGGCGTACGCCACAGCCTTTAAATAATTGTCAGTAGGTACTACTCGATGCAGCGCCGCTTCTACTAAGGATCCGTTCTATAGAACGCAGGCGCCGTCCGTCTCTGGTTCGGGCCAAGAGACGAACGGCGCCTACGAAGTTTTCTGTGTAGCAACGATCGTTTACTTTAACCCGAGCGCGGTCGTCGTTTTTTCATCCAATTGTCCGGTCACCGCGATATTTTTCGCCTTCTGAAAATTGCGCAATGCCTCCTGCGTGCGCGGACCAAAAACTCCATCCGGTTGGCCGGTCTGGTAGCCAAGGTCATTTAACTTCGATTGCGCCTGACGCACTTCCTGCGTGCTAGCGGGCTGCGAGTCACGCATTCCTGCATCGTTGCGCGTATCGCTGCGTCTCGCGCTGCGCCCGCCCTGGTTCGCTTCCAAAGCCCGCTCTGTCGCTTCCGCTTGCCACATATTAGTCGTCACATCGATTTTGGTCGCCTTGCGGGTTGTCTTATCGAAATCGAGTTGCACTTCGTAACTGTGATCGGCTTTGACGATTTCCCACTCGGCATAATCGGGCTTATCGCTGTTAACCGACGTGATTTTCCACCCCATTTTTTCCAGCTCGCGACGGTAGACGTCCTTGTCTTGTCCCGGTTTTAACGCTTGCTCGAGCTGTTCTTTGCCTTTAGTCCAATCAGCTCTGCGGTCGCGGTCGCTAAACCGAGCATCGCCTCGACCCATGGCGGCTACCTTGGTTCCTTTCAGAGCTTTTTTAGTGGCATCCGCTTTCCACATGTTGGTGGTTACGTCGACTTTGCTAGCTTTATTGCCTTTATCAAAATCGATCTGCACTTCGTAGCTCTGATCGCCTTTTACAATTTCCCACTCGGCGTAATCGGATTTGTCGCTGTTCACGGCTGTGATCAGCCAACCCGCTTTCTCGAGCTCCTTGCGATAAAAATCCTTGGATTCACCCAGCTTTAAATTTTGTTGCAACACTTGTTTCTGTTTGTTCCAGTCGGCGCTGCGGTCGCGGTCGCTATAACGTCCGGCTGGAGTGCTTGGCACACTGTCGCTGCGCTGAGCCCACGCGAGTTGTGGCGACAAAGCGAGAATTCCGGTTAACACCGCGGACCCGCTCATCTTCAATTTCCTTACTGAGATTTTCATTTCTTGCTCCTTTCGTTTTGCACTAAATTTTTACTTAGCACACTGTTTTTAAATTCGATAAAAGCAACCGTCGTGCCAGCTCTGGTGTGAATAGTCGCGAGGCTGCATGGATATCGAGCGACAAAGTGATTGTCCCGCGATGCAATTGCTTGTAGATGGTGGACTGAAAACCTGTGTTTGTATTGCAATGGTAGCGCGCAAACGGGACGGTGGTGGGTAAATCTCACCCTGTGGCAGTTTACCGTGCGTTATGCCCTAGGCTGGGGCGAAGCACAAATAAGGAACTTGCCTTACCCGTGCCTGCGCCCAACTTGGCCGTTCGTCCTTATCTAAATTTATGAGAGGTTACGGTTTGTTCGCTGTCCGGTTACCGCCCCACACAAAACCGATGCCGATGGCGGCAATATGATTGCCGCGGTTGGTGTTGTTGTCGATGTCTTTAAACGACTAAAGAAATATTCGTAGCGATAGCCGAGATTCAGAAAGGCCTGCTCGTCGAAGAACAATTTCAAGCCGGCGTTCGGGTCGATAACGCCGGTGATATCGCGATCGTTATAGAACGCGCCGATGCTGCCACCCAGATAGGGTGCAGCTGCAATTGGCAACGGCATTAAGACTGCTCCCACGAGAAAGAGAGCGGCTAAAATAAATTTACAGACCGCTAACAGAGGAGCAAAAATACCACCGCGGCATGGCGACAAATCGCAATTATAAAATAAATACTTTTCAACTACGAAGCCAATATTGTCCCGCAAACGGTGAAAAAGGTGAGACGATGTGTAGGCGTTAAGACAGAACCTGGAATCAGCGTGGCATGTTTCACGAACCCCAAAATATGCTTTTCACGTCCTGAAATTGGCACAACAGATTTGATTATGTCTTATTATTGGAACAGAACATCTTTTTTAAGTGATCAAAACGTTTTTCAACTATGCGTGTTTTCGTGCATTTGTAATTTTTCATTTCATGATTAACCCGTCGCACTGTCGATCAAACTTCTCGCTATGACAGTTAGAAGACTTCGTCGCAAGCGTAAGGTGCGGCAGCCTTTGAATCGCAGGATGGGGCTTCACTGGCTCGGGGTTGGGCCCCGATGCCACCGTGGGGATTGAGGCGTCCCCCGCGATTTACCTCAGTGTGATCATGGTTAAGAACTAATAGTTAAATAAATCAGACGGTGAGAGTTAGTCCCGTTTTTGCGACGGCGATCCCTACTTTGAGACGTCGTGCTGAATCTTTATTTCAAAGCGCGATTCCAATAACGCGGCTCATTATATCAACCGAAATTCGTTAGCCAAATCTTCAAACGATGCGAATTGTTAATCTTTGTATTTGCAAGCGTTGTGAGTCTTTTATGGCATGCTGTTTGCGGTAATTACGATCAAATTCAAGGACGAACATGCGGAGGATATAACATGGCGGACAGCTCATTTCTGACCGATGTCAAAACTTTACGTGAACGGGCGCGTCGACACATCGAACGGGGCGCTGTGACGGAGGGTTACCAAGCCGACCGAGAGGTGGTTTTGAAACTCTTGAATGAAGCGCTAGCTACCGAGCTTGTTTGCGTCTTGCGCTACCGGCGCCACTATTTCATGGCTAACGGTATCCACGCTGGAGCCGTGGCCGACGAATTTATGCAGCACGCCAACGAAGAGCAGGCTCATGCCGATCAAATTGCCGCTCGTATCGTGCAATTAGGCGGCGCACCCAATCTCTCCCCAGAAGGTATGTTAGCGCGAAGCCACTCCGAATATGTTGAGGGTGATTCGCTGACTGATATGATTCGCGAGGACCTGGTTGCTGAACGCGTTGCCATCGATAGCTATAAGGAGATGATTCAGTATCTCGGCAGTAAAGATCCTACTACACGCCGGATGATCGACGGGATTCTAGCAGTCGAGGAAGAACACGCAGAAGATCTGGCGACACTTTTGGAACGGTATGATCAGCCGGCCTACGCGGGTTCTGTGTCACTGCAAAAAATGAACGATGACGCCCTTGCGATGCATAAGGAAAAGCAGGATTAAAGCGGTCTCGCCGCAATGATTTGCGAAATCAGGCGATTCGATAGCGCTGGCAGTTACTTCCCGCTAGCGTTATTCCCCCGAGACAGATGAGCGGCGATTGCGCTGCTCATCTGTCTCCCTCCCTCTACTGATAAACATTTTAGGTAGCGACCTGCATCATAACAATAGCAAATTTATCGATGAGGTTTTATTATATGACGAACGAGATTAAGATCATTACGTTAGGATTGGCTCTCGGGATAGGATTTATCGGTTGCTCGCGTGAAAGTGACAATCAGGCTCGCGAAACCACAACGACGCGCGACAGCACTACAACCACGACAGTACCGGCAACCCCTAACCCGACGCTGAGCAGTTCGGATCTAGAAAATGTCGTAAAAGCGAAACTTCAAAGCGACGATCAACTGCGTGTGGCGAATATTAACGTTAATGCCGACGCCGACAAGAAAGAAATCACTCTGTCCGGCACAGTGACATCGCAAGAACAGCGTAAACGCGTCCTTGATTTGGCTAAAGAAGCGCACGCAGGGTTAACCATTAACGACAAGATCGATGTCAAGCCCATGTCGTAAATTGGTCGCGTTACTTGAGGTGGCGCAGATGCGCCGCTTCAGACGAAAAACACAAAGGATCGTCAAAATCATGAATACTTAAACTGGAGGTTTATGCACATGCCGAACGCAATTCAAATGGTTAAACAGGACCACAAGAAGGTTGCAAACCTGTTCGACAAATACAAACACACTAAGAAAGAAGAAGCCAAACGGCGGATTGCCGAACAAGCCATGGAACAGTTGGAGGTTCATGCCTTGGTGGAAGAGGACATCTTTTATCCTGCGGTCAAAAAAGCACTAGGAGACGGAGCGTTAATTCACGATGCGCTTAAAGAACATCAGGTGATCAAAGAGTTGATCGAAGAACTCAAGATTATCGAGGATTACGATGAGGATTTCGAAGAGAAATGGTCTGAACTCGTAGAAAACGTTCAAAATCATGTCAACGAAGAGGAGAGCGACCTCTTGCTGCAGGCTGAAGAAAGCGAACTTGATCTTGTTAACTGCGGCGCACTGATGACAGAGCGCAAAGAAAAGGCGATCGAGGAAATTGGCGCCAGCTCAATGGCCCATACTGGAAAATTACGTCCCGGCTCGAGATCGAAAAACTCGACAAAACACTCAGAAAGCCGGCACGCATAGTTCAGTCCGATCCCCAATCCCACGGGTGTTCGCCAGCGCGCAGATCATACTTCGCAGTCACGCGGCAGAACGCGCGCTGGCGGCCTGTCGTCAAAAACATAAAATCCTAGTGAAAAAGAAAAGCTCGGAACTGCGCGGCGATACTCACGGTCGCCGCGCATTCCGAAACCAGGAAGGTCGTTACACTCGGCCCATTAGAGCCAGAACGATGATGATTATAAGGACTAATCCAAGGCCACCGCTGGGATAGTAGCCCCAGCCGCTGCTGTAAGGCCAACTGGGCAAAGCTCCTACTAATAGAAGAATTAAGACAATTATTAATACGGTTCCCATAGCGTTATCCTTTCCATTGTCGTGTAGGTTACTTTAGCGCTAACGATTTTCCCACGAGTATCAGGGCGACGCCGCCGATCATCCCGGCGCCGGCAAGCAGCGGTGGAATCGCAATGGATTCGCATTTCTCCTCTGTGCTTGATCTTGTTGTTCTGCATCCATGAAAACCACCTCCTTTCGATTTCTCGAACTGGCGATGGAGCAACACACATGCCAGTGCGATAGCGGAATTCACGACGCCCCATAGTTATTCACAGGGGGATATAGCGCATTGATGTCCCAAAACCGCGAAGGAGAGAAAGAAGCATTCCAAGCTTTGGGACACGGCGGGTTGTGTTCACACACTGTATGAAGGTGAATTATTATCTGGCATATGAGTTGCGTTGAGTCGCGGTGAATAGTTAAAAGACATCGACAAAAATATTGGAGTCGCTGGAGGTTCTTATGGATTATGCAGAAGGTGTTGCTCAAGGCAGAATGGGTCGTAGGGAAGATGAGCGGGACGACATCGGCCGCAAAGTAAGCAATGCGGCTTCTGAAGTGCGCGCCGGGATCACTAATTTCGTCGACGGCAGTTAAGCAAAAAATACCAAGCTGATGCGGTTCGCAAGATGAGTGATACCGCGTGCGAAGTCACCGATCAGGTCAGGGGATACATCGAGGATCGCGGAATCCGGGGATTGACGGATGATGTTACCGATTTGATTCGCCGCTATCCGATGCCTGCTTTGTTATGTGGAGTCCTGATCGGTGTGTTATTGGCGCGTCCACGGGGAGATTAACCATGGCTGCATTGAAGCCTACACCCGATCACGCCAGTTGGTCCGACCTGATCGCGGGAATTGTGACAGATGCAACGCAGCTGTTTCACAAAGAGGTCGAACTGGCCCGACTAGAGATTGGTAATGATTTACGTAACGTCAAAGCGCTGCTAACGGGAATCGTAATTGGTGGGATACTCGCAGTTTTAGGTTTAGGCTTGCTTTGCGTTGGGTTGGCGTTGGCACTTTTTACCTATACGACATTGCCGCAATGGGCTTGCTTCGCTGTGGTTGGCGGAGCGATGCTGGTGGCCGGCGTCTGCTTTATTGCCGCGGCTAACCGAAGCAAAAAGAAAGTCGATCTAATTCCTCAGCGGACCGTTGAGGCTGTGAAGGAGGATATCGGATGGATCACATCGACAATCAGGACATCGAACGCAATCTCAAAGACCGCGAACAAACTCGAAAGGCGCTAACGCAAAAGTTAGAGACGCTGGAGACACGTATGCAGGACAATATCGAGCAAGTTAAAGAGTCGGTGCGACATAGCACAGATTTAAAATACCAAGTGGGCAAGCGTCCCTGGGTAATGTTTGGTTTATCAATAGTGTTGGGTGGTGTGGCCGGGCGCCTGTTCATGGGTAATCGTCAATCGTTAAGTGCGCGCTCGCGCTCGGAAATCGAGGATATCCTACACAAAGCGAGCGACGCATCAAGCAAAAGCTTTCAAACCTTGGCCGACAATGTAAACCTCGACCAGTACGCTAAGCATTTTAGTCTAATTAAGAACGCCTCCATAGGCGCGATGACTTCGCTTGCCGTCGAATTGGCCCGTCGTGTCGTGCCCGCCATCCTAACCCAAATCGATAAGTACTCTAAAAGCACAAACCTCAACAACACCACCGAGAAGGTTCGAGAAGCGGACGAGCAATTACAAGATCGATTCAGAACCTCGGTTCAGTAAGTTCGTGATCTGGTCAAAGCTTTCGCGTGGGTCTTAGCAGAAAAGCGCACCCAATGGGGAAAGCGTCCAGAGTTTGCGAACCAGTGCAGTGTCGCATCGGCAAACCCCTTGCTGCGACAATTATGGCGCACTTCTATAGTGTTCGCAGCGAGGGCTAATTGCGCGCTGACCGTTTGTTAAACGCACCTTTTAACATGGCGCATACGCATGACATAGAAGATCGTAATTCCATGGGGGCCGAGAGCGGCAGATTGCCGGGCATGTGGTTTTTTCTCGGCGCGGCTCTTTTGGTTGCAATTCTTTATTGGGCCCAGGCGATTTTGATTCCTGTGGCCCTAGCTATCCTCTTAACCTTTTTGCTTGCGCCGATAGCAGGGCAGTTAGAGCGCTGGGGAATCTACCGCGGTTTGTCGGTATCTCTAGTCGTTTTGCTGACGGCGCTTTTGCTGGGCGGCATGATTTGGCTTGCCGCGATGCAAATTCGCAATCTGGCCGATGAGTTGCCGCATTATCGTGCCAACATGCGGCAAAAGATTAGCGATCTGCGCGAGCTGCAGAAAAGCAGCGCGCTGGATCGTCTTAACGATATGTTCGGGGAGGTGCGCGGCGAATTATCTAAAGACGACAAAACCAGCGTGCCGAAGCCATCTGCCGAAGCCGCCCCCGGCGGCCCCGCTGGCCAACCGTTCTTTTGGGAATCGTTAAAGCAACCGATTGCCAGCGCCGGTCTGGTCTTGCTGCTGTTGATTTATATGCTCGCGCAGCGCGAAGAAATGCGTAATCGGCTCATCCGGCTATTTGGCTATGGCAATCTAACGATTACCACCCACGCGCTCGAGGAAATGGGCCAGCGCGTCAGTAGCTATTTATTAACCCAATTGGCGATCAATAGCAGTTTTGGAATGATGGTCGCTGTCGCGCTAGCCCTGATCGATCTACCCTACGCATTTCTCTGGGGTTTTCTTGCGACTCTGTTGATTTTTGTACCGGTGATCGGTTTCTGGATCGCCGCCGCATTGCCGACAGTGCTCAGTCTGGCGGTGTTCACGAACTGGGGCTGGTCGTTGTTTGTGCTCGGACTTTTTTTAGTACTCAAGACCGTCATTAACACGATTCTTGAACCGTTGCTTTACGGCAAAAGCGCCGGGGTGTTGCAAGTGCCGCTTTTGATCATGCTGGCATTCTGGACCTGGCTCTGGGGACCCATGGGCTTGATTCTGGCCACGCCATTGACTGTCTCGCTGCTGGTTTTTGCCAAGCATGTGCCGCAGTTGGAATTCCTGAATTTACTAATGAGCGATCAGCCGGCGATGGCATCCCAGATCAGCCTCTATCAGCGCATGCTTGCGCTTGATTATGATGAGGTGTCGGTAATATGGGAGAATTTCCTGCGTGATGAACCGCCTGAAACGGCTTATGACGCGCTGCTATTACCGGCGCTCAGTTATGCCAAGGCGGATCGCCGGCGCGGCCGTTTGACGGTGCGACAGGAAAAATTCATTTTCGCCACCGCGCAGGCTTTACAGGAAGAGCTGAACAGCGCTGGAATCAGCCAGAAAGCGAAGTTGCCGCCGGCTCATAGGACTCGCATCATCGGTTGTCCGGCAGAGGACGATGCTGATGAACGCGCGTTGTTCTTCCTCTGCGACCTGCTCGATCCGCTACGCTTCGATTGCGAGGTCGTTGCCGATGCGAAGCTTGCCGCTGAAACCATCGCCGGTCTTGGCCCACGCGAGGCCGTGCTGGTGATCGCCGTCCTGCCGCCCGGCGGCATTGCGCGGAGCCGTTCTCTCTGCAAGCAGCTGCGCGCGAGATTCGCGCACTTGAAGATTCTCGTCTTATGTTGGCAATGTGCCGGCGATCAGTCCCAAGTTCGACAGAGTATTTTGGCCGCCGGCGCCGATTGGGTGTGCTTTAATTTACTCGAGACACGCGCACAAATCGCCAATCTCGCTGGAGATGCGGTCGCGCTATCTAGCAGCCTGGATAAAGAAGCCGTTGAGGGTTAACTAAAAGCAACTGACAGTCGAAGGGTCGCCATATGACGTTGTTCCTTAAAACAGCCCGCATGAGTCTCACCGATTGAAAGTTTTGCTATCGCAATACGGGGTTGCAAAACTGGTACGAAGTTTGCTGACATTAAACTCAGAGGAATGATCCAATCGACGAGATAATGGGAAAATTTTACCAATCGCGTCTTCGGGATTTTCTACCGACGACGGCCAAGCGAAAGTAAATAAATGACTACAACGGATCTTGATAAAGCGCTGGTCGATGCGCGGGCCGTGTTTAAGCGGCCCGAAGATGTTGTCACGGCAAGCGATCTCACGCGGGAGCAAAAGATCGAAATTTTGCGCCGATGGGAATACGATGCCAGAGAAATTCAGGTCGCCGAGGAAGAAGGAATGACCGCTCCGCCATCGGCGCCTCAGAGTGCGCCCTTGGATCTGATACTCAAAGCGCTACGTGCATTGGGGGCGCCGTCGAGTGTTGAAAACTCTGCACCGACAAAACAGGGTGGTTCTTAAAGACCCTGGGTTTCCGGCGTCGGTGCTCCCCGCGCGTTAGAATTTTGCGCTCGGTTTGCCTTCATCAGATCCAGAGGCAGAGTTACGCAAAATACCGTGCTGTTGCCAAGTTCATTCGTGTAATCGATCGAACCTTGATCCGTCGAGACGATTATTCAACCACGGCGAGTTCGATGCCGAGCCCTTAGATTTGCCGTGATCAGCGGTTTAAAGACTTTCAATTCAGAAAAAAATTCCCATCTTGGTATCGGCATCTTCCGAGAAGAGCTTGTTGTCGCTGCAATAACCGCGCAGCGTGAGTGTGCCCCCTTGAGGCGTCGCTTACGCGGCGTTCTGCAGAGTAGGTCTTCTGCCCGGCCACTTGGGCGGTCAACGAGGTTCGGTTGGTCGGCTCAAGTCCACGTTGCAGGTTCGGACTTGAACAAAAACCATCTTCTCGATTAAATCTCTCAATCGATCGATTTCGTCGCCAAGCGACTCATAAAGTCGGCAATCCGCTCATAATGCTCTTCGAGTTTCACTCGTTGATCGATGTCGCGCATGAGTTCGGCGTGCGCCCGCCCAGAGACTTCGTACGTTCGGCAACTCTTTGCTCTACTCCGATCGAGGCGGCACAATTGGTCGTCGGTACTAGACGCAACGGGCCGATATCGCCGCCGATCGCTTTGCGCTCCAGACGATTATTCGTGAAACAGTAGGGGAGTTGCGAGCGCGATGCCCGTCGGCGCCAGAACGTGGATGCGCTCGGATGGAGCAAGGCGTGGGCTAAACCGAATTTACCCGCAAAGAAGTAATTGCTGCAAGCAGACCGAACAGTGCATAATGGTCGAGATTGCGCCGCTGTCTGCTCATGGAGACAACCTCTATGCCGTTGGTCCACAAAAGGCGGTCGCACAACCGACGTAAGTTAGTCCACCGGCGGGGTTTGTTTTACCAGAGACGGACAGACTTTAACTTCCAGATTTGAGAGCAAACCCAATGGCATTACGACCGAAAATCGACGTTCTGGGTGTGGTGTCCCAAAATTGTGACAAGAGAATAACCGTTTACTTACATTTCTCTAACTCAGATGTTATGCAACGCTATTAAAGCTTACACCCAGCTGCCGAGAAGAACCTAACGAATGAAAAATCAAGGCTCAAGACCTGATCAGCGCGCCACACTTCGATGAAGCCCCAAACATCGATCAAGCTGCGCTGGCATCTAATAGTGCTGATAGTCGCCACATTGGTGCCGATGCTGATTTTCGCAGCTATTCTGATGCAGCGTGAAATCAAACAGCAGCAGGAAAATGTCGACCGTGGCATGCGCCATACCGCCCGGGCGCTTTCCCTTGCCGTGGACCGCGAAATCTCAAGCGCGCGGGCAGTGCTGGATACACTTGAAGGCTCGCAGTCTATCGACGAACGCAATTTTCCACGGTTTTATCGGTTGGCTGCGGCCGCCGCGGCGAAACGTCAAGGTTCGCGTGTCATTCTTTTCGCTCTCGATGGTCAACAGCTTGTCAACACCGCTAGACCTTTAGGCGATTCGCTGCCCAATCCTTTTCAGGAAGGACAGCCGGAAGGGAAAAATCCCGTTTATCCCGATCTCCCTATCGGTGGAAATGCTCATCTGAAGCAAATTATCGAAACCGGCCAGCCCACACTTTCCGATGTGTTTATCACCTTAACCAACCGGCGACCCGAGATCTCGATTGGAGTGCCGGTCAAGCGCAACAACAAGATTCTTTACATTCTAGATATAGTTTTCGAGTTGGGAACATTTACTAGATTGCTGCTGGAAGAAGGGATACCCGCAGGCTCGGAAGGAGTGATCATCGACCGCCAGGGAGTTATCGTCACTCATACCAAGGCTCCGGAGCGGTTTATTGGCCGGCGCGCGGCGGCGCCGCTACTCGAGCAGATGGCCAAGTTGGATGAGGGAGTCGCGATCACGCAGAGTCCGACAGACGCATCGACCGCGCTCTATTTTGTTCGATCAAATTCAACCGGGTGGAGCACCGGTATCGGTGTTTCGCAAGCGGCGGCGCACGCGGCGCTCAATCGCACTTTTTATTTACTGATTGGCGGCGCGGCACTGTTGCTGTTGTTAAGTCTGGCGGCCGCGCTATTTCTAGGCAGACGGCTGACCAGCTCCCTCGCCCGGCTGGCTCATTCGGCGGAAGCGATTCAGCACGGTGAGCCGATCGCACTCAAACGCTCTACGGTTTATGAGATCGATGAATTACATCGCCAATTGGTTCAAGCCGGAACCCTGGCGCGACAAAGCTTTCAGGATCGCCGATTGCGCATTGAGGCCGAAGCGCAGCGGGCTGCGGCCGAGGCAGCGCGAAGTGAAATCCTCGAACGTGAAGCAAAATTGCAAGAAAGCGAGGAACGCTTGCGTGCCTTTCTCGAAAACAGCGCGACGATTGCGTGGATGGTCGACGAAGAGGGGCGCTATGTTTATCTGAGCCGTAATTATCTGAAGCATTTCGATCTCGGTGCGCGACAATGGCAGGGCAAGACCGTCTTCGATTTGTGGCCGGCGGCGGTCGCCGAGAAGCTGCGTCAATCAGATTTGGCGGTGCTTGCCCATGGCGGACTGCAAGAGGAGATTGAGCAGACGAAAAATCCCGATGGCAGCCGCTCATGGTGGTTCAATTCCCGATTCGTGCTCACAGATCGTTCGGGCAAACGCTATGTTGGTAGTCTGGCGGTCGATATCACCGAGCGCAATCGGCTCCAAGAAGAACTCGAGCAGCGCGTCGCCGAGCTGAAAGAAGCCGACCGGCGCAAGGATGAATTTTTAGCGGTGCTATCGCATGAGTTAAGAAATCCGCTGGCACCGATTGCCAATGCCGTGCAGATTCTAAAAACGCTCGATGCCGCGGATCCGAAGCTGCGCTGGTGCCGCGACTTGATCGATCAGCAAATCAATTTGATGGCCCGCTTGATGGAAGATCTGCTCGACGTCAGCCGAATCACCCGAGGGCGATTACCGTTGCGTAAGCAGTTGGTGGAGCTGGGCCCGGTGGCTGAGGACGCGCTACAAATAAGCCGGCCGCTCATCGAAGCCCGTGGGCATAAGCTAACGGTCGATCTGCCGGCGGAAAGATTGATGCTTGACGGCGACCCGGCGCGGCTGACGCAAGTGTTTGCAAATTTATTGAACAACGCCGCCAAGTACATGGAAGGCAGCGGCGAGATTCGCTTTACAGCGAGGCTCGAGAGAGCCCTCACTCTCGTCCCCTTCGACGAGTTCAGGATAGGTTCTGCCGTCGCGGGCGAGAATGGGCGAACAGAAGCCGCGAGAGTAGAGACGGCGAGAAGCAACGAAGTCATCATTTCGGTCAAAGACAACGGCATCGGCCTCGCGCCGGAACAACTGCCGCATATATTCGACATGTTTTTTCAGGTCGATACCGGCAGAGATCGCCACTACGATGGCTTGGGTATTGGACTGACTCTGGCGCGCAACTTGATCGAGCTGCATGGCGGCACGATTGAGGCGAGGAGCGAGGGGCTCGGAAAGGGCAGCGAGTTTATCATGCATTTGCCGGTGGCGAGGGTCGATGCCGTTTCAGCGGCAAGCGAGCGGGCGGCGCATCAACCACCGGCAGCATTGCCTGGCAAACGTATCGCCGTGGTGGACGACAATAAGCTGCAGGCGCGATCCATGGCGATACTGCTCGAGGTGATGGGTTACCAGGTGAAGACCGCCCATGATGGCGAGAGCGCGATTCGCATGATCGCGGAGTTTGTCCCGCAAGTGGCACTCATCGACATCGGTTTGCCGGGATTAAACGGTTATGAACTGGCGCGTCGGTTGCTCGCGTTGCCGCAAGTAAACGGCATCACGCTGATCGCGCAGACCGGTTGGGGACGGGATGAAGACCGGGAGTTATCGCGCCAAGCCGGTTTCCAGCATCATCTTCTCAAGCCGATCGATCGCCGGCTACTGGAGGAGCTCCTGGGCGAGATTCTTGGTTCAACGTCGACTGAGTCGATTATCTCGCAGTAGAGAACATGAAAGGCCAAGCGGCCAAAACGCTTTTTGGTGCCGCAAGCAAACGATACACTCGGAGTAACCGATGACAATCCCAACTGAGCCGATCGGCAGCATCCCAAGACCTCTTAAGCTGATTGAGGCGATCGCCACACGAGGAGTCAATGATCCGTCATTGGAGACGCTCTTTGAAGACGCGAGCCGCGACACCATCGAGCGCTTCGAGGCGACGGGATCGCCCGTCATCGCCGACGGCGAGCAAAGAAAATATCACAACTTCTGGACGTACAGCGTGCAGGGATTGCCCAATGCGGCGGAGGACGGCTTTAAGATACCTTTCGTCGCCGGTCACACTCGCCGGATGCTGCGCTTGACCGATGGTCCTTTCCGCTACAAGACCTATGCGGACAGCTACCTGGATTTGGCGCTACGCCATGCCCATGTGCCAGTGAAGCAGGCGGTCATCTCGCCTTCCGCCCTCAGTCTTATGTATCCGCCCGACGAGATCCCTGGCTATCCGCGCGGGCAGTTCATCGACGACCTGCTCCGCGAGCACGAGACCGAGGTGCGCGCCTGCTTGCGCAAAGGCGCGCACAAAGTGCAGATCGACTTCACGGAAGGGCGGCTGGCGCTTAAGATCGACCCTTCCGGGCATCTCTTGCAGAGCTTTATCGATCTGAACAATCTGGCGCTGGCACGCTTCTCCGCCGCAGATCTTCAGCGCATCGGCGTGCACACATGTCCCGGTGGCGACCGCGATTCGACCCACAGCGCGGATGTCGATTACGCCGAGCTGCTGCCGCAACTGTTCGAGTTGACGGCGGGCAACTTTTACATCGCGCTGGCCGGGGAAACGGACCATGTCCGGGTCCTGAAGATCATCCGCGACCACATGAAGGCGGACCAGCGAATTTTTGTTGGCGTTATCGCACCGATCGATGCGCGTGTCGAGACAGCCGAACAGGTTCGGGATCGGGTCCTCGAGGCGGCCCAATACATTCCGCTCGAGCAATTGGGCACCACCGATGACTGCGGTTTTGCACCGTTCTGCGATGACACTTCGACGACCCGCGACACGGCCTTTGCAAAGATCCGGGCGCGCGTAGAGGGCACGGCGCTTGCAGCGGAAATTCTCGGAGGTCATTAATGGCGGCGACAGACCACGAGGATGCGCGGCTTCGTTCCGTTGCCCTGCAAAACGCCCGGAGCATCGTACTTGCGCGCCGGCGCGCAGAGGAAGTGTTGCGCAAGCAGTCAGAGTGGCTGCGCGTCACGCTTTCCAGCATTGGCGATGGGGTGATCAGCACCGACGCCGAAGGCCGTGTGAGCTTTATGAATGGCGTGGCCGAGGCCTTAACGGGTTGGACGCGCAATGAAGCGATGGGGCAAGCGCTTGATGCGGTGTTCCGCATTGTCAACGAGTCAACCCGCGAAGGCGTGGAAAATCCGGCTATGCGGGTACTGCGCGAAGGCGCCATTGTCGGGCTGGCGAACCATACTCTCCTCATTGCCAAAGATGGCACGGAACGACCGATCGACGACAGTGCCGCGCCGATCTGCAATGAGAAGGGGAGCATCGCTGGATGTGTACTGGTCTTTCGCGATGTTACCGAGAGGCGCAGGGCGGAAGACGCCCTGCACCGTAGCGAACGCGAACTCAGCGAGTTCTTCGAAAACGCCAACGTCGGCCTGCACTGGGTCGGCCCAGACGGGATCATCTTGCGGGCGAACCAGGCCGAACTCGATTTGCTCGGTTACAGCCGCGAGGAATACGTCGGCCGCCATATCGCCGAGTTTCATGTCGATAAACCCGAGATCGACAAGATGCTCGACTGCTTACTGCGCGCTGAGAACCTGCATGAATACCCGGCGCGAATGCGCTGTAAAGACGGATCGATCCGGGACGTGCTGGTAAACTCCAGCGGGTTTTTCGAGAACGGCGAATTCATTCACAGCCGTTGCTTCACCCACGATATCACCGAGCGCAAACGGGCCGAACAAAAACTCACCGACGCCAACCGCCGCAAGGACGAATTTTTAGCGACGTTATCGCACGAGCTGAGAAACCCGCTGGCGCCGATTCGCAACGCCGTGCAAATCTTAAAGACCATCAGCCCCGCCACGCCGACGCTCGAGTGGTGCCGGGATTTGATCGATAACCAGGTCGCCCAGATGGCGCGGCTGATGGAAGATCTGCTCGACCTCACCCTTATCTCGCGTAATTCGTTGGAGCTGCGCAAACAGCCGGCGGATTTGGGCGCGGTGATCGAAGGTGCGATCGAAACCAGCCGGCCGCTGATCGAAGCGGGCCGGCACCAGCTCACGGTCAATCTGCCGGCGCAAAAAATGATGCTAGATGGCGATCCGGCCCGCCTTATTCAAGTGTTCGCCAATTTATTGAATAACGCGGCAAAGTACACGGAACCTGACGGCGAGATCCACGTAAACGCGGAGCTCGTCCGCCGAGCGGAGCAGGACGGTTTACAGGACGTGGTTGTCTCGATCAAAGATAGCGGTATCGGCATTGCGCCTGACCTGCTGCTGCATCTTTTCGAAATGTTTTTTCAGGCCGATCGCAGCAAAGAACGCCATTACGGCGGTTTGGGAATCGGCCTTACGCTGGCGCTTCATATCGTTAAGCTGCACGGCGGGGGTATTGAAGTTAACAGTGAAGGACTCGGCAAGGGCAGCGAATTTGCCGTGCGCTTGCCGTTAGCTAAAGAATCCGGCGAGCAGGACCAGGGCAGCGTCGGCGCCGGCAATGAGGCAAATCCGCGTGCGCGGCGTTTGTCCAGGTCGGTATTAGTTGTGGATGACAACAATAATCAGGTCGAGAGCATCGCCATGCTGCTGAAGATTCTTGATTGCGAAGTGCGCGCGGCTAATGACGGTGTAAGCGCCCTGGAAGCACTGAAAGAGTTCATTCCTGAATTTGCCCTGATCGATATTGGTTTGCCGGGTATAGATGGTTTTGAGCTGGCGCGGCGTATCCGCAAATTCGACGAATATAAAAATATCGTGCTTATCGCGCAAACCGGCTGGGGAAGGGAAGAGGATCGTATAGAATCGCGCCAAGCAGGTTTTGATTATCACCTGGTAAAACCACTGGATTTCCAGTTGCTCGAAAGGATATTGACGGGAGCGGAGCCGCCGACCTTGAGTCAAGCTCGGGTTTAAGATCGCGATCCAATCGACAAAACTCGTTGGCAATTTGTACCAAAGATGCGCGACGCGAAACGAGCCGGTCGTGTCGCTAAATTGCCGAGCGGACCGACATCTGTTTTTAAAGAATCCAGTTAGGGGTTTGCGCCGGAGCTTTTTTCGCGCTGTGAAAGCGGACTCTGCGCGTGACGATGACCCCGTTCATATCCGGCGCGAAACTCGCGCGCATCCCACATATCCGGAAAGTGCATTTTCAAATAATTCTCGGCTTCGATGTAACCCTTGCCTCGATTGGGCAGGTCTAACGCAGCTTCGAAACCTTTGCGATAAGTCGACTCGATCTGCACGAAATTTTCGGACGAGTCGTAGGACTCCGCTTCCGCATCGCGCAGGCCGATCCACCATTTCTCCCGGGCGGCATCGATACTTTCCGCCCCGGCATCAATCAGAATTTTTCGCCCGATTTCGAGTTGATCCTCGTCGTCGGTGCGAAAGATCAGAATCGTTCGACCTTGGCGTAGCGCATCCTCGTAAAAGTACAGTTCATCGCGCGGCAGTCCTTCGGTTAAGGAATATTCCAGGGCGCCGCCTGCGGCGGCGCCTCCGGCCGCACCGACGGTGCCGGTGATTGCCGCAGTTATGAAACCGATCGCCAGCACCGGCCCGACCCCAGGGAATAGCAGCGAGGATAGGACCATGCCAAGCGGCAAACCGCCCGATAAACCGAGTGCGCCGCCGACTACTCCACCGATGACCTTGCCCATTCCGGGCTGCTCGCCGTCAGTCGTAGGAACGGTGTTTTGCTCGCCATTTTTCTTATCTGGCGTTAGTAGACTTAATTGATCTTTGGACAGGCCTGACCTGAGAAGCTCGTTTAGGGCCTTTTCAGCAGCTCTGGGCGAGGAAAATATTCCGCTGGCGGTTTTCATAGAGTGGTCTCCTTCTGCTTAGAGTAAAAGCAATGAGGGTGCCAAACCGGGTGTTGCAGGAATGGTGGCTTCGATGAAATCAGCTAAGAATTTTTCCCAGGAGTCTGAATACTCGCGCTTAATAGAATTCAAAGCTCGCCGGTAGTCACTGGCGCGATCAGCTATCAATAAATAAATTCCCGAGGCCGGGTTTTCTGCTACAGTCGGCGCCCGCGCAGAACTGTCGCATTCGTCTCGAGGCGGTTAGAATCCCAATTCTAAGACATCAGCGGCGTATCAACCGGAACAGCGATTGCACCAACTCTTCATAAATTATGGAGGTGCAATCATGGCGCGATACGGCAAAAGCGCGGGGCAGAAAGTTAAGCGGGCGATGCATGAGCGTAAAAAAGGCACTTTGAAGAGCGGGCGTTCCGGCAAAACGGTGAAAAGCCGAAAGCAGGCGATCGCCATCGGCTTGTCCGAAGCACGTCGTGCCGGCGGCAAGGTACCGGCAAAAAGACCGCGAAAAAAGAAATAGCTATTAATAATTCAATTCGGAAAAATTTCGCGTCAGATCGGTTTAGCTGTCGAGATATCGCTGATATTAAAGGCTATCTCTTGGTGGATGTTGGCTGGGCCGAAGTTAAACCTTCGCCTGGCGACGGAGAGTCTCTATGTTCCGCCGTTTTAAGTGTCGGCGTGTCACGCTCGCCCGAGTGGATTTATTATGGGGTTGTCGAGTGTTGGAATGTCAGGCGCAACCAGCGGCCCTGAAATGATCTCTAATGATAATCCCCGTCCCTTTGCAAACTCCGGCTCTTCTCCTGAGATATATTGAGCTTGAGTCTCTCCGAAGACCCATACAGCGCCGTCCTCTTGAAGCAACACGACCTGCGGTTGTGGATCGGCGGCAAACTTAACCCAGTAATAACCATGCGGTCTCGGCATGATTAAAGTTTAGCGCAGCCACGAACGAGAACAACCCCTTGTGAAAAATAAAAGGACTCGAGCTAGAACCTAGCGCGGCAAAGCCGTAACCAGTAAGAAGGAGGGAAATTCCCCGAGGAAACACGAGGTTCGCAAAGTTCTGAGTATGTTCCAATTACCAATTCTAAATTAGCATTTTTCGCACTGCCGCGATGAGGGTGCCGAAAGTTTTCCCACGCAGTGTTCTACACGTTGACGCCGCCGCCTTTAGCTGAACCTGGATTCCCATGTTCGATCAATGATGAAGGTTTACCCTATCTGACAAAACTGCGGTTCACTCTCGGGTTCCAATATTACCAGTATAAGAAACATCTGCTTCCGGCTCACTTTGTTCTGAATATAGATCACCGCTCGATGAGATAATTCCCAGGGGCGAGACATCTTCAGCGCGTTGGCGCGCCGGGGTGTTATTTGCCCACGCATTTTACTACTTGCTAGGCTGATCAGAGAAAAGCGGCGCGGCACGATTATTGATCATAACACAGTGGTTGGCGCGCAAGGACTAAGCCCTGCGTCCAGGGTGGGCGATGCCGTCCGCGTAGAATTGATTAACCGCAACATAAAATGAGGGATATTTATAATGGCAAAAGAACGTGGCAGCCGTAAAACTCAATCGAATCGCGAGCAAAGCGCGCAATATGGCGACCAAACTGTAACCGTCGGCGCCGGCGGCGAAACCCACCAGACCGCCGATGACGGTGCCCCTGTATTGACCACTCAACAGGGCACTCCGGTGTCGGACGACCAAAACTCGCTGAAGATCGGCGCCCGCGGGCCGACGGTGCTGGAAGATTTTCATTTTCGCGAGAAAATTTTTCACTTCGATCACGAGAGAATTCCCGAGCGAGTGGTCCATGCCCGCGGTTTCGGCGCCCATGGGTATTTCGAAAACTACGAATCCCTTGCCGACGTGACCAAGGCGGATCTTTTCCAGCGCGCCGGTGAGAAGACTCCCGCTTTCGTGCGTTTCTCCACCGTCGCCGGCAACAAGGGCTCAGCGGACTTAGCGCGCGACGTGCGCGGTTTTGCCGTCAAGCTCTACACCCAACAAGGCAACTGGGATATCGTCGGCAACAACATTCCAGTGTTTTTCATTCAGGATGCCCTCAAGTTTCCCGATTTCGTACATTCTGTCAAAGAGGAACCGGATCGCGGCTTCCCCCAGGCGGCGTCAGCGCATGACAACTTTTGGGACTTTGTTTCGCTATCGCCGGAGAGCACCCACATGCTTTTGTGGGTTATGTCGGACCGGGCGATTCCGCGTTCGCTGCGTTTCATGGAAGGCTTTGGCGTTCATACTTTTCGCCTGGTGGACGCCGAGGGTAATTCGACCTTCGTGAAGTTTCATTGGAAGCCGAAGCTCGGCATGCAATCGGTGGTGTGGAACGAAGCGGTGAAGATCAACGGCGCCGATGCGGACTTTCACCGGCGCGACATGTGGAACTCGATTAAGGCGGGGGACTATCCCGAGTGGGAGTTGGGTTTGCAGCTTTTCGATGAAGAGTTTGCCGAGAAATTTGATTTCGATGTGCTCGACGCGACGAAACTTATTCCGGAAGAACAAGTGCCGATCCGGCGCGTCGGCCGGCTCGTGCTCGATCGCTGCGTCGATAACTTTTTCGCCGAGACCGAGCAGGTGGCCTTTTGCACGCAAAATATCGTGCCGGGTATCGACTTTAGCAACGATCCGCTGCTCCAAGGGCGCAATTTTTCTTATCTCGATACCCAACTCAAACGCTTGGGCGGCCCCAACTTCACACATATTCCAATCAATGCGCCGAAATGTCCGTTTGCCCATTTTCAGCAGGACGGCCATATGGCCATGAGCAATCCCAAGGGGCGGGTCAACTACGAGCCCAATTCCTGGGAGGGTGACGGCGGTCCGCGCGAGTCGCCGGAAAAAGGTTTTCGCTCGTATCCGGCTGCGGAGGAAGGCGAGAAACTGCGCATTCGCTCAGAGACGTTCGCCGACCATTTCAGCCAAGCGCGGCAGTTTTATATCAGCCAGACCGAAACCGAGCAGAGTCATATCGTCGACGCCTTTGTCTTTGAGTTGAGCAAGGTCGAAAAGCTCGCCATCCGCGAGCGTATGGTGGCGCAGCTGCTCAACGTCCATGCGGATCTCGCGAAGAAAGTTGCCGAGGGTCTCGGTCTCAAAAAAATGCCCAAGGCGGCGGACGCGGCGAAGCCGACGCGGCAGGACCTCAAAAAATCCCCGGCGTTGAGTATTCTTCTTAACGGCCCGAAGAGCTTCAAAGGGCGCAAGCTTGGCGTGCTGGTCACCGATGGCGTCGATAGCGCGATCTTGGACGCGCTCGAAAGTGCTCTTGAAGCGAAGGGCGCTATGATCGAGATTATTGCCCCGAAAGTGGGCGGCGTCGAAGCCAGCGACGGTTCCTGGATCGAAGCAGCGCAGAAACTCGAAGGCGGCCCCTCTGTGCTTTATGACGCAGTAGCGCTACTACCTTCGGAAAGCGGCGCGCAAATGCTGGCGAAGAATCCGGCGGCGCGCGATTTTATCGCCGATGCCTTCGCTCATCGGAAATTCATCGCCTATGTAGATGCGGCTAGCAGTCTGTTGGCGCAAGCGGGAGTGGCGGAAAGTCGCGACAACGGGTTCATCATGCTCAAAGAGCCGGCCGACGCAGGCGCTTTCATCGAAGCGTGCGGCGAATTGCGATTTTGGCCGCGTGAAGCGATGCTGAAATCGTAAGAAGCGCGAGCGAATAACAGAGGACACTTTGGTCGGGGGCGGCGAGGGTTGCACCCGAAACCCATCGGCGATGATGTTCTGTAAGTGGGTTCTTTAATTTGCCATTGCGTTCGTCAATGATGCGCTTCTTGATCGCCGCGCGAATGAGCGACCGAGCCGGTCGGCATGATTAAGACAGTATCTGGAAGAAATATGTCGGCGAGGATTTCACCATCGTTTTTGTTCCACGCGATGGCTACGATTTCAGCAATTTGAGCGGCTGCTTTTTGCTTGTCGGTAGGGTTTTACGCCGTCCTGACGATTGGTGTTTGCGGCGGTGTGAGCAGGTAACGGGGTGACCGAATTAACCAGCAAAAGCGCCAAGACGTAGGCATGATATTTCCCGCGCCGAAAAAATCCGTCTCGACGACGAGCTTCAATAACGGGCGACGAAAGCACGGGCTTAAACAAGTTGGTTGAAGTGCCTGCGCCCGATCACGAAGGCGCTCTTGATCATAGAGCGTAGAATCTCGCTTGCTTCCTGGTTGTTCTCCGCGTTGCTCAACATCTCCAGCGTGTTTTGCAATACGCCTCCAAGCAAAGCTAACTCAAACGTTGCGGCCTGATCTTCAATCGGCGTATCGAGCATTTGCTGAATTTGTGTAACTACTTCCTGGTTAGGTGTTTCAGGCTGTTCCATAGTTTCATCCTCCATCGAGTACACCGTTCCAAAATGCAAGGCCTATGCCGTTAATCATGAATGAAGCGCAACCGAGCAGCCATAAAATACTTAGCGAAATCCCCGCGTCAGTGATCGAGTCGGTTTGTCCCGGATGAGTACTGTATGATTTTCTCCGACGCGCTAGGGGTTTCCCGCTCACTTATCGAATAGCATTCGATTAAGAGCTCAGAGAGAAAAGCGCTTCAAAGAATTCGATTCGAGTGCGCGACGGTGGCAACCTTAGGGAAGCGCGCAATAATAAGAGGGAACAGAGCCGATAGCCCGGCAACGATTGCGTATACTCGCAGCGTCACGCGTTTGCGGTGGCGTAAGCGGAGTGCCTAATAAGCAGTGATCTGGAGGCGTTGTCCTCGTTCGAGAGTACCGCCATTCATGGTTCATTTTTTCCTGCCGCGTCCGCTTTGTTGCTCGAAGCCTGGCAGGATCGCCTTGAAAAAAGCGTTTTGAACCAGGCCGATAATAGTCTCCCAGGTGCTGGTCTCCGGATTGGCAAGTTTGCCTGATACCGGGATTGTGGTTGCGACTTGGTCGCGAGGCGTGTTTTGCAAAATCCATGAAAAGCCACCGATGATACCTTCGTAAAGCTGGCGGAATATTCCCTTTTCTTTATCTTGCCGGCGATCGTACACATTCATCTCATAAAATAATGGTTTAACGTATCCTTCGACGCTGCCGTTTCTGACTGTAAGTTCGGAGAAAAATGAAAACTGTCCAGCGACAACGTCGAAGTTGCCGTAGGAGCGCCAAAAATTGTTCATCAATTTCATATCGGTGTTTTCGATCGCAACGTTGAGGTCGAAATCCGGTCCTTTGGGGTTAGGACGCCCGGTGAACTCAATCTTAGTGGCGCCGCTGCCCATTAATTTGCCCCGGACCAATCCGCTGGTCAGCCCTTGCTTGGATTGATTGCTTAAGTTGGCGATCTGTAAATCGAGATCGCTCAAGAACAAACGATACTGCGGATCGCGCGCCGCGTTGATAAAGCCCAACTTACCTTGAACCTGAACCTTGTCGATGTTCACAACTAATTCCGCAGTGTCGCTGTATTTTTTGGCGGCGCTATCTACTTCCTTGCCGGTTGTTGTTGCCACCGATTCGGCCTTTTTATGAATGTAATCCATGTCCGCGCTTCGCACGCGCAGCTCGGCGATGTCAATGCGCTGGCTGTCGGTGCCGTATTCGACGTTGCCGAATGCGGATAAGCTGCCCTGCCGCACGGTCATACTGTAGCGCTCGACGATCGGTTTGAAGTATGCGAGATCGACATTTTCCAAGGCAATGGTTTCAGTTTTCAATGTCGCATGAGGCTCGGCAAGTAGATCGGCGTGACCGTCGGCGCGAAGCGTGCCTTTTTCAAAGACCGCTGCTTGGATCTGTATTGGCGAGGGATACACGTTAGGATCGGATTTTACATTGCGAATATTTTCCGCGAGCAGTTCAATCCGTGTTAACTCGAGAGGACGAAATGGTCCTTCGTCGACATAGGTGAGCGAACCGTCGCGAATCATAAAGCGGTTGATTTTTAACGGATAGATTTCTTCGAGTGCTTGCTGCCAACCGCGTTCCTTCATCGGTATTTTATCGTCGAACTCAGTTTTTGCCTGCTTGCGGTTGATGTAAAGTTTTGGATTGTCGATGGCAAAATCAGCCACCAGCCGTCCACGTAGCAGGCCGCGCCAATCGATGCTGGCGCTCAGATTGGCGATCTGCGCCACCGGCGGCTCGGGATTGTCGTTCTGAATGATAACGGAGTTTTCGAGCTCGAGGGAAAGACCGATGGGATGAAAGTCGAGTTTGCCGATGCGCACCGTGTATCCTGCGAGCGCGCGGTTCAGGTTAGCCTCCATGCGCCGGCGTAACGGCTCATCGATAAAAAACGCGGCGATCACAACGAGCACCAGTAAGCCGACCAACGCGCTGCCGGACCAGAACACCGCCTTGCGTGTCTTTGAACCGAAGAGCGTGTGCGCCAAACCGGCGCGCCACTGGCGTGCCCGGGTGCCCGAGCGGTATGCCTGAAGCTGTTCCGTTACACTCATAAATTCTCTGCTGCTGCTGGTCCCTCTACCCGCACTAACTAAATGTCAGAGCTCGCACATTGGCGAGCACACGGGGCAGCTATTTTCACCCAGTGCTGGCGCCCCAGCCGCCAAATAACCGGCTTAGACTCGTCAGGCTTTTGGATATAAAAGAATCTGCAACGCAATCACTGGGTTTAGCCTGTGCCTCGCGAGCGATTTCCGCGTCGAAGGGCAAGCCGTTGGGAAAAAGCGTCAGCAGCCAAAGGTGCTCCTCTGAAAGGCTGCGCGCCGGGTGATGGCGCAGGCGAGTCTTGCCGCTGTCGGCTAAGCCATTCAAATAGTCCACCAACCCGTCGACAGCGCCGAGCCGATCGCCAGCCTGCGCGTCGAGCCCGGTATGCTCGGCAAGCAAGTTTACGCGGGCAGCGCGGATCGAGTGGCTAAGCCTGCTGCCCGGCACGTCATCCCAGGAAACATTGAGTTCGGTGTCATAGCCCATGCTACGGTTATTCATGTTCGCCGAACCGATGCTGAGAAAGCGGTCGTCGATCAAGAGCAGCTTCGAATGAATATAGGTAGGCAAATCAGTGCCGTCAGCGGCAATCGAGACCGGATAGTATATGCCGAACGAGTGACCGGTTTCGGCTGCGACTTCTTTTAAGCGGCGAATGATCCGGCTCTGCGCGATAGCGATGGAGAGTTGTTCTAAAAACGCCTCGGCATCTTTGGCGATTACTAAAACGATCTCAAGGCGCCCTCGCCGGTGCTGACGCATGCGCTCGATCAAAGCATCGGAAAGCGCTTCCGAACTGCAATATTGGTTTTCGATGTAAATCAGACTTTCGGCGGCATCGATAGCATCGAGAAAGAGTTGGCGGATTTCAAGGATCGGTTTGTCGCCGCGGCTCTGGGGAACCTCGGTCCGGCTGATCGCCACTCGTTGGGCGGCAAGCGCAACGCTCGGGTCGAAAACTAGTTGCCGTGGTTCGCGGTCAGCCGCGGCCAAATCAAGGCAGTCGCCACAAACAATTTGCCAACGTTGCTTGAAGAGTTCCGCGAGCTGCTGGGCGACGGGTCCGACGTGATAGGACTGCAAGTCATGGAAGGTGCGATAGCTAGAGCCGTCGCTGTTGACTCGCAGCGGATTATCTGGCCGATGATCGCGCTCATCCCAGCGGCTGGCGCAAAGATCGATGCCGCCAACAAAACTGAGAGTACCGTCGATGACGACGAACTTCTGATGATGCGAGGCATCGAACGATTCGCCGCGATCATAGCAGAACTTGAGTCGCTCATTGGTACTCCAATTGAAATGCCAGTCTTGAAACCATTCCCGGTCGAGGCTGTACAGCATGCTGTAGTCCCAGGCGAGCATGTATATGCGTAGCGCGGGTTTGCGCTCGCAGAGCTCGTTAAGAAATTCCAAGAGGTGAATTTTCCCCTGCGCGTGTTCCGCCTCGGCGCCGCGTAAGAGTGCCGTGCCACTGTCGAACTGCCAGCCCGAAATGAGAATGTAACGCTCGGCTGTTTGGGCGGCACGATAGAACGCGCGGTAGTAGTCGCCGCCGTCGATGAGCAGTCCTGTCTGGCTCACCGACCCCGTCCGCCAGCAGTTTCGCCCCGACTTCAATAGCGTGTGCCTGGCCGGCGATCGCAGTAACCGTCGCAGTCGTTTGGGTGTGTTCATAAGTCCCGTGAAAACATCAACATAATATTAGAAAATACTGAGCAAAGGCCGCGCCAGGTTAAGCGGCCGTCTATTTACTGCCTTTTGTCTTAGATGCGCGACGAAATTTCGCCGGCTGTCGCGAAACTGAGACGGGTCGATTGTTGCGGGTAAGTCGCGTAAGAGGAGTCTACTCTGGGCTCTTACCTTGTCGAAGCGTCGATCATTATCCAGCAGAAGTGGCATAAGGCTTGCTGTTTCGAATGTTTATGTAGGCAGCATATCCGGCGACTCCTGGCAGTAGAAACAATGGCCGGACGGCGGATAGGAGTGAGGGCGGTGCTAGCGCTTTTGGGGGCCATCACCGGTGTGGTGATGATTTTTGTTGGTAAGCCCGGCTGGGGATTATTGCTGGCGGTATGCGCCGTGGTACTTGGCGCGGTCGGACTTATTTTACCGGCCTCGCCGCCGGTAAGGGGCGGAGTGATTAGAGTCTTCGCCATTGCAATAGCCATTATTGGTATCGGATTGTCGGTACTTGGGTGATTGGCAGTGCGCGTTTTCTAAAATATTCGGCAGGAGGAAATTTATGAATTCGATTATCTATGTGGTTGGTTTAGTTGTCGTCATCATCGCGGTATTGAGTTTTTTCGGATTGCGCTAGGTCTCGTGGCAGCCAATCTCAGGCCGGAATAAAAATCCGGCGCGCGGTGTTTTGATTGTCTCATTCGCTGACAAAGGAAATGGCTGATGCCGACGACGAAAAAATCTGGTGGCAAGCGGCCGAGCACTCAAAAGAAACCAAAGAAACGTCGCCGGCCGAAAACTGACTACGATCTTCCGGCGCGCGAAACCAATGAGCAATCAGACAAGTGGCGTCTCGACGCCGCGCCAACCGGCGCGCGTTGAATTGCGCTCGCTTCCAACGACTCGGGAACGGAGGCCTTCGTCAATTCCAAATGTGAAAGTTTCGCTGAGGATTTTCCCGTGTTGATCGACTCGGGATCGGATTAGCCGTTGGCGGTCACAGTGCCGAGTTCAAGATTTGTTGCGCCCGTAAAATCAGCGTCCCGAACTTAATATAATTATCCGTGCAGTGTTGCACAGGCAGGACGGTTGCTCACTTCGTTTTGAACGGCTTGCATGCGCTCAAAATTTACCCGTGACATATCGTGCGCTGATTTACACCTATTCATGACGCAATTTACCGATTGGCAAGCGAACTCCAGTCGCCGGCCTGCAGGCCACCGAGCGCGCCGCGCCGCGAGTTTTACGACGTGTGCCGTTTAGCGGCGAAGGATCGGCGGCACCGGAGGTTTTAGCCGAGCGCGAATGGCTGATCACCAACGGTTTGGGTGGATACGCCTCAGGCACGTTGCTCGGCGCCATTACCCGGCGTTATCACGGCTTATTGATCGCTGCACTGCCGGCGCCGCTCGGCCGCGTGATGATGCTGAACCAACTAACGGAATATCTTGAGTTGCCCGATCGCAGGCAAATCGAGTTGTCATCCGGGTTAGGTTTCAACGAAAGCAGCGAAAGCCCCGGCTTTGCGTCGCTGGCGGAATTTCGCCTGGAAGATGGTGTGCCGGTGTGGCGTTATCAGATCGGTGGCATCGTCATCGAAAAGAAAATCTTCATGGTGCACGGGCTAAATACCACACTGATCAGCTACGATTTACTCGAGGGCGATGAGCGCGTGCGGGTCAAGCTTTGTCCCCATGTGCAATTTCGCCCCCATGAAAACTTAGTGGATAAAGCATTGGAAGACTATACCTTGAGGGCGACGTGTGGTGGATTTGAAATCTGTACCGCCGCGGCTCATCCGCCGTTGCGTTTGCTCGTGCACGGTCGCGATTGGGGTTTTAGCGGCGGCCACGCCAAGATCGATAAAGTGTTTTTTCGCGCCGAACAGCAGCGCGGTTATGAGGCGTTCGGCGAGCTATGCAGTTTCGGTTGGTTTGAAGCCGAAGTTTGCCTTAATGAGCCGATGACTGTGATTGCCTCGACGGAATCCTGGGAATCGATTACCGAAATGACGCCGCAAGAGAGTTACGCCGAGGAATTTTCCCGGCGGCAGCGGCTGGCATCAAGGGCCGGAATCGAAGATGGCACATCGATTAAAGCGGAGTTGGTGCTGGCTGCCGATCAGTTTGTCATCGCGCCCGTCGATCCCAACAAAGAAAAAGACGCCGTCGGCGCACACACGATTATCGCCGGCTATCATTGGTTTACCGATTGGGGCCGTGACACGATGATCAGCTTGGAAGGGCTGACGCTGCTGACCGGCCGCCAACGCGAGGCGCGCGGCATACTCGACGTATTTTCCGAACATATTCGCGACGGGCTGATTCCAAACTTTTTTCCTGAGGGAGAGCAGGAAGGGGTCTATCATACCGCGGACGCGACGTTGTGGTTTTTTCACGCTCTGCAGCGTTATCTCGAAATGACCGACGATCGCGAATTTTTGCGCCAACTGCTGCCGAAATTGTCCGACATCGTGACCAAGCATCTGCAGGGTACGCGCTTCGGTATCGGCGTCGATCCGGAGGATGGCCTGCTGCGACAAGGGCAAGAAGGCTACCAGCTCAGCTGGATGGACGCCAAGGTAGAGGATTGGGTGGTGACACCGCGGCGCGGCAAAGCGGTGGAGATCAACGCCCTGTGGTATAACGCGTTACGTCTGCTCGAAGGATGGCTGCGCGAAGAAGGTGATGGTGAGAACGCGCGCGAGATCGCTGGACACGCGCTCAAAGCCCAGGATTCTTTCAACCGCCGCTATTGGTATGACGAAGGTGGTTATCTCTACGACGTTATCGATTGTGACAACGAAAGTGAAAAAAACGATCCCGCATGTCGGCCCAATCAAATCATGGCTATCTCGCTAGACCATCCGGTCCTCGATAGCGAGCGCTGGCGTCCGGTGCTCAATGTCGTTCGTCAGCGCCTCGTCACACCCTACGGTCTGCGCTCGCTGGCGCCGAACCATCCGGACTACCAAGCGCGTTATTTCGGCGATCTGCGCGCGCGCGATGCCGCTTATCACCAAGGTACCGTTTGGGCTTGGTTGATTGGGCCGTTCGTCGATGCGTGGTTGAAAGCCTACCCTGACGATCGCGCCGGCGCGCGCGGATTTCTAACAGCATTTGCCGATCACTTGGGCGAGGCTTGCATCGGCACGATCAGCGAGATCTTTGACGCCGAGCCACCGTTTACGCCACGCGGCTGCGTCTCTCAGGCTTGGAGCGTTGCCGAAGTGCTGCGCTGCGCGATCAAGACCGGCGCTTTGGGCCGCTGAGTGACGAATAATTCAATAATTAAAATTGATTAATTGGAATATAATCCTACCAGGAAAGATTCGTGGCTGAAACTGCAAGCAACTAGTGCAAGGGGAGATGCCTCCCCTCGCACTAGTTGCTTGCGAACGCAACATCGACAATTATCGTTAATACTTACTGGCTGGAACCGCTTTTATTAGCACCGCGATCCTTGGGGTTGCCCTCGTTTGGATCGATCGTCGTGCTTTTAGAGGGAGGAACCGACGTTCCACTCCCTACCGAGCCTGCGCCGGAGCTACCGCCGCTGCCGGAGCTACCAGGCTTGGCAGCGCCACGGTCTTTGGGATTGCCCTCGTTTGGATCGATTGTGGTGCTCTTCGAAGGCGGCACCGAGGTTCCACTCCCTACCGAACCTGCGCCGGAGCTACCGCTGCCGGAACTACCTGAACTGGAACTGCCGGTCGCTGAACCGCCGCTACGAGGGTTGCCCTGATTTTTTTCGAGCACGTTGCTGTCGCGATTCGGAGCGCCGCTCGATGCGCCGCTAGCGCTCCCTGAACTGGAACCACCCAAACTGGAGCCGCTGGCGGAGGAGAGGGTCACCCCCAACGCACTGGCGGTGCCGCTGTCGAGTTGTCCGCTGGTTTGGATATTCTGCGCGCGTTGGAAGGATCGTAATGCTTGCTGAGTCCGAGCGCCCATTACCCCATCGATCGGTCCAGGATCATGTCCCTTATTCTTTAAGGCCTCCTGAACACTCTTCACGTCGGCTGCTGACCATTGACCGCTCGCGGAAGAAGGTTTCATCGAATCCATGCTGCTGCGTCCGGTTGAAGATTCTGCTCCCTTGGGCCGTTGCTGATCCTGCTGCGTTGCCGAACCTGATGATCCTGATGTTCCCGGCGAAGTCTGCGACCAACCTGTCATTGGGCAAATTGTTAGAGTGCCCAAAACCATCCCCGAAATAATCGCACTATTCTTTTTTCTCATGCACGTTTCCCCTTTCAATCAAAAATTATTCTAGCGTTGCGCTCTACAATAAGAGTAACCGCAAGGAGCATGCCACGGGAATTTGTGGCTGGAACCGTTCATACTCGGCGTTTCTTGCAATCAAGCGTCTTAATATTGCGAAAGCCCAAGCGATGGTTGTCCCAATTGAAAGACCGTGCGAAAGGGCTCCGGATTGGCAGTCGTTACCACCATGAGAGCAGATTCTCGTTTTACCGTGAGCTGAGGACAACAAGGGATGCGCTGGGGCTAATCGGAAAACCAAATCCAAGAGATAACGCGTGACGTCTTGAATCTGAGACAACGCGCCGCGATGGATAGTCGCTGCTGGGCGCAAACCGCCGCAAATGTTTGGTTCTGCTTTTGCTTTATCCACGGTCGGATTGCGAATTCCCTGATGAGAAAAAATTATTACCCCAGGTACCGCGGATACTAAAGATGGCGAAGCGACGATGAATTCGATCGCCGCCGCTGGCCGCTACACCAGGATGAGAGGGATCGTCTCTCTAAAATTACCAACGTGCGCAACAACGGAGGATAGTTAAAATGGAAGCATACGGCACCTCAACGTATACCGGGCAACCGGCCAAAACTGAAGACCAATTTACCAAGGCGGTTGAAGATTACACAGCGGAGATTCCCTCCTCAGCCTATCTCGGCATTGCTCTCGGAGCGATGGGGCTGTCGCTCGTTTGTCAAGCGATGGGACAAGGCAAATGGGGCAACTTCATCGCCCAGTGGGTGCCGACTTGGTTGATCATCGGTGTCTACAACAAATTAGTAAAGCTCGAAGGGCACGATCAACAGCGATCGGGCCACGGGGTATTCGCACTGAGTTTTTGGCGCGGCGGCTGCATCTGCCCTATCGAAAGGCAGGACATTTATGATACCGGCTACTACTTCTCGGGTTAATGAACATACCCCCGATCACATTAACGAACGCATCGCCCGCAAGACACAAGCAAACCTCGAATTTTACGGCTCGGCGGGCGGCGCATCGATTGCTCGCCGCCTAGCCGAGCTTGACCGTGAATGGGACATCGAACGCATGCTCGAAGCTAACGCGGCCTCGGCTGTGCTGTTAGGAATGTATTTGAGTATTACGCGTAGCCGCGGGTGGCTGCTGCTGCCAATGGCCGTCGGCGGATTCTTACTGCAGCATGCTGTCCAGGGATGGTGTCCACCCCTCATCTGGTTGCGCAGAATGGGTTTTCGAACCGCAAGCGAGATTGACCACGAGCGCTACGGCTTAAAAGTGCTGCGTGGCGACTTCGCGGATCTGGTATCGGCCAGCCGTGAGTTGAGCGATGTACGCAACGTGCTGCACGTCGTTAAACAATAAAAGATGGCGCGAAATTACTCTGCAACATTGACGACCGGCAGCGCTGATCCTGTCGCGGCGGCCGAGGCAGCGCGGTTGCGCTATGTCGGTGACTGGCAACCCGGTTTCTCCCGCAAGCTTACTAAAAAGAGATTTGTCTATTTAAATTTGCAAGGTCAGCCGCTGCGGGATCGGGTAGATCTCAGCCGGATTAAAGCGCTGGCTATCCCGCCGGCTTGGACGGGCGTTTGGATCTGTTCAAAAACCAACGGTCATTTGCAGGCAACCGGACGCGATGCCCGGGGCCGTAAGCAGTATCGTTATCACGCGCGTTGGCGCGAGGTGCGTGACGAAAATAAATATCAACGCATGATCGCATTTGCCCAGGCTTTACCGGCAATTCGCGCCAGTGTTCACAGGGATTTGACGCTGTTCGGATTGCCGCGCGCTAAAGTGCTCGCGACCATCGTCAAACTGCTTGAATCCACTCACATTCGCGTCGGCAACGAAGAGTACGCGCGGAGCAACCAATCATTCGGATTGGCGACGCTGCGCAACCGCCATGTAAAAGTAAACGGACGGAACATTCGATTTCAATTTCGCGGTAAGAGCCGCGTCGCACATGCCATCGATTTGCAGGATAAACGCTTGGCGCGGATCATCAAACGTTGCCAAGATTTACCAGGCTACGAACTGTTCCAATATGTCGACGAGGCGGGCGCGACGGTTGCCATTGAAGCGGGCGATGTCAATGAATATCTGCGCGAGATTGCCGGCGCAGAATTTAGCACCAAGGATTTTCGCACCTGGGCCGGTACCCTGGTGGCAGCCCATGCGCTGCGCGCCTGCGCCGACTGTGAGTCGAAGGCGCAAATCAAACGAAACATTGTCCAGGCGGTCGAAAAGGTTGCACGGGTTTTGGGAAATACTAAAGCCGTCTGCCGCAAATGTTACATCCATCCGGCGGTTATCGAGGCATATTCGTCTGGCGCGCTCGGCCGCGATTCGCGCCCGCGTGCGCGGCGTTGCTGCTCGATCAGATTTGGCCCCCGAAGAAGCGGCGCTCGTCGCACTTTTAGAGCAGCAGGTGCGAGCATCCAGCGCAAAAGCAAAACCGCTCGCGCAAGCAAAACGTCAGCGCCAAAATCAAACGCCTTTCAAAGATATTTGTCGGTCGTGCGCTGCGCCATGGGCGCTGAAACTACGCAGCGCGTCCGCAGGACGCTAAAATCCAAGCTTGTGTTTGGTCTGTTGCAAAACCGGCACGCATTCAATCGCTAGGAATCCTAATTCTAGGACGTGACGGCTATCGGCAAGAAATCTATTCCCGACAAAAAGTAACAATTATGAGTGGCACGTTAGTTGCGCTAAGCAGATTGCGATGGAAACAAGGAGGTAAAATGAAAAGCATATCAATATTATTGTTTGCCGCATTACTCGCCGTCGGTTGTTCAAAAGAACGTGCCGACGAAAAAGTGGCTCAAACCCCCGCTCCGGATAATTCTGGGACGAATGTGCGAGACCGCAATGACCAAACCAAGACTGCCGGGAGATCAGTCGGAAAGCGAAGCCGATCGAACCATAAGCCAAAATATCCGGCAGTCGCTCACTTCGGACGATTCGCTTTCCACCAACGGCAAGAACGTTAAAGTGATTACGATCGACGGCAAGGTGACGTTGCGCGGGCCGGTGAAGAGCGATCAAGAAAAAGCCGCCATCGCCGCTAAAGCCCAGCAAGTGGCCGGCGTCAAGAATGTCGATAACCAATTAGAAATCGCAAGCAATTAACTTAACCAGTAACACCTAGGAGGATTTATGGCAAAATCTGTATTTTGTTTAGTCGATAGCGAAACCCAGGCCGAAGCTATCGTAGATAATCTCAAGGCGGCAAATTTTTCCCACAACGATATTTCGGTGTTGTTTCCGGATAAATCCGGCACGCAGCGATTTTGCCCACGAACAAAACACCAAAGCGCCCGAAGGCGCAGCAACGGGCGCCGGTACCGGCGGAGCGGTGGGCGGCGTTTTGGGTTGGTTGGTCGGCATCGGAACTCTGGCGATTCCTGGTGTCGGTCCATTCATCGCGGCCGGGCCAATCATGGCGGCATTGGCGGGCGCGGGTGTGGGTGCGGCGGTCGGCGGATTGACTGGCGCTCTGATCGGCATGGGCATTCCGGAACTACGAAGCCAAGCAGTATGAAGGAAAAATTAAAGGCGGCAACATTCTCATTTCGGTTCATTCAGAGAACAGCGATGAGACAAAGCGCGCCAAAGAGATCTTCGAGCGATCCGGCGCTCATGACATTTCCTACACCGAAGAGGAAGGTGTCGCAAAAGAAGACAAAGCCCGACCTGCAGCAGGGTTTAGAAACTAACTGCGCGGAAGGATGGACAAGTCGATGAAGTTATTACGCAACCAGACAGGAAAAGTCGGCTGGATCTTATTGTGGGCATTAGGAGTTCCAGTGCCAATTTTGGTTCTGCTATTTCTCATGCGCGGGTGCACGTAGTCGGTCCTTTTCAACAGCGCTGATAGTTCGATTCCAGTAACAAGTTAATACTGGCCGGCAGCCGGGGAAAGCAGGCTGCCGGCCAGCACAGTGATTCAGCAGAATTCCATCAATCCGAAGTCGAAAATGAGCGAGCAAGACATAATCCAGGGCGAAGTACGTTGTGAGGGGCGCGACCTTCGCTAACGGGCGGTTGCACTCTCAATAATCCGCGGCTACGCAGCTGGTTGTTAAAATAAATATAACATGTATGAACAAAACCCGTGTGCGTGCCGTTGCGGCTATCGGACGCACTGCCAAATTCCCTTTATCGGTCCTGCCTGGGCTCGTTCTAGTTATCGCTTCGCTGTATTGGGCCCAAACGTTTCTCATTCCCCTGGCTCTTTCCTTGTTATTGACGTTTCTCTTGACTCCGCTGGTAGCGGGTTTGGAAAAATTCGGCTTGAGGCGCGTGCCCTCCGTTATAATTGTAGTGCTTTTTGTTTTTTCGTTGCTTGGCGCCATCGCTTGGATCGTTGCCGTGCAATTTACCAGCGTGGCCAATCAGCTGCCCCGATATCAAAGCTAATATCCGGCAGAAAATTGTCGACATCCGCGGTGCCGGTAAAGGCGGAGCATTGGAGAAGGTAAAGGAAACCGCAAAGGAAGTTACCGAGGAGTTGAAGCAAGAACCGAGCGCGCTCCAGAAGCCCCGCGAAGTGGTGGTTCAGGGCGATGAAGCTACGACTTTTTGGCCGTTCTCACCGGTGGCAGCTCCTATGTTAGAGCGCATGGCCGGCGCGGGATTTGTCATCGTCTTGACTGTCTTTATGCTGATTCGGCGTGAGAATCTGCGCAACCGTTTGATCCACCTACTGGGCTATGGCCGCTTAACCGTCACGACCAGAGCGATGGAAGAAGCCGGGCAGCGCATCAGCCGTTATCTGATCGTTCAGTCGCTGCTCAATGGTTCGTTCGGCATAGCCGTTGGCGGCGCGCTATTTTTTTTCGGTCTGCCCTACGCTATTCTCTGGGGATTTTTAGCGGCGTTGCTGCGCTTTATTCCCTACATCGGTTCATGGGCGGCGGCGATTCTGCCTACAGCTCTGGCGTCTAGCCGTGTTTCAAGGTTGGCTTTGGCCGTTGCTGGTTTTCGCAACGATCGTCGGCTTGGAAATTGTCATTGCCACGATTCTCGAACCTTTGCTGTACGGCGAAAGCGCCGGTGTGTCCGAGGTGGGCATGCTCGTGTCTGTGGCGTTTTGGACCTGGCTCTGGGGTCCGGTTGGACTGCTACTCGCCATGCCGCTAACGGTCTGTGTGGTCGTAATCGCCAAATATATGCCGCCGATGGAATTTATCGGCGTGTTGTTGAGCGATGGGTCGTTTCTCGAGCCGGCTATAGGTTACTATCAACGTTTGCTCGCCGCGGATCGCGCTGAAGCGAAGGCAATCGTCGCAGCGTATGCCGAGAAACATTCCCCGGCGCAGGTTTATGACGACCTGATGGTGCCGGCGCTTGGTCACGCCAAACGGGATTTGTTGCAGGGCAATGTAACGGAAGCTGAACTACAGTTTGTTTGGCAGACGACACGCGAAATCCTCGCCGAGCCGATATTCGATAATCCAGGTCGAAACAGCGGCGGCTAATGGCAATTCATCGGTCAATCCCAAACCCGAGCTTTCTCTGACTAAACTGCGAATAATCGGTTGTCCAGCCAGAGACGAGTCTGACGAGCTTGGCTTGGTCATGCTCAGCCAATTGCTCGATCGCAAGCGATTCGATGTGGAGATTGTCGGCGCAGCGACAGCTGACCTCGGAGATTTTAGCGCGAACTGCCGAGACCAACGCGCCGCTGCTCTGCATTGCCTCGCTATCGCCGGACGGGTTGCCGCACACTCGAGCGCTGTGCAAGCGGGTGCGGCGGCGGTTTCCCGAAATCAAAATACTCATTGGGCGGTTGGGTAACGGCACGACTAACACCGATGATCTAATGGCGGCCGGAGCCGATAAAATCAGCACAACTATGATTGAATTCCGCGATCAGGTGGCGCAGATGAGTCAAGTTATTGTGCCTGAAGTTTACGATGGCGAAAACTCTCACCGCGAAGTCGAAACAACAAATCATCCCGATCGTGAGACATTCATGTGATTCTGTTTCTCACCGTTGCAACGCCGCATTGAGCCGGTCGAAAACAGGTTAGCAATAACCCGCGAGCGCAGGGTGGCATGCGCGTTGCGATTTATTTGGCGCAATCATGAAACATCAACTCGTGAGCGGTGCCACGGCACGATCTCCACGTCGATACTCGGACATACGAAGACTGCCCATCGGTGCGGAAGTGACGGCAGCCGATGGCGTTCATTTTCGCGTGTGGGCGCCTAGCTGTGAACGCATCGAAGTTGTTTTTGAAGCGGTCAACGGAATGCCGGCAATAGCGGCGCTGGAGCTCGAGGCGGAGGATGGGGGTTATTTCTCGGGCGCGGCGAGTGCAGCGCAAGCCGGCATGCTTTATCGCTTTCGTCTCAATGGCAGCGATCAACTCATTCCCGATCCGGTATCTCGATTCCAACCTGAAGGGCCCCATGGTCCATCGCAGATAATCGATCCGAGCCGATTCGCTTGGAGCGACACCACTTGGCTAGGCGCGGAGCTTCTCGGCCAGGTGCTCTATGAGCTCCATATCGGCACTTTCACGCGCGAAGGAACCTGGCGCGCGGCGCAGGACGAGCTCAAAGAACTAAAAAACTTGGGCATCACGGTGATCGAAGTAATGCCGGTCAATGAATTTGCCGGGCGATTCGGTTGGGGTTACGATGGCGTCGATCTATTTGCGCCGACTCACCTGTACGGCGAGCCCGATGATTTTCGCCACTTTGTCGATCATGCACATGCTTTGGGCATCGGGGTCATTCTCGATGTAGTTTACAATCATCTGGGGCCCGACGGTTGTTACGTCAAGTTGTTTTCCGATCACTATTTCAGCGCCAAGCATACGACCGACTGGGGCGAGGCGATCAATTTCGACGGCGACCAGTGCCGGCCGGTGCGCGAATTCTTTCGCTGCAATGCGGGCTACTGGATCGAAGAGTATCATCTCGACGGCCTGCGGCTCGACGCGACGCAAAATATTTATGACGATTCCACGCCGCATATTATCGCCGAAATAGCCGCGGAGGTCAGAAAAGTTGCGGCACCGCGCGCGACCATCATTATCGCCGAGAATGAATCGCAAGATGTTAAATTGGTGCGCCCGGCAAGCGCCGGCGGCTACGGTTTGGACGGCATGTGGAATGACGATTTCCATCACAGCGCGCGGGTTGCCCTCACCGGCGAACGCGAGGCGTATTATACCGATTACCTGGGCACGCCGCAGGAGCTGATCTCAGCGCTCAAGTGGGGATTTTTATATCAAGGCCAATGGTATCAATGGCAAAAGCAACGGCGCGGCACGCCGACTCGCGGCTTGAAGCCGAGCACGTTCGTGACCTTCCTGGAAAACCACGATCAGATCTGCAACTCGGGTTTTGGCGAGCGAATCCAATTTGCCTCTCATCCGGGTTGCTACCGGGCGTTGACCGCGTTGTTGCTGCTGGGACCGGGGACGCCGCTCTTATTCATGGGCCAGGAGTTCTGCGCTTCATCCCCCTTCGTCTTTTTTGCCGATCACAAGCCTGAGCTAGCCAAATTGGTCTACCAGGGCCGGCTCGAGTTCGTTAGTCAATTTACCAGTCTTGCGACCCCCGAGTCCCAGGCAAGAATCCCCGATCCCGCCGCTTGGCAGACCTTCGAAGCTTGCAAGTTGAAACTCGCCGAGCGCGAGGAGCACAAACCAATCTACCAGCTGCATCGCGATTTATTAAAACTGCGGCACGACGATGCGGTGTTTCGCGCTCAAGGCGCGCACGGCTTTGACGGCGCGGTATTGGCGCAGAAAATTTTTATCCTGCGCTTTTTCGGCTCAGAGGAAGAAGGGGACCGCCTCCTTGTCATCAACCTCGGTATCGATTACGTTTATGACCCGGCTCCGGAACCGCTCCTGGCGCCGCCGGAGAAATCGCAATGGCAAATCGTCTGGTCGAGCGAAAGTCCGGTATACGGCGGCCGGGGGACAACGCCGTTCGGTACACAAAATTGGAAAATCCCGGGGTACGCGGCGATCGTTCTGGCGTCAATAAGCGTTGACATGATTTAACGATTTGAAACCTGCCTAGAACTGTTTTGGAGGGACCTATGCGAGTGTGGCCGGGGAAACCTTATCCGTTAGGGGCGACATGGGATGGCAAAGGGGTCAACTTTGCATTGTTTTCAGAATCGGCGAGCAAAGTTGAACTCTGTCTATTCGATGGCAGTCGATGCCAGTCAAGAAGCTCAGCGCTTGGAATTAACCGAACGCACCGATCAGGTCTGGCATGCCTATCTCCCGGAAGCGTTGCCGGGGCAGCTCTACGGCTATCGCGTGCACGGTCCTTACGAGCCAAGCCAAGGCCATCGCTTCAATCCGCACAAGATCGTCCTCGATCCCTATGCTAAATCCATCGGCCGGGAGCTGCGCTGGGCGGACGAAGTTTTCGCTTACCGCATGGGCGACCCGGAAGCCGACCTCACGTTCGACGAGCGGGACAGCGCGCCTTATGCTCCCTTGGCGGTGGTCATCGATCCGGCTTTTACCTGGGGCGATGACAAGCCGCCGCACACGCCCTGGCATAAGACGATTATTTACGAGTTGCACGTCAAGGGTTTTACCAAACTGCATCCAGGAGTCGGCGAACCGCTGCGCGGCAGTTATGCCGGGTTGGCCTCGGAGGTGGTGGTCAATCACCTACTCAATCTAGGGGTCACCGCCGTGGAGCTGATGCCGGTGCATCAATTTATCAACGATCGCCATCTGGTCGACCGCGGCAAAGTTAATTATTGGGGCTACAACTCGCTGGCCTATTTGGCGCCCGAGTGCCGCTATAGCGCCACCAGTATTCCCCAGGACGCGGTGCAGCAGTTTAAAATGATGGTGGCGGCGTTTCATGCCGCAGGCATCGAGGTCATTCTCGACGTGGTCTACAACCACACCGCGGAGGGCAATCAGCTTGGCCCGACGCTGTCGCTGCGCGGCATCGACAACGCAGCCTATTACAAACTCACACCCGAGGATCAGCGTTTTTACATGGACTATACCGGCTGCGGCAATTCCCTCAATGTGCGCCATCCGCGGGTCTTGCAGCTGATCATGGACAGCCTGCGCTATTGGGTTGCCGACATGCATGTGGACGGCTTCCGTTTCGACCTCGCCAGCACCTTGGCGCGGGAACTTTATGAAGTAGATCGCCTTGGCGCGTTTTTCGACATTATTCATCAAGACCCGACTCTGTCACAGGTCAAATTGATCGCCGAACCTTGGGATGTCGGGCCAGGCGGCTATCAAGTGGGTAATTTCCCGGTGCTATGGAGTGAATGGAATGGCAAATACCGCGACGGCGTCCGGCGCTTTTGGAAAGGCGACGGCGGCACCCTGTCGGAATTTGCCACGCGCCTGAGCGGCAGCAGCGATCTTTATCAAAGTGACGGCCGTAAGCCATACGCCAGCATCAACTTCATCACCTGCCACGACGGTTTCAACTTGCAAGATCTGGTGAGCTACAACGAGAAGCACAATGAGGCCAATGGCGAAAATAATCAGGACGGCGCCAACGACAACAACAGTTGGAACTGCGGTGTGGAGGGCCCCACCGACGATCCCGCTGTGAACGCGCTGCGCTGGAAGCAAAAGCGCAACCTGATCGCCACGCTCTTATTTTCTCAGGGTGTGCCGATGCTTTTAGCCGGCGATGAGCTGAGCCACACGCAGCAAGGCAACAACAACACCTATTGCCAGGACAACGAGCTTACCTGGCTCGATTGGGAACTGACAGATGAGGAGCAGGATTTTCTCGAATTCGTCAAACAGATGATTTCCATCCGCCGCAGCCAACCGGTCTTTCAACGGAGCAAATTTTTTCAGGGGCGGCCAATCTTCGGCGGCGATGAGAGCGACATCACCTGGTTCGAGCCTTCGGGCAAGCCGATGGGCGAAGCGGCATGGAGCGCCGGATTTAACCAGTGCTTCGGCGTGCGCATGCCGGGCGATTTGATCGGTGAAGTCGATGATCGCGGGCAGGAGATCAAAGGCGATTCGATCTTGATTCTGATGAACGCTTTCCACGAACCGATTCCCTTCAAGATTCCGGCGCGCGTCAAGGGGCAGCGCTGGCAACGCTTGATCGACACGGCGCTCCCCGGCACCGCGCGTAATTGGTTTGCCAGCGGCAAAGCTTACGATCTCAAAGGCCGATCGATGGTCGTGTTCCGCACGGTGGCGGGCGATTTGGCGGTCGACCCGCCAAGGCGCCGCGCCGCGGCCGCACACTCGCGAGCGCGGCGCCAACCCTTAAAGACGGCATCGGGCAAGCGGAAATAGATAGTTCGACAACGGGGAGAGACCCACTCGAAGGGACATAAAAGCCGCGGCGAGCGGGGACCAAGCAGGACGAGCGTCGATTAATAAATTATCTTTCCGGCGCCGCGCGAACAGCAACGCTTTTAACTCCCGTTTGCTGAAGCCGCCGGTATGCGGCAGGTTAGGTGGCCCAGCGACTATCGCGATGTAGGATCGGCTATGCCCATCGCGAGCCCTCGATGACTACTCACAAAACGTTCAATCCCACCGCGAAGTAATTCGCCCCCGTCTTCTCTTAATCGGCACGCGAGCCACGCCGCATACCTGAAAAATCTCAGCAGTCCTCGAGGACGGTGTTCCGTTTCATCTCCGGGAAATTTTATCAGCCTTTGGGTCACATCCAAGACACTTCGTCATTCTGACGGGGTATGCATGGTTGGTACGTTCGTTGCTTTATTTAGCGCAAAAGAGACTGCGAAGGGTGCGAGTAACTCCTTTTTCGACTAACTAATTTTGCGAGGTGAACCATGCAATTAAAAGAATTTATCAATTACCACGTCGAAACGATTGGCCCGGAAGACACGTTGCAACAGGCCGCGGAGAAAATGCGCGATTTCGATGTCGGGTCGATTCCGGTTTGCGACGACAACCGACTGCTCGGCATGGTGACGGATCGTGACATTACGATCCGAGCTGCCGCCAACGGCGACGATCCAACAATCACCACTGTGAGCGAAGTCATGACCCCCGACGTCGTTTGTTGTTACGAGCATCAGACGGTAGAAGAAGCCGCGGCACTGATGCAACAGCATCAAATACGTCGGCTGTTTGTGCTGAATGAAAACGACGAATTGATCGGCATCACCTCTTTGGGTGAGCTTGCGACGGCGACCGGAAACCGGCAGCTGGCGGGTGAAACTCTCGAGCGGGTGTCCGACTCCGCCGAGGTTCCGCCGGATCGAGAGCAGGATTTGTCGGACGCGGAGGAAGAAACAAGCATGGGTGACGGCGCGCTGGCGGCTGAGACCCGGGTCACCGGATTATTCGATGATTCGGATCAAGCCAGGGAAGCGGTGGAAGAATTAAAAGACGCCGGTTTTGCCGATTATCGGATTGCCGTCGCCATGCAGGACAGGGCGGATCAGGACAGCTTTATCGCCGAAACCAAAGTGCTCACCGCGGCTGTGCAAGAAATTCCCAGTCTTCCGGAACTCGACTCCGGACAGGTGCTCCTTCTGATCGACGCCGCCGATCAGGCTGCGCTGGCGTTAGAAATTATCAACCGCAATCAAGGTGTCACCGGCGGCGTGCGCATGCCGACGTAATCGTCTTGAGTTGGCGCGGCGAGACACCGGAGCGAGGTTCACCAAGGTTTGCGCCGGCTTGAGATTTTTTAGGCTGAAAGTGGGATTGCGCAGACGGAAATATCAAGACGGTTAGGGCGAGGCAACGAAAGTGTCGTTCTGGACTCTAATAAGAGAAGCATTTAGCCAATGGTGGAATGAAGATCGGCCGTTCGAATTGGCGGCCGCACTGGCTTACTACACGCTCTTTTCGCTCGCCCCAATGCTGGTGATTGCGGTATCAGTCGCGGGTTTCTTTTTCGGCCGCGAAGCGGCACAAAATCAAATCGTCGAAACGCTTTCCGGTTTTGTCGGTAAGGATGCCGGCATCGTCATTCAGACCATGATCGAAAACGCGAGCAAGCAGCAGACCACCGACAGTATTTTCGCCATGCTCGTGGGAGTGGCTCTGCTGTTATTCGGCGCCGGCGGCGTGGTCGGCCAACTCCAAAGCTCATTGAATATGATCTGGGGGGTGGAACCAAGACCAGACCGAGGCATCCTGGGTTTTATCAAAGAGCGCTTTATCTCATACGGCATGGTGCTCGGGGTCGGCTTTCTCTTGCTGGTATCTCTGGTCGTGAGCGCGGCGCTTTCGGCCTTCGATAAGTTTCTCGGGGGTGCGGCACCCGGCGCTAGCTTGCTGCTCCAGGTCATCCATTTTCTCGTTTCCCTTGGACTGATCGCATTTATGTTTGCCGCGATTTATCGTTTCATGCCGGACGGTCGTATCGCGTGGAGGGACGTAGCGGTCGGCGGTATTCTCACCGCTCTCCTATTTAACGTCGGCAAGTTTTTTATTGGGCTTTACCTCGGGCAAAGCTCGGTAACCTCGGTTTATGGCGCCGCAGGATCGCTGGTCACCTTGCTCTTGTGGATCTATTACTCTTCGCTGATTTTTTTCTTTGGCGCCGAATTGACTCAGGTGTACGCGACCAGATTCGGATCTGGATTAATACCTTCACCCAACGCGCAGCCGGCCGCGCCTGAAATACAGCGCGGGAAGCGGGTGCGGCGTGCCGATAACCGGCGCGCCGTCAGACCCACGCAATAAATATATTGAAAAAACTAATTCGAAGGAGGAATTTTTATGCCGAACGCAACGCAAATACTACGTCAGGACCACAAGAAGGTGAAGTCTTTGTTCGATAAGTTCGAGCAGGGCAAGGCTGGCGATGCCAAAAGACGCTTGGCCAAGCAGGCAATGAACGAGTTGAAGGTTCACGCACAGGTGGAAGAAGAGATTTTCTATCCCGCCGTGAAAAATGCGATTGAAGCCAGTGAGTTAGTCGATGAGGCGAAAAAAGAACACCAGGCGGCAAAGTCGCTAATCAGCCAGCTCGAAAAAATCAGGGGCCAAGACAACGGAGAGGCCGACTTTGACGCTAAATTCGCCGAGCTCATGCAAGCCATCAAGCACCATGTCGAGGAAGAAGAAGGCGAGATGTTTCCGCAAGTTGAAGACAGCGGGCTGGATCTCTCAGCCTTAGGCGCGCGGATGATGAAGCGTAAGCAAGAAATTCACCAAGGGTGTGGGCTCGCAGAGCACAAAGTCCAGAACCCGCTCGAAGTCCCCAAGCAAATCTAAATCGACTCGTAAGACCAAGTCGCGGTCAAAAACAGCGCGCGGCTCCGGCAGGAAACGCGCGCGGGCGCGCTGAGCGAAACTCAAGAGAGTGCGATTGACATCGTACTCTCTTCAGCCTCCGGTGTAGGTTTATTTGGTGCCCCGAGGCCAGCACGACCATCCTCAACACGGTCAAGCGATGCTTCTAAGCGGCACCCAAGTTAGCGTTCAACGCCGATAATTGATTGGTACCAAGGTGTACACGCACCACATAACGGTTCGTGCTTAGCGGATAACCAAACGCGCAGCCTTGCCACAGAGCAGCTCGTAAACTATTCGGAAGTCTCTTCACCGGTGAGCACGTTTCCAATTTGATTGTCCTATGTATGTTTCTTCCCCGGTCGATTCGACCCTCTAGCTTTAGGCGCGGTTTTTTTGCAGTCCGGGCATAAGCCTTCAAGATAAACCGAGAAATCCACGATCTCGAATCCGGTTCGACGGGCATCAGGAAACGGCAGCCGGCTGAGACTTGGATCGTCAAAATCGACTACCTTATCGCACCGGACACATACCAGGTGGTGGTGGTGATCGATATTACTGTCGAATCGAGCCATCGCGGCAACATGACTGGTTTTTCTGGAAACTCCGAGATCGACAAAAGTCTCCAAGGTGCGGTACACCGTAGTACGTGACACCCCGCGGATTCTGTCTTTGACGTCTTCATAGACCTGATCGATGGTAGGGTGATCGTGGCGGTCCAATAACGCCTCGAAAATCGCCCGGCGTTGCACCGTCATGGGTATCCCCCGCTCACGACATTTGGCCTCGAGACTGCCGATCTTTCCTTGCCTATCTAATTTGACCTTGCTCATGTTCCTCCCTTGGAACCGAGGGCTCTCCCTGTCCAACGAATCACAAGGAACAATTTATACTATCTAGGCGGGCGGCGGAATCGGCGCAAACCCAGTCCCATTTCAATGTCGTCAATTGTCGGCCGGATCGGACATGTAATATTGGCGCGCCGGAATATCGCTTGGCATAGCACTAATTACCATTGCTAGGCGAAGAACATCCCGGTTCAGCGGCGGCAGTGCGCCTTCCGCTGAACCGGTGGTTAGCTGGCAGTTTTCTTGCCGACCTGTCAGAAGCCCTCGAAGAAGATCCTGTAGCGATCAGGAGACGTCGAATCGGTCGAGGTTCATCACCTTGTCCCATGCGGCCACGAAGTCACGCACGAACTTCTCCTTGGAGTCCTCTTGTGCGTAAACCTCGGCGAAGGCTCGGAGCTGGGAGTGCGCGCCGAAGACGAGGTCGACGGCGGAGCCGGTCCACTTCGCCGCGCCGGTGGCGCGATCGCGACCCTCGTACGCGTTCTTATCCGAACCGGATGCCTTCCACTCCGTGCTCATGTCGAGCAGGTTCACGAAGAAGTCGTTGGTCAACGTCCCAGGCCGCTTGGTCAAGACGCCGTGCTTGGATTGCCCGGAGTTGGCATTCAGGGCGCGCATGCCGCCGACGAGCACGGTCATCTCGGGAGCAGTCAAGTTCAGCATGAATGCCCGTTCCACCAGCAGCGTCTCCGGCGACAGCTCTTCTCCGGCTTGAACGTAATTACGGAACCCGTCGAAGGTCGGTTCGAGCACGGCGAATGACTCCACGTCGGTTTGCTCCTGCGAAGCGTCCGTGCGCCCCGGCGCGAACGGGACCGTGATGTTGTACCCGGCGTTCTTGGCCGCTTGCTCGACGGCCGCGCATCCGCCCAGGACGATTAGGTCGGCGAGCGAGACCTTCTTCCCGCCGGACTGTGAGCCGTTGAAGTCCTGCTGGATCTTCTCGAGGGTTTGCAACACCTTCGAGAGTTCGGCCGGGTTGTTCACTTTCCAGTCTTTCTGTGGCGCAAGGCGGATCCGAGCCCCATTGGCGCCGCCGCGCTTGTCGGTGCCGCGGAAGCTCGCCGCAGATGCCCAGGCGGTGGAGACCAGCTGGGACACGGACAGTCCCGATGCGAGGATCTTGCCCTTGAGGGCAGCGATGTCCTGCTCCCCGATCAGTTCATGATCGACCGCGGGGACGGGGTCCTGCCAGAGCTGCGGCGCCGGAACCCATGGGCCGAGGTAGCGCGAGACGGGGCCCATGTCGCGGTGCAACAGCTTGTACCACGCCTTGGCGAACACTTCGGCAAGCTGGTCCGGATGCTCGTGGAAGCGCTTCGCGATCGGCGCGTAGATAGGATCCACCTTCATCGCAAGGTCCGTCGTCAGCATCATAGTGGTCTGTCGCTTCGAAGGATCATGAGCATGGGGCGCGGTGGGCACTACGCCAGCGGCATTCGGCTTGGGAGCATACTGCTTCGCGCCGGCCGGGCTCGCCGTTAGCTCATAGTCGTGGTTGTAGAGGTTCTCGAGGAACCCGTTGTCCCACTTCGTCGGGTTACTGGTCCAGGGGCCCTCGAGCCCGCTGGTGATCGTGTCGGCGCCTTTGCCGCTGCCAAACTTGTTCTTCCAACCGAAGCCTTGCTCCTCCAGGCTGGCGCCCTCCGGTTCGGGACCGATGTGCTGGGACTCCGGGGCAGCACCGTGGGCCTTGCCGACCGTGTGGCCGCCGACGATGAGCGCAAGCGTCTCCTCGTCATTCATCGCCATGCGGCGGAACGTCTCTCGAATGTTCTTTGCTGAAAGGGCCGGATCGGGGTTGCCGCCCGGCCCCTGCGGATTCACGTAGATCAGGCCCATGTGATCGGCGCCCAAAGCCCCCTGGAGCTTCTCGTCGTCGGCGTGGCGCGCGTCTCCAAGCCACGTGTCCTCAGGGCCCCAGAAGATCTCGTCGGGCTCCCAGCGGTCCTCCCGCCCGAAGCCGAAGCCGAACGTCTTCAAGCCCATTGATTCATACGCACAGTTGCCGGCGAAGACGATCAGGTCGGCCCAGGAGATCTTGTTGCCGTACTTTTGTTTCACCGGCCAGAGCAACCGGCGCGCCTTGTCGAGGCTCGCATTGTCGGGCCAACTGTTGAGGGGAGCAAAGCGCTGCATGCCGCTGCCGCCACCGCCCCGGCCGTCGGCGATGCGGTACGTGCCCGCGGCATGCCACGCCATCCGGATGAAGAACGGCCCGTAGTGGCCGTAGTCGGCAGGCCACCAGTCCTGCGACGTCGTCATCACCTGTTCGATGTCCTTCTTCAGGGCATCCACGTCAAGTTTTTTGAACTCCTCCGCGTAGTTGAAGTCCTTGCCCATCGGATCTGCGACGGGAGAGTGCGCGTGGAGGACTGAGAGGTCGACCTGATCGGGCCACCAGTCCTTGTTCGTCCTGGGCCGAGTCCGCTTGGGAGTCGGGGAAGGAATTGCTGGGTTCTCACTTTCGCTTTTAGACATGTCGATCTTTCTCCTTTCTGGCTGTGTATTCCCTGCAACTAATTACAGATAGCGAGGTCCTTATCATCTTACCGTTGATTTTGCGCCGCCCGGGGGCCGCATCGCGGTCCAGCGGCACGGCAGTCGCGCATACGCCACACTAGACGCTAACGTTCTATGAATATGAACTGACGCTTACAACCGACAGCAAATGAAGTCAATACTTATGGCGACTCATTCGCGTGGGATCTCTTATTGGTCACGCGTAAATGTTCTTAGTTAAGTTAAAGATAGGTTAAAGCGATCAAGAAAGAAGTTCCATAATAGTTGATAATTAGCTCTTGCAACCGAACCTACAAAGCAGCCGAACATGAAACTCGTCCAACTTCACGAAAATATTTCAGCCCCTAACGCAGCGTTTGATGTCGTAGTACGTTGAAAGAGTCTTTGCCTGGATGACGAGTAGCAACGCGCTGGTCAGATATACGAGGCGAGTATCTCGCAGAGATTTACAATATTTCCCCGTTGTTCAGGGTCAGATAAAAAGGTTTCATTCGTAATCGGTTCGTCCTCGCTCATGTTTCCTCGCGCTGTCAAGCATATGATGCCACCTAGCCCTTCTTCGGTCGGAGCGAGTTGGCAGCGTTGAGTTTCGCGCGTTGCAACCGTGAAGATGCACTCAATCGAGGTAGTTTTTCAAGGGTGTTCGTTAGGGAATCATATCGGCCATCGAGACGGCGAAAATCGACCGCGACAGAATTGGACCCCCAGCGAATCTGAAAAACCCGTACGTTCATTCGCTCAAGAAGAGCGCCAAGACTACGCAATAATTGAGATAACGTATGCGATGCCTCAGTTTGAAAAGAATTTGGTCGTCTTCGCAGTTGCGCCTGCGTCTCGAGTCGAAAAATATCCGGCAGCCTAAAACGTACGGGGCTGGAACCTACTGGTTGGCTGGAGGCCTGCGCGGTAAAATCACTGCGACTGCACTCATGGGGAAACCACCCACCATTTTGAGTCAGAGGCTCACAGGTGACGGTATAATTCGGACCGTCCGTTTTCAGCTCGAAAGTACGGATGTTGGCGGCCTCGAGCCACTGCCCAATAACTCGTAATGATTCAGAGTGAGCCATACGATGCGATGCTCCGTGTAGTCAATGTGAAGATTTCCCTTGAAATACAGTGATCCGGTGGAGGTCTTTTTGAACGCGATAGCGTAATACCAATCGTAGGGCGGGCGTGGAGGCTCGTATTCCTGCTGGTTCCTTACACCCTAATGCTTTCGGCTCCCAGGTGTGTTAACGCTTTCGTCCTTCTCCCCAACAGGATCTTCCGAGAGGCTTCTCTTTTCGCACAATGAACACAACTGCGTCTCGCCCATGCAAATACAGCAAGCGAGGTCTTCTTTAATGCGGCCATCGAGTCTTATACATGGATGTCCGCACTTTGTTCCGACATCAACGCCAGGCGTATTTTTATCCATAAATTTTTCCTAAAAATGACATTCAACCAATTATCTCAATACATCTTAGAGACGCTGCCGTCAGTCCTGCTCAATCGAGCAGATCCTTAGGCACATTGCCACCGTTGGCGGCGATTTGCGCGAGCACGGTCTTGTGCAGCCAGATATTCATCTTCGCCGAATCCGCCATGAGATCCGGCGGGCAGCCCAGCTCCGTAGCCAGCTCCTTGCGCGCCGCAAAGCTGCTATCGATCTCGAGCAGCTTCAGCAGGTCGACGATGGAAGTGCGCCAGTTCAGCTTCTGCGGGTTAGCTGCCGCGCGCTGCTCCAGCTGCGCGACGACATCGACGACCGCGACCGGCCTGGGCGGCGGCGGTGCTGCCTGACCAGCAGTCGGGCTTGCCGCCGAGGTGGGAGGCGGCGTAGCAGGGTTAACGTCCTTGCTGCCGATGCCCAGTTTCTCGAGTATATTGCTGAAGAATCCCATGGCGATCTCCTTTGTTATTTGTCTTGTTTAGAACGTATCTATGTGATTGTAATTGGTTAGTTTGCCCGCTTGTATTTATAAGCCTTAAGCGTCGGCGCAGAGCCTACTAGAGATGTTACATTTAGCCATTTCAGTTCCAGGTGCCCGCACTGATTATTTACCGCGGTATTTTCGACTGAAGGCAGCATTACCCATGTTGCGAATCAGCAATGGCGATTTTTATAAAAAGCATTCCACTTGAAACTATGGCTTAAGGACAACTTTGATACATTTGTCCTCTTTTTCGTTAAAAATCTTATAGCCGCGCGGTGCATCCTCGAGTTTCATCCTGTGTGTAATTATAAATGAAGGATCGATCTCGCCGTTTAGAATTTTTTCGAATAGCATTGGCATATATTTTTGCACGTGCGTTTGCCCCATTTTAAAGGTTAATCCTTTATTCATCGCTGCCCCGAACGGAAGTTTGTCGGCAAATCCTACATATACACCTGGTATGGAGATGGTTCCCCCTTTACGGCAGCTCATAATTGCCTGCCGCAAAACATGCGGTCGGTCGGTAGCAAGCATGGTAGCCGTTTTTACGCGGTCGAGAACACCATCTATAGTTCCACCCGCGTGGGCTTCAAGTCCGACGGCATCCATACAGCGGTCGGGGCCACGATCACTAGTCATAAGCATCAGAGTCTCGTAAACATCGGCCTTGCTGAAATCGATAATTTCGGCTTTGCTTTGAGATTGAGCCATGGCGAGTCGTTCCGGCACATCGTCGATCATTATTACTCTACCCGCGCCAAGCATCGAAGCACATCGGACTGCGAGTTGGCCGACGGGCCCGCCGCCCCAGATTGCCACCGTATCACCGTTTTCTATCGCGCAATTCTCGGCTGCCATATAAGCAGTCGGGAGAATATCCGACAGAAACAAAACTTTCTCGTCTTCAATGCCACTGGGGATTTTGAACGGTCCGACATCAGCAAACGGTACGCGAAGGTATTCCGCTTGGCCGCCGGCAAAACCGCCGAGCATGTGCGAGAATCCGAACAGTCCCGCCGGCGAATGTCCCATCGCTTCGCGAGCTATCGGCGCGTTGGGATTCGATTTGTCGCACAATGAATACATTTTCTTGATGCAGAATTCACATCCTCCGCAGGCAATAACGAATGGCACCACCACTTTATCGCCTACGTTTAAGGTATTTATTCCCCTGCCCACCTCCACGACCTCGCCCATGTTTTCGTGACCTAGAATGTCGCCTTTCTCCATCGTTGGTTGAAAACCGTTGTGAAGATGCAAGTCAGATCCACAGATAGCCGTGGACGTGATTTTAATTATCGCGTCGCGCGGATCCTGAATTTTAGGGTCCGGTACATTTTCTACACGCACGTCTTTCGTTCCATGCCAACATAATGCTTTCATTTATTTCCTCCGGAATTACGGCAATTGCCACATTCTCCAAATAGAACCTGAACCTGATCGACTCGACACCGTTCACGGCCGCCAGAAGCGATAAGACCAAGTAAACTGTCCTTTGGCCGCGGTGCCGATCTAAACGGGAGGAGGGTCCATTTCACGCTCAAAATGGCGGTGCTTGGCAATCGCTTCGACAAACTTTGCTAATGCCTCATCAGCCTGCTCATCGGGAAATACCAGCATGCCGGGATCAGGGTCACCGTTCGCTAAGGTTAACGGTACGCCGGCATTTTCTACCAGGTCACGGCCGGCTCCGATAACTAAAATGGGTTTGCAGTGACGATATTGTTCTTTGACGAATTCGGCCGCCTGTCCCAAGTTGCCTAATATCTTGATAGCTTCGCGCCCACTGGGCACGACCAGCGCGTCATAGAGTACCGCGGGAACCGCTTCCATGGTTGTATCGACTTCGATCCGTTCTCCGCCGTCGGCACTTGCGACGCTGCCTAGGCGGGCTCCGACGAAACGGGGCACTGCGCCCTGTGCGGTGAGACCCTCGTGCAATGCTCTGACATCGGCACCGGCGACTCCGTCAGCCACCAAGATGGCGATTCGCCGTGTGCGTACACTGCCGTCGCCCGGTCGGGCGAACAACGAGAGAGCTGGAGAGGCTTTAACCTCGGGCACCGTCGGTTTTTCCAGCGCCTTAGGCTGTGCTGGCGGCAGTGCCATGCCGAGTCCTTCAGCTACACTGGCGGCAAGATCCGCAGCGACGTTTGCCAGCATGGCGACGACTCGCTCGCGGATCGCCGGGACCTGGGCTCGTGACAGCTCAAAACGAAATGCCCGGATGATATGGGCCTTCTCGACGGCAGTTTGACTGTTCCAGAACAGTGTCGCCTGGGAATAATGATCGGCGAAGCGCTCCGGCTTGCCGCGCACCTGGTCGCCGTTCAAAGGCTCTGGAAACGAGCTAAAACCAGCCCCGCCGGCTTGAAAGGGACAACCGCCCGCGAGCGAATTCGGTTCGTAGGCGACCCGACCCCGGTTGATCGCCTGACGATGCATGCCGTCGCGCTGGTTATTGTGCGGCGGCGCCACCGGTGCGTTGATCGGAATCTCGTGAAAGTTAGGTCCGCCGAGCCGCGATATCTGGGTGTCTACGTAGGAGTGAATGCGCCCCGCCAGTAGTGGGTCGTTGGAAAAGTCCAATCCCGGCACGATGTGCGCCGCACAGAACGCTACCTGCTCGGTTTCCGCGAAAAAATTGTCTGGGTTACGGTTAAGAGTCATTTTACCGACGGGCATGACGGGCACCAGTTCCTCGGGAACGAGTTTGGTCGCGTCCAACACGTCGAAGCTGAACTTATCCGCCTGCTTTTCAGTGAAGATTTGCATGCCGAATTCGTATTCGGGATAGGCGCCCGATTCGATCGCTTCCCAGAGATCGCGTCGGTGGAAGTCGACATCGGCCCCGGCGATTTTGACCGCCTCGTCCCAATCGAGCGAATGAGTGCCGGCGACGGGTCGCCAGTGAAATTTTACAAACTGAGACTCGCCGTCAGCGTTGACCAATCGAAAAGTATGCACGCCGAAGCCTTGCATCATGCGGTAGCTGCGCGGAATGGCTCGATCGGACATCACCCACAGCATCATATGCGTCGATTCCGGCATGAGCGAAATAAAATCCCAGAAAGTATCGTGCGCCGTCGAGGCTTGCGGGATCGCAAAGTGCGGCTCAGGCTTGGCGGCATGAACCAGGTCGGGGAATTTCATCGCATCCTGAATGAAAAAAACCGGAATATTGTTGCCGACCAAATCAAAATTGCCCTGGTCGGTATAGAACTTCACCGCGAATCCGCGCACGTCGCGCGCTGTATCGGCAGAGCCCCGTTCGCCAATAACGGTCGAGAAGCGCACGAACACGGGCGTGCGCTTGCCGGCTTCGGCAAAGAGTGACGCCGCCGTATATTTTTTGAGCGATTCGTAGCATTGGAAATAGCCGTGCGCGGCCGAACCGCGGGCGTGGACGATGCGCTCCGGAATGCGCTCATGGTCAAAATGGGTGATCTTCTCGCGCAGAATAAAATCTTGGAGCAGCGCCGGGCCGCGAAATCCGGCTTTGAGCGAGTTTTGGTTATCAGCGATTGGGACACCCTGATTCGTGGTCAGCGCTTGTTCGCTGGAATCTACACGTACCCGATCCAATGGAGAGCTCGTTGGATTGCTGCCTAATTGCGGTTTGCCGGCACCGGCTTTGTCGGAGGGAGTGGTTTCGGTTAACGTGCTGCCGGTAGCGGACGGGTTTGAGGGAGTCACCGTCTGACCCGGCTGAGGCTGCGTCGCAAATTCGCCATGCTCGAGCGGCTTGTTCACGTTATACGGCATATCGGCAGCGAGCTTCTGAGTCGCGGCGAATTTATCGGTTAGGGCGTCCCCTCTATTATCTCCCGAATCACCGCGACGCGCGGGGCCGCTAACGGTTGAACGCGAACTGGACTTCGGCACCGGGCCAGCGGGCGCTTGGTTAACGATATCTTTATTGTTGCGCGCGATGACAGGCGGCACCGGCCGGGTTTTGGGTTTCTCTTTGGTAGTCCGGGAAGAGCGAGATTTTTTTTTGGTTGCCATGATGGTCCTTTTTAATAGTCAAAATTCATAACCGAGACGACCGGTTTAGTTACGCCGATTTTTTAATCACAGGCGGCAGCAGGCGCGCCGCTTCGGCTTTGGCCGCGCCTATGGCAGTTTGAACGTTCTTTACTTCTTCCGGTGGTGGCAGGACCGCTGTCATACCCAAGGCTTCGATCCAGAGTTCCCTTGCCCATCCTTTAGTATGGTACAGATGCTCGTCTTCTTGATTCTCTATTTCGTCATATGCCTCTTGCAGGGCAAGCGCCTCGTTTTCTTCCATCTGTTCTGCGCACTGGCCGATCAGTGCCCAATCCATGTGGTCTTTGGTTTCGGCCAGAACTACGCACTCGCAAGCGACCAATTGCGCAGCATCCGGCTTGCCGGCCTTAAGCGCCATTTCCATCGCCTGGACCAAAGAGGCGCCTATATGGCGGACGATTTGCTGGCCCGGCGTGTCTTGTTCGGGTTTCAAACCGATCTTCGTGCATAGCGTAGTCAGAACTTTAACGTGGTTGCGGGTTTGTTCCAGGTACTCTTGCCAATCCTCTCGCAGATCAGGGTTGATGACGCACTTCAGAGCCGTCTCGTAAATTTTGACCCCGCCTTTTTCATGCTCGAAGGATTGCAATATTAATTCTTTCAACTGATCTAGCTTCATGTAATCTCCTAATTCTCTATCATTCAGACGAATTTACGGACGCTGCCCACCAGCGGCGTTTCCAGAGTGACTGTATGGCCGCCGGCCGCACCAGTTAAGGACCGCCAATAATGAACTGCGAACGGCTGCGTCCATTACGCCTACTAGGACGCGCCGATAGTGAATCCAAATTATAATGCACTTCGGAAACGTCGCTTCTCTCCTGACCCAATCCTGTTAACGTTTATTCGATGGGAGCAACTAGCGTGCCGCTAAACTGTGGACCTACTCCGCTGCTGCCATCAGCTAGAGCATCAAATCTGTTTCAAACTTAGGATAAGGTGGAGCGCCGGTGTCCCGATTCTAATTACTCGCATTGCGCAAACGCGAGCGGAGTCCAAGTGATTAGTCGAAATCCATCGGGTGTGCGATCGACTGCAGAGCCGCGTCGGTTTTGTTGATTGCGATCCAGTAAGAATCGTCGAGGCGTCGGGGCATTTCAGTGAAACGCCAGTTTCCCTTGCCTCAGAGGCTTTGACTGTGCTCACCGGTTAATTGCTTCTTGACCCCACTGGTTGAAAAAAATAAACCGGGATGTAATTTCGTGCTGAAGTGGGTCGGGGTCCACACTTTTAATCGAGTAGTCCTATTTGTGGGGATAATTTTAGTGCGTTGTCTCGTATCTGCATTCGGCGCCAGGGACGCAGTAGGGCAGGAGCGCAGCTCCGGTATTCGTATGCTGGACTGAAGAGGATCGCTCCGGCTACAAGGTACAGTCAAAGCTCTCTGGTTACTTCGATCGTCACTTGCAGTTTCGAGGAGCTCAGTTGGGTAGAGGATTAATTTTAAGTCCCGACAGATTGCCCGCTTGGAGGTCAACCACGTCAAATCGATTCAATGTGAACCAACCAAAATTCAAACAGTCCAATCAGAGGGAAAAGCTTTCCCTCTGATTGTTGTTAGCTTCGCCCTTAACGACAGCTATCTTATGCTACTTTAACCTCGATCTTTCGCGGCTTGACTTCCTCAGCCTTCGGCAAATACAAGGTCAAGACTCCGTGCTTGAGCTCGGCGGAGATCTTGCTCTGGTCGACCTTCTCGTTCAACTCGAATTGGCGAAAGAAATTTACCAAACCGTATTCCCGATAAACCGGACCGCCGGCCGCCGCATGCGCCGCTCTGCCGCGAATGGTCAGTAGATTGTTCTCCACGCGCATGTCCAGACCATCTTTAGCAACGCCCGGTAAATCGGCGGTCACCACCAGCCCATTGGTGGTCTCGTATATATCTACGGGCGGCGTGATATATCTTTCCTGACTTCGGGTTTCTTCTCGGCTTGACGAGGCCTTTTCTTGCGCGCGAGTCGCTACAGTTCTTTCGGCCATGGCTATATCCCTCCTTGTCGTGAGTTATCAGGCGATTTTAACGGTGATTTGTTTGGGCTTGGCTTTCTCGGCTTTTGGTAAAGTCACCACCAGCAGCCCGTTTTTGTATTCTGCCTCGATGCCGGTCTCGTCGATCTCGACAGGCAAGTCGATGGTGCGAACAAACTTCCCACTGGCTCGCTCATTTCTATGAAATGCTTCCGGCTTGATGTCTCCGGGGATGCCACTCTTCTCTCCCGCTAAGGTCAGACGATTTTGCAACGCGTTGAGATTGATGGATTGAGGATCAACGCCGGGAGTCAACGCTTCGACGTAAATGTTATCCTTATCTTCGAGTAAATTTACCAACGGATATCGCCGCGGTTCGCGGCCGGGAAGAAAAGCGACGCGATGAGGCTGCCCTTGTTCAAAGCCAAAATCTTCAAAAGCTCGGCCGATTTCTCGCCGCAAGGCTTCCACGTCAGCGACGGAATTCCACTCTGCCATAGTCCTGTACCTCCTTTATTTATTGTTTCCCGACGAACCAATTTCGACGGTAAGTTAGTCACGCGCGCAGGCTTGTCAAGATGGATAATATCAAAATTAGTTCTCGGGATGGGATTTTTTATGTTCGTTGGTCACCCCCACTGCGGTTTTCAAGATCTGGCGAAATAGCGGAATACTTGACAAGTCGCACACCCATACATAAACGCCTTCGAAATATAAAAAGGGGAAGCGGCTAAGCTTTCCCTTTCGTGACTGAAGAGGGTTTATTAGGTGAACGCTGGGCCAGGCAGTACATCCTGCTGGCGGTCAAGCAGAGCCGGCGTGCCTTTGCCGTTAAGGGTTGGTACCAATACACCAGCGCCAAGATCATTGAATCAACCTTGAACTTAATGAAGTGGTTAAAGTCCGCTCCCGGGGAAACAGATTGATGAGTATGCTCATAAAGTTGTACCGAACCGATGTCGATTGTTTAATCGAGCATGTAGCGCCCGGTTCAGGTCTGCGCCAAAAACTTTGCAGTTCAAGGCTTCTGATCCCCAAAGAATCGCCTATCGAAACACCCGCTACCGCAATTGTCTGCACCGAGGCTGAGGCACGCGAATTATTGTTAATTGCCAAAGAGCGCTGTTTTCACGGGGCGGTTCTGGAAATACAAAGGGGGATGACGCTCTGCGGTTGCAATAGCTCTTGAGCGATCCATCTGACCACATTCTATTTGTGATCGGCTCGGTTTACCCTTCCATGACGGCTCTTTTTCGCGATGGTCCGATCTATCCCGCGGCGCGCAAAACTGAGGCAAACAACTAGGTACACAAAGAATCAAAGTGAATCCTTGTCCGATTCACGGGATAGCGTGTAGGCAGAATCTCGTGCATGGAACACTGAGCGACAAAAAGCTTTTCAGCTCGCGACCTGATAGTCTCTTATACCTTTGCGACTATAGTCCCAACACTGAGATTTGAATTCCGAATATGGTGCCACAGTTGAGACGAATTCTACGCTAAATCGGAACGACCGGGCTGCTTGGAAACGTAAAAAACACTCAGAACTCACTAATTATTTGCTTTTTTTTCAACCGTCAGGCGACCTCGACCCCGATATCTTTGTGTCCGATTCGCTCGCCTCTTGCCGACTCAATCGATGCAAGTTGAAAGGTGACAGCGGAACAATCGCGTTCAGTTCACTCTTAACCTTGGCCATAGCCAGGATCAGGATTCCGTTACCGAATGTAGCGCCTCGTGGACGGCCAGGAGGGGGACCCAATCGTCCGACATTAGAGACTAAACGCGGGGCGAAATTGTCCCACGTGAAAATACATTGCCCTGCGCAGCGCGTCGCCCTACTTTTGGTGCCATGGAGTTGACGTAAATCGTACTCCGATATGATGAGTGACTGCTGGCCACTTCAATCAGTCTGTGGCGTCCCGTCGCTCAGCCTGTGGCGTACTGGACTAACAATTGCATTTTCAGCTTGCCGCCGGACGGGGGTGATCAATGCGCAGGAACGTTATTGTCTTTAGTGTGATCCTATTTATTTGGTCGGTTATCTTGTTCTACGGCTCAATGGGAGTCAGTCAGCAGCGAACCCCGCCGGAGGCGGTCGAGGACGCTCAAACTCCCCGCTCAGTCCAATCGAAACGGCCTGAGCAGCAAAAGACCTCGCATGACCAGGCTGACGTATTCTCCGGTTCCAACGCTCCCCCTTCCTCGCCGGTTTTTAGGAATCAACCGGATGAAGGCAAAGCATTGGGTTTTGATTTTGCGCGAGATCCTTTTAACGCAAAACAGCCGATGCAATCAGGCGATGAAATCATGAAGAACGATATCGCCGAGAAACCAAAAGTGACCGCCGCCCAACAGCAGTTACTGACGCAACGTTATGACCTAACCCCTCGGCTAGACGCCACGGCCAAGATGTCGCGGGGCAAACCATTACCGGTTGGCCCTACTGCTCGCCTCTCTGGAGGGGCAAGCTGGCAAAGTCTAGCGCAAATGACTGCGGAAGAGATTCGCAAGCGCAACGGTTTTCCCTATCCCTCGCTTCCTCACCCTAAGCACGCTGCCGGCGGAATGGTCTTCCCGCAAGCCCAGATTGAGATGTTTCCTCGCCTGGAACGATTTGATGTAGAGTTCGATATCCCGGAAGCATTTCTACCGGAATTCCCGCCAGCCATTTTTCTGCAAAACCGCCCCGAGTTAGGAGACGTTTCCCGCGGCGAGGTTGTTTCTATTAATAACTTTTATCGACTGTTCAAAGATCTCCTGACCCCCGTGCAACTCGATGGCTTGCAGTTTTTGGTGACTCCGTTCCCTCAAGAGGAGTTCAATCCAACCGATGATCGAAAAACGCGGCAGCCCAGTCTCGGCGTTTCGTGTTTCGACTGCCATGTTAACGGTCATACTACGGGCCAGTTTCACCTCAATCCTGACAACCGGCCGCAGCATCGCCGCTTTCGGCTCGACACTACGAGCCTACGGGGAATGTTTGCACAGCAAATACATGGCTCCAAGCGAAGCCTGCGCTCCGTCGAAGATTTCACGGAATTCGAACAGCGGACCGCGTACTTCAACGGCGATCCTATCCGGGCGATGAAAAAAGGGATCAATATTTTGGATAGGGTCCGTGTAAGCCATATGGCGCAGCTCCAAAATATGCTCAACTTTCCACCTGCGCCTAAATTGAATGTCCAAGGTCGGCTCGATCCGACCAAAGCGACGCAGAGTGAAACACGGGGGCAAAATCTCTTTTTTGGCAAAGGTCAGTGCTCCACCTGCCATGTGCCGCCATTTTATCTTGATGATAGAATGCACGACCTGCAAGTGGAACGATTCGTCAACGAGCCGCCAGACGGGCCGATAAAAACCTTCACTCTGCGCGGGATCAAAGACAGTCCACCTTACCTTCACGACGGGCGCTTGCTGACGCTGGAAGATACGGTTGAGTTTTTCAATCTTATTCTCGGGCTGAAGTTAAATGAGCAGGAAAAGTTAGACTTGGTGGCTTTCATGCGGGTGCTCTAATTCAAGATACGCTGCGAAGAAAGGGTATCTCTCAAAACGAAAATCGTCACTGCTAACTTTACTAACGTGCGTGAAAGAATTTGTCGCATTATCGAGACTAAATCCTGGTTTTGATTCACTCCTGAGAGAATGAGCAGCTACAGTCAGATAACTTTACATTAAATTTATTCCAGCGGGTGGTACTATCTTTGCACTAGTCCATCTTAAGTTTACCAAATTAAACAGGGCGGTCTTATGGGCATTATAGGATGGATATTTTTCGGGTTGGTAGTGGGCGTGGTTGGAAAGTTCTTAATGCCGGGACGTGATCCCGGGGGATGGGTCATTACTATATTGTTGGGAATAGGCGGGGCGCTAATCGGCGGGTTTGTCGGCCAATCGCTAGGCTTTTATCGTGAGGGTGAGCCTGCCGGATTTATCATGGCCGTAATCGGATCTATTCTGCTCTTGGTTATATATCGAATGTTTGCCGGCAAACGAACGATCGCGGATCGGCAGTATTAAATCCAAACTCGTCAATATAGAAGCCCGCTAACTCATTAGCGGGCTTCTATGTTGTTTGGTATCCCAGTCAATTACCCCTGACCCCTCAGCAATAATGCTTTCAAGCTCGCGGCCTGTTTTCTAATGTCGAGAGTTTACCGCTCTGGCGACACTAAAGTGTCGTGAGTTAGCGTTGTTTTTTGGATTTTGCAATACATTTCGGAGGCCAATCAACGGTGAAGCGAACAAAAGAAGAATCTAATATTGAAATTGTACTCAGACAGGAATCCTCACCCAAGGTCGAAATAATTCTGAAAAGCGGGACAACGAGCCTATTTAGGACAACACTCTCATTTCCTAATATGGCAATGGCGGAAGAATATGCCCAGTATATGGCTCGGGGCATGGGAGTCTCATATGATGATATTGTCTACTATTCCTACGCCTGTGCGAAAAATCCCGGCTAACCACAGAGGGTTTCTCGCATGGATGTCTCCCCCTTCTGTAAACTGGCGATAAGAGCTTAAAGGAACGCGCAGGTCGCAAGAAAATCTTTCGCTGGAAGAATGTTCATCGCGACCGCAAGAGCGGTACCCCTGACGAAGTTCTAGCCAAGACGCCGGATAAGGCCGGCCGATGGGGTCAAACCAAATTGCCAAACTTTTCAGAAATATACTTGTAATCGAAAATTGTCTCCAACGCTTGGACTCTTCGACCTTTACACTAACGAACTCGCGAAGATCGCTTTAGCGAAGACCTGCCGGTTGACTGCGCCACGCCTGATCAGCGCTGTAAAGAGGCTCTGAGTGTGGTGTCAAGCGTTTGAAACGATTGAAGTAAGTATTCGGTAGTCGTTATCGCGGTCCGTACTTGTTAGTGCCCAGGGGTTCAGCTGCGGCGTGTCTTTGCGACTCCCATTCAATCTTCATAGCCGCGTTGCGTAAGCCCAGCCGCAATTTGCGGTGCGTCTTATCCCATCGATGTTTAGAAAGTGGCGCATAGATATGTCTCGCGGTTGCCGAGCGCTCATTCACTATATCTGTCGATCGATTCTCCCCGTCCCGCGGCGGGCCGGAGTTTCTCGGACCACAGTCGGTCGTCCGGCTCTAGTGCAACGAGATCTTATCCACTCAACAGGGGATTTTGTATAGGCACCTCGATAACGGGCTTACCATTATCGATCCACTTTCTCCCAGTTCGTATCGCCCACAAATCGGCTTTCTCTTCACTTCCGAAGCCGTCGCCAGGACTATCAAAATATTGAGTTCTAAGAGTAGCGCCTTCATTCCATTGCACGATCACCTTAGATCGCCATTTCCTGCTGTTAGGTATCCGCCACGGAATGGTCCCGAGTGAGTGACCCTTGTAAGAAAGCAACATGATTCCCCCAAAATTGTCACGCTGCGAATAACGACGCTGCTTTTATGATCTGTATTAACAAAGGTTCACAGGCTATTCTGCTCCTTCGGCGAGGCACGATATTTATTTCTTTTGTTCCGGTTTCGCTGGGCTTTCCAACTTGCCTGTACGCATGCTGCTAATCTCTTGAACTGGCTGTATTTGCGCTTCACGGAATTCCGGTAAATCGAATTTGCGCAGGATGTTGCTTCCGGGCGGCGGCGGTTGGTTTGAGATCACCAGCTTGCCTTGGGCATCTTTGTAAATGTAATGGTCTTCGGATTGGCTATATGCCGTTAGGAAAAACAAGAACGTAAATATCAGCGCTGCTGTCGTGATGATTTTCACAGGTGAACTCCTTTGTTACACAGCTCAGCATGTACGCCCCAGGCGAGTTTCCAGTGAAGGGACCCACGCTCCTAAAATTGTGCGGGAAGAAGTGAGTGCAACATGAAATCGCCTCCGTCTAGATATTTTACTAGCAACCGGAGTGTCCACATTGGCATTTGTTTGAAGCCACCGATGGAGCATTGGCGCATCGATCACTACAGTATGTGTTCGCGCCTTTGGAAACGCCTTTGCCCTGTTCCACTTTACAGTTGCACCCATTATGAGCACAGTTCTGGTCGGCCATTCGAGTTCACCTCCTTTTAGTCGATAGATTCGGACCTAATCTAATTTAAGTCTAGCGAGCTTTACCCAACTCATCCCAACATCGAGAACGTGCTCGGTAACGACCGCATGACGTCTGCGGCAAACTAAAATGCAATTGTCAGTCCAGTAAAAAGCTTGAGTCCGACAGAGGATGAGCGTCACGTAGCCAATAACCGCCAACAATTTTCATGGGCACGGGAAGTTGAAAGAGACTTGGGCCGGTGTTTCAAAGTAGAAGCATGGCAAGAGCGGGTTCGTCTCCATGGTTGGAGCCCATGAAGTGGATTACTGAAGGAAAGCCAAACTCCCCGCATAGAAAACTTGTGGTGAGGGGCAGCTTCCAAAACCTAAATGATTCTTACGAAATTGGTGGTTACTTGGTGTGAGTGTTACAAGCTGGCACTGCTCTATTAGTTTGTTTGAACCGCATCAACCAATAATTGCGTCTCAACCTTGGCATTATCTTCGTGATCTATGTCTCAGTTTCGGGACGCCAATCACAAGAATCGTTTCGGTGCATGCTGCATGGTTTGAAGTCGTCCTGCTGGCACATCTTTTGAGTTCCTGCTTTTTAACCCCCCGCAATCAGTCCGATCTGACGATTGTCGCGGGCCCGCTGACTTATAAAATGGCCGCACCAAGCTGCTCATGACCACATGCCCGCTCCTAAATATTTCATCTCAATGGTTGTTCTTACTGTGGCGGGCTTTTTCAGCTTGCTTTTGGAGTAAAAATTAATGATCACCTCGGTCATATTCGATATCGATGGCACCTTAGTGGATTCGGTCGATTTACATGCCGAGGCTTGGCGAGAGGCCCTTGAGCGATTCGGCAAGAAAGTCTCTTTCGCAGAGGTTCGTCGGCAAATCGGCAAGGGCGGAGATCAGTTGATGCCCGTTTTTCTATCGCGAGAGGAGTTGCAGAATTTCAGCGACGAACTCGAACAGTACCGCAGTGACCTTTTTAAAAAAGAGTTTCTGCCTCGTGTAAAAGCCTTTCCCGACGTTCGGCAATTGTTTCAGAGAATCAGCGAAGATGACAAGCGTATCGCGCTGGCGTCTTCGGCAAAGGGCGACGAACTCAAGACTTATAAAGCTATCGCCGGCATCGAGGATCTCGTCGAGACCGAAACCTCGTCGGATGACGCCGACAGGTCAAAACCGTATCCGGACATCTTTCAGGCCGCGCTTGCCCAGTTGGGCGATGTAAGACCCGATAATGTGGTGGTGGTCGGCGATACTATCTATGATGCAGAGGCCGCCGGCAAAGCCCACTTGCGGACAATCGGTGTCATGTGTGGGGGCTGGAGCGAGGAAGACTTGCGCCGAGCCGGATGCATCGCGGTCTACCGCGATCCCGCGGATTTGCTCAACGGATACGATGCGTCTCCGATTAGCCGAGGTGGATAGCGGCTAGACTTCCTTACACCAGGCCTGTGCGCTACAGCTTGGGATCATTTTTAACGATTGTGTTTGAATGAGCGTCTTACACGCGAGCAAGCGCTCTGACGCCGCGGCAATCGTTTTTCCGTGCTGAGCATCGCGCCAAGCTCGATTACCAACCCTACATCTACCCGAACTCACTGCTTAGGATGAATCAGAATTGTGACACCGGCATACTAAATTTCCCAAGTTTGGAACAAAGTTGATTCTCTAGCCGCTAGCAACGGGCTATCAGGTCTATAGTTTAGCGGCACGTTAGTTGCGAATTATTCGGGAGCAGGCTTTCCGAAGCGCATCATTATCTGAATTTACTTTCGGCGTCCTTTGACCGCCTGAGTTTTTGAATAGGATGAATGAACTGAATGCAACGGCGAGTATTGGCAATAGAAATAGCAATCACGGCACGAGGACGATCGAGATTTTCTACAAGTCGAATCCGTAGAGCAGACGCGCACTGAGCGTATCGCCGACGCCATCACGGGTTTCTTCGGCAGCATCTAACTTATGAAACCGACCCCATCTGAACCCCATCTTCCTACTCTAACGAACGGTTTAACCGTGGCACCCCGAATCACCAACCGGTCCGTCTATTGCTGTCGCTGTAAAAAACTCTCCTTCTTCGATTACCTCACCAACTGGGCCTACTGCACATACTGCGACATAACTTTTTCACTCCGGGAGCAGCATAATAACTGAGCACGGAGGGCTAGGTTGATCGATGTGACCTAGGATGCCAAAAGCCGCATCGCGCCCGTGTATGTATCGATGGGCTCATCGGCCTAGCGCTATGGGAGCGTCGGAAGCCATCAAGATCTGATTCGCAACGCGGAATACGGCAGCGGGTTAATAAAAACAGTAAGGCGGGCAGGCCCAAACAGCGCCCGCAGCTCTCTCGATCTAATTGACGCGAACGGAATCCTACGATGACACAAGCTCGCGCGGCAGCTTTTCGTCAGCAAAAAAAAACCGGCAAGGTACGCCGGTTTTTCTATGAGAACGGCCTTTCCATAGTCCTATTCAGTTGCTTCTTGGCTTTCTGGGCAGGCCAGGCTTTGACCGGTCATCGTCAGCATAATGAAGACCTGAAAGAGCACGGGCAATCCAGCATCGCTTTGTCAGAGTACCTGCGCAGCGACCATTTCCTGGAAGCAACCGCGGAGAATTGGGAAAGCGAGTTTGTGCAGATGTTTGCCTACGTGTTGTTTACCGTGTTTCTCTATCAAAAAGGCTCATCGGAATCGAAAAAGCCCGGTGAATTAGAAGCGGTTGACAGAGAAGCGAAACGATCGAGTAAAAATGTCCCTTGGCCGGTGCGAAAGGGCGGGGTGATTTTGAAACTCTATGAGAATTCGCTATCGCTGGCGTTTCTCTTGCTCTTCCTTATTGCATTCTCACTGCACGCAACAGCCGGTGCTAAACTTTACAGTGAAGAACAACAGTTGCATGGCAGCCCGCCGGTTTCAGTTTCTCAATATCTGGGCACTTCACGCTTCTGGTTTGAGGCGCTGCAAAACTGGCAAAGTGAATTCCTAGCGATCGGATCGATGGTAGTCCTGTCTATTTTTCTGCGCCAGAAAGGCTCGCCTGAATCCAAGCCGGTTGATAGCCCGCATGCTCAGACCGGAACGGATTAGGCTCTGGTTAGGTCGCCCGTCACAATTAAGAATTTTTGCCTAGCGCCTCGACTGCGGATTCCAGCCTGAGAGTCTCCGCGCGGCTACGTTGTTCGATGGCCCTTTGAATAAGACGATTATAGTCGGCGCAACGAAGCTGCGGAGAAACCTCCGCAGCGGCTTTCAGCGCGTCCCATAATCCTAGTTTACCTGCGATGCCCAGTGACAAAAATTCGAGACATTCAAACAGGCGCAAGGGTCCATCGGCACTGTCGTCGAGGCGCATTTTTAGCGCAGTAGCCTGCTCTGCAACCCAGCCGCCGATTTTGCGCGCTCGGCTTTCGCCGACATCCAGCCTTGACATCAGCGCCTGGAGATCTAGCCGGTCTGCTTCGATATCCGCGCGCAGAGCCGACAATTGCGGCCGGAGCTCGTCATACAACTCCTCCAACGACTCCAGAAGTCGCACTGCCGCCACTGCGCCCGCCAGGTGATCGTTCAAATAAGTGGCCACGCGTTTGTTGACCATAACCTGGCCTCCTTCTTATGGTAGCATTTAACTTGTAGTGAAGCCGAAAGTCGCCGCTACCGCAAAGCGTTGGAAAATTTTGCGACGGTCTTCCGGAGACTTATCTAAAACATTTAATTGCGAATCTGGCCGCGTGAATATCCCCTAGAGGAATTTTCACCGCCCGAATGCGACGTCATGGTCGCGTGGACGCCGTGGTTTGTGCGCCGGCAGGGAAACAGATCTCGGGCGAGGGTTTAATATCTGCCTTGAGCACACGTTGCATAAGGGAAAGGACTCGCCGGTTTTCCTCTGGGTCCTCGGAGGCTATGCAATCACGCGGTACCAGAAGTCTAAGGTCACGCATATAAGCGTCGTTAGCGGTAAATAGCACGCAGATATCGCCGGCGATTCCCGTGACGATCACCGTCTCGACACCGAGATATTTCAGCAAAGTATCCAGATTTGTCTGGTAAAACGCGGAGTGTTTCGGCTTAAGAATAAAGTAGTCATCTGGTTCCGGGGCAAGGCGCTGGACTAGAGGTTTTCCCCGAATGCCTTCACCGAGGCAATACTGCACCAGTTTGGGAAAATCCGACCGCCAGCGGCCGAAGTTATCGTTGGCATAAATCGCCGGGATGCCCGCCTGTTTCGCCCTCAATTTAAACTCGCGCAGGGCGTCAGCCGTAGGCAAAGCGTGCTTCAGGAGCTTTTCACCGCCTGGGAACTCTAGATCGTTGATCACGTCGACGAGTAGTAACGCAATCGGCGAGTTATCCGGCGCGTGCGCTAATCCGTCCCGCTGGTTCTCCATACCCGTGCGTTTGCCTCTGCCTCACCATTACTTAACTCGGGAAAACCAGTGTGCCGCCAAGCAACTTGTAGGGCGGGCAGGGAGGGATTTATTAAAAAATCCCTCCCTGTGTCGTGGGGTCTTGTGGAATGATTAGCTGGCTTTGCGTTGCCGCTGACCCTTTGCTGCTTCGAGGTCCGCGCCGAGCTGTTCAAGCTTTTGTTTGCCCATAATTTGGCGAAGTTTGGGAAACATTTTCCCTTCTTCTTCTTCTTCCGCGTGGTGCTCTACGTTCTCCATCAGCACCTTTAGTTTGGGCTCAAATTTTTCGCTGTCCGAGGCCAAACTGTCCATTTCGCGCAGCAGCGTCTTGATCTGTTTATGTTCTTCCAGCGACTCGAGCACCATGTCTTTGAGCTCTTCATGCTCTTGTACCGCGGGGTAGAAGACGGTCTCCTCGATACGCGCATGGGTTTCGAGCTCGGTTTTGATCTCCTCGAAGACTTCTTGCTGATCTTCTCCTTCGGTATCTTCGGCCTGTTCGAAGAGCTCTTTAACCTTTTGATGATCCTGTTTAAGTAGTTCTAAAGCGTCCATTTGATTTATCTCCTTAATCGATTTTCAAGTTGTATAGAGCAAATGATAGACCACACGATAAATGATAGATTGCGCGGTATTACGCCGCTGGATTGTCCCGGTCCTAGGATTTGACAACGATGCCGCGGTCAACGATGGGACACGCGTGAAATATCAAGGAGGTAATTGCCGGGAAAAAATTCAGAAAACGTGGGCGCCCGAATTCTCAAAAGAAGGATCTTAGAATCTCCCATCGTTCAACTATTGTCATCTTCGTTTTTCTTGACGCCGCGGATGTTTAATCCGACTAGGCAAACTTGCAAGACCACCATCGCCCACGCCTGAGCGTGCCAGCCCCAGATTACCCAAAGAATGTTACCGGCTAGAAAACAGTAAAAACCAATTTTTCGGCGCAGTTCTCGCTGGGAAGCGATTAACCAAGCGGCGAGGACATTGGTCACCATTGCGGGCCACTGTAAGAGGTCGAGCCAATTTAGCATCTGATCGGCACCAGTCGCGTAGGTCGTTCGTCTCTGGGTCAAATGAACCTGTTGGCCTTAGACAAGCCGAGCGCTACTTTGGAATAGAAGCGAAGAGAACCACGAAAACGAAAACTGTCGGTGTTTACCAGCCGCGCGTCAGATAATCGGCGAAGACAAAAGTCATTAGCAGGGCGAGCCAGAGCACTCCGGCGCCGGCAAACAGCAACGTGAGCCGCTGGCTGTGGCGCAGGTGCATGAAATAGGTCGCCACCAGCAGCGCTTTGACGATGGCGATGGTGAGCCCGACGATGGTGTTCCACCGGGCGCCAAGATCGACGAACGCTGCGCCGGTGGTGGCCAAAGTCAATGCCAGCAAGGCGGCGAAAACGACGTAGTAAGTTTTTACCGCGATCATAGGTGGCGGCCGAGCAGATAAAACAGCGGAAACAAAAAAATCCAAATGATATCGACGAAGTGCCAGTACAGACCGGCGATCTCCACCGGCGTATGGTAGATGCTGTTGTAACGGCCGCGGCGCGCGGCGACGACCAGCCATGCGAAGATCGCGATGCCGATAATCATGTGCAGGGCATGCATCCCGGTCATGGCGAAGTAAAAAGAAAAGAATAGCGCCGCCTGCCGCGGGTTTTGGCCGGTATATGAGAAATTGACTCCGGGGACAAGGTTCTCATGGAACTTGTGCAAGTATTCGGTGGATTTGATGCCGAGAAATACCAGGCCCAATAAAATCGTCAGTACTAGCAGTTGCACCAGAGCGTGGCGCCGGTCCTGTTGCGCTGCATGCACGGCGAGCACCACGGTCAAGCTGCTGGCGATCAGCACCACGGTGTTGATCATGCCGAGAAGGATATCCATGTGGTTGCTGGCCTGGGTGAACGCTTCGGGGTAGAGAGAGCGATAGACCGCATAGCCTAAAAACATGCCGCCGAAAAATAAAATCTCAGTGGCAAGAAAAGCCCACATGCCGAGATTGGCGGCGTCGTGCTGCTGCTCGAGATCGTCGAATTGGTGCGCTAGGACTTCAGGAGTTGGCGCCACGGTCTTGCTCCGATGGGTAGGTATAAACCTCGCAGGTCACCACTGGGGTAACGGCGAAATTTTCCGTGGGCGGCGGCGACGCGGTCTGCCATTCCAAGCCGCTCGCGCCAAATGGATTGGCGCTCGCCGGCGGGCCGTAGCGCATCGACCAGATGAAATAAACCATCGGAATGAGATAGCCGACGCCGAGGATCGAGGCGCCCGCCGAGGACATGACGTTCAATACCTGAAACTCGTCGGGGTAAGCGTAGTAGCGCCGCGGCATGCCCAAATAGCCCAGTAAAAACTGCGGGAAAAAAGTCAGATTGAAACCGACAAAAATTACCAAGGCGGCAAACTTCGCCCAGCCTTCCGGATACAGCCGGCCGGAAATTTTCGGCCACCAAAAGTGCAGCCCGCCGAGATAGCCCATGATAGTGCCGCCGACCATGATGTAGTGAAAGTGCGCGACGACGAAATAGGTGTCGTGAACGTGCACATCGACGGCCAGAGTCGCGAGAAAAAGGCCGGTCAAGCCGCCGATGGTGAACAGGCCGATAAAGCCGAGGGCGTAGAGCAGAGGGGTCTGCCAGGACACCGAACCTTTGTACAGAGTCGCCGTCCAGTTAAAAACTTTGATCGCCGAGGGGATCGCCACGAACATGCTCAAAAAGGAAAACACCATGCCGGCATACACCGATTGGCCGCTGACGAACATATGGTGGCCCCAGACGAAAAAGCCCAGCACTGCGATGGCGATGCTGGAGAAAGCGACGAACGGATAACTGAAGATGCGTTTGCGCGAAAAGGTCGTGATCAGCTCGCTGATCACTCCCATGGCGGGGAGAATCATGATGTAAACCGCCGGATGGGAATAAAACCAGAACAGGTGTTGAAAGAGAATCGGATCGCCGCCCAGAGCGGGATTGAAAATCCCCAAGCCGAGCAACCGCTCGAGGGCCAACAGCACGATGGTGATCGCCAGCACCGGGGTGCCGAGCAATATAATGACGCTGGTCGCATAATGCGACCAGATAAACAGCGGCAAACGAAACCAGGTCTGCCCAGGGGCGCGCATGGTGTGGATGGTCACGACGAAATTGAGCCCGGTCATGATCGAGGAAAAACCGACGATGAAGGCGCCGAGGGCGGTAGCGATGACATAGCTGTTGCTGTAGACCGTGCTGTAGGGCGTGTAGAACGTCCATCCGGTATCGACGCCGCCGGCGAGCATGGCGCCCAGAAGGAAGAGCCCGCCGGTGACAAACACGTACCAGCTCGCCAGATTTAACCGGGGAAAGGCGAGATCGCGCGCGCCCAACATCATCGGCACCAGGAAATTTCCCAAGACTGCCGGAATGGCCGGGATCAAAAACAAAAAAATCATGACGATGCCGTGCATGGTGAACAGCTTGTTGTAAGTCTCGGCCTGCACCAGATCGCCCTGAGGGGTCAAGAGCTCGATGCGAAAGATCACCGCCGCCGCGCCGCCGATGAAAAAGAACAGCGTCACCGCGCCTAGATACAAAAGCGCGATGCGCTTGTGATCTCTGGTCAGCAACCAGGACTTCACGCCGTAGTTGACGTTGAGATAGTTCATTTCAGACAAACTCGTCCAAATCCTTTAATGAAGTTAGCCTTTTTTAAGGGCCTTGATGTACGCCAACAGCTGCATCAGCTCCTCTTCGTTTACTCTGTCCCTGAAACGACGGCATTAACGCTTGGAATCCGGCGGTGATTTTCGCTTGCGGTTGAAGGATCGACTCGCGGATGTAGCTTTCGTTCGCCAGCGTGGTGCGGCCGTCTTGCAAACGCACCGGGTTGCCGAAGACGCCGTTCAACAACGGCCCGATGCCTTGACGGTCTGGCAGGTGGCAGCTGGCGCAACCGAGTTGTTGAAACAGGCGGTGGCCGCGGTCGGCGACCGATCCTTCGGCACGCGACAGCGTCGATGCCGCCATAGCCGAACCGGGGGCCGCGGTGTCGCCACTCAGCCAAGCGGCGTACTGCACCGGTTCGAGCACCACGATGCGGCCGATCATGCCCGAGTGTTGCGTGCCGCAATACTCGGCGCAGAACATGTGAAATCGGCCGGTCTTGGTGGCCTCGAACCAGACGGTGGTGTAGCGGCCAGGCACCGCGTCTTGCTTGACCCGAAACGCCGGCACGTAAAAACTGTGAATCACATCTTCGCTGGCGATGACCAGCTTCACGGGCTGCCCGAGGGGCACATGAAGCTCGTTGATCTCACGCTGGCCGTCGGGGTGCTGGAACTTCCACATCCACTGGCGGCCGACGACGAATATTTCCAGCGAATCATTGGGCGGGCGGGACATCGAAAAGTAAACTTTCGCGCCCCAGACAAACATGACCATGGTCAAAGCGAGTGGGACCACCGTCCAAACGATTTCCAACGTAAGATTGTCGTTGACCAGGGCGGGGGCATGTTCTTCGCCGGCCCGGTGATGATACTTAATGGCAAAGTAAATGACCGCGCCGAAAATGAGCAGCGAAAAAAATCCGCTGATCATTACGAGAAAAAAATAAATCGCATCGACGCGGCCGGCTAAAGTAGATGCCTGTTCGGGGAATAGGGGAAAGTTGGACCGCATAACTAGATCAAAACGCGTTCAAGCTGGTCAACCACTTCGTTCCGTTCAAGCGGTTCAAGCCGTCTAGGAGGGCGCGACAGTTGAAACCTCCGCAGCGCTTGAACGGTCGGACGAGTTCAAGCGGTTTTCCGCCGCTCGCGCAGTAACATGATCGCGATAAATCCGCCGACGGCGGCCACCGTGATCAGCGCCGAGACGCGCAGGATGTTGAGGATCGCCAGCGTGTAGCGGCCCTGGGCGGGATCGTACCGATAACAGAGCATCAGCAGATGGTCGAGGGGTGAGCCGATGCGGTTGCCGGAGGCTTCGATGAGCGCGAAGCGCAACTCTTTGGGCGGAAAGTCGATGGTTGAAAAGTAGCGCGAAATTCTTCCCTCCGGCGTGAGCACCAGAGTATTGGCTGCATGGATGAAACTTTCTCGCCCGGCGTTTTGGCTCGGGCGATAGCGAAAGCCCGCGGCTTGGGTCAGCGCTTCGATGGTTTGGGCCGAGGCGGTGAGAAAATGCCAGCTCGCCGCGCCGTGGATCGCTTTTTTCTTGCGCGCGGCCAGCGCCGCGGTTTCGGCTGGATCGATGCTCACCGCAACTACTTGATAATCCTCGCCGGCCAGGCGCAACACGCGCAAGCTGCGCCCGAGTCCCTCCAAGACCAGCGGGCAGAGCTGCGGGCAGTCGTAGTAAACGAAAGCCAGGAGCACCGGCTTGCCGTTGAAATAATGTCGTAGTGACACCGCCGCGCCGGTTTCGTCGCGCAGCGCGAGATCCAAGGGCAGCTGGTTGTTCAAGCGTTCCTCGATGGTGACCGATTCCAGTAACGCTTTCTGGCGATCGCCGTCGTGGGCGAGAGCCGGGGAAACCAGAACAAACGCTATTAGGGCAATAATAATGAGACTTGGCATCTTATTGGTTTTAGGGTTCCAATCGTTCAATCGCTGCGCTTCGTTCAAGCCGTTCAAACCGTCTCGGAGGTTACAACAGTTTAGAGCTCTTTGAAGAGGAAGATGGAGCGTAGCGATTGAACGGTTTGAACGGCTTTATTTTTTCCGCGCCGGCAGGCCGCGCTGCGCCGTCAGTTCCATGGCGCGTTCGATGGGGATGCGAACAATGCCTTTTTGCTGATCGATCCAACCGTAGCTATGCAAGATTTTGTCTTCGGCGGCGCGCATTTCTGCCATCTCGCTACGCGGCGATATTTGCAGGGGCGGGCCGGTGGTTTGCGGCGTGCTTTGCCGGATGCCGACCGGATCATGGCCAAGCCGGCTTTCCCGCGTGCTGAAAAAATTGAATAGCCAAAAGAGAAACACCAGAATCAGCACCACGGCGGCGGCCAAACCGACACCCCAATAAGTGATACGGCGCAGATCGACATCGCTGCTTTCGTGGCTGACCGCCGGATTGTCCTGCCGCGGCGCGTCGGTGTGCTCAACCATGGTCGATGGCCTCGCGGGCGTAGGGATCGCGCAACGGCCATAGCGGTCCGCTGGCGCAAATTGCGCAAGAACATGGCTAGCCAGATGCCGCCGAGGCCCACGGGCGCGGCAATATCCATCCAGTGAATTGTCAAACGACCGGGGTTAAAGGCCGGGGCGGTGTACCAGAAAATATCGATCATGCGCATGATGATGATGGCGCCGGCGACCGCGGCTAATGCGGGCGCCGGCCGTTTGACTTTGCGCGACAACAGCAACAGGAAGGGCACGATAAAATGGAAGACGACCAAGGCGATGACGACCCACTGCCAACCGCCGCGGTTGCGGCGCAGGTACCACGAGATCTCCTCGGGCAAGTTGCCCGACCAGATTATGATCCACTGTGAATAGGCGAAGTAAGCCCAGAGCATGACGAAGGCGAGGAGCAAATTGCCGAGGTCGCGAAAATGCGACGGCGTAACCATTGCCGTGACCGGCGCATGTCGTGCCAGCACAATGGCGACGAGAATGGTAAAGGCGAACCCCGCCAATCCGTGGCCGCCAAAAAAATGCACACCATAAATAGTCGAATACCAGTGCGGCTCGAGGGACATGGTCCAATCCATGGATGCAAACGTGACGGTCAGGCCATAGAGCAATAAACCCGGCGCGCTGGCCATGCGCTGACGCGCGATAAGGTGGGCATCGGCGCTGCGGTCATGGTGATCCGACCAGCGTCCCAGAAAAAATGACCCGCCGGCCCAAATCGCAAAATAAAGCGCGGCGCGGGTGACGAAGAATGGCACGTTCAAATAAGCCGCTTTGTGGCGCAGCAATGCATCGTGCGCCAAAGCCTCCGGGCGAGCCCACTCATAGAGGCTGTGCAGTCCGAACAATAGGGGGACGTATAGCAAAGCCATCAACGGCAGCGTTTTCATTGCCGACTCCAGCGGGCGACGGATGACCATGCCCCAGGCGCCGCCGGAAAGATTGTGCAGCATGACGATGCCCAGGCAGCCGAGCGCGATGCCGAGCCAGAAAACATACGCGAAAAGATAGGATTGAAAAAACTGCTGGCGGCTAAACCAGGCGCCGACGAGACACAGCGTTAAACCGGCGATGCCGACGATCAGGGAAACGCGCTGAAAAGTTTCCCAGCCCTCGAAGGTGCGCGGCTCGTTCGCGGTGGCCATCAGGGCTTACTCCCGGTGAGCTGGTCGCGCTGGGTTGCCGGAACGTCGTCGAGCTTTGCGTTCTGGCTCAATTGCAAAGCCTTTATGTAGGCGATAATCGCCCAACGATCCTGGGCGGTGATCTGGACGCCGTAGCCGGGCATAGCGCCGATACCCTGAGTGATGACGCGAAATAAATGGCCCACCGGCTGCTTATTCAAAATTTCGCTATGCAAAGAGGGCGGCCGGGAGTAGCCGCGGCGCACGATCATGCCGTTACCGCTGCCGGTCCGGTCGTGACAGGGCGTGCAATATATCTCGTAGCGCTCCTGGCCGCGGTGCAGCACTTCGATGGTCACCGGCAAAGGAAACTCCGTGGCGACAGCCGTGTCGGTGCCGCCGTTAAAAAACTGCTCGTCATCCCTCAGCTGCGCCGCGTGCCACAGTGCCTTCGACCAGCGGCCGGGCCGACTGGCCGTCCGGAAAAAATTTGCTCGCTTCGAGCGGATCGTAGCGCGGTTGATCGGCCATCTCCTGGCGGCAGGCGGTCATCATAACGAATATCGCGGCGATCGTTGTAAGAAGAAGCCAATTCAGGGGTCGAGGATGGAGAATCGCGGATGGAGGATGGCAGAGAATCGCCAGACGTCCGGCGATCCAAAATAAAAACCGCCGTGCAATCTTTCGATCCTCGATGCTCAATCCTCGATCCTCAATCTTTTTAGAATTCCACTTCGCTCACCGAGCGCGGCTCCATGCGATCTAAAAAGCGCCATGTGTCGTCGCGCACGAATTTAGGGTCCGCCGCTTCGATGCAGAGAAAGAACCGGTCGCGGCTGGCTAGGGCGAAGCGTGGCGCGTTGAATACCGGGTGATGCGGCATGGGCAGTCCATTTAGGGCCAGCATGCCTAAGACGGCGAAGAGGCCCGCGCAAAGAATGGTCAGCTCAAAAGTCACCGGGATGAAAGCCGGCCAACTGTGCAGCGGACGGCCGCCGATGTTCAACGGATAGTCGATCACCGCGATGTAGTATTGCATGAGATAGCCGACGAGGGCGCCGGTGATGCCGCCGATCAACACCATCGCTGCCACGCCTGTGTGCTCAAGCCCCAAGGCTTCGTTCAATTCTTCGACAGGAAAGGGCGTGTATGCATCCATCCGGCGATAGCCCGCGGCATGGGCTTCGCGCGCCGCGGCGACAAGAGCGCTCGGATTGTCGAATTCGGCCATCAAACCGTAGATCATAAAATTCCAAGCGCGTTCAAACCGTTCAAGCGCTTTGCTCCGTTCAATCGCTCACGCTCCGTTCAAACCGTGCCTTCCCGAAGCGAGAAGCGGGCGCGCTTCGCCGCGCGGCGTTTTCTTTCCCCGCGACGCGGAGTAGGGGCTTGAGCGATTTGAACTAAGCGTAGCGATTGAACGATTTGAACCGGTTAAGGTTCTTCTTTGATTTCCGCCTGCGGCAACAGCGTGCGCATCTCGAATATCGAAATCATCGGCAGGAAACGGATGAACAGAAATACCAGGCTGAGGAATAAACCGATGGTGCCGGCGAAAGTCGCAACATCCCATACCGTCGGTAGATAATTACCCCACGACGAGGGCAGGAAGTCGCGATGCAGACTGGTGATGACGATGACGAAGCGTTCGAGCCACATGCCGATGTTGACGATGATCGCGATGACGAACAGCAAGATCGGGTTGGCGCGGACGCGAGCCGACCAAAGCGCCTGGGGCACGATCACGTTGCATAGTATCAACGCCCAGTAAGCTGGCGCGTAGGGGCCGAGCATACGATTTTTCGTCATGTACATTTCAAATTCGTTAGCGCTGTACCAGGAGGCGAACAGCTCCATGAAATAGCCATAGGCGACGATCAAGCCGGTGGCGAGCATAATTTTCGCCATGTTTTCCAGGTGCCGTGCGCGTGATGAAATCTTGCAAGCCATAGGCCGCGCGTAGCGGGATCGCCAGGGTCAGCACCATGGCGAAGCCCGAATAAATCGCGCCGGCGACGAAGTAGGGCGGAAAAATCGTCGTGTGCCACCCGGGCACGATGGCGACGGCAAAATCCAGACTGACCACCGTGTGCACCGAAACGACCAGCGGCGTGGCGATTCCAGCGAGCAGGAGATAAGCGGCTTCGTAACGCTGCCAATGGCGCGCCGAGCCGCGCCAACCCATGGCGAGAATGCCGTAAACCACTCGCCCGGCGCGGCTCTGCGAACGATCGCGCAGCGTGGCGAGATCGGGGATCAAACCGACAAACCAAAAGAGCAGCGAAATCGTCAGATACGTCGATACCGCAAAGACATCCCATACTAATGGACTGCGAAACTGCGGCTGCAGCCCTAGGGTATTGGGATAAGGGAATAGCCAATAGAAAAGCCACGGCCGGCCGAGATGCAGTATCGGATATAATCCCGCGCAGGCGACGGCGAACAGGGTCATCGCTTCGGCGAAACGGTTGATCGAAGTGCGCCATTCCTGGTGCAGCAACAACAGAACTGCGGAAATTAGCGTGCCGGCGTGGCCGATGCCGATCCACCAGACGAAGTTGACGATGGCGAAGCCCCACGCCACGGGAGCATTGACACCCCAGATGCCGACGCCTCTGACGAATAAGTAAGCGACGGCGAACAGCAACAGCATGAGCAGAGAAAAAGCGGCGCCAAAGCCGGCCCACCAGCGCATGCCGGTGGGTTGCTGCAGAACGATGGCGCCGATTTTGTCGCTGACCGAGGCGAAGCTGTGGCCGGGAGCGATGAATGGAGAATTCGTTTCAGCAGATTGGCGATCGGTCGACTGCATTGTTTTATTCGAACAGGTTCACGGTTAGCCACGCTGGCTTACGTTTTCATGAGACTCAAATAAGACCGAAAGAATAAGCAAGGTGAGCGCGGCCAATTGGAGCACGAAGCGGATGGCATGACCGGTTTCCCAACTCGACCGCAACTCCATCCAGTTGGCAGGAACAGAAGTCGTCGTGGCGGCGCGGAAAGCTTCATTTGCCGGCGCCGTCGTAAACCATTTTGGCCGGGCGTTCTAGCACGTGGGCAAACGCCAAACCGGTCAGGAGAGCGACCGTTAAGAGAGTGATGAAACGGTAAATGTTAATTAGCATAGGCGCTAATTGACCTGCGACGCCTGACGTGGTGGCTGGCTTAAGCGGGGAAGCGCGCCGACCAATTTCTCAAGTTAAGTTTCTACATTCGCTTGGCTAGTGGCCGCGTGGGACAGCTCGGTCTGTGACCGAACCCCGGACCACCAGACCAGGGCGATGAAGAGCACCTGAAGCGCGACTCTCGGTATCAGCGGTGTCGCAGGCGCGCCACGGAGCGTGACGCCCGACTGTGCAGCGTAAATGTTTGCCGGCAACACGGCGACGAGAAACAGCACTAGCGCCACCGCAGCAAGGCGACGTGTCTGTGGCACGAGGAGGCCGATGGCACCGAGTATCTCGCAAAATCCTGTAAATGAGACGATGAATTCGGCATTGGGCACCTGGGGCGGCACCATCCGTATCAGGTCAGGCCGCATGCTGTTGAAGTGCGCAGCGGCGGTAAAGCAGAACATTACTGCCAGGCCGACTCTTGTAGCGGTGGCCCAATCCCGCAGCGCTGTCACGCCAAGCTGGCCGATTAATCGCGCGAGTACAGTGACGACGATCAGAATGATCAGCGGTGCCATGATCTGGTTGCGAATCTTTCTTTCTCGGTCTGAACAAAGATAGCAAACTTCTCACTGGAAAACGCCGGTGGAAACCAGCGGACTGGCGGTCACGGCGAGCGTGCCTTTGCAGGATATTGCGGGTGCCACTTGCGCAGTTAAAAGCTTACTCTTTGGAGCTGCCCTTTTTGAGTTGCGGATTCGGATTGCGCAGTGCGGCCAGATAGGTTGTCCGCGGACGGGTGTTGAGTTCTTCGAGCAAGCTGTAATTGCGCGGATCGGCTTTTAGGGCCGCGACTTTGCTCTTCGGATCGTTGAGATCGCCGAAGACGATGGCCTCGGCGGGACAGGCTTGCTGGCAGGCGGTGACGATCTCGCCGTCCTTGACCCGCCGCCCTTCTTTCTCGGCTTCGATCTTGCCCTGGTTGATGCGCTGCACGCAGTAGGTGCATTTTTCCATGACGCCGCGGCTGCGCACGGTGACATCCGGGTTGCGCTGCGCTTTCAAACTCTCGATGTTCCAGTCGGAAAATTGCAAAAAATTAAAGCGCCGCACTTTGTACGGACAGTTGTTCGAGCAATAGCGCGTGCCGACGCAGCGATTGTAGACCATGTCGTTGAGTCCTTCGGCGCTGTGCGCCGTCGCAGCCACCGGGCAGACCACTTCGCAGGGCGCATTCTCGCAATGCATGCACGGCACCGGTTGGACAAAGGTTTGCGGATCGTCCGGTGTGCCTGTGAAATAGGTATCGATTCGCAGCCAGTGCATTTCCCGCGAGCGCAGCACCTGGTCTTTGCCCACCACCGGAATATTATTTTCCGACTGGCAAGCCACCACGCAGGCATTGCAGCCGAGGCAGGCGTTGAGATCGATGGACAGGCCCCACTTGTAGCCGTTGTACTCGTACTGCGGATAAAGCGAGGGGTGTTCCGACTCGCCCTGGGCAAAGTTGGGCTTGGCGACAAACTCCTCGAGGGTTGCCGCGCGGACGATGTCGCGTCCCTCGAGAGCGTGGTGAATCTGCGTCGCCGCCAGTGCCAAGCGCTCGCCGGATTTGCCGATCTCGGCGCCGCGCGCCGACCACAGCGCGTCGGCGGTGCGCAAGCGGTAAGCATCGAAGCCCACGCCGCGGCCCACCGGACCGACGCGGCTGCGGCCGTAGCCCAGCTGCAATTCTATCGTATCCTCGGCCTGTCCCGGGACAATCCATACCGGCGCGCGCACCGTGCGGCGGTTCAATCTGACCTCGATCACGTCGGCATCGACGTTGCCGCCGCGCAAGCCGACAGCGGTATTGAGCCCCAATCGATTTGCCGTGGCGGGACTCAGATAGGCGGCGTTGTCCCAGGTGAGCTTGGTGAGCGGCTTGGGCAGCTCCTGCAACCAGCCGTTGTTGGCAAATCGGCCGTCGAAGAGGCCCGGGTCGGGCCGGAACACGAGTTCCAGAGACTTGGGATTTTGCCGTTGCGCATCGGCGGCGTCGGCAGATTTTGAATTTTGCATTGGTAATTTGCCATCCGCGCTCTCGCCCCCTGGCAAATTGCGCAACTGAGGATTGGGACGAGGCAACAGCGCTCGCAGCCAGCTTTGGCGTCAGCGGTTTTGCTGCAAACGCGCTATCTTCGACAAGGCCGTCGTGCAGACTCTTGCGCCACCAGCGCGTGAAATCGCCTTCGGCTTTGCCTGTCTGTTTGCGCCAGTGCTCCCTGACAATGTCGTAGCCGGACTGTGCCGGCTGCGCACTCAACGCGGCAAGCAATTCATGGGCGGTTCGGCCTTGGTAGAGGGGCGCGATGAGCGGTTGTAAAATCGTCGCCGTGCCGTCATAGGCGCGCGCGTCGCTCCACGATTCGAGATAATGCGCGGCAGGGATATGCCACTGGCAAAGCGCGGAGGTCTGATTGATCTCGGAGCTCAGATGGACGCGCAGCGCGACTTTGGCCAGGCCTGCGGCAAAATCAAGATCGGCCGGCGCGGTATAGACCGGATCGCCCTCGATAATAATCAACGTCGACACCGCGCCACGCGTCATATCTTGCGTCAGTTCGCGCAACGAAGCGATTTCGTTCACCGGATCCGCTTGCACCGGTTCCGTGTACACGACCGTCTGTCCGACATTACCTAAAGAATGGTTGATGGCGTGGGCGAGGGCGTGCACGGCGATCGGTTGCGCTTCGCTAACCAAGACGAGACTCTTGCCGCGATGCTGCTGCAAATCGGCCGCGACCGCGCTGAGCCAGCGCTCATGGTCGGTCGTAAGCTGGCCGCCGCTGGCGCCCAATCGCGCCGCCAAGGCACGCGCGAAGGGTTCCATCGCGCTGGGCGGTAGCGCGAGCCGGTGATCGGCCTGGGCGCCAGCGCTGCTTGGGCTCGATTCAATCGCATACAAACGATTCATTGCCGGCGCGCCACCGCCGACGCGGCGCCGCCGGGCGAAGTCATGAGCGTAGCGCAAATAACCGGGACTGCATGACAACAGATCGGCGCCGAAAGCAAGGATGATATCGGCTTTGTCCAAACGATACTGGGTTTGCGCATAGCTACCGAAGGCGAGCAGAGCGCCGGCGCGGGTATGGTGGCAGCCTGCGGGTTCCCACTGATGCCATCTTGCCGCCGGGTACTCTTTTAAAAGCCCGCGCAACTGCTCGGCTAAAGTCGGCGAGCTGACGGCGCCGGTGAGGATTCTCAAGCCCCGGCCTTGAGTTTTTTTCTCCTGTTCAAGGACCGCGCGCAGGGCTACGACAAAGGCGTCCCACGGCCGGATTTTCCCCCCATAGGTGGGGGTTTGTGCGCGCGCCGGGTCCCACAGATCGAGCACCGATGCCTGGGCATAAACATCGGTGGCGCCGAGACTGGCGGGATGCAGTGGATTGCCTTCGACCTTGGTCGGCCGGCCCATGTGGCTTTCGACCAATAACCCTGTGGCCAAACCGGCGAGCGGCATGGCGGTGGCAAAATACAACGGTTGGCCGGGGACGATTTCTTCCGGTTGGCGAACGTAGGGCACGATGGTCTCGGTCGGCGCGCGGGCGCAGCCGGCGATTCCGGCCAGTGCCAGCGAAGCACCCATGAGTTTCAAGAAGCGGCGCCGGCTCACCGGATCGAGCGCGACGTCGACCTGGCTGGAATATTCGCGCCGGATAAATTCGCGAAACTCTTCGGTATCGGCAAATTCTTCTAGCGTGCGCCAGTAGTTATTCATCGTCGTACGCGATTGAACGGTTTCAACCGGGCCAGAAAGTATTATCTGTGACAGGTCGAGCAGCTGGTCAGCTCACGCGGGTTGCGGATGTTGTATTGCTTGACCAATTGCCGTCCGAGTACGCGTTGTTCGCGGTCCGGTCGCCAATTCATGTTGAAAACCTGCTCGCGCGGGCGCAGGTATTGTTCCGGCGCACGATGGCAGTTGAGGCACCATTCCATCTGCAGAGTTTGGTCCTGCCACATGAGCGGCATGCGATCGACAGGGCCATGGCAGGTGACGCAGCCGACGCCCTTCCATACATGGATACTGTGATTGAAATAAACGAAGTCGGGAAGGTTGTGCACTCGGGTCCAGCGGATCGGCGTACCGGTTTGAAAACTATCGCGCAGCGGTTTCAAGACATCGCTGCCGGACCAGATTTGCGAGTGACAGTTCATGCAGGTTGCGGTGGGCGGTATGCCGGCGAACGACGAAACTTCTACCGCCGTGTGGCAGTAACGGCAGTCGATGCCCAAACCGGCGACGTGATGCTCGTGGCTAAACGGCACCGGTTGCGCGCGCACGACATCGGTCTCGGTAATATAAGAAGAACGGGAAATAGCCGCGATCAGCCAAAGGACCGCGCCAAGCAAAAACACCAAACCAAAAATACTTAAGCGGGCGATGGTGTTAGTGCTGCGATGAAAAATTTGAGACATCGAAGCGGTGCAAAATTGCGGGCAAACTTCCGTCTATCGTGCATGCATAACGCCGCACCGTAGGTGAGGTCAGCAACGTATGTGCCAGTATGGAACGATGCGCTGGTCGGGATGTTTAGGCCAAGCGCTGCAGGGTCATTGGAATTGCTCGCTAAATAAAATACCGGGTCGGCATCCGGAAAAAGGTAGATCTTCATATATGTTGCGATCGAGCCGCACAATTGCCGGCTTGCTTATTTAATCACTGCAAGAGTGCGCAGCGATATCGGCTCCTGCTTGTCGTCATCGGCGGCGGTCGGTCTATTTCCCGGTCTCTTAGCAACACTGAGAAAAACAAAGTTTTTTGTTTCGCTCCTGGGACACGGCATTTAGTGGCCGGGCCAGCCGTGGGTGGTTTAACCCATGAATATCCCATCGGTGAGACGTGGACTGTAGCCATTGTCCGAGGGTCGCAACAAAATGGCAAGCCGTTCGAATGTTTTACGCCGTTTTGCTTGTGCAGCGGTGGTACACGCTTTGCGATTATACTCTGGGTCAGCTACTTGACGGCGCGTACAACCTGGAGTGAGCATGGCGAAAACCGCTACCAAAAAAAAGCCACGGAGAAAGACCAGAGAGCACCCGTCCACGCGGTCGATCTGGAAAGGCACCATCAGCTTCGGCTTGGTTAATATCCCCGTCGCGATGTATTCCGCTGAAAACGAAGAAAAGCTGAGTTTTCGGCTCCTTGACCGCCGCGATCTTGCGCCGGTGCGCTATCGGCGGGTTAACGAAAAGACCGGCAAAGAAGTGCCCTGGAACGAAATCGTCAAGGGTTATGAACACGAGAAAAATGAATATGTCGTGCTCAGCGATAGCGATTTCGAGCGCGCCAATGTCGAGGCAAGCCAAACTATTGCCATCGCCGAGTTTGTCGACGCCAAGGAAATCAGCCCGGTTTATTTCGATAAACCTTATTATCTTGCGCCGTTGAAACATGGGGAAAAAGGTTACGCGCTGTTGCGCGAGGTCATGCGCCGCACGGCCAAAGCCGGCATCGCTCGGATGGTGTTACGATCGCGCGAATATCTCGCCGCCATTTTGGTCCATGGCGAGGTTTTAGTGGTGAATCTTTTGCGCTTCGCCCACGAGCTGCGCGGGGCGCAACCCCTCGACGTGCCCGGCAAAGACCTAAAAAAACTAAAAATCACCGACCGAGAAGTGACCATGGCGAAGGATCTGGTGGAGACGCTCGAAGAACCCTGGCGTCCCGAGCAGTTCCACGAACAATATTATGACGATTTGATGAAGATCATCGCGGCAAAAATCAAAAGCGGCAAAACCAAGACGATCGAGGAGGAACACGATCGCCCGGCGGCGCCGAAGTCGAGCAAGGTGGTGGATATCACAAAGCTATTGAAGCGCAGCTTAGAGCAGGCGCAACAGCCGGCGCGGCGCCGTAAAGCCGGCTGACGGAACTCGCCATGGCGCTTGAAATCTACCGTGACAAACGTAATTTTCGCCGTACTCCCGAGCCGCGCGGTGTGGCCGGAAAAAGTCGCGGCACGAGCTTTGTCATTCATAAACATGCGGCGCGCCGGCTGCACTACGATTTTCGTTTGGAGCACGACGGCGTGCTCGTCAGTTGGGCGGTCCCCAAAGGCCCAAGCCTGGATCCCGGCGAGCGCCGATTAGCAGTCAAAGTCGAAGACCATCCCCTCGATTACGGCGCTTTCGAAGGTAACATCCCCGAGGGCGAATACGGCGCCGGCGCGGTAATTATCTGGGACCAGGGTCGCTGGATTCCCGAGGGCGATCCGGCCGCCGGCTTGCGCAAGGGTCATTTGCGCTTCCGTCTGGAAGGAAAAAAACTAGCCGGCGAGTGGTCGCTGGTGCGCATGGGAAAGGCCGCCGCTAAAGCCGGCAAAGAAAACTGGCTGTTGATCAAGGGCCGCGATCGAAACGCTCGAACGAAGGATATTCTCGCTGACAAACCGAAGAGCGCGGTCTCGGGCAAAACCATTGAAGAAGTTCGCGCCGGCGAACCGGCTAAACTGCGAAATTTAAAATCTGACATTCAAGATTTAAACATGGCACCGCGCGCTTCACGGTCCAAACTGCGCAAAACAAAAACTACAATCCGAAAATCCAGCTCTGTCCTGATTTCCCAACCGAACCAGGGTGCCGATACCGAGGAGGATAAGATCGCTGGCGTTCGCCTTACCCATCCGGAACGGGTTCTCTATCCCGAACAAGGGATCACCAAGCGCGACCTGGCGCTTTACTACGCAGAAATTGCCGATTGGATTTTGCCCCATTTGAAAGATCGACCATTGACCTTGGTGCGATGTCCGGAGAGTTACGACCAGGAATGTTTCTATCAGCGCCATGCCAACGATATGCTGGATGAATCTGTGCTCCGGCTGCGCATGAAGGAAAAAGGCCGGGGGCGCGACTATATCGCCGTCGATTCGTTGAAAGGCGTGATGGCGCTGGTGCAGGCGGGTGTCCTCGAGCTGCACACCTGGGGCGCGCGCCGCGACCGGCTCGATCGTCCCGATCGTTTAACTTTCGATCTCGACCCCGATCCATCGCTGCCTTGGCGCGCGGTGGCCGAGGCGGCGCGCCAGCTGCGCGCGCGCCTGGCGGATTTCGGGCTTGGCGCTTTCTTGAAAACCACCGGCGGCAAGGGACTGCATGTGGTGGTGCCGATCGCGCGTACCATCGGCTGGGACGAAACTAAAGCATTCGCCAAAGCGATTGCCCAGGGCATGGCCGCCGAAGAGCCAAAAAAATATCTGGCGGTGATGTCAAAAGCTAAGCGGCAGGGAAGGATTTTCATCGATTACTTGCGCAATGGCTGGGCCGCCACCGCGGTGGCGGCTTTTTCGACGCGCGCCCGCGCCGGCGCGCCAGTGTCCGCGCCGTTATTCTGGCACGAACTCGACAGCTGCCGCGGCGATACTTTCAATCTGAAAAATATCGGCGCGCGGCTGGCGCGCTTGAAAAGCGATCCTTGGGCCGATTATGAAGCGGCGCGCCGGCCGCTGACGGCGGCGCTGCGAAAAAAAATAGCTGCGTGAAACTCCAAAAACAAGGAGGAAAACATTATGGGGGCGACAATTGCCAAACATCCGATCCATCCGATGCTCGTTGTGTTTCCCATCGGACTGTGGATTTTCTCGCTGGTGTGCGATCTGGTTTATCTCTTCGGTCCCGCTAATCCTTTGTGGCGTGACATGGCGTTCTACACCATGGCGGGCGGCTGGATCGGCGCACTGGCCGCGGCGGTGCCCGGCTTAATCGACTATTTCGGCATGAGCCCGGGCGCAGCCAAGCGCACTGCTACGACCCACATGACGCTCAATCTCGTCGTCGTCACGCTCTATGCCATCAATCTGTGGATTCGTTGGGCAGGGGACGGAGCCGGCGGCTGGCCAGTGGGGTTATCGGTGGTTGCGGTGCTGCTGATGGCGGCCGCCGGCTGGCTCGGCGGCGAGCTAGTCTACGTCCACGGGGCCGAAGAAAAGCCTCAAGCGGCCCGGCCGCAGCGCGATCGGCGCCGGGTGGCATGATCGCTGCACGCCAGATTGGTTCACTCAATAATCCAGAAAGGAGGACGGAACATGGAATTTATCGGCTGGATTTTTTTCGGGTTGATCGTCGGTGTCATCGGAAAACTGCTGATGCCGGGTCGAGATCCCGGCGGATTCGTGGTCACGATTCTGCTCGGCATCGCGGGCGCATTATTGGGCGGGTTTCTCGGTCGGTCGTTGGGGCTGTACCGAGAAGATGATCCGGTGGGATTCATCATGGCTGTAATCGGTTCGATCATCTTACTAATGATCTACCGGTTCGCGGTCGGGCGACGCCATACGGTTTAATCGCCCAGATGAATCCCAGCGGCTAGTCGCCGGGAAATATTCGCCGGCGGCAAATAGGGCCGGACACGGGCTCCGAGGGGAGCGCGTGTCCGGTCCGCGAAAATTATCAGGGTAAAAGTACCGCCTTATTCAGAATCGATTTGCCATACGAAAATGATCCTACCCAACAACCTGCCAAGTGAAGAACAAGAGAGAAGCATCGAAGTCGATAACGGCACAGTCAACATCGCGTGAATCGTACTTCGGCGGCGATCGAATGAGGCCTAGCGAACAACAGACTTTATCGTTTTATACTTATTAAATTTAACTGTGAATTGCAGTGGGGCAATGAGGAAAACAGGCAATGGCCAATACCGCAGCTGATATTCTGCTCGATACGATATCCGATTGGGGCGTGGAAGTTATTTTCGGACTTCCCGGCGATGGTATCAACGGGATCATGGAAGCTCTGCGCAAACGCAAAGATAAAATCCGTTTCATTCAGGTGCGCCACGAGGAATCGGCGGCATTCATGGCCTGCGCCTATGCCAAGTACACCGGCAAACTCGGAGTGTGCCTAGCGACTTCCGGCCCAGGCGGCATTCATTTGTTGAATGGCCTATATGACGCCAAGCTCGACGGCCAGCCGGTGCTGGCGATCACCGGTCATCATTTTCACGATTTGATCGATACTCATGCCCAGCAAGATGTCAGTCTTGACCGCCTATTCATGGATGTTGCGGTTTACAACACGCGCGTGATGGGAGCGGCCCATGTCGAAAATATCGCCGATCTCGCCTGCCGCACCGCGCTGGCTTATCGCGGCGTCGCGCACATAAATTTTCCCGTCGATCTTCAAGAACAGGAAGCCGGTGAACGCTCGAAGCGCAATGTGCCGGGCCATACCTCGGATCGCTGGGCGCGCCATGCCCAACTGCCGGCCCAAGCGGATCTCGATCGTGCTGCCGAAGTTCTCAACGGCGGCAAGAAGGTGGCGATTTTATGCGGGCGCGGCGCTCTCGATGCCACCGACGAGTTGGAAGAGATGGCGGAAAAACTAGCCGCGCCGATCATTAAGGCTCTGCTCGGCAAAGCGGCGGTGCCGGACGACAGCACTTATACTACCGGCGGTATCGGCCTGCTCGGCACCAAACCGTCGCAGGATGCGATGGAAAGCTGCGATACGCTGCTGATGGTCGGAACATCGTTTCCGTACATCGAATTCTTACCCAAGCCGGGTCAGGCGCGCGCCGTGCAGATCGATCTTGACCCGGTGCGCATCGGGCTTCGTTATCCGGTGGATGTCGGCTTAGTCGGCGACAGCCGGCGCACGTTGCGGGCGTTGATAGCCAGCTTGCAGCGCCAAGAAGATCGCAGCTTTCCTCGAAAAGGCGCGCGCCGGCATGGCGGAGTGGTGGAAGCTGATGGAAGAGCGCGGCAGCCGCGCCGACCGGCCGATGAAACCGCAGGTCGTCGCCTGGGAGCTCGGCAAGCGGCTCGCCGATAACGCCATCGTCTCATGCGATTCGGGAACGGTGGCGACATGGTTTGCGCGCCAGATCCGCGCCCGGCGCGGGCAGATGTATTCGCTGTCGGGTAACTTGGCGAGTATGGCTAACGGTCTGCCTTACGCCATCGCGGCGCAGATCGCTTATCCGGAGCGGCAATCTATCGCTTTCGTCGGTGACGGAGGGTTTTCCATGCTGATGGCCGAATTTGTCACAGCGGTAAAATATCGCTTGCCGATCAAAGTTGTGGTCATCAAAAATAACACCTTGGGCATGATCAAATGGGAGCAGATGGTTTTTCTCGGCAACCCCGAATATGGCTGCGAGCTCGAGCCCATCGATTTCGCCAGTTTTGCCCGCGCTTGCGGCGCCCAGGGATTTACCATCGACGATCCGGCGCAGTGCGGCGCGATCCTCGATCAGGCTCTCGAAACGCCCGGCCCGGTATTGATCGAAGCGGTGGTCGATCCGTTCGTGCCGCCGATGCCGGCCAAGGTCACCCTCGAGCAAGCGGCTCATTTTGCCGAGTCCCTCGCGCGCGGCGAACCCAACCGCAGCAAAATTGCCTGGACGGTGCTGTCGGACAAGGTGCGCGAGCTAGTTTAAGGAATAAGTTTGAAAGCGAACTTTTATATAAATGATTGGAGAAACCCCATGCCGGACTCAGTGACTCGCGAGGAGGTCCAAACGTTGGTTCGCAACGGCTCGCAGTTGATCGAGGTCTTGGGCGCGCACCAGTATGCCCAAGCCCATTTAGCCGGCGCGATTAACATTCCCTTGGCGCACATCGATCACAAAAGTACCGCGACGCTCAGCCACGAAAGGCCGGTGATCGTCTATTCCAACGATTTTCTATGTGACTTGAGCCCGCGGGCCGCGTGGCGGCTCGAAAGCTTGGGTTTCGCCAACGTCTGCGATTATGTCGCTGGGAAGGAGGATTGGCTGGCTTACGGTTTGCCGATCGAAGGCGAATTAGCCGAGGCCGTAACCGTGGGTAAGCTAGCCGATCGCGAGGTGCCGGTGTGCCGCTTCGATGATAAATTAGCCGATTTGGCACAACGGCTACGCCCGACCCGCTGGAGCGAATGCGTGGTCGTCAACGAACCGGGCATCGTTCTCGGGCTGTTGCGAAAATCGATGTGGGAACACGCCGCCGACGATATGACGGCAGAACAGGTGATGGAATCGGGGCCGATCACTTTTCGTCCCCATGTGGGGCGCGACGAAATGGTGTCCTATTTGCAAGAGAAAAAAATGCCAAGCGTGCTGGTGACCACTTCGGATGGAAAGTTAGTCGGACTGGTGCGGCGCAAGGATCTGGAAGAAGAGTGACCGAAAGGAGAAAATCGTGAGCAAGAACTTCGTAGCTCGAGCCACAGCTTCGATTGAAGCGCCAAAGAGTAAGGTTTGGCAGGCGCTTGTCACCCCGGACGCGATCAAGCAATACCTGTTCGGCGCTCAGGTTGAATCGGACTGGAGTGAAGGAAGCGCGATCACATGGAAGGGCGAAATGAAAGGCCAGATATACCAGGACAGGGGTGTCATTCTAAAAATCGAACCCGAGCAAATTCTCCAGTACAGTCATTTCAGCCCGCTATCCGGGAAACCTGACAAATTTGAAAACTATCACATCATTACAATCCATCTTTTTGGCAGTGGCAACAAAACCGAGGTATTGCTTTCTCAGGATAATAACGCCGATGACGAGGCGCGCAGAGAATCGGCGAAGAAGTGGCGAACGATGCTTGCAGGTCTGAAGAGATACGTCGAAAAGCCGTCGGGCACCTCGCAATGCATTCGAGCGGAAGCCGATTCGGAGCCCGCCGAATTCGGCCGTTAGCGTCGCAACCAACGGCGGCTCATCGCCTGGAGCGACACGTTGAAAACCTTTCAGGTGAAACGCGCATGGCCGGCGAATTTAAAATTCACATGAAAGGGCACCCGGCGGCGCTCGGGCACATGAAACCGATCATGGAGATCGCTAAGTTCGATGCTCGCCTTTATGAAGTCATGGAGACGATCGCTGTCTAGCCGGAGAAAGCCAACCAACCGTGGTGTTTCGTGAACAATCGCGATGGTTGCTAGACTATAAAGAGCGCCCTTATAACCAAAGCGTAAGAAACCAGGAGAAGGAGACACTTTTATGACCGCCAAAGTAAATCCAATTCCCGACGAATATCGCGGCGCAACGCCGTACCTGTGCGTGACGGACGGAACGCGAGCTATCGAGTTCTACAAGAAGGCGTTCGGCGCGCGCGAGGTGATGCGCATGGCGGGGCCCGACGGCAAACTCGGCCACGCCGAACTTAGAATCGGCGACGCTCCGATCATGCTTGCCGACGAGCAGCCGGAGATGAACTTTCGCAGTCCACAATCGCTCGGCGGATCGCCAGTGAATATTGTCGTTTATGTCAATGACGTGGACGCGCTGGTGAAACAGGCCGAGGCCAACGGCGTGAAGGTACTCAGGCCGCCGGCGGATCAGTTTTACGGCGACCGCATGGCGACGCTGGAAGATCCATTCGGCCATTCGTGGTCCTTCGCCACGCACGTTGAAGATGTTCCGCCCGAGGAAATGCACAAGCGCGCAGCGGCGGCCCATCATAGCTAGCCGATGATGTGTCGCCGAGCATACCAGGCGCACAGTGTTGAGGAGAAGCGCCATGGACACCGATCTTGACCGAATGTCACGTGAGCAACTCATAGAAGAGCTCAAGAGGCTGCGAAATGGCATCCGCGCGCACCGCGATGCCACGCGGCATGAACTTTGTTGGCATCAGCCAGCACTGTGGGGGCTACTGCCGGAGAAAACCGATCCACTGCCCGTAGTGCCGAATTGGCCTCAGTTCATCGAAGGTTGTGTGAAGTACCGACAGTCCCTTGAGCAACAAGCGGCGCGCGCGCCACGAACGGATGATCCTTACCAGGAATAAATATCTGCCGCCCGGCTCTGAATGAGGTTTATTCCTATTGATACTCACGGCGCGCACCCTGGGTGGAGCCGCCCTCCAAGAGCCGGGCCGTTCGGGGAGATTGAATATCAAACTTTACCGAGCGGCCCGGGCGAAACGGCAGGTCTTATTGGTGTTTGTGTCGCGCGATGAAATAGAGCAAGCCGGCGCCGATCAACGTCGATTGGAGCGGGTATTTGCGCACCAAACCGACGAGATCCGCCGCCATATTTTCCAGGTCGTTGGTTTTCAGATAAGAGCCGGCGGTTTCAAATCCACCGGCGACTTCAGCTTGAGCTTCGCGCGCTTTGCTTGCCGCACTAGCACCAAACTCGTATGCCTTGTCTTTCAGCTCACCCACCGCCGCGATCGCGCCGGACAATTTACCTGCGGCCGCGCTATCCGCCTCCCTGAATCGTTGCTCAACCTCTCTTTGGGCGGTCTCCCGGGAGTAGCCGTATTTCTCTTGAATTTTACCGATCAGTTTATCTTTTTGACCGCCGATCTGTTCGAAGTCATCGTCACTTAAGGAACCCCACCAAGACTTCAGGGTGCCTCTCATTTGCTTCCATTGGCCGGCAAAAGTATCTTCGTTCACGGTCAAGTCCTCCTATGATTAAGGGTTGGTTCGGATCTCTGGACAAATTTACTAGGCTAGATAGCCAATTAGCGTAGGCCCAGGTAGCCGAGAATGAACAATACGACAACCACCACTCCGATAATGTAAAAAATGTTAGATCCCATATGGCTATTTCTCCAATGACGGTTCTGTCAACTCTTTAATTTGCGCAAAGTCGCCGTTCGCTAAGGTTATTTTTTCTGGATTTGCAGGTTGTTATTGACGCCTTTAACGCCGTCGACCTGACGAGTAAGAGACTCTACCCGCGCTCGTGTTTCGGCATTTTCGGCCACGCCGTTTAGCGATACCACTCCTCTAATCGTATCGACTTCGACACGCGTGACGGTTGACAGCTTCTCGCCAGCAAGTTTAGTCTTGACCGATGCGGTGATTGTGGAATCGTCGATGTTCTGGCCGGCGGTGCTGCCGGTCATAGATTGGCAACCCGACACGAGCGCGACAATCACGACGAGCCCAATGAGAGCAGGACGAAGCTTCAATAATATGTTGCTGAACATCATAATCTCCTTTTCTTTTGCTGATTAATAATCGTCGATTTTTTTTGCGACTTATTGATTTCCCTCATCGATAATCCGCTGATAAAAGCAAAGGCCATTCCAACGCAAGCGGCTATTTTATTCTACCATTAGTCATATTCCGTCTGTAGTCATTTCCGTCCTAACTTCGGGATTATGCGCGGTGATTTCGTCCCGAACTTGATACAGCCAACCGCAAATGTTTTGGGAAAGCTCGCTGCAACGGCTTCGGACTACAGATCGCAGCCATTATAGTTTGTGTCCTGCCATTACTTTAGTAAGGCAAGATCCCCGTCTCGAGAGCCGGCGCACGCGGCAGCCCGGTGACGTCGAGGATCTCCTGCTCGTTGAGGGTTTCGCGCGCCAGCAGGGCTTCGACTAGCGCGTCGAGTTGCTTGCGGTGCGCGCCCAGGAGGCGCTTGGCCTGGTCGTGGCTCTCACCGATGATCTTGAGTATTTCGCTATCGATAGCTTCGGCGGTGTTCTCGCTAAACTGCCGCGCGCCTGCGTAACCGTTCGAGCTACTCAGGTAGGGGTTTTCCCGGGGCGCGAGCTGGACCAACCCGAGCCGCTCGCTCATGCCCCAGCGCGTGACCATCTGGCGCGCCAGCCCAGTCGCCTGTTCGATATCGCTTTCGGCTCCAGTCGTTTTAGTGCCGTAGACAATCTCCTCGGCCGCCCGGCCTCCGAGCATGCCGACGATCCGCGCGCGCAGGTATGCTTCGGGATAGTTGTAGCGCTCGCTATCCGGCCGCTGATAAGTCACGCCGAGCGCCTGGCCCCGCGGCACGATGCTCACTCGGTTCACCGGGTCGGCGCCGGGCACCACCAGACCCAGGATGGCGTGTCCGCCCTCGTGATAGGCGATGCGTTCCTTATCGGCGCGGCTCAAAAGGAGCGGGCGCTCGGGGCCGAGCACGATCTTCTCCAGCGCATCGAGGAAGTCTTTGTGACGGACCTCGTTCTGCTCGCGCCGGGCCGCCAGCAGCGCCGCCTCGTTGACCAGATTTTTCAAATCCGCCCCCGAAAGTCCCGGCGTCGCGGCGGCGATCTCCGCCAAGCTGGCATCCTTCGCGAGCGGCACGGCGCGAGTGTGGACTTTGAGGATCGCCTCGCGACCGGTCTTATCCGGCAGGTTAACCACTACTCGCCGGTCGAAACGTCCGGGACGCAGCAGCGCTTTGTCGAGCACCTCCGGCTGATTGGTCGCCGCTAATACGATGATGCCCTCGCGGCTGGAGAAGCCGTCCATTTCAGTGAGAATTTGGTTCAGGGTCTGCTCCTGCTCGCTCGAGCCGCCGATCGCTATCTGCCCGCGCGCGCGGCCGATGGCGTCGAGCTCGTCGATGAAGACGATCGCCGGCGCTTGCTCGCGTGCTTGTTTGAACAGGTCTCGCACCCGCGCCGCGCCCACGCCGACGATCATCTCGACGAACTCGGCCGCGCTCATCGAGAAGAACGGCACCCCCGCCTCTCCCGCGACCGCCTTCGCGAGCAAGGTTTTCCCTGTGCCCGGCGCGCCTATCAGCAAGACGCCTTTCGGAGCGGCGCCGCCGAGACGGGTGTACTTCTTTGGGTCTTTGAGAAAATCGACGATCTCGACCAATTCGTTCTCGGCTTCATCGATTCCGGCGACGTCGTTGAAGGTGATTTTTATATCCTTGTCCTGGTCGTAGCGGCGCGCCTTGCTCTTGCCGATGCCCATGAGCCCGCCGCCGATTCCCCCGCCCTGTTGCGCCGCTCGCCGGAAGAGCCAGACATAAAAGCCGATGAGGAGCAGGGCCGGGCCAAAGCCGAAAAGGAACGTCGCCCACGGACTGCCGCCGTCGTCGATCGGTTCGGCGCTGATCTCCACGCCGCTATCGATCAAAAATTTTTCCAAACCGGGGTCGACGAAAGTAGGCAGGGTAGTCGTAAAGTTGCTCACCGTTTTGGCCACGGCGTCGGGCGCCGGCTTGGCAGTCTTTTGCGGCTCAGCGCTTGGCGTCGCGCCCTTTTTGTCCGTTGACGCGTAGGCGACACTCGTCTTGAAGCGGCCCGTGATAGTCTCGCCCTGGCTATAGATCGCCGCGACGTTACCCTTGCCGACTTCTGCTTTAAACAACGTATAGGGCACCGTAATCGGCGCTTCCGGTGGAAAGATGAGCCTGACGAGCAAGTAGTTGGCGAGCAACGCACCCAAGAACCACAGCCAGGTTTGGCTCGGCGGCATCTTGGCCTTTTCCGAACCCTTGGCAGCTCCAGGACGACTCAGGTCTGGAGGTAACCGGCCAGGCGGTGCGGCGTCGGAATCCCGTTGTAGCTTTCGTCTGATGAATTTCATTCTCAGCTCCTCAGAGGCGCGGTGGGCGATATCAGGCAACGATTCAGCAGCATATAGAAACGGCTACCACTCGCGCCTCTGCACAACAAGATTAAGCATAAACAGATCACCGGCTCATACCATGGCAGAACGCTGGATCGGAACCGGACCATCGCTTGGTCATTTTTCGGACAGGCAGTCGCATAGCGATAGCATTTCTCGCTTGGAATCGTCCGCCAAAGACTTACTTCTTCAACCGGGTTATGGTTAGTTATTGTGCCAATGTTACTGTCCTTGTTACGGCGTAGGGGCAGGCAAGATGCCGTCAGCACATATAAGCACCGGGGGTTCGATCATCATTGGGTCAAGCCCGCCGATTTCACGCAGGTGAAACAAATCTTGGCGACGGTCGCCGAGCACACGACGCGACCTTGGAGGAATAGATGGCATCCAGTTTCGATGAAACTAACCAAGATCGTCCGCTTGTTATCGCCCGAGTGGAACGATCGATGGTTCGTACTCAAAAAGCCGCTGAACAGCTCATGGCCCTGGCTGGGCACCTGGCTGCCAGGCGGTCAGCGATTTTGCAAGCCTGGCGCGAGTCCGTGCAGGCCGATCCGGAATTGACCGTCGTTACTGCGCTGCCGCGCACGCAGTTCAACGACCACATCCCCCAAGTGTTGGACTCGTTCGAGCGCAAGTTGCGCCTCTGGAGCGGCCAGGAGAGCGCCGCAGCGCAAGAGCAGCGGAGAGAGGACTCTGCCACCCACGGCTTGCAGCGCTGGCAGCAGGGCTACCGCCTGCGCGAAGTGACCCGTGAATGGGGTCATTTGCAGTTGTGCTTGGTGACCGAGTTGGAAAATTACACTGCCGCGGAGACCGAGCTGGAGCCGGGCGTGAGGGCGACCGCAATACTGGCGGTGACGGAACTGTGCAACGAAGGCATCGGCGAAAGCACGACGCGCTACTTCCAGCTGCAGCAACTCGAGGCCGAGGGGGAAGTCCGCGACCTGCAAGAAACACTGAAAGAAGTCAAAGAACTCGACCGCCGTCGTACGGAACTCTTCCAACAGGCCGCTCATGACCTGCGCGGCAATGTCGGCGTGGTTCGGAACGTCACCTCGGGGCTGACGGGGAATGACATCCCGGAAACAATGCGGGATGAGTTTCTTCGGCTCCTGCAAAAAAGCGTGTCGTCCCTGCATTCAATGTTGGACGAGGTGCTCGATCTGGCACGCCTGCAAGCCGGCCACGAGCTGCGCGAAGTAAAGCCGTGCGACGTCGCCGCACTGTTGAGGGACTTGTGTGACAATTTGCGGCCCCTCGCGACTGACCGTGGCTTATTTTTGCAGGCGGAGGGGCCGGCCACCCTATTGGTGGAGGGGGATGCCGTTAAGATCCGGCGCATAGCTCAGAACTTGCTGCTCAATGGGTTGAAATACACTCGATCGGGCGGCGTGAACGTGGCATGGGGAGACAGCCGGGACAATGATCCCAAACGCTGGATGCTGTTTGTCCAAGACACCGGCCCTGGCTTCAATGCCGGAGTGAACTCTCCAGTGGCGGAGGCATTGAAAGACGCCACCGCAGAGTCACGGCAGATCGATGAAAAATCATCCCAAGCCAACCACGATCCCGCCCTTGCCGAACCCATCGCGCCGGTTGTCGCTGCGCCGGAACACCGGCCGGCCCACCAGGAGGGCGGTGAGGGCATTGGCCTGTCGATCGTCAAACGGCTGTGCGATCTGCTGGAGGCGAGTATCGAACTGGAGTCCAACGCCGGCGAAGGCACGACCTGGCGCGTCATGTTCCCGCGGCATTACGATGTCGCCTAACTCGACAGCTTGCTTTATGAAGCGGAAAAGCACTTGCGTTCATTCGATCAAGATGATCGCCAAGTGTACGCAAAAGTTGCGATGACCCGCCGCACGGCTCAGGTTTAGAAAAGTTCTTCCCCTTCGCGGCTGCGCCTGGCGGCAGCGGGCGGCATAGACAATGATCGTGGAAAATCGCTTCAAGGGAAACAGTGGATAGCCGGCATTGGGTCCAGTTCAATTCGGCGCTCTACTTGCGGGTCTTTCACTGAGAATTACGCGCTATAACGCCGCGCTCTTTGCGCGCACAAGCTCGGGCTTGTCGACAGCCGGCCGCTGTTTTGTTTGCTTAAGCGACGGTCTCTGGGATTGCCGCAGATATTGGATTTTCACCGGTTTCCTGCGTTTTGCCGAACGATACAGCGCTTCGATAACGCGCACGTCCGCGATTCCCTCCTGTCCCGAGGGTTCCGGAGTCCGGTTGTTAAGAATACAGTTGGAGAAATAATCCAACTCGGGGGCAAACTGATCACGCTTGCGAAAGGTTTGCTTGCGGCTTTTACCCTTGACCGTGACATAAAGATCGATCGGATAAACATATTCGTAAGCTTGATCGAGCCGCACATCACCTTTGGTGCCGACGATACGATAGCTGGCGACGTCGGCTGCCCCGAAACTTGAAGTAAATTCCGCCAATCGACCGTCTGGAAAGCGCAGCAGCGCCCCGGTCATTTCGTCGATTTCTTTGAACCGCTCGTCCTTCTTGCTCGTGCTGGTGAAAGCAAAAACCTCCGTGGGTTCTGCGCCGAAGAGATAGCGGGCAGCATTGATGCAATAAATGCCAATATCGTAAAGTGTGCCGCCGCCTTTTTCCTTATCGGTGCGAATATTGTCCGGGCGCACCTGCATGGAAAAAGACGAGGTGAAGAAGCGCGGATCACCGAGTTTTCCCGAGCGGATAATTTGTACGGCCGTCATATTCGCTGCTTCGAAATGAAGCCGATAGGCGATCATCAGCTTGACCCCGGCGCGTTCCGCGGCGCGAATCATCGCCCGGCAGTCTTTCTCGGTGACCGCCATCGGCTTTTCGCACAGAACGTGAATGCCTGCCCGTGCCGCTTCAATGCTGTATGGCGCATGGAGATGATTGGGTAATGCAATATAAACCGCATCGACCATGCCGCTGCGTAAGCAATCGCCATATTCCCGGTAAGAAAAGAGCTGATCGACGTGATAACGTCGCCCAAGGACTTTTAGTTTTTGCGGATCATCGGATACCAAAGCCGCCAGTTGAGAATTTGCCCGCGCATGGGCGAACGCCGGGAGCACGGCGACTTGGGCGATATGTCCCAATCCGACCACCGCGTAGCGGATGATCCGCCGACGATCTTTAGAATTAGTCATATTGGTATTTTCGCATCTGACCGCTTTAACCAACGTCCAGCTGGCGAAGCTGCGCCGCCGCGTCTTCGATTGTCCGCTGATTAGCCGCGATCAACAAATCGATGTCTTCATCCGCGCCGCATGGGTCGAGCTCAAAACCGATACCGGTCGATGCAGCAGTGACAATTGCTAATGGCAAACAATCCGTCATCTGGTTCCTCTCCTTGAGTTTCTTTGCGGCAATGCCGCTGAATTGGCTGGGCTCTCAGGATCAAAGTCTGATTGCTGGAGCCGGTTAGGCTCTGCGGCAGATTGAGTCAGGTAAGTCGCTAGCGAGGCGAGGGAAAAATTCAGGTCGCCCAAAGCGCTTATTGACGTTCCAATATGACTTTTAAGGATTCGGTAAACCAGCCGGCAAAAAGCAGGATTGTCAAATACCAGAACTCCGACATAACGTTCCGCTTCATGCTCGATGACCAGATAACATTGCGTCGAAACACGACTATCCCCATTCACTTGCCTTAAAATTCCGACTTCACCGGATGTGCTTTTATCGCGTCCCGTTCCCGCCTGCGTCCACATCGGAGGCCAGTTCGCCGCTCCACGATACTGCATCTGCGGATGATCTCGCAGCGCCAGATAGTCAGAGGCGCGCTTCGACTCAACGGCACGGGTCCGCGTCCGATTGGGGCGCGTCTCTAAGTTAAAACGCTCTGGATTATTATTTGCTTTTGGCACAGACTTCTTTCTGGGTCTGTTCCGCCAGGGCAAGATACTTCTTCAATACGAACGGAATAAAAATTTTGGCCTTGCCCACTTAGCTTTATTACCTGGCTAAAGGACTCGCGACTCAAAAACTGTGCCAGTTTAGCGGACCATAAGTGTTTAAGAATACCGGCGAAACTCCGCTGAACAGTCCCAACGGTGATACATAGATTACTGTAACGGTACCGGAGTCGGGACTGCTTTATTGCGATTCCAATTGGACGGCTATCTATGTCTGGCCGGGATTGACGACACCTGCGTGAGCCTGTGGTGGCGCAGAAGCTTTAATTCATCAGCGCGGCTCTTTGCCATCGATGATGAGGTGCAGCCGCTCGTGATCGATCGGCTTGACGAAATGATGGTTGAAACCGGCGGCGCGCGAGCGCTCGCGATCTTCGTCGCGGCCCCAGCCGGTCTGGGCAATCAATATCGTATTATTAAAGCGTGGCTGGGCGCGAATTTGCCGCGCCAGATCGTGGCCGCTCATGCCGTGCGGCAGGCCAAGATCGATGAGCGCAAAATCAGGAATGAAGTCCTTTAGTATCGCCAGCGCGCTCGGGCCGTCAAGAGCAACTTTGACTTCGTGGCCGCTATACTCCAGCAGCAAGCCCAGCGACTTGGTCTGCACGCGGTTGTCGTCCACCACGAGAATACGTTTTCCACCGGCGGCGATACTCACGGTGCTCTCATTGCCACGATCTTCGACGACTTCTTCGTCGACCGCGGCGGCGATCGGTAAGCGCACGATGAAATCACTGCCTTTGCCGACACCTTCACTGCGCGCTTCGACGCTCCCTCCATGCAGCTCCACCAGACCGCGCACCAGAGCGAGACCGATGCCGAGCCCGTCTTGCGAGCGGTGCGAAACCGCACCGACCTGAGAGAACAGCTCGAATATCCGCGGCAGATGCTCGGCGGCGATGCCAATACCGGTGTCCTTCACAGAGAGGATCAAAATCTTCTCTGTTTCGACCGCGGCTTTGATCTCAATGCTGCCGTTGTTCTCGCTGTACTTGCACGCGTTGTTGATCAGGTTCGAAACCACTTGCGCGAGCCGCATGGGGTCGCCCTCGATATGGATAGGGCTGAGCGGCAACGACAGTGAAACTCGGTGGCCCGCGGCGTCCACATGCGGCTGTGAGTTTTGCAGTGCTTGATCGACAATCGATTTGACGGTGACCCGTTGCTTGCGCAGTTGGACCTTGCCGCTGCTGATGCGGCTGATATCCAAAAGGTCGTCAACCAAGCGCACCATTTGGTTCAGCTGACTCTCGGTGATCCTACGCGCGATCTGGAAATCCTCGGCCGTCAGATTGGGTCGCTTCAAAATCTCGACGGCGTTACGGATCGGCGCCAGGGGATTTCTCAGTTCGTGCGCCAAGGTCGCGAGAAACTCGTTCTTGCGCTGATCGGCTTGTTTCAATTGCTCGGCGTAGTCGCGCAGCGCGTTGCGCGCCTGTACCTCGGCGGAAATATCGCGGAAGTAGCACACCACGCCATAGCGGCCGTCCGCCAGAGTAATGCGACTGAGCCGCCATTCGTAATACTCGGTCGTACCGCGGTCGTTGCGGAGTTCGCCGCGCTCGGGAGCGATATAGGGATCGCCGGTGTCGAGCGTGTGACGGAAGAGGGCGACAATTTCGTCGGCAAAGCGCTTGTGCCAAACTCTATGGATAACTTCGTCGAAGTCGCGGCCGATCAAATCGGAAATATCGCCGAAGACCGGCCGCGCCAGCGGATTTACTTCTCTGATGCGAAAGTCAGAGTCGACCAAGTACACGCCAAGAGGCGATTGATTGAGCAAGGTCTCGAACTGCGCATGCCGATGGCGCAGCGCGACCTCCGCCTGCCTGCGCTCGGTAATATCGCGCGCGATCTTCGAGGCGCCGACAATGCGGCCGTCGCCGGATGTGATGGGTGAGATGGTTAGCGATATATGCACCCGTGATCCGTCTTTTCGCATCCGGATGGTTTCAAAGTGATCGACGCGCTCGCCGCGCTTGAGCTGGTCGAGAATCCTCGGCTCTTCGTCGAGACGATCCGGCGGGATAAGCAGCGTGACCGGACGCCCGACTATTTCGTCGGCTGTGTAGCCGAACAGCCGCTCGGCGCTCTTGTTCCAACTGGTAATGACGCCATTAAGATCCTTGCTGATGATGGCATCGTCGGAGGAATCAACAATCGCTTTCAGCAACGCGGCTGACCGCCAGGCATCCGGCCCGACCGCTGCCTGAAGATCAGGCTTACTTTCCGAAAGCGGGTCGAAAGAAGACACGTGGTACCCTCCGATGAATTCGCGCCCCAGCCGTGGCCGCAGCCGGCGGTCGCAGAGAACTTTGGCAATCTATGCCATCCGCATTAATACAGCTAACGCCGTTTTGCACAAGCTGTGGGTGACTAGCGGTTAGTGACTTGCACAACGGAATAGAAAAAAAAACGCTACGCGATATGCGCCTGAGTTGCCGGTCGGTTTTAGCGTGGTTTAGAAATGGCATAGGTCGCTTGATGAATTAGCCGGATGTTCGATATTCACCTGCGCGGCTCTTTGCCGTCGAGAATGCGGTGCAGTCGCTCGTGATCGATCGGCTTGACTAAATGATAGTCGAAACCGGCGGCGCGCGAGCGCTCACGGTCTTCGTCGCGGCCCCAGCCGGTTTGGGCGATCAAAACAGTCTTTGGCAAAGCGCGGCTGCTCGCGTATCTGACGGGCGACATCGTAGCCGCTCATGCCGTGCGGCAAACCGATATCGATGAGCGCGTAGTCAGGCACGAAGTCCGCCAGTACCGCCAGCGCCTCTGGCCCATCGTTGGCGGTTTTGACTTCATGGCCGTCGAGCTCCAGCAGCATGGACAGCGACGTGGCCTGCATCTTGTTATCGTCGACGATGAGAAGTTTTTTGTGCTGCTGCGCCGGCCGGGGTTCAGCCTCCGGCTTGCGCTTCCGCTGGCAGCGGAGCTTGCGTCATCAGCGGCAGCCGGACGATGAATACGCTGCCGCGATTAATTCCCTCGCTATGCGCCTGGACGCTGCCGCCGTGCAGATCGACCAGATTTTTGACCAGAGTTAGGCCGATGCCGAGGCCGCCGCCCTCGGTGGTGCGCTCTCCCTGGCTGAACATTTCAAATGCGCGGCGCAATAGTTCGTTAGACATGCCGACGCCGTCGTCGCTCACGCTGACGACGACCTGGCCCTGCTCCCTTTCCGCGGCGATGCGGATGGCGCCGCCTTCGCGGGTAAATTTGGCGGCATTGATCAGCAGGTTGGAAAACACTTGCTCGAGCCGGGCGCGGTCGGCCTCCACCCAGAGTGGGTCATCGGGCAAGTCTACTTGCAGGCGATGATGCTTTTCATCGAGATAGGGTTGGCTGGTTTCGATCGCTTCACCGATGATTTGGGCGAGCTCAAGCGGCTGCTTGCGCAAGGCGAGACGGTTGCGCGTCAGCCGGCTGACGTCAAGGAGATCTTCCAACATGCGCGCCATTTGTTGCACCTCGCGGCCGATGATATTCAAGCTCGTCTGGAATTTGGGCTCGGCGTTGCTGAAGCTACGCAGGATTTCCACCGCATTGCTGATCGGCGCCAGCGGATTGCGCATTTCGTGGGCGAGCAACGCGACAAACTCGTTTTTCTGACGGTCGGCTTCTTTGAGCTCTGCGACGCGATCCTCTAACGCGGCTGCGGTTTGCTTCTGAGTGCTGATATCGAAGCAGACTCCGCTAAGGTATGCCGGCGCGCCCGCGCCATCGGTGACAACTTTGGCCGTCGTCAAAAGCCAGCAGATCGCGCCGTCGGCGCGCAAGAAACGCAACTCCTCGGAAAAAACGCCGGTTTCCAACGCCTGGCGCCGGGCGGCGCGCAGCTTTTCCCGATCGTCCGGATGAATCCGGCTGAAGAATCCCTCGCCGTTGCTGCCCGGTTCCGCCGGCAGACCAAGCAGCGCATGGATTCTTTCGTCCCAATGCAAGCGATCGGTCTTGAGATCGCAATACCAGGTGCCGAGGGAGCCGCCTTCGAGCGCCAGACGCAAGCGTTCTTCTTTTTCACGCAGCGCCTGCTCGGCATTTTTCATATCGGTGATATCGATGGCGGAGCCGACGTAGCCCAAAAAGTCGCCGGCGTCGGAGAGGCGCGGCACGCCGAGGGAATTCATCCAGCGGTATTCACCGTCATGGCGGCGCAAACGAAAGTTGGCTTCGAACGGAACGCGCTGGTTCATCGCGCGTGCGTAATTGTCGACAAGCGCATCATGATCTTCGGGATGGATGTAACGCGACCAGACTTCGCCCTGCAACTCGGCTGCGCTGCCGGCGCCGACAAATTGTCTGAAGGCTTTATTGACGGATTCACCGCCGTCAACGCCCTTGAGCCAGATGATTACCGGCGCGCTTTCGGCAAGCAGGCGGAAACGCGCTTCGCTTTCGCGGATCGCTTCGGCGCTCTTTTTGATATCGTCGATATCGATCAAAAGCATTACCGCGCCTTCGATCTTGCCATCGGCGGTGCGGTAGGGATGGATCCGCAGGCGATGCCAGCGCCCGTCGGCATCGCGCACTTCGCGCTCGCGCACCTGCACTTGATTGATGACTTCACGGATCAAATTATCGAGGTCGGCGATGTCGATGTTGGTCTTTAAATCGCTGAGCGGGCGGCCGATGTCGTTGGCGCGCAGGTTAATCGACCGGCACGCGGCTTCGGTATAGCGCCGGATGCGCAGGTCGGGACCGACCATGACCATCGGAATGGCCATGCTGGCGAGCAGGTTGGTCAAATCGTTGTTGACCTCGTTGAGCTCGAGATTGCGAGTGTGCAGCTGCTCGTTGACCGTCGTCAGTTCTTCATTGGTGGACTGCAGCTCCTCCTTGGCGGTTTCGAGCTCCTCGTTGGTGCTTTGCAATTCTTCGTTGCTGGAGAGAATTTCCTCGTTGGCCGAGCGCAGCTCTTCGTTGGCGGCGTCTTGCTGTTCGAGCAGTGACTGCAAGTATTCTTTGATCGCGACGAGCTCGCGGCGCAGTTGCACGACCTCGCGTTCTTCTTCAATCAGAGCTGCCTGAGACAGAGGCTGGCGCGCATCGCCATGGGTATCCGCGGCGCGCCCCGACCCCGGTGTCTCATTGAACAAAACCAGAAAACAGGTTTCGTGGCTGCCCGGCGGCCGCACCGGTACCACCTCGAGATCGATGCTGCGGCTGTGCGCCATCGACACGCAGGCGCACTCCCTGGCGGCGCACCGATCGATGTTGCTTGCGCACCTCTTCGATGGCGCTGCGCAGTTCCAGGAATAATCCTTCGCGCGCCATCTTGAGCAAATTGGTGGTGGGCTCGCCGGAAGGCAACTCCAGATATTCCCCGGTGCGGCCGCGAAACTGGAGGATGTCGAGATTGTCATTGACGAGCACGCCGGGCGGCGCATAGCGCCCGAGCAGAAGCCGGTCGACTTCGCGATGAAAATCCAGCGGCGTCGACGCCGGCGCCAGGCTGCGCTTCTCGGTCAAATGGCCGATGTGGCGAAAATCGTCCGGCGCGAAATTAATAATCGGCCGGTTCGCCGTCGGTCTTTTGGCGTAAATTTTGTTCGTTCGGTCGGTGACATCGAATAGATCGAGGTGGTCGCCGATCGATTCGGAGCTGCCGAGCACGAGAAAGCCGGGCGAGTTGAGGGCGTAATGAAACGTCGGCAAAACCCGCTTTTGCAGCGGCGGCGACAGATAGATCAGCACGTTGCGGCAACTCACGATATCGACATGGGAAAAGGGCGGGTCCAAGGTCAGGTTCTGGCGCGCAAAGACGCACAGATCGCGCAGCGATTTGTCGATTCGGTAGACATGCTCCTCCTTTTGAAAAAAACGTCTCAAGCGCTCGGGACTGACCTCGGCTTCGATACTATCGGGATAAATGCCGGCGCGCGCTTTGTCGAGGGACGTCGGCTCGCTGATATCGGTGGCGAAGATCTGAATCGGCGGCCGGCTCGGTTTATTATCGAAGTACTCGAGCAAGCTCATGGCGATGGAATAGGCTTCCTGGCCAGTGGAGCAACCCGGAACCCACACGCGTATGGTCGCTAACGGTGGCTTGCCATTGATGATTTCCGGGTAAACTCGCTCTTTCAAGGCATCGAACAAAGCCGGATCGCGAAAAAAACTGGTGACGTTAATTAAAAGATCGTGGTAAAGCGCCTTGACCTCTTCCGGGTCTTTCTCCAGGCGCGGGATATAGTCGCCAAGGCTGTCGTGGGTATGCAGCGCCATGCGCCGCATGATGCGCCGTTTGATCGTCGTGTCGCGATACAACGTGAAATCGACGCCGGTGACAGCGCGCACCCGGGTTAAAATTTTTCGGTATTGGCTTTCGCCATCCTCGTCGATAATCGGCGCGGTGGTTGGGCAGATCAGATAGGGGTGGGTGCGGATCTGCGCCAACCGGCGGGCGATTTCCTGGGGCTCCAGGATCAGATCGGCGCAGCCGCTCTCGGCGGCGCTGTGCGGCATGCCGCTAAACTTGGCCGAGCGCTCGTCTTGCGCGAAAGTGATGCCGCCCATCGCCTTGATCTCGCAAACCCCTTGGGCGCCGTCGGATCCGGTGCCGGATAGAACGATGCCCACGGCATATGTCTTTTGGTCTTCCGCCAGGGAGCGAAAGAAAAAATCGATGGGCAGATGGAGCCCGCGTGTCTCGGCGCGCGGCGATACTTGAAGCTTTCCCTCGACGATCGCCAGATTCACATTGGGCGGAATAATATAGACGTGATTGGGCTCGACTTTTTGCGCGTGTGCCGCTTCGCTGACCGGCATTTGCGTAAAGCGAGCCAATAAATCGACGAGCCGGCTTTCATGATGGGGATCGAGATGTTGGATCAAGACGAACGCCATGCCGGTGTCGTCCGGAAGATGCGTGAGCAGTTGCTGATAGGCTTCGAGACCGCCCGCCGACGCGCCGATGCCGACGATCGGAAACGAGCCGTTGCCGTTATCGGCATCGGTGACCGCGCCTTTGTCGTGCATTTCCGGCACCGGAAATGACGACTCAGGATCGTTAGGATTACTCGAAGTCAAAACCGTGCTCCTTGAGGAAAAAGTCGTGCGTGCATGCTGTTGCTTGCCGGAGTGTTGTGAAAATTACTTTTCCGAACGCGCGGTGTCATCTGGCGCATGCGTCTTTGGGCCCGCGCTACCGTCCCATAACACTATCTGAAAAAGTCGCGATTGGGAGACATTAATTTTTTATCCCGGCAACGGCTCGCAAGGTGATCGAAAGTTTAGGCCAACTGTTTTTGGCACGAGCGTTGCTCACACTTAAAGATTCAATTATTAGGCCAAAGTTAGAGCGCTGGTAAGAGGAGACCGCGTCGGTAGGGAGGGCCCAATGGTTCATCAGCAGGAGAAGGTCAATCACAATATTGAAGATTGCATCGAAAACTGTGTCGACTGCCACCGGGTTTGCTTGGAGACGATCCAGTATTGCCTGCGCATGGGCGGCAAACATGCTGAGGAAAAGCATATTCGCCTATTAACCGACTGCGCGCAGATTTGTCAAATCAGTGCCGACTTCATGATACGCGGCTCGGAAATGCACCATGAAACCTGCGCTGCCTGCGCGGAAGTGTGTGGGCGCTGCGCCGATGATTGTACCGCGCTGGGCGCCGACGACGAGCAGATGCAAGAGTGCGCCGAATGGTGCGGGCGCTGTGAGGAGAGTTGTGCCGAGATGGCGGGAGAGTGAATCGACCATCGGAGATGCTGGACCATGATAATCAAACTTAATTGACGGTCCATATTCGCTTCGGCGTCGCCACTTTCGGCGGCAGTCTTCAATTGGCTGGTAATTTTCTGTCCGAACTATGGGACAGATCGAGCGCCATGTGTCTCGATTTAAGTACATTCAGGCAAGGTTCTGCGATCATAAATTTTGCTAATCTGCGAGATGACATCGTTAGATTTTAACTATCACAACACTATTCTAGGAGAACAAATCTATGTTGACAAAGCGCTGGATCGCGGGCTGTCTGGTTTTTTTTCTCAGCTATTACGGCTCCGCCGCAATCGCCCAAGAAAGTCAGACGGCTAACGAGGACGCCAAGCGGCCGACCGCGGCCAAGCAGTTGCGTTCGCCGGACGTGGTCTACGTGCCAACTCCAGTTGAAGTGGTCGATGCCATGCTCAAAGTAGCCAAAGCGGGCAAGGGCGATGTGCTGTTCGACTTAGGTTCCGGGGACGGGCGTATTCCAATCATGGCGGTGGAAAAATATGGCGTAACCCGCGCTGTCGGCATCGAGATCAATCCGGATCGCATCGCCGAGGCGGAAGCCAATCGCGCCAAGGCGGGCGTTCGCGACCGCGTGCGATTTCTCAACGAAGATTTATTCGAAGCGAAGATCAGTGATGCCACGGTGGTGACGTTATATTTGTTAAATACACTCAATCTTAAGTTGTTGCCCAAGCTGCTGAATGATTTAAAGCCGGGCACCCGGGTCGTGTCGCATGCGTTCGATATGGGCAGCTGGAAGCCGCAGCAAACACTCACAATCGATGGACGGTCGGTTTATTTCTGGACGATTCCGGCGAAGGGCACCCCGGAACACAGCGCGGCGCTGGCCGCGGCGGCTGCAAGCCGGTAGGAAAAGAAGGGCCGAAAAACACAAAAAAGATTTGGCGTGAGGTAGGGGCGGGTTCAAACCCGCTCTCCGCGGTTGAGCTCGAACGCGAAATGAAAACTAATTTACTTCGCCTGTTTTTTTTACTATGCGCCGTTCCGCATGCCGCCGGTCAGGCGCCGAGTTCGCCGCAACCGAAGCCGGTTGAAGGCGGGTTGCGGGTGACGACTGTCGCCAAAGGATTGGAACATCCCTGGGCTCTCGAATTTCTACCCGACGGACGCATGCTCGTCAGTGAACGGCCGGGACGCTTGCGCGTCATCGATCGTAACGGGCGCGTTGCCGAGCCGTTGGCCGGCGTGCCCAAAGTGGTCGCGCGCCGGCAGGGCGGGCTGCTCGATATCGCGCTATCGCCTAGCTTCGCCCAGGACCGGCTCATTTATTTTTCCTTTGCCGAAGAGGGCGAGGGCGGCGCCGGCACTGCGGTGGCGCGTGGTGTTTTGGCCGAGCGGGCGCTGGAAAAAGTCCAGGTGATCTGGCGCCAGCTGCCTAAAGTCAAGGGTGATAATCATTTCGGCTCGCGTCTGCTGTTCGGCCGCGATGGCAATTTATTCGTTACTTTGGGCGATCGCTTCGCTTACCGTGATCAGGCGCAGAATCTGGCGGCCACGTTGGGCAAAATAGTCAGAATCCAACCGGATGGCGGCATTCCGAAAGACAATCCATTTGTCGGGCGCGAAGGCGTGCGGCCGGAGATCTGGTCCTATGGCCATCGTAACGTGCAAGCGGCGACGCTCCACCCGGAGACCGGACAACTGTGGACCGTCGAGCATGGCGCGCGCGGCGGTGACGAGCTGAATCAGCCGCAGCCGGGCAAAAATTATGGCTGGCCGGTGATTACCTATGGTGTCGATTACTCCGGGGCCAAAATCGGCGAAGGCACCAGCAAGCCGGGCATGGAACAACCGGTTTATTATTGGGACCCGGTGATCGCGCCGTCGGGGGCATTGTTTTACACCGGCAAAGCGTTCCCGCAATGGAACGGTAATCTGCTGATCGGTTCGTTGCAGCCGGGCCAGTTGGTGCGGCTGGAAATGACCGCCGGGCGCGTTAGCAACGAGTATCGTTACGCCGGCGACCTGGGCGCGCGAATACGCGACGTGCAGCAAGCGCCGGACGGCGCGATCTACGTCATCACTGACGAGAACAACGGCAGAATTCTGCGCGTCGAACCGGCGAAGTAACCAAAGAAAAGGCCGTTCAAATCGTTCAAACCGTTTCAAGCAGTTCAAGTCGTTGTCGGAACAAGATCGGCACCGGACAAGCTGAAGGCGATAGAAGTAGAAATTTAACCACCGGCATCGTCGATATGCATGAAGGTTTTTTGTGGCATGCAAAATTTCCTCTGCTAACACGCTCTGGCGCTGCACATTTGAGCGGCCGTGTTGCCCGCACGCTCCGATAAATCCCTTTACTATTTTTGCGTTCTTTGCGGCTAATATTCCGTTCCGGATCTTTTTCGGTTTCGTTTTCGCGCTGAGTAGTTGGAGCTGCGATGGACCGCAGTCGGCGCTCGACCCGGCCGGTCACGGCGCCCAGTGGATTGCCGATATTTTCTGGTGGATGACCGGTTCGGCGACAGTTATCTGGTTCGGGGTTATCATCCTAGCGATCTGGGCGGCGCGCAGCGCGCCGGAAAAGCAAAACCGGCGGCGCACTAATATAATGATCATTGGCGGCGGCGCCGTAGTGCCCACCCTGGCGCTGGCGCTGCTGCTGCTTTATGGCCTGGCGCCGATACCGGCGTTACTCGCCCCCGCGCCTCCGGGCAGCCTGCAAATCGATGTCTCCGGCGAGCAGTGGTGGTGGCGCGTGCATTACCGCCCGCCCGGCGCCGCCGTTGTGACCGTCGCCAACGAAATCCGTCTTCCGGTCGGCGCGCCGGTGCAGTTTCATCTAGCAAGTCCCGATGTCGTCCATTCCTTTTGGATACCGCCGTTGGGCGGCAAGATCGACATGATTCCCGGCCGTGTCACGCGCCTGGTTCTGACGCCCACACGCAGCGGAACTTTTCGCGGCGCCTGTGCCGAGTACTGCGGCACCTCCCACGCGCTGATGGCGTTTCCAGTCGTGGTGATGGAACCCGCGGACTTTGCCCGCTGGCTGACGGCGCAAGCCCTGCCGGCGCAGGCGCCCACGACCGCGCTCGCTGCGCGCGGATTGGCGGCGTTTTTGGAAAGCGGCTGCGGCGCTTGCCACAGCATCCGTGGCACATCCGCCGCCGGCGTCATCGGGCCTGATCTCACCCATGTCGGCAGCCGGTTGAGTCTCGGCGCAGGAATTTTGCCGAACACGCCGGAGGCGTTCGTGCGCTGGCTCAAGCATGCGGATAAGTTAAAACCCGGAGTGCACATGCCGGTTTTTGGCATGCTGCCCGAACCCGAGTTGCAGGCAGTGGCGGCGTATCTGGACGGACTTAGAATGATGAACACGTTCAAATCGTCCAAGCCGTTCAATCGCTGCGCTCCGTTCAAGCCGTTGTCGGAGGTTGCAATAGTTAAACCATCTTGCCAACTCGTTCTTCGTCCCGTTCTTCCGCGTATTAAACAGAGCGAAGCGGTTGAACGAAGCGTTAGCGATTGAACCGTGTTGCAATCATGAAGAGACCCGATCCTCAACCGTTAGCCGAACCATTGCCCGTCGAACAGCGGCGGGCGCAAGCCGAGCGACTGATGCGTACCTGGGAGACGCCCTGCCGGTTGGCGCTATTGGTCGTCGGTCAACAATCAGGACGTTGGTTTGTGGTACACCGGGCTGACGTTTATCTTCCTGCTCTTCGGCGGCGCGCTGGCGCTGTTGATGCGTATCCAGCTCGCCGTGCCCGATAACGATTTTCTTGCCGCCGAAACCTACAACCAAGCATTCACCGTGCATGGCTCGGTGATGATGTTCTTGTTCGCGATTCCGATCTTCGAAGCGATCGCGGTGTTGTTTTTGCCGCAAATGCTCGGCGCGCGCGACTTGCCGTTTCCGCGTCTTTCGGCATTTGGCTTTTGGTGTTTTCTGCTCGGCGGCGTGTTTCTTTGCGGGTCGATCTTCTTCGATGCCGCGCCGCGCGGCGGCTGGTTCATGTATCCGCCGCTCACTTCCAAGTATCAGCCCGACATCGGCGCGGATATTTGGCTATTGGGGTTTTCTTTCATCGAGATCGCCGCCATCGCCGCCGCCGTCGAGATGATCGTCGGCTCGCTCAAGACCCGACCGCCCGGCATGCGCCTTAATTTAATGCCGCTGTATGTTTGGTATGTGCTGGTCGCCGCGGTGATGATCGTCTTCGCTTTTCCGCCGTTGATCGCCGGCAGCATGCTGCTCGAGCTCGAACGCGCTTTTGACTGGCCGTTCTTCAATCCCGAGCGCGGCGGCGATCCGCTGCTCTGGCAACATTTGTTCTGGCTCTTCGGCCATCCCGAAGTCTACATCATTTTTTTGCCCTCGGTGGCGCTGATCGCGATGATCGTGCCGACTTTCGCGCAGCGCCCGATAGTCGGCTACAGCTGGATCGTGCTGGCCGCGGTGGGCACCGGGTTTCTGAGTTTCGGCCTGTGGGTGCATCACATGTTTACCACCGGACTGCCGGGCATCACTCTCGGAATATTTGCCGCCGCCTCGCAGGCGGTGGCGCTGCCCACCGGCGTGCAGATTTTCTGCTTCATCGCCACCCTCGCCGCCGGGCGAGTGGTGCCGTCGGTGCCGATGCTCTGGGCCTTCGGCAGCCTGGTGATTTTCGTGCTCGGCGGCTTGACCGGCGTGATGGTGGCAGTGGCGCCTTTCGATTTTCAAGCTCACGACACGTTTTTCGTCGTCGCGCATTTACATTACGTCTTGATCGGCGGCGCGCTGTTTCCGATCTTTGCCGGTTGCTATTATTTTTACCCCTTGATCAGCGGCAAGCTGCTCTCCGATAAATTGGCCAAGATCGCTTTCTGGCTGGCATTTATCGGATTCAATATTGCGTTTCTGCCGATGCATGTGACCGGCCTGCGCGGCATGCCGCGACGGGTTTTTACTTACCCCGCGGGAATGGGTTTCGATGGGCTGAATCTGGCCTCGACCATCGGCGCATTTATTCTCGCCGCCGGCGTCGCGCTGATCTTCTGGGATCTATTCCGGCCAAAGCGCCATCAACCCTATGCGGAGCGCAACCCGTGGCGCGCCGGGACCATCGAGTGGACTCAAGAAATGCCAGCCCAGCCCTGGGGCATTCGCTCGATTCCGGAAATCGATAGCCGATATCCATTGTGGGACCAGGCGAATTTCATTCGCGACATCGACGAGGGCAGATTTTATTTGCCGGATGCGGAGGAAGGCCGGCGCGAAACGATCATCACCTCGGTGCTCGATGCCGAGCCGCAACAATGCGCGCGCCTGCCGGGGTCCACTTTCATCACGTTATGGGCGGCGCTTGGCACCGGCGGTTTTTTTATTTTTGGCACTTATCATTGGTGGACCGCGGCGCTGATCAGTCTGATGGCCGGGCTGGTGGTGATTATCTTCTGGTTATGGACGGGCACCGGGCAAATTCCCGAGAAAGAAAGCAAAGACGTCGGTCTCGGATTGACCTTGCCGCTATATCTCTCGGGGCGGGAGTCGGTGGGCTGGTGGGCGATGTTCATCACCATGCTGGCGCTGTTCACGGCCTTTATCTGTCTGGTCTTCGGTTATTTCTTCTACTGGACGGTGCGCGACGACTTTCCACCCGAACCGACCCACGGCCCAGGGGTTTTCTGGCCGGTCGTCGCAGCGGCGGCGATGCTTGGCTCCTGGGCGTTAACGCTTTTGAGCGTGCGCTGGAATCGTCTCGACAACGCCCCGGCCTTTTACCTGGGCCTCGGGTTGGCGATTTTTTTAAGCGCCGCCGGCGCAGCGGCGCTGCTCGCGGGTCCGTGGCGCACCGGCCTTGACCCGGCGAGCCATGTCTATGGTGCAACCGTTTGGATCCTGGTGATCTGGGCCGCGGTGCAGGCGCTGCTCGGCATCATCATGCAGCTTTACTGCATAGCGCGCCGCCTCGCCGGACGCATGACCGCGCGCTACGACATGGACATTCACAACGTGGCACTGTACTGGCATTTCACCGCGCTGACGGCGGCGATCACGGTGGCGGTGATTGCCGGATTTCCGCTACTCTTATGATGAATTTTGGATTTTCGATTTTGGATTAAAGAATAACTATGATGAGGCGAACAGCGTGCAATTACTCGGTCTTTGAATGCCATGGAGCCACGACTTTCTGGCAGATTCGCTTGCTCGCGGTATTTCCGATAATCCAAAATCCAAAATCTAAAATCCAAAATTGTTCAATGGTGCAGAGCAAAACCAATGGCGACCAAAGACTTTCCAGAGCACAAAGATAACATTTTACTGCTCACCCTGGGGCCGCTGATCTGGGCGGCGCACTTGCTGTTGAGCTACGGCACGGCGTCGATCTGGTGCGGCAAGATGGTTGAGACCGGCGGTTCTCTTGGCGCCGTTCGCGGCGCGATTGTTGTGTACACGTTGGCCGGACTTGCGGCGACTGCCGTGGTCGCCTGGATGGGCTATCGCCGGCATCGCACCGGCGCGGCTAGTTTGCCGCACGACGACGATTCACCGGAAGACCGTTATCGTTTTATCGGTTATGCAACTTTTTTGCTGGCTTGTTTAAGCTTCGCAGCGATCGCTTACGCCGGCTCGATCACGCTGTTTTTTCGGAGTTGTTATTAGATGGAAGACAAGGCCGTTCAAAACGTTCAACCGCTGCGCTCCGTTCAAGCCTTCAAACCCCCACCTGTGTCCTCCCCCGCGGCCGCGGGGGAGGAAGGGATCGGGAGGTTAAAACCTCATAGACTGACGGAGCGTTAGCGTTTGAACGGAACGAAGTGATTGAACGAGACGAAGTAATTGAAATGACCCGGCCAATTATTTTCATCATCGCTGTGCTCACGCTTGCGGCTCTCTGGTTGACGCCTTGGGCTTCGTTGGGCATGGCGCCGTTTAGCGCGCATATGGTCGTGCATATGGGGATCGTCGCCGTGGCGGCGCCGCTGTTGGCGCTTGGGGTTGCCGGCAGCGCTGTCGATCCGGTAGCGCGCTTGCCCGCGCTGTTTCCGCCGATTCCGGTGTCGCTGGTGGAATTTATCGTCGTGTGGGCTTGGCACACGCCCGCGCTGCATCACGCCGCGCGCCACCCCGGTCTCGCGTCGCTTGCCGAGCAGGGCATGTTTTTACTCGCCGGGCTCTGGCTCTGGCTGGCGGTTTTCGGCGGTACTGGCGACGAGCGCCGCGGCCGGGCTGGCAGCGGAGTGATTGCGCTGCTGCTGACTTCCATGCACATGACCCTGCTTGGCGCGCTCTTGGCTCTGGCGCCGCGGCCGCTATTCACACATGGCACGGCGGATGCGACGCTCATGGCCCAAGATGCCCTAGATACCATAGCTGCGCTCGCTGACCAGCATCTGGGCGGCGCCATCATGCTGCTGGTCGGTGGCGTTGCCTATCTCGCCGGCGGGCTGTGGCTGACGGCGGGGTTATTGCGCAGGGTGGATTATCGGCGGAGGGCAAGGGCATGAAAACCTGGCTGTGGCGTGGCGCGCTCGTGCTTACGCTGCTTGGCATGTTGGGAGGTCTCGTCATGCTCTCCGGGATCGTGCCGATCAAAGCCAGCTCGGGCCACTGGGCGATTACCGCCTGGCTGCTGGATTTTTCCAAACAACGCTCGGTCAGCACGCATACTCTTGGCGTGAAGCCGCCGCCGCTTGACGATCCGCGCATGGTGGTCAAGGGCGGTGCTTACTACGATATCGGCTGCCGTCCTTGCCATGGCGGCCCGGAGTTGCGCCAGCCGAGAATCGCGGCGCGGATGACGCCCCCTCCGGTCTATCTGCCGCCGCGCATCGCCAACTGGGAAGCCGAGGAGCTTTTTTACATGATCAAACACGGCATCAAGTTCACCGGCATGCCCGCCTGGCCCGCGCCCGGTCGCGACGATGAGGTCTGGGCGATCGTCGCGTTCCTCAAGCGCCTGCCGATTTTGAATGCCGCAGAGTACGCGCGCGTGACACGGGGTGAAACCGCGGACGACGGCATGGACGCGCCGCTGCGCGCGCTGGCAGCCCAAATCGGTTGCGGCGCGCCGCGCAGTGAGCGAAAACTGTTCGCGCTGTCACGGCGCCGACGGGATGGGCAGGGACGGCGCCTCGCCGGTTATCGCCGGTCAACAGGCAGCGTATATTTTCGCGACTCTCGACGCCTATGGGCGCGGCCGACGCCACAGCGGCATGATGGAACCGATCGCCGCCGGTTTGAGCGCGCAAACGATGAGCGAACTTGCGCATTTTTACGCCGGGCTTGCGCCCGCTTCGCGATCCGCCAGTCCCGACAGCGCCGCCATCGCGCGCGGGCGGGCAATCGCCCTGGGCGGCGTGGCGCAAAACAAAGTCCCCCCTTGTGCGGAGTGTCATGGTCCGGGCGCGCGCCGCCGCAATCCATTCTATCCCGATCTTGCCGGACAGCATGGCGATTATTTGGTACTTCAATTGCAGCTCTTCAAAGCCGGCAAACGTGGCGGCACCGCTTACGCGCACCTGATGCAACATGTCGCGCCGCACTTGAGCGAAGCGCAAATGCGCGACGTGGCGGCATATTATAGTGTTGGGAATAGCAAGGATTAGGAATCAAAAACTTAGAAAAACCGTGATGGCTGATGCCGCCTGAAATGTAGTGAACGTCCTAGCTGTCCTGTTATTGGGACAGAATCCGGCTTGGTGCCTCTTAATGTATTGCGAGTTTTGTCTTGCGGACAGGATTTGTTTTGATAGTAATAGAATTCTTTCGGCGCGAGATATCGTTCGAGTGAGCGCTCGGCGATCGCAACTCGTCGGTGGAGCGTTTAACGGTTATGGCAAAGCGAATGAACCAATCTAAAGCAGCCTTTACCGGCGCTGGCCAAGGCACCCACCGGTATCGGCGGTTTGGACGAAATCACCGGCGGCGGCTTGCCGCGCGGCCGCACCTCGCTTATCGCCGGCACCGCCGGCGCCGGCAAAACTCTTTTCGGCATGGAGTTTATCTACCGCGGCGCCACCGCAGTTCGGCGAGCCCGGCGTGGTCATGGCCTTCGAGGAGAGCGAAACCGAGTTGATCGAGAACGTCGCCAGTCTCGGCTTTGATTTCGACGCGACTGATCAAACGCAACCAGCTGGCGATCGATTTTGTCCGGGTCGAGCGCAGCGAGATCGAAGAGACCGGCGAATACGATCTCGAAGGATTGTTTATCCGCCTGGGCCACGCCATCGATAAAGTAAAAGCCAAGCGCGTCTTGCTCGACACCATCGAAGCGCTGTTCGCAGCCTTGCCCAACGAAGGTGTCTTGCGCGCCGAGTTGCGCCGGCTGTTTCGCTGGCTCAAAGAGCGCGGCGTCACCGCCGTAATCACCGCCGAACGCGGCGGCGGCGCGCTAACCCGCCACGGCTTGGAAGAGTATGTTTCGGACTGCGTCATTTTGCTCGACCATCGGGTGATCGAACAGGTGTCGACCCGGCGTCTGCGTGTGGTCAAGTACCGCGGCACGACTCACGGCACCAACGAGTATCCGTTCCTGATCGATGCCGGCGGGATCTCGGTATTGCCGGTGACGTCGCTTGGTTTAAATCATGAGGCTCCCACCGAGCGCATCTCTTCGGGAATCGCCCGGCTCGACGCCATGCTTGATGGGCAAGGGCTACTACCGCGGCGGCAGTGTGCTGATTTCCGGCACGCCCGGCTCGGGCAAGAGTTCGCTCTCGGCGCACTTTATCGAGGCCGCGTGCGCGCGCGGCGAGCGCTGCATGTATTTTCCCTTTGAAGAATCGCAGCAGCAGATCGTGCGCAATATGGGCTCCATCGGCATCGATCTCGGCCGCTGGGTCGAGCGCGGCTTGTTGCGTTTCCACCCGGCGCGGCCGCAAGTTCAAGGCTTGGAGTCGCACCTGGCGCTGATGCTCAAGCAGATCGGCGATTTCGATCCCGCGGTGGTGGTGATCGATCCGGTGACCACTCTCACCGAAATCGGCAGCTCGCTGGAAGCCAAAACCATGCTCGTGCGCCTGGTGGATTTTTTGAAATCGCGGAAGATTACCGCGCTGTTGACCAGTCTGACCAGCGATCAAGACAATCCGGAAAAGACCGAGGTTGGCATCTCGTCGTTGATGGACACCTGGCTCTTGTTACGCAATCTGGAAATGAACGGCGAGCGCAATCGCGGCCTGTATATTTTAAAGTCCCGCGGCATGCCGCACTCCAATCAGATCCGCGAGTTTACGTTGACCAACCACGGCGCCCAATTGCGCGAAGTCTACGCGGGAGTCGCCGGCGTCCTGGCCGGCACCGCGCGGGTGGCGCAAGAGGCGCGCGAGCGCGCCGAAGCGCTGGCGCAGCAGCAGGAGATCGAGCGCAAACAGCGCGAACTCGAAAGCAAGCGTTTAGCCATGGAAGCGCAAATCGCTTCACTGCGCGCTGCCTTTACCAGCGAGTCCGCTGAGATCGAGAAAGCCGTGAACGATATGCGCATTGCTGAAGACCTCATGACTGGAACGCGCGCTGTGCTCGCCGGTTTGCGCGGCGCCGATGCTGATGGAAAGTCCGGCAAACCTCGAAGGAAAGGAGTAAACCATGGCGGTGAACGAAGAAACGGCGGTAAAGCGAACGGGCGCAAAGACCGGCGCGGCACCCTCGTCGAATAAGCAGTGGCAACTGCGCCTCTATGTGGCCGGGCAGACGCCGAAGTGTTTGACTGCCTTGGCTAACTTAAAAAAAATCTGCGAGGAGAATCTGGCGGGGGAGTATGTGATCGAAATCATCGATCTGCTCGAGCGGCCGCAATTGGCGCGCGGCGATCAAATCCTGGCGATCCCGACCCTGGTGCGCAAGCTTCCCGAGCCGATTCACAAAATCATCGGCGATCTGTCCAACACCGAGCGCGTGCTCGTCGGCTTGGATTTGCGGCCCGCGGGCTAGCGAGTTTCGCGAGGTTTAAATTTCCTTCGACGGGGTCACTAGTTCGGAGCGATTAGGACAACCGGAGTACGGCGAATGAGTATTCAATTGGCAAAACGAAAAAATAAATCCGCAGAATTCGAACCGGCGGCGAACGGTGAATCTCAGGTTTATCTGTTGAAGCTGTGCATCAGCGGCATGACGCCGCGCTCGCGCCAGGCGTTGATTAACCTCAAGAGCCTTTGCGACAAGTACCTCGCCGGCAATTATGCGCTCGAGGTCATCGATCTTTACCAGCAACCGGAGCTAGCCGCGCGCCATCGCATTATCGCCACGCCGACACTGCTGAAAAACCTGCCGCCACCGGTGCGCCAGATGTTCGGCGATCTTTCCGACACGAAAACCATCTTGCGCCGTCTCGGTATCGCCATCGAAGAGGATGAGCTCGCATGACTTCGCAGGCGCAAAGCAACGATCATTTGCTGGTGGAGAATCACGAGCTGCGAACGCGTCTGGAAGAGGCGGAAGAGTTACTGACTGCGATTCGCGCCGGCAACGTCGACGCGCTGGTGATCGAAGGACCCCAAGGACCCCAGGTCTACACGCTCCAAGGGGCCGATCAACCCTATCGCACCTATGTCGAGACCATGAACGAAGGCGCGGTGACGCTTTCGCAAGATGGCACCATTCTCTACTCTAATCGGCAATTCGCCGAGTTGACCGCAGCTTCCATTGAAGAGACCATCGGCGGATCGTTTTTCGCTTTCATTGCCGGTCCCGACCAGGATGCGGTCGCCGCGCTGTTACGCGCGGGCGACGGCGGCAGCGGCCGGGTTGAAATCGCACTTGAAGATCGCGCCGGCACGCCCATCCCGGTGCGGATTTCGGCGCGGCGCACGCGGGTCGGCAGCGACGAATTTATCTGCCTGGTGGTGACGGATCTGCGCGGCCAGAAGCTCCAGGATCAATTGCGCGAAGCCGACCAGCGCAAGAACGAATTTCTCGCCATACTGGGACATGAACTGAGAAATCCTCTGGCGATCATTCACAATCTGCTGCAAGTTATGCGCAAAAAATTTGGCGCGGACGCGTCGGCCGACATGCGCGAGATGATCGAGGAACAAACGCGCCAAATGGGGCGGCTGATCGACGACCTGCTCGACGTCTCGCGCATTACCACCGGCAAGATACGCCTGGAGTTGACGTGTTTCGATGTCGCCGAGGTGCTGGCGGAGACGGTGCAAAGCTACCGCGACACTCTCGAAGCCAACGGCTTGAGGCTCATTCTCGAACTGCCAAACCGGCAGTTATTCGTCAATGGCGACAAAACCCGGATCGCGCAGGTGATTGGTAATTTGCTGCATAATGCGAGCAAGTTTACCGATGGCGACGGCCAGGTGACGGTGGCTTTGAGCGCAGATTCTGGCGACAATTCAGCGTTGATTCGCGTCCGCGATACCGGGATGGGCATGGACAATGAAACTTTGCAGAGTGTGTTCGACAGCTTCGCCCAGGCGGACCGCAGTATCGCGCGCAGCCGCGGCGGCCTTGGTTTGGGGCTGGCGCTGGTCAAAGGGCTGGTCGAGCTTCATGGCGGCGAAGTGACGGGGGCGAGCGCCGGCCCAGGACAGGGTTCCGAATTTATCATTCGCTTGCCCATCGAAAAGGCTCCGTTAGTAGCCTCTGCCGAAAAAGTAGCGAGCGTTGGACGAACGCGCTGCTTCCGTATTCTCATCATAGAAGACAACCAAGCCGGCGCCTTGAGCATGCAATTGTTGTTAAAGCAGCTCGGCCATGATGTCGAAGTCGCCTATAACGGGCTTGACGGTCTCGCGGCGGCGGCGCGTTTTAAACCCGAGGTGGTGCTCTGCGATATCGGACTGCCGGGGCTTGACGGTTACCAGATTGCTCAACAGCTGCGCCAGCGCGAAGAAGGCGGAAAAACATTTTTGAGCGCCCTCAGCGGCTATGGCCAGGCCGAGGACAAACGGCGCGCTTTAGCAGCCGGCTTCGACATGCACTTTGTTAAGCCGTTAAAAATCGATCTGCTCGTAACGGTGTTGGCGGAACTGGAAAGTGACTATCAATCAGGCATCAATGCTTAGCCGTATAACGCGAGCCGCACTCTGATTATTGTTTTAGGGTTGCCTTCATCGCTGCGGACGCTTATCGCGCCGGCTCGCTGCGAATTGGCGTGAGCGCGGGCAGTCGGTCGTCGCGAAGATAAAGCCCACCCCAGATTCACGTTCCGAGAACCACCGGAAATAAAATCGCCCGGCTCATGTTGCCAAGCTTGGAATTTTTGCAGACCGAGGCGCGATTTCACGGCGCGGCTCTTACCTTCACTGGATAATCGAGCGAAGCATACCAGTCACCGCGGCCCTGGGGGGTGAGGTCCAGCACGTTATAGACCGGTGACAAGAGATCGAGACCGCGTTCATTGATGTCGGACGCCATATGCGGATGGGCGCTGTAGAAGTGCCGTATGGTGCCATCAGGCGCACGGGTAAATACCGATAAGGTCGAGTCCTGATTTCCTTCGCGGTCTTCTCCGCCCATATCATATTTAAACGTGCTGCCTTCTGGGGTGCTAAGCAGTCGCAGATTGTCCCATCGTTGTCTGCGCGCGTGGGCGCGCAGAGCCGGCGCATCAGCGGCGGCGACAATGGCAAGATCGACATTCTGCGCCAGATGGTGCGCCACTCCGTTGAGACTATCGATCAAAAGCGTGCACATCGGACAGGGGCTCGTTTGCCGCTTTCCGTACATAAACTGATAGAGCACCAGGGCGCGATCGGGCGCGGTGATTAACTCGCTCAAGCGAACCGTTCGCGTCGGGGTGTCGCCGGCATTGAGATCGGCCGGACCTTCAAGGAAAGTATAGTTCTCAACCGTCCCACCCTGGGGCAGTTCACGGCGCAGTTTCGCAACTCGCTCGCGCAGCTTCATCGACTCGATTTCCGCAACGCGCAACTCTTCCCGCTTGGCAAGGTACTCCGCAGATTCATTCTGCAACCGGGTTCGTCGCGTGCCCTCGTGGATTTTATCGTGTGTCATGGGTCTATCCTCCCTACCTCGATGGCAACTCGCTTGATGGCCAGCCGTCCAATCGCAAGCGCGCCGATGGCTAGGGCGCCGACACTGACAAAGGCGAGCGCCGTGGCGACGCGCGCGAAGGCCAGCTGCGAGTCGGTTCTTGCTGTCGTCTCAGTATTGCTCATAATTTTTCGCCGTCTGGCTCAGCTCTCTGACTTTATCGCGCCGGGCTCCATATAGACCAGTTCCCAGATATGGCCATCGATATCCTGAAAACCATGCGCATACATAAAGCCGTGGTCTTGCGGTCGGTTGTAAGTCTTGCCGCCGGCCACGACCGCGTTCCGCACGGTATCATCGACCGCTGCACGGCTTTCGCAGGACAAACAGATCAGCGCTTCCGTGCTTTTCGTCGCATCGCAAATCGGATTAGGCGTGAACTCTTTGAATTTTGCGTGGGTGAGGAGCATGGCATATATGTCCTCGCTGATCACCATACACGCCGCCGTATCGTCGGTGAATTGCGGGTTAAATGTGAAACCGAGCGACGAAAAGAAATCCATGGATGATTTCAGGTTATTTACCGGTAAGTTGACAAAGATTTTACGCGCCATAATGTTTTCTCCTCTAGTCTCGACAGTGAATCAGTTTCCCTCGCAGCCGATGTTCTCACTACCTAGTCGAACGAGCGCTGGCTAAATCGACATCTTAGGGAAGGGAAACGATCCCAATGCTTTTTCAGAGTCCGACGGTTTCGATGCTTTGTTCCAATCTAGGCAATGCCACAGCAATGCACGTCGCTGCACATCAAATGCCAGCGCTGATAAGCGAACTTGAATACAAGTCGTAAAAGTTAGGTTTGCATGAGTCAGAGTTCACAGGCCGGCGGGAGATTGCAGTCGGATACAATCCCAAAGATGAGTCACGATTCTTGAGGCTGCGTTGCACAATTGGGACTCGACTCGTATAGTTTTTGATTTGGTGTTCCTATGACTTGGCACAGTCCTTGAATAGCAGAATGCCAGAGCAGGTTTATTTATATGAAAAAGCTCGATCATTACATCCCTCTGAGTTTTACAATATTGATTTTGGCTTTATGGGTTGGATCTCGAAGCTACGGTGCTGAGAACATCAAGGAAACCCAAAACGCCGAAAAAGTTGCTGAGAACGTGAAGCAAAAGGCGCAGAAGACGGAAAAGGCCGAGGGTCAGTCAGGATCTGGTCAAAGATAAAGTTAGCGTAAAAGCATCCGCTGATGGCAAGCCCGTAATCGAACAAACCGGCGAAGCGTCAAGTTACGGCCTGGGGTTTCACGGTAAAACCACCGCGAATGGTGAAAAATTCGATAAGAATAATCTGACGGCAGCGCACCCGACGTTGCCATTGGGAACAAAAGCCACAGTAACGAATCTGGACAACGGAAAGTCCGTCGATGTGAGAATCAACGACCGAGGTCCTTACGTCAAAGGACGCGATATCGATGTATCGGAAAGCGCAGCGAAAGAATTAGACATGACCAAGAGCGGCATCGCGCCGGTGAAAATCGAGGCGAAGATACCTGTAACCGATAAACCTGCAAGCAGCGAGAGTTCATCGGCGCCGGCAAAAACCGGCGTCAAAAAATAACCATCGACGAATCCGACAGCGAAAGAACGGTAGCGCTAATCGGGTGCGGTTCTTAAATAGAGCGGAGTTCGGGTTGGCGCCAAGAAGATTGCCGGTTTGTCATCGGCTTGTTCCCGTCTCGAAAAGAAATTTTCCAGGATATTTTCGATAGAGAGAACGCCGGCGACGTTGTCGCTGCCGTTTACCACGATGCCAACAGGATTTCCGGTGACATCGAGCACCACGCCGCCGCTCATGTGGTTTTCAACACGCATGCCCCATTTAGTGTCCAAGGCGATGCCTGCATTGCGCAAGTACGCTGGCGAATAGAGTTCATAATCCGCGGAAAAATAGCCGCGATGCTTATCGTCGCGCAGATTCAAGAATCCATGGCTGATGTGGAACTGTCCTTGTTGCGGGTAACCCGCGATAAACACTTTTTTGGGCGGAAAGAGCGGCTGCAAATCGAAATCCGCCCGTGGCCGGCCGAGGTCGATCGTGCCTTGAGCGAAATCTTTGAGCTGCCAATAGGGAAAACGCGCTGCGGGCCCCGCTTTTAGCCGGGCGACGACAAAGTCGCGTTGTTTGATGATCTCGTCGGGACTGTGGCTCGATTTGCCATTGGTCGAGTCGGTTTCGTTCAAATTCGAGAGCACTGCGATTTCATATTCGCGATCGCCATTTTGGGCCAGATAGCGCATGCGCGGGCGACTTTCCGAGCAATCGGACAGGTCGGCGAATCGGCTGGTTTCTTTGCTCGCTTCCAAGCAGTATTTCATCACGTGATAAGCGGTGATGAACAGACCGTCGAGCGAAATCACGAAGCCCGAACCGAGATGAACGCGTTTCTTGGCCGCGCCGTCTTGATACTCAAGCAAAATTTTCACGCTTTTCGACTCAACGTCGGGCCATGAAAACTCCGCGCCGGCTGATTTGAGCTGCTCAGCTCCCGTCAGATACTCGCCACATACGAGAGACGGACAAAGCAACGCAATAATTATGAAAAAAATCGAACGTCGCACAGGGAATTCTTCGCAGATTAAAAGACCTCCCAACAAAAATCAACTAAATTCGCCCCGATAGGATCTTCTGTCCTAAAAAAGTGAAGATTAAATCGATCCCGCAAGCGAAAAACTAGCGACACATAGTCCATGCGATCGTCTGTGCCCGTGAGTCGATCGGATACGGATCGTTTTGCCCGCGGACAGCAGTAAATCCCTTCTCATTGCAGTGCGCGAAGGTTGGTCTGGAGATTGCACGTCATGAGCTTATGATTTTGTCGCCGACCGGATGCTGATCGGGCGCCGTCCGAGGTCATCGAGCGAAATGGTTTGTCGAGTTATGGCGAAATATCAAAAAAAAGTTGTCGCGCTGCCGAGTGTCATGGGGCGGCGCAGGCGGATCTTCAAAAAGCCGCGGCTGGCCAGGACCAAACAATCGGCTGACCCGAAATGGCAAGTCGTCAAGCTCGCCCGACTGGTTAGATTGGAAGCAAAACCCGGAAAAGAGGATGAGCTGGCCAGTTGTCTCCGCGCCGGATTAACGCGTGCGCAACAGGATCCGGCCACCGCGTCCTGGTTTGCGATTCGCTTCGGACCGTCGAAATTTGCGATTTTCGATGCCTGCGTAGGGGAGGCGACGCGCCAACTCCATCCGGCCGGTTCACTCGCGGCAGTACTCGGAGCCAAATCTGCCGAACTACTGGCTCGGCCGCCGGTGATCGAAACGGGCGACGTGCTGGCGGCCAAGTTGGCCGAATTCGCCGTATGAAATTCACGGCCTAGCCTGGGCTTTAATTGGGACAGTTAGGCCAACAGCGGCTGCGAAAAAATAGGCGGCTTTATGGCTAAAAATAAAAAACCCAAGAAGCAAGCGGCGGCAAAAACCTCCAAAGCTAAAAGACATCGTCGCATCGACGGCTCGCAGACCCGTCAGCCCTTCGAGCAGGATTCTAAACGCCGCATCGGGCAGTACGGCGGAGCAGGCGAGCCACCGATCATGAAGTAGTGTTCAGGGAAGGCAATGATTCGCAAGCTCAAATCCGGGCAGTATAGGTTGTACTCGCGTAAGCGGAATTCAAAAACCGGGAAGCGCAGGAACCTCGGAACCTTTCAGACTCTCAAAGCAGCGCAGAAGCATGAACGAGCTGTGCAATTTTTTAAGCGACATTGATTTCGCCGGAGTATGTTGCTCAGCACGAGCGCAACCCTTGGTTGCACTCCTTGTTGAGAATTTGCCGTATATTTCTTGCGCGTTTGGTGATGAGGAGCCGATCATGCCGGAAAAAGAAACAATCGAAAGAGCAAAGAGAGCCAAGCAAAAGGGCAAATCGTCGAGCACGCAAGCGGGTGAATTCGTGCGTGAGGAAATAAATCACATCAGGCAAGGCAAACACGGCGCTCGCTCGACGAAACAAGCGATTGCCATAGGTTTATCGAAAGCGCGTCGCTCAGGCATCGATTTGCCGCCGCCCAAAAAAGGCGCTGTTTCGGAAAAAACGCGGCGTAGCGCGAAGCGCGCGTATGAGGCGGGCCAACGAGCAAAACCCCGGCGATCTCGGCGCCGATCCGAGGCGGCTGAACGCGTGCTTCAACGGGAAGACACAAGCGTTACGTCGAAAAAGGCGCTATCGAAGCAGGCGCGCGCGGCGGCGCGAAAGCGGTCAAGGGCTGACCGCTCAGCGGCAGCAACTCGAGCGGCATTAACCAAAGGCAGAAAAAATCGTTCCGCCGCGGCGCGGAAAGCCGCGCGCAGCCGGGCACAGCGCGGTGGCCTGGCATAAAGCTCAAGACGACGGCAATGCAGATATTTATTAAACTCGCCACCGGGGATTACACTCGATTGCGAAGTCATATCCCCCTCCACTCCGCCGCCCACGAGGCGATTGAAAAGGCGACGCGGATTGAACATTCGCTCGATGGTTTATTGTTTGCCGGCTACTCGATTCCTTGTGACGCGGAGCAAGCCCGAACCATACTCGAAACCGCCAGGCGCAGTTGTCCCGACATGATCTCCAAAATTGAACAAGCTATATTGCGCTCCCATCAAGGCTAGCGTTCGCGGCGTTGAGACAGGGCGGGAAATTCTTGCGCCGACGCATGTCTGCGCTCGGCGCTGAGGACCACCTCAAGCACTTGAATTTCCTGCTCGAAAGCTTACGGGGCTAGAGCTTAGCCGCCCGAATTAAAGTAGATGACTTGATAGATTTGCCCTTGCCGCGTTTGCGCTTTGGTTTTGGCCGCTTCGGTTCGACGATCACCGCCGCTGATTTCTTGGCCATGGATGGTTTCTCCCATTGACGGTTTTATCGATTCGGTTCCGACGGCTCCGAGATGTCTTTAAGCGCTTCGTCCGCCAAGTCCTCGTCTTCCGTGCCTTCGGTGCGGAGGGCGAGATCGCCGAGAGATAACATGCCTACGAGCTGTCGCTCTCGATTCAATATCGGCAGGCGACGAATCTGCTCGGCCTCCATTAGCATCACGGCTTCTTCGACGGCTTGATCGTCGAAACAATAACTCACGCCGGGAGTCATGATGTCGGTCACCTTGGTGCGCGCGGGATCGCGCCCTTCGGCGACTAGACGTATCGCCATATCCCGGTCAGTGACCACTCCTTGAATTCTGTCGCCGTCGCACACCGGCAACGCTCCGACGTCGAGTTCGCGCATTTTCGCGGCGGCTTCTTGGGCCGTGTCATCCAAGTAAACCACCTCCGCGCCTTGAGTCATGATTTCCCTAATTTGCATAAAGCACCTCCGATTGGTTTTTTTCCGTCTTCGATCCTTTGCTAAATTTTGTCGCGCGATCTGGATTCTGCCATGCGAGCCACGACGCGCGGTTTACGGCGCCAACGAATGTATACATTGGGTCATTTTAAAACTCCTTGATAATTTCGCTTTGTGCTGGCGCGCGCTTGAGTGTGGCGTTGTAAGGCGCAAGAAGAATGCCAGTGCTCCCAACGAGAGTACGCCCCGTGTAGTGCGCACATGCCAGGCGATAAGCTTATTCAGCGAGCGCGCGGCGGAAAAGTTTAACGAGTCAGTGTCCCGAATCTGGGTCACGTTGACTTGGGCAATCTCATTTATGATAATTTGCACTCGCGGGTCGAATGAATCCGAATCGAACCTTCGGCGTGATGAACGACAGCGCGTACCAGCGCGGCGAGAGAGCCTGCATAGTGACTCGCAAATGCCAATCCCCTAGCGAAATTGACGTAGGCTTTTACCTGCCAAGCTAGATACTGTGTCGCCGGATGGAATCTTGCATGCAAAAGAACGCGGATTGGACTGCGCGAAGCAATTTATTGCATCGGGCGAGCGAATAACTTCAACATCGGGAGTGGCCATGGCCAAGAAATCTGTGATCGGCTTGATCTTATTGGCGCTGATCGCTTGCCAGCGCGCGGAGGTGCCTAAGGCCAAGACCGAAAGCCCGCCGCCGGCGCCAGCGCCGCGGCTCGATCGCGACTCCACCCCGGCGGGATCTTATGCGCCAATCGTCGATCGAGTCGCGCCGTCGGTAGTGACCATTCGCTCGGCGCGGCGGCTGCGCGCGCCGCGGCAATTCCCATTTTTCAACGATCCTCGATTCGGCGAACTCTTCGGCGGTCTATTCGGCGCGCCGGGCGGGCGCGAACAGGTTCGCCTGGGATTGGGCTCCGGCGTCATCGTGCGACGCGGACGGCTATGTTCTCACCAATCATCACGTGATCGACGGCGCGGATGAAATTACCATCGAGCTGCTTAGCCGGCGCAGTCTTTCCGCCAAAATAATCGGCAGCGATCCGCCGAGCGATCTTGCCGTGCTCAAGGTCGAAGCTACCGATATGCCGGCGCTGGCACTGGGCAACTCGGATGAGGCGCGGGTCGGTGACATCGTGCTCGCGTTAGGAAATCCATTGGGCATCGGCCAAACGGTTACCGCCGGGATCATCAGCGCCAAGAGCCGCTCCACCGGATTGAGCGATGGCAGCTTCGAAGATTTTCTCCAGACCGATGCGCCGATCAATCAAGGCAACTCCGGCGGCGCGCTGGTGAATACCGCCGGGTTGCTGGTCGGCATCAACTCGCAAATTCTCTCGCCTACCGGCGTTAACATCGGTATCGGTTTCGCGGTGCCGGTCAACATGGCGCGCAGCGTTATGGAGCAACTGATCAGCAACGGCAAGGTCGAGCGCGGCCATTTAGGCATCGGTATTCAGCCGGTGACCCCGGAGATCGCCGCCAGTGTCGGCTTAAAGGAAACCGGCGGCGTGATTATCAACGAGGTCAATGCCAACAGCGCCGCCAGCCGCGCCGGTATGCGGCGCGGCGATGTCGTCGTCGCTTTCAATGGCGCACCGGTTGTCGACGGCAACGCGTTGCGCAATGCCATCGCCGGCAGCAAACCCGGGACGGCGGTCAAGCTGACGATTCTCCGCGATGGCAAAGAGCAAACGATTGAGGCCAAGCTGGACGAGTACCGCGCCGAGAGCGCGCCGGCGCGGTGATAAGGTAACTCGCACTTGCTGAACCTTGACCGCGAATTCGTCGGTATCGCCGCCGGTTTGGACAATTCGTTTCGCGGGCGCTCGACCCGCAATCAGTCCAATCAAACATTCCTTTCGGTCAATTTCTCGGTTCTCGCTGTCGCATTTTTGGGACAAAAGCACGGCTAATATTCAAGGCGATTTTTAAAAAATGGTTTACCGCAAAAGAATTTTGTCCCCGGGAAAAATTTTGATAACGTCGGAGCAGCGGTCATAGTACAATTGAAATTCGATACCACCGACGCCACCGGCGTTTTGTCGCGGTGGTGGTGACGCGTCAAACCGCTAGGCCTGAGGAGAGCTTCCATGGACACGCAAGATAAAGTGGTGACCAAAAGCCAGCCGGTGAAAGCAAAACCCAAGACCCGCAATGGCAAGGGCAATCGCGGCCAGCGCAGCGGCAACGGCGAGGTCAATTTCCCGGAGCACGAAAATGAGTTGGGGCAATGTTACAGCGCCCTATTGGGATATCGAAACGGCGACTTTACGGCACGCCTGCCGCATACCTGGAGCGGCCCCCTCGGCAAGATCGCCGAGGTGATGAACGAGATTATGATCTCGAGCGCGCGGCGCGCCAGCGAAACCTCGCGCATCAGCCGTGTCGTCGGCGAAGAGGGCAAGCTGCGCGAGCGGTTTTCCTCAGCCGGTCTGGTCGGCGGTTGGGCCGATGAGATCGCCTCGCTCAATCGCTTGATCGACGACCTGGTTTCGCCGACTGCAGAGGTGACGCGGGCGGTGGGCGCCGTTGCCAAAGGCGATTTGACGCAGTCCATCGCCCTCGATCGTGATGGCCGGCCGCTCGAAGGCGAGTTTCTGACCAGCGCCAAGCTGGTCAACACGATGATCGAGCAACTTTCGGTATTCGCCTCCGAAGTCACCCGCGTGGCGCGCGAAGTCGGCGCCGACGGCAAGCTCGGCGGCCAAGCGCAGGTGAGCGGCGTCAGCGGCGTGTGGAAGGATCTGACCGAGAGCGTCAACTCGATGGCCAGCAACTTGACCGCCCAGGTGCGCAATATATCCGAGGTGACGATCGCCGTGGCCAACGGCGACTTGTCGCGCAAAATCACCGTCGATGTGCGCGGCGAGATCTTACAGTTAAAAGAAGCGATCAACACGATGGTCGACCAGCTCCGTTCGTTCGCGTCCGAAGTGACGCGGGTGGCGCGCGAAGTCGGCACCGAAGGCAAACTCGGCGGCCAGGCGGTGGTCCCAGGGGTGGCCGGCACCTGGAAAGATTTAACCGACAACGTCAATTTGCTCGCCGGCAATCTGACGGCGCAAGTGCGCAATATCGCCGAGGTCACCACCGCCGTGGCGCGCGGCGATTTGTCGCGCAAGATTACCGTCGATGTCAGCGGCGAAATTTTGCAGCTAAAAGAAACCATCAACACGATGGTCGATCAGTTGAACGGCTTTGCCGGCGAAGTGACGCGGGTGGCGCGCGAAGTCGGCACCGAAGGCAAACTCGGCGGCCAGGCGCAGGTCCCCGGGATAGCGGGGACATGGAAAGACTTGACCGATAACGTCAACTCGATGGCGGGAAACTTGACGGCCCAGGTGCGTAACATCGCCGAGGTCACCATCGCCGTCGCCAACGGCGACCTGTCGCGCAAGATTACCGTCAACGTCAGCGGCGAAATTTTGCAGCTGAAAGAAACCATCAACACGATGGTCGATCAGTTAAACGGCTTTGCTTCGGAAGTGACCCGGGTGGCGCGCGAAGTGGGCACCGAAGGACGGCTCGGCGGCCAGGCAAGAGTGCTCGGTGTCGCGGGCACGTGGAAGGATTTGACCGATAACGTCAACTTCATGGCCGGCAACCTGACGGCTCAGGTGCGCAATATCGCCGACGTCGCCACGGCCATCGCCAAGGGCGACCTGTCGAAGAAAATCACCGTCGATGTCAGCGGCGAGATCCTTGAGCTGAAAAACACCGTCAACACCATGGTCGACCAGTTAAATGGATTCGCCGGCGAAGTCACGCGGGTGGCGCGCGAGGTCGGCACCGAGGGACGGCTCGGCGGCCAGGCGCAGGTGCCGGGCGCCGCCGGCACGTGGAAAGATTTGACCGACAGCGTTAACTCCATGGCCTCGAACCTGACCGGACAGGTTCGCAACATCGCCGAAGTCGCCACCGCGGTGGCGCGCGGCGATTTGTCGCGCAAGATCGCCGTCGATGTCAAAGGCGAAATTCTCGAGCTGAAAAACACCCTCAACACGATGGTCGATCAGTTAAACGCCTTTGCCGGCGAAGTCACCCGGGTGGCGCGCGAGGTCGGCACCGAAGGCAAGCTCGGCGGCCAGGCGCAGGTCGCCGGCGTCGCCGGCACCTGGAAGGACTTGACCGATAACGTCAACTCGATGGCCGGCAACTTGACCGGCCAGGTGCGTAACATCGCCGAAGTCGCCACGGCGATCGCCAACGGCGACTTGTCGCGCAAAATCACCGTCAGCGTCAGCGGTGAAATCTTGCAGCTTAAAGAGACGCTGAACACGATGGTCGATCAATTGAACGGTTTCGCCTCCGAGGTCACGCGGGTGGCGCGCGAGGTCGGCACCGAGGGCAAGCTCGGCGGCCAGGCACAAGTCCCCGGCGTCGCCGGCACCTGGAAGGACTTGACCGACAACGTCAACTCGATGGCCCGCAACCTGACCGGCCAGGTGCGCAACATCGCCGAGGTCACCACCGCGGTGGCGAGCGGCGACTTGTCGCGCAAGATCACCGTCGATGTCAAAGGCGAGATCCTCGAACTGAAAAACACCATCAACACGATGGTCGATCAGTTGAACGGCTTCGCTTCCGAGGTCACGCGGGTGGCGCGCGAGGTCGGCACCGAAGGCAAGCTCGGCGGCCAGGCGCAGGTCCCCGGCGTCGCCGGCACTTGGAAGGACTTGACCGACAACGTCAACTCGATGGCCGGCAACTTGACCGGCCAGGTGCGTAACATCGCCGAGGTCGCCACGGCGATCGCCACCGGCGATTTGTCGAAAAAGATCACAGTCGACGTGCGCGGCGAGATTCTTCAGCTCAAGGAAACCATGAACACCATGGTCGAGCAGCTGCGCTCGTTTGCCGCCGAGGTCACGCGCGTCGCCCGCGAAGTCGGCACCGAGGGGCGGCTCGGCGGCCAAGCCGTGGTGCCGGGCGTTGCCGGCACCTGGAAAGATTTAACCGACAACGTCAACCTGCTCGCGGGCAACCTGACGGCGCAAGTGCGCAACATCGCCGAGGTCACCACCGCGGTGGCGCGCGGCGACTTGTCGCGCAAGATTACCGTCGATGTCAAGGGCGAGATCCTCGAGCTGAAAAACACCATCAACACCATGGTCGATCAGTTAAACGCCTTTGCCGCCGAAGTGACCCGGGTGGCGCGCGAGGTCGGCACCGAAGGCAAGCTCGGCGGCCAGGCGCAGGTGTCAGGCGTCGCCGGCACCTGGAAGGATTTAACCGACAACGTCAACGTCATGGCCGCCAACCTGACCGAGCAGGTGCGCGGCATCGTTAAAGTCGTTACCGCGGTGGCCACCGGCGATTTAAAGCTAAAGCTGACGGTGGCCGCTAAAGGCGAGGTGGCCGCCCTGGCCGATACCATCAACAACATGACCGGCACCCTGGCGACCTTCGCCGACCAGGTGACCACGGTGGCGCGCGAGGTCGGCGTCGAAGGCCGCTTGGGCGGCCAGGCCAACGTCCCGGGCGCCGCCGGCACCTGGAAAGACTTGACCGGCAACGTCAATCTGTTGGCCGATAATTTGACCAACCAGGTGCGCGCCATCGCCGAGGTTGCCACTGCGGTCACTCAAGGCGATCTGACGCGTTCGATTCAAGTCGAGGCCAAGGGCGAGGTGGCCGAGCTCAAAGACAATATCAACACGATGATCCGGAACCTGCGCCAGACCACCGACAGTAATACCGAACAGGACTGGCTCAAGACCAATCTGGCGCGCTTCACCGGCATGCTGCAAGGCCAGCGCGATCTGGTGAGCGTCGGCAAGTTGATTCTTTCCGAGCTGGCGCCGCTGATCGGCGCGCACCAGGGATTGATCTATCAGATGGAGTCCGAGGATAAGCCTCATCTCAAGTTGCTCGCCAGCTACGCCAATGCGTGCGAGGGCGGCTATCCGGCGCAGCTCGATCCGGGCGCAGGCTTTATCGGCCAGTGCGCCGTCGAGAAGCGCCGTATTCTGATCAACGATGTGCCGGCGGATACCGTGCCGCTGGGATCGATTTCCGTCACCGTATTGCCGCGCGCCCTGGTGGTCTTTCCGGTGCTCTTTGAAGATCAGGTCAAGGCGGTGCTGCTATTGGCCTCGCTCCATCCATTCGCGCCGGCCCATTTGGCGTTTTTGGAGCAGCTGACCGTCAGCATCGGCATCGTCCTCAACAGCATCGAAGCGACCATGCAGACCGAAGGGTTGCTCAAGCAATCGCAGCAATTGGCCGCTGAGCTGCAAACCCAGCAGCGCGAACTGCAGCAGACCAACGATCAGCTAGGACAGAAAGCCCAGCAGCTGGCCGAGCAGAACGCCGAAGTCGAGCGCAAAAACCAGGAGATCGAGCAGGCGCGCCGCGCCCTCGAGGAAAAGGCTGCGGAACTGGCGCTTACGTCGAAATACAAGTCGGAGTTTTTGGCCAACATGTCGCACGAGCTGCGCACGCCGCTCAACAGCATTTTGATCCTCGGCCAACTGCTGAGCGAAAACTCCGATGGCAACCTGGCGCCCAAGCAAGTCGAGTTTGCCCGGACGATTCATGGCGCCGGCACCGACCTGTTAAATCTCATCAGCGACATTCTCGACCTGTCCAAAATCGAGTCGGGCACCGTCACCATCGAAGCCGAGGAAATCTTTTTTGCCAATCTGATCGATATGGTGGCGCGGCCGTTCCGCCATGAGGCGGAAAACCGCAAGCTCAGTTTCAACGTGCAAATCAGCGCCGAATTGGGCCGGAGCTTTGTCACCGACTCCAAGCGCTTGCAGCAAGTGCTGAAGAATCTGCTGTCCAATGCCTTTAAGTTTACCGCCCAGGGCGGCGTACGCTTGGCGGTCACCACGGCGGCGGGCGGCTGGAGCCCTGACCACCCGGTGTTGAAGCAAGCGCCCGGGGTGGTGGCGTTTGAAGTCACCGATTCTGGCATCGGCATCGCGCCGGAAAAACAGCGGCTCATCTTCGAGGCTTTCCAACAGGCCGATGCCAGCACCAGCCGTAAATACGGCGGCACCGGCTTAGGCCTGGCGATCAGCCGCGAGCTGGCGACCCTGCTCGGCGGCGAAATCCGCTTAAACAGCGTTTTGGGCCAGGGCAGCATCTTTACGCTCTATCTGCCGACGACCTACAGCGAACCCGCCGGCACGCTGTGGCGCCGCGGCGGCTTTGCCGAGCCGGTCAGCGTACCGGCGCTGTCGGTGATAAACGCCAGTCCCGAGATCATTCCCGACGACCGCGCCATCATCGCCGAGGGCGACCCTGTGCTGCTGATCATCGAAGACGATCCGCACTATGCCCGCGTGCTGCTCGGCTTGGCGCGCGACAAAGGCTTCAAAGGATTAATCGCCACCCGCGGCAACATCGGCCTCGATCTGGCGCGCGAATACAAGCCGGCGGCGATCACGCTCGATATTTTCCTGCCCGATATGCTCGGCTGGACGGTGCTCAATAATCTGAAGCGCGATGCCGCAACGCGCCATATCCCGGTGCAAATCATCTCGCTCGAAGAAGAGCAGCGCCATGGTCTGGCGCACGGCGCGTTCTCGTACATGGTCAAGCCGGTGACCACCGAAGGCATCGAGCAATGTCTTGAGCGCATCCACAGCTTCATCACGCCACGGGTCAAACGGCTGCTGGTGATCGAAGACAACCAGGCGGAGAGCCAAAGCATCGTCGAACTCTTGGCCCACGACGATATCGAGATCGTCGTCGCCGGCACCGCCTCGGCCGCGCTTGAGGCCTTGGGCAGTGGCGCGTTTGACTGCTGCGTGCTCGATCTGCGCCTGCCGGATATGAGCGGCTTTGAGTTGCTCGAAAACATCAAAGCCGACCCCCGGCTCGAGCACTTGCCGGTGGTGGTCTTTACCGGCAAGGATCTCGGTGCGGAGGAAGAACGTAGTCTCAAGACCATGGCCAAAAGCATCGTGCTAAAGGACGTGCAATCCCCCGAGCGGTTGTTTGACGAAACCGCTTTGTTCCTGCACCGGATCATCAGCCAATTGCCTGAGGCTAAACAAAAGATGCTCGAACGGCTGCATTCTTCCAACGAAGTTTTGCACGGCCACAAGGTGCTCGTGGTCGACGACGACGCGCGCAATATTTTTGCCCTGTCGACGGTTTTGGAAAATCACGACATGCAAGTCATGAGCGCCACCAACGGCCGCCAGGCGATCGAGTTGTTACAGAGAACGCCCGACGTCAGCGTGGTGTTGATGGACATCATGATGCCGGAAATGGACGGCTACGAAACCATGCGCGAGATTCGCAAACGCGGCGAGTTCCACTCGACGCCGATCCTCGCGCTCACCGCCAAGGCGATGAAGGGCGACCGGGAAAAATGTCTCGAAGCCGGCGCCTCGGACTACGTCGCCAAGCCGGTCAACACCGAACAGCTCTTGTCGATGCTGCGGTTGTGGCTGTATAGATAACGGAACCGACCGACGAGCCGTAGGGGCGATTCATGAATCGCCCCTACCTTGATCTTAGGGTATGAGCGAACCGATTAATATTCTCCTCGTCGACGATCAGGCGCGCAATCTCGATGCGCTCGAGGCGGTGTTGACGTCGCCGGACTACCGGCTGGTGCGCGCCCAATCGGCCAACGACGCGCTGCTGGCACTGCTCGCCGACGACTTCGCGGTCATCGTGCTCGATATCCGCATGCCGGAGATCGACGGCTACGAGCTCGCGCAGATGATCAAGCAGCGCAAAAAGAACCAGCATCTGCCGATCATTTTCTTAACCGCCTATTTGCAGGATGATAGAGACGTCATCGATGGTTACGGCGCCGGCGCGGTGGACTACTTAACCAAGCCGATCAACCCATTGATTCTGAAATCCAAGGTCGCTGTCTTTGTCGATCTGTTTCGCAAAAGCCGCGAGCTGGCGCGCCTGAACGAAATAATGGAGAGCGAGATTGAAGAGCGGGTGGCGCAGGTCCGCGCGAGCCTGCGCGAAAAAGAGATATTGCTCAAGGAAGTCCATCACCGGGTAAAAAATAACATGCAGATCATCTCGAGCCTGCTGAGCCTGCAAGCCGAGCGCGCCGGCGCAACCCAGCGCGACTTTCGCGACGTGCGCGATCGCGTGCGCTCGATGGCGCTGGTGCACGAGAAGCTCTACCAGTCGGAGAATTTAGCGTGCGTGCAGATTGCCGAATATGCGCGCAGTTTGATGAACGATCTGTTTCAAGCCTACGCCAGCGGCCTGCCCAAGGTGCAACTCCGCCTCGATCTCGAGAGCGCCGAGCTGCCTGTGGATCGCGCCATCTCCTTCGGGCTGATCCTCAACGAGTTGGCGACCAATGCCTTCAAGCATGCGTTTCATGACCGTGACAACGGTGAAATCGAGATCAAACTGCAAACTGTGCCGCAGGGAGAAATCCGCCTGCGTTTCGCCGACAACGGCGGGGGTTTTGCCGCGCCGTTGAACTGGGAGAGCGCCGATTCGTTGGGGCTGCGCTTGCTGCGCATGCTAACCCGCCAGCTTGGCGGTCAAATCGAAATGCGCAGCGACCGGGGCACGACCGTTGAGCTGAGCTTTAAAATCGATCCAGCGCGCGATTCGCCGGGCGGCAATTTGCCGAGGGTGAGCTCATGAGCGGCGCCAACATTCTAGTGGTCGAAGATGAAGCGATCGTCGCGCTCGATCTGAGCCAACGCTTGACCGGCCTGGGTTACCGAGTCGTCGACACCGTCGCCGAAGGGGAAAAGGTGGTTGCCGCGGTGCTTGAGCACAATCCGGATCTGGTGCTGATGGACCTGCGACTGGCCGGGGCCCTGGACGGGATCGCCACAGCGCGACAGGTCGCGCTAGGTGCGCGACGTCCCGATCGTTTTCTTGACCGCCCATTCCGACCCCGAAACCCTTGCCCAGGCATGCTTAACCGGCCCCTTCGGCTATATTCTGAAGCCCTTCGATGAGCGCGAGCTGCACACCCAGCTTGAAATCGCACTCTATCGCCATGGCGCCGAACGGCGCGTGCGCGAAAGCGAAGCGCAGTTAAGGTCGATCATGGACACGGCGGCCGATTGTATTATGGAAATCGACGATAACGGCACGCTGCTTAACAGCAACCCCGCTGCCGAGCAAATATTCGGTTACGCCGCGGCTGAAATGGCCGGCCGCAACGCCTGCGTCTTGATGCCGGAGTTTGCCCGCATCATGCAAAAGGACGAGGCCCAGTGGTCGCTTAAAACCAGCGGTGGAAAAATTGTTGGCGAAGTCCAGGAACTTAGCGCCATCCAAAAAGACGGGGCGGTGATTCCCGTGGAGCTTACGGTAAGCCGCAAAGACGGTGCGCAAAAGCGCACCTATATCACCATCGTTCGCGATCTCAGACGGCGCAAGCAACTTGAGAACAGACTCAAACAGCTGGTTGACGATCTGCGTGAGACCGACCAGCGCAAGGATGAATTTTTAGCGACGCTGTCGCACGAACTACGCAATCCCCTGGCGCCGATCCGCAATGCCGTGACTATTTTGAAGAGTGTCCAACCGGCCGACGAGAAATTTAAATGGTGCTGCGAAATCCTCGACACCCAAGTCGATCAGATGAGCTGCTTGTTGGAAGACCTGCTCGACGTTAGCCGGATCGCCCGGGGCAGTCTATTGCTGCGCCAAGAATGGCTCGATTTTCGCGAAATTATGAGCCATATCGTCGCAATCGGCCGTTCGGATGTCGAAGCCGCAGGGCATAAGTTCGTCGTTGATCTGCCCGAAAACGACGTCAGGCTGTTTGCCGATCGCGCCCGGCTGACGCAAATCTTCTCCAACCTTTTGAACAATGCCGCGAAATATACGGAGGGCAACGGCGAGGTCCGGTTCTCGGCAACATGTGAAAGCGGCGCAATCGTCGTGCAAGTCAAAGATACCGGCATCGGCATCTCGGCTGAACTATTGCCCCATGTGTTCACAATGTTCAAGCAAGCCGACAGCAGTTTGGAACGCGGCCGGGGCGGGCTTGGCATCGGCCTCGCTTTGGTGCAAAGCCTGGTCGAGCTGCACGGTGGCACGGTTGAGGCTAATAGCGCCGGCCTTGGCCAAGGTAGTGTGTTTACGGTGCGGTTGCCGGTGGCGCCGGTCAGCCCGGTTGCAGCTGAAATGCCCACAGCCGTCGTCGAGGAGAACGGCCGGCGCAGCGCAGCTGGTTAGGCCGATACGGATTCTGATCGTCGACGATAATAAATTGCAGGCCCAAAGCCTCGGGCTTTTGGTCGAGCTATGGGGCTATGATTTCCAGCTCGCTTTTGACGGACCGGGAGCGCTTACGGCTTTAGCCAACTACTCGGCTGATGTCGCGCTTATCGATATCGGCCTGCCGGGTCTCAGCGGCTATGAAGTCGCGCGGCAAATCCGCGCACAGCCGCAATGGCGCCACATGACCCTGATTGCGCAGACCGGGTGGGGCCGCGACAGCGATCGCGGGAATTCGGGACAAGCGGGTTTTGATCATCATTTCACCAAGCCGCTCAACCACGAGGCTTTGGAAAAAGTTCTCAATCAGGCCGCGGCAAAAAAGCTTGGCACAGCAATCGTTTTCGACAAATTTCAGCGCGTTGGTCCGACCAGTCCGCTGAAACCTAGCGATTGAGTCGGTCAAAGCGCAATCTCTTCCCCGACGCGGCGCAGCCGCAACCCAAGCAGCCAAGCGACACGCAAAGTTCGCAAAAACGATCGGATCTAGGGGCGGACGTGAAACCTGCCCTGACCGCCAGCCGCCGCCCCGCGGGCCGGATTGGCGCGGTTGGCGGCGCGTTCCGGTTATGCTAGTCTGCGGCAGTTTTCACCTCCGATGAATCGTCAATCCGGATTTAAGCAGGGGAGCATGGTCGGTAAAAAAATTAGCAACTTGAAATTGCCGTGTGGCTTGATTGTCGCTAGCGCGCTGATGATGTCTTGTTACCTGACACCGAAAATTCCGGTCGTTGCCGATGAGCCGATCGAGAGGATGGTAAGCGACGAAGCCAGTCGGATCCTAGCCGCTGCCGATCCACTCGCCGAGTTTTCCCATTACCGTTTTCAGCTTTCAGCGTTTCCGCGGCAGGATCTGCTCGGTGTCAGCATTGGCCGCGGGCGGATCTATATCAGTTATCAGCTCGGGCAACTGGCGCTCAAAAAATCCTATCATCGCTGGTTGTTGCGGCAGACCCTGGCCCATGAAATCGCTCACGAGCTTGCCGGACATGCAAACCAGCGCGGCGCCGTTGCTAACAACCCGTCATCACAAGCGGGTATCACGGCACGCCATCTCGGGCTCGATGGGCTGGTGCAATTCCAAAACTATTCCGTCGAAAAAGAGTTGCAAGCGGATTTTTACGCAATGAATTATTGGGCCACGCTTGGCTGGGATTGCGCCATCTGGGTCGATATCCTGCGCGGCTTTCAAAAGCAGAATTATGCCGGAGATGTTTTCCACCCGACCGATCGCCGCCTGGAGCAGGCATCAATAAACTGTCCCGCGATCCGTCAACCGCCAACACTTCCGCCTGATTAGACTGCGTACTTTGCGTAGTCTGGTACAACCATAACTAGTGACGCGCTCAAATTGCCGAACCACCATCGAAAAAGCTGAAAAAAATCGGCTAGTGTCGAAGCGCAGGGGCGCGATTTCGAGAATTTTTTCGCCTGGGATGGCGTCAATCCCGGCCGCCGCGTCGTTGCCTACTCCTCGTTGAGTTGTTTGCTTACTATAACTATTTCTTCAGCGCGCTAATCATTACTCCCCAGAGCGCGGCGAGCACGCCGCATGCCGCCAGTGTCAGACCGACAAATGGCACCAAGAGCGTTAGCGCCGCGCCCACCATGATCAAGCCAATACCGGCGGCGAGAGGATTGAGCGGACGGCGCCGTGCGTCAGCTACGACTTCCGTGTCGACGGATGCCAAACCCGGACGCAAGCCTTGCTCGCGAATTAGTGAATTTGCGCTTTCCGCGAGTTCTTCGCGGCTCTCAGGATCGGACGCCTGAATCAAACGGCCGATCTCGCCGGCCAACCGTTCGATTTCGGCTTCGCGCTGCGGTTGCGGATCCGGTTGGGCTCCAACCTTCCTCTGTGAATCCTCATCGCGCGGCATTGATTGTTCCATGGCTGACTTTTCTAAGTGAGCAATGCTTATGCCAATGTGCTTGCGGTGCTGCTACGAACCGTTTCGTAATTCAGTTATCATGAGTGGACTAAGTTTTGCAAATCTTTGCAAGTTGTTCGCTCGTGGTCGGAAAAAATTATCAAGGTGGAACGCTGTGGTTAAAGTGAAAAAATCATCGGATGAAAAATCCGAACGAAATCAGGCGGCCGAGCCTCTGCTAATTGAGCTCAGCACGACAGCGAAAACGAATCTGAAAAAGCTCCAGTTACGATCTTTAGATCGACAGGGACGGCAACCGGACACTTCACAGATTATCGAAAAACTGATCAATGCTGCGGCGGTTAGTGGACCGGATGCGCCTTACCCGGAATGATCGACCGATAGATGATTCGCCGCTCGTCTATCCGCGGGCCTTATTCGGTTGATCCATGCATCGCATTGTAATAATTGGCGGCGGCTTTGGCGGGCTGTGCGCCGCGCAGTCGATGAAAAATTTACCCGTGCAGGTCACGCTGATAGACCGGCGCAATTTCCATCTTTTTCAGCCGCTACTTTACCAGGTTGCAACCGGGTGGTTGTCGCCGGCCAACATCGCGTCGACTCTGCGAGCGGTGCTGCGTTACCAAAAAAATGCGCAGGTTCTGCTGGCAGAGGTGACCGACATCGACGCGGAGCGGCGCAAAGTGATTTTTGCCGGCGGCGAGCTCGGCTATGACACGTTGATCGTTGCCACAGGATCAAGCCATCATTATTTCGGACATGACGATTGGGAGAAGTTTGCGCCCGGTCTCAAAACCATCGAAGACGCGACGGAGATGCGCCGACGGATATTTTCCGCGTTCGAATCCGCCGAGCGTGAGACCGATGCGGCGAAGATTCGAGCCTGGCTTACTTTCACTATCGTCGGCGGTGGCCCGACTGGAGTGGAGCTCGCCGGGGCATTGGCCGATATCGCTAACAAAACTTTAACCCATGACTTTCGCAGTATCGATCCCGCCGACGCGCGGATTCTTATAGTCGAAGCGTCGGATCGCATCCTGTCGACTTATCCGGAGGATCTATCGAGCAAAGCGCAAAGTTTTTTAAATAATCTTGGCGTTTCAGTGCAAACTCGCACCGCGGTCACAGATATCCGTCCCGGTCAGGTCGCGGTCAGGCGTGGCGAGATCTATGAGACAATTCCATGTCAGACCGTGCTCTGGGCGGCTGGGGTGCGCGCCTCCCATCTTGGCGCAGCGCTGGCGCGCTGCGGCGTTGCGACGTTGGATCGCGGCGGCAGAGTGATCGTTCAGAACGATTTTTCGATTGCCGATCATCCGGAAATTTTCGTGATCGGCGATCTGGCCAGCTATACGCCGGGCGGCGGCAAGCCATTGCCGGGCATTGCCCCGGTAGCGCAACAGGCGGGTCGCTATGTCGCCAAAGTCATTGGCGCCCGGCTCACTGGCAAAACGTTGCCGCGATTCAAGTATCGCGACCGTGGCAGCATGGCCATTGTCGGCCGGGCGACGGCAATCGCCGATTTAGCAGGGGTCCATCTCGCCGGATTTACCGCTTGGCTTGCCTGGTTGTTCGTTCATCTGATGCAGCTGGTTGAATTTGAAAACCGCGTGCTTGTGCTGGTGCAATGGGGCTGGTTTTATTTTCGCCGCAGCCGTGCCGCGCGGTTAATCACCGGTGATAAGTTTGAAACGTGACGCAGTATGACGAAATCGACGCCGAAATGTTTCCGCCTCTGTGGATTTGCTGCCGACCTGCTTGATAGAACGCGCGCAAGTTTGGGATGAAATGAATTTGAAGCGACCCTTCAATAACGCCGCTACGGTCAGCGCGAGGGACTCCGTGTAACCGGGGCTCTGGAGTTTCCACTGACAAGCAAACGCCTGATTGGCAAGGACAGCCTTTCGAGCACCAGATAATACGCCGCTAAACATGCGTTTGGGTAGGTAATAATTTGGCGCAATACTAGCGTCTCGTTTTCGATACACGCCCAAGCTTTTCGTGTCGTTTTTGGGATGGCTCACTGACGGCGGAATTTTGAAACCGTTAAACTTCGTTGGTTATTCCCCTTTCAGCGACGAATAGTGCTGGCATGTCGGTTGCAGCCTTGCCGTCGCGCGATTCATGCTTGTCCGATTTAAACTATCCGCCGTCAGCGGCTCCAATTTCAACAACAATCGCATCGGCATGAATTGGACGAAAATTATGTCGCCGAGAATGCCGAAAAACATATTATAAATGTAAAAGGACAAGGAGATCTGAGTATGGCGAATCTTGCCGTAAACGACCGCTTGAGCCTATGGTTGCAGGTGTTCAACAATAGCAAGGTCAATGGGGCGCCCTATTTGGGTGACGATTTGCCGGCGCACCGTTGGAGATGGCCGACCGATACTTACATGCGACGCCGCTTGCGCATTTTGCACGCCCATCGGGGCGACGAAACGACCAGTCCTAACGTCACCGATAATCGTCGAGCCAATCTTTTGTTCAAACCAGCGGGTTTGATTAGTTTGGCGCTTGAAAGACCCGACCCACGAGCGGGCTACCCGAAAAAAGCTCGGAAACGACAAGTTTTGTGCGATGTTGCAGCGACCAAGCCGTGAAGCACTCAGTTTGATGGGTGTTCGCAGTCGTTGCAGCAAACCGCGATTTTTCGCGCGCACCGCTAGCCAATTCTGAGCCTGGGATTGACAGTTATAAAAGTATGGAATTGACGAGGAGGTAAACTATGATGAACCACGCGAATCGTGAATTACCTGCAGGCGAGGGTCCATCCATGCCGATTGGTTTGATCTGTTCTTCCTGCGGACTCGGTTTTACCAGCGAGAAGGAGCTGCGTGACCATCAATTGATTTGCCGCAGCAGCGGCGAGTTTCTCAGCCAGTTCAACATCGATAGCGAAAGGTGTAACAACTGAAAACATTCTGGAGCAAAGGACCGCAACCTTGATTACTTGATAACGAGGAAAGCTGTGATTCAACCGCGCGAAACAGATTTGCCATTTCTCATGCGGCGGCGATCCTGGCGTTGTCAGCCCTGTCCGGCCATAGTCTCGGCGCCGAAGGTCCGCCTTTGGCGTTTAAATTGATTACTGACCTTCGGTCATTGGTGAAGTTGCGCCAGCCTAGGTCGCGTTAAGCGTACGCCGTGGTGATTTTCGCTTGGATCGGCAGGTGGTCGGAAGCGCTACGTGCCGGGGTTCGCCGGTGTACTTTGGTTTCGACGAGCGCTTGTCCGGGCCAAACCCAGATACGGTCCAGCGCGAACAGCGGCAACCATGAAGGAAAAGTGCGCAATCTAGCGGATTTGCCAAAATGGCGCGCCATGCTCCGGAGTGAACGGCCATAAGGGTGCCATTCGTTAAGGTCGCCCAGGACTACGACCATCTTGTCGCGACGTTCGGAGACGAGATTACTGAGCATGTTAGTCTGGCGCCGCCGTTCGGGGCCGCTGAGGCCCAAATGGGTCACGATGACGCGCACGATGGCGCCGCCGATATCCAGGTCGGCGTCGATGGCGCCGCGCGGTTCGCGCCGGGACACGCTCAAGTCGACGTTTCTCACTGCAAGAATCTTATAGCGTGTCAATAACACATTGCCAAAATCGCTATCGCGACGGCGCATCGTCGTGCCGGCGACCGCTTTAAAATCGCTCTCGCGCGTAAGATATCTAAGCTGAAAGTTTTCATTCCCGCTGGGCTCGCTGTCGACTTCTTGCAAACCGATTATTCCGGCATCGAGGTTTTCCAGCACCTCCACGATGCGCCGGTCATCACGCCTACCGTCCGGGCCGACTCCTTGATGGATGTTGTAGGAAGCCGCCGAAAAAATCAGCGGTTCTTGAGCAACGGTGGGATTCGATTTCCTCAAAAATCTCTCTCTGAAAATCTTGTTGAAAATATTTTTGACATTTCTCGGGCACCGATTCAATGTGCAATTGGCGCAGCGCGCAGCGGGATTTCATCTGCAAATCTGGGACGCTAACTTATGTAAACAGAGACATGGTTTTGGCCCAAATGCCGACGGGATCTCGGCCAACTGTATTTTTGGCACGTCTGTTGCTGAAATTAATGCCGATAAAGGAATCGTCGGCCTAAACAAATTATGAGTGAAAAAAGAAACATCCGGGTTGCCGCTGTCGGTGATTTGCACTGCACCAAAACTTCGCAGGGAAAACTGCAAGTATTGTTCCAGCAGATTTCTGAAAATGCAGATATTCTGCTGTTATGCGGCGATTTGGTTGACTATGGTCAGCTCGAAGAGGCGACGGTATTGGCTAAGGAATTAGCGCCGATCAAAATTCCCATGCTGGCCGTGCTGGGGAATCATGAGTATGAGTCTGGCCAGCAGCTTGAGGTTCAGCATGTCTTAGCCAACGCTGGGGTGACTATTCTCGATGGCGACGCCGTTGAAATTCTCGGCGTCGGCTTCGTCGGAGCCAAGGGCTTCGGTGGCGGTTTTGGCGAGCAGGCGCTGCAGCCATGGGGCGAGGATTCGATCAAGAATTTTGTTCAGGAGGCCGTCAAAGAAACTCTGAAGCTCGAATCCGCTTTAGCCAAGTTGCGCACCGAACAGCGGATTGCGCTGCTCCATTACTCGCCGATACGGGCTACGGTGGTCGGCGAGCCGCCGGAGATCTATCCCTTTCTGGGTTCGAGCCGGCTCGAAGAACCGCTCAATCGATATCCGGTGAACGCGATATTCCACGGCCATGCCCATCGTGGCTGTCCGGAAGGACGCACGCAAAATAACGTGCCGGTCTATAACGTCGCCATGAAGCTTTTAGCGAAGACTTTTCCAGATCAACAACCCTACAGAATTCTCGAGCTGCCGGCAGCGTCGTAGGCCGCGAATTTTCCTATGGAATGCTTAACAGAACAAAATAAAACCAACGATTTTTATTGCCGCGTGCTCAATACCCTCAATGCGGCAAAAATCCCATTTCTAGTCGGTGGCGCCTGCATGCTCGAGCACCTCACCGGCATTGTCCGGCCGACCAAGGACTTCGATCTTCATGTGCGTCCGCAAGAGATCGCCGGTGTCTTCGCCACGCTGGACGGCGCGGGTTATCAGACGGAGATGACGTTTTCACACTGGCTCGGCAAAGTCTTTCAGCGCACCCATTACATCGATATTATCTTCAGTTCGGGAAATGGTGTGTGCCGCGTCGATGACGAATGGTTCGAGCACGCCCTCGAAGGTGAAATTTTCGGCGTATCGGTGCGGTTCTGCGCGCCCGAGGAGGCAATCTGGTCCAAAGCTTTCATATTGGAGCGCGAGCGCTACGATGGCGCCGATATCGCCCATCTTATTTTAGCCGCGGCGCAACAAATGGATTGGTGCCGGCTCCTGCGCCGATTCGGCGAACATTGGCGGGTGCTTTTGAGCCATCTGGTGATTTTTGGATTTATCTATCCCGGGCGAGTTGGTCAAGTGCCGGCCTGGTTGCTCGAAGAGCTTTGGCGACGGCTGGTTCGCGAGTCAGAAAACCCAACTGACGATCTGCCGTTATGCCGGGGCACCTTGCTATCGCGCACTCAGTATCTCTATGACATAGAAAATTGGGGCTATCTCGACGCGCGCCTGCACCCACCGGCTAGTATGAGCCCGCAGGATATCGAGCGCTGGACCCAAAGAGCGATGCAGCAGGAATAACCCTGTGCGGGCCGTTCAATAGCCGTCAGGTTTCGATCGACAACGTTTTATCCTGTGACAATGATTCACTGAAAACGAGCGCTTTGATCAGCGACGCCGGATTGTCGCTTAAATGTCACGGGAGAGCGGCGCCGCAACTGCGCAACGGACAGCGTAACGTTGAACTCGCGTGCTCAATGAATTTCTGCGCCAGCGCTTTGGCACCCTTTCGCTGCGCGCGCATCTGTTTGCGTTAGTAATGGTGTCAATGGTGCCGTTTCTGATCTTTGCGTTTTTGGTGCTGAATCTTTTCGCGAGCCGGGAGAAAGCATCGCTGGCGACCGGCTTGCGCGAAACGACGCGCGCGCTGTCCTCCGCTTTGGATCGCGAATTCGAAGCGACCAAAACTCCCCTCGAGTTGTTGGGCACTCTGGAGGATTTCGATAGCGGCGATATCGGCCAGATCCACCGCAAGCTGCGGCGCGTCTTACAGAGCCGTCCCACTTGGCGCACCCTCGCGCTTCACGACCCGTCCGGCCAGCAAATTTTGAATCTGCTCAATCCATTGGGTGAATCCCTGCCGGGGACCGACTTTGAGCAGGAGAGTTTCCGGGCCACGATAATCACTAAGCAATCCATGCCGATGAATTTTCATCGCCATCCGACTGCCGGTCCCATGGTTGGATATCGCGTGCCCGTGCTGCGCGCCGGCGAATTGCGCTATGTGCTCTCGGTGGAAATTGCCCCGGCGGTGTACGGCGAAATTCTTGCGCGCCAGAAATTGCCGGCCCAGGCCGTCGCGACCGTTGTCGATGGGCGCAATACTATCGTCGGCACTACCGAACGCCAGGAACTGGTCGGTCAGCTCGCGGGACCGCTGGTGCGCCGCGCTACGCCGGGCCAGCTCGATGGCTGGTTCGAAGGGCCCAACCGAGACGGCGTGCCCTCCTACGCGGCAGTCAGCCGTTTACCGACCAATGGCTGGGCGATCGCGCTGGCGATTCCCGCCGCCCACCTCGAGGAGCCACTAACGCGTTCGTTGGGTGCCTTGCTGGGTGCGGGGGCGGTCTTTCTAGTCGTCGGCATCCTGCTCGCGGTGATCGTCGAAGCGCGGATTAGCGAACCGCTCGATGAATTGACGCGCCAGGCCGGTGCGCTCGGGCGCGGCGAAACGGTCGAAATGGAGCGGCCATTCTCGGGTGACTGAGGTGGAGAATCTCAGGCGTGATATCGGCCGAACCGCCGGTCTGCTTGAGCAACGCGGCCAGGAGCGCGATCGCGCGGCAGCGGCGTTGCGCGAGTTAAACGATCGCTTGGAGCTTCGCATCCTCGAGCGCACCGAAGAGTTGGAAGAAGCCAACAGCGAGCTCAGAAGAGAAATCCGCGAGCGTCAACTAGCCGAAGCGGCGCTGCGCGCCGAGCATGTCTATTTAAATCTCCTGCGCAGCACCGAGCAGGTAATCCATGAGGCGGCGAGTATAGGGGGCGCCTTGGATGCAGGCCTCGAGCAAATCTGCGGCCATTTGGGAGCACCGGTTGGATACTGTTCGATGTTAGCTGCGTCCCAGCAGGAGCGACGCGCTTCGCTCTGGTATGTCGAAGCAAACCGGGAACGCTTTGCCGCACTGCAACTTGCGCTTGACCAGGCCGTTGCCGACGGCAGTGACCCGGCCAGCCTGGCGTTAGCGGGCCGTGGACCAGATTGCTTGAAGGATCTAGCCGCGCATCCTGCGACCTGGGCGCGCGCGGCGACCGATGCAGGACTGGTATCGGCCTGCGTTTTTGCCGTTTCCGGCGGCGGCGAGCCGGCCGGCGCTCTGGCTTTTTTTTTCGACCGCGCGACGGATTTAGATCAGCGGCTCTCGACATTATTAGCGCAGTTGGCGATGCAACTAGGCCGGGCCGTCGAACGCCAGCAAGCCGATGAGGCGCTGCGGCTAAGCGAAGAGCGCTTTCGTTCGGCCTTTGACGAAGGGCCGATCGGCATCGGCATGGTCGATCTCGAAATGCGCTATTTGCGCGTCAACCAAGTGCTTTGCGCGATGCTCGGATTGCGCGACGAAGAATTATTGGGGCACAAGTTTTTCGCCAACGTGCATCCCAGGGATCTCAATGATATTCGGCGCCATGCCGAACGATTACTGCGTGGAGAGACAACCGGTTATCGCCACGAAACCCGGCTGATCGGGAATAACGGCGAAGTGCTTTGGTGTTTCATCACCGCCACTCTGATCGCGGTGCGCAGCTCCATGCCCAATTATGCCCTCTACCTGATCGAAAATATTACCGAGCGGAAACGCATCGAGGAAAAATTGCGCGAGAGCGAACGGCTCGTCGCGGTGGGCGCCACCGCGGCCATGTTTGCCCATGAAGTGGGTAATCCCCTCAACGGCATTTCCACCACCGTGCAGATGATCGAGCGCGACCTGGCGCGCATGCAAAACGGGGTTAAACCCTCGGTGTTCTCGGCCCTGGGCGATATCAAGAGCGAGATCACCCGTTTGGGCGCGTTGCTCCACGAATTTCGCTATTTAGCACGGCCGCAGCGCTTAGAAGAAAAACCGGTCCGCCTGGACAGTTTAATCGGCTCTGTGTTGATGCCGAATGCTTATAGCGAACGGGGTGTGATGCTTGAAATCGATGTTCCCGACGATCTTCCGGCCATCAGCGGTGACGAAGAACGGCTTAAACAGGTGGTGGCGAATCTTGCCGACAATGCCGTCGACGCTATGCCCGAGGGCGGCACGCTGACGGTGCGCGCCTACCGCGACGGAAATGAGCTTTGCCTAGAGCTCGCCGATAACGGCATTGGCATCTCGCCGGGCGTGAATATTTTCGAGCTATTCACCACGACCAAATCCCACGGCACCGGGCTCGGCCTCGCCGTGGTGCGCCAAATCATATCCGCCCACGGTGGCCGGGTCGATTATCGCTCCGAGCCGGGAAACGGAACGATTTTTACCGTGAGACTGCCGCTCAGCAAATATGAAATTACCAACTAAAATTCATTCTCCGGTAAAAATTAGATCCCTATAATTGTCCCATTCCCGGTACAGCACCGAAGGGCCGGAATCGCAACTCCGGGACAGTACCGCGCCGCCACTGCGCGGCTTCGCGTCCGATTTTACGTTCCTGTCTAGGGAAAAGCTTCCTGTCGCGAATCGAAACCCCTTATAAATCACTGGTCTCGGTTTTGCTGTCTCACGTGAGAACATTTTCCTCGCACCTTAAGGAGTGGTCATGGTCATGGGCGACAAAAATACCTGGGGTATCGTCCTAGCGGCCGGTGAAGGCAGTCGGGCGCGGGAGTTTTTCTCCGCGCTGTGCGGCGGGCGAGGTATCAAACAATTTTGCTCGGTTTTAGGCAAACGCTCTTTGCTACAAATGACCTTGGATCGTGTGCAGCAACTGATTCCACGCGAGCGCATACTTATCATTGTCGACAAACGCCACCGGCCGGAAGCGGCCGCCCAGCTCGCTGGCTGGCCAGCGGAGAACATTATCTATCAGCCAGCCAATCGCGAGACCGCTCCCGGCATCCTTTTGCCCCTGGCGCATGTCAGCCATCGCTGCCCGGACGCGACCGTGGCAATTTTTCCATCGGACCATTTCATCTCTAACGAGCGCGGCTTTATGTCCCATGTGGGGAAAGCCGTTGAGGAAACCGAAATGTTCCCGGCCAGCGCGGTTTTGCTGGGCATGACACCGGATCGGATGGAAGAGGGCTACGGCTGGATTACTAGTCGGAAGGACCGCAAAGATAAATGCAGCCGCGCGGTGCGCGAATTTTGGGAAAAACCCGCGCTGCGCCATGCTGAGAAATTGATGCAAGACGGCGCGCTATGGAACACTTTTGTGTTTGCCGCGCGCGCGGCAACGCTGTGGGAGATGACGCGTCAAACCGTCCCGGAACTTTACGGAGCATTCACCGGTGTCCGGATCATGCTAGGGACAAAGCATGCGCAAAAATATATCGATCAAACCTATCAGCGCCTGTGCGCGGTCAATTTCAGCTCGGAGATTCTCGCCCGATGTGCGGCGCGCTTGCGGGTGCTCCCCGTGCCGGAGATCGGTTGGAGCGACTGGGGCAGCGTTGATAGAATCCTTGACTCAGTAATGCGCATGGGACGTGTCGCCGAGCTTGCTGCGCGCCTGCAGAAACATAGTGTCGGCGACCCGTCGATGGCAAATCTGCTTTCCCGTTATCAAACGTATCGGGAACAGGTGGCGTATGAAGCGCAGTTGTAGCATTGACCGGGCCCCGCGCCAAAAAAGCGGCCGGCACTGAGATTAAAGGGCTTCATTGTTATGTCTGGTTTGCCTGCCCCGTCGCCGGTTCCCCGGCTAAATTAGATCCCCACGTCGCGCTCGAAATCAGCAGTTTTTTTACCCTTACAAGGTGATCATTGTCCACTGGAAAATTCATCCTCTAAGTAAAGGCCGGCAACGGCTCGATCAGTAGATTGCGCCAGGCGATGCAGATACCGGCTAAAAATGCGCGTAACAGTAAATTTTACTTTCTCAACGCGGCAATGCGGTCTTCGGTTGCCGGATGGCTTGACAGAGAAACCGCCACCCCCGCCCCCGCTTTTTTCCTGGCTGAGAATCCATTGGAGAGTTCGTTCCATGGTTTGGGGCGGGAACCCGGCGCGTACTAACAGTTCCATGCCGTGGCGATCCGCGGCGAATTCTTCTTGGCGGCTGTACTTCCTGGCAATCAGAGTGCCGGCGATCGGTGTGACCGCACTACTGCCGGGAATCAATTGCTCCAACAGAACTACGCCAATATTCAATCCGGCGCCGAGGACCTGCGCTTTTGCCACATGGCCGAGATCGTCATGGGCGATTTCGTGTGCTAGCACGCCGCGCAATTGCTCGTCGCTGGCTTTTTGCAGTAATCCGGTCGTAACGTAAAATTCCCCGCCGCCGGCATTAGCCGCATTGATGCTCGGATCATCAATCAATCCGATGCGCACCTGGCTCGCCGAGTTGCGTTTATCTGTCGCCTGTACGAGCGGCACCATTGTCCGTTTCAGTCGATCGGCTTGGCGGCCATCGATGGGCACCGTACGAACGTTAGACTGCGACTGCGCCCCAGAACCGCCGCCGCCCGAACCGGTGACAAGCTCGGCGCACCCGTTGAGGAGCAAGAACGTCAGAACAATCCCCATCGCTGTATTCATGATAAATTTCGGCTTCATTTGCGCTCTCAGTAGGAGCGAGAGGAGCAAAAGAAATGCCATCTTGGTGAAGTAGAGAAATCAAAAGACTCATCAAATGAACTCACATCCCACTGCCGCAATGTCCTATAAACGAGAGCATTGTATTGAAACAATTGCGGGAGTGGGACGTTGTCAGATGAGACTCACCCGGGAGCAGCGCGATAAATTTGTTGGTCCGCCGTTTGCTGGACTCAGTCTCCAAGCAAATATAAGGGGAATAAAATTTATGCATGCTCAATCCTATCGCCCGAAGAAATTCAATATCGCTGGACTCAAGGGAATTTCCGATCAGACTGTTGAAATGCACCTGAAGCTCTACGACGGCTACGTCAAAAATACCAATCTCATAACTGAGCAGTTGGCGGAAATGGTGCGCTCGAAAAAAGCGGCGGCGACAAACCCTGCATATGCCGAACTTAAGCGCCATCTCGGTTTTGAATATGGCGGCATGGTGCTGCACGAGTATTACTTCGGCAATCTTGCGACCGACGGCGGCACGCCGACGGATGATTTTAAGAGCGCAGTCGAGGAGTGTTTCGGCAGCTTTGAGAACTGGAAGACGGATTTCGTCGGCGTCGGCAATATGCGCGGGGTGGGTTGGGCGATCCTTTACCAAGATCCGGTAACTGAGCAGCTTTCCAATCATTGGATCGAACTTCATCAGCAAGGCGTGCCCTCTGGGTTCAAGCCGATTGTAGTCATGGATGTCTGGGAACATGCCTTCCTGCTCGACTATAAGCCCGCCGAGCGTGACAAATATATCGAAGCGTTCTTCGCTAATATCGATTGGCGCACGATCGACGCCAATCTGACGAGCGCGGCCGCGACGCGCCCCGTGGGTTAACATTAATCACGCCCGGCAAAGTCAACGGCCTTGAAGTCAATCACATCACCAGACTTTACCAGCCCTTCGGCGCTATCGAGGGCTCACGCCAAGACCCGCGCTTTCTCCGACAGGGCAATCCATGAAAGTTTTACCCCGCATGTGAAAACCATGGCGGGTTATCGGCGCGCGGTAAGGTACCTGGCTGGGTCGAGATTTAATTGTAAAAGAGAATCCATTGTTCGTCGCCGCGAATCCGAAAACAGCTCGTGTCTCAATAACAAAACACTCACTTAAGATAAATCCTATTTTTAGCACATTCAGCGAAGCCGGCTTTGGCCGATTGATGAGTTGGCTGCGGCACACTGTTTGCTGTTCCAATAAACATGGAATTTGTATGTCGGCATTGTAATGAACTTTGTGACGACGAGGCATACCGAGTAGTCAGCATCGAAAACGACGTAGTCTTGCTGAACATGATCGTCTGTTACCGATGTGCAATGGTGGCTCGCGACTTAAATCTGCCGACGCAGAAAATCGACATCCCTTCCCACCCAGTAACCTAACGCAAGGCGATTTTAGAACGCAGCGAGCGACAAAACCAACGTCGTGGTTCACTCGCTTCGCTAAAGCGACACAAATAATGGGGTTCGTCGCCATGTCCATTCTGGCTTGTATTCTCGCACAGGCAGTGGCGCCACTAGGTGCAACGCGCGCTCACGAGGGTGAGCCGGCGCAGGCGGCGACTCAAAAATATGTCGATGCCGAAACCGCACAACGGCTTTTCCGAATTATGACGCCACTGCTGGGCGCGATGGAGCATTCGCTTGGCCCTCATCAGGTGAGCATAGGTATCGTTGCCGACGACGCTATCAACGCCGCGAATGGCGGCGGCGGCAAGTTTCTCGTTACCACTGGTTTATTGGATCGCGCTAATGACGAACAGTTGCGCGGTGTGATGGCGCACGAAATTGCCCACGAAGATCTTGGTCATGTCACTAAGCTCAAGACATCGGCAACTGGCGCGAACATGGTCTTGCTCGAACAGTTGGCGGCGGAAAGCAGCGCGTTAACACTGATTGAAGGACCGCTGATAACTTTGAGTTTCACCCGCTCCGAGGATTTCCACGCCGACCAGCAAAGTGTCGCAATCCTGAAGCGCGCGGGGCATCCAAAAGAAGTGGTTATCGAGGCCCTAAGCTGGATAGCAAAAAATTCGGCGAAAGCCGGTGGATTTGTTGCTACGCATTTGGATATCGGCGAACGCATCAAAATCCTGCAGGCGATGCCGAGATAAAAAGCGGGATAATCATGACTAGGGAGGCATATTATGAAATCGGTCAGTGGTAAAATACTGGCACCGTGATCGAGAGCGCAGCGCCAATCTGATCCGAGTGCAACAAAGCCGCCGTGATCGCGATCTGGCGCGAACGGGATCCGATATCAAAAGAATCGAAGGCACGGTGGAGCGGATCGATTCGCGCGATTTGTTTGAATTGCGCGAACGCTCGGGGGCAAAGATCATCGTCTCACTCCCGCCGAATGCGCGTCAATCGGTTGTCGCTAACGTCGAGCGCCTGCGCCGCGGCGATCACGTGTTAGGCGAAGGCCGGTATGTCAGCCGAGAGCGCTTCGAGTTGGAGAGTTTGCTCTAGGCAGTACGACAAGGAGATCGGCATCGGAACGGTTTCGCTTGTCGACGAGCGTACTCTCATCACCGGCCGATTCCGAAAGTTGCATAAAATCTCGGACCTTCTAGGTAAGGAGAAAACATGGCCGAGCTCACTGCTTGGTTCGTCGCTGTGCCGATATCATTAATCGCTTTGTTTCGGGTTTTTGGAGTCATCTAAAAACACCTTTGCACGGAGCGAGTGAGAGAGTTCCAGCTCGCAGGGCGAATGCAGTCGAACCTCAGGAGCATTCCTAATGCGCTGCGGCAGTTCGCGCGACGTTCAATATTTGCTTAACCTTGTGCTGAAGCTATGCAACAGAGCAAAACGCATAACATTTCTCCACGCTCAAAAAACCTGCGACTGAAATCATCATAGCTGATGGCGGTCCAGCGAGATCGAAAGCGAGGGCGCAGGGACTGAGGTTCAAGATTCGAACATCCATCGATGAAAACTTTACACTTTCAAGCCCGCCAGCAGAGCGCTGTACGGAAAATTCCTTCTTAGCGGAATTTTTCCTCTCGCCGGTTCCTCTGCCATCGATCTTCAGCGGAGTGTTATCCTTTACGTTACGCAATTTCTCGTGCACATCACCGCTGGCATTCCGATTGCGAATGAAACGATGCAGCGCAGTAATAAGGAGGTTCCAGATATGAAGACATTATTAGTTCTGTTGTTGACGGCGGTGGTGACCCAATCGGGTTGCGCCTTTCTTGGCGGCGCGGCTACTGGTGTGCTCGCGACCGGAGCGGGGTATGAGATCCAGGCGAAGCGGCAAATGGACAAACTAGACGAGGAATTTAGGGCTGAAAGGATATCGCGGCGCGAGTATGAGCAGCGCAAGCAGCAGATCGAGAGCGGTTCGATCATTTACTAAAAATGGCAAACGGCGGATGACTCGATTACGCGATAAAAAAGAATCGGTGAATCTATGTTAAGCTATGCGCTGACTTTTTTAATCATCGGCCTGATCGCCGGGCTTGTTGGTCTGGCGGGAGTGGCTGCCGTGGCGACTCAGGTCGGCTGGATTTTGTTTGTGGTCGGCCTTGTCCTGCTGATCCTACATGCGGCTGTTCGTGGACGTGTGCCGCCAGCCACTTAGGCGCGAATTCCTCCGGTAGACGGACAATAAGGCGGCCCACTTCGAAATCCGCCAAGGTATCAATTGCCAGTATCCTTGCGCTCATACGGCTCTCGGTTCTTGGGGCGGATTAATTTAAAAAAGGCCCCGCTGGTCTCGAATTCGGACTTGAGCGTGAACTTGAGAACGATCATTCAGGAGTTCGAGCCCCGCGATTTTAGGTGTCTCAAAACCCTTTGCGGCAGCGGCAAAATTTTTCGTGCGTTTACGGAGTCAAAGTCATACATCACTCTTAACCCGCGCAGAACGTAATAAGGTTTGTTTATTGATGAATACAGCAACTGCGAGTGCGGCTGAGCCGGAGTCGATTAGCGAAGATGGCGCAGCGGGAAAAATCCTGATCGTCGATGATGATCGAAATCTCGTCGAGCTGGTTAAGATGAGACTTCAGGCGGCGAAGTACGAAGTTGTCGCCGCGTTGGACGAAGGGCAAGCGCGCGCAGCGATCAACGATCATGACTTCGATTTGTCCATCGTCGATCTGAAATTGTCGAATACCAGCGGACTGTCTCTGATGGAGGAATTTCATGGACTGCGCCCTGAGATGCCGGTAATTATTCTCACGGGATTCGGCAGTATCGAAAATGCCGTCGATGCGATAAAGAAGGGCGCGTACGGTTACCTTACCAAACCTTTCGATGGACATGAATTGCTCGTACAAATCAGCTGCGCCTTGGAAACCCGCCGGCTGACGGTGGAGAACCGCCGACTCAAGGGGCTCTTACAGGAGCATTTCGGCTTTGACAACATTGTCACGCGTAGCGAGAATATGCACCGCGTGCTGGAAACCGTCGCACGAGTGGCAAAAACTGACTCCACTGTTTATATCCATGGACAAAGCGGCACGGGCAAGGAACTGATCGCCAAAGCGATTCACCTGGAGAGTGTGCGCAAGGACAAACCGTTCGTGGCGATCAACTGTGCCGCCCTGCCCGAGACCTTGTTAGAAAGCGAATTGTTCGGCCACGAAAAGGGCTCATTTACCGGCGCCGTGCGCAGCACCAAAGGTTTGTTCAGCCAGGCTCATGAGGGAACGATTTTTTTAGATGAAATCGGCGAAATGCCGCTGTCCATCCAAGCAAAACTATTGCGCGTTCTTGAGACGCGGCTTTTTTATCCGATCGGCAGCGATAAGCCGGTTAAAGTCAATGTCCGGGTGGTGGTGGCAACTAACAAAGATTTGGCGGAGGAAGTTAAGAAGGGGACATTTCGTGAAGATCTATTCTATCGGATTCATGTGATTCCGATTCGCCTGCCGCCGCTGAAGGAGCGCAAAGAAGATATCCCCTGTTTGATCGACCATTTTTTGAAACGCATTTGCTACCGGAGTAAGAAACCGGTGAAGACCATAACCCCGCAGGCCCTGCAACGGTTGATGCTCCATGATTGGCCGGGCAACGTGCGCGAGTTGGAAAATACCATTGAATACGGCGTCGTAATGGCTCCCGGCGATGTCGTCGGAGAAGATCTTATGCTAGCGGGACAGACGCTCAAAAATGAGGCTGCGCTTCATCGCTCGGAAAGCGAAGCGGCGCCTAAAAACCTGAAAGAAGCGCGCGCCGCCTTTGAAAAGGCCTACCTGATCGACCTGCTCGAGCAGTGCGACGGTAAAGCCGCACGGGCCGCCGAGATCGCCGGCAAGTACCGCGCCGACTTCTACGACCTGTTAAAGAAGCACGGTATCAAAATACAAGACTATAAATTCGCCAAGCAGTAGCAGCGTATCCCAATCACACCGATGCGCGCGGAGTCAACCCTCGACTTTGTGCTCTTGCGGCCGCAACAAACGCAGCGAAATCACCAGCGCAACGGCGAGTCCGGTGAGGATAGCGAGTTCCCAAAGCGCATGCTGAAAAACTTGCTCGTCCGCTTTGAGCAGTTTGGAAAGCTCCGCGGTGAGCACAATGATGCGCCGGCTAACCGCGATCACGGCGACGATCAAGAAGGGTTGCGGCTCCAAAACATGTTCGCGAAACGATACTTTGACGGTGAAAAGCAGTTCAACGATGATAATGATCAAAAGCAGTTGATCGAGTAGCGGGACAATATTGTCGGCGAGGGCACCGTCAATGATAGTGCGCCAGAAGCCGACGGCTTCAACGACGAGAAAGGCCAAGGCACTAGCGGCGAGAAGCACGGCAAGGCCTATGTAAACGATGTCTTCCCCTCTGCTGATTATGGTGGTTAGCCACTGGCGAAGGTTGTTGTCGTCTTCGGAGCGTTGGGCCATTTTATCCCATTCAAGACTCGATCGTCGAGTTCGCGCGCCGTCACTCCACCTACCTTATTATTTGGTTTCGGCGTTCCTCGCGGTAGCGCTTGTAAGCTATTAAAAGCAATTTGAGTGCCCTTAAACCGATGGTAGATTTACTCCGGTGGTTATCTAGGAGGGCATATGAAAGGCAACTAACCAAGATTGGGACGAAGCAATGACTAACACGTCCTTAAAATGGGACGGTTAAGATTTATGCCGGATACGCAGCTAGGCATTGCGAAAAACAGCGAATATCGGTGTTGATAGATTATCAGTTAGGAAGTTGCGAATACCGGGCGGGTGAAAGTTTTACTTCTGAGATCGCCGTAAATAGTTATTTCACAACGGAGATAGATGTGGGTTAGTTGGTACAACTCCCCATCGATTAACCGCGCTGTAGACGGTTCCATATTGTATCCATTAGCTGGGCACCCTTGCGCAATGGCGCGCATCAAATGACGGTCACCGTGGCCGCTACCGGGATCGGTATCGACGCTAAAGTCTTGCCCAGGATCTTCCTCGTTTTTCACCTCCAAGAAGAGATGTGGATTGGGATCGGGGCTGCCGATCTTGCGACCGCATCGTAAAATCACACAGTGCCAGAATTAAGGTGTCGAATGAGCACGGTGTTGAGCATCACAAAACAGTCACCTTGTTTTCCATCGATCTCGGTTACTTTACCAAATGGCAAAGCAGAGATGCGTGCCTACAAGACTGCTTTGCTTCATTACCGCGTTGATGAATTTGTTAGCCTCCTGTGCTGTCCAGCACAGCGGCCAAATGAGACTGACGACATAGGTTTGTTCTGCAGCCGCTAGCGAAATTCCTACTAGGAAGAGAAATCCCGACAGTTTGCCGAGAAGATCTGCCGCTTGACTGACGATAAAGTGGCGCAAGAGTCTTCTAACAAAAGAGAATTTCACCAGGGTGGTGTGATGGCATGACGGTTGCACTATAGCTCGAATGCGCATGAAGCGCTGCGAACTCAGGAGGCAATGACGATGACAATAACACTACCCCAGAAAACGACGCTAGGAGAGTTGATTGCGGCAGTGACTGATGAAGTATCGCGGCTCACTCAAGGGTCGGCCAATACGAATATTCTGGTCTCGTACATCATCAGCGATCTCTTAGCCAAGCGAAGAGTGCGGCCGGAAACACGGAGAATCCTAAAAGTCGCCTAGTATTGTAGTTTTATGAGAGGGACGGCTGAACGATTTATCGCCGGTAACCGAAATGCATGTGGAGTTTTAAGCCATGCAAATGTACGTCGCACTGCAGCCGTTAGTGGCGCTAATCGCGGGAATACTGATTCTAATGATTCCGAGGTTGTTGAATTACATCGTCGCCATCTATCTGATCGTGATCGGCATCTTGGGACTGGTGCGAATGTGACGGGGTGTTTAATTGCTCGACCGCGTCGGCGATCAAGCAAGCTCAGAAAAGCGAAAACAAATTTCGCGGAAAGGAGGACATGTCGATGTTAAATTGGGCTGTAACTTTTCTTGTGATTGCGCTCATCGCCGGCCTGTTGGGCCTTAGCGGTGTGGCAGGTGCGGCGACTCAGATCGCCTGGATACTGTTTGTAGTGTTCTTGATCCTGTTTCTCGTGGGCTTGGTCATGAACCGAAGACCACCTGTCTCGTGATAGCCACGAAAGGCACGACATGTGGAGGCTTAAGCCAAACCCTCGTAGCCACCAACTGCCCCAGGGTCCCGGTTTCCTCGCCGTTGGGCGATGAGATCGGGACCTCCCTCCTTGATCGCTTAACTTACAAAAGGCGGTGAGATCCTAGTTGGTTGCTACGAGGAATATCTCAGACCCACAGAGCAAAGGATTTACAAAGACGAAAGCTAAAAACCTAAGTCCGTAATGTGCGTGCTTCATCAGGCTCGTCTGCGCCGTATCCGTTTCTTGTGTAAATAATGATCCTGCTATGACAAGTCATCCGACGAATCAAACTTTATAATTGCTAAATAAGCGACCGCTTTATAAATCCGACACCCTTGGCATCGTATGTGCGTTTTACTGGTTGGTAGGAAGTAGCAGGCGTGACGGCGGCTAACAGTAATCGCGGAAAAGGAGCAGAGACCATGCTACGAAAAATGAAAGATCTGAAGGGTTTAGCAATCGGCGCTAAAGACGGTGATATCGGTGAAGCAAACGACTTCATTTTCGACGATAAGAACTGGACGGTTCGCTACTTAGTGGCGGATACAGATCGCTGGCTGCCTGGACGCAAAGTCTTGATCTCACCCATCGTCATTGATCGAGCCGATTGGGATGGCAAAAGGCTTCCGGTTTTGCTGACCCAGGAGCAAGTAAAGAACAGTCCGGACATCAGTATGGACGAAAGCCTATCTGCGCAAGATGAAATTAAATACTACGACTATTACGATTGGCCGTATTATTGGACGGGTGGAGAAATTTGGGGTCCCGTGACTTTGCCGCAAGACCTCATTGCCGAAGGAATTAACAGAAAGATCGCGTTGACCGAAGAGATTAACCGGTCGCATTTGCGCAGCATGAAAGATGTGGCTGGGTATTCGATCCAGGCCACCGACGGGGAAATCGGACATGTCAATGATTTCGTACTTGACGATGACAGCTGGACCATTCGTTACATAGTCGCCGACACACGCAATTGGTTACCAGGTAAAAAGGTGCTCATTTCTCCGCAGTGGATAGCGCACGTCGATTGGAAGGATTCCAACCTGTACGTCAATTTGTCTCGGCAGGCGATCAAGAGCGGTCCCGAGTACGACCCGGAAAGGCTCAATCGCTCGTATGAGACGGAACTCTACGGGCATTACGGTCAACCCAACTATTGGTGGTGTTGAGCAGGGGAAATATAGTCTAAAAAAATAACGAGGTTGAATTTATAAAAGATGAATTCAAAGGGAGCTGACGAAAGTCCAGAAGTCGACGTAATCCAGAACTCAAATTTAAATGACAAACACCGAATAGCTGTGTCTTCGTCAGGGGACGGCATAATCCGCCGCCTCCCCGTGAGACCGCTTGGACAGAAGGAGTTGGAGGATGGATAATAACCAATTCAAAACGAGCCGACGCGAGTATAAGGAAAACGTGAAGAGGCAGTGGGGTTGGTTCCCTGACAACGATCTCCTGGAAGGCGAGGAAGATTATGACAAATTCCTCGAAGATGGGCACGAACGCGACGGCGAACAGAACGAAGTAGAGCGCTGGGTGGAGGATTGGTGTGAACGAGGTGGCTGGCGGAACAATCGGTCGGCCCACCGAGATTGAGATCGAGATCCCGATTGGATTCAGCAGGCGCGGTCTGCAGATTGGCCTCGTTTTTTTGCGCCATCTGTTTGACTTCCTTCAGTCGAGGCCCGGCTTAACGATGGACAGTTATTGCTAGAGCTTCCGCAAATGAACCAGCTTCCATAACGAGCCGCAGAGCAACGCGGTCGAGGCGCCCAAGTGAAAACCCTTTCGTCACGCTTCACGGTTCAATTTTAGTTGCGCTATGGGAAATTCCATCGGTCTCGTGCGGAAAACAATTCCCCACAGACTTGCTGGAAGACACAATCTCCACCTCATCCGGAAATACGTAAGCACAAATACCATTTCCCCAATGCACCTGCAGAAGGTGACGGCCAAGGTTGTCGATCTCGGAAATTATCGTACCCACCGCGGACGGCCGCACATTTCCTGCATGGGTCCGGATTTCCCTTCTTGCTCGGCAACGCACTACCGGCACGTTTGCGATTTTATTCAAACTCTCCTTCTCGAGCAACGGCCTCATAATTCCTCCTTCTGTCTCTAACCTTGATGAAATCTCTTTTGAAATCTGAAACCGCCATCATTGACTGACTCAAATTTCGCGCCCCCGACCTAGGGTCCATGAAAACTCCCGCAAGGCGCGTGCCATACGCGTTGAGCGTATACGAAGAGTTAATTTTGGAGCGAAATTTGTTTTGATAATCTAGTTGAAACAGGTATTTGCCCAAAGACGTCAGATGGTATACGACGGCGGTTATCGGAGAGTTTGAAACACTATATTTTGAAGATGTCCACCTTGTGAAGTCCCAACAAAGGCACTGAAAATTAAGGTTTCTCCTATCGAGGCGCGCTGATGTAGCGCGTCCCAACATAGGGATTACAGAGGTTCCTTCTGCGTGATATCCAGAAGCTGGCAACGCTTCCAGACGGCGGATAGCGCGTGGAACAAATTGACGAAATCAGCTAAGACTAAATGGCATTGAGATCATCGACAGCGATAGAAGATTTGCCAGAGGGTTGTTATGTCCACGGGAAAAATTCTCGTCGTCGACGACGACCGCAATCTCCTCGAATTGGTTCGCACCAGGCTCGAAGCAGCCAAGTACGAGGTGGTAACGGCCGTCAAAGGCGAGGAGGCCAAAGAAGCACTCAACGGTGATAGCATTGATCTCTCCATTGTTGACTTGAAGCTTGCCGGCCAAGACGGCATGTCAATTATGGAGGAATTACATGCAATCAATCCCGCCCTGCCGGTGATTATTCTCACTGGCTATGGAAGTATCGAAGGCGCCGTAGAGGCCATCAAGAGAGGCGCCTACGGCTATCTTACCAAGCCCATCGATCCCACGGAGCTGCAATTGCAGATCGGCCGAGCGCTGGAAAATCGCCGGCTTGTCTCTGAGAACGTGCGGCTTAAGGAACTGCTCAAGGAAAAATACGATTTTACCAATATCGTAGCCAAGAGCGAGGTCATGCAGAAGGTGCTGGCGGGGGTTTCGCGAATCGCCCAGACCGAATCTACGGTCCATATTCAAGGCGAAAGTGGCACAGGCAAGGAGGTGATCGCCAAGGCTATTCATCTTGCCAGCGAGAGGAAAAATAAGCCCTTCGTGGCGATCAATTGCGCCGCCGTCCCTGAAGCATTGCTGGAGAGCGAACTGTTCGGTCACGAAAAGGGATCGTTCACCGGCGCGGTGCGCAGCACCAAGGGATATTTTGCGCAGGCTCATCAAGGCACTATTTTATTAGATGAAATTGGCGATATGCCGATGTCGATCCAACCTAAACTCCTGCGCGCGTTGGAGGAGCGGCAATTTTATCCCATTGGCAGCGAAAAGCCGATTCAAGTGGATGTCAGGGTTATTGTCGCCACCAAGAAGGATCTTGAAGAAGAAGTACGAAAGGGGCTATTTCGCGAGGATCTCTTCTACCGGATTCATGTTATTCCGGTTCGTCTCCCGCCACTGCGGGAACGGAAAGAAGATATCCCACACCTGGTAAGCCATCTGCTGGAGAAAATCGCGCGGCAATCAAAAAAGGATGTGAAAAGTCTCACACCTCAAGCCATGAAGAAGCTGATGCTGCATGATTGGCCGGGCAATGTTCGCGAGCTCGAAAACACCTTGGAGTACGCCGTCACGATGGCCGAGGGGGAGGTGGTCACGGAAGAGCTTTTATTCGAAACCAGAGCCCAGACGGCTATCGGAGCGCAGGAGTCCGCTCTCCGATATGACTTGCTACCGGTGGATGGCCCGCTCAAATCTCTCAAAGAAGCGCGGGCGGACTTTGAAAAAGCATACCTTGTCCGCTTGCTCCAGCACAGCAGTGGCAGTGCAGCAAAAGCCGCGGAGATTGCCGGGAAATACCGGGCCGATTTCTATGACCTACTGAAGAAACACGGCATCAATCTCCAAGCGTTTAAAAAGGCGAACTAGACATTTACTGATCCTTGCCCCGTTCGGAATTCCCAATCGCAATCTCGCTGTTACTAATTGCCATCAACGTTTGTCGATTTCGATGGAGCGTGTGTCTATGGTTGTAATTTCAAACAGCGAGGTCAAAAGGCCATAGCAATTCACAATTCAGCACTAGAAGATCATCCCCGGATTGGTTCCTGGTACCTGTGGATTTGACGATGTTGATGCAATATCGCCTGGCTTGATTATGAATAGGCTGGCCTATGTGGGTTTGATGAAATGAACTATTCCTGCGATGACGAAGGACCCTATAAAAGCCGCGATCAAGTCGATAAGAATGCGCAGCCCCTGCAGGCTGTCGAGATATTCGCTAAGGTGAAAATAGTTAATTACGAAGTGACCGAGGACGAAACCGATCGCGCCGATTATTGTGAAACCGATCACTCCCGGGCGGCGCTCGGCCGCGACCAGCCGCGTCGCCAGAAACCCGGCGATGAACGCCATCACCAAACTCGCGGCCAAGTTTGTTTCTATATGGGCGACGACTTGTTGAAGGGCTTCTGGCACGGTTTTACCTCGTGAGCAGCGCTAACAGCTGTTGCGCCGCTTGGTTGGGCTCATCGGCGCTCATGATTGCCGAAATCAGGGCCACGCCGCGGCTGCCCACTTTTTGGGTTTCCGGTAAATTTTCCAGCTTGATTCCTCCTATAGCATAAACGTCTAGGGAAATCTTTGCGACAATTTTTCTTAGCGCGTTGAGCCCTTGTGGAGCCCCATAAGCGGCTTTGGATGGTGTGAAAAAAACCGGCCCGAACACGATGAAATCGGCGCCTTCCCGTTCTGCTTTGCAAGCGCCTTCGAGAGAGTGGGTAGAAACACCGATGATTCGTTGCGTTCCCAAGAGCGTGCGGGCGGCCGGGACCGGCATGGAGCTTTCGCTAAGGTGCACCCCTGCGGCGTTCACCGCAAGCGCGACATCGACCCGATCATTGATAAATAATTGGGCTTGATAGCGGTGACATAGGTGCGAAACCCGCTCCGCGAGGCTAAACAGTTCTTTGCCGCTCAGATCCTTTTCGCGTAGTTGGACCGCTCTGACGCCACCGTCCAAGGCGCGCTCCAGCACCCAGAGAAGATCACGCCCGTGGGTAAGCTTGCGGTCGGTAACGAGGTATAGATCGAAATTCGGCTGGGGCACTTGCGTCAGCTAATTGAGCATACCATCCAGCGGGCTCGAGGCGGTGGCGTAAAGTTTTTTGGCTATGCGGCCGGCGAGATAGGCTTTGCGGCCGGCTTCAACGCCCTGGCGCATCGCTTCGGCCATCAAGATTGGATCTTTGGCGCCGGCGATAGCGGTGTTCATTAAAACTCCGGCGCAGCCCATTTCCATAGCTACCGCCGCATCCGAGGCCGTGCCCACACCGGCGTCGACGATCACCGGCACTTTGGCGTGCTCCAAAATAATTCTGATGTTGTACGGGTTCCGAATGCCCAGCCCGGAGCCGATCGGCGCCGCCAACGGCATCACCGCGGCGCAGCCCATGTCTTCGAGTTTTTGGGCTGTGATGGGATCGTCGGTAATGTAGGGCAGGACGATGAAGCCCTCTTTGACTAGTGTCTTGGCGGCGTCGAGGGTCGCCGGCACATCGGGGAAAAGCGTTCTGTCATCGCCGATCACTTCGAGTTTGACGAGTTTACCCACGCCCGCTTCGCGGGCGAGCCGGCAGGTGCGCACGGCGTCATCGGCGTTATAGCAGCCGGCAGTGTTGGGCAGGATCGTGTATTTCTTGGGGTCGAGATAGTCGAGAAGATTTTCTTTGTTGGGATCCGTAATATTGACGCGGCGCACGGCCACGGTGACGATTTCGGCGCCAGAGACTTCGATGGCTTTTTTCGTTTCGGCGAAGTCTTTGTATTTTCCGGTGCCGACGATGAGCCGCGAACGGAACTTCGTGCCGGCTAGTTCAAAAAAGTCTTCCATGGTCATCCTCCGCCCACGAAGTGGACGATTTCTAATGTGTCGCTATCGTTGATCAATGTCGCGTTATAGCGATCGCGCGGGACGATCTCCCGGTTGCGCTCCACGACCACGCGGCCCGGCCGAATTTGCAGCGATTCCAACAGCGCGGTCAGCGTCAGGCCGTTGTCGAATTCCCGCTCTTCACCGTTAATTTTAACTTTCATCACAATAAAAAAACCGCATTCGCACAGACCACCCGATTGTGGTCAGGGAATACGGTTTCAAGTGGGTTACGCCGAATCGACTTCGACGCGACTTTGACTTTCACGCTTCCCTACGCCGGTGCGACCCGGATCAGGTTCAAAGGGTTACCCGTTTTTCAGGCTCTCAGTCTGACTCTGGCAGACACCCCTAGCAACGACAGCACCCTTAACAAAGCACTAGCTCCAAGTCAAATTCGCCTCGCCGAATGCTTGATTCTAGAACTTTTGACGGAGCGGAGACTTCAACTGCCGAACGGTGGCCGGATAATCCTATCCGGCCACCGCTAATCGGAGTTGTTCTTGGCGAGTCAACGTATTACGGCGCGACGATGTCGACATGGAGACTGCCGATGCCTTCGATTTCACCTTCGACCTTGTCGCCGGGATTGAGAAACACCGGCGGCACGCGGGCGAAGCCGACGCCTGAAGGGGTGCCGGTGCTGATGATGTCGCCCGGCTCCAGCGTCATACCGCCGGAAAGCGATTCGATGATCGTCGGGATGTCGAAGATCATGTCCCGGGTATTGCCGTCCTGCATGACTTGGCCGTTGACTCGGCAGACGAGTCGCACTTGTTGCGGGTCGGGCATGGCGCTCTTGTGGACGATCCATGGTCCAAGCGGGCAAAGCGTATCGAGGGCCTTGCCTTTGAACCATTGGCCGTGGATTCGTTGCAGCTCGCGGGCGGTCATGTCGAGACAGATGGTGTAGCCAAACACGTAGTCATAGGCTTTGGCTTTGGGAATATCGCGGCCTTTTTTGCCGATGACCAAGGCCAACTCGACTTCCCAATCGAGCTTGTCAGTGACTTTATGTTTGATGACTTTGCCATACTGGCCGATGACGGAGGTGGCTGGTTTGGTGAAGAACACCGGATAGTCGGGATATTTAATATCCAGTTGGCGCGCCCGGGCGCCTTCGTCGACATGCTCGCGGTAGTTGATGCCGAGCATGACGCAATTCTTTCTTGGCGTCGGAAGTCGGAGAAATGATCTTGGCCTGAGTTGGCTTTACCAGGGCACCTGCGGCGACGAGTTTTTTTTGCTCGTCGGGATTCTTGCCCGCCACATACTTTCCCGCGTTGCGCGCTACCTGCATCGCTTTGCCGCCGGCTTCGATGAACGCTTGCATGCTTGTCAGAGAACGGCGCGTTGCCGCCTTTGAGATAGCGCCGATTGACTTCGGCCAAATCGATAATCTGATCCTGCGGCCCCATCAGGCCGACACGTTGCTGGTTCTTGCGCGTAAAAGTGACTAGTCGCATGGCTCCTCCAGAAAAAATTGATCTAACTAAATGCCGATTCGCAACAGTTTACAAGCGTTGGCGCTGGCGATCTGCTCCAGGCTGGCGCGGTCAATGCGCGCCGCGCCCAGTGAGGCCACCGGTTCGGGATCGCCCATGTCATAGGGATAGTCGCTGCCCAACACCACATGATCGGCGCCGAAGTTGGCGACCAAATATTCCAGCGCCATGGTGCTATGGGTGATGGTGTCGAAGTTGAGCAGCTTGAGATATTCTCCCGGCGGCTTGGAAATTTTCGCTGTTGCCGAGTCTTGAATCCGATAGCCGCGGTCCAGTCGGCCCCAGGTATAAGGCAAGAAGCCGCCGGCGTGGGCGAGCAAGAGTTTTAGTCTCGGATAACGTTCGAGCACGCCGCTGAAAATCAGTTTGGCAATCGCCAGGGAAGTGTCGGTCGGATTGCCGATCAGGTTGGCGAGATTGAACTCCTTCATGCGATCGGCGCCGACCACCTGATTGGGGTGGACGAAGATCAATGCATCCAACGCTTGGGCCGCTTCCCAAAATGGATTGAATGCCGGATCGTCGAAGTAGCGGCCGTTGATATTCGACGCGATCTCGACGCCGCGCAGGCCGAGTTTACCCATCGCCCGTTCTAGTTCACCCACGGCCTTGGCGCTGTCCTGCATCGGAACGGACCCGAGGGCGACCAGGCGCTTAGGATGCTTAGCGACCGCTTCGGCCAAGCGATCGTTAAGCCACTGGGCGTATTCCAACGACTCTTCAGCGGCCATCCAGTAAAAAAAATAAGTACTCGCCGGCGACAGCGCCTGTATGTCGACCCCCTGGCTATCCATAATCGACAGCCGCAGGTCGAGGTCGGAGAATTCGGCTTTGAGCTGGGTCAAATATGGCTTGCCATCGCGGCTGACGATCTCGCGTCCGCGCTCGTTTTTGTCGAGCTTCATGCCATGACGCTTGCCGATCTCGCTGGCGACTTTGAGACTGTCGGCGGGAACGAAGTGGGCGTGAATGTCGATATTCATGGGTTAGGCCGTGGTCAGACTCCCCGGACAGCTACCGGAGGGTCGGCTAATTGTCAAGTTAAACGGCGATCGTTGGCCTAGCATCGGCGCCTGGTTTCGGCTTAATCTAACGAAATCATTGCCTGTGGAAATCGCCGGTGATAGCTTTGGCCATGGCCAGCAGGCGTAGAAGAGAAAATCAAGTAACCATGCGTGAGGGCGACCGCATCCTCATCAACAAGGGCATCGCAAAAAAAATCATGATCATCGCGCGCACCGAGATTCCGCACTCGACGGAACGTATCTTCGTCACTAAATCGGGTGGCAAGTACACCATCGGCTTGAAAGTATGGCGCTCGGATTACGCCTGGAGTGAAAAAAACCAGATGTGGGTGCCGAGGAATTAAGCACGGGTCGAAATTTCTGACTTCGTGGCTCTGCTGGGCGCCATTCGCTCGATATCATAACTTCATTTGCCACTAACTCGCTGTGAAACGCGATCTACCCACCGTTATCGCCGAACTCAAAAGTGGCAAAGGATCGCAACTCTTGTTGCTCTTCGGTGACGATCTGCAAGTGCAAGAGACTTGCAAGCAAGTGGTCGATAGTTTGGTGCCGCAAGACCGAAGAGGTTTTAATTTCGAACGCTTCGATGGCCGGACGGTGAGCTGGGATCAAGTGGAGGGCTCGCTGATGACGCCGCCATTTTTTCCCGGCAAAAAAGTCTTGTGGGTGGAAAACGCGCCGTATTTTTTCTCACGTGAACAAAAAGGTGAGTTGGGCGAAAAGATTCTCGAGCTTTGGCGTGAGGGGCGGCGCGACGATGCCGCCAAATTGCTGGCGGATCTTTTAATTGTCGAAGGCTGGAACCAAGAGCGCTGGGAGCGGCTGGATACGGCGGCGTCACGCCAGCTCATGGGGCTGCTCGATGTCGACGGCAGTGCGGCGCAGGAGGAAGTCGGCGTGCTGCTGGCTTATGCCAAGAGCCGCGATCTTGATCTGAGCAAACGCAAAGGCGCCGACGGCCATCGCTTGGGCGAATTGCTCGATGGCAAGTTGCCGGAATGGGCATTTTTACTGCTCTCCGCGGTGCAAGTCGACCGGCGGACAAAACTATTCAAACGTTTCGAAGAGTTGGGCGCGGCATTGTTTCTCGGCTTGGAGCGTGACCGCTACGGCAAAGTCGATCGCGACAGTCTGCTTAACTTCATCTCCCAACGGCTGCGTCAGGCGGGCAAGAATATCGAGCCCCATGCTCGCGACTTGATCGTCGCCCGTGCCGGCGACGATCTCCGTACTTTGCAACAGGAACTCGACAAGCTGCTGCTTTATGCCGCCGAGCGGCCGGCAATTCAGCCGCAGGACGTCGAGGCGGTGGTTGCCGACCACGGCGAAGGCTGGATTTTCGATCTCACCCGCGCCATCGCTGACCGCGATGCCCTGGGCGCGCTCGGGCAACTGTCCCGGTTGATGGGCCAGGGCGAACATCCGTTAAAGATTTTGGGCACCATCGCCGGCGAAGTGCGCCGTCTGCTCGCCGCCCGGCAGCTTTTGGACGGCGACCTGCGGCCCCATTGGAAACGCGGCATCAGCTACCAACAATTTCAGCAGATCGCCGCCAAGCAGGGAAGCGCTGCGCTGACGCGCAGTCCATACGCCGACTATATGTGCTTTCAACGCGCCGAACGGTTCGCCATGGCGGAGCTCGTTGTCCATATGGAATCCTTGTTCGAGGCCGACCTGCGGCTCAAGTCGAGCGGCGGCCAACCGCGGCTGGTGATGGAAAAGTTGATTCTCGGCATGTGTCTGGCCGCCCGCCGCACTCAGCCGCAAAGTGTCGTTCCAGCTAGGTAACTATGCTTCGCCTGCTCGCCGCGCAGCTTCTTTGGCTCGCCCTTGTTCCCTCAGTCTGCGTGGCTGAAATGGTCGTGCAGGCTTGTTTCAGCCCCCAGGGCAAATGCTCGGCGCATATCCTGCGCGAGATCGACCAAGCTAAAAAAGAGTTGCTAGTGGCGGTCTACGCGTTCACCAACGACGACCTGGCCAGCGCGCTGGTGCAGGCGAAAAAACGCGGCGTCGCGGTCCAGGTCGTGATCGACCGCGACTTCGACACTCGCACGGAAAATTCCAAGGGAAAGTATTTCGAAGCGCATAAAGTACCGCTGCGCCGGCTGTCAGGGACAAAGTCCAAAAGTCAGGAGCGCGACGCCGGCTTGATGCACCAAAAGTTCGCCGTCATCGACCGCAAGACTGTTTTTACCGGTTCGTATAACTGGACCCATTCGGCGGAAAACGCCAACGACGAAAATCTCCTGCTCTTTCGTGACGCCGGGCCGCTTGCCGAGGACTATCGCCAAGCCTTCTTGCGCCTATGGGAGAGGAAGCCGTAATGAGTCGCGCAGTGGGAACCGGTTTGCTCGTTGTGCTGGCTTTCGCCGCTGGCCTGTTCACTCATGGCTTGTACCAACGCTGGAATCCCTCGGCCAGCGACGCACCGCCGGCAAGGGGTTCACTGGCAGAATTGTCTGGTGAATCCACGGCAGCGACCGGGCTAGCTCATCGGGTGACCTACCTACCGATGGCGGAGCCGGCGCTACCAACCGAGAAGGCCGCTGAAGTTCCGACATTAGCGGCCCGAGATGTGGAGAAAATCCGCGCGCTTACCGGCCAGCAAGCGCGGGTGCGTGGCCGGGTGTTTCGGGTCGGCCATTCTGCCAAGAGCAATACCCATTTTCTTAACTTCGGTCCCTCCCGGGAGGCGCTGACCGCGGTGATTTTTTCTTCGTCGGTGGAGATGTTTGAAAAGAACCAGCTGGAGCCGAAGAAACTTGAGAATAAGGAAATAGAAATCACCGGTCAGATCAAAGACCATCCGCAGTATGGCTTGGAGATGATTCTCGAGAATCCGAAGCAAGTGAAGATTATCAATTAGCGGTTGAGCAAGATCGCCAATAAAGGAAAGGTGCCGTCCATGGGCGAAGCCACTAAAAAATGCATGATCTGCGCAAAACCTTCTGAGGCCTTAAAGGGCGGCATTTGCCAGCCCTGCGAAGAGCGAATTCGCCGCGAGGCTTTGGGCGAGCAGGCCGGTGTTGCCGACCGCGCCGAGCGGGAAATCTCGCGCCAGGGAATCGCGCCGACTAAAAAGTAAAATCCACAGAGCTCTCGGGACTTCGCAGGTGAAAATTAATCGCGAGGCAGGCAAGCCCTGTCGCAGTGAAGCGAATGGCTTATGCTTCTCGTTCCTTGAATGCCGTGCGCCGGTAAAGCTGAGCTACGAAAAAAATGACTTTGCTACCAAATAGTTGGATTGCTTGATCGCTGCGGCCTAGTCTTGCTCAGGGATGGCCGTTTCCACCTAGGGAATTTTCGCGCAATTGCGGCAACTCCCGTCACGAACGGATAGCAGCCGGTGAAAAAACTCGTTTTTAATTGTCCTCCTTACCAAGGACATGTTATAAAACAATATTATCAGATTGGTAGCCGAGATCCTTCTTGGCTTTGTACTTACAGCGATTGAGAGGGTAAAGGTTCTGCGCTGCCGTCAATTATTCCCCGCCGCGTTCAGCTTGGCTATTTTGGTTGTTTTCGCTTCGATCACGCCGCTCTGGTCGTTTACCCCGGAGGACGATCTGACGGCAAAGTCAGCTCTGCTGATGGATGCCGCCACGGGCAGGATCCTGTTTCAAAAGGAGCCCGACCTGCGGCTGCCGCCGGCGAGCACGACCAAGGTCATGACCGCCATACTGGCTTTAGAAAGCGGCCGTAAGCTCAGCGAAAGCCTGACGGTTTCGAAAGACGCCACGCGCGTGCCGCCTTCCAAATTGTACTTGCGCCCGGGGCAGACGATGCCGATCGAAGAGCTGCTCTACGCCATCATGCTCGCTTCGGCCAATGACGCCAGTGTGGTACTGGCTGAAGGGATCGGCGGATCGGTGGAACGGTATACCGATCTCATGACCAAAAAAGCCCATAGTTTGGGCGCCATCAACAGTCATTTTACTAATCCCCACGGTCTGACCGCGCCGGATCATTATTCGACGACGCGCGATCTGGCGACGATTTTTCGCTACGCCATGAAGATTCCGTTGTTTCGTGAAATCGTCCAGACCAAGTTCAGTTCGGTGAACTCGCTGGCGGTGGTAAAAAAGAAAGTCGTGCCGCGGCGCATCTCTGTACGTAACCATAACCGGCTGTTATGGGACTTTGAAGGCGCTCTGGGGGGTAAGACCGGTTACACCCACGCGGCGCAACGCTGTTATGTCGGCGCGGTGCAGCGCGACGGCGCGACCTTGATCGTAGCTATCTTGGGCGCGACCAATATGTGGAGCGACGCCAAACATCTGCTCGCCTATGGCTTCGACAACTATGACATCCTTAAACCCGCGTCGCAGACCACTCAAAAGCCGGTATTCAGCGAAGGCTCGTCGCGCCAACGGACTTCGATGGTCATCTTACCCGGCAATAACGAGCGGCCTAAATCCGTCGAGGGCTTCGTACTGCAAGTTGGTTCGTTCCGTGAACGGGAACGCGCCGAACTGCTGTCGCGGCAGATTAACGAGCTGGGTTTCGACGCGTTTGTCGATGTCGCCGTGGCGGTCGGACACGAACCCGCCTATCGCGTCCAGGTGGGCCCCTATGCCGAGCTGGTGGCCGCTCAGGAAGTCGCTCAAGTCCTCCTCGCCAAAAACGGCCAGCGGTCATTGATCCGGCAATTCCCGGCAGCGCGCGAGGCTAGCTGAGCGAGAGCGCTGACTAAAGCTCAAGCACCATTCCATCGTCGGCAACCACAGCCGATATTTCGTTTCTACGCGATAGCATTTCTTCGCCCAGGTGGGTGAGGACGAGCTGCTTGCAGCGCAAACGGTCGAGGTTGGCTGTTAAGGTCTGATAGTTGACATGCATGCCGGGCTGCTCGCGAAAAAACGAACATTCACAGAGAAACAAATCGACGCCGCGGGCGTGCTCGATGAAACTCTCGGTCCATAGCGAATCGCCGGAAAACAAAATCTGCTTGCCGTCATAGCCGACCTTCAAGGCTAACGAAATCTCGTCGGTTTGGTGCGGCACGCGAAATGGCACGACTTCAATGCCGTTGACGTTAACCGACTTCGTCAGGACGCAAGACCACAAAGCGCGTCGGCGGAATCTCCTTGTCATTGGTCGTGCCGCCATACATCACCTGAAACAGCGAGCGGACTTTCGCTTCCGTTCCCGGCGGGCCGGCAATCACCAGCGGTTCGAGTCTGGGCCGGAGATACAAATACTCGATGAAGAAAAACGCAATGCCGCCGAAATGATCGCCATGCAAATGGCTCAAAAGGATCGTATCGATGCGCCGTGGATCGAAGCCGGCGCGCTTGAGCGCCAATAAAGTCGTCGGCCCGCAGTCGAGCAGAAATATCTTGTCCGCAGTTTCGACAAGGTAGCCGCTCTGATTGCGCCCGCCGCTGCCAAAGGCATCGCCACAGCCGAGAATGTGCAGTTTCATACTGGCAGTTGAACTCCGCTTACACCGTACCTAACATCGCAACTGGCGCGTTAGCAATGCCGTGTAATGACCATCGCGGCTCGTTCGCTGCCCCAGGGATAAGTTGCTTTTTCGCCAGCGTGCGACTAAAGTCGCCGTCGTGGCAGAAGTCAAGCGGCCGTTTTTCACCTCTTATAGCACCAGCCTTTGGGTTCGTTTTCTCCGTTTTAGTTTGCGTTCGCACAAGAAGCTTGAGGACGACTTGCAAGAATTAGGGCTGACACCGCCGCAATTCTACGTGCTGGCGACCATCGGTTATGCCGGCAGCCTGCCCTTCGGCGAGATCGGCGCGAAAATGTTGGTGACGGTGAGCAATCTCACCGGCATTGTCGACCGGCTTGAGGGTAAAAAATTCGTCGCGCGCAAGCGTGACGAGAAAGACCGCCGGGTCGTCCATGTGGTGCTGACCGACAAGGGCGCTAAACTATACAAGAGCACGATTCCGTTATTCGAAAAATGCGTCGGGGAGATTTTCGCCGGGCTGAGCGAGGCCAATCAGAAACAGCTGTCGGCGCTACTGCGGCAGCTCGATCATGAACCCGTGGCGAAGTGACCGGCGGGCGGCGAGGCGCTAGCCGTAATCTCGCAATATCGATTCTTAGTTTTCATTGTTTAGAAGTTAGAGGTCGGTTTTCAGAGGTCAGACGGACGATGCTCCGTTTGATTGACACCGAATATTGGCAAGTTATAACAGTTTAAACGTTAACTAATTTTCCTAGGCGTTAATTTCCATGGCAGACGAAAACAACAAACCGCTGGGACTCGAACGAGTTAAAAAATGGCTTTATGCCAAGGGACTCGACGAGCGCGGCAGCGGCTGTGTGCTTTGCGGGTCGTGCTATGGCCATGGGCCGGCCAATCCGATGGAGGATGTGCCTGGGCCGAAAGAAAAATGTCCACCTTATGAGTACTACAAATTTCAGCGTCACACGCCGAAATCGCGCTGGCTGATGGCGCAGCGGGTGTTTCATGGTCTCGATCCGATCACGCCGGAGCTGAAAGAGGTGATGTACGCCTGCACAAACTGTCTGATGTGCCAGGAACTCTGCGGCGTGCGCGGCGATGGTTACGGGCCATGGGATATCACGGTGGCGATGCGCGAGGAAATCACCGAAAAAGACGGTCCATTGCCGGCGCACCGGCCGATTTACGATGGACTCCAACGATATGACAGTCCTTGGGGGCAAACCACGCGCGGCGCATGGGCCGCTGGCTTGGGACTCAAACAACTCAGCGACGGCAAAGCTTCGACGTTACTATTTGCCGGCTGTTCGGCGGACCGCGCCAGCGGCAAGAGCGGCGCCATCGCACTGGCCAAGCTGATGCAAAAGGCCGGTGAGGATTTCGCGATACTCGGCGACCGGGAAAAATGCTGCGGACTGTACGCCTTCGATCTCGGTTTCCGCCGCGAGTACGAGCGTTTAAAAGACGCCAATCTGACGACGTTGACGCATGCAGGAGTCAAGAAAGTCATCATTGCTTGCGGCAGTTGCCAACGCATCTGGCGCGAGTACGCCAAAGAAGCGAGCGGCTTTGAAAGTGATGCATGGCGTCGAGTTCGTCGCTCAGGCGGTCAAAGCTGGGCGGCTCAAGTTTATCAAGCCGATCGCCAAGAAAGTAACTTACCACGATTCTTGTCACCTCGGCCGCGGCTGCGGTATTTACGATCCGCCGCGGCAAATTCTCCGGGCGATTCCTGGCCTGCAACTGGTCGAGATGGAGCGCAACCGGCGCTGGGCCTGGTGTTGCGGCGGCGGCGGCGGCGTGCCGGAAGCCGATCCCGATTTAGCGCGGTGGAACGCGGCGGACCGCATGCGCGAAGCGTGCGCCAGCGGCGCCGAGTTGATGCTGACCTCGAGCGCGCTGTGCCAACGGTCCTTCGGCGAATTGCCCGATGGCGGGCTGCCGACCGAAGATTTACTCGAATTTATTTTGCCGGCGCTTTAAATTTTTAATTTATGGTCAAAGAACCGCACTTCACACCGCAACGGATGCTCAATATGCTCGGGCTCAAGTCGAACTCGCTGGGTCCCTACGCACTGCTCCCCGGTCCGAAGGAACGCAGTGAGATGATGTTGAAACTTTTGGAGGCGCCGCAAAAGAGTTTCACTTTCCTCGACTACGAGATGCACACCGGTGGGCTCGACGGCAAGCGCGTCAGCATCGGTAACGGCGGCCGCTACGCGCCGGACACCGCGATTACCACCGAAATTCTTTGCGGCGCCGGCGCGGAATCTTTGATCCGTGTCGGCAGCTGCGGCTCGCTGCAAGACCACGTCAAGATCGGCGATCTGGTGATTGTCACCGGGGCCCTGCGCGGCGACGGCACCTCGCGCTACTACGTCGCTGAGAATTTTTCCACTGTGGCCGACGCGAGTATCGTCGCGGCCTTGACGCGGGCGGCGGAGGATTTAAAAGTCCGCTATCATCTTGGCTGGATCTTCACCACCGACGCATTGTTTCAAGAGACGCCGGAACTGATCGACCAACTGAACCAGCAAAACGTCTCGAGCATTGACATGGTGACCTCAGCCTTCTTGACCATCGCGCAGGTGCGCGGCAAAAAAGCCGGCGCGGTGCTGGCGGTGTCGGATGAATGTCTCTATGGCAAGTTCGGCTTTCGCGATCCGGGGTTTTTCGCAGCCGAGCAGAAGACCATCGAAGTGGCGCGCCAAGCACTCCAATACCTTTAGCCATCTCTTTTCATTGAGCTAAGAAAATGAGCGTCGTCCAAAGTCCGCTGTTTGAACCGGTTCTCTGGCACGATGGCGGCTTCAAAATTCTCGATGAGATCCAAGTCCCGCAAAAACTCGAGTACATTGAAGTGACAGAGGTCGCCCAGGCGCTCGATGCCGTGCGCGAAATGAAGACCCGCGCCTTCGGCCAGGTGCTGACCTTTCTCTACAGCAATGCGCTGGTGGCGCAGCAATACCCGGGCGATGACCCGGCGCCGCTGCGCCTGCGGTTGGCGCAGTTAACCCAGCAATTTTGCGACGTCCGTCCGACCTTCGATTTTCGCAGTCTCGGCGGTTTCGTCGCTGAGTTTTTCGACAAGTTACCGGCTAATGGCCCAGTTGGCGAAACCATCGCGCGCCAGGCGCGCGAGTTCGGCGGGCAAATCACCCGGGCGCGCAGCGCCCGCGCTAAACGCACCGCCGCGATCCTGCCCAATCCGGCGCGGGTGTTGACTCATTGTAACATCAGCGGCGAGTTGGTCGCGGTGGCGGCTTACTGCAAGGAGCTCGGCAAAGAGTTCTCCGTCATCGCCACCGAAACCCGGCCCTACTTGCAGGGCGCGCGGCTGACCGCCTGGGAGTTGGCTCAAGCTGGCGTGAAAGTTTCTTTGATCCCCGACTGCGCGGTGGCGCAGGTGATGGCCCAGGGCGAAGTCAACGCGGTGATCGTCGGCGCCGACCGGGTGGCGCAAAACGGCGATGTCATCAACAAAGTCGGCACCTACCCCATCGCGCGCATGGCCAAAGTGTACGGCGTGCCGTTTCACGCGCTGGTGCAAGATCCGCGTTCGCTCGCGCGCGGCGCCGATGTGGCCATCGAGGAGCGGCCGGCCGAGGAACTATTAGTCTATCATGGCCGCTCATTGGTCGCCGGCGAGCAAGCGCATCTCAAAGTGCGCTATCCATCGTTCGATCTGACGCCGCAGGAGTTTATCACCAACTATGTCGGCCTGGACGGTCTTTACACACCGGAAACCTTTCGGCTGAAATACCAGGCGGGAGCCGCGGTTGATGCGAGGGTGCCGCGCGCCGGCGCAAAATATTTGCTGATCTACGGCGTGCCGCCGCCGAGCCAATACGCTTTTTTGCTGAGCGCGTTGAAGGCGGAAAGAGCTGAGAGCTTCTTGGTTCCCGAAATGCGCCCGGAGCTGTGGGGCGCGCGCGTGATCGTAGCAGAATTGCTCAAGCGCAATGCCCCGACCACGGTGATTTCCGACAACATGATGGGCACGTTGTTCGCGCAGGGTGAGATTGGCAAGCTATGCTTTTTCTATGACAGTTTGGCGGCCGCGGGACCGCAGGGGATTTGCGGTTCGCTCTTGGCGGTGCAGCTGGCGCATTTGCATGGTGTCCCCATCGAGCTGTTTAGCGGCGAGAGCCGCAAAGAATCGACTCATGATAGCGATGTGACGACCTTTCTCGGCGAGCCGATTTGTCCGGCCGGCGTCGCGGTACGAGCCGTTGCGTCGGAAGTGGTGCCCTGGGGTTTATTCAAAAATTAGCTAAGATTTACCTGTGGCTAAAATTGACAGTGAAATAATACGCTGGGGCGAGCGGCTCTTCGAGCGCCGGCTGATCAGCGGCTGGGGCGGCAATCTGAGTTGCCGTGTCGGAGAAAACGATTTCCTCATCACCGGCCAGCATGCGCCGCTCGGTTTCTTAACGACGAAAGATTTGGTGCGTATCGACGCCGACGGCAAACCGGTCAAGAAAAGCCAGCGCGCTTCGAGTGAAACGCCGATGCATTTGGCGGTCTACGCCGGCACCGACGCTCAGGCGATCGTCCATGTGCACCCGCCGATGGTGCTGGCGTTCTCGTTGTCGCACGACAGCTTCGCGCCGCTCAGCTATGAGGAGAAGTACACCATCGGCAAGGTGCCGGTGATTCCCCAGGACACGCCGACGGTGACCAAACCGCAAGCGGTGGTCGAGGCGCTTAAATATAATCCGGTCGCGATCATCAAAGGCCATGGCACGGTGGCGATCGGCAAAACTTTTCAAGAAGCGTTTCTTTACACCGACCTGCTCGAAGAAGCGGTGCATTGCCAATTCTTCCAAAGCGGCATCGCCGGGGAACATAAACCGAATGGGCAAACTGATGCGCCGGTCGCGGCCGCCGCAGTGGGGAAAGTGTATGAGCTGTTCTCGCACGATCATATGGCCGCCCTGGTCGACAGTGCCAACGGCGACGGTGACTGTCGCCAGTTTGGCGGCGATACCAATCTGACGACATCGCTGACCTTGCACATGGAAGATAGCGATGCGGCGTGGACGGTGCAGTTCATTGCCGGCGAGATTACCGCGTTAACCGATAAATCCGACGGCGATTTTCTCATCAGCGGCAAGGCCGAATGGTGGCGCGCGGTGTTCAGCAATAAGATCGATGCATTTTTAGCGACGCAGCAGGGTAAATTGAAACTCAAACGAGGCGAACTGGCGCAGTTGTCGCGCTGGTACAAACCATTTCAGAGGGCATTTGCGCTATGGCAAACCATACCGATTCACTAGGTTTTTACGCCGCTGAAGTTTTACAGCGGACGGCGGCGCGCCAACCGGACAAGACCGCGATCATCGCCAAGGAAGAGGAGCTGACTTTCGCCGCGCTCAATCAGCGCGTGCAAGCGCTGGCCGGCCACTTGATCGCAGACGGCATCCGCCAGGGCGATCGGGTCGGCGTGCTGCTGCCGAACTCCACGGCGATACCGCTCGCTTATTATTCAACCCAGAAGATCGGCGCCGTGACCGTGATCCTCGACGCGCGCTTGAAGGGCAAAGAGCTAGAAGGCGTGTTGCAGGACGCCGATTTGAAACTGTTGGTGGTGCACCAGACGCTTTATTCGGAGGTCGAAGAGATTTTTAAATCTATCGCGCCGATACCGGTCTGGATCGCCGGTGGCACGGGCCAGCGCAGTTTCGAGCAACGTTTGAGCGCGGCCGCCGCGGTGACGGGCTTGCCCAACTTTAACCCTGACGACGATGCCTTGATACTTTACACCTCGGGCACCACGGGTGAGCCGAAAGGCGTGGTGCTGACCTATCGCAATCTGCTGCAGTATCCCAAGGTGATGGGCGCCATGAACGTCTGCGATGCCACGACGATACGCGGCTGCGTGTTGCCGATGTCGCATATCGTCGGTCCGGTGGTATGTAACGAGTTGGCGGAAAAGGGTTACACGCTGGTGATCTTCGACCAGATCAATCCAGTTACCTTACTCGAAGGCATTCAAAAATACCGGGTCAATGTTTTCGAAAGCGTGCCCATCGTGTTTCAGCTTTTGCTCGGCGTGAAAAACTTGGCTAGCTACGACACCAGCAGCATGAAGATCGCCGCGATGATGGGCACGAGCATTCCGATGCCGCTGTTGCGCGCGTTCCAAACCGCCCAGCCGCATATCAAAGTCATCCAAGGTTACGGTCTGACGGAAACTTCGCCGATGATCACGCTGGTCGAGCCGGGAAAAGCGGAAGCCAAGATGGGCAGCATCGGCCGCGCCGTACCAGGCGTAGAAGTGAAGATCGTCGATGACAACGACAACGAGGTTCCCATGGGCGAAGCCGGCGAGATCATCACCCGCGGCCCCCATGTCATGAAAGGCTACTTTCGCCGCGTCGATGCGACGGCAGAACGCATCCGCAACGGCTGGCTCTACACCGGCGATGTCGGCAAGGTCGAAGCGGATGGCTACTACTATCATCTCGGCCGGCGCGACGACATGATCATCACCGGCGGTTTGAACGTCTATCCCGCCGAAGTGGAGAATCTGATTTACACCTATCCTGGCGTGCAGGAGACCATCGTCTTCGCCATCCCCGATGCCAAGCGCGGCCAAGTGATCGGCGCCGCGATTGTACCGCGGCCGGGCGCGACGGTGGTCGAAAAAGAGCTGCTGAGTTTTCTGCGCGCCAACCTGGCCAATTTCAAAGCGCCCGACCAGATCGTTATCCGCGAGTCGCTGCCGCGCACCTCGTCGGGCAAGACGATCCGCGATGCGGCGACGCTGCTGGGGAACTAGTTCGGAATTCACCACGAAGGACACGAAGAGCACGAAGGGCGGAGTTGTGGCCGCAAAGAACGCAAAAAAGAGTTGCGTCTTGTGCAAGGGGCGGGTTTCAAACCCGCCCCTTGGCATCGCGTCTTAGTTCGAGGTCTTTCTAGGTGCGCCGAATGAAAAAAACTACGGCTAAAGTCATCGACAGCGGCGAAGAGCTGCTGGCGACGTTCACGAGCGCGGCAGGGATCATTCTCGCTGTCACCGAGAACCGCAATTGGATCGAAGTGTTTTTCGACGGTGTGATCATGCACACCGAGACCGTTAATCTGCCGGCGGGCAAGCTCTTCAATATCTACGTCGAAGAGATCGCGCATAAGTCGACTGTTTACGAGCATCCGCGCACGATGATCTTTTTTGACGGACCGTACAATCTGCGCGTGACGCGCGACGGCGAGCGGGTGATTGTCACCGGCACGCCCAACCCACGCGAGAACTTGGCGTGTTGAATCGGAGAAGAAATCTCACCACAGAGATCACAGAGTAAAAGATTCGGAACCGGAAAATTAACCGCAACGGGCGCAAAGAACGCAAAAAAGCTTGCCGAAATGTAGCGGCGGGTTTGAAATCCGCCCTCTGGGCTTATGACAACGTGGCCACCACCGCCCGCTGAACTTCCGCCGCTCCATCGCACTGTCCATGTTTGGGCGGTGCCGTTAAATGACGCGCGCGTCGATCTCGACAGCGGGCGGGAGCTACTCTCGCCGGACGAGCGCGAACGCGCGGCGCGCTTTCACTTCGAGCAGCACCGGCGGCGCTATCTGATTGCCCATATCGCCCTGCAGCGGATTCTCAGCCGCTATTTACAGATTGACCCGGCGCAACTGTCCTTTGAACTTGGCAGTAACGGCAAGCCCAAGTTACCAGCGGCACTGGGCTCTAGTGGCATTGAGTTCAATCTCTCCCATTCCAACGAAATGGCTTTGCTCGCAGTCAACCTCATCGGTGAGGTCGGCGTCGACATCGAGTACATCAAACCCGACTTCAAGTTCGAGGAAATCGCCAAGGAATTTTTCACGGCAAGAGAAGTCGTCGCGCTGCTCGGACTTCCATCCGAGCTGCAGCGCCAAGCGTTTTTCAAATGTTGGACCTGTAAAGAGGCCTTTCTCAAAGCTAAGGGCACCGGGCTGTCGGGCAAGCTGGATGAGGTGGAAATCACTCTTGGCGCTGCGGATCAAGTGCGGATCGGCGCAGATGTGCCGGGTTGGTCGCTCACCGAATTGAATTCCATTGACGCTTACCAAGCCGCGCTCGTGGTCGCCGGCTCCTCGGTACCCATCCGTTACTATCTCTGGCAGCCGTAATAAGTTATCCGGTTCGGATCGGGATATTTCTCGCGCCAAGACGCAACGCGCGGCACGCGACGGGCCGAAGTTCGTCATTCCGGGCGGCGACCCGGAATCCAGGTTCATGGGTAGGGCGGGTTTCAGGCGATTTTCTTTCCGGCGCCAGAACGTCCGGCAGCGATAACAATTCCGAGGTAGCCATCCCTCAGTTTCATAAGCTACTGCGCAAACCGAAGTCTGTATGTTACCCCCGCTAGGAGTATCAAAACGACTACGCGGTGTAGCAAGCTTGCGACATTTAGAAGATCTAACGAAGAATCTCGCGGCGTAGGACATTTCCGCATTCAATCCCTCTCATCAAGATTCCACGACCACGAATCTGGCGAACGCCGGCTGAAAATCGAAAGCCAACTTGCCTCTCTCGCCGCCACGATTTTTGACGATGTGCAGCGTCAGTGATTGATTGGGTTCGGTGAGCTTTTCGGTTCTTGCTAGATCTTTCTCCATGACCATGATGACATCGGCGCTGGCTACTTTGTCGGCCCATGCATGCGGCTGGGTTTGATTGGTGGAGCTGACATCCGGCCAGATTACGAGCAGGGGTAGTTTCAAATTCACGGCAAGTTCTTGCAGTTGTTCGACAATGATGGGCATGCGCACATCCAGGGATTCATTGGCGTCGCCAAGACGCTGGCAGTCATCGATGACGACGAACGGCGGGCCGTCGATTTGGCGAATCTGGGTTTCGATTTTTTTCAGCGTCGTACTGCGATCACACTCCACTAAGTAGATTTGATCGAGCCAGCTCTTCGCTTCTTCAGCGCAGCGTCGGAGTTTTTCCCAGCTCGGCGCGAGCTCATCGGCGCTGGCATGGTGCGCTTTGGGCACGCCGTACCAGTGCAGGAGATATGCGCTGCCGCGCCTGATCTCGCGATTTTCCATGGCACTCAAGCGCGCGAACGTTTTGATACGCAGTTCGATTACACTATCGCTGAAGCTGAAAAAGATCCCCGGTTGATGGTTACGTTGGGCCACTTGGTCGAGCAGTTGTTTGGCAAAGCTGGTTTTGCCGCAGGCGGGCGCGCCGATGAGCAAGTAAAGGCCGGGCAGGATGCCGTCGAGGGCGCGATTGAGATTGGCGAAGCCGGTTTGCCAACCGCTGATCTCTTTTACCTGGCTTTGTCGCTCAAGGGCGTCGAGTGTCTCGGCGAGCTGTTCACCTTCGGAGCGTAGTGGGGATTGGTCGGCCATGGGTTTGCGTCGGAGCTTAGCGAGTTTGCCTGGGTCGAGCAAGGCACATATTTCCATTGACAGCCTCGGGCTTTCCGTTTAAGCCTTGGCCATTCCCAGCATCGATCGGATCGGAGCCAAGGAGGTTTGCGGCCATGAAGGATGAAAACACAGGCAAAGTCTCACGCCGAGCGTTTCTCAAAGGCCTCGGTGGCGGCGCCATCGGCACGGCGGTGATTTCCACCGGATTGATTAAAGCTGATCCAGCTGAAGCCTACTCGCCTGAGAGCTCGGGCGGAGTTGGTATGAGGAAAACGCTCAATCTCAAGGTCAACGGCAAGAGCTACAAAGTAGAAGTCGAGCATCGCAACACGCTGGCTGAAGTGTTGCGTGATCAGCTCGGGCTCACCGGCACCAAGATCGGTTGCGACCGCGGCGAGTGCGGCGCCTGCACGGTGATCATCGGCGGGCGCAATATGTATTCGTGCAGCCAACTGGCGGTGTGGATGGAGGGGAAAGAGATTCTCACCATTGAAGGATTAGCCAAGGGCGACAAGCTCGATCCCTTGCAAGAAGCGTTTATCGAACATGACGGACCGCAGTGCGGCTTCTGCACTTCGGGACAGATCATGTCGGGCAAGGCGTTGCTGATGAAGAACGCGAAACCCAACGAAACACAGGCGCGCCGCGGCTTGTCGGGGAATCTCTGCCGCTGCGGCAACTACAATCGCGAGGTCGCGGCGGTTTTAGCCGTGGCGGCTAAGGCGCGCTAGGAGGGCGATGGCGATGGCACAGGCACAAAAAGAATATTCCATTGTCGGCAAGAGAATCACCCGCATCGACGCCTATGAGCGCGTTACGGGTCAGGCGCAGTACACCGGTGATATCCAACTCCCTGGCATGCTCTACGCGCGCGTCCTGCGTAGCCCGCATCCGCACGCGCGAATTCTTAGCATCGATACCTCAAAGGCCGAGAAACTGCCGGGCGTAAAAGCGATCGTTCATCACGAAAACGCTAAGGTGCCGTGGTCGAGCGGCGGACATACGCACCAGCGCTTTATCTTCAACAACCCAGTACGCTTCGTCGGTGACCCGGTGGCTGCGGTGGCGGCCACCGACCGCCACATCGCCGAGGATGCGTTGAAATTGATCGAGGTGAAGTACGAAAAACTTCCCCATGTGCTCGATCCCAACGAAGCGTTAAAGCCCGACGCGCCCAAGATCGCGCCGCAGGGCAACCTATCGGTGGGCAAAGGCAGTTTCAGCGCGCCAATTGAAGAGACTTGGGGCGACGTTGAACAAGGTTTTAAGGAAGCCGATCGGGTCTTTGAAGATACTTACATTACCAAACATGTAAATAATGCCCAGATGGAACGGCGGGTGAGCGTAGCCAAATGGGACGCCGGCAAGCTCACCGTATTCGCTTCGACCCAGGGTGTCTCCAACGCGCGCACCGACATCGCCAAGGATTTCAATCTGCCGCTGAGCAAAGTACGGATCGTCTGCAAGTACATGGGCGGTGGCTTCGGCAACAAGAATCAGGCGCAAGATTACGACTACATGGCGGCGGTATTGGCCAAGGCTGCCGGTCAGCCGGTGAAGTTGGAATTTACCCGCGAAGACGACTACATCGGCATGCATGGCCGCTGGTCATCGGAGCAACGCTACAAGATCGGCGTCAAGAAAGACGGCACGATTACCGCCGTGTCGCTCGACGCCGTCACCAACATGGGCGCTTACCGCAAGCAGAGCGGCAATCTGAGCGGCACGGATTTCTACCAGATTCCCAATTTCCGCAAACACATCAAACCGGTGCACACCAACACCGTGGTTGCAGCGAACTACCGGGCGCCGGCGTATCCGCAATCGGTGTTCGGCTTCGCGTCGTTCTTGGATCAGATCGCCCATGAGATGGGTATCAATCCCGTCGATATGTTCATGCGTAACCGGATTCAAAAATACAAGAGCAAGATTCCCTTCACTTCGAACTATCTCGAGCAGTGCATTATCGAGGGTTCCAAGCAGGTAGGCTGGCAGGAGAAGTGGCATAAAGCCGGCGCAATGGGAGGACAGAAAAAACATGGCATCGGCATGGCGCTCGGCGGCTATCCGTTCCGCCCCGGACTTGGCGCGGCGACAATCCGCCTCAACCCCGACGGCACCGCGCATGTACTGGTCGGCGTCACCGATATCGGCACGGGTGCCAAGTCGACGATGGCGATCATCGCCGCGGAGGCTTTAGGCATTCCTCTCAACCAGATTCAGCTAACCAACGGCGACACTGACGTGACGCCTTACTCAGTCGGTGAGTCGGGCAGTCGCACCACGCCATTCACCGGCCCGGCGGTGATCGCTGCGGCGGAAGATGTGCGGCGGCAAATTTTCAATCTCGCCGCTGGGCAATTGAAAGTGAAGGCGGAGGAACTGGACCTACGCAACAGTGAAGTGTTCGTGAAGGCGGATCCAGCGCAAAAGCTGCCGCTGGATCGGATCGCTTCACGGGCCGGCGAAATCATCGGCCGGGCGACGACCAATCCGTCGTTCAAGGATGTTGAAGGTAAAAGCTTCTCGGCGCATTTCGCCGAGGTGGAAGTGGATGCAATCACCGGGCATGTGAAAATTACCCGCTACGTGGCGGCGCATGACTCCGGCACGATCATCAATCGCTTGCCCGCCGAAAGCCAGATCAAAGGCGGCGTTACCCAGGGTATCGGCATGGCGTTTAGCGAAGAGCTGATTATAGACAAACTGACCGGCATCCCGGTCAACCCCAATTATCGTGACGCCAAGGTGCCGACGCACCTTGAGGTGCCGGAGGTCGAAGTTATTTTCATCGAACATGCTGACCCCTTCGGTCCGTTCGGCGGCAAAGTGGTCGGTGAACCGCCGATCACGTCGGCGGTGGCGACGATCGCCAACGCGATCTTTAACGCCACCGGCAAACGGATCAAAGAGTTGCCGATCACGCCGGATAAAATCTTGCAGGCGCGCCTGGTCTGAGGGAGAAACGCCATGAAGTCATTCGAAAACATCGATGCAAAAAGCGTAAAAGAAGCGGTCGGGCTGCTGCAGAAATTTAACCAGCAGAAAAAGCTCGCGGCGGTGGTCGGCGGCGGCAGCGAATACTTGCAGCTGATGAAGGACCACGTCGTCGAGCCGGACTACGTGATCAACTTAAAGACCATTCCCGGCCTCGACTACATTCGCGAGGAGCGCGGCGGCTTTCGCATCGGCGCCCTGGTGAAGTTGGCCGATATCGAGGAGCACGGGGCGGTTCGCGAGAAGCTTTTGATTCTGGCCGACGCCGCCGGCGACGCGGCATCGCCGCAGATTCGTAACGCCGGCACCATCGCCGGCAATATTTGCCAGCGGCCGTTCTGCTGGTATTTTCGTTCGTCCAATTTCACCTGTCTGCGTAAAGGCGGACAGCTCTGTTACACCGTCACAGGCGACGGCCGCTTCCATGCAATCCTCGGCGCTGGGCCAAGTTATATCGTGCACCCGTCCGATACCGCACCGGCGTTGGTGGCGCTCGGCGCGCAGATCAAGATCGTCGGACCCGCGGGCGAGAAAACTATGCCGCTGGAAAAGTTTTTCGTTCTACCGTCGGTGGATTATAGACGTGAGAATATTCTCAACCCCGGCGAAATCGTCACGGAGATTTTCGTGCCGACGCCCAAAGCTGGCAGCAAGGGTTTTCACCACAAAGTGCGCGAACGCTTGGCTTGGGACCATGCCATCGTCGCCGTCGACACCATCGTCGAAGGTAGCGGCGGCGTGGTGCGACATGCCAGTGTGGTCATGGGCGGGGTCGCGCCGATTCCCTGGCGCGCGCAGAAGGCCGAGGAGTTTCTCCGCGGTAAACGGCTCGACGAAGCGACGGCTAAACAAGCCGGCGAGATCGCTCTCGAAGGCGCCAAGCCGCTCAAAGATAACGTCTACAAAATCAAATTGGCCCAGGAACTAATTCAGCGAGGACTGCTGGCTTCGATCTAGACTGCCGTGATCGAAGTCCGATAATTTCCCCAAGGCTCACTGTTAAATCGAGTCGGCTTCGTACTTGAAAGAAGTACAGCTGGCAAGCAATCCGGTTGGCGGGCAATTTCGACTTGACCTGTCTATGCCGAGCCCTTACACTTTTGGCTTCATGCTCGCCGAGGCTTTAAAGAATCGCTATTTGATTGCCGGCGCGGCGTTGTTTCCCGTCGCGCTGATGTTGATCCTGTTCGTCAGCGGACGTGAGAATCTTCGTCTGCCTTGGATGCAGAGTAGTATCAGCATTGAGCCTTCGGGCGCCGATGCTATTGCGCAGATGAGAGAATTTCTCGCCAAGGAGCAGCGCCAGCTTGGCCAGTTCGAGCGCGAACAGTCGACGCTTCGTGCCGAGGTTATTCGCCAGCGCAAGCTGTTGCAGGAAGGCCAGCTTTCTAAGGAACAAGTTAAACAGACCGAGCTGTTGTTCGTCGCGGCGCTCAAGCGCGTTCACGAGATGCGTTATACGGTGACGGAAACCGACATCGCTATCACCGAAGCGGTTCTCGGTGAAAAGGTTTTGCGCATGCCGACCTTGCCAATCGGTGGATTTAGCCAGACGGCGGAGTTGACGCGCTTCAATGGGCCGTTCAAATGGTCGATCGGCGAAGCGCCAAGGGTGGAGAAATTCTTCTCGCAAACCTTCGGCCGCCGGCTGCCGATAACGGCATTGGGGCAGTCAGATATTCATAATCGTTTAAGGTTCGATCACCGCGATGCGATGGATATCGGACTCCATCCTGATAGCGGCGAGGGTAGGGCGCTGGTCGGTTATCTACGCAAGTCCGGTATTCCCTTTCTCGCTTTTCGCAGTGCGATTCCAGGTGCCGCCACTGGGCCGCATATTCATATCGGCCGCCCGTCGGGACGGCTCGCCCGCCAGTAAACCGGATTTTACATCTATCGAATGGCGGGCAACTCCGCCCGTCAACTTTGTCAGTCCTGTCAAACGGGAATTTTGGCTCGTGAACTTCCCATGGTTTCTCCGGCTACGGCCGATCTTGTTATGGCTTTGCCTCGATTTCGCTCGCGGCATCTTGATTGCTTGGCTGAGCCCAGTAACCGACGACTAATTTAGAAAAAATCACCGAGTGGGCAACATGGATCTGATAAAGAAACTCTTGCGGGAAGAAGATGGCCAGGGACAAGTCGAGTACACCTTGCTTGTACTCGTCGTCGCACTGCTATTCTGGATGGGCGTGCGCGATACCGACATCGGCACTAGCATGACTGACGGTTGGTCCAAAATTTCCGATTGCGTGTTCTCGCCATTTTCCTGCGGTCCCTAGCTTGGTCGGCCGCGCTGGCGCAGCGGCGCCTATTTTGGCCGACTACTCGGACACGACAAGACCCCGCGCCCAGGAATCTTCCAGACCACGTCGCGTTGACGGCACTCGCCAGAGCAATTTGTTAGTTTCATTCGATGCCTTGTTGCCGCGTCTCTTGCGACCTGAAATTCACGCCTATCAGCGGTTTATGGTTGGCCACTTACACGGTCATACCTGCGAGTCGGCGATCGGCCGCTCTGGCAAACTTCTGGGTCGGGAGAGAAGTGTCCAGTGGCGATAAGAGATTTCGAGAACTGTCGGACTTGACCGCTAATTGCATACTTCATAGACTTGCGGGACAGTGTCGAGTTGTGCCAGCGCTATGGAAACCTGCCGAAGAACGATCTTGCTAATATTTGCTGTGGCATTGTTGGCGCCGGTGTTGGGCTTGGGCCAGGGCGCGCCAGGAGGCTCCCGTTCCACTCCGACCGATTCCGAGCTCGCGCGCTCGCGCAACGACGTGATCCAAAAAACCAAGGAGACCCGTGCCGGCGCGGAAACGCTCTTGGCGTTGCACGAGGCGGAAGTCAAGCGCATCACCGCGGAATTCGAGCGCCGGCGCGAACTTTACCACCAGGGGTTAATTTCCCGTACTGAAATGATTCAGGCGGAGCAAGCGGTGGCGCAGGCCGTGTTGCGGCTCGAGGACGACAAACGCTTTCTTGCCGAAACCGATACCGCTCTCACTGAATTCGCCATGCGCGATGAATTGCTGCGGCTCCCCGGTTTGGCCCTGGGCGGCTACAGCGAAACCAATACTTTACTGCGCTTCAACGGCGCGGCGGGATTTACTTTGGCGGAGTTCGCGAAAATCGAAAGATTTTTTTCGCAATCCTTTGGCCGCGGGATGCCGATCAGTGCTCTGGGCCAGACGGCGACCCATGAGCGCATGAGATTCGATCATCGCAACGCGGTCGATGTGGCGCTCCACCCCGAAAGCGCCGAAGGCCGGTCGGTGCTCAACTATTTACGTCAGGCGGGTATTCCATTTATCGCATTTCGCGGCGCCGTCGCCGGCGCCGCCACCGGAGCGCATATTCATATTGGCAAGCCATCGCCCCGTTTGTAGAGGATCTGCGGCGCATTCGGACTGGTAGTTTTCCGCCGCAGCTACAGCCGCGCCGGGGTTTAGCTAAGTCACTAACTATGGCACCGCCAACCTCACCCATGCCCGCATCGACGGTCGTCTTGGCGCGACCGAGCGAAAAGGGCGCATTTGAAATTTTTATGAACCGGCGTCCAGAAAAAATGGACACCTACGCGGGAGTCTATGTTTTTCCCGGCGGGCGGGTGGAAAGTACGGATTGGTCGTCGCCCATGCTCAGTTTGGTGCGCGGGGTCACGCCCGCGGACGCGCAGCAAAAGCTTGGCAGCGCGGCCGGACCGGAAGTTTGTCTGGGCTATTGGGTCGCCGCGGTGCGGGAGTTGTTTGAAGAGGCGGGCATCCATTTTTTCGTGCGGCAGAACTATGAACCGGCGATCATGGATGCGACCGACCTTAGCGCGCGGCTGGCGCAAAAGCGCGCCGAACTGCAACAGGGCAAATACGATTTGCCTACGCTGATGGCCGCTGAGCGATTATATTGCGATGTCGGGAGGCTCAGCTATTTTTTTCATCGGGTTACCCCGGAGCATTATCCGGTGCGCTTCGACACCCGCTTCTATTTGGCAGCTTTACCCGAGGGACAAAACCCCTTGCACAGCTCTGAAGAGGTGGCCGAGAGTCTTTGGGTTGCGCCTAAAGCGGCACTCGACCATGGCCAAGCCGGTAACTTTCCGATGATGCCGCCGACCATCGCGGTTTTGCGCACTCTCGCCGCGCACGACTCGTGGAATTCTCTGTGTAAAGCTTTTCAACTATGTGAGCCTTACGCCGCCGTGCCAAACTGACAAACCCGTCACCAAATTACCTAATCGAGCAACAAAATAGGCCAAAGCTTTACGCTAAGGTCTGCGCGTTTTCAGCTAGTTATCGCAGACTGCCCGCAGGCACCGAGTTTGCGTTAAGGCTACCGCAGAGGGACCAGGAATCGATGGACGTAGAATTGCCCGACACTATCGATGGTGCTATAATCGTCAAAACTTATCGGAATATCCAGAAACTGACTCCTACCCCCTACGCCATCAATGCCCCGTTAGCCGTTTGCTCGTAAAATTCGTCAAATGAGAGTGGATATGACAGATGTATCGCCCAAAGAGGGAACCATTGCTTACTTCTCAATGGATGTCGCGGTGGATTCCAATATCCCAACTTATAGCGGCGGCTTGGGCGTCCTGGCCGGCGACATGTTGCGTTCCGCGGCCGATCTGCAGCTGCCGATGGTAGCGGTTTCATTACTGCACCGTAAAGGCTATTTCGATCAGCGCCTCGACTCTCGCGGCAATCAAATGGAAAGTCCGGTTAAGTGGTCGCCGGAGCGGCATTTGCAACGGTTGACGGAGCGGGTGACGCTGATTATCGGCAGTCATCCCGTACAGATCGGCGCTTGGCAATATCTATTCACCGGTGTTACCGGCCACACCGTGCCGTTGATCTTTCTCGACACCGACTTGGCGGAAAACGATTCCAGCGATCGCAGCTTGACTGACTTTCTCTACGGCGGCGATGAACGCTACCGGCTCTGCCAAGAAACGATATTAGGAATCGCCGGCGTGCTCATGCTGCGCGCCCTCGGTCACAAGGACATTCGCGTGTTTCACATGAACGAGGGCCATTCGGCGCTGGCGACGCTGGCGCTCTTGGAAGAACATACCGGCGCGGTGCGTGAACGGCGTTATTCGGATAACCAAGTGGAGTCGGTGCGGCGCCAGTGCGTTTTTACCACGCATACGCCAGTAGCGGCGGGCCATGATCGATTTAATAGCGAATTAGTGTGCCAAGTTTTGGGCGACACGCGTGCCGGTGTGCTCAGCGATCTCCAGGTCATGAACGGTGCGCTCAATATGACCGAGCTGGCCCTGCGTTTTTCGGGATACGTCAACGGCGTGTCGATGCGCCATGGCGAAGTGTCCCGCGACATGTTTCCCAATCAGCCTATCGAAGCGATCACCAACGGAGTTCACGCCGCCACCTGGAGCGCGGCGCCGATGGCCGCGTTGTTCGATCGCACTCTACCCAAGTGGCGCGAAGACAACTGTTTTTTGCGCTACGCTGTGGGGATTCCTTTGCCCGAGTTGCGTCTGGCGCACGCCCAGGCCAAACGGGAGTTGCTACGCCAGGTGCGCTGGCTCACCGGTAGCCAGCTCGATGATCAAGTTTTCACCCTGGGTTTCGCCCGGCGCGCGACCGGTTACAAGCGCGGCGATTTGCTGTTCACCGATATCGCGCGGCTGAAAAAAATTAGCCAACAAGCGGGACCGATCCAGCTTATCTACGCCGGCAAGGCCCATCCGCGGGACGACGGCGGCAAGGCGATCATTCGGCGCATCTTCGAAGCCGCGGCGTCACTCGCCAACGACGTGCGCGTGGTTTACCTCGAGAACTATGACATGGCGCTGGGGAAAACGCTTTGTTCCGGCGTCGATGTTTGGCTCAATACGCCGCTGCGACCCCAAGAAGCCTCGGGTACCAGCGGCATGAAGGCCGCGCTCAACGGCGTGCCGAGCTTTAGCGTGCTCGACGGTTGGTGGATCGAGGGCCATATCGAAGGCGTGACCGGCTGGTCCGTCGGCGATGCCGCCAACTCGGATAACGATTCCGCTGCGGAAGCGCTCTCGCTGTACCATAAGCTCGAACAGGTGATCTTGCCGCTCTATTATCGTGAGCCGGATAAATTCGCTCAAGTGATGCGCTCCTCCATCGCCCTCAACGGTTCGTTCTTCAACACTCAGCGCATGTTATCCCAATATATGCGTAATGCCTACGCGCCATTGAGCGCCGCCACTGCCAAAGCCTTCGATTGATCCAAAGCTGCTGGTTCGCGCTTGGCTGACGATTCCGATTCAAAAAAACTCTAGCGAGGGGTTTGGATAAAACTCCTGAGCCGCTCATAGTAGCCATCGCCGCCGGCGATGAAGGTGTCGTTATGGCCCGCGCCCTTGATCGGATAAAATTGCTTGGGGTGACGTGCGGCGGCGAAGACTCTCTGGCCCTGCTCGAAGGGAATGATCTCATCCTGGTCGCCGTGCAACACGAGCAGCGGCGCGGTTATCTTCCCAACCTTGTCGATGACGTCAAATTTTGCGCTCAGCATCGGTCCGATCGGCAAAGCGGGTAACATCGCTTTGACCATTTCTCCTATCGACGCGAAGGGACTTTCCAAGATGACTGCTCGACTATCGTGGCGGCTCGCCATCTCCGCGGCGACCGCGGCGCCCAGGGAGCGACCGAAGATCACGAGATTATTGCTCTCGACCTTCAATTGCCTGCGGACGAATTTCATGGCGGCTTCGCCGTCGAGATAGGTTGTTGTTTCCGAAGAACTGCCGGGGCTGCGGCCGTAGCCGCGGTAGTCAAAGATAAAAATGCTGATGCCAGTCTTGTCGTGTAGGAGCTTGATGTTGTCCACCCGATCGCCGATGTTGCCGGCGTTGCCATGAAACCAAATCATCGTCGCGCTGGCCTGGAGGTGGGGAATGAACCAGCCGTTGAGACGGACATTGTCGGCGGTGGTGAAGTAGAGATCCTGGTATTCGAGTCCGACATCGCTCGGCGTGCGCGCGATCTCGATCGTGGGATGAAAGATCAGCCGGTTCTCCAAGCCGCAACCGGTTAGCAAGCAGAGCATTACGATTAGAAAATTGCCGGCGCCAATGCGTTGCCGCGCCGCCGATTGGCGGTATTTAACTTGGTAGTTCTGAATCAGTCGGACCAAGGCGGGTCATCCCAGTGAAACTGTGCCGCGCACCTGGTTTCAGTGCTTGTGCTCGCCGCGGAGTTTCCACTCCAGGCCGTCGATGATGCACTCGACGCTCGCCTGCAAAATATCGGCGGCGACACCGACGGTACCCCAGCGTTCGTTGCCGTCGGCGAAGATCGCCAGCACCCGCACCAGCGCACCGGCGCCGGTTTCCTCTTCATCGCCGGCAACGCCATGCAACAGGCGCACGTCGAACTCCTCCAGCGTCACCTCTGACAATTGCGGATAATGTTTCTCAAGGATCTTGCGCATGGCGTTATCGACGGCGTGCACCGGACCCCGGCCGTGGGCGGCGACCAGCTCTTCGTCGCCGAAAACTTCGATGAGCACGGTAGCCTCAGTGTGGCTGCGATGGCTTTCGATCGCCTGAAAGTCCACTTGATCGTCGATCTTGCAGCGCAAGACCCGAAAGGGTTTCAGATAGTCCTGACGGCGCCGGATCGACATCAGTTCAAAAGACGCCCAGGCACCCTCAAGCCGAAAAAAGTCTTCTTTCAAGTCTCTCGCCATGATTGACTCCCGCAATCCCGTTTACGCCATTGACCGTGTGCGCCATTATATTCCTCAAGGTAAAAACTGCCAGGCCGATCCCGCGCGTCTCGTTATTCAAACTGATCGAGGGAAAAACTTTGCAGTAACGCGCAAGTCTGGTATCCTTTTCCCGATGCCGATGGAAATCAAGGTACCGGAGAATAGCTTACAGGGGTATTTTCTCCAAGTGGTGCGCCAGAGCTTTTGGCAAGTGGGGATTTATGACGCGACGGTCGCTCAGTATGTCGCCGACGTCTTGGCCGACTTTGCGCGGACCGACAATCTCTACCAAATGCGCGGCCGGGGCGGACGTAAGATCGACAGCGTCGTCGAGATGCTGGCGCAAGCGCCGGCGGTGCCGGCCGACGAGGCCGATGTCTTGCGCCAGCGCAGGTTGCGAAAGTACGTGGGCGATTATGCGCTGTTCATGAGCGGGATTTTTCGCAAGTACATCGAAGGCAAGGGTTCCCTGGATTATTACATTCAAGAGGGCAGCCGGTCCTATTGGACTGTTTCCGAACTCGATCTTGCGCTCTACCGCACCGGTTATTATCTCTACCAGGAGCTTTCGACAAAGTTCGAGTACTATTCCGGCGCGCTCGACTTCATACGCAAGACTCACTTCGCGGCGGCGCCGGGCGAAGACCCATTCGCGGGTTTCCTTCGGCAAATTAGAGGCTGGATGAAAATCCACGTGAGCGAGAATTGAGCACTCTTAACCGGTAATCGCTCCGCTCCAGTCACGGAACTTGCAAAGTTGAAAATCCTCCGCACCGTACTGCTTGCCACGGCGTTGGCTCTGCCGCTGTCAGTGGGGCTGTTCTTCTACAACATTTATTATTCCCGGCCTGCCAGCGGTACCTATCCAACCGAGGTCAGAGTTGAGTCCGGCGATTCATTCGCCACCGTGACGCGCAAGTTGCGCGAGCAACAGGTGATATCCAACGGTTTATTTTTTTCCTTATGGGCTCGTTTTAACGGCTCGGAGAAAAAAATTCACCAGGGGCTGTATCGCTTCGAGAACAGTGTCGCACCTTGGGAAGTCTTAGAACGGTTGGTGGCCGGCAAAGGGATCTTTCATAGCGTAACCATCCCCGAAGGACTGACGATCAAGGAGATCGCCGAGCTCTTAGACAAGATGCAAATCGCCGATAAGGCGAAATTTCTCGCCGCCGCCGCCGATTCCAGTGTGCTCACCGCGCTCGGCCTTGGCGATAAAGGTCTCGAAGGATATTTATTCCCCAGCACCTATCATTTTACGCCGGCAACGCCGGAACGGGAAATTATCATTGCAATGGCCGAACAGTTCCGCAGATCGGCCCAACCACTATTGGCTAAAACGGCAATGACGGCGCAGTTCTCCACGCATGAGCTGCTGACGTTGGCATCGATCGTCGAGAAAGAGACTGGCGTGGAAGCGGAGCGCGGTCGGGTCGCTGCGGTGTTTCACAACCGGCTCAAGCGCCAGATGCCGCTGCAGAGCGACCCGACGGTGATTTACGGCCTCAAGGATTTCAACGGCGATTTGACCAAGAAAGACTTGCGCGACGACAATCCCTATAACACCTATCGGATCACGGCGTTGCCACCGGGACCGATTTGTAATCCGAGTCTGTCTTCGATTAAGGCGACTCTCAACCCCGCGGATGTTCCATATATCTATTTCGTCTCGAAGAATGATGGCACTCATGCGTTTTCGGAAACCATCGAAGAGCATAATCAAGCGGTAAAAACCTACCAGCCGGCGCGTGAAACGCCGCGCCGACAAGTCAAAAACGCCTCGGCGAAACAGCGCTAAGCGCGCATTTCAGCTATCATCGACGAGATGTTATAGTTCCCACGATGTTGTCTCCAAGCCATGGCCCCGAGGGTGAGAGAGCGGAAAATTTGGTTACTCGTGTGGCGGCCCGCTTGGGCAGCCATGTGCTGTGGGATTCACTGTTGATTTTCATGCCGGCGGTGCTGGCGGCGCTCTTCATAGCGGTTTCCTTATATCGCGCCGCCTGGATATCGCCGCTGGTTTTTTGGCTCATTGCATCTTGCCTGGCGGCGGTGGGCCTTTTCTCTGTGATCTTACGCTATAGACCCTTGGTCCCATCGGTGCGGGCAGCGGCCGAGCTGATCGACCGGCAGGCAGTATCCAAGGATCGCTTTCTTACCTTGGCGACGCTTGAAAGCTCGGCGCAACCGGCGAACTTTGTCGCGCGCTTGCGCCAAGAAACCTTGGGTTTTGGCGAACGCATCCAGTTTGGCCGCGATTTTCCCTATAAACTAAAACGATCGTTCTATCGCTCGTTGGCGGTGTCGATAGTAGCGGTGGTTTTGTTTCATTTGCTACTTCCGCTAGCCGAGTCGGTCATCGGGCCGGTGAGCGTGCAACAGAAACTGCGCCAAGTCGCTGAAAAAATGGCCGGGAAAGAATCTCTCAAGCCCCTCGCGCAAGAATTAAAAGCGCTGGCGGCTAAGCTCGACGACCCGAAAGCGACGCCGGAGGAAAAACAAGCGGCGGCCGAGGAGCTTGAGAAAAAGATCGAGGAGCAAAAAAAGAAAGAAGAAGAAAAAGAGAACCGCGATCTGCTCAGTCAAGCGGCTAACTCGCTCAAGGGCACCGAGCAGCAGCAACCGGCCAGCGGTGAAGAACAGAAGAAAGATCAAGATAAGGGCGCCGGCGGCATTCAGAGCAATGCGCCGCAGGACGGCAAAGGGGAAGGGAAGAAAAGCGAAGGCGGCGGTTCAGACAGCAAGGGCGAACAGAGCGCGCAGATGAGCAATGACATGAAGCAGGGCAATGCCGCGCAGGGCAATCCTAAGGAAAAAGGCGAAGAGAAAAACCAACAGTCACAAGGCGAAGCCAAGAGCGACCAGCGCGACCCCAATCAGCCGGGCAAAGAACAGAACAACGAAAAGACCGGTAAAAACCAAGGCGCTGCGAAAGAGGGAGCGGGAAAAAACCAATCGTCGGAAGAGCCGCCCCAAGGGGCGCCGCCGGCGGAGCGATTTTATAAAGCCGGCGAGGGCAAGGAAGGCATCAAAGGGGCGGGTTATGTCACGGTGCAGTTACCGGAGGACGTGGTGGCGGACAGCAAGGCCGAGGGCAAACCGACCAAGGCGGGTGGCACTGGCAACCGGACGCGCCCCCAGGTGCCGGTGAGTAACGCGCCATTGCCCGCGCACGTGCCCAACGCGCCCACGGAAAAACAGCAGATGCCAATCGAATATCGCGGCATCATTCGTTGATGGAAAGGGAGTGTGATGGAGGTCGAACAGTTTCAACAAACATTTAAGGGTCTCGAAGCGGAGGTGCAGAAAGTCATCGTTGGCAACGGCAATGTCATCCGCAAGGTGCTGATCGCGTTTTTCTCCGGTGGTCATGTGCTGCTCGAAGGCGTGCCGGGCTTGGGCAAAACCCTGCTGGTCAAGTCAATGAGCCACGCCCTCGGCATGTCCTTCAAACGCATCCAGTTCACGCCGGATTTGATGCCGTCGGACATCGTCGGCACCGAAGTACTGACCGAGGCCAATGGCCGGCGCGAATTTCAATTCAAAAAGGGGCCGATCTTTGCCCATGTGGTGTTGGCCGACGAGATCAATCGGGCCACACCGAAGACTCAATCGGCGGTGTTGGAGGCGATGGAAGAAAAGCAGGTGACGGTTTTCGGTGAGTCGCATATTCTCGAATCGCCGTTCATCGTACTGGCGACGCAGAATCCCATCGAACTTGAGGGCACCTACCCGCTGCCCGAAGCCCAGCTCGACCGGTTTTTCTTCAAACTTTTGGTGGTACCGCCGGCACCCGACGAACTGCGCGAGATCCTCAAACGCACCACCGGCGTTGAGTTTGGCGACTGTGCCAAGGTCTTACCCGAAGACGGCGGCAGGCTGGTCCATGAGATGAAACAGCTACTACGCCAGGTACTGATCGCTCCGCCGATTGAAGATTATGTCGTTCGCCTGGTCCATGCGACCCACGGCAACGGTCAGAACACCGGGGCGTCCGGCTCGATCAAGCAATATATTCGCTTCGGCTCCAGTCCGCGCGGCGCCCAGGCGGTGATTCTTGGCGCCAAGGGGAATGCGCTGGCGGATGGGCGCGTTCATGTTAGCTATGACGATGTCGAAAACGTCATCTACCCGGCGCTGCGCCACCGTATCATTCTCAACTTCCAGGCCGAAGCCGAGAATGTCAGCGCCGATCAGGTGATCGCCGAGGTGATGAAGCAGGTGAGGCGCAATTAGTCCGAACCTCAAAATTGAACGTTAACCGCGCGGTAACCACAAGTATTCTGCAGTGAAGCCATGGGTCTCTACCGCTGAGCAGTGATTAAACTTTGGTCTGTCCCGTCAGCTCGGGTGGAAAGCGATCGAGTGGAGGGAATAAGACGCTGCGACCGTATCGCAGTGTGGCGTCACTGCTCCGGACTTGCCACTTGCCGAGTAGACTGCCGTATTTCAATTGCGGATTTCAGGATTATTTCATCTTGTTCTTTATCGCTGGGATCGATTTCAAGTAATCGGCGATCGCTAGGACATCCTCTTTGGTCATGTCTTTGTATCCGTGAGTCGTGCCCCGAATCACCTCTTCCATGAGACCCTGAACGTTATCGAAGTCGGGTTTAACTCCCGTTAGCAACAATTCCGCGATTTCTTCGCGTTTCCAGTCGCCGATGCCGGTTTCTTTGTCCGGCGTGATGTTAGGAACCAGTTCGCCGATCGGGCCATCTTTGGGCGAGCCTGCCATGTAGAGCGATTGGTTGGGCACGCCGAATGAGTTTCGCGGTGTGTGGCAATCGCCGCAGATGGCGACATGATTCGCCAGATATTTTCCCCGCTGGATGCCGCTTTTGGGGGCCAGGGCCGGTGAATCGTAAAAAATACCGAAGGCTTTGAGCCATAACTCGGTGACGACGCTGCGCATAAAGGGTGTAGAGGTCGTCAACTCCGGTGTCGCTTTTTTGACTGGCTTGAGCGACCTGAGATAGGCCACCAGCGCTTTCAAATCCTCCTGTGCCATGCCGGAGTATAGGGTGTAAGGCATGAGCGGCAGCTGTCGGCTGCCGTCTTTGCGCAGGCCCTTGATGATTGCATCGATGATCTGTTGATCGGTCCAACTACCCAGACCGGTTTCGTTGTCCGAGGTGAGATTGGTACTGTAGACTGTGCCGAGCGGGATCTTAAACGGGCGCGCGCCGGCGTTATGGACGCCCTTGGGCTCGGTATGGCAAGCGCAACCGCCGGAGACGGCGAAGATATATTGTCCGCGGGCGACTAATTCTTTTTGACTCCCCTGGGCGTAAGCCGACGGCGTGGCGCATAGAAAGAATAGCCAAAGCAATAGCAGGATTTTTTTGCTTGTTATCACCGGCATGAAGTCTCCTTAGGGGTTGAGTTGCGCGCGAATTCTTTGATCTAAAAACTTGAGCGTGGCATAAAATACTTGATTGATCGGCGCCATGGTTCCGGCTCGTCGCAGCATTTGCACCACTATGCCATTGAAGGCTTCGTATTCAAGCGGTTTGCCGGCTTCCAGATCCTGCAGCATGGAGGGTTTGAATGCGCCGAGGGTGCGCGAAAACGCCATGATCTCATCGAACTGTTCACGGCGCAGTTCGATGTTGCGCGTGCCTGCGGCCGTTTGCACCTCGGCCATGCAGTCGAGCGCAAGCGCGGTCAAAGACTCCGATTCGACAATCTGTTTGACGTTGGCGTAGGCCAAACAGCTGATGGCGCAAAACGGTGCATTCCACAGCAGTTTGGTCCATTGAATTTTTTGAATATCAGCGGTGATCTCACAGGGGATGCCGGCATTGCTGAGGACTTGCCGCAGCGATTTACTCGATTCGCTGACGCCGCCATTGATCTGCCCAAAGATTATCCGGCCGCCGTTGGCATGGGTGACGACTCCCGGGGCGGTGAGTTGCGCGCCGACATAGACAACTGCCGGCAAGATTTGACCAGGGTCAAAAACACGAGCCAGCTTGTCCGGATTATCGACGCCGTTTTGCAGGGAGAGAATTAGCGTTTGGTCGCTTACCAGCTGTTTGATCTGTTCAGCGGCTACTTCAGTATCGTAGGATTTGACGCAAAAAAGAATCGCATCGACATTGCCAATCGTGGCGGTATCTTTGGTGAACTGCGCCTTGTCGATCTGCAAGTTGCCATTCTGGCTCGTGACCCGAAGGCCGTTTTCCCTGAGTGCCTGCAAGTGTCGGCCGCGGGCGATGAAGGCTAGCTGATGGCCTGCGGCTGCGAGTTTCGCGCCGAAATAACCGCCGACAGCACCTGTGCCCATGACAGCGATACGCATAGTGAAAATCCTACTCTGGAGCGACTGTAAGCTCGACCCGGGAGCTTGTCAATTTAACCCGAAAAGCGCAGCTACAAGTTCACTGTGGGTGGAGGGCAAGCCCCTCAGCGGTGGGCCTCTACCTCTGAGCACTAAATTGACGATGGTGCGTTCAGTGAGCTCTGTGGGAAAGTGATGGGTCGGAGCGATGGATGGAACCGGACTTTGTGGCCGCCGTCGGAAGGCCGCACCGTTCCGGGCTCACCCCTCGTCGAAGAGACTGCGGTTTCTGGACAGAAGAGTTTGGAGTTCGGTTCAGTGCACAAGGCCCGTGGGCAGTTTAAGCTTGCCGGGCGCTATGTTATAGAAATCGGTCATGGAAAAGATCGATCCCCAGCCGGATCATTCAAGTCTTGAGCGCTATCGACCGGGCGCTCAAGTTACTTTTAAAGGCAAGCTCTACTCAATTCAGCGCCGCACTACCCTAGCTTCGGGTGAAGCTGCCGTCGTACTGCAGAACGATAGCGAGCAGTTCGTCGTCGGCGCCACTCAGTTTCTTGCCGCCGTCAGTGCTTAACTTCGCCAATATCTATCGAACAGGAGTTCATCATGGGTAAAATTCGGTTGACATTATCTTGCTGGGACTATGACCGCACCCGTGCTTTGCAAGACGGGCGCGTCGAGGTCGAGGGCGTCGATCTGACCTACTTGCCGCTGCGCGTGGAGGAGACGTTTTGGCGTATGTTACGCTACGGTGAATTCGATGTCGCCGAGATGTCTACCGGTTCTTTCTTAATGTCGCGCGACAAGGGCGCGCCCAGACTGATCGGTATTCCAGTCTTTCCGTCGAAGACTTTTCGCCACTCATGCATTTACATCAACACCGACTCGGGCATCAAAAAACCGGCGGACATGGCGGGCAAGCGCGTCGGCGTTCCCGAATATCAGATTACCATGGCGACCTGGGCGCGCGGCATCTTGCAGCATGAATACGGCGTGTTGCCGGAAAAAATGCAATGGTTTACCGGCGGCGAGGAAACCCCTGGACGCCAGGACAAGGTGCAGCATAAGCTGCCGCCCAACATAGACATTCAACCTATCCCGGGCGACAAGACGCTGTCCGGCATGCTCGAGCGCGGCGAGATCGACGCGATGATCTCGGCGCATATGCCATCACCGTTTGTGCGCCGTCATCCCAAAGTGCAGCGGCTGATCCCCAACTTCCGTGAAGTGGAAGCCGACTATTTCAAGCGCACGAAGGTTTTTCCAATCATGCACACCATCGTGATTCGCGAAGAGTTTTACGAACAGCATCCATGGATCGCCCAGAGCTTGTTCAAAGCCTTCAACGAATCCAAACGGATCTGCCAGGAAGCGATGTACGAGTTTTCTGCCCTTAAATATATGATGGCTTGGTCCATCGACGAGATGGAAAAGGAGCGGGAAGCTCTTGGGCCCGATCCCTGGGCCTATGGTCTGGAAGCCAATCGCCATATTCTCGAAACTTTAGTGCAGTACACCCACGAGCAAGGTTTGATTAGCAAAAAGCTTGACGTCGATGCGCTGTTTGCCAAGAGCACGCTGGAGGATTTCAAGATTTAGGCTTGTCTCCGCGTATCCATCAGTTAGACTAAAAGTATGGCCGACGAAAAACCTCCCGCATTCGAAGAAACCAAATGGTGGATCGACCGCCGGGCGGTCAAGGAGCGCGACAAGTCCGCGGCTCCACCGGTCAGAGGCATCATCGAGAAATGGGCCGTCGACCTGCTAGAAAACTACAATCAGGACGAGGCGGCGAAGAATCTCGTCGATATCAACCTGAAAATTTTCAAGGAGCTCAAGGTCGAGCCTGGCCAGTGGGGCTACTACTCTCTCGATATCGGCAAGTATCCGCCGGATAAATTGGAGAAGATCAAAGCGGCGCTGCCGCTACCGCCCGGAGCGCGCGGCATCGTCATCGATGCCGGCTACTCGGTGCGCGTCATGATCACCGCCGAGCCGGTGGGCGAGCGCTACGTCGACATCAATTTTGTCGATGCGCCGTCACTCGATTATTGGGTCAAAGCGCAGTTGATTGAAGAACGCGTGTTCGGCAACGTCGGCGAAGCGCTCAAGCGCATCCGTCCCGATTTACTGCGCTATATGACTCCATCTGAAGACTCCGTGTGAGGAGCTGCCGGACAGTGAGGCTGCGATCGGCTAGTTGCCGATCTGCCAAAGCCGATGATCGAGGATCGAAGATAGATCCTCCTCCCGCCCTTAGCGAAATGTCCAATACAGTTTTTTGTCGGTAAGTTTGCCCGACCGCTTGCTAGTGGCAGCCGCAAGTATGTGGCGTGCCTGTGCAGGCGCCGCCATTTGGCGCGGTGTCGCCGGTGGCTGCCGGGGCGCTAAAGAATGGCAGTTGCTTATCGATCTTCTTGCTGTTGCATTTGGGACTGCTGATTTTTTTCCATGTCGATAAGAAAAATGGTCTAAAAATGCCGGTCGCAGCTGCGGCAGTTGTATTCGAAGACCGGCATTTGTCTTCTCGCTTTGCTCGGAATCTCAAATTGTAAATTCCACATCACACCCTAGGCATGTTTGGCTTTAGCCTTGGGGTTTTTGGCGGTGATGTGCAGGGGATTTTCTCTTGGGATCGGTACCAATGACGTCACTTCCAAACCGTAGCCGCGCAGACCGACGAGATGTTTCTTGTTGTTGGTCAGCAGACGCATCTTGCGCACGCCCAAGTCGCGCAGGATTTGCGCGCCGATGCCGTATTCCTTGAAATCCGCCTGATATACGAACGACGCATTCATGCCTTTTTGCTGCTTACCTTCGACTTTCGGATAGGCGACCATCGCCGGGTGATGCGCCTTTATTTTGGGCTGCAAATATAAGATCACACCTTTGCCCGCTTTGGCGATCAACTCCATGGAGCGCTGAATCACCGCGCCAGTGTTGAGCAGTTCGAAGCCGAAAACATCGCCGGGGATATACTTGGTATGCACCCGCACCAGGGTTTCTTCATTGGGCGAAATCTGTCCCTTGATCAACGCCAGGTGCTCGCTTTCGTCGACATGGGTGTTGTAGACGATGGCTTGAAACTCGCCGCCAATGCGGGTCGGCAGCGGCGCCGATGCGGCTTTGTAGACCAGCGAGTCGTAGTTCAACCGGTGTTGGATCAGATCGGCGTTGGTGACCACCTTGAGCTTGTGCTTTTTGGCGAAGCGCATGAGGTCGGGCTGGCGTGCCATGGTGCCGTCGTCTTTCATAATCTCGCAAATCACGCCAGCGGGCTTGAGGCCGGCTAGGCGGGCGAGATCGACCGAGCCTTCGGTCTGGCCGGCGCGCACAAGCACGCCGCCGTTGCGCGCGCGCAACGGAAAGATATGACCAGGCGTCGCGAGATCCTGGGGCTTGGCGTCGTCAGCGATGGAGTCGAGAATCGTCTTGGCGCGGTCGGCGGCGGAAATCCCCGTGGTGATGCCCTGGGCCGAGTCGATGGAAACGGTGAAGGCGGTGCCAAACGGCGAAGTATTGTCCGACACCATCATGGCCAGTCCTAAATGGCGGACCCGTTCTTCAGTCAAGGTCAGGCAGATCAAACCGCGTCCATGGGTCGCCATGAAGTTGACCGCTTCGGGCGTGACCTTTTCGGCCGCCATGCACAGGTCCCCTTCGTTCTCACGGTCCTTGTCATCGGTGAGGATGACCATACGGCCGCGGCGAATCTCGTCAATCGCTTCTTCGATGGTCGCTAGTGGCATGGCCGGTTAATTTATCACCTTGCGTGGTGGGGTCAACCGGCCGGGAGACCAGACGGAGATAGAGAATTGAGACCGAGATCCGAAGATCGTGGCATAGCTGGGTTAACGACAATTATTGCCGCGGCGCCGTTGCTATGAAATGGCGCCCCTTCGTGCAACGAATAGGTACTACGCTAGATTGGCTCGATCTGTGGCGGTTGATATTCATGAGCGCGATTTTTTTGGTGGGAACAGGCGGTTTTATTGGATCGATACGCACTACTTGATCTCTGGCTTGGTATTTCTACTTTTGGATAAGCCCTGGTTTCCGGGCTGGGACGTAAGCGGTTATCGTTCTCGGCTGCTTAGTCATCGGAATACTCGGCGGGATCGCTGAACAGCGGCGAATTTTCGCTCCCGAGTTCAGGTTATTCGTGTTCATCGGTATTCTCGGTGGCTTTACCACTTATTCCGCCTTTGCGGATGAAACTGCCTCTCTGGTCCATAATGGTCATGGCGCGGCAGCGTTACTGAACATCGCGCTAACGGTCATGGTGGCGCTATTCGCCGTCTGGCTGGGTGGTCTCCTGGCGCGATTTGCCTGACCTTTGACGGCCTGGCATCCGCTCAAGAATTTCTTAAAATTTTGGAACCTTGGGTAACTCTGGGACGTCTAACCAACTCAGGGGAGGTGTTTTATGGGGAGAAAACCAGCGAAGGCTTCGACATCTAAAGACATTCGTGAGCGCCAGCCATTCTGGGTCAAAGACAATAACGGGCCACGCATGCAGCTCGACGAGCGCGCGATGGCGATCTTTCAGCCGGATGTGCTGATCGAGAGCCAGTACTTAGCGACCCAGACACGCCGGATACACTTGGATGCCGAGCGGGTTTTGATGTTCGCCGTGCTGCGCGATGCGGTTAGCTGTTTTCAAGATAACGTCGGCTCGAGTTGTAAGCGTAAGCAGGCGATGCACCGCGATGCCGAGGAATGGATCCTCGACAAAGACCGATCCCATTTATTTTCCTTCGACAATGTTTGTGAAATTCTTGGTCTAGATCCGGAATATATGCGTGCTGGGTTGCTGCGCTGGAAGGAAGCCGCGCTTCACGGGCGACCACTCAAAGTGCGGGCTCAGTCGCTCGCCGGCTAACCGTGCTATCGACGCGGACCTATGGGCAACATCAAATGGAACCAATCGTCTGTGGCCGCGTCTAATGTCAGCAGAGGAAGAAAAAAACTATGTCTCGGTCCTCAGACCAGCAGTCAACTCGTTCAAGAATGACCCCCTTCGTTGGTGCTTGTGCGATCGCCGTCTTGGCAGGCATGGCGGGATTAAGCATCATCGAGCAGTATAATGGTGGTCGCCAGCCGGCCCATGCCGCAAGCAGCCCGATTGCGACGGCGCAGGGTTTACCGGACTTCATCAGCTTGGCTAAGAAACTGGGACCTTCGGTTGTAAATGTCTCGACCAGCAGAATCCGCGGCGCGGCGGAGGAAGCACCCTCACCTTTTGGTGGCAACGATCCCGGGGAAGAGTTCTGGAAGCGATTCTTTGGCGGGCGCACCCCCCGTGGGCCGCAGCGCCAGAGTGGCGTCGGTTCGGGCTTCATCGTCGATGGCAACGGCACGATCTTAACCAACTACCATGTCGTCGACGGCGCGCAGAAACTTTCCGTGACACTGTCTGACGGCAAGAACTATGACGCGAAAGTAATCGGTAAGGACCAGAAGAGCGACATCGCGGTGATCAAGATCGAAGCTGGTCGCGACTTACCCGCGGCAGCTCTGGGCGACTCGGACCGGCTCGAAGTCGGCGAGTGGGTCATGGCGATCGGCAATCCGTTCGGCCTCGACCACACGGTTACTTCCGGTATCGTCAGCGCCAAGGGGCGCAATATCGGCCAAGGGCCGTACGACAACTTTATTCAGACTGATGCTTCGATCAATCCAGGTAACTCGGGCGGCCCGTTGCTCAATCTACGCGGCGAAGTCGTGGGCATCAACACCGCGATCTTTAGCCAGTCCGGCGGCAATATCGGCATCGGCTTTGCCATCCCTTCCAACTCCATCAAAGAACTGTTGCCGCAGTTACGCGACAAGGGCAAAGTCGTGCGTGGCTTCATTGGTGTGTCGGTGCAAAAGGTCACCCCAGAAATTGCCGAATCCTTGGGTATCAATCCAGCGCGTGGCGCCTTGGTCGGCGACCTGGTCAAAGGGGGACCGGCAGAGCGTGCCGGGGTGAAAACCGGCGATGTCATCATTGAGTTCGACCGCCGGCCGATCAAAGACTCCGCCGACCTGCCGCAGCAAGTGGCGCGAGTGGCGCCGGGTGCAGCGGTGCAAATCAAAGTGATTCGCGATGGCAGGGAAACCGCAATGCCGCTGACCATCGGCGAGATGAAGGAAGCCGAAGTCACTGCTGCCGCGCAGGAGGGTGAACTCGGCTTGACCGTTCAACCGCTGACTCCGCAATTGGCTGAAACCCTCGGTTTAGAGAGGGGCACCGGCTTGGTCATTTCGGCAGTGAAGCCGGGGAGCGCCGCGGAAGATGCGGGCTTACGCTCCGGTGACTTGCTGGTCGAGATCAATCGCCGGCCGGTGAAAAATCTCGCCGACTACAACCGGGAGATCGCCGGCAACGATAAAGCTAAATCAGTCCTGTTTTTGGTGCGCCGCGGTCAGAGTAGTTTGTTCCTGGCATTGAAGCGCTGACCCCAACGGCGGGTGAAAACCGCTCAGCTTGCCATGCCTCCCAGCAGCCTCCCGGCAAGTGAGCGGTTTTTAACTTTTTCCCTCATAGTTCTTGCAACAGTTAAAGCGTCGTTCCAAGTCCATTTGATCTAGCTCTGGCGCGGCCGTCGACCGCCAGTTGCGGCGTCCCCCGGCGTCCAGTCACGCCCTGTCGTTCTGGGAGCCCTAAATGCTGCGCGATGAATATGCCGTTTTGTGGATTGAGCAGCTAGCGAGAATCGTCTAATATCCGCCACTGCAGATAGCCGGATTAGGGTTCATGCGAGGTCTCCTAAATGGGTCAGGGATTGGCAACGATCAAACGTTTCACTTGGCATGTCGGATTGCGCAACTTACTGGTTCAGCCATTGGCGCTGCTCTCGCTGCCTCTTATTATTGTCAGCACCGCGTTCGCCCAGGTTAATCCTTATCTCGCCCGTCCCAGCGAACGGCCCATGAGCATCCGTATCGCGACTTGTGCTGTGTCCGGTGGGTTCGCCCATCTCTACACCGCGCTGGAAAACGATCTTTTCGACAAATACGGATTCAAAGTGGAGCATGTGTTTATCCGCGGCAGTAGGCCGGCGCTGGCCGCTCTGATGGCCGACGAGATCCAATTTCTCTACTGCGCCGCCGATGCGACGCTGCCATCGCTGGCGGCCGGCATCGACGTTAAATTGATTGCCGCGCCTCTAGTTAAACTGCCCTACGTCTTGGTCACCCGCAAGGAGATCCGCCGCATGGAGGATCTCAAAGGCAAGGCGCTGGGCGTGGCAAGGGCCGGCGATTTGAGCGACCGGTTGTCCCGTGCCATGGTCAAGCGTTTTAACGTTGCGGACGTGTTGATGCGACCTGTCGGCGGCAGTCAAAATGAGCGTTACCAGGCGTTAGTGGCGAACCTGGTGCAAGGCGTCGTCATCACTCCGCCCATCGATGTGCGCGCTAAAAACGAGGGTTACAACGTGCTGTACCGCCTGATCGACATGGACTTTCCATTTATTTACAGTTCCTTACATGCGACCGCGCGCACCGTGCGCGACCGGCCCGAAATGGTCCAGCGCATGGTCGCGGCATTTGCCGAAGCGATTCACTACGTCGATAAGAATCCGATCAAAACTAAATCTGCCATCGCTAAAATCATGCGTACGAAAGACAACGAAGCTTTACAGGTGTCGTACAACGTCTATACCAAAGACATCGTCGATCGGCGCATGATCGTGCCGGGGCAAGCTGTGAACGACTCACTTGAACTCTATCGTTCGTTGGGCATGCCGATTAAACGTAAGGCCGAGGACATTTACGATAACAGCTTCGTCAGTCACTTGGAGAAAAGCGGTTTTCAGAGAGAGCTTTGGGGCCGATAAGGCGGTAAGGAGTAAGGCGTGAGGAGCAAGTTGCGAGACGAAATTTTCTGTTCCGCCAAGTATCGTTTCCTAATTTTGGCGGTTTCGCTCTGTTCCTGGTTTGAGATCGCCCACTCTAATCCTTACATCGCCAAGCCCGGCGAAGCGCCGCTTCGTCTGCGGATTGCAACCTGTTCGGTCACCGGCGGATTCGTGCATCTTTACACGGCCCTGGAAAACAATCTTTTCGACAAATACGGTTTCAAGCTCGAACATATCTACATCCGCGGTACCGGACCGTCATTGGCAGCCCTGTTGGCCGATGAGATTCAGTTTCTCTATTGCGCCGCGGAGGCGACGATCCCCGCTCTGGTCAGCGGCATCGACGCCAAGATTGTCGCTGCGCCATTGGTGAAGATGCCCTTTGTTCTAGTCACCCAGAAAGAGATACGCCGGCTCGAAGATCTCCGCGGTAAGTCCCTCGGCATCGTGCGTCCCGGCGACCTCAGCGATCGGCTCTCGCGCCAGCTGGTCAAGCGTTTCAATGTCGCGGATGTCACCATGCGTCCCATCGGCGGCAGTCAATCGGAACGCTACCAAGCGATGGCGGCGAACTTGGTTCAAGGCGTCGTGATTACGCCGCCCCTCGACGTTCGAGCAAAAAACGACGGCTACAATGTTGTGTATCGTTTGATCGACATGGATTTGCCGTTTGTTTATAGCTCTCTGCATACCAGCTCGCGGATGATTCGCGAGCGCGGCGAGGTGGTGCAACGGATGGTTGCCGCATTTGCCGAAGCGGTGCAGTTTGCCGAGAGGAACCCGGCGAAATCCAAAGCGGCAATGGCTAAAGTGATGCAAACCAAAGACGAAGAAGCGCTCAACGTTTCTTATAATGTCTACGCCAAAGAAATCGTCGACCGGCGCATGATGGTGCCAAGCCACGCGGTCAGCGAGTCGGTTGAACTCCACCGGGCTTCCGGCTTGCCGGTGAAACGAAAGGCGGAAGATATTTTCGATAACACTTTCGTCCTTAACCTAGAGAAGAGCGGGTTTCAGAAAGAGCTGTGGGGCAGATAAGATGGTAAGGGGTAAGGGGTAAGACATAAGTTCGCCTTTTGCCACATTCAAATTGCTGCTGAAATATATACTGGTCCTACTCGCGACTTCGAATTTCTGGATTGGTCTTGCCCACGCTAATCCTTATCTTGCCAAGCCGGGGGAAGCGCCGATTCGATTGCGCATCGCCACTTGCGCGGTCTCTGGCGGCTTCATGCATCTCTACGCGGCGCTGGAGAAAGGGCTGTTCAACAAATACGGTATCACCTTCGAGCATATCCATATCCAAGCTTCGGCACGGTGAGCGATTTTTCAGCCGCAACAATCTCTCGCGATTCATTCGAGTCCGCTAAAATAAGATTTCTCTCGCTGGTCGAAATGACAATCTGATTTTCTGTTCGCAGCTTGTCTTAATATTCTTCATTTGTTAGTCCTGCCACTGATTCGCACTTCAATCTGGGAAAGGCACGGGCAATGAAAACACTTATCCAAGGCGGCTGGGTCGTCGGCTTCGACGGCAACGAACATGAAATCATCAAAGAGGGCGTCGTCGTTTACGACGGCAACCTCGTCGAGTTCGTCGGCAAAGAATATTCGCAAGCGGTCGACAAAAAGATCGACGCCAAGGGCTGTTTGGTTTCGCCTGGATTCATCGACACCCACTTTCACTCCGGCATCAACGCCAGTGACTACATTCTTGCCGACTCGACTAAGACGGACTTCTTCGCGTCGAATTATCTCGCTCATGGCGGGCCGACCCGCGAGGGCGCGCACTCGGCGCATCTAAAAGATGTCGACATTGGTCAGCGGTTTTCAATGATTCACGTTCTGAAAAGCGGTGTGACCACGACCTTCGACATTGGCGGCGCCGGCGGCGAGCCGGCGCGCTATGTTGACATGATTGATCAGGTCGGCATTCGCTGCGTCGCCGGGCCGAGCTACAAGAATGTCGCCTTCTTTCACGATAAAGACGGCCGGTTGGAATACGATTGGAACGACGAACGCGGAAGCAAAGGATTACAAACCGCCGTCGATTTCGCCAAGAAATACAATGGCGCGTGCAGTGGTCGCATGACTGCGATGTTGTTTCCCGGCCATGTCGACTCGTGCACACCGGCGTTGCTGAAGGAAACCAAAACCGCCGCTAAGGATGCCGGCGTCGGCATTCAGATTCATGCGACGATCAATCTGTTCGAGTTTCACACGGTCATGCAGCGCGAACGTTGCACCCCCATCGAGCTATTAAAAAAAATCGGCTTCCTCGCGCCTGAAGTTTCATTGTCGCACTGCATCTTTGTCAGCGGCCATAGCTGGCTCGCCTATCCCTACGGCGACGATCTTAAAATTATCGCCGACTCCGGCGCGTCGGTGGCCTATAGCCCGCTCAAATATTTAAAGTTGGGTATTCTCATGGAATCCTTCGACCGTTACCGCCAGGCCGGTATCAACATGGGCATCGGCACAGACACTTTCCCCAAAGACATTCTCTCCGACATGCGCTACGCCGGCATCGCCTCGCGCATCGCCGACAAGAGCTTTCTCGCCGGTCAGCCGCGAGATGTCTTCAATTCCATCACCCTCGGCGGCGCCAAGATGATCGGCCGCGACGACATCGGCCGGCTAGCCAAGGGCGCCAAGGCCGACATCGCCATTGTCAATCTGCGCGACATTGCCTTCGGCGCCGTGCACGATCCGATCCGTTCGTTGATGGAAACCGCCGTTAGTCGCGACGTGCGCACGGTCATCGTCGACGGCAAAATCCTGGTCGACAACGGCATATTTCTGCGCCTAGACGAACAGGAGCTGCTCGACAAAGTTCAGACCAAGGGCGAACAGGTCTGGGACAGCGTCGCTAAATGGCACTGGACCGGCAAACCGATCGACGAAGTCGTGCCGCCGAGTTTTCGGATGAAGTAATAGCCTGCGAGAGCGGGCTTATCGGAGCTATCAAATCTGTTGCACGAATCCCAGTGCGAGGAATTCAGCATTGTTTAGATCAGTGAATGCAACTTCCTAACTAACACACTGATCTCCTCAAACCCCTTCTGCCAAAACTCTCGCTGGTGAATATCGACGCCGAGTGGCTTGAGTAACGCATCCGGCGTGTCCGAGCCTCCAGCTTCTAGTAGTGCAACATACTTGGGCACGAAGCTTTTGCCCTCGTCTTTATACATTCGATACAAGGCTAGGACCAACAACTGGCCGAAGACGTAGCTGTAGCAATAAAAGCGCGAGTGGATGAAGTGAGGGATATAGCTCCAGCCCCAGCAGTAGCTTTCAGGCATGGTGACGGCGTCGCCGTAGTACTGGCCGTTGGCTTGGAGCCAGAGGTGGCCTAATTCCTCCGGTGTCAGACGTTTTCCTTGTCTTGCCGAGAAAGCGAGTTCCTCGAAGCGGGTCAGGACATTTTGCCGGAAAACGGTGGCGAAGATGTCTTCGATCTTGCCGGCCAAGAGCGCGATCTGCACTTCTCGATCGCTTTGCCGCTCAAGTAAATAATCGAACACCAACATTTCGCCGAACACCGAGGCGGTCTCGGCTGTTGTGAGGGGGGTGTCGTAGTTGAAATAATTCTGCTTGCGGCTCAGACAGCCGTGCAGGCCATGGCCTAACTCATGGGCGACGGTCATGACATCGCGCAGGTTGTCGTCGTAGTTGCACAGGACATAGGGATGGAGCTGTGGCGAGGGCGAGGCGCAGAAGGCGCCGCCGCGTTTGCCTTTACGGATTTCCGCGTCGATCCAATTGTTGGCGAAAAATTCGCCGGCGAGGGCGCGAAAGTTCGGGTCGAAGGCTGCGAAGGCGTTAAGTATCGCTTCCTGCGCTTTATCGTAAGGGAATGGCCTGACTTCCTTGCCGACAGGCGCGTACTGGTCGTAGAGTGCGAGCTGCGGCAATTCGAGCAGCTTCGCTTTCAAGCGAAAGTAGTCATGGGCCAAGGGATAATTCTTTTCGCTGACCTCCATCATAGTTTTTACGGCGGCGCCGTCGATTTCATTAGATAAATTGCGCTGCTCCATCGGGTGTCGATAACTGCGCAAGCGGTCCACGGTCAGGTTGTCCTGGATCAGAGTATCGTAGATGAACGTCAGCACCTGGCCATGTTGCGACAGTTCCTGGTAAACCGTCTCCATGGCGCGTTGGCGCAGGCTGCGATCCGGCTCATGCAGCAACGAGAGGATCTGACTCAAGTTCAGCTCTTCGGTCTTGCCGTCCTTTTCCAGTTTGAAAACCAGCGACGAAGTAATTTCCGAAAACAGCCGGCCGAAGGCGTTGCGGCCAGTGTTGTCTTTTTCGTTGATGAGTTTCTCTTCCAGTTCGGACAGCGTGTGCGGGCGATAGCGGCGCAGGCTGGTGAGATAATGTTGGTAAGGTTTGAGTTGCTCATCCTGGATCAACTTGCCAGCGATGTCGTCTTCGACCTTGAGCCAGGCCAACTCGAAGAACAGCAGCAGGTTTCTTATTTCTGTACTGCGCTGCTCGACTCGCTGGTCCAGGTCTTGATACTCTGGCTTGGCGGTGTCGGCGGCGTAAAGCAGACCGGAGTAACTGCCGACCCGACCGAGGGCTTCGTAGATAACCGCTAATTCTTGTAGGGCGTCGACCAGGGTTGCAGCGCTCAGCGTCGGTGGATTCTCCAGCGCCGGCCGATAGCGCTCGGCAAACTCCAGCGCCCGAGTGCGGCAGTCGTTTAGGGTCGTTGCTATTTTTTCGTCGTCATGGGCGGCAAAAAGGTCGCTTAAGTCCCAGCGGATTCCCGCCGCGCTGTTGTTGGCCATAGTGAAGTCCTTTCGCTTGAGCCTGTTATGCCTATTTCACGGTGAAACCGGCCGGAGTCAAGTTGCGACTTGGCTATTTCAGTGTATATGATGGCCGGAATTTTTCCGCTAATTTGAAAGGGGTATTTCCATGGCTGAATTAACTGAACTCAAAAAGAAGCTGGCGATGTCGTCGCGCATGCTGTTTAACTCCGGGCTGGTCGATTACAGTGGGCATGTCAGCGTGCGCGTCCCCGGCTCCGATCACTTGCTAATTTTGCCGCATCCGGTGAGCCGCGCGACCGTTAAACCTGACGATATGGTGGTCACCGACTTTGACGGCAAAGTGATCGAAGGCAACTACAAAGCGCCGTCGGAAGTTTTTATGCACGCGCGCGCCTACAAAGCGCGCAGCGACATCCAGAGCGTGGCCCATCTGCACAATCACATGGTGGCGACGCTGAGCATGGTCGATAAGCCATTTTATCCAGCTTCGTCCAATCCCGGCGCTTTCTTCGGTCCCGGCGCGTTGCCCAAGTACATGGACCCGGCGCTGATTCATACCATTGAGCAGGGCGATGCCGTGGCCAAGGCGCTCGGCAAGGGCGATGCCTTGATGCTACGCGGCCATGGGTCAATGGTGGTAGCTCAATCGATCGAGTGGGTATTTGCCGCCTGCGTCGATCTCGAGGAAGCGGCGGCGCGCTTCTACAAGGCTGCGCTGCTGGGGCCGGTGCTGGTTTACAACGAAGATGAAACCCAGCGGGTCATGAAAGGCCGGCGCAAGGACTCGGTTGTGCAAAAAGTTTGGGATCACAACGTGGCTAAGACTAAATTAGTCGGACTCTTGAACGGCATCTAAACTAAGTTCACAAATCCGCTATTTACCCACATCACCGGCTCCGGTCTGGGCTTCGCTCAGCTACCGGGGCCGGTAAATCGCCGCCACTCTGGAACATTCTCGAACGCCGGTTCTCAATGGGGAACCCCAGCCAATTGGGTTTTTTTTCTTGCGCGCCACTATACCCGGTGTTATAGAATACGATTCAAATAAATGAGGAGTGCGTTCCGAAATGTACGATGATTTTCTTGCGAGGATTTTAGAACCAGATATTTTTCTGCCATCGCAGTTCTACGGCAATGGCGGGTTGTCGCGCAAACTTGAGGGCGAAAAACGCTTGATGATTGCGATCTTGAAAGACGCGGTGGAGTGCTTGGAAAAATACCGAGAATCGCGCAGTGATACCGGCAAGATCAGCTATCAAAACGCCATCGAGTGGGTTGAAGATACCGACACTGAGTGGCTCTATTCATTTACTAACATCTGCGATTTGTTGGGATTTGACCCCCACTATCTGCGTGAACAGCTTCTCAAGCGGGAAAACCGTTATATTAAACCGCTGCGGATGAAAACCCTCTCGTTAGCCTCGATGAGTGCTAGCGCGGCCCAATAAGATTACCGTTTACGCTCTCTTAGGGTTTTCATCTCTTCTTTAATCACCTGTCCGCGCGGCGAGCTTTCGCCGACGATCTTGAGCGCTCGTTCGAAGTCGGCGAGCGCTCGCTCGTCTTCATCCTGAAGTAACTGTGCACGGCCCAGATAGTAATAACCATCCCCGAGCCGGTCGAGCTTGCCGTAGACCTGACCCAAGCGAAATACCGGTTTGTCCCACAATGGCGCTAGGTTTTGGGCATTCAGATAGGCTCCGGCAGCGCTCCGCAAGTCGCCGGTTTTTTCGAGAAACTCCCCGAGATAATAGTAATTTAGCGGTTCGTTGGGTTCGAGCACGATGGCCCGGTCGAAGGCTTTGCGGGCCGATGCAAAATCGCCGGTTTGACTCGACAGCCGGCCGATTTCGCGAAGCAAACCAATATGGTCGGGCCGCAGCCGCCATGATTTCTCGTAGTTTTTCTGCGCTGCTGAGAACAAGCCCATTTGGAACTGAGCGAAGCCGAGCAGGTGCAGCAGCTCGGCGTTATCGGGATCCTTTTGCACCAACTTCTCATACTCAGCGACGACCGCTTCGCGATTGGTGCGCTCCATACGGATCAGAATCTGAACTTTCTTTAAGGTTTCGTTGTCTTCCTGCCGCGGACTAATGGGGCCGAGGGATTTGACGACCAACTCAGCATTGGCGACCCGTTCCTGAGTGAGTGGATGGCTCAATATATAAGCCGGAACATCGATCGGGTTGAGCGCGCGCTCCTGTTCCATGGTTTTAAGAAACGCCAGCGTGCCACGCGGGTCGAAGCCGGCGGCGGCCATATAACGGGTCCCTAAAGTATCGGATTCCATCTCCAGTTGACGGCTGTAGGCGGCTTGGCGGGTGGCGGCGACCGCTTGCCCGACGATACCCGCGGCCTGTCCGCCCGAGCCACTGCGCGCCAACAACACGGTGGCGAGCAAGCTCAATACCGATATCGCGTCCGGTCCCGATGAACGTGCCATATGACGACCTTTGATATGGACGATTTCATGGCCGAGCACGCCGGCGAGTTCGTCGGTGGACTTCGCCCGTTCGATGAGACCGGTGAAGAGATAGATCGATCCGCCGGGGACGGCAAAAGCGTTTAGCTGCTGGTCTTCGACGACAAAAAATCGATAGTCGAATGAGAGCGGACCGGTGGCGCTGAGAATTCGCCGGGCGATGCGATCGACATAGCGTTCAACTTCCGGCTGATTGAGAAACTTGAAATACTTTTTGGCCTCGCGGCGAAACTCGCGGCTGATTCTGACTTCTTCGTCTTCGGCGGGCGGACTGACTGAGGGCATCAGGGGCGCCACCGAGCGGCAGCCCGAGCCGAGCATGGCGATCAAAAATAGCGATACGCAGCATGCAGGCCACCGGCGAAGGTGGCGCGGTGTTGTCATCATCGGAGTATAGAGAGCGGGTTGCATCGGTTCAAGGTTCAACCCGGATTGCATAGTCGGGAGGTAGCCGCGCGGCCAAGCACAAGTCCGCCGCGGTCAAACCGCTGGTCCTCTGCTCTTTCAATATCGTCGATCCTATCGTTGGCGTGGCGGTGGTTGACGACCTCTGTGCAAGTCCTTATTCTCGTTCATCGATAAACCATCCTGAGGAGCTGCGATGACCAACCGCTTCGAGATAGCTGCCGATAAACTCACCTGGCGCTGTGAATTGACCCAGCTGCCTTTTACTTGCACGGCGGAAATGACGCCGCTGGAAGATTTTATCGGCCAGGATCGCGCCATTCGGGCGATCGAGTTCGGCCTAGGCGTCAACAAACCGGGCTTTAATATTTTCGTCACCGGACTGACCGGTACGGGCAAAACCAGCATCATCAAGGCGTTTCTCAAGAAAGTTAACGGTGCGATAGCGGCGCCGGCCGATGCGCCGACGCCCGAGGACTGGTGCTATGTTTACAACTTTGACGATCCCGACCGGCCCGCTGGCGTTGAAGCTCCGCCGTGGTGCTGGCAAAGCGCTCAAGAGCGACATGGAGCAATTAATACAAACTCTCCAGCGCGACGCGAAGAAACTCTTCGAGAGCGACGAGTTCGCGCACCAGCGCCAGGGGCTGATCGAACAGCTGCAAAAGAAACAGCAGGAGATGATGGAAGGTCTGATGGCGCAAGCCGGACAAGCCGGATTCGCCCTGCGCATGACGCCCTCCGGGGTCGTGCTACTGCCGACGAAAGACGGCAAGCCGATGCCGGAGGCGGACTATCTCGCGTTATCGCCAACCGAAAAAAAACAGTTGGAGGAGCGCCGCAGCGAAATCGAGAAGCAAGTCGAAGATACCCTGCGCGACGGCAAGAAGCTCGAGCGCGAGATTGCCGCAAGACTGGAGACTATGGAGACCGAAGCCGGCGATTATTTGGTGCGCAATCCATTGACCGAGCTCAAACAAAAGTATCAGGACTATCCCAGGGTTGTGGCCTACCTCGACGGCGTGCGCGAACATATATTAAAAAATTTGCAGCGCTTCAAAGGCGAGGCGGCGGCGCCGGCCGGTCCCATGGGCGCGATGGCCTACGGCGAACCGCCGGGAGATCCATTTCTACCGTACCGGATCAATGTTTTCGTCGACAACGGCGATACGCAGGGGGCGCCGATCATCGTCGAAACCAACCCGACTTATCACAATCTTTTCGGCGTCATCGAGAAAAAACCGATCATGGGCGGTTACACCACTGACTTTACGCTGATCAAAGCCGGTTCCATCAGTAAAGCTAACGGCGGCTATCTGGTGCTTTACGATCGCGAAGTGCTCGCCAATTCCGGCTGCTGGGAAGCGCTGCAACGGGTCATTAAGAATCGCGAGTTGCGCATCGAGGAGCCGGGCGCCTTCTTTGGCTTCGTGCCGCCCCAGGGGCTGCGGCCGGAACCGATCCCCACCGATACTAAAGTGATCATGATCGGCGATCCTTCTCTCTATCGCATCCTGGCGACCGCTGATCCCGACTTCCGTGAGACGTTCAAGGTAAAAGCCGATTTCAATTTTGAAGTCGACCGCACCCAGGAAAATATCACGGCGTTCGCCTGTTTCATCAGCGACTATTGCAAACGGGAAGAGATCCGCCACTTCGATGCCGGCGGTGTTGCCAGGGTGATCGAGCAGTGCGCGCGCCAGGTCGAGGACCAGAATAAACTATCGACCCGCTTCAGCGACATGGTCGATCTTTTGATCGAGTCCGATTACTGGGCGGGCAAGGAGAAGGCCGAACTGGTTTCCGGCAAGCATGTCGAGCGCGCCCTGGTGGAAAAAACCTTTCGCCTCAACTTGGTCGAGAAGCGCCTGCAAGAGCTGATCGCCGAAGGCACGGTGCTGGTGGCTGTCACCGGCGCGGCGGTCGGTCAGGTCAACGGCTTAGCGGTGTATCAGATGGGCGACTTTAGTTTTGGCAAGCCGTCGCGGATCACGACAAAGACTTTCATGGGCCGCAGCGGCATCGTCAACATCGAGCGCGAGGCGAAGATGAGCGGCAGGAGTCATGACAAGGGCGTGCTGATTCTCGGCGGCTATTTGGGCGGCAAGTATGCCCAGCAAAGTCCGCTATCGCTCTCCAGCACGATTTGTTTCGAGCAGTCTTACGATGGCGTCGACGGCGACAGTGCGTCGTCCACTGAACTCTATGCGATCCTTTCGAGTCTTGCCGAAATGCCGATTCAGCAGGGTATCGCTGTCACGGGTTCAGTAAATCAAAACGGCGAGGTGCAAGCGATCGGCGGCGTCAATTTCAAGATCGAAGGCCACTTCGATGTCTGCCGCTTGAAAGGACTGACCGGCGAACAGGGCGCGATGATCCCCCAGGCCAACGTGCACAATCTGATGCTCCGTGCCGACGTCGTCGAGGCGGTCAAAGCCGGCAAGTTTCATATTTACTCTGTAAGTAGCATTGATGAAGGCATCGAAGTGCTCACCGGCGTCGCCGCCGGCGCGCGCCAAGCCGACGGCAGTTATCCTGACGGTACGATCAACGACCGGGTACAAAAGAAATTGCAGCAGTTCACCGAGCTGCAAAAAAAATTAACCGCGGGAAACCAAGAGCCGGCGGCGGCGAACAATTGAAGCCGCTCTGAGATGGTTGAACTGCCTCAGCGTCCGTTGCCATGAACATTTGTCATGCCGGCGAAAGCCGGCATCCATCCCATCCGCCAAACCTGGACACCGTTTTTTAACGGTATAACTGAATCACGAGAGGACTTCTAGTTGACAGCTCAGAGTCCCTCGGCGTGCAGCCGAGGATCGTTCAGCAGTCTGCGCTAACCTTCGCGCGGCTTGGCCGACTCGGGCTTGATACCGAGGGGTACGGTCAAGCGAATCGACTTGCCCTTGCGGAGTAGTGAAAGTTGCACCATGCGGCCGGCTTCCAGGCCGCCGACCATGCGAGTCACGTCACGCGGGCTGTCGACTTGAGTATCGTTGACCGCGAGGATGACATCCTGCTTTTGCACGCCCATCCGCGCCGCCGGTTGCCCCGGTAAAACCGAGCTCACCACCACGCCTTTGGCGGGATGGATTCCTAACGATCTCGCCTGGCCCAGAGTGATGTCCGACATCTGCACGCCAAGCCAGCCCCAGGCGAACTTCTCACCTTTGACCAAGCGGGGCAGAATTTTCTTGATTAAATTGATCGGCGTGGCGAAGCCGAGATTGCCGCGTTCGGAGGCCATGGTGACCATGCCGACGACATCGCCCTGGCTATTCAACAGTGGCCCGCCGCTGACGCCGGGATAGGCGCCGGCATCGGTTTGAACGAAATCGTAACCCGCAGAGTCGGGGTAGGTTCGCCCGGCGCGGCTGATGATGCCCAGGCTCATGGAACTCTCGCGGCCAAACGGGTAGCTGAAGACAATCGCCAAGTCGCCGACCTGAATGCGCTCGGAATCGCCGAGGGACAGCACCGGCGCTGCCCGCTCGCTTTGAATCTTCAACAGCGCCAGATCGAGCTGACTGTCGGCGACGACCATTCGCGCCGCCAGACGCTGACCATCGGCGGTGCGGACTTCAATCTCCTTGGCCTTGTCGATGACATGCTGCGCCGTCAGGATGTAGCCGTCCGGATCGATGAAAAAGCCCGAGCCGCGGTTGCCTTGGGTTGGGCTATTGTCTGGACCGCTGACGCGAATCTGTACGATCGCCGGGCGGGAAATTTGCGCCAACCGGACAAAGGCGCGATTGAGCCGGTCGAGATCGCTCTCGCTAGTTGGCGGCTGTGCTTCGCGCCAGTTAACCAGTGATGATTTATCAATGTTTGTCTCTGCCCCCAGCGCGGCTGGAAAGCACAGCGAAGCGAGTAACAGCCCAATGATTAGATAGTGCACGAATCCACCTCTCAGGGAGTCTGGCTGGCAGTCCCTTTATCGAAATCCTTCGGCGATCACAAGCGCCAAAGCGGTTGGTCTTGCGTTTCACGCCAGGGCATATGCTATGGTTCGAGCATGAACGACCTCGCCGACAAAATCGTTCTGGTCACCGGCGGCAGCGGCGGCATCGGTGCCGCCATCGCTGGGCAGTTCGCCACGCTGGGTTGCCGGGTAGCGATCGCAGCCCGCGATCACAAGAAACTTGCGACAGCGGCAGAAAAAATTGCCGAGAATGGCGCACAAGTCCGCGCGATTGCCTGTGACGTGACGCGCCGCGAGGAGGTGCAGCGGCTGCGGATCGCGATTCAAGAACTGTGGGGCGACGTGCAGATCTTGGTCAACAACGCCGGCATCGCCAGCGCTGTCAGCTTTGCCGACATGTCCGATGAAACCTGGGACCGAACGTTGGATACCAATCTGACCGGCGCTTACAATTGCTGTAAAGTATTTTTACCGGCGATGATCGACGCCAATTGGGGCCGCATCGTCAACATCGCTTCGACCACGGCCAAAGTCGGCTACAGCCATGTGACCGCCTACACCGCGTCGAAGCATGGGCTGCTCGGACTGACGCGGTCGTTAGCGCTGGAAACCGCGCGCCAGGGCGTGACCGTGAATGCGATTTGTCCGGGCTATGTCGACGATGAACGCACCCGCGAGAACGCGCGCATCATGGCCGAGAAGACCGGCAAGAGCGACGACGATATTTTAAAAATCTTCGCCGCCAGCGCGCCGCAGAACCGTTTGATCGAAGCTGGGGAAGTCGCATCGTTGGCCAGTTTTATCGCCGCGCCGCAAATGAGCGGCATGACCGGGCAGGCGATCAATGTCGACGGCGGCGCGGTGATGGCGTGAGAAAGAATTGATATTTGAGAAAAGCCAATGGTTTACAATTCGTTCTTGTTTGACGTCGCCGACCATATCGCGACGATACGTTTGAATGATCCTGAGCGGTTGAACGCTTTGACCTTCGAGACCTATGCGGAGCTAGCGCGGGTGTTCGCGGCGATGGAGGCGGACAGCGGCATCAAAGTCGTCGTGCTCACGGGTGCCGGCAACGGATTCTGCTCCGGCGGCAGTGTTCATGGAATTATCGCGAAGTTGCTGGAAATGTCCGCCGACGAGCAACTGCGCTTTACCACGCTGACCTGCGCGGTCGTGAAGAACATGCGGGCGCTCAATAAACCTATTGTCGCCGCGGTGAACGGTATCGCCGCCGGCGCCGGCACGATTCTCGCCTTGGCGAGCGATATCCGTTTGTTGTCCGAGCGCGCCAGGTTCGCTTTTCTCTTTACCAAGGTCGGTTTGTCCGGCGCGGACATGGGCGCGTGCTATTTGTTGCCGCGGATAGTCGGCCCCGGCCGCGCGGCGGAATTGCTTTTCACCGGCGACACCATCGATGCCCAGGAATGTCTGCGCATTGGCTTAGCCAACCGGGTGATCGCCCATGATAAATTGCTGTACGAAACCTACGACTTGGCGCGACGGTTGAAAGACGGTCCGCTCAAGGCCATCGGCGTCACCAAAGCGCTCCTCGACCGTGAGGCCGATATGGATCTGGCAAAAGCATTAGATTTGGAGGCGCGCGAACAAGCGCGACTGATGCAAACGCCAGACTTCAAAGAAGGCTATTGGGCCTTTATCGAGAAACGGCCGGCGAAGTTCAATCAATCCTAGATCGATTTTCTCAATGTTGCCGTTCTTCACTCAAGATCATGCCACATTGCAGGCGCAAGCTCGCTTGTGGGCGGAAGAGAATCTTTTCGCCGGCCATGGCAGCGAAGATCTAGAGCGGTACGCCAGGACATTGGTTAAGCAACTGGGCGCGGCGGGCTTTCTCAAGCATGCCGTGTCGAAGCAGTTCGGCGGCGTTCGTGAGCAAGTCGAAGCGCGCGATCTTTGCATCCTGCGCGAAGAGCTGGCGCGCGGCGATGCGCTCGCCGATACTATGTTCGCGTTGCAGGCGCTGGGCAGCTATCCGATTACGCTGGCGGGAAACGCCGCACAAAAACAAAATTATCTGTCGCAGGTTGCCAGCGGCGACGCGATTGCTGCCTTCGCGATTACCGAGCCGGAGGCGGGTTCCGACATCGCTTCGTTACAAACGACCGCGCTGCGCCAGGGCGAACAGTTCGCATTGAACGGCACCAAGCGATTTATTTCCAACGCCGGCATCGCAGACTTCTACGTTGTCTTCGCGTCGACTGAGCCGGAGAAGAAAGCAAAAGGCGTGAGCGCTTTCATCGTCGACGCGACCACGCCAGGCTTGGCGGTGACGGAGAAGACTCAACTGCTGTCGCCGCATCCGATCGGTGTGCTCAAATTCACCGGCTGCATTGTACTGCAAGGCGCATTGCTCGGCGCTGAGGGCGACGGCCTGAAGATCGCCTTGGAAACGCTCGATCTTTTACGCTGCAGCGTTGGCGCGGCCGCCGTCGGGTTTGCCCAACGGGCTTTGGATGAAGCGATTCGTTACGGCAAGACGCGCCGGCAGTTTGGCCGGGCCATAGCCGAGTTCCAGGGGATTGAATTCAAGCTCGCTGAAATGGCCACGGAGCTCGAAGCTGCGCGGCTATTGGTTTACCAAGCAGCTTGGGCGCATGACTGCGGCAATGCGGATGCCAAACAGAAATCGTCGATGGCGAAACTCTACGCCACCGAAGCGGCGCAACGCATTGTCGATCAAGCATTACAGATTCACGGCGGCAACGGTTTGATCGCCGGCAGCATCATGGAGCGGCTCTACCGCGACGTGCGCGCACTGCGGATTTACGAAGGCACGTCCGAAATTCAGAAAATCGTCGTCGCCCGGGGATTGCTGAAATAGGCTCAGCCGAAGGCTGATCAGCCGTCGGACAGAGGTCGGAAGTCAGAGGTCAGTAAAAACACAGGAGCGACACCCATGACGAAAAAAATTCTTATCTGGCTGCTGGTAATTTTCTTTGTTGCAAATGTTTCCGTCGCTCAGGCGCAGCAGCCAGGGAAAATCCCCCGGATAGGATTTCTAAGTGCGAGGTGCGCCTTCCGCTCAATGCGGCCCGCATCGAGGCATTTCGGCAGGGACTGCGCGAGCTTGGGTACGTCGAGGGGAAGAACATTGTCATTGAGTGCGCGATCTGCTGAGGGAAAACTCGATCGCCTCCCCGCGCTCGCGGCCGAGCTAGTGCGTCTCAAGGTAGACATCATCGTCACGGGTGGTCCGTCAGCAACCCGTCCCGCCAAGGAAGCAACTACAACGATTCCCATTGTCATGACGGGCGATGGCGATCCTGTTGGCAGCGGCTTCGTCGCCAGCCTGGCGCGACCTGGCGGAAACATCACGGGATTGTCAACTCTCGCCCCGGAGCTAAGCGGAAAACGACTAGAGCTTTTGAAGGAGATCATTCCCGCGCTCTCCCGTGTGGCCGTCCTCGGGACATCGACGCAGCCGGGCAACGCACAATCGTTAAAAGAGATCGAACTCGCCGCAGAGGCGTTTGGAGTGAAGCTTCAATACCTAGACGTACTAAGTCCCAAGGATATTGAGACCGCATTCCGAGCTGCGAGCAAGGGGCGGGCTGACGCAGTCTCGTCTTGGCGAGTACCGTCATGCTCAATTCTCAGCGAAAACGGATTGTCAGAACTCGCGGTAAAGAGCCGGCTCCCGGCGATGTACGGCTCGCCAGAATTTGTCGAAGACGGAGGGCTTATGAGCTACGGCGTGAGCCGAACCGACTTGGACCGGCGCGCCGCTACCTACGTGGACAAGATTTTGAAAGGCAGGACACCCGCAGACCTTCCCGTCGAGCAGCCGACCAAGTTCGAGTTCATCGTCAATCTGAAAGCCGCCAAGCAGATCGGCCTGACGATTCCGCCGAATGTGCTGGTGCGGGCGGATCGGGTGATTCGATGAAGAAGGCAGCAGGCGTCAAGGCAATGGTAGGGGCGGACCTATGTGTCCGCCCGTTCGGAGGGCCGACACGCAGGTCGGCCCCTACACGGTCCGACAATCGATACGCGGCGCAGCAGGCCAAAATGGAATAGTGGGCGGATAAAGTGATCAATAAACTGGCACTATGCCCAGTTGAGGAGAAGGAACGATGGATTTTGATTTGTCAGACGAGTTGATCGCCGTGCGCGAATTGGCGCGGGAGTTTGCCGAGAAGGAAATTGCACCGACCGCGGCAAAGGATGACAAGGAAAAAACTTTTCGCGGCGATCTGGTGCGCAAGATGGGCGAGCTCGGCTTCTACGGCACGATGATTCCGGAAAACTATGGCGGCAACGGCTTGGGATTTCTCGCTATGGTGTTGATCACCGAGGAGATCGCCAGGGTGCACAGCGCCATGCGCGTCGGCATCAACATGCAGATCGGTCCGGCACTGACTTTGCTGCAATTCGGCACGGAAGAGCAGAAACGGAAATTCATTCCCGGTTTGATGTCGGGTGAAACCATCGGTTGCTTTGCCATCACCGAATCCGACGCCGGCTCGGATGTCGCGGCGATGCGCACGACGGCGACGAAAAACGGCGATCGCTATTTACTCAACGGCGGCAAGCTGTGGATCTCCAACGGTCCGGTGACCAACGGCGGGCTGGTTTACGCCTACACCGACCGGGCGCAGAAACATCGCGGCATGAGTGCATTCTTTGCCGAGTGGAATCAACCCGGATTGACCCGCCGCACGCTGGAAACCATGGGCGCCCATTGTTCGCCGCTGGGCGAACTGACCTTCGAAAATTTTCCGATTCCCGTGGCCAACCTTTTGGGCAACGAGGGCGACGGATTCAAAATCTGCATGTGGCAGTTGAATCAAACCCGGCTCAACTGCGCCGCCGGCGCGTTAGGCGTTGCCCGCGCCGCGAAAGAGGCGGCGCTGAATTATTGCAACCAGCGCGCCCAGTTCGGCCAGAAGATCGGCGAGTTTCAGATGAATCAAGACTTGATTGCGCAGATGATCGCCCACGAAGAGGCTGCGCGATTGCTGGTTTACCGAGCAGCGTGGCTGGCGGATCAAAAGAAGCCGAACAACTTGGAAACCTCCATTGGCAAGTATTGCGCCGCCGAAGCCGCCAACTTCGCTGCCGACGCTGCGATGAAAATCCTCGGCGCCTACGGCTATTCAACGGAATTTCCCGTCGAGCGCTACTACCGCGACGCCAAGTCGTACCAGATCGTCGAAGGTTCCTCGAACGTGCAGAAGATGATCATCGCCCAGGATGCGTTGGGATATCGCAAGGCGAACCGTTGATCTCACTGTTGATCGAGGATGCGCCGGATCAACTCCATGTTTAAGCTCTCTCGGACGTGAGCGGCGAGCCGGTCGTATTGCTCGTCAGCGGAAAATATCGCGGGGCTCGCACCGAGCGTCAGTCCTTTTCGTTCGACGAGTTCGAGCAATATCGCCCGGCGCAATTCATGGTTGTGAAACAGGCCGTGAATGTAGGTGCCGACCACGTTGCCATCGGCGCTGAGAGTTCCGTCGCCATCGGAGCAGATTTGCTGGGAGCGTTGTTCGATTAGAAACGGTTGCGACGCGCCCAGCCTTTCAGATTGCCCCATGTGAATCTCATATCCGGAAATGACCGCATTCTGCGCTTTAGCGAGCAGGCCGAAACCAGCCAAACTGCGCGCGCGAACTTGATGGGTCGATTTCACCGGGAGAAAGCGTGTCGCCACTGGCAAGAGTCCCATGCCGGCGGTCAGCGCCGTCGATGACTCGATCAGTTCGGGATCGTGAATGGCGCTGCCAAGCATCTGATAGCCGGCGCAAATACCGATAATCGGGATGCCAGCCGAAGCCGCGCGAAGAATCTCCTGTTCGCGGCCGTTACTGCGGAGATAACCGAGATCAGCCACCGTCGCTTTGCTTCCAGGGAGAATAATCAGGTCAGGTTCGCCAAGATCGTCGCCGGCTTCGACGTAACGCAGCCGCACGCGCGGTTCCCGTTCAAAGGGATCGAAGTCATCGAAGTTGGCGATATGCGGCAGCGCAATGACGGCGATATCGAGGTCGAAGTCGCGGCGATTTTTCATCATGTAGCGTTTTTCCAAGGCGATGGAATCCTCCTCGGCGATATGAATATCGTGGTAAAAGGGCACCACGCCCGCAACCGGCACGCCGGTGCGCGCTTCGAGCCAATCCAGTCCTGGCGTGAGCAGGGAGACATCGCCGCGAAACTTATTGACGATAAACGCTTTGACGCGCTCTTTCTCCGCACCATCGAGTAACTCCAAGGTTCCTACCAACGCCGCGAAGATGCCGCCCCGGTCGATATCGGCCGCCAGTAACACCGGCGCGTTGCAGTACAGCGCGACTTTCATGTTCACGAGGTCGCGATCCTTGAGATTGATCTCAGCGGGACTACCGGCGCCCTCGATGACAACGACATCATAAACAGAGCGCAGTTGGTCGAGGGACTCCGTGATCGCGCACCAGAGCTGGGTTTTAAGTTGGGGAAAGCGCGCCGCGGAGATTCGCGTCAGCGGTTTGCCCCGGACGATAATCTGCGCGTGATTATCGCTTTCCGGTTTCAACAGCACCGGGTTCATTGCGACCGTCGGCGCAATGCCCGCCGCTTCGGCTTGGACCACTTGGGCGCGGCCGATCTCGTCGCCGGCGGCGGTGACGAAGGAGTTGAGCGACATGTTTTGCGCCTTGAACGGCGCGACTCTCAAGCCCTGCTGTTTGAAAATACGGCACAACGCCGTGACCAGGATGCTTTTGCCGACCGATGAACCGGTTCCTTGGACCATTAGCGTTTTGGCGAGCATATTTGTGCGTTCGGGTGGGAGATCACTTGGAAAATGGATGGCGCGGTACGAAGTAGCGTGGGCGCGAATCGGTTCCGGCGATCGCTGTCATGTCGACGTCCAGTAGCGCTTTGATGCTGGCTTCATTGATGACGTCGGCGATGGGACCGAAGCCACGGAGCGCGCCGTCGGTCAGTAGTAGCGCGCGGTCGGCGAACAACGACGCCAGATTGACATCATGCAGTACGATGACCACGGTAATTTGCTCGTCCACGCATAGCCGTCTCAATGCCGAAAGAATTTGTAATTGAAACTTGAGATCGAGATGCAGCGTCGGCTCGTCGAGAAGTATGACCCGAGCCGATTGAGCCAAGGCGCGGGCGATCAAAACTTTCTGCTTCTCGCCGCCGCTCAGCGTGTTGAACTGCCGGTCGCTCAGTTCAATCGCCGCGGTTCTTTCCAACGCGTTGGCAACGGCGAGTTTATCGGCGACGGATTCCTTGCCGCGCGCGCCATGGGGATAACGGCCGAGGGATACCAGCTCGCGTGCGGTCAGGGGAAAGTTTAATGCGGGTTGCTGGGAAACATAGGCGATGGTTTGCGCTCGCGCTTTGGGTTGATAAGTCGATAGAGCTTGGCCGTGTAGCGTCACCGTGCCGGAGTTCGGCGCCAGCAGGCCGAGCAAGATCTTGAGGAGTGTGGTTTTGCCCGAGCCGTTGGGGCCGATTAGGGCGATGAGTTCTCCGGCGGCGATGGCAAAGGAAAGGTTATTTAACAGCAGGCCGCCGTTGTAGCCAAAGGAGATATTGCGGACTTCGAGTGCGCTCGTCGACGTCATCTTATCAACCCAGGTCGCTCGACTCTTTACGGATCATGTACAGAAAAACCGGCACACCAACCAGTGAGGTGACGATGCCGACCGGCAATTCCGCCGGCGCCATGACGGTGCGCGCTGCGGCGTCACAGAGCACGAGAAAAATCCCGCCGGAAAAAAATACCAGCGGCAACAAAGTTCGATGATCGGCACCGAAACTCAAGCGGATCATATGCGGCACGATTAATCCGACGAACCCGATCAAGCCCGCCACCGATACCGAAATCGACGTCAGCAGCGCCGCGACAATGGCAAAGAGCAGTTGAATGCGACCGGTGCGAACCCCGCTGCTTTGCGCGGTTTCCTCCCCGAGCAGGAGTATATTTAACTCGGGCGCGAAGTAACAGGCGGTGAGCGCGGCCAGAGGTATGCACGCCAGGGAAACCCAGGTGGTATCCCAACTTGTGCTGGAAAAGCCGCCGAGAAAGAAAAATATCAGCGCTTTCAATTCTTCGCCGGCCATCAGCATGAAGATGGCGACCAGCGATGATAGAAACAGACCGACACCCAAACCTGAGAGCAGCAAACGAAAGATCGAGAATCCGCCTTGGCGATGGCCGAAATAGAAGACCAAGGCGAGGGCGGCCAGCGATCCGGCAAAAGCGAAGACACTGACGGCGGCGAAGCTCGCCAGCGGCGAGGCAAGCTTCAACACGATCGCCGCGGCTGCGCCCAATGACGCGCCGGAGGAGACGCCGAGTAGGTAGCTATCGGCGATGGGGTTACGAAACAGACCTTGAAAGATCGCGCCGGCCAGGGCCAAGCCGCCGCCCACCAGGAAGGCCGATAGGACGCGCGGCAGGCGCAGGTTGAACAAGATTTCTTTATCTGTAGCGGACATGGCAAATAACGAGATCGGCACCGGTCCGATGCTCAAGCTAATCAGGATGACGGCCAAGATGCATGCGGGGATAAGCCATACATGCAAACTTTGCCGGTTCACTTGAACTCCGTTAATAACCGTTGCCCGTCTACGGGTTTACGGAGGAGGCAGCTTTGCAGCTTTGCCATGCCGTCGATGAACATAATACTGCGGCGAATGTCAGGCTCGTCGATGAAACAGAAGTGGCCGTCGCGCACGCCCTGGATCGACGACCAGCCGGGACGGCGCGGGAGCGTTTTTACGAACGACGCCTGTTCGGCGAGAAAGATCAGCACTTCGGGATTTCTCTGGATCAGCGATTCCAATCCGACCTGCCCCGAGTCAAATGACATGTCGCCGAAAATATTGACGCCACCAGCGGCGCTGACGAGCCAGTCGGTGAACGATGCTTTGCCGACGGTGATCAACGGCTCGGTCCACATCTGTAAATAGGCGCGCTTTTTCGGCATAGCCTGCGCCTTGGTTGCAATCGCCTGAAAACGTCGCTGCATATCGTCGATAAAGCTCTGCGCTTTATGATCCTGCCCGAGCAGCTCGCCGAGAAGCAAGAAATCTTTCACCAAGCCAGCCATGTCACGCGGCCACAGACTTACGACCGCATAGCCCAGATTCTTAAGCGGCACCGCGAAGCGCTGCTGGGTTGGCCCGTTGGTGAGTATGAGATCGGGTTGGAGCTGGACGATCTTCTCCAAATTCGCGTCGAAGCCGCCGCCGATGATTTCAGTTTGCTTGCGCTGGATTCTGCTAACCAATTCCTCGGGAAAAAAGTCGTAACGGGTGCCGCCTTTCAAGCGCTGGCAATCCAACAAGCACACCATCTCCGAATTCGTCGGCACCAGCGAGACGACCCTGCGAATATCCCGTTTGACAGTGACTTTAAAACCCAGATCGTCGACGATGGTTCTGCTTCCGGCCGCTGCCAGAGCGACGGAACTTAACAGTGTCGCGAGAGCGTAAATCAATATTATCCTCAGACACTGCATACCTTACATGGCCTTGCGCGCTTTCAAGAATGCTTTCATCTAGTACTTGAACGACAGACCGGCGAAGACGTTAAACGTCGGCGCGGGAACACGGAACGGTTCGGTGACCAATATACCGGAGGTCGAATACTTTCGGTTGGTCAAGTTGTTGAAGTTGACGTATCCGGTCCATTGTTTCCACTGATAGGCAACGCGGCTGTTGAGGACAAAATAGTCATTGATCTTCTTGGCTTGATTGGGCTCGTCACTCTGCATGAATTGCGAGCCAACATAGTTGCCGAACAGCGAAACGGTTAAGCCTTCGATGGGATAGGTATTGATGCCTACGCCGACACGGTGGCGCGGCACGAGCGGCAGATCGTCGCCTTTTCTCACCTGGCCGGAAAAGAGCAGGACATCGGTATCAAACGTGGCTTTCATGGCGGTGTAATTGACAAACGCATCGAGCCACTTTTGGTAACGAGCTTTTAGTGAGAGCTCGATGCCCCGGCGCAAGGTGCGGGAAATATTCTCATTGCGACCGAAGAACAAAAGAGGGTCCGTGACTATAAAAAGAATCTCATCACGCACGGGCGTGTAAAACAGCGCCAGCGACGCTTCGAGCCAATCTTGCAGCTGAGTTTTGGCGCCAAGCTCGAAATTACGGCTTGTCATGGCCTTCAGATCTGGATTGGAGCCGAACGGTCCCTGCGCGAATAGTTCGTCGACCGTTGGAATTCGCACTCCCTCTGAGTAACTAAAGGAAAAGCTCAAATTCTTCACCGGCGTATACACGAGCCCGGCCTTTGGGCTGACGCGGTCGTAGGTCTTTATACCGCTGAGAGTTGGATCGATTTCATCAGTAAAGTTTAGACGATCCCAGTCGTAACGGAAGCCGCCATTAAAGACCAACGATTCGAACAGATGAAAACTATCAGTGAGAAAGATACCCGCGACATCTTCCTTAGTCGACCGTAAGTTTTGGAACGTGAAAGCCGGCAAGAAGATCCCCGCGTTAGCTGTGTCGAATTTATTCCGGGTGTATTCGACTCCGAAGGTCAAAAGATTCTTTTTGTTCAGGATGGCGCCCTCGTGGCTTGCCTGAAGCGTCGTGCCACCGGAATTCGTCTCCGTCTGGAGAGTCGCCTCACTGCTTAAGCCGCGAGTAAACAGCTCGATATCGTTGCGTCGGAAGAATCCGTTGAGCGCAACTGAGAAACCCATCGGAAGTTTTTGGGTCAAATTGAGCGCGACTTGATGGAGATTGTCTTTTTGCTGATCGCCCGGAGTCAGATTGTCGTTCCTATCGACGCGCAGCCGACTAGCCGGTAGCGATCCCGCCTGACTGATATTATCGAGCACGCGCGTATAGGCGAGGCTGGCGTCGGTGTTGTCGCCGAGCCGATAACCGAGTTTTGTGAGCAGACGCGTGATCGTCGCGCCGGCGTGCCGCGAGCCGAATTCCTCTCGATAACCGTTGGTCAGCTCGCGCGTGACACCGAAGTAGTAGTCAAAGTTGGGGATCAACGGCAGCGGACCATCGGTGCTGAACGTGTATCGTTGCCTGCCGTAGCTGCCGCCGCCGATGTTCATGCCGACGTGCGGCCGGTCCGTGCGCCCGCGCTTGGTCGTGATATTTATGACCCCGGCGAGCGCGTTGCGGCCAAATACGGTTGCGGTTCCAGGCAAAATCTCGATGCGTTCGATGTCTTCGATCGGTATTAGATTAAAATTGATCGTATTAAAATCGGGTTCATTGACTCGGACGCCGTCGACGAAGACGCTGGTTGCCGTCACCGGTTGGGCGTTGAAGCCGCGCATGTCGACGGTCTGCTGAAACTCGTTGCCAACAGCGTCGTAGAGCACGATGCCGGTTTGATACTGCAGGACTTCTTGAACTGTCTTGGCGCCGAGTTTTTCAATTTCCTCGGCGGTGACGACGATGACTTTGCCGGGAACCTGACTCGCCGGTTGTTCGATATCGCGAAGCCGGCTCGAAGTGACCACCACGGGCGGCAGTGTGTCTTGGGTCTGCGATACTGCCGGCGCGCCCAGCAAAAACAGTAAAACTAAACCTCGTGCCTTCATGAAACCCTCCTTCTCCCGCGAAAGGGGAACGTTGTGGCGGAGCGGACAGGTCTCCTGACTTGAGCATCAAGCCTAATCGCTGCGTCTTCCCATCGGCGCCGCGCCGACAGTGACTCGATTGCAGCTTTCGTAGCTCTTACAGTTGCGGGGCAGCAGAGGCATTCTCCGAAAAGCTTGAAAGACGAAGGATGAAATTTCATCCTGCCGTCTATTTCCTTCATTCTTTTGGAGTCACATCTTTCCCTTAGCTCGCTCTGCGGTTGATAAGTCTAGCTACTATGGCCTCCCTAGATTCATCGTTTGGCATTCGAAAGTTGAAATTCGATCGGTATCTTCACCCAAGTCTCCACCGGTTTACCACTGGCGCGGGCCGGCACGAAGCGCCATTTCTTGAGCGCTTCGGTGGCGGCCTGGTCGAGCATGTCGTGGCCGGAGCTGGTATTGACCTCGATCAATTTGGATCTACCCTCTTCATCGACAAGCACGCGCAAGAGTACTCGGCCTTCTTTGCCTTCACGCCGGGCGCTATCCGGGTAATGAGGCTGCGGGGTTTCGCGATAGCGGGCTTGAGTGAAAGGCGCTCCAACTTGTGCCGTTCCTGAACCTTCGCCGTTGCCGGAACCGTTGCCCGAGCCACTGCCCGATCTTCCTCCTGCGCGATTATCTCCGCCAGGTCCGTTGTCGCTCCCGTAACTGCCACTCGTGTTGTTGGAAGCACCAACTACCGAGACGCCAGTGATCGACGTTTCGATCGTATCAGCGACAGCAGACGGAATTTCGGTTGGCAATCGTTCTAACTCGGCGGGGGCCAAGGTCGGCGCGATATCGCCGGTGCGCCCAGGGGGTGTTGTAGCGATGTTCTTCGCAGTGACTCGATCCGCCGCGGCATGCCCGCCGCCGGAACCTCCGCTGTCTTCAGTTGCGGATTCGATTGGCAAGATCGTCACCATGATGGCGCGCTCAGCTCCGTGTCCATTCAATGAAATGGGAATCAGGATCGCTGTTGCATGGACTGCGAACGATAGGAAAAAAAATAGTGCCAGCTTCATCCGATCTCACTACTGGCCTCTGGAACATTGACGGGAAAGATTGCGAAACCTTTCTCTCTTCCGCGGAGAGGCCGGCCGATTCGCTCTAGGTAGGTCTCCTGGCTTGGGCTTTTCTCTACTCGCCGCGCCTTCCCGTTCTCTCGAACAGTGGCTTAGTTGCGGCTTTCGTAGCCTTTACAGTGGCGGGACCGCGCCGGAGTTACACCGGTCTTCCCTTTGAACCTAGAGCTGTGAATTTATGTAGGCGGAAACTATAACGTGAAAATATCGCTGTCAAGGCTTTTGATTTCGTCAACGGGACGATTTCGAGAGTTGAGTTGGGTTTACGGTGGTCCGAAGACTGTGCAGAGATGCTTAGCGCCGGCGAAGAACTTCAGCCATCTGATCCAACGCTCTTTCAAGAGCGCTATAGCTCATCGCGCAAGTGCGGCACACGCACGCGATGTCGCGCGCTTCGGCGGGAAGCATTTCAAGCACGCCTTGCGGCATAGGGTGGGAGAAACACCAGCAATTCTTCTCACCCGCGGCTATACCGCATTGATTATTTTCACCGCAGAGCGGACAACGGTGAGCATCGATGTGCAAAACCTTCACGATAAAGTCTCCCTGACATTTCCTCAATCAGAACTCCTCGCCGAAGGCGACCTCGCCGTTGATGCCGATCTGATACGCCGAGGCGCGCCTTTCGAAAAAATTGGTCAACTCCTGCACGTCCTGCAAATTCATGAACGAAAAAGGATTTCTCGAGCCGAAGAGCTGAGGCATTCTCAACACCGCCAGGCGCTGGTCGGCGATGAATTCGAGATAGGCGCGCATATCCCGCAACGACAACCCGGCAATGCCTTGGCTTAGGAGGTCCTCGGCGAAGCTCATCTCGCACTCGATGGCTTGCTCAATCATGAGCGCCACTCGGCGCTCCAGTTCGGCATCGAAAAGTTCAGCCTCTTCCCGACGGATCGTGGCGATCACTTCGAAGGCGAAGGCGATGTGCGCGCTCTCGTCGCGAAAAACCCAGTTGGTTCCGGCGGCCAAGCCGTTGAGCAGTCCCTTTGAACGAAGGAAATACACGTAAGCGAAAGCGGCGAAGAAAAAGAGTCCTTCGATGCAGGCGGCGAAACAGATCAGGTTCAAGAGAAAACTACGGCGGTCTTCCTGCGTCTGAGTTTCATTCAGGTGATGAAGCGATTCGATCCATTGAAAGCAGAAATCGGCTTTTCGGCGGATCGAGGGGATATTTTGGATCGCCGCGAAGGCTTTTTCGCGCTCGGTCAGATCGGGAATATAGGTATCCAACAGTGTCAAATAGAACTCTACGTGCAGCGCTTCCTCGAAAAGCTGGCGCGATAGGTAGACCCGCGCCTCCGGCGAGTTCACATGCTTATAAAGGTTGAGCACGAGATTGTTGGAAACGATCGAATCACCGGTGGCGAAGAACGCCACGAGACGATGAATCAAGTGGCGTTCTGCCGGAGTCATTCGGGTGGCGAGATCGGTGATGTCGGTGGCGAAATCTACTTCTTCCACCGTCCAGGTGTTTTTAATCGCGGTCTTGTACATATCGAAGAAGACCGGGTATTTCATCGGCCGCAGGGTGAGCGAGAAGCCGGGATCCAATATCATGAGGCTCTTACCTTTCTGTGTTACTGGCAAGCTTCGCAGGAGGTCGGATTTTCCAGCGCGCAGGCCAGGGCTGCATCATCTGGCGCTGCTACGACGGTCGCTTTGGCGATGCGCGTGGCCGGCCGCGAGCGCAGGTAATAGGTTGTTTTCAGTCCTTTTTTCCAGGCGTACATGTACATCGAAGAAAGTTTGTTGATGGAGGGGCTTTCCATGAACAGGTTGAGCGACTGGCTCTGATCGATGAACGCGCCGCGGTCCGCCGCCATATCTATGAGTGAGCGCATGGGAATCTCCCACGCGGTGCGGTAAATCGCTCTGATCTCGGCGGGAATCTCCTCAATGTTTTGGATCGAACCCTCGGCGAGCTTGATCTTGGCGCGGATCTCGTCGGTCCAAAGGCCCAAGCTTTTGAGTTCGGTGGCGAGATAGCGATTGACCTGGAGAAATTCGCCGGAAAGAGTTTCGCGCTTGAATAGATTGGAAACGGCGGGCTCGATCGATTCATAGGATCCGACAATGGAGCCGATGGTCGCTGTCGGAGCGATGGCGATCAGCAGAGAGTTTCTCAAACCGTTTGCGGAAATACGTTGACGCAATTCGTCCCAGGGTTGGCGGTTCTCAGGAGTGACGCCCCACAGATCGAATTGAAGAGTTCCTTGGGCCACCCGCGTATCATCAAAGTTGGGGTGGCGGCCGAGGGCGGCGGCAAGATCGCATGACGCCGACAGGGCGTGAAAATAAATTTCTTCCTGAATTCTCTTGGACAGCGCGCGCGCCTCCGGCGCATCGAACGGCAGGCGCAACTGAAAAAAGACATCTTGCAGGCCCATAATACCCAAGCCCACTGGCCGCCAGCGTTGGTTCGACGCCGCGGCTTCCGCGGTCGGATAGAAATTGATATCGATGACCCGGTCGAGATATTTGACTGCGATGCGCACGTTGGCGGCGAGTTGGGCGAAGTCGAAACCGTCGCCGCTGACGTATTTGGCGAGATTGATCGACCCCAAGTTGCAAACGGCGGTCTCTGAATCAGACGTGATCTCGACGATTTCCGTGCACAGGTTGGATGAGTGCACCGTTGTTCCCGGCTTGCCTGTCTGATTGGCTCGGGCGTTGCAGATATCTTTGAACGTTATCCAGCCATTTCCCGTTTCGGCAAGGGTCTTCATCATGCGCAGGTAGAGCTCTCGCGCTTTCACCTGGCTTGAGTAAAGATTCTTTACCTCCGCGTCGAGGTAAGCGGACGCGAATTCTTCGCCGTATAGATCGGGAAATTGCGGAACCACCTTGGGATCGAAGAGCGACCAGAGACTGTCCTCTTCAACTCGCTTCATGAAAAGGTCGGGCACCCAGTTGGCGAGATTCAAATTGTGGGTGCGCCGGGCGCCATCGCCGGTGTTGTCGCGCAACTCCAAAAACTCCTCGATGTCGGCGTGCCATGTTTCCAGATAGCTGCAACATGCGCCTTGTCGTTTGCCGCCTTGATTCACCGCCGCGACCGAAGAATCGAGGGTCTTGAGCCAAGGAACGATGCCGTTGGAGAGACCGTTGGTGCTCTGAATGAGCGAGCCGCGCGATCGTATTCGGTGATAAGCGAGACCGATGCCGCCGGAGAATTTTGATAGCTTGGCCACGTCGGTGTAGCGGTGGTAAATCGCTTCGAGGTTGTCCTGCGGCGAGTCGAGCAGATAACAGGAAGACATCTGCGGATGGCGCGTGCCCGAATTGAACAGCGTCGGCGAGCTCACCATGTATTCGAACGAAGAGAGCAGGCTATAAAATTCCAACGCCTCGCCGACGCTTTCGGCCAGACCGCAGGCAACGCGCAGGAAAAAGTACTGCGGCGTCTCGATCACTTGGCGGGACTGGGGATCGCGCTGGAGATAGCGGTCGTAAAGCGTGCGCAAGCCAAAGTATTCGAAGAGATTGTTGCGCTCATCTTCGATCACGTCGTTGAGCTTGCGTGAGTTGGCCGTGACGAACGCCGCGGTTCGATCCGCGATCAGACCGGCGCGCAGGCCCGCGCCGATCGATTGAGAGAAGGAATGAATATCTTGATTGGCGATCTCCTTATTGATGAAAGTCGCGAGCAAGCGCGCCGCCAGCTTCGAGTATTCGGTCTCTTCTCCGATCAGCTGCGCGGCGGTCTGAATCGACAGCGTGTCGAGCTCTTTGGTCGTGGCGCCGTCATAAAGACCGCCGATGGTTTTGGTGGCGATTTTTAACGGATCGATATGCGTCAACCCGACGGAGCAGCGAGCTACTGCGCGGACAATCTTGTTGACGTCGACGGGCTCGAAGGAACCGTTGCGCTTTTGCACGCGCATGGTTATCTGCGGTTCTCGATCGTTCGGCGTTTGTGAGTGTAGATGGCGCCGTTCAGTGCCTTGGGCGGCTGTTTGGTTGGGATTGTTAAGCAGGGCTAACGTCATGTGAGTCTCCTCTCTAGGTTTGGCTGCGACGATGGACGCGACCGGGGAGGAGGAGCACAAAACTCGTTTAGTCCCCTGATACAGAAGACAAACTATCCGACTCCGCCCCCCTCGGGCGCAGCTCGGACCATCGTTTGGAAGTGAACGAAAGAAGAAACTACCGCGGATTAAAGCTTCGGTAGCATTGCTTCCCACGTCTCTCCCCACGGAGGCCCGGGTCATGTTCCGTGCGGTTGCACGGACCGTCGGCAGGTCTTCGGACTCGTAGGCGCTTAGCCTTCAGAGGCTGTTTTCTACTCGCCGTCGCTTCCCAGCCCATGAGAGAGCCAGTGCTTTTGACGGCTTTCGTTCCTACTTACCGCTGCGGGGCAGTCCCGGATTCGCACCGGGTTCCCTTTTTCGACGCTTTGAATACAAAGCGTACCGACAGTTGCAGGTCTATATATAGTAGTCGAATTTTCTTGTCAACGCTAAATGTTGTTTAAAGGATCAACCAGAAGACAACGGGAATGGCTAGAACCGAAATGAGAGTGCTGATGCCCACAATTGACGCGGCGATACGGGATCTTGGCGGTACTTTTCGGTCAAGATGAAATTGATCACGGCGGCAGGGAGCGCACCATTGATTTATTTCCAATGGGCAAAAATAAATCCGGCGGCGATCAGCATGAAGACTGGGATGACCGGCGCGACGGGCTTGAAAATTTGAATAGTTGGGTCGGCCGGGCGCCATTCTCTAAAGAACGGCCATTAGCACCAGAGTCAGCGCTTCGCCGAGATCGGTGACCGCGCCAAAGTTGTTTTGCGTGAGGATCGCATGACGGCGATGGAGCAGCGCGCGACTCAGCAGCGCCAGCAGCGACAAGGCCAAGCCGATCCACAAAGCTTCGCGGCCTAGCAGGTAGGTTGCCAAGACTAACGTGATGAGTGTCGTGACCGCAAGGTGCCATAGTTTGGTATTCTCAGCGATCGACCGCATGGTCTCCTCACAGCGGTCGTGGTAACCGTAGAGCAGCACCACCAAGGCCCAACGCGCCAGCCCAGGCGCGAGAAAGATATTGGCAGTCACTTTGTCGTCCATGATGTCGATGGAGTGGACTTTGAGCAGGGTAACGACGATGATCGCGGCGAAGCCGAAAATCTCCCCGCCACGGTCATGAACCGCCCCGGTTGGCCACTGCATGGAATCGAAAGTGCTCTTGGTCCCGGCCAAGGGCATGGCGCCGGTGGCGACGATCAAAAGCGCGATCACCACTACGCTGAGAATTTCCGAATCGACGTACAAAGCGAGTAAGTAGTTGATCGCCGCCAAAACGACACCAATCGTTAAGCCAACTAACGGAAACCATAGGGGGGCGTTGCCGAATCCCGCAGGATCGCTTGCCGGCGCGCGCCAACGGCCCAAAATCGTTAAGTATTCGAACGCTGTGACGAGGCTTTGCACGGCCACTGTTGTCGCTTAGTGAGGTCATAGAGTCAACCGACCAAAGGGCAAAAAGCCGAGCGCTTGCACGGCAATTCCGCAAAGGCCCGAAATATTCAAATAATTGCTTGGTAATTCAATGCTTTATAGCTCTTTTAGCGCTTTACTTTTGCGCTCCTTTCCGGTACTATTTTGGTTAGCTGAAACTCTGTCTAACTCCAGAACTTTTCTAGCAAATTTCAAAATTTAGCGATGGGTGAAAATGGCTGACGCAAAAAATCCACCAGATGAGGAATATGGCGCGGGAAACATTAAAGTCTTGGAAGGCTTGGAAGCGGTGCGCAAGCGTCCCGGCATGTACATCGGCGACACCAGCGACCGTGGTTTGCATCATTTAGTCTACGAAGTCGTCGACAACTCCATCGACGAAGCGCTGGCCGGTCATTGCGATACCATCCAAGTTAGAATTCATATCGACAACAGCGTTACCGTCATCGACAACGGGCGCGGCATTCCGGTCGACCTCCATCCCACCGAAAAAATCTCCGCAGCCGAAGTGGTGCTGACCAAGCTTCACGCGGGCGGCAAATTCGACAAGGATTCGTACAAAGTTTCCGGCGGCTTGCACGGCGTCGGTATTTCCGTAGTCAACGCGCTATCGGAAACGTTGGAAATTGAAATCAAGCGCGACGGCAAAGTCTATCAGCAAAGTTATCGGCGCGGCGATCCGCAGGCGCCGTTGAAAGAAGTCGGTAAATCGAAGGAACGCGGCACCCTTGTCACTTTCAAACCGGATAGCCAGATCTTCGAAGTGAGTGAGTTTAGTTTCGATATACTGTCGCAGCGGCTGCGCGAGTTGGCTTTCCTCAATCGCGGCTTGAAAATTACCATCGAAGACGAGCGCACGCAAAAAAACCATGATTTTTTCTACGAAGGCGGGCTCAGGTCATTCGTTGAGCATCTCAACCGGGCGAAGAGCGCGATCCACGCAAAGGTGGTCCATTGCGAGGGTGAGAAGGATGGCGTTGGCGTCGAGATCGCCATGCAGTGGAACGATAGCTACGCCGAGAATGTCTTTACCTTCGCCAACAATATCAACACCATCGAAGGCGGTACCCATCTGATCGGCTTTCGCTCGGCGCTGACGCGGTCGATCAACAGTTACGCCATTGGCAGCGGCCAGCTTAAGAAGGACGACGAAAACCTTCAGGGCGACGATGTCCGTGAGGGTTTGACCGCGGTCATCAGCGTCAAGGTTCCCGAGCCGCAGTTCGAGGGGCAGACTAAGACCAGGTTGGGCAACAGCGAAGTCAAAGGCATCGTCGAGGCGCTGGTCAACGAAAAGCTTGGCAATTATCTGAGCGAGCATCCCGCCGACGCGAAAAAGATCGTTAACAAGGGCGTCGAAGCGGCGCGGGTGCGCGAGGCGACGCGCAAGGCCAAGGATTTGGCGCGGCGCAAGGGGGCGCTGGATTCCGGTTCTCTGCCCGGCAAGCTCGCCGACTGCCAAGAGCGCGATCCGGCATTGAGCGAGCTTTATCTCGTCGAAGGCGATTCCGCCGGCGGTTCGGCCAAGCAGGGACGCGACCGGCGCAATCAGGCGATTCTGCCGTTGAAGGGTAAAATTCTCAACGTCGAAAAGGCGCGCTTCGACAAGATGCTGTCGTCCCAAGAGATCCGCCTGATGATCACCGCCCTGGGCACTGGCGTGAAAGAAGACTACGACCAAGCCAAGCTGCGCTACCATTCGATCATCATCATGACCGACGCCGACGTCGACGGCTCGCATATCCGCACGCTGCTATTGACATTCTTCTATCGGCAAATGCCCGAGCTGGTGGAAAAGGGTTACCTCTTTATCGCTCAGCCGCCGCTCTATAAAATCAAAAAAGGCAAACAGGAGCGTTATCTTAAGGACGAGGCGATGCTCGAAGATCATCTCATCGACCTCGGCACGGACGGCGTCCGGGTGCGCGCCGGGCAAAACGGCAATGGCAATGGAAGCGGTTTGGTCGGTCAGCCGTTGCAGGGGTTCGTCAAGAAGATCGCGCGCTGGGAAAAATTGTTGATCTCCATCGGCCGCAAGCGGAAAAACCGTACGGTGGTGGAAGCGTTATTATTGGCGGAGGGTTTCGGCGAGGAGATGTTAAAGGATCGTCAAGCGCTGCAGAGTCTGGAGAGCCGTTTGGCGACTTATGTCGGGTTGGCCGCGCCTGAGCAGGCGCCGTTGTCATGCGCCCTTGAGGAGGACCCGGAACATGACTGCTTTAAGCTGGTCGTCACTACCCGTGCCAATGGCACCGGCTACCAAACCGTCATCGATCGCGAGTTTTTGACCAGCGCGGAATTCAGAGAAATTAAAAAACTGTTCGGCGAGCTATCCGCCATCGGCGTGCCGCCCTACGCCATCGAAGACGGCGACGCCAAGGCGCAGCTGAAATCCTTCGGCGCAATTCTTTCCTACATCATGGAAGGCGGCAAGCGCGGGCAGTATATCCAGCGCTACAAGGGATTGGGCGAGATGAACCCCGAACAGCTCTGGGAAACTACCATGAATCCCGAGACTCGCGTGCTTTTGCAGGTGCGCGTCGAGGATGCGGTGGAGGCCGATCTGATTTTTTCGACGTTGATGGGCGATGAAGTCGAGCCGCGGCGTAAGTTCATCGAGGACAATGCCCTGTCGGTGCGAAACTTAGACGTTTAGTGCGCCGTTGGCGGTGTTGGCAACCTGGCCGGCGCCGCACCGAGAAATAATTCACCTAGCAGATTGGCGAGCGATTCATGGAAGCTACTATCAAACCGCAAAAGGTTCCGGTCTACATCGAAGAAGAGATGCGCGAATCGTTCATGGCCTACGCCATGAGCGTCATCATCAGCCGGGCTCTGCCGGATGTGCGCGACGGCTTGAAGCCGGTGCATCGGCGCGTGCTCTACGCCATGTACGACGCCAGCAATACTTCTGATAAGCCCTACAAGAAATCCGCCCGTCTGGTCGGCGATATCATGGGTAAGTACCATCCCCATGGCGACACGGCGATCTACGACACTGTGGTACGCATGGCCCAGGACTTCAACCTGCGCTATCCGCTGGTCGACGGCCAGGGTAATTTTGGTTCCATTGACGGCGATAATCCGGCGGCCATGCGTTACACCGAGATCCGCATGACCCTGTTGGCCGAGGAGATGCTCGCCGACATCGAAAAAGACACCGTTGAATTCGCCCCCAACTACGACGATTCGCTCAAAGAACCGTCGGTGCTGCCGTCGCGGATTCCCAATCTGTTGATTAACGGCTCGGCCGGCATCGCGGTTGGCATGGCGACCAATATTCCACCGCATAATCTGAGCGAAGTGATCGATGCCTTGGTGGCGCTGGTGGATAACCCCGAGATGACGATCAAGCAGTTGATACGCCATATCCCCGGACCGGATTTTCCCACCGGCGGATTTATTCATGGCCGCGAGCCGATCATTCGCGCCTACCATGAGGGCAAGGGCATCATTCAAATGCGCGGCAAGGCGTTTACCGAAACGGTCAAGCGCACCGGCAAAGAACAGATCATCATCGGGGAAATTCCCTATCAGGTGAACAAGAAGCGGTTGATCGAACAGATCGCCGAACTGGTCAACGAGAAAAAGATCGAAGGCATCGGCGATCTGCGCGACGAATCGGACCGCGACGGGATGCGCATCGTCATCGAGCTCAAGCGCGACGCGGTGGCCGAAATCGTCATCAACCAGCTGCACAAGCATACCCAACTGCAGGATTCTTTCGGCATGAACATGCTCGCCATCGTCGATGGCAAGCCTAAGCTGCTAACTCTCAAGGAGGCGCTGAAATGCTTCCTCGATCACCGCAAGGAAGTAGTGACCCGGCGCACCGCCTACGATCTGCGCAAGGCCGAAGAGCGGCTGCATATCTTGGAAGGGTTTCGCATCGCGCTCGACAACCTCGATGCGGTGATCGCGCTGATTCGCAATTCCGCCGACGGCAAAGAAGCCAAAGAAGGGTTGATGAGCAATTTCGCGTTGAGCGAATTGCAGGCCCAGGCGATCCTCGACCTGCGCTTGCAGCGCTTGACCGGCTTGGAGCGCGACAAGATCATGGACGAGCACCGCGAGACCGTCGCGCTGATCGCCAAGCTGCGGGCGATCCTCGCCGACGAGAAAGAGATCTACAAAATCATCGTCGGCGAGCTCAAAGAGATCAAGAAGCAGTATGGTGACGAGCGCCGCACCCAGATCGTCGATCACTCCGATGATATTTCCATCGAGGACATGATCGTCGACGAAGACATGGCGGTTACGATCTCCCATGAGGGCTATATCAAGCGCAACCCGGTGACTCTTTATCGGGCGCAGCGGCGCGGCGGCAAGGGCAAAATCGGCACGACCACCAAGGAAGAGGATTTTGTCGAATCGTTGTTCATCGCCTCGATGCATTCCTACATTCTGTTTTTCACCACCGTCGGCAAGGTCTATTGGATCAAGGTCCATGAGCTGCCGCAGGCGAGCCGGGCGGCGCGCGGCAAGCCGATCGTCAATCTGCTCAATCTTGAGCCCGGTGAAAAAGTCTCGGCGTTTCTCTCGGTGCGCGAGTTTCAAGAAGGCCGCTTCATCATATTCGCCACCAAAAACGGCCTGATCAAAAAGACCGAGCTGATGGCCTACGCCCATCCCCGGCCCAGTGGGATTCGCGCCATCGGACTCGAAGAACATGACGAGGTCATCGGCGTGCGTCTGACCGACGGCCTGCAGGAGCTGATTCTTTCCACCGCCGAGGGACAGTCGATCCGTTTCAAGGAAGAGCAAGTGCGTTCCACCGGTCGCGGCACCTTCGGTGTCGTCGGCATGCGTCTGGACGAAGGCGATCATATTGTCAGCATGGAGATTCTCACTCGTGGCTTCGCGGTCTTGACGGTTTCTGAGGGCGGCTACGGCAAGCGCACCGAGATGGATGAATACCGGCTGCAATCGCGCGGCGGCAAGGGCATTATCACGATGAAGACTAGCGACCGCACCGGCCGGGTCGTTGGCGTGCAACAAGTCACCGAGGAGGACCAGCTCATGCTGGTCTCCAACATCGGTAAGATCATTCGCCTGCGTATCAAAGATATCCGCATCATCGGCCGCAACACCCAAGGCGTGCGCTTGATCGAACTCGAAGAAGGCGAGCGGCTGGTATCGCTGGCGCGGGTGGCGGAAAAAGAGGAAGAGGACGATGGCGATGGCGACGCCTAGGCGCGCAGTGCGTTTCGTGGCGATGCTCTTGACGAACAATCGTTGATCTATCGCGGTAACGAGTCGATTTCAGCCAACAATCATTTTTGTGTGGGTCGACCATGGCTAGAGAGATTGGCGTTGTCGGTGCCGGCGGCTGGGGTACGGCGCTGGCCAAGGTGCTGGCTGACAAGGGCGAGCGGGTTACTCTGTGGTGCCATGGCACCGCTAATTTTCGCGAACTGGCGGAAAAACGGCAGAACCTGACTTATCTTCCCGGCATTTTGCTCCCCGAAAGATTGGCTGTCACCCAGACGTTAAAAGATGCGTTGGCCGACAAAGCGCTGGTGATTTGCGCCGTGCCATCCCATGCCGTGCGCGAAGTTTTCACCGACGCGGCGGCGTACTTCGATGGCCAAACGCTTTTGCTTTGTGGTACGAAGGGGCTCGAAGAGGCGACGCTGCACACCATGGCTGAGCTGTTCGCGGATATTCTCGGTGCCACCAGCAAGGGACGCCATGGCTTTCTTTCCGGGCCGACCTTTGCGCTCGAAGTTGCCCGCGGCCTGCCGGCCGCGGTGACAGTCGCTTCCACTTCAGAAAACGTGGCGCGCTCGATCCAAGAGATTCTCAGCACCGCCAGTCTGCGGGTTTATACCTCGCTCGATGTGGTCGGCGTGCAAATCGGCGGCGTGGTGAAAAATGTCATCGCCATCGCCGCCGGCATTAGCGATGGTCTCGGCCTCGGCCAGAACGCCAGGGCGGCGTTGATCACCCGCGGTTTGGCGGAAATCACCCGTTTGGCAGTACGCATGGGTGCCGATCCGACGACCTTGGCGGGATTGCCAGGTTTGGGCGATTTAGTGCTGACCTGTACCGGTGACTTGAGCCGCAACCGCGCGGTCGGTTTGCAGATCGCCGCCGGCAAAAGTTTGCCGGAGATCACCGCATCGACTCGCACCGTGGCTGAAGGGGTGCGCAATACCCGCGCGCTGCACGCTTTGGCCCAGCGTTTGGCGGTGGAAATGCCGATCGTCGAGCAGATGTACCAGGTGCTCTATGGCGCTAAGCGGCCGGCCGATGCCGCGCGCGATTTGATGCAACGGTCGCTAAAAGCCGAGGCCGGTTAAAATTGACTTCGCCGGGACGGTATGATTGATATAATCACTTGGCTGTGAAGCGGACCTGAAGGGGAAATAGTCTTATGAGCAAAAGAACCTATCAACCGAGCAATATTAAGCGAAAGCGCACCCACGGCTTTCTCGCACGCATGGCGACGCCGGGCGGACGCAATGTCATCAAACGGCGCCGCGCCAAGGGACGCAAAAAATTGACTGTGTCGGTGCCGCCCAAGCGGGCGCGCACGTAACCACGGGGCAAGGCGCTGAAGGATAATCAAGCGTTCCCGAAGTCCGCCCGCCTGAGAAAACGAAGCGAATTTTTGCGATTATCGCGATCCGGTTACAAGATCCATTCCGCAAACTTTGTCGTTATCCGCAAAACTAGCGATCATGCCGAGTCCCGCGTGGGTATCACCGTTAGCGGTAAGGTTGGCAACTCAGTGATCCGCAATCGGATCAAACGGCAAGTGCGGGAGTTTTTCCGCCGCTGCCGCGCGGCATTGCCGCATGGAGTGGATTTTCTCGTCATCGCGCGTAAAAGCGCGGTGAACCTGCCGTCGCGTATGCTCGACGCCGAATTGGCCAAAAGTTTTTCGCCGCCGCGCGGGCGCCGGATGGTATAACCGCATGATCCGCTGGTTATTGATCTTGCCGATTCGCGCCTATCGCCTGTCGGTCTCGCCCTGGTTGCCGCCCGCTTGCCGGTTTTACCCGAGTTGCTCGGCCTACGCTCAAACGGCAATTCACCGTCACGGTGCGGTCAAAGGTCTGCTCTACACTCTATGGCGTTTCTGCCGCTGCCACCCTTTAAGCGCCGGCGGATACGATCCGGTCAGTTGAACATACTCAATGGATAAACGCGCACTCATCGGCATAGCTTTATCGGTCCTGGTATTGGTCGGTTACCAAGAATTTATTAGCCGCTATTATGGCCCGCCGCCGACAGTTCAGTCGCCGGTCGCGGAAAAGATGGAAGCCGCTCCGTCGGGCAACACCGCGGCGCCATCTGGAGTCACTCCCGCAGCGCCGACCGCGGTCCCGTCGCAAGTTGCGCCGGTTATCGCGCCGCCTAGCCAAACGGCTCGAAATATTCAGGTTGAAACCGATAACTACATCGCCGTTTTCACCAGCCACGGCGCGCGTCTGAAAAGCTTTCAGTTCAAAAACTATCGCGCCAGCGCGGATCCTAAAAGCCCGCTCCAGGAAATAATTACGACAGCGAAAGATGTGCCGTTGCCTCTCGGTGTGCGCTGGCAGGCGCCGGCGCCATTCGATGACGCAGGGTTGTCTTACTCCGTTCAGGGCGCCGATCTTAAACTCACAGGCGACGCCAAGGGCACCTTGGTATTTCAAGGCCAGACCGCCGATGGCGTGACGATTAGCAAGTCTTTGACATTTACCGGCAATCTTTATCCGATCCAGTTCGATGTTGCCGTCCAGTCCGCCGCGGCCACTGCGCCGGTTCCAGAAGTTTTTTTGACCGACAAAAGCGATCATACCGTGGTCAATCCCGGCGCGCCGTTCGAAGGCTTCGTCGCCTTAGTCGATAACAAGATCAAGCGCGAGGCGACGGTGGACGCGAGTAAGGGACATGAGTTTAGCGGCGACGTCGCCTGGGCCGGTTTCGGCCACACTTATTTTTTCGTTGCTTTGATGCCGGAAAATGGCGCCGGGCACAAAGTTTCGGTGCGGCAAAATGGCGCCGCGCTCGTCGCTTCGCTGAGCGGACCGGCGGCCGGCGGCCGCTATCGTCTGTTCATCGGACCCAAAGAACTCGAACTCCTAAAGTCGGTGGGCAAGGACATCGATCGCGCCATCGACCACGGCTATTTCGGCTTCGTCTCGGTGCCGCTGCTCTACGTGCTCCACTTCTTTCACCGTTTCACCGGCAGTTATGGCGCTCGACATCATTATACTGACGGTGCTGATCAAGCTGATCATGTGGCCGTTGACGCATAAGAGCTTTAGCTCCATGAAGTCGATGCAGAAGCTCGGGCCGCAGATGGAAAAGCTCAAAGAACGCTTCGCCAACGACAAAGAGAAACTCAATAAAGAGATCATGGATCTGTACAAGCGCAACGGTGTCAATCCGTTGGGCGGCTGCTTGCCGATGGTGCTGCAATTTCCGGTCTTCATCGGTCTGTACAACGCGCTCAGCACGCCCATCGAGCTGCGCCATGCGCCGTTTATGTGGATTCAAGATTTGTCGCGGCCCGACTGGGAGGCGCTGCAGTTTGCAGTTCCCGGCTGGTGGCCTTCGCTCTTGCCGTCCGGCATTCCGATTCTCACCATCGTCATGGGCGCCACCATGTTTATCCAACAATGGATGACGCCGTCGGCGGGCGATCCCAACCAGCGAAGAATGATGATGTTGATGCCGCTCATGTTTACCTTCATGTTCGTGTCGTTTCCCGCCGGCTTGACCGTTTACTGGCTGGTGAACAACGTGCTGAGCATCGCGCAGCAGTACTGGATCAACCGCAGCGATAAGTAGCCGAGGAAGGTCAGTTATGGATTTCGTCGAAACCGAAGGCGATAACATCGACGCCGCCATCGAAAACGCGCTGAAGGCGCTCGGCGTCGGGCGCGAAAAGATCACCGTCGATATCATTTCCGAAGGACGCAAGGGAATACTCGGGTTTGGCGCGCAGAAAGCGAAAGTTCGTGCCTCGCTGCGCAAGCTCAATCTCGAACCCGACCCGGCGCCAGCCAAGCCCCAGGCCGCGCAAGTCCAGCAGGCTCCGGCAAGAGCAGCGGAGCCCAGACCGCGGCCGCCAGAGCGGCGCCCGGCCGAACCGCGCCGAGCGGAACCACCAAGAGCCGAGCCACGCGCCAGGGCGCCGGAACCTAGACCGCGAGCGCCTGAGCCGCGTCCCCGACCTGAACCGCGTCCAGCCCCGGCTCCGACGCCCGGTCCGCCAGCGGAGCCGCGCGCTGCCGACGCGCCGCCGCCGCTGACACCAGCGGAGGTCGCGGCGATGGTCGCAAAGGCGAAGACGGCGCTGGTTGAGATTCTAAATTTAATGGGCATGAACGCGACGGTGGCAGAGAAAGCCGGCGTCGACAGCGAGGAAACGATCCTCGAGGTCAAGAGCGATAACAGCGGCTTGATCATTGGCCGCAAGGGACAGACTTTAGAAGCGTTGCAATACCTGATCACCCGCATCGCCGGCGAACGGCCCGGCAATGAAGCGCCGCATGTCGTCATCGATATCGAGAACTACCACGAGCGCCGGCGCCAGACCTTGCAAGACATGGCGCTGCGCTTGGGCGAGAAGGCCAAACGCCAGCGCAAGACTGTCACCATCGACGCGCTCAGCGCGGCGGACCGCAAGGTCGTTCATGCGGCGCTGCAAGACGATCCTTGGTTGACCACGCGCAGTCTCGGCCAGGGCGCCTATCGCCGCTTGCTGATCATTCCCGAGGGTGATCGTAAAATTAAAGATGAAGGCCCTGCACCGGCGCAAGAGCGCGAGGGCGGACGGCCGCAGAGAAGCAACCGGCCTAACCCGCCGCTTGCCGCGATGGATGACCGCCGGGCACCAACGCGCCAAGGCGGAAATCAAGAAAGACCGGAAGGTGTTATCACAGAGGACACCGAGATCACCGCCAACAAGGACGACTCGGAATCGAATAGTTGACCATAAATATCGTATTCGCACTGCCGACGGCAACGTCAGCCATCGGCCGAGGACAACAGCAGTTCCTCGCTTCAGAATAAAATAGTTTAGTTGACCCTAGGGACTCGGTTCTCTATAGTTGAGCCATGATTGAACGGCGCAAGACCAGGCAGATTGAGCTGGGCAATGTGAAAGTCGGCGGCGACGCGCCGATCACGGTCCAGTCGATGACCAAGACCGACACCCGCGACGTGCGCGCCACGGTGCAGCAGATCTGGTCCTTGGAAGCGGCCGGTTGCGAAATCGTCCGCTGTGCCGTGCCGGTGCGCGAAGCGGCCGAGCAACTCGGTGAGATCAAGAAAAAAATCCGCATTCCGTTGGTCGCCGACATCCATTTCAATTACAAACTGGCGTTGATCGCCATCGAGCAGGGCGTCGACGGCCTGCGCCTCAATCCCGGCAATATCGGCGCGCGCAAATATGTCGAAGAAGTGGTCAAGGCCGCGTCGGAGCGCAAGATTCCCATCCGCATCGGCGTCAACGCCGGCTCACTGGAAAAAGATTTACTGCAAAAGTATAACGGCCCGACGGCCGCGGGCATGGTCGAGAGCGGGCTGCGCCATATTCATATTCTCGAAGATGTCGGTTATTCCGAGATCAAGATTTCTCTCAAAGCTTCCGATCCGCTGATGATGATCGAAGCCTATCGCATGCTCGCCGACCAGGTGAACTATGCGTTTCATCTCGGCGTGACCGAGGCGGGGACACCGGGCATCGGCACGATCAAATCTGCCGTCGGCTTAGGCACGCTCTTGGCCGAAGGCATCGGCGACACCATTCGCGTGTCGTTGGCGGCTGACCCGGTGGAAGAAGTGCGGGTCGGTTTGGAGATCTTGAAGGCGCTCAAGCTGCGCAAGGACGGCATGACCTTTGTCGCTTGTCCTTCCTGCGGCCGCGCCGATGTCGATCTCGTGTCGCTGGCGAAGGCGGTGGAAGAGCGCATGCTGCCGTACAGCAATCAAAATATCCACGTCGCGGTGATGGGCTGCGAAGTCAACGGTCCGGGCGAAGCGCGGGCGGCGGATCTCGGCGTCGCCGGCGGCAAGGGCATCGGTCTGATCTTCAAGCGCGGCGAAGTCATTCGCAAAGTTCCCGAAGCGCAAATCGTCGATGCGCTGATGGAAGAAGTCGAAAAGCTCGTCGCGGAAAAAGCCGCTGAAGCCTCGACGGCGGCACTCGACTGATCTTTCCTGTCTCGCTCGATATTGCCATTTTTGATTGAATTACTATGCGTTGGAGTAAGACGTCTCATCCCGACTCTCAAGGAAGACCCGGCGGACGCCGAGGTCATCAGTCACAAGCTCTTGGTGCGCGCCGGCTACATTCGCCAGGTCAGCCGCGGCATCTACGATTACTTTCCCTTGGCTCTCAAAGTCATCCGCAAGATCGAAACCATCGTGCGCCAGGAAATGGACCGCGCCGGCGCGCAAGAACTTTTGCTGCCGATAGCCGCGCCCGCCGAGCTGTGGCAGGAGAGCGGCCGCTGGGAGTTCTACGGCAAAGAACTGCTGCGCTTCAAGGACCGCCACGAGCGCGATTTCTGTCTCGGTCCGACCCATGAAGAGCTGATCACCGATTTAGTGCGCCGTTCGGTGCGCTCCTATCGCGAGCTGCCAGTCAATTTGTACCAGCTCCAGACCAAGTTCCGCGATGAAGTGCGGCCGCGCTTCGGCTTGATGCGCGGGCGCGAGTTCATCATGAAAGACGCCTACAGTTTTCACACCGATGTCGAAGATTGCCGGCGCGAATACGACAACATGTATCAGACCTACAAGCGCATCTTCAGCCGCTGCGGTCTGAGCTTCCGCCCGGTGGAAGCGGACACCGGCGCCATCGGCGGCAGCCTGTCTCATGAGTTTCAAGTGCTGGCCGCGTCCGGTGAAGACGCCATCGTTAGCTGCGACGGCTGCGAATACGCCGCCAATGTCGAAAAGGCGGAAGTCAAAGGCAAGCCGCCGGTGGCGCGGGATATTTCCCAGGAATTCCCTAAGCTGAACAAGGTCGCCACACCGGGTAAAAAGACCGTGCCCGAGGTCGCCGAGTTGCTAAAATTAGCTGCCGATCGATTCATCAAGACGCTGGTTTACAAAACCGATGGCGGCGACTTGATCGCGGCGCTGGTGCGCGGCGATCATGAAATCAACGAACTGAAACTGCGCACGGTGCTAGGTTGCCGCGAAGTAACCCTAGCCGACGAAACCGCGGTGATGGCGGCGACTGGTGTGGCGCCCGGCTATTTGGGGCCGATTGGTTTGAAGTTACGCATCGTCGCCGATCTGTCGGTGCATGGCATGCGCGGCGCGGTCACCGGCGCCAACGAAGCCAATTTCCATTATATCGATATCGATCAGGAGCGCGACTTCACGCCGAGCGCGTTCGCCGACTTGCGCCTCGCCGTGGCGGGCGATCCTTGTCCGCGCTGTGAGTCGGGCAAGCTGCAGACCCATCGCGGCATTGAAGTGGGCCAAGTTTTTTATCTCGGCACCAAGTACAGCGAGAAGATGGGCGCGACTTATCTCGACGCCGAAGGCCGCGAGCAGGCCATCGAGATGGGCTGTTATGGCATCGGCATCAGCCGCATGGTCGCAGCCGCGGTCGAGCAAAACCACGATGACAACGGCATCATCTGGCCGTTGTCCATCGCACCGTTTCAGGTGCTCGTGCTGCCGATCAATTACAAAGAAGAAAAACTGCGCGATGCCGCCGAAAAACTCTATCTAGATTTGCAGCGCGCCGGCGTTGAAGTGATGCTCGACGATCGCGATGAGCGCGCCGGGGTCAAGTTCAAGGACGCCGATCTGATCGGCATTCCGTTGCGCATCACCATCGGCGCCAAGGCCCTAGACAAAGGCTGTATCGAGCTGCGTAGCCGGCGCGACGGAAAGACCAACGAAGTCGCGCTCGGCGATGCGATAAAAACCATTCAAACCATCATCTCCCAGGCGGTTCAGGGATAAGCCATGACCTCGAAGCTCGAGCTGGTACGTAAACATGGTTCCATGCGCGAGCGATTGATCGTTGCCCTGGACGTCGATAATTTGGAACAAGCTGCCGAGTTTAGTGCGCCAGCTCGCCGGCGAAGTCGGCATGTTTAAGATCGGCAAGCAGCTTTTCACCCACGCCGGGCCGCAGGCGGTGCGGCAGATTCAAGAGCTGGGCGGCGAGATATTTCTCGACCTCAAGTTCCACGATATTCCCAACACAGTAGCGAAAGCGGCCATCGAAGCGACCCGGCTCGGCGTGAAAATGTTCAATGTTCATGCGTCGGGCAGCTTGGAGATGATGCGCCTGACGGTCAAGGAAGTAAGACGGGTGTGCCGGCAGCAAAAGCTGCGCAAGCCGATCATGCTGGCGGTCACCGTGTTGACGAGTTTGAACCAAGACGATCTGCAGCGCGTCGGCGTCGAGCGCAAGGTCGCCGATCAGGTGGTGCGATTAGCTCTGCTTACCAAGGAAGCGGGGATGGAAGGTGTCGTCGCTTCGCCTCATGAAGTCGCGGATATCCGCGAGGCCTGCGGCCGGCGCTTCGTCATCGTCACGCCGGGGATTCGCCCGTCGGACGGCAATCGCAACGACCAGCAACGCGTCATGACGCCGCAAGACGCCGTACGCGGCGGCATCGACTACATCGTCGTCGGCCGGCCGATCATCGAAGCCAAAGATCCGGTGGCCGCCGCCCGCGCCATCGTCGCCGACATGCAGCTGGGCAAGTAGCCGCGCTGGCGCGCGGCATTTCAAATTCCCAATATCATATTTCAAAATTCGGGTGGGCGGAGATTCGCCTGCTACGCTTTCCAATACCGAAAGAAATGATGCACCGGGCTGTGGCCTGCGCCGATGCGGTAGCTGTGGCGCAGCGCATCGGTGATGTAGCGTTTGGCGTTGGTCACTGCCGTTTCGATCTTCTGGCCCTTGGCCAGGTTCGCCGCGATGGCGGCGGAGAGAGTGCAGCCGGTGCCGTGGGTGTTTTTGGTGCGGATGCGTGGTGCCTTGAGTGCGGTGAAATTTTTACCATCGTAAAAAATATCCATGGCTGGACCTTTGAGATGGCCGCCTTTGATGAGCACGGTTTTTGCGCCCATCTGGACGATTCGTTTTGCCGCTTCGCGAATTTCATCTACGCTGCGAAGCTTCATGCCGGTGAGCACCTCGGCTTCTGGGATATTTGGAGTCACCACGCCCGCCAAGGGAACCAGTTTGCTGCGCAGCGCGGCGACGGCGCTTTTTTCGATCAGCAAATCGCCCGAGGTAGCGACCATCACCGGATCGACGACTATATTCTTTAAGCGATGCTGGCGAATCTTGTTTGCCACTAGGCCGATGATCGCAGCGTTGGCGAGCATACCGGTCTTCACCGCATGGGCGCCGATGTCGGCGATGATCGCGTCGATCTGCGCGCCGACGAGTTTGGCATTGACGGCCAACACCGCCGTGACGCCAATGGTGTTCTGCGCCGTGATCGCGGTGATCGCCGAGGTGCCGTAGACGCCAAGGGCGGCGAAGGTTTTCAGATCGGCTTGGATGCCGGCGCCGGCGCCGGAGTCCGAGCCAGCAATGGTGAGGGCTTTGCGGATGGTCATGATTATTTCGCGTTGCGCATGATCAGTCGGTTTTAGAGTTGCACGAGTTCAGCGGTGCGCTCGCGCCATTTCTCGTGGGATACCACTGGTTATTTACGTTGTCCGGGATCGACTTGATACTTCACGTCTTTGCGGTTCATCGAGCGCTCCTGGTTGGCCATGATCTCTTGGGTTTTCGTCGTCAGCATGAAGTCGACGAAGAGCGCCGCGACACCAAGGGCAGGTCCATGGCCGAGGCATAGGGCCGGCAGAAGCCTAGTTTTCGCCGCGACACTATCGGCCAACTGGAAGCCACCGGTGAATTCTCCATCATGGTGACATGGCGAGCACCTCCATGGACGGTATATTACGCGTGCTTCCGGACTGTCAATTCGATTGCTCGGGCAAAGTTGAGGTGCTACGTGTAAGGACGTTGACGGTGGTTTTCATGAGCGCAAATGACAATTCACAAAATGATATTCGCCTCGATGTGCCGTATGGCGGCGGGCCGGCGGGAAATCTTTGTGTCGATCTCTATTTGCCGAATCGCCCGGGAACGCATCCGGCACTGCTCTGTCTGCACGGCGGCGCGTGGCTGCGCGGGTCGCAGCGGCAATACAAGAGCTGGGGGCCATGGCTGGCTGAGCGAGGCTATGCCGTAGTGGCGCTCGACTATCGTCTGTCGAGCCAAGTGAGTCCGGCGTGGCCGGGCGTGTGGGAAGATGTCTGCCGCGCGTTACAGTGGTTGATCGACCAAGCCCCAACGCTCAATCTCGATCCATTGCGGCTCGGCGCCATCGGCGACTCCGCCGGCGGCCACATGGCAGCGATGCTGTCGCTGCATGAAGCCACGGCGAAACATATTCGCGCAATGGTCGGGGTTTACGGTATTTACGATTTGCCGGATTGGTGGCGCGTCACCCAGCCGCCCAAGCGCACCGACGATCCAGTGAAACAGCTCATGGGCAAATCCTACGCCGAGGCGAAAGCGGACTACGAAAACTTCTCACCGCTGCACCGCGTGCAAGCGTTGAAAGCGCGGCCCGGCGCCGGTTATTTAATTATCCACGGTGACGAAGACGCCATCGTGCATCACAATCAATCGGAGCGTTTCATCGCCGCGTTGCGTGAGAAGGCAGCCAGTGTCGAAGGCATGCTGATCCCCGGCGCCGGCCATCACTGGTTTACCGCTCGTGACGACAATCCGGCGCGCCGACGCGTCGATGAGGAGCCGAATGTCACGGTGGCGCCGGTGCTGCTGCGGTTTCTGCAGCGGACTCTACGTCGGGGAAGTAAGGAGTGAATAGTGAGGAGCGAGGAGGCTCGGATCGGAATCTTACTTGAAACGCTTTCAAGGAGAAAACACGATGAGCAACGATGCAAGTATCCTGACACTTAGAACGCTGCTCGGCGATTATCCCGAACACCAAGGCGCTCAAGACCGGCGATATTCGTTCACTCGTCCGTGTCGCATTCGATGTTCGCGGACGTGAAGGTGCCGAATACAGCCTTTAAAGATGTCGTGCGCCATTTGAAATACGATGTCGCCGAGTTGGCGATCGTAACGTTTTTGCAGGCGAAGGCGCATGGCAAACCGCTGGTGCTTCTGCCCGCGGTGATCGTCGGCGCATTGCCGCATCCGTTTCTGGTTTGCAATGCCGAGCGCGGACGGATTGCACCCGCTGATCTCAAAGGGAAGCGCGTTGGCATCCGCGCTTATTCGGTCACGACAGCGGCTTGGGTTCGCGGCGTCTTACAGAACGAATATCGAGTTGATCTCAACAGCATCAATTGGGTGACCTTCGAAGACCCCCATGTCGCGGAATATTCCGATCCGCCTACGGCAGTGCGCGCGCCGGCCGGTAAGTCGCTGGTGCAGATGCTCATCGACGGCGAGATCGACGCCGGCGTGGTCGGCGGTCCTGATCTAAAGGATTCGCGCTTGCAGCCGGTGATACCAAACCCCAACGAAGCGGCGCAAGCGTGGTGTAAGAAACATGGCGCGCTGCCGATCAATCACATGCTGGTTGTCAAAGAGTCGCTGGTGCAATCGAATCCGGCGGCGGTAAAAGAAGTTTTCCGGGTGGTTCGCGAAAGTAAACAAGCGATGTCACCCGCGGGCACTGCGCTCGATCCGATTCAGTTCGGATTGGCAAGCATTCGCCGCAGCCTGGAGCTGATCGTCGAGTATTCGACACAGCAAGGTTTGATTCCGCTAAAGGTTCCGGTGGATGATTTGTTCGACGATAGGACACGGAATCTGCTTTGAGCTTACGAAAACTTAGACGTCATTAGGCTGTGGTACGAACATGTTAGGAGCAAACCATGAAACTGATCGGACTGATTTCGCCTAACTCGAGCGAAGATACGTTGGCGGACGTTTACAATATTTTCCCCAAGGACATTCGCATCGAAGCGCGGAACTTGCATGTCGCTAAGTACACCGACGATGAATTTCACCGCGCCGAGTTGACCTTCCAAGGACTCGTCCGTGATTTGGTTAAGCAGCCGTTGGATTTTCTGATGGTCACCGGCGAACTGTTTCTCTCTTACAAAGGGCCGGGTTCGGATCGGGAAATCCTCGATCTGGTCAAACAGATCACGCCGACGCCGGCTTCGACGGTATTGACCGCGGTGACGCGCGGTTGCCGCGCACTGGGACTCAAGCGCGTGGTGATGGCTTCGCCATTCCCCGAGGACCAAGACGAGCGGCTGGTGAAATTTCTCGCCCACGACGGCATCGATGTCGTGGGCTTTCGCGGCTTGGGCTGCCCCAACGCCGAAGTGATTTGGCAACTGGCGCCGGAAACCGGTTACGACTTGTCGATGGCGCTGTTGCGCGAACATCCCGAGGTCGACGGCGTCTACATGCCGTGCAACAAGTGGCGCACGGTTTCCGTCATTGAGCGCATCGAGAAAGACAGCGGCAAACCGGTGGTGACCAATACTCAGGCGTGGACCTGGGAGGCGCTGCACGCGATGGGCATGCGCGAGCCGATTACTGGCTTCGGCCGGCTGTTGCGGCATGGGTAATTATTTGAAGAACAATCGCTCTCCGACTTACGACCCCTTCAATTCATACAAGAGAAGCTGATGCTCGCGCCGATTCATGTTGGCGTAGCTGAAGCCGATAGCACCCTTCGTGCCGATAACTACATGCGGGTCTGCACATGTATCCCTGGACCGATCGCAGAAGCGCTCGTGAAACACGAGCCGGTTAGTGGAGAGATCGAAGATCGCGAACGACACGTCTGTCGGTCCGCGCCATTCGAGCCGCTGTGCGAGGGCGAGATAACGGCCGTCCGGCGTGCGGGCGATTGCTTCGATGCGATCGAATCCGCCGAGGGGCGTCGCGACTACGCGATGGACCAAGGTTTTCGTCCGCTTCGACGGATTGATTTCGTACAGTCCGCCTTGGCGCGCCGTCAGCGTGACGTTTGCTTCAAAGACATAAAGTGTGTTGCGCACCGGGTGATAGAAGGCCGCACCCGTATAAGTGTGTAAAGGAACGGCTCGGGAATCCGCTGCAATCGCTCGAGTCGCCGCGGGCATGAGTGTCTCGCCGGTCTTGGGCGACCAAACTTCGAGCGAGCTCAGTACCAGCCCGTCAGTCGACGCGCCGATGAGACGCTGATCGATCCGGTACGTTCCAGATGGGAATGCTGTCTGCCGTTCCCATGATTTCTTGCCGTCGCTATCAATTCCAATGAGCGCAATCTCCGTCGGCGTTCCTTCCCGGCTGCACAGCCGCTCGTCCACTCTTGGCGCCAACAGTTTGGTTTGGCGCGGATGGATGGGATAGCCGTTGGTGTTCTGTTGGGGCGGCTGAGTATCGCAAGCGCCGGTTGCTTCCGTGTGCACCAAGGCATTTGCCCATCGCAGTTGGCCGGTCTGATCGAAGAAGGGCCAGTTCACGCGCGGCGCGGCTGGTTCTCCTGGGCTTCCGGGGAATGCAATGGTTTGCACTGTGCGCTTGAGTAGTTGGATTGAGTTAGCGCTTGCGCCGAATGACCGCTTTGAATCAACACTCGCGCTAAGCGTTAATCCAACTCCCATCGACAGGAGCACCGAGGTGGACAATCGGGCCATGCAAAATTCAAGAAAGACGATTGGCAGCTGGAACAGGCTCAGTGCTTAGCGCGCCCCAGAGCCTTCGCTGCGAAACTAAAATCGAATACTTGGCTCGGCGCGACTTCTTTGGTCAGGCCCATGCTCTTCTTGGTGAACTCGATGGCGCCGCGCATCCAAGCGTCGTCGAGATAGCTCAATCCGCCGAGACGGCTGAGTTGGAGATCGTAAACTTCCGTTGCCAAGGAACGGTCCTTGATGCCGAGATACTTGGAAATTATATCGATGGACTCGTTGCGATGTTGCGCGAAGTACTGCTGTCCCTTCAAGCTGGCGCGGACAAAGCCCAAGACTTCAGCGGGATGGTTCTTGATTTTCTCTTCCGTCGTGCCGACGCCGCCGGTGGGGTAGCTGCTCAGATAATCGCCGGAATACGCCAGCTTGGTGAAGCCGTCGCGGTAAAGGATCAGTTGGCGCGGTTGGGTGAGCAGACAGGCGGCGATGCGGCCGGTTCTCAGCGCGGTCACCAACTCCTCGGGGCTGCCGATGACAATCAACGTCGCATCCTTGTTCGCGGTCACCCCATGCTGGGCAAGAATCGTCTGCGTCAGGATGTCCACCGCGCCGCCGCGCGACGAGATGCCGACGACCTTACCTTTCAACTGCGCCACCGCTTTGATGTCGGGTTGACCGACCAGATCGAATTGCGGTCTGGAATTGACGACCAGGACGAGTCGCACCGGCACGCCGCGGGTCGCCCCGGCAATGATCGATCCCGCCGCCGAGGTATAATCCACCGAACCGCCGAGCAGCGCCTGCATGCCGACGGCGCCGCGAATTAATATAATTTCGACGTCGAGCCCCTCGTCGCGATAGAAACCTTTGAGCAGGGCGATTCTAAATTGCAGCTCGGTTACGGCAACCGAAGTCGCCGACAAACGCACCTTTTTCAACTGCGCCGGCGCCGGCGCGGCAGTGAAAACGAAAACGAGCGCAATGAACGCTCCGATCATTTTACCCATAGTTGATTCCAAACTCCTCGATAGTTGCGAACCCTAGCAAGGGGGCCAACCGTCGTCAAATAGCGGCGTGAATTGAAAGTCGACTGCTGCCTCCGTCATTCCCGTGAAAACGGCAAGGGAATCCAGGTACGCCGCTGTTGTCGCGCCCCTCTCGTCATACCGGGCGCAGACCCATCTCGTTATACTGGTGCAGGACGGTATCCATCTTCGTTGCCATTGAATCCGAGAGACCGACGATCACAGGCTCTCGTGCTTGACAACCCAAGCGCGAGCGAACTAGATGGAAACAAATCATCTGCAAACCAAGGAGTGCGCCTATGTTCGCCCGCATTCGCCATCTCGCCAGCCACACGGAACGTTACGACACCATGTCCAGATTCTACGGAACTATATTTGGCATGAAGCAAATCACCACCGGGTTGATGGACGAAAGCAGCAAAGCCAACGCCGAACGCGGCCACATCAGCGACGGCGTCATCGGCATGGCGCTGCTCGCCAAGCGCGCCGGCAGCGGCCAGGGGCTCGATCACTTCGGTTTCGAAGTCGAAGATATCCGCGAAGCGGTCGAGCGGATCGATCGGTTCTATCCGGAACTCATGCATACCAAAGCACTGGCCTATGTGCCCTTCGCCGGCATTCGCGCCCAGGACCCCATCGGCATACAGTTCGATCTGGCGCAAAAAGGCCAAGCCAACGTCCGCGAAGGCTACCTGAGCGACGGCTGGGAGCAACCGCGCTGGCTCAATCACATTGCCCTGCGCGCCCGCGAGCCGGAAAGAGTCGCCGAGTTTTACAGTAAAATCTTAGAGCTCAAAGGGGTTGAAGCAGGCGGGGAAGCCGGGTCGATCATGCTCACCGACGGCAAAGTTCGCTTGATCGTTCGGCGCTGCCACAACGGTTTCTATCGCACCATGCGCCAGGGCTTCGATCACATCGGTTTCAAAGTCGACAGTATCGAGAAGACCATCCAGGAACTAACGGATCTCGCCGCCGCGTTCCCCGAGTGCGCCGCGAAAAAAATCGCCGGCGGCGTCCAAGGCGGCGCCATTGCCAAGGATCTCCAAGCTTGTCCCATCGGTAAACACGCCTTCGCCGACCCGGACGGCGTGCTGGTGGATATTTGCGAATAAAAAGCCACGGAGGAGAGCACAGAGAACAAGATTGATTCGGATAAATTAACCGCAAAGCATGTCCTGAGCGAAGGCGAAGGAGCTGAGCCGCGCAAAGAACGCGAAAAGGGAATCCGGATTATCTCCCGCCAAGACGCCAAGGCGCAAGGGTGACGGGCCGATGCCCATCATCCCGAGTGAATGCTAGGGATCTAAGAAAGGTTTCTCCTCTCGGTCGAAATGACAACAAATCCGAAGTTCGCGTCTTTGCGCCCCCTGCGGGAGGAATATTCGCATTCCAACTCTTCATCGCCACAATCGCTGATGGCAAAAATTCTCGCAACTTTAGTCTGCCTGGGTTTTTCTCTTATCATTTGCACAGACCTGCGCGCTGCGGCGGCAAGGCCGAAGGTGGTCATTGCCCATGCCGCGATGAATTTCCGTGTGACACCCCTTTGGGTCGCGCAAGATCAGGGATTCTTCGCCAAATACGGTATCGACTCGGAGGTCATCTACATGCGCGGCGGGCCGACGTTGCTGTCCGGCATGTTATCGGGCGATATCCAAATCGGCTGGACCGCTAGTGGCATCATCGCGCCGATCGCCGAAGGCGCCGACTTCGTTATTGTCGCCGGTTTCAACAACCGGGTTACCGACGATCTGATCGTCCGACCCGGCATCAGGCGGCCGGAAGATTTGCGCGGTAAACGCTTCGGCGTGCAGAGCATCGGCGGTGGCGGTTGGATGGGCGTTATGCTTGGTTTGGAATCGTTGGGATTGGAACCGCGGCGCGACGATATCCGTATCTTGGTCATCGGCGATTCCACCGTTCGCGGTCAAGCGCTCGAAGGCGGATTGATCGACGCCACTTCTCTCGACGGCGCCTTTAGCCGCAAGGCGAAAGCCAAAGGCTTCGTCACGCTGGCCGATTTTTCTCAGTCCAATATACCGATCATGAACCATCTGATGGCAGTCAAAAAAAGTTATCTGCAGCGTCAGCCGGAGATCGTCGAAAACGTTTTGCGTGCGCTCATCGAGGGGCTGGCTTTTACCTGGTCGCCGAAAAGTAAAAGCGCCGTGCTCAAGAGCGTCATGCGGTGGCTGAGAATTACCGAGATGGCTCTCGCCGAAGACGGCTACCAGGAATTACTGACGCGCGGCGGCCTCGAAAAAAAACCATATCCCTCCCTGGAGGGAATGCGTAACGTGCAGCGCCTGATGCAGAGCAGCAACCCGCGCGTTGGCGAGATCAAACTGGAGGAGATCATCGACCGCAGCATCATGCGCAAACTCGATGACAGCGGCTTTATTGATCGAATGTATAGCGTTTATCCGGCAAAGTGATCGCGTCTCTTACTGGTCCTTGCCAATGTCAATAAGAGAGCTGGGCAAAAGCGTACTGATTCAATCATTGAACGGATCGAAAATGACAGCCGCACCCGACGGTGACTAGGAGCCAGGCGTGAACCAGGGAGACGTTAGACGGGTCAGCACTTCGCCATGCGCTCGCCAGCCATGACCGGCACTCGCGCTTAAAGTTAAGATCCGCGCCTAAATGACCTGCTGCAACAGAGCAACTGCCCGGTCGCGGACGTGGCGCGCGTGCGCTACACCAGCCTTGAACCGTTCTTCAGCATTGCGCTCTTCTTCCACCTTGCCCTGAGCAGCGGTGAATGATTCGAAGAATACTCTATACATGAGCTGTATCGTTGCACCGTAGGCTTCCACAACATGTGCTTTGTCATCCATTATTTAACTCCTCCTCCGGAAAATTGATTTGCCCAGGTTTGCGACGGCCAATTTGATAATCGCTCGCCGTCGTATAGGTGGCGAGCCAACAACAGGCTTTTAACTTGGAAATGACTGCTGATTCGCGCTTCTATAGCGCCAATAGCCGATTGTAAAGCGCCGAGAGCGGTGTGAAGCGGGCTAGTCGCTGGGACAGGTTAAAGAAAATTGCGGGTTGTGCAATTTGTTTAAAAAGCGCGCCCGGCCGCGTCTACCAGTTGAACATCCCATCCACGTGTCGGCGAATGTTGCACTGGACATGTCCACTATGCTTGGACTAAGTTGTTTGCGGTGCGGGTTCCCGCGTGCACGCTTCGGTGTCGATCAATTCACGACGTCAATTTGAGGCCACAGTCTATGACCAGAAGAGCGCTAATCATTTTGCTGTTACTTTCACTCCGGGCGGATTTCGGCGCCGCCTACGGCCAGGCGACCAAGCTCATCGTTGCTTATGCATCTCCGGCGGCGACGTTCTGTCCCGGTTGGATCGCTCGGCGCGAGGGGATCTTCGCCAAGTACAATCTCGACGTCGAGATGGTTTTGATGCAAGGCGCGTCAGCCTATATGCCGGCGCTGGCCAACGGCAACATTCAGGTGCTTTATGGCGGCGGCACCGCGGTGTCGCGGGCGATTGCGACCAGGGATTTCGATGTCATGGTGATCGCCACCGAGACGCGCTACGTGCCGCTGCGCCTGATGGTCAATGCGTCGACGATCCGCACCCCGGCTGATTTGAAAGGCAAGCGCATCGGCGCCGGCCTCGCCGGCCTCGACGAGTACGCGACGTTGCTTTATTTGGAAAAACTCGGCCTGGTCGTGGGAAAAGACGTGCAGATGGTCTATCTCGCCGGTGGCATTCCCAGCCGGGTGGCGGCGATGAAGCAAGGGCTGATCGACGGCGTAGCGGTAAATCCGCCTAATGAATACGAGCTCGAAAAGGCCGGTTATCGCGAACTGGTCAACTTTCTCGATTTGAAGATGCCCTACGCCGGCGTGCCGCACACGGTGAACCGGGCTTTTCGCGACCGCAATCGCCGGGTGCTGGAAGATTATATGACCGCTCACGTCGCCGGCATGCAATTGTTTCGCACTAATAAACAATTGGCTTTCAAAGCGATTGTAGAATTAACCCGGCAAAAAGATCCGGTGATTCTCGAGCGCACCTACGACACGTATTATAAACAGTACGAAGCCATCGACGGTCTGCCGCTGCCATGGCAAGCCGGTATCGAGAGCATGATCACCGGCTTCCACGAACGCTTCAATCCCCAGGGCATCAAAAACCGCGATGCTTCGGGTTCTCTCGATGCGTCCTTCGTGCAGAAAGCTGCCGAGCGGCTAAAGCTCGGCAAAAAATAAGCCAGAACGGGCAGTAGGTCGTGCGCAAGCCGCGCAAGCATTGCGCGTTAGCAGTGCAAAGCACGCAAAAAATAACCCAGAATTTTCCGGCGACGGCTACGGCATTTACAGGAGGAGTGCATGCAGCAGTTTATCAAGTCGGTGTTTTTTCCCGTCGCGCTTTGGCTCTGTGGCGCAATTGCCGCATCGGTGGCCGTGATTCTCTGCGCTTTCGTTACCGTGCAGGCGGCCTCGCCGCTAGCGAGAGCTGTCATAAGCTATCCCAACGCCAACCCTCGGGTCGCGCCGCTTTGGATCGCCCAGGATCTGGATTTCTTCAGCAAGTACGGAGTCAAGGGCGAGGTGGTATTTGTCCGCAACAACCAGTCGCTCATCGCCGGGATAGCCGCCGGCGATATCGATGTCGGATACACGGGAGGCGCCACGGTTATCGGTGCGGCGGCAGGCGGTCTGGATCTGAAAATGGTTTCGAGTTTTGCCAGCCGCGGCCGGGGCTACTTGGTCGTGCGGCCGGAGATTTCCACGCCGGCCGATTTGCGCGGTAAACGGTTCGGCGTGATCAGCATCGGCGGCGCGCAGTGGATGTACGCGATGCTCGCCCTCGAGCAGTTTGGCTTAAATGCCGTCAAGGACCGAGTTCAGTTCCTCATTATCGGCGATCCGACGGCGTTGGCTCGCGCTTTGGAAGCAAACCTGATCGACGCGACGGTTTTCACCACGCCGAGCTACAATGCGAAACTCAAACAACAAGGCTTGAATATGCTCGCGGAACTGACGCCGCCGCTGGCCACGACCGGCATCGTCGCGAGCAGGAGTTTCACGCAGAAGAATCCTGAAACCCTTGAGAACATTATGAAGGCATTGATCGAGGGTCTGACCTTCGTCCTGGCTCCCGGCAACAAATCACAGGTGATCAAAACGCTGATGAACCGTTTCAAGATCTCCGATGCGTCGCTCGTCGAGGCGGAGTACGCCGATGCCATGAAAGACCTGGAGCCCAAACCTTATCCCGCGGCCGAGGGTGTTAGAAATATGCAACGACTCATGCAAGTGCAAAATCCCCGGCTCGCCAACATTAACCCTGCGAGCCTCATCGATAGCACCTTCGTTCGCAAGCTGGATGAAAGCGGCTTCATCGGCCAGCTCCAAGCACGCTACGGGGAGCGGCGATAGCGACGTGGCATAACCGTAAGAACGCTCCCGAACGAGGGGAACTATCGCTGATTGTAAAGCACTTCGATGAAGCCACTTGCTTCGAGTTCCTTGATGAATCGCAACTCGACAAAGTCCGTCGGGCGCGCCTCTTTGCCTCTGTCGCCGAGGGACTCCAAAACCGCCTTAATACCCTCCAAAGAAGGATATTGGTTTCGCGGCAGCTTATCGTCGCCAACCGACACATCATAGCTTTTCTCGAGCACGGCCGTGTCCTTAAAGCCGCCCATGAGCTGCGTGAAATATTTTAAGCCGGTTTTTCTGTCGCGCTTCATGACATGCACCGCTTCTACTTGGGACTTCACGTAACGGCGCACGACATCCGGGTGCTCTTTGATGAAGCGTCGAGTGGTCACGGGCGCGACATTTTGAAACGGCAACGCGCTCACGTCGGCTAAAATTCTGAAGCCTTCTTTTTCTGCGGCAAATACTGTCGGTGGGTTAAGCGATGTGGCCTGAACCCGCCCGCTGCGCAAAGCCGCCAAGCGCTCGGGCGTACCCCCGACCGCGATGATCGAAACATCTTTGGCGGGATTGAGCCCAAGCTTTCTGACGGCCAATTGCGTCGCAGTGTACGAGCCGCCGGAAAGACCCGCAGCGCCGATGGTCGCGCCTCTCAGCTGTTCGGCCGACTTTATACTTGGATGGCCCACCAGCCAGTAGTCGAGACCGACGTAACCGCCGGCGACATAAACGGCGCCTGAACCGCCGAGACTACTCTGCAGCACCGCAGGGGCCGCGGCTTGAATTAATCCCACTTCACCGGAAATAAGCGCCATCGTCGACACCGCGGCCTGAGCGCGGATGACTGTAACGTCGAGCCCGTTCCGGGCAAATATTCCAGTCTCCTTCGCCAGAACCACCGGCAGATTGATCGGGCCCACGCCGGTATAACTGACCGTCAGTTTCACCGGCTGCGCCCGGGTCTCCGAAAGAAACAGCGTGAGGCTTAAACAGATAGAAATCGCTGCGAATAACATGGGCATCGATCTCAACGCGTTGGTCAAGGTATTACTCGCCATTGGTTGCCGTCCATATTTTCTCTGATCCATTCTAATAGACCAGCCCACGCTCCAGCATATCCGCACGGTCGTCCGCACTGCCAACAGAAACGACTATGGCAAAGGTCTGCTACGCCAACACTACCTGGAGCGGCACCGGTCTGAATCAAATCGTTCGCGTGGCTCCCACTAGTTGATCCACCCCTCTGCACATTTTATGCTCTCGGAATATGGCAGGGCTGTGTTTGCGTGGCCATTAGTAGCGGGTGTCTCAGGAGGAAAATCTATGTTTCCGAGTAAACGCTGTGATTCGTTCGTCTACCGCCGGTGCAGAATTGACGGTCGAAATCTTATTGCCAGTTGGCTATCGCCCATTGTCTCAAACTGTCTCTGCTCCTTGTCGGACTCGCGGGGTGTGCGTCCGGGCCGGCGCAAGGTCAGGCGCCGCGCTCGCCAACGCCAGCCTCGGTGAATGGCATCGTTCAAGTCCAGTCGATCGCCAAAGGGCTCGAACATCCCTGGAGCCTCGCCATCCTACCGGACAAGCGCATGCTTGTCACTGAACGTCGAGGGCGATTGCGCGTGGTGGGAGCGGACGGACGCGTCTCCGAACCGCTCGCCGGAATCCCACAGGTTTACGCAAGCGGGCAGGGCGGACTTCTCGACGTGGTACTGAGTCCGGGATTCGAAAAGGACCGGCTCGTCTATTTCTCTTTCGCCGAATCCGGTGATGGCGGCGCAGCCACCGCGGTCGCCCGCGGGCGGTTCGGCGAGCGCGGGCTCGAAAACACCCAAGTGATCTGGCGGCAGCAGCCTAAGGTCGGTGGCTCGAATCACTGGGGGTCGAGAATTGTTTTTCGTCCCGACGGCACGCTGTTCGTGACTTTAGGCGAGCGGTTCAACCATTCCGAGAGAGCCCAGGATTTATCCGCCACACTCGGCAAGGTCGTGCGTATCAACCCGGACGGCTCGGCGCCGCGCGACAATCCGTTTGTCAATCGCGACGGCGCGCGCCCGGAGATCTGGTCGTATGGGCATCGCAACGTCCAAGCGGCCGCGCTCCATCCCGAGACCGGCCAGCTCTGGACCGTGGAGCATGGCGCCCGCGGCGGCGACGAACTGAACCATCCCGAAGCGGGGAAAAATTACGGCTGGCCCGTCATCTCTTACGGTACCCACTACACTTTTTTGAAGATCGGCGAGGGCACGGTGAAACCCGGGATGGAACAACCGGTCTACTATTGGGATCCGGTGATCGCGCCCTCTGGCATGGCGGTTTATACGGGCGATCTATTCGCCGGCTGGAAGTACAACTTTCTTATCGGCTCGCTTACTCCGGGGGGATTGGTGCGGCTGGTGATGAAGGACGGCAAAGTCGTGCAAGAAGAGCGTTACCTGGGCGATTTACGTGAACGCATCCGCGACGTGCGCCAGGCGCCGGATGGATCACTCTATCTTCTCACCGACTCGCGCGACGGGCAGATACTGCGCATAACGCCGGCAGCCAACCGTTGAGTGATAAAAAAGCAGAGAATTTTTTCTCACGTCCCGCGCGTCCGCGGTAAACATCCGATGACATGCTGTTCTTCGTGTTGATATTAGAAACCGGGGATATTGACTGCGATGAACGCAAAGGACGAAAAAATTAAACCTCGAGCATTAAATCCAATGCGCCCCGGTCCGGACCCACACACGCCGCGGGTTATTTATCGAGCGAGGCCGCCGCGTGCTCTGCCGCTCTCATGCCTAGACCCAAAGAAGCGAGCAACCCGTTGCCCGGAAGATAGCCCTCCAAACCCTTGCCGGATACGCCGCCGGCCACTCCGCCGCCGGCGTAAAGGTTGGGGATGATCGAGCCGTCGGCGCGCAGGACTTGGCCGTCGGCGGTTACCTTCAACCCGCCTTGTGTGTGGTACAGCGCCACCGTGACTTTGATGCCATAGAAGGGTCCTTGGAGCGGTTGCGGCAGCGCGCGTCCGAAAGCGTCAGTTGCCGCCGCTTGCCGCGCTGTCGTTATACTCTTGAATGGTTCGCTTCAGGCCTTCGGCGTCGATGGCCAATCTTCCTGCGAGTTGTTCCGGCGTGTCGGCTTTGAGCAAAAGCCCCGCGTCGAAGAAGCCCGACAGGTTTCTCAGGCCCGGCGCGTTTCGATGCAGCTGGTAGATACGCTCGTCGCAGATTTCGTAGGCCCGCTTGCCGGGCAGATCGAGCATTTTGATGCCGAGCCCGCCGGGATATCGGGTTTCATCGACGAAACGCCTGCCGCCGACGTCGACCATGATGCCGCCGGATAGAGCCACCTCGGGCGCCACCGCGCGTTTTCCCGGACCGATGTATGCGGGGTACGGCTGGAAGGCGCCCATGTTTTCCGTCACCGCGCCGATCGCCAAACCCATCTTGATGCCGTCGCCGGTGCTGCCGTGGTGACCTGGAAAAGGAATGTCCACCGCTTTGGGAATGTAGCGGGCCAACAACTCCGCGCTCGCGCCAAAGCCGCCCGAGGCGAGAATAGTTTTTCGCGCCGTGAGCACGCCATCTTTTGTCGCCACGCCCGTTACCGCGCCGCCGGTTTCCTGTTGGAGCGACAATACCGGCGTCGAGAAGCGCACCTGGATATATTTCTCCCGCTCGACTGTTTCGAAGAGAAAATCGGTGATGGTTTTATCCGCCTTCCACGAGTGCGATCGCAGCGCCCCATGACCAAAGGCAAACTCGCCGATTTGAAATTCGATGCCCGCCATATCGGTCAGAAAATCGGCCACGCGCCCGGAAGTTTCCGTGAGCCGCCTGGTCAGGACTCGATCGCTCTCGTTGTTGTTCCGGCGCAGGATATCCTCGGCGTAGAGTTCCGGACTGTCCGCGATACTCAACTCGCGCTGGCGGCGGCTGCCGGCGGCGCGGATGCCTTTGGAAGAGAAAGCGGTCCCGCCTCCCGGTTTGTCGGTCTTCTCCAACAGCAGCACCCGCACGCCCTTTTTCGCCGCCACCAGCGCGGCCATGAGACCGCACCCTCCGGCACCGATGACGAGGATATCGCTGACCACCGAATCTAATTCCTGCATCGAACCTCCAAACAGCATAGCCACAATATTTGAAAGCCGTCCGGAATTGCAACTTGCTGCTGGATTCCAGATGAACTGACTTTAGGTTGAAGCATTCGTTTCGCGTAGACACGATACAGGAAAACGAAAATGGCCCGCCGCCTTGGCAAGCGGGCATCGAGGCCATGCTCACCGGCTTCCACGAGCGCTTCAATCCACAGGGCATCAGAAACCGCGATGCCTCGGCTTCTCTCGATGGGTCTTTCCTGCAGAAAGCCGCCAGTGGCTGAAGTTCGGGAAGAAGTAAGCCGCGTTGGGTAAAGCGCGGAAGAATGCTCTAGCAACGGAAATGGTTAATCTTTGCACTGCTCGGTGCGTATGGTTCAGGAAAGATTGTCAAGATTATTTTGTCTGCGCCCGTGCATCAGCTTGATGCCTAGGGGAGTGGACCGATTGAATCATAAAGAGAACTCCCATTAATCGCCTGAGTCGCTAACGGCTTTTGTAGACGTTATCGACGAACCCGGTTGAGACGATTTCCCGAATGAATCTCGAATCGACAAAACGTTGCGGCGTGACTCCCGGGGGCAAGGGCCGGGTTGCAGAAATTTCTTCTAAAATTGTTTGGATTGCCGCCGGTGTTGCTTCTGGGACTCTCTTAAAATACTTCGCGGCGTAGACTTCGTAAATCTTTTCCGAGGCAGGAGTCGCTTTCTGTTTCATGTACTTCTCAAGCGTTGCCAGAGCGGCAGCCTTATCCGTCCTGAAGCGATGAATGCCTTCGATATAGGCCTTTATGAACCGGCTGATTAGATCGGGTCGGTTTTTGAGAAGCGCTTGGCGCGCCGCAAAGGGTCCCAAAGGATAAACCAATCCCGAGGTCGAGACATCGGCTAAGCGTATGTACCCGTCCGCTTCAGCCCGAAGGGTATCGGGGCCGGTGGAGAGAACGCCGCTCTGAATCGATCCGCCCTTCAGTACGGCGAAGATTTGCGGCACAGATCCCGCTTGAAAGATCGCAACGTCCTTGTCCGGCTGAAGTCCCCATTTTTTCAAAAGGTAGCGCGCGATAAAATCTGACGTGGTTCCCAGACGGCTCACGCCCAGCTTAGTGCCGCGCAACTGCGCCGGCTCTTTGATGGAGGAAATCGCGTAAAGTTGGAACGGCAGCGTATCGATAGTTGCACCCAGAATAGCTAGATCTGCGCCCGATAAGTTTGCTGAAATGAGAGCGACGGCTGAGGCGAAGGCGATACTGACGTCGCCGCCGATCAGAGCCTGCGTCGAAAGCGGCCCTCCCGCGATGTAGAGGATCTCCGCGTCGATGTCATATTTCTTAAAAATGCCCGCCTCTTTGGTGAGCCAGAGGGGTCCGTATGAAATCCCGATCGAAGTGTACGCGATGCGCAACGGTTGGCCATCGGCCGCATATGCTCGTATCGGCGCGAGACCCAGAACAATCCCAGCTAAGACGAAGAAGACCCTGAGCCGGGTCTTCATGTCATTGCCAGCCATAGAAACGTTTGGCATTTTCTCCCAAGATTCTAGATTTGGCCTGCTCGGAAATATCCTCACGGCTGCGAATGGTCTTGGTGACATTGGGGAACAACCCGTCCCAGTGGGGATAGTCGGAAGCGAAAAGAATTTTATCGTCGCCGATGCGCTCGATTACATAGGGGAGAGTTTCCTCTTCAGGCTCCGTGGCGAAAAACCAATTACCCTGTTTTAAATACTCACTTGGTTTATGCTTACACAGGGGCGCTTCGACCTTGCCTCGTTTCTCCCATTCCTCATCCATCCGTTCCATCCAATAGGGAACCCAGCCGACGCCGCATTCAAGAAAGCTCACGCGCAGCTTGGGAAACTTCTCGGCAATGCCGCCGTACATCAAGCCGGCGAATTGAATAAAAGTCTCCACTGGCCGGCCGATGGTGTGCATAAAAATAAAACTATCAAAACGTATTTCACCAGCCGGTCCCCCGCGCCGGTTATGCACGCAGAGTGGGACGTTGAGTCGTTGCATTTCTTCATAGAGCGGCCAAAAGGTTTTCGATCCCAAGTGTTCTTTCATCCCTTGACTAGCCACTGCAATCGAGCAAAGTCCAAGCTTGGTCACCGCCCGGTTGGCCTCTTCGACGGCCACTGCTGGATCCTGAAGCGGCACCAAGGCAACGGCTCTGAGTCGCGAATTTTGCCGGCACACTTCAGCGATGAAGTCATTATAAGCGCGCGCGTATGCGATCGCGTAGTCGCGCTCGATAAGACCGTTGACAGCAAAGCTACTGGTTGGAAACAAGACCGACACGTCAATCCCTTCTTGGTCCATGTCTCTGAGCCGTGTCGGAATGTCATTGTTTAATAAACCGCCCACCAAGCCGCCCAATCCTGTGTCCAAGCCGTCCGAAGGCAGCAGTCGACCCGCCCGCTTAGAATACGGCTCTGGTAGGTACTTGCGGATATCGGCATCTCTCTCAACGATATGGCCGTCGGCGTCTATTATGTTCATTGTAAATACTCCTAATCGTTTCTTGAAGATGACTGAACGAGCGGAGCTTACTCAGAGCGCGGTACCGATGTCAATTGGGAGAAATAACGGGGTTGGGAACCTTTCGTGATGCTTCGCAGCGCTAGGAGTTTCAAGTCTTGCGATGCGACAAGGCAGCTGGCTCAAGCAACGGAAATGGAATTTGGGGTCGAGCTCGAGTGTTGACTAAGACGGCCAAGTTTTGAAGACGAAGGGTTTGTTGGGGCATGTCCCCGTTGCGACTAGGACTCAGGTGCCGCAGAAGGTGCGGTAGCAGCCTCGCCCTTCCGGTGCAGGTTCGGCGAAAGCGGCAAACTCCGGTTGTTCGTCGAAGGGGCAAGATGGAATTTTCAGAAGCGTTTCGAGAGGCGCGTAATCGGCGCGTTCCACTGCGGCGCTCAAGGCTTCCTCTACTCGATGATTGCTCGCAATGAACGCGGGATTGACCCGCCGCATGGCTTGTGCCTGTTCCGCGGGCGTAACCGACCCTCGCCGGTGCGCCTGTTTGGCCTTCCGGCTAACAACAAAGGATCGTATTAATGCTCAGCGAAAGCCCGTCTAGGGCTGGGTGACGCCCGCAAACGTCACCAGGTCCGCCACGGTAAAATCTCCAGCTGCGGCAGATGGCAGAAATGGAGTGAACCCGCCTGTTACGTTCAGGTACGACGTGGCATCTCGCTTCAACATGCGGACGAAAGTCTCGGCCACGATCCTGCCGCCCACCGGACCCAGTTCGTTTCCTCCGCCGATCACGGACGCTTCGCGTAAGATGTAGTACCACAGCGGCGTTTTCTGCAGCAGGATGCCACCGTTAGAATTCAGCAGACTCACCTCCGTCGCTGGTAGCCCCTGGGTCAGTTGCGCTGTTGTCATCGGTGTGATCCCGAAGGAATTCGCCATGCCCTTGCCGCTGGGTAAACCTAGCGCCAAGCCACGCCTAAGGTTCCGCGTCGCGAGCACCGCCATCATTCCCGTGAATCCCGGCAGCGACTCTAACCCCGCCGCCATGAAGCTGTCGATTGTGCGCGCCTTATTGTGAACCGGGACGGGCACACCGGTATCGAATAAGGCGTTGAAGTCCACCACCCAATTTGAAAAAACCGGAAGCCGCGGATTGCGGATGAATTCGAACACCTGTCCCAGTGTTGCCGCCGGAAAGTTGAAATTTACCCAGTATGTGTCCCGGATCATGCTATGGCCGAAGCGGTAGGCAGCCACAGCAAACTCCACGGGCATGCGGAACGAACTGCCCTGCGGCGCCACTACCGTCGAAAGAGCGTTGGTCACCATCGCTGCGCCACAAATTCGCTTGAGGAAATCGTTCACCACGGCCCATTGATAGTGATGTGTCACGATCTTTTTAGCCTCGGCGAAGATATCGCCGGCGAACAAAGCCGCTAGTAGCAGTTCGACGACTTTGTTATGGAACCTCAACATGGCGTGGTGGAATTGCGCGATGATCAGGTTTTCGTCATTGCGCGGATCTCCAATCACGGCTGTGTTCGTCCCCCCAATGCGTGGCACGTCGAACTGGGATTGCGTTACCATTCCGCCAGGAGTCCCGTTGTTGCTCGGGCCGCCCGGTCCGGTATTTGTGTTCGTCCCGAGCTGGAACTTCACTGCGGTCGTCGGACCCGTGGAAGGGAATGCGTAGAGAAACGGATCGAGCGCCGGTCCCCTCCCGTACACGGAATCGAGATCAAGCGCGGGAGTACGCATGTTGTGGATTGTGTTCGCGTCCGTCGCGCTATCAAGCGACGACGAGACATCCAGGGTAATGTCATGGTCCACGAATTGGCCGAAATATGTGTAACCCGCCGGGATCGCCGACACGCCCTGATCCGCCGAATTATGCGATCCCGGATTCGGATCGCGACCCGGATCGCCCATCAACCCACCTAGTTGGCCCAATAACGACTGATTCACTGAGTTGAAAGCCAGCTTCGTTGCGCTCCTAACCGCAGCGCTCGACATGTAGCCAAACCTATCGGCGCACGGCGAGGCGAGCCACGGAAACGGAAACCACGTCAGCGATATCTTACTGCCATGTAATCTCCGCTGTTCCGGCTTCAGCGCCCGCAGACTACTTTTGATTTCTTCCGGCATTTTCGCCACAGGCTGTCCGGCGTCCCGCTTGATACGGTTCACCGTTTCCACAAGTCGCTCCACGGGAACGCTGGGTTTGAGATTCAGCTCCGCAAGCTGCTCCCGCAGCTGACGCACGGAAACCGGAGCTGGATTCACAAACCTTTTCGGAGCCGCCGTTTCTTTGAGCAGTGCCAACAACCTTGCAGGAATCGCAGGGGTCTCCGTGGGGGAACTACTCTCCTTGGTTCGCGGTTTTCTTGTAGCCATACGATCTCCTTGTTTTGTTATTGTCGAAGTTAAGCTCGAAGCGAAAACATAATTGTAATTGAGTTAGACTTTGACGAATTAGCAAAAGTAGTGAAGCTCTCGAAGCATGACCTTAAGCTGTTCCCGAGCTACGCCAACAGCGTTAGATAGAGTTCGTTTAGAGTTGGCATGGATCAATTCTCTATTTTAGTTTTGATGGTAATGCCCATAACAAGCCCGCATGATTTTTCGGCTGGGACTTTACGCCCCGGTGTTCACTAGTCCAACATGTGGCAACTAATGATAGACTGTTATCAATTAGTAACACCGCATCCGTGGTCTCTTTTTGGATTTACTCTGAATAAAATGTTACCTCAGTACTGCGCTAACGCAAGTATAGTTCCATTGAATTTCAATTGTGACTTTGCGGAAAGCACAAAAGTACCCATCTCGATTTGCCTGTGACGTTGATTGCTCGTCTACTACGTTTACAAAACTTCTACACGTCGTTTACAAAACCGTCGCCAAAGTTTACGCGTCGTTGCGCTCTACCGCTCTCCTCTCAATAACGTAGTCCGAAACCTGGGGCATTAAAAGTCTACCATCGGAATTCTCGGCGCGGTGCCCGACGCGCTGGGCAACCGTTTATTCTGTGCGCGAAGCTTTTGCACCGCTGATCCAGCGCGTCGCCGAGGCCTAGTCCCGCTATGTAATTTCTTAGGTCGGCGGCCGTCGATCTATCTCGACTGAAATTGCCGTTTGTGATAGGGGATGGCGAATGCGAATACCGCGACGATTTGTTCGTTTCGTCTTATTCATGCTGCCGTTTGCTTTCGGCTGCCAAACCATGCGCAGCGAAACCACGGTGGCAATTCCCGCCGTGGAAACGGAAACGCCGCAAGATCAGACGCTGTCAAAGTCCGTGCGGGCCCGGCTGCTCGCGGATAAGAAAGTGGATCTATCCGGCATCAAGGTGGTATCCAACAACGGGACAGTCTACTTGAGCGGAGTCGTGAGTTCTCTAGACGCACGCCAGCAAGCGATCAAGCTCGCCTGGGAAACGCACGGGGTGCAGAGCGTCGTCAATGGTCTTGAAGTTCAATAAAGACGGCTATGACTTTGGGCAAGTTCTCGATGTGAAAGCTGCGAGTCTCATTGCTCGTAAGAAAGCGGGGACCGGCTCTTTCAATCTAAACAAATCTGGGTCGGATTCTTTAACCGTTCCAACTCTCCGAATAAGCTCCTCGCTTGTATCATCCGGTCTCCATGGTCACAGTCTGTTCGACTCGGTATCGCTCGAGGGTCAGATGGGAACCGCTTGAGGATTGTTCCAGCTTGTTCACGCGTGTCTTTCTGTCGCATTACTTAGGTGCCGCAGAATGTTTGATAGCACCCTTGCCCTTCCGGTGCAGGTTCGGCAAAAGCGGCAAACTCCGGTTGTTCGTCGAAGGGGCGTGATAGAATATTCAGCAGCGTCTCGAACGGCGCGTAATCGGCGTGCTCCACTGCGGCGCTCAAGGCTTCCTCTACTCGATGATTGCGCGCAATGAACGCGGGATTGACACGGCGCATGGCTTGCGCCCGTTCCGCGGGCGTAACCGATTCGCGCGCAAGCCGCGCTCGCCAGTGATCACTCCAGAGATCGTAGGCCGACGCATCGGCAAACAGCGCGCGAATGCGTTCTTCTTCGCCTAAGGCCGCATCGGCGAGATAGCGGAAGGCCAACGTGTAGTCTACTTTGTTGTTCGCCATGGCGGTGAGAAACCCCGTGGCAAGATTTAGATCGGCCTCGTCTTCACTGACCATTCCGAGCTTGGCGCGCATGCCTTGAAGCCAGTGGCGTTCATATAGACCGGGAAAGCCATTGATCACCTCGGTGGCTTGCGCGATGGCGCGGTTATTATCGGCATCGATCAGCGGGAGAACCGTCTCCGCCAACCGCGCCAGATTCCACTGCGCGATGCTTGGCTGATTGCCGAATGCATAGCGGCCGCGCGTGTCGATGGAGCTGAAAACTGTTGCCGGGTCATAATGATCCATGAAGGCGCATGGGCCATAGTCGATGGTCTCGCCGGAGATCGCCATGTTGTCGGTGTTCATCACGCCGTGGATGAAGCCGACATGCATCCAGCTAGCGACCAGCGCCGCTTGGCGGTCGCATACGCTCGCAAGCAATTCTAGGTAAGGGTTCGCGTGGTTTTTCAAATCCTGATAGTGGCGATCGATTACATAATCGGCCAGGCGCCGCACCTTGTCCTGCTCGCCGCGGGCGGCGAACAATTGGAAGGTGCCGACACGGATGTGGCTCGCAGCCACGCGCGTCAAGACCGCGCCCGGCAGCGCGGTCTCGCGATACACCGGCTCGCCCGTGACCACTGCGGCAAGCGCTCTTGTCGTCGGGATCGCAAGCGCGTGCATCGCCTCGCCGATCAAATATTCACGCAACACCGGCCCGAGTGCGGCCCGGCCGTCGCCGTTGCGCGAAAACGGAGTGGGCCCCGAGCCTTTGAGCTGAATATCTCGGCGATGTCCGTTGCGGTCGATTACCTCGCCCAGGAGCAGCGCCCGGCCGTCGCCAAGTTGCGGCGAGAAGCCGCCGAACTGGTGGCCGGCGTAGGCCTGGGCCAGCGGCACCGCGCCCTCGGGTGTCTCGTTGCCGGCAAAGATTCGCGCGCCTTGCTCGGAATCGAGAGCCTCGGCATCGAGTCCCAACTCTTCGGCCAAGTCACGGTTGAGCTTAACCAACGCAGGCCGCGCCACCTGCGCCGCCTGCCAGGGCACGTAGAAGCCCTCAAGCTCGCGCGCATAGGTATTGTCGAAGGCGAATTTTCCGGCGGCAGGGTTGTTTGGGACATGCGTCATAGTGACTTCCTTTGCGATTTAAAAGCGACTCTTCTCTAACCGTTCTCTACCACGATGATTTCGCGCTTAACAGCTTCGGGCGCGCAACGAAAACGGCTGTCTGAAACAGCCGCCGACGCGAGCAAGATTTCGTATCATGCAGAGGAGGCAAGATATCGACGCCAGGTGCAGTCGCCGGCGTTGGTTATTTCAATATATGTACAGCGGCTTCGGCACAGCGCTCGCCATCCATGGCCGCCGAGACAATGCCGCCGGCGTAACCGGCCCCTTCGCCGCAAGGAAATAAATTTACAATCTGCGGGTGTTGCAAGGTGGTCTTGTCGCGCGGGATGCGCACCGGCGAAGAAGTGCGGCTCTCCACGCCGATGATCTGGGCGTCGTTGGTCAGGTAGCCCGGCATTTTTTGGCCGAAGTATTTAAACCCCTGACGGAGCGCGTCGGCGATAAACTCGGGGAGAAACGCGCGCATATCGGCTGCGGTTACTCCGGGATGGTACGATGTTTCGATCAGGCTAGACGACTCTCTTCCAGCTACAAAATCGTTCAGGCGCTGGGCCGGAGCGGCTTGAGTCTTGCCGGCCACCGCCCAGGCTTTTTGTTCGACTTCCGCCTGAAACTGCATGGCGGCGAGAGCGCCGAAGCGGTGCAGATGTTTGTAATCGTTTTCATCCACTGCCACGACAATACCGGAGTTGGCAAAGCGGGCATTTCTTTGCGAAGGGCTCATGCCATTGACCACCAGCTCGCCCGGCGCAGTTGCCGCCGGGACAATAAAGCCGCCGGGGCACATGCAAAAGGAAAACACGCCTTTGTCCTTGCCATTGATCTTGGCCTGGTGCACCAGAGCATAAGCCGCTGCGGGTAAGTACGCGCCTCGCTCTCCCTGGCAATGGTATTGGATCGAATCGATCAGGCGCTGGCGATGCTCGACCCGCACACCCAAGGCGAATGGTTTGGCTTCGATCAGAATCTTTTTGTCGTTGAGCAAATGAAAGATGTCGCGGGCGGAGTGGCCGGTGGCTAAAATAATCGCCCGGCCTTCGATGACATCGCCCTGCTGCGTGCGCACCCCTTTCAGCTCGCTGCCAGCGAACACGAAATCGGTCACGCGGGTTTGGAAATGAACTTCGCCGCCGGCCTGTTTGATGCTGTCGCGCAGTTCGGCAACCAGTTTCGGCAGTTTGTTGGTGCCGATGTGCGGATGAGCATCGAAGAGGATTTCATCCTTGGCGCCGTGCGCTACCAGTATCTCCATGATGCGCTGGACATCGCCGCGCTTCTTCGACCGGGTATAGAGTTTGCCGTCGGAATAAGTTCCCGCCCCACCTTCGCCAAAGCAATAGTTCGAGTCGGGATCAACGATATGTTCCTTGTTGATGGCGGCGAGATCGTAGCGGCGCGCATGGACATCTTTGCCGCGCTCGAGCACCATCGGTTTGTAGCCCAATTCAATTAATCGCAGCGCTGCGAATAGGCCGGCCGGACCTGAACCGATAATCACGACCGGATCTTTGCTATGTACCGAGGGGTAGTCCTTGGCGCGCCGCGGCGGGATGTTAGCGCGCTCGACAATGTCGTATTGCACGCGCACGACTATGTTACGGCCGCGCGCGTCCACCGAGCGCTTGAGCGGCAACACGGCCAAACTGCCATCGCGAGGGATGGACAGCTTCTTATACAAAACCGCAACGAACAAGGCCTCGTCAAAGGCCTCTTGAGGTGTCAGGACCAATTCTTTTATGTTCATACCCGGCAGGTTTTTATCCTGCAATTTTATTGTTTCGCACCTGTTATTTTACGTAACTATAACACGCGGCATAAAAAAATCGGAACGCGTAACCATTCGGTGTAGGAGTGTCAAGTTTACCAAACGAATGCGGCCGGTAATTGTATTAACTGGCAGTGCCTCGCTGGACTTGCACAGCGACCCCATGCGGCAGTAGATTCCCGCCATGGCCAATAACAATGAATACGAAGTAGACGAGCGCGACGTCGAGTATCAGCGCCAGGCAGGCAAAGCGTGGCTCGCTCGCGTTTATCAACCCAAAGGTGCCGGGCCGTTCCCGACCATCGTCGATGTGCACGGCGGCGCGTGGCACAACGGCGACCGGACTAACAACACCGGTGTCGACCGGGCGCTGGCGGCCAAGGGAATAGTGGTCGCGGCGCTCGATTTCCGCCAGCCGCCGGAGGCAGGTTATCCGGCGTCGATCTGCGACGTGAACTTGGCTGTGCGCTGGTTGAAAGCACATGCGGCGGAGTTCAACGGCAGAGCCACTGTTGGAGCGTTCGGCAATTCCAGTGGCGGCCATCAAGTGGTGCTCAGTGCGCTGCGGCCGCGGCACGCGGCTTATTCGACACTATCGTTGGCGAACCATCCTGAGATCGACGCCAGCCTCGCCTATGTGATCTCTGCCTGGCCGGTGATCTGCCCGCTATACCGATTTCGTTTCGCCAAGGAGTTCAACCGCGAAGAACATATCAACGCCCACATTGAATACTGGCGGACGGAAGAAGCGATGGCCGAAGGCAGTCCGCAATCGATCATCGAAAATGATAAGCAGATCGAACTACCGCCGATTTTGTACTTGCTGAAGGCGAACGACAAAAACCATCCGCTGGAAATGCAGGAGCGTTTTATCGCTTCTTATCGCAAGCGCGGCGGGGCCATCGAGGTGCATACCTTCGACGGCCTGCCGGAGCACCGCATGGTGCCGTCGCCGAGTGAGCCGGAAACCATGCGCTTCATCGAGATCGTCAGCGCATTCATCCGGCAGCAAAGCAAATAGCGATCGCCAGGCCTCTTGATTCTCATTTCATCGTTCGTTGCGAGCGCGCTTGCCAGAGACAGGATTACCAAACCGTCGGTAACGCGGACCGTCGCGCTCGACAGTCAGAGCGTAGATCTCGGAACGGTTGCCTTCACGAGAGAGAGATGCTTCCCACTTCTAGGAAAAATTTGTCGACTACACGGCAACGTAGAAGTTCTGAGTTCGCAAGTGCAATACCGGTTCGACGCCAAAGGTTTCAACAAAAACTTGTATTCTCGTGAGCGCTGACCTGACCCGGGAAAGTGACACAGCCTACGGTGCCGACGGCATGGCGTCCGCGCCGGAGAGCTTGTTAAACAATTCGACAACTTCACGGTCCCGCGGTAAGTCACGAACTGCCTTCTCGAGTTCCTCCGGCGGCAACGGCGTGGGCTCCTCGCCGACAAGCTTTTTAAATTCTGCGTAGAATTCAGGATCAGCAAAAGTCTTGCGCATCGCTTGCCGCAGGATCTGGACCTTATCGGGCGGTGTTCCCGGAGGAAGGATGAACGGAGTTCCCGCACTGACAAAGGCCCTTTGCATGGCAAGAAGTTTTCGGTCCTTTTCCGATTTCGTAAACCGTTCGATATCGGGCAGCCGGGCGAAGACGGGATGGGGGTGTCTTCGTCCCTTCGGAACCTCGTTGACGACATGAAAATCCATCAGTTTCTTGTCGATCCAGTCGGGCGCTTCTCGTACCAGAGTGGCCTGAATGGTCCACCGAGCGTCGAGCTCGCCTTGCATCAAGGCCAGATTGACTTCGTGACCTTGGGCGAATCCGGTAACAAACTTTGGCTCTTTCATGCCGACCAGATACGCGAGGATGCGGCCGATGTTATAAAGGTTATGTCCCACAGACTGAGCGCCGATACGCACGCCTGAGGCGTTGCGGAGCTTCTCCATGCTATCCAGGCGCGCCTCTTTACGGCTCAAAAAAATGTATGGTTCGCCGCTGGTCGGAGATCCAAGATAGTTTAGTTTATTGATGTCATAGAGAACCCCAGTGGAGTCGAGCACAGCCGCCGGTACAAAGCTTGAGAGCATTACGCCCATGGTCAGCCCGTCCGGTCGAGCCCGGTAGATGTAGTTGCCAGCCTTTCGCGATCCACCGCCCGGCATGTACTCGATGATGAAGGTCGGTCTTCCCGGTATATGTTTCCGGAGAACGGAAGCGGTGGCTCTGAAACGCAAATCTACCGTGCCCCCGGGTCCGCCCCCGTAGACAACATTGATGGTCTTGCCTTGATAAAAGTGAGACTGAGAGAATCCGTGACCGCGGAGCGCGAAGCTCAACGGCACGGCCAAGAGGATCATGACAGCCAGTTTTTGCACGGCAACCTCCTGCGCGATTTCAGGGCGGATCAGGTTGACACAGTGCCTCGTTAGCACACGCTCTCCCCTCAAACAATGGCGATGACGCGCGCGAGTCGTGCACGCGATCCGGCCGAGAAGACGCGCGGCATCGCGACTATCTGTTGGTTCGCCAACATTGTGCATCCCTCGTTCCAGCGCACTATGCCGCATGAGCGTTTTGCCGAAGGCGAAGCGGCGCAAGCCGTAGTAAAGGGAAACGGGCGAAAATCGTTCAAGGCCAATTGCCAGGAGATCGACTCAATGTTCCACGGACAAGAATGGGTCATGGGCAGCGAGTTGACGCTCGTCGATCTCTACGCGCTGGTTACTGCGGCTGGGGCGCGCCGCTGATTTCCCCATGAAGGAGCTCAGCGTCTACACGGCATGGCAGGAGCGTATGATGAAGCGCCCAACGGTGCGCACCAGTATGGAGAGCGAAGAGAGCGTTTCTGCGTAAAGTTCGTTGGCGCATACTCCTTCTGCTGACAGGGGAATTGCCTGTTGGTAGGCATGGTCAATGCCGAATGTCAAAAATATAGATTGACCCTAATTCCTATAAATATGAGGCGTCGACCGCAAACTGTTCCCATCCTCGGAGGGCTTGCGCAATGTGCAGCGAATGCTGAAACGGCGCTATGCAAAGCTCGGCGAGGTCAAGATCGACGACGTAATCGCCGCGCGCATCATGCGCAAACTGGATGAATTCGTTTTCATTGATAGGGTTTACGCCGCGCAGGGGGTGAGTTTGAAATAAGCTATTGTGAGATTTGTTGCTGGTTCAAAGAACAGTTAAGATGTAATGGTATCACCGTGTGCCCTGGGCACTAGATTTTCGATACGCCGACTGCGCCCGGCGTATTGCGTGCCGCCCGATACACGCTGCTTGAGCGTTGGTAAATCGACACGAGCAAGAGAAGGTGTTCGTGAAGATCTTGGATTCCCTGTCAAGTATGTTGGGGAAACACTATTTCGCGGAGAGCCCCCTGGCGTGTTCGTTGCCGTTCGAGTTGGAGCGGCGTCCCGCCGGACGTATGGTGTCCTTCGGGTCGGGAAATCCGAACAAAGTCTTCTACGTGATCTGGCGGACGCCCTTTGGCTCTGGCTTCTTCTCCAACCTCAGCCATGTGCTCTGCCACCTGATGATCGCCGATTCCCTCGGAATGGAGCCTGCCATCGATTTCGAGAATTTCCCTACTCTCTACAACGAGGATGAGGAGGTCCAGGGGACTCGGAACGCCTGGGAGTACTACTTCCGTCAGACGAGTTCGGTGCCTCTCCGCGAGGTGTACGCGAGCCGCCATGTCTTCTTCTGCGACGGCAAGTACCCAGCTGGCTTCAGTTTTAGCGTGACCAGTATTCCCGGATCAAGGGAAGCGTTCGACAGGCACGTCAAGATCCTGCCCGATATTGAGAACAGCGTTCGGATCTGGATGGAGAAATTCGGAACTAGGACCCTGGGCATCCACTTCCGTGGCCAGGAGCAGAACCGGACCCCCGAGCATCCCTTCGGTCCGACCAAACGGCAGATACTGGATGCCACGAGGAGGCTCATCGGGGAGGGAAACTTCGATCGGACCTTCCTAGTCACGGAAGATCAGCGCTATCTTGACCTTTTCCGCAGGGAATTTGGAGATGCGGTGATCGCCACCGACAGTTTTCGAACCTGCGGCGAAAATGCCTACAGAGTGTGGCCGAGGCCGCTTCACAGGTACATCCTGGGCCGGGAGGTGCTCGTCGACGCACTACTTCTCAGCCGCTGCCAGGCGCTGATTACCAGCGGAAGCAATGTATCGGAGTTCGCCAAGCTCATGAACGGCGGCCGTTGCGAGGTTGTTCGGCGGATCTATAACGGCTCGAACTCCTCCAACCGCCTTCTGGCCCTCTACTTGTACGGCATCCGGCGATGGCTTCCTCCGCGCCTGGGAGGACTGCCGGGGAAGGTCCTGGAAACCCGTCCCGGAGCATAGATCCATTCGGCGGTTCCTTTTTGGTTTAGCCGTGAAGTTTACAGCCCGTCACTAATCCGTTCGATCTTAAACGATTTGAACTAAGCGTAGCGATTGAACGGCTGGAACGACTTGAACGCTCGCTAATCCTTCGGCGCAGTACCGCCGGCCTTGATTTCTTGGTCTTCGGGACCAAAGCGAGAATTGGCATAGGTTTCCGCCCGGCTGCCCATGAAAACATAGCCGGTGTGGCTTGGCGCTTCCTGTTGGTAATACTGGCCCTTGGGGATAACGACCAACACGCCCGGGGTAATTGATTGTCTCGTCCCGTCCGGGAAATTTATGAAGCATTCCCCTTGGAGACCATAAAAGGCCTGATCTGCCGTATGTCTGTGCATCGGGCCCTTGTCGCCCGGCACACTATGGTGAATCCAGACATGATAGTGGTCTGAATTGAAAAGGAGCCTCTCATGCTTGCCAGCTCCGGCTCCTTTCAACGCCGGGTGTTCGTTTACATCGATACGCTTAGCGGGCATAAACACCTCCGATATTTTGATTCAAATAATTTTCTTGGTAGACGATGAGACCGCGCAGGTGGTCCACCTGTCGCCTTATCCTACCATTAGAAAACAGTCTGTTTTCATCGCCAACGTTCTGCTCCTGTACCTCACCGATACTCCAAACTAAAATCTCGTGTCAACCAGGCTACCATTCGAATCAGCCTTGACACAGATCAGGCTTCGATATAGACGACGAATTCGCGGGAGGAGAGAGTGGTTGAATGGGTCGCGCAGAGGGTGAGCGTCACTAGGGCAGATGATCCAGGCAGCGAAAGGAGTTTGCTATGAAGGAACGAGCGCTTTTGCTTACGCTGATTTTCTGTTTTTCAATGGTTCTTCCGGCCATCGCTCCCAAAGCCGGAGCGCAGGGCGATCAGTTTTATAAGGGAAAGACCATTCGCATCATGGTGGGCTCGACGGCCGGCGGATTTTATGACCGGTGGGGCCGTCTGTTCGGCAAGTACATGACCAAGTATATTCCCGGCCAGCCCGAGTTCGTCGTGCAAAATATGACCGGTGCCGGCTCAGTGATCGCCGCCAACCATGTATACAACGTTGGGAAACCGGACGGTCTGACCCTGGTGATGCCGCTCAACGGCGTCTACATCGACCAATTTGTCGGGCGTAAGGAAGTCCAGTTCGACATGCGCAAGTTCCGATTCATCGGCTCTCCGGTGACTGAATCCAATATCTTCTACATGCGCGCCGACGCTCCCTACAAATCCATCGCGGAAATCATCAAAGCGAAAGAACCGCCCAAGTGCGGCGGCAGCGGGACCGCGAGCAGCGATTATATCCTGTCCAAAGTGTTGGAGGAGACGGTGGGGGCGAAGTTCAACACGGTGCTGGGCTACGCCGGCGGCACCGAAATCGATCTGGCGGTGGAAAAAAACGAGGTGGTTTGCCGCGCTCACAGCATGTCGGCCCACTTCGGCCGGGAACCCTTCGATACCTGGCACAAGCGGGGCTTCGACCGGCATCTGGTTCAGACCTCGAGCAAAAAGGATTCCCGTGCCGCCGACGCGCCGACGCTTAACGAACTCTTCGATCAATATAAGGTGCCGGCAAACAGCCGCCGTCTCGCGCAGGTGCTTTTGGCGGCCGGGGATTTCGGCCGGCCGATGATGGTGACGCCGGGCACCCCGCCCGACCGAGTCAAGATGCTGAGAGACGCCTTTGTCAAAACCTTGAGCGATCCCGAAGCGATTGAGGAAGCGAAAAAAGGCCGAATGGATATAGACCCAGCGACAGGTGAAGAGCTGGAAAAGTTAGTAAAAGAGATTTTCGAATCTCCGCCGGACGTCGTCGAGCGGGTAAAGAAAATTCTTGGCAACTGAGAGCTCGCGAAAGTCGCCGGGCAGCAGTTTCGACCATGTCAGACCCCGTGCCCGACTAAGATCGTTAAGATTGGAAGGCCTGTCCCCGATGCTGGCCCTTCGACTGAGGATCGGTAAGGCGGAAAGGTACGGAAAACTGTCGTTGCCGCCCAGATGGTTTCGACAGTCTCGCTGCAAGTGAGACTTGGCTAATTTGCCGGTTTCAGGCTACCGGCGTCAGAATATCTCACTCCGAAGAATTGTCTGAACAGTGAGCCGATTGCGAATGCTCGCTGAGGATAAACTCAAAAGCCCAAGACCTTGAACTGAACCGTTCCGGTGAGATTTGCCTGCTGGTTGTCCGGCAAAGTGAGCCGGGATTCATTCTTGTATTCCAGTTGCAGTGACACCGATTGCTCACCCAAGAAAGACTTACCGAGCTTCCAATTCAAGCCCGTGGCGGCATTTACAAGCGATCCCGCTCTCAGTGGATCTTCGCTCGAGCCTCGGGCGTAAGAAGCGCGTCCGATCCATTGCAGGTCTCTAGAAGGCGTATAGGTTAAACCGAAGCCGGCCGAACAAGTATCGGTTTTAAGGCTCGTGATCGGCGCCCATTCCTGCTTGAAGCTCACGTTGGGCTCAAGCGTAAGCAGCGACGTGAATCGGTAGGCGAGAGAAAGTCCATGGGTAAGCGCAAGAATTTTATGATCTAAATGTTCGTTGTTCGCTACCGTTGAATAACTCGACGACAATGCCGCGTTCCAGCTCGGCTTGTTTAGGTAAAGGGACGTCGCCGTCGTTCTGGTAAGGGTCAACTGGCGGGTATCGAAATTGTCTTCCCACATTTCACCGACGGCGCCGCGTACCCGGTATGGACCCAAGTCATATTCCGCCCAGATTTGACTTTCGTCGCGAGCGTGCTCGGTCTTTACCCCAGCCGGTGATACGTAACCGCGACCGGAAAAACGCTGGGATAAACCATAACCCGCCTTTCCCCAGCGTCCGTGCACTCCTAATCGGGTCATCATGGGTGTTTGATCACTTGATGCCGGGAAGCCCAACGTGCTGTAAGCCGCTTCGGCGTCGCCGACGAGTTTCCCGCCAAATTGTGATGTCACGGCTAGTAAATCGGCATATTTCCCCCACCGCGTGGAATTCATCGGATCGCTCGCGCTGCCGAGGAGCGCGGGTTCCTGGATACGCTTCTCAAAGTAGGACGCTTTCACTTCGAGCAACTTGCGGCCGAACTCCAAAGCAAAATTTACTTTCGCCAACGGTGCAGTGGAATCTATTTGTACTCCATTGATTCCGGCGAACGCTTTTGGAAAGAGCGCTGTCGCTGCGGGAATTTCCGGGGGAAACGTACCGGAGACTTCTGCTTGTGCGAATGCCAAGGTGCGGCAAAGGCACGAGACGAGGATAAGCAGTGAAGTAAGCCTGATCACAGCGTTTGAATCGCGACGCGTGCAAGGACGAGACCGACTGCGGAAATGAAAGATAACCAGATCTAACTCTCCACCGGGCGAGTGGCGAAACGACTGCCCTATACCGAATCGAAATGGATGTCTGATCGAGATGCGGCAACGAACCAGCAAAGTCGCAGCGGAAATGCTACTGCGCTGCGGTAAAAAAGTCTAGATGATTATGGCTGACGCAAAATTTTATTGCGCCGGGGCAGATGACTAAAGAATAGCCACGACAAATTCGCGGTCATCAGGTCCTTCAGCGCCGGCGCTCCGCCAGTTCGAGCGGTAGGGAAGGGCATGGAGCTATCCTAAAGTGCGGAAACTTAACATAGATGGGCGTCGTGCACTTCAAAATCGAACGGAGATACGACGGCACGAGACCGTCGTTAATAAATGCAGTTCCACGGCAGACAACCTTTAATAAATAATACAGGCTTCGCGTGCTTCGACCCGAACTCATTGCGGTATGGAGCGCATGATGAAGCGGCCGACGGTGAAGAAAACTGTCGACGCCCAGCAGAACATTTCGACATCGCAGCTTCGCTCAGGGCAGACCCTTGCATCGTAAGAAGTTTGCATCCAAGTCGCTCCGTTGATGAACCACGTCCGGCTGGCGCACGTGTGATTGAGTTGAACGAAATAACTCAATAACTCAGGCCTGGGGCTAGGCCTCTGACCCGGCTGTGGCCAATGCACACAGGGCGAGAACAAACCTGACTCGGTTTCGCAAGATCATGGACAATTCCCTTGTGACGCGCCTCTGGGGTTCTATTTTTGTGAACGTAGGACTCCCGGACTCACATGTTCCGGGCGGATGCCGAGGCCGACGAGCCGAGCCGGGATTCGCGGCAGAAACGGAACTTTAGCTAGCAAGCGCAACGCGATCGGCGGTTTGAGCGGTCCGGTGCCGCCCAACACCGGCGCGATGATCCGGCGCTGGACGGCGACCTGCAACCCTTGCGTCACGCGGGTGGGCCACTCGCGGCGCTTTTGGATCTGGCGCAGGTGATCGATGGCGAGGTGTCCTTGGCGCAGCGGTTTGAAAAGAACGTTGGCTGCCGCCACGGCATCCTGGATCGCGAGATTGATGCCGACGCCGCCGACCGGAGACATGGCGTGAGCGGCGTCGCCAATGCACAACAGACCCGGCCGAAACCAATCGATCAATCGGTCCACCCGAACCGTTAAAAGCTTTACATCGTCCCAACCGCGCAGCTCATGCACGCTGTCGCTAGCGTAGGGCGCAAGCTGCACGATCGGCCGCGCGAAAAGTTGCAAATTCTTGGCGGCGCAGCTCGTCAAACTGTCCCTTGGCAATGATGTAGCCGCACTGCCAATAGTCGCCGCGATTGAGCGCGATAAAAATCCTGCCGCTATCGAACCTGCCCATGGTCGCCACGGGATCTTCCGCAGTTCGCCGGAGCCGAAACCAGAGCACATCCATCGGCGCGCCGTATTCCTTCACTTGCAAACCGGCCCGTTCGCGCACGATCGAGCTCCGGCCGTCCGCGCCGACGACTAGTTCAGCGCGGACTTCCAGCGTGCCTTTGGGAGTATTCGCGCGCACCCCGATCACGCGCCCCGACTCTTCGATAAGCCCGTTTACCTCGGAGTCCATGATCAAAGCGAAGCTGGGATAGCGCTCCGCTTTTTCGGCGACGAAGTTGAGAAAATCCCACTGTGGCATGAGGGCGATAAAGCCGCAGCGGGTCGGCAGATGCCGGAAATCCGCGATGGTCAGCCGCATCTCGCCAACTTGCGCGTTGAGCTTGTCGACCTCCTGATGCGGCAGTTTGAGAAACTCATCGAGCAATCCCAGCTCGTGCATCACTTCGAGGGTCGACGGATGAATGGTATCGCCGCGAAAATCGCGCAGGAAATCGCTGTGTTTTTCCAGCACTAAGACTTCGACGCCGGAGCGCGCCAGCAGATACCCAAGCATCATGCCGGCCGGGCCGCCGCCCGCGATGCAGCAGCGCGCGGAAATTTTCTCAGGCGCCATGGCTTGAATTTAACGAGCGCTAACCGCCTTATCAAGAATGACGGAATAGGAAAATTGCTCCGAAATCTGGACTCGTACACTCTAAGGGATCGGCCAACGACATGTGTTGCGAGCCATCCATTGAATGTGAGCCGAAGGTGGGCGTGAAGGTCAGACAGGGGGCCGCTTTTTGCTTTTTGTTAGTGCTCTGTGGACAACTTGAACCGTTTCGCTTTTGAGCCTGCTGAGAACGGTCGACAAAGTTGATCAGAGTGGCCATCGCTAATCGCTGCGCGCAGCGAGAATTACACTTAAAGATCGGATTGCCGCTCCGCTTACTCATTCATCAGCGTTTTCAATCGTTGCAGCATCTCGGGCGATTGCACGACGACACTCTTTGCCGACGCCTCAAGCTCCTCACCGCGCGTCGGCGTAATGCTCAAGCTCCTTTTTTTCGCCTCGGCCAGGAGTTCAGGATCATTCATGGTTTTCATAAAGGCGTCGCGTAAAATTTTGACCTTGTCCGGGGCTACTCCGGGAGGTGCGATAATGGGCCGGCCGAAGTCGCCGCTCGCCAAGACCACAGGCACCAAGCGGCGTGCCGCTGCCGAGGTGTTGTGCTCGTCCATGAGCTCGGCAAGCGTAGGAGTATCCGGTAGGCGCGGGTCGCGCGCGCGCCCGGTCTGCATTATGATCCGGGTAAAGTTGTTTTTACGCCAGCTATGATAGGGCTCTCGGGAATGAAAGGCCTGGACAGTCAACGCCCGGCATTGAAGCTCTCCTCGCTCCACGGCGAGGTCGATATCGCCACCGCCTTGATAGCCGGCCACAACGGTAAACTTTGTTCCCAGTGTTTCTTCCAAAAGCTTCGGAATATAACTTTCCGACGTGCCGACGCCGGTGGAACCGCATTTTGGCGACGCATTAGCCCGGCGCACGTCAGCCAGGCTCTTGTAAGGCAAATCGGCACGCATATAGAGCAGCCAATCGGACTTGTCCGAGCTGCCGATCCAGGTGAACTTTGCCCAGTCGAATTTCACCTCTTGATGTTTCTGGAGCTGGTTGAAGAATATCGACGGTTGAACCGCTCCGATCGTCAATCCATCGGATTTGGAAACGTTATACAGATAATTGGCGCCGATGATCGATCCCGCGCCGGTCATATTTTGCACAACGAAACTTGGATTTCCGGGAATATGCTTACCCATATGCTGTGTCATGAGCCGCGTGTACATATCGTAGACGCTTCCAGCGCTGACCCCGGCGACAACCGTAATGGTCTTGCCTTGGTAGAACTGGTTTTGCGCTCTCACTTCGCACGGCGATAGGGCGAGTATCAACAACCACAAAAGTCGCTTCATAAGCGTTGCGTGTAGCATTGGTCAATAGCGAAAGCAATGAGATCAGGCCTGGAGAGGTCGCACATTTCTTGATTTGATTCTATGCGAAGCATGGCCTTTCTTGCTTTTGCCTCACGACTTATCATCCAGCTCAGGATAGTGGTGAAAACCTGCTTGATTGAACGGCAAGCGCCGTTCGGACGCGAGATACGCGGCGCGGCAGTGCGTCCCGCCACTCGGTCGTGCAGCTTGGTCAATCGTGGATGTTTGCGTTCCTGCTTGGTCATCGCGCGCGGAAAGGCGCGCAGCCCTTCGATCATCCGGAAGAGCGACGGATCGCCGTAGGAAACTTTGCGACGCAAACGAGCAGATCGCGCTTGAAAGTTAACGCGGGCTCGTCCTATGCTCGCCGGCATGGCGAAGAAAAAAACTACTTTCGGTTTAACCTTGTCCAACCGCGCATTGGTTACGCGTGGAACGCCGCCCGAGGAGCTCATCGACATGGCAGTACGGGCCGAGGCGACCGGCGCGGTCGATGCGATATGGGTCGGCGACAGTATCTTGAGCAAACCGCGGCTGGAATGCATTCCCCTACTGGGCGCCATCGCCGCTCGGACTTCGCGTGTGAAACTAGGCGTGGCTTGCATGGCGACAATCGCCCAGCGGAATCCCGTGCTGCTCGCCTTGCAGTGGGCGAGCCTCGACGTGCTGTCAGGCGGACGCACATGGCTGGCGGCGTGCATGGGTTACCCGGCGAGCCAGCATCCCATGGCGGCCAAAGAGCTCGAAGTCATGGGCGTGGCGAGTAAAGAGCGACCCGGACGACTGGAAGAGATGATTCAGGCCATGCGGCTGCTCTGGTCGGACGAACATGCAAGCTTTCATGGCAAGTATTATTCGTTTGAGGACGTGAATCTCCTACCGAAGCCCGCGCAACGGCCTTGTCCGATTTATATCGCCGGCACGCCGCGCGCGGCGCAGATCGGCGAGGGCGGCGTCGAGCGCTCTTTGCGGCGAATCGCGCGCTACGCCGATGGTTGGATGAGCAACCAGATCGAGCTCTCGATGTTTCGAGAACACCAAGCCAGGCTGCGGAAAATGTTGGTCGAGGAAGGCCGCGACCCGGAAGCTTTCAAAACCGTTTTGTACTACGGCGTATCCGTGAATAGCGATCGGCAACAGGCGTTTGGCGAAGCCAAAGCATTTCTCGACGCCTATTATCAAAAGGACTTTACCCGGCAAGGCGTCGAGATCTGGACCGCCTGCGGACCGGTGGAACACTGCGTCCGCTGCGTCCAAGAATTCATCGATGCCGGCGTCGATCACGTTGCGATTCGCCCGATCGGCGAAGATCTAAACGCGCAGTTCCGCATCTATCTGGAAGAGATTCTCCCCGCTTTGAACGCGGCAAAATGACACCTAGTTCGCGGCGAGGGTGTTGCGGGGGAATGCGCTGTCCGCCGACGGTTGCGCGTCGCGAATCGGAGCGGGAATCATGTAAGCCTTCACTCGCTGAATGGAAAGCGATCATGTTTGCCGGCGGCGCTTCGATGGGCTAAGGCTTGACGATATCGTCGTAGGCAAATCGCGGGTCATAAATTAGGCAGCCGGCCCATTAGTTAGGCACGGCGCGGCGTGATTTCCTGCACCCAGCTCCTCAAGTCAAATGAATCTGCCTGGCAGGTTCTCCTCCGGCAACGGCATGGTAGTTGCTTTTTAATGACGCCCTCACGTAAAACTATTGTCGCAGGGGCTTGATCAGTAATCCCAGTGTTATGGTGAAAAATATAATGACCGCGAAGGAATTTAGACCTTGAGCCAAACCAAAGCCGCGCTGTTTGATGCAGATTACGTTTTGACGTTGGAAGAAATCGCCGCGTTGGCAGCCGAAGGCGGCAAGCCGGCGGAGACTTTGATGAACGTCGTCGCCCTGATCGCTAAGAGATTCCAGACCGACGTATGTTCGGCGTATTTACTCGAGCCGGATCGCGCCAACCTGCTCCTGGCCGCCTCGCTTGGACTTCGACCCCAATGTATCGGCACCCTGCGCATGCCGATCCATGAAGGGCTTTCCGGCCTGGTGGCGGAGGAAGTGCGCCCGATCGCGGTGCAGCAAGTGAGAAACCATCCACGCTTCAAATATTTTAAAGAGGCTGGCGAAGAGGCTTACCAGTCGTTCCTCGGCGTCCCGCTCGTCGATCGGGGATTTTTGCAAGGCGTCCTGGTCGTCCAAACCATTGAAGATCGTTGTTTTCGAGACGGCGAAATTCGCATGATGACCGAGGCCGCCGCGCAGCTTGCGCCGGTGATCTCCGAAGCGCGCACTCTGGCGCGCTTCATCGCGCCGCTTCAGGAGCGGCTGTGGTCCCTGGCGCGCAATCTCTGGTGGAGTTGGGATCAGGACTCGGTCAACGTGTTCCTCGACCTCGACCCGGCGCGCTGGCGCCAGCTCAATCACAATCCCGTTGCGCTGCTCGGCGAGATGCCCTTGGCGGGGATCGAGCGCCGCGCCGGAGAACTGGTGCTGCACGGCCGGATCAATTACGCCTACCGGCGCCAGCAGGAATATCTCCAGGCCGATCGCACCTGGGGGGCAAGCCACGCGGGCGTGTTGCGGCCGCACCCGGTCGCCTATTTTTCCGCCGAATTCGGCTTGCATGAATCGATTCCGGTTTATTCCGGCGGACTCGGCGTGCTCGCCGGCGATCACATCAAGAGCGCCTCCGATCTCGATATCCCGCTGATCGGCGTCGGCTTATTTTACAGTCACGGTTATTTTCGCCAGCAGCTCGATCTCAACGGCTGGCAGCAAGAAGTGTATCTCCAAACCGACGTGAACGAACAGCCGATGGAACCGGCGATCGGCGCCAATGGCGAGCCGGTCACCGTGCAAATCGAGACGCGCGGCAGCGCGATCAAAGCCAAAGTTTGGCGCATGCAAGTCGGCCGCTGCGCCCTGCTGCTGCTTGACTCAAACGTGGAAGGCAACACGCCGGAAGACTTGCAACTCACAGCGAACCTGTACGGCGGCGACGCGCGTACGCGCATCCGCCATGAGTTGCTCCTCGGCGTCGGCGGTTTTCGCGCGCTGACAGCGATGGGCATAACGCCCAGCGTGCTGCACATGAACGAGGGCCACAGCGGTTTTGCCGTGCTCGAAGCGATCCGCACACGCATGGAGGACGAGGGGCTGAGCTTTGACCAGGCGGTGCCGCGGGTTTCGCGCCAGGTGGTTTTCACGACTCACACCCCGGTGCCGGCGGGTCATGACCGCTTTAACTCCGACCTGATGGAGGAACATCTCGGACCGCTGCGCGAGCAGCTTGGCTTGTCGCACGATCGTCTGATGGAACTTGGACGGGAAAATCCCGGCAACTCTTACGAAGAGTTTTGCATGACCGTGCTGGCGCTCAAGCTCTCGCGCCGCGCCAACGCCGTGTCGGCTTTGCACGGCGAAGTGTCGCGCAATATGTGGACCGGACTCTATCCGGGCAAGCCGGAGGACGCCGTGCCGATCGGCCACATCACCAACGGCGTGCATGTCCCCACCTGGCTGGCGCCGCAAATGTTCCGTCTCTATGACCGCCACTGTGGCAGCGGCTGGTATCAGCTAAGCGCCGAGGCGCGCACTTGGGAAGCGATCGAATCGGTCGACGACGGGGAGCTTTGGGAAACCCACTTGAGCTTGAAGTCGAGGTTGATCGAATTCGTCCGCCACCGCGCCGTCGAACAAGCCGAGCGCCGCGGCGAGCCGCCGCAAACCCTGCGCCGAATCGCCCGAGTGCTGAGCCCGGACGCGCTCACCATCGGCTTCGGCCGCCGCTTCGCCACCTACAAGCGGGCTAATCTGTTACTGAAGGACATCGAAATGCTCGCTTCGATGGTTAACGATCCGAAGCGTCCGGTGCAATTCGTTTTCGCCGGCAAGGCGCACCCGCACGACGAACCCGGCAAGCGGGTGCTGCAGCAGATCGCCGAGTTGATGCGCAATCCGGAGTTCGCCGAAAAGTTCGTGTTCGTCGAGGACTACGACATCAACGTCGGCCGCCATTTTGTCCAAGGCGTCGATGTTTGGTTGAACAATCCGCGCCGGCCGTTGGAAGCTTCCGGGACCAGCGGTATGAAAGTGGTTTTGAACGGGGGACTCAACCTCTCCGTCCTCGACGGCTGGTGGGCCGAAGCTTACGACGGGCAGAATGGTTTCGCCATCGGCACCGGCAAGACCCATACGAACATGGATGTTCACGATACCCGCGACGGCGAAGACTTGTACAAGACCTTGCGCGAAGAAGTGATCCCGCTTTACTACCAACGCGACCGCGATGGCCTGCCGCGCGGCTGGATCAAGCGCATGAAGCGAACGATCCGCACCCTGGGCTGGCGCTTCAACGCCGATCGCATGGTGATGGACTACACGACCAAGTGCTACGTCCCCGCCGCCGGCGGCACGTCGAGCGATATGAGCCCGACGTTGGGCGGTTGAGATCTGCGCTTCGCTTATTTGCTTCCTCGTCGTTCTGACCCATCAGGCTAAGGCTCGCTAAGCTTTTCTTGTCATCCTTGCGCTAGCGAAGGCGCAGCACCCGGGTAAGCGGTATTCGTTCCGTCGATGCCGAATCATTTTCATCTTGTGATCGAGTCGTCACATCATCGAGCAAGGCCCTGGTTGTTCATTTTTCGTAAGCGCGCGAGGAGCAAAAGCTATATTTTCAGCGCCGGCACTTTTTATGGAGATTTATAGAGTAGCGTTTGGAGCCGAAAATAGGCTATAGAAGTGTTTCGCGGATGGTGCAACATGAAGCTGTCGCTCAATGCCATGATCATCGCCGGCGCGCTGTACAAGACCGCCGTCTTTCTTTTTATCTCGCTGATGAATCTCATCTTGCGTCCTTACGGCGGCGCCTACCTGGCGATGTTAACCTCGCTCTACCCCGGATATGACCCAGTCAACGTGCCGATTGCCCTAATCGTCGGCACACTCTATTCATTACTTGCAGGAGGGCTCGCCGGTCTTTTGTTCGGCTGGCTTTACAATCTCTTCACAGCGAGACGCTGAGACTCAAATTCACGATAATTCGCTTTCAACTCTCCCCTTGCCGAAGGCGCAGGCCGCGGTAAAGGAAAGCGGGCGGAAATCGTTCTGGACCAATTGCCAGGAAATCGACGCCAATGGTCCAGCGAAAAGAATGGATCTGGGGCAGCGAGTTTACGCTCGTCGAACCTTCCGCTCTGGTTTTTTATAGCAGGGCCGTGCGCGGCGGATTTCCCATGAATGAGCTCATCGCCACCTGCCATGACTTGATGAAGCGGCCAACGACTCGGAATAATGTCGACGCCGAGCAGAACGTTTCGCGATCAAATCTTCACTCAGTTGAGACTCTTGAATCGTGGACGTTGAAGCCAAGCACACCGATGATCAACTGGATTCACCTGGTGCAGGTGTGAGCGAGACAACAAAATAACTCAATACTCAGGCCTAACCCTCATGCTTGTGCATAAATTAGAAGAGATTGGTCTTGTGGTCTTCGATACATGTTTTAGCGAATTCGATCGCTTCTCGTTCAGCGGGCAGGAAGGATGACTCAGGGCAAAACGTTCAGTCTCGTCCTAGGAATTGCGCGCCCTGTTTCTCATAAACGCGATGCAACCCACGCCGCGTGCCTGGAAATGTCAGCGGTCCGCGAGGGCTTTGTTTCGTTTCATCCCTGGGACATTTAATCGGCTTTTGGGTCATATCCAAAACACTTGGTCATCTTACGGGGACATAAGGTTGGTACGTTCGTTGCTTTATATAGCGCACAGCGACTGCTGCAGGGTGCAAGTAACTATACGTGAATTAATTTGCAAGGGGAGTCATGCAACTAAAAGAATTTATCAATTTCCCGAAAACAGATGATCCGGAGAAAAAAACGAGCATGGGTGGCGCGTTGGCGGCCGAAACCCGCATCACAGGTTTATTCGGAGACCCGGAGCAAGCCGCAGAAGCGGTCGTACAGTTGAAAGGTGCGGGCTTTGCCGACGATAGGATTGCCGTCGCCATGCAAGACAGCGCGGCTCAGAAGAACTTTATCGCCGAAACCAAAGTGCACACGGCAGCTTCGGATGAGATTCCCAGCATTCCGGAACTCGAGGCCGGGCAGGTGCTGCTTTTGGTCGAGGCCGCCGATCAGGCTGCGCTGGCATTGGAAATCATCAATCGCAATCGAGGTGTCACCGGCGGCGTGCGCATGTCTACTTAACCGTCGCGAGTTTGGGTTGGCCTCGCCCAAACTGGTAGCCAACATTTGCTTACGGCGCCATTTGGGTTTTAATTAATGGACCGTATACATAACAGCTGTAAGTATGAATTTGAATTCGATGGGAGAAAGTGGCGCATGCAACAACGAATTCTCTTCGCAGAGGATGAGCCAATCAGCCGCAAACTTATCAGCATGTTTTTGCGTCGAGAGGGATATGAGGTCGATGAGGCGAAAGATGGCGCTGAGGCTCTCGATCTTCTGAATAACTTTCGATTTGATCTGTTGATTTCAGATATTCGTCTGCCCCGCGTTGATGGTATTGCGCTCATTCTGCGCCTACGTTTCATCTCCCCAGACACCCCCTTTATTGTTCTAACCTCTTACCCTAACGACGCTCTTGACGTTTCCAAAATGCCGAAATCTTTAATCATCGGCAAGCCGGTCATATTCGAGAATTTAAAATCAAATATTCAGCGGCTGCTTAACTGAACGGCACGATAGCACCGGCGCGCCCTAAGTTTTCTATAAGATTCCATTCATCACCTCTGTTACAAAAGATATGCGTTTGTCAGAATTCATTCTCCTAAACCTCGAGCAGATTCTCACGGAATGGGAATCCTTTGCCGCCACCGTCTTACCAAACTCAAAATTCACCAAAATCGTACTACGAAATGCAGCGGAAAAAATCCTGACGGCGATTGCGAAGGATATGGAAACTGCGCAATCTGCATCGGAGCAGGCAGAAAAATCCACAGGTCGCGGCCGACGTCCACAGGAGGACAGCGCTGCGGAATACCATGCTGCTGAGCGGCTCGACTTGGGCTTCAACCACGCCCAACTATTGTCGGAATTTCGGGCTCTTCGGGCGACTGTGATTCGGCTATGGATAGAAAGTTCACCTGACTTGGGGGACACTTCTAACGTTGACCAATTAATCAGGTTCAATGAAGGGATTGATCAGGCGCTTAGCGAATCGACTGTTCGATTCATGCAAGAAATAGACGCGTCCCGGGATTTAGCCCTTGCTGTCATGGCGCACGATCTGCGAAATCCACTCAACGCGATCGTGTCGTCGGCGCAGATACTTCAAAGAGCTGGTTTCGATAAGGGTGCTGTCGAGGAGCTTGCCGCTAATATGGTTCATAGTGGCATGCGTATGAGCAAGTTGATTGATAACTTGCTCGACTTTACGCGGGCCCGTTTTGGACTGCCTTTGATTGTCAAACGGGAGTTAATAGACTTTACCCCAGTTTGTCAGCACACAGTCGCGGAATTTGTAGCGGCCTATCCAGAGCGTACCATCCGTTCAGATTGCGGCGCGGGTCTTCACGGCGCTATGGATTACATACGCATAAGCCAGATGCTTGCAAATCTTGTTTCCAACGCAATACAGCATGGTGACCCGACATCCCCCGTGAGCATTGATGCATACGGGGAATCGAAGGAAATTGTCATAACAGTACACAATAATGGCGTCCCGATCCCTCAATCCGACCTTCAGACAATTTTCGATCCTTTCTCTAGTGCCGCCAAGCAAGAAAAATACACTAGGCATTTCGGTCTTGGGCTGTTCGTTGCTCGTGAGATTGTCGAAGCGCATGCGGGAAAAATCAGCGTAACCTCCACAGCGGAAGACGGAACGAAATTCGTGGTACGTCTGCCTCGGGACACAACCCCCGAGCAAGCTTAAACTTCAGCTCGAGGTATGCGGACTCCTCGTTGGAAGGACCCAGAAATTCTTTTACGCTGCCAACTTTCCAACCCTTCTCCTCCAAACGTGTTTTCTTTTGCTTACGCATGGTCATAATCCTTCAATCGCTTTTCTCACCACAATAGCCTTCCCATTGCGGCGAAATGTTACATTCCGGTGACAATTTGTTTTTTGAAGCATGCGCGCCTTGATACCGCGCCTATCAATGTTAGTTTGAAGTATACGGTTATGCTTTTATGTCACGCGTGAAGACAATATTATTGGCGGCGTTGGTTTTGTTGAGCCTCGAATTCCTCGCGCCGAGCTTTTTCACCAATAGGGTTTTCTACCGGAGCGCGCAGCCTATTCCGGCTCAGCGACAGGCAGCCTCGCGCGACGATGCCGGAGCCGCTAGAATAGACATCCCGGCAACAACGGCCGCTCAATTCGCCTTTGAAATGTATGGCGAACTAACGCCGCGCTCGGCAGGTTTTTTTACCGCGAAAGAAAATCCCGGCGTTCCGCCGCGACGCGTCATCGTCGTCCGACAATTGTTCACAATGATTTTTGCCCCTAAAGTTTCTCGCCACATTTCGAAATCCGTTCTCAATATCTAATTTCACCGGTTCCATCCAGACCGTCTGGTTCCTCAAATCATCGGCTGTAATCGAATTGGATAGTTGTTTCTTAAGTCAATTAGGAGGTTATGTTTATGCATGAAGTTCAAAAAATTCTTATTCCAGTCAACTTTTCAGAAGATTTGCGCTAACGGACTCAAATACGCGGTCTCCTTGGCCAAGGAAACGCAAGCTGAACTCGTAGTGTTGCACGTCGCGCAAAAGAAGGAGGCGGAATCCTTCTTGGACTTACTGGCCGTCTTGGAAGGATCGCCCGCGTTGAATCGTCCGGCCGGGATTCCCGTCGATCGCTTGTTGCGCGAGAAAGCATTGGATCTTTATCGTTTTATCGAGGACGTTGTTAGAACCCCCGGCCGGCTGAAAATCGCTAGAAAAGTAGTCCTCGGCGACAAAGAGGAAAAGATTCTGGAAATCGTCAATGCCGAGAGTATCGATCTGGTAGTGCTTCCGGTTCAAAAGAAACTCTTCTTTGCTCAAATGTTGGCACAAGGAAAGCTGCTGAAAATGATCGCGAGATTACCCTGCCCCGTGCTCCTTAAGCTGCCGATTTTCGAACCCTGGCCGCACTATGGAATATTCCGGCGCTCGGCTTTCGCTCGGTAGTGAGCGCCGTCGACGGACAGGCAGAGATGCAAGCGCGATCGCCAGACTGCTCAAGGAATTCATAAAGCACTGTATGACGCGCGCCTCTGGGAAAGGGTATTGGGGTCGAGCCAGTGTATTGACTTATTTCACGTTGGCATCGTTGGACAAGTGTTCTCCACCTCACGACCCAGCATCCAACTCAGGGTAGTGGCGAAAGATCCCTTGCTGATTGAAAGGGAAGCGCCGGTCGGACGCGAGAGGCGCACCAGCAAACGTCTGGATTGCCGCCAGTTAGTGTTCCTAACTATCGGTCCACCGGCTTTTTACTTGAGCGCTTTCCTCAAGAGGCTGACCGCGCTATCCGCGTCCGCCGCGCTGTCGAAAGCCAAGTAACTTACGGAGCGCCGCCCCAGCGCCGCCGCCGAAAGACCACGCAAGTTGATCCCAGCGTCGGCGATGGCTTTGGTCATTTTTGCGCCGAGTCCCGCTTTGTCGGGGCCGTCAACCCGCACCGAATGGAGGCTATCGGTGGTGGCGAAGCCTGTCCCTTGGGCCGCGCTTTTCTGTTTTGCTCCTTTGATTGGAGTGACGAAAACAACCCCTGAGCCAGGTTTGTCGGCGGCGCGGCGCGCGATTAGAAACTCAAGACTTGCGCCGGCATTACTTAAGGATTGTATCTTCTCGGCCAGCCCTCCCGGACGATCGGCGATTTCGCCTGCCCAAACGTCGACTTTCTTTACGCTATACGCCATGGTCATTCCTCCTTACTGTTTGGAATTAAGACGTAAAGCCGGTCGTAATACATTCGCGCGCCGGTCGTCAAGCCCAATTTGTCGCCCTGTTGGTCCTTAACTCTGTTGGCTAGCGACTCGGGGTACGAAGGCGGGTATTTTTCTTAAATCCACCTGTTGCCTTTCGCCTCTTACCTCACGACCGATCATCCAGCTCAGGATAGTGGCGAAAGATCCCTTCCTGATTGAAGGGCAAGCGCCGCTCGGAGGCGAGATACGCGGCGAGCCGGGGGCGCGCCGCGACTCGGTCGTGCAGCGCGATCACTCGGCGCTGTTTGCGTTCCTGCTTGGTCATCGCGCGGGGAAAGGCGTAGCGCAGCCCTTCGATCATCTGGAACAGCGACAGATCGACGTAGGAAACCTTATTGCCGATAAGGACGCGGCCACCGTTGCGCGCCAAGACCTGCTCGAAGTAATTCAAAAACTTCGGCAGACGCTCGGCTGTGAAAATCACTGCGCGGCGCTTGGATTCACGCTTTTGATCTTCGTAATACAGACTACCTGCGATCGGATGATGGCTGTCATGAACCTCGCCGACCCAATCGGCGATGGTGAGTTGTAATTGATGGGCCCAAAGCCGGCCCGCGTCTGGTTTCGGCGCGAGGCCGAGGCGCGGGCCGAGGAAGAATAGAATGTTGGCGGTCTGGGCGATGACCACATTCCCGGCTTTTAAAAACGGCGGCGCGAACGGCGGCCGCTTGACCGACCGGCTGTCCATAAAGCGCGACATCGCCGCCATCCCGCGCGGCCGGCGCGCGACTTCGAGGTAATCCGCGCCGGCGTCTTCCAAGGCGAGCCGGACGAATTCTCCGCGGCCCTGTATGCCGGGCCAATAATACAATTCGTAGCGCATGATTTATCTCCGGGGCAATCTCGTCTAGCGACTGCTGAAAAAATCTGTCGGAGTCCTTTGACGTTGCTCAAAACCGGCCCTGAGTTATCGAAGGGACGAACGGAGGGGTTTTGATATCATCGAGGATTTTCCGTTCTGCTGAGCCCCGCGAAGCGTTCCGCACCATTGCAGCAGCCGGCTATTCCCGACCGGAAAGACACTCAAGAAGCGGACGCTCCGCAAGATCGTCTATAGCCCGGAGAACCTGCGCGGACTATCGTCGAAACTCCGGTTTTACTTCTCCTCAATGCAAGCTACTGATGCAAAGTGTATGATTTTACCAATGCTTCTGAGAAATCGGCTACCCAAAAGGCAAATTGATTTGAATTCAGCCTATAGCTAGTTGTACTCCACACTTCTTTGCCATTGATCGCAAAGACCAGGGCACTTCCGTTCAGTTTCATTTGGAGCGTGTCGAAGTTATTTTCGCCATTGATGCTGATAATTCCTTCTGAAAACCGTGAAAACGGCGCGTACGTTCGGCTTCTTCCCGGGCCGATCGAATAATATCCTCCATTCGTAGAGTGGAGAGTAAACAGTAGAAAATCCTCGGGACGGTAATTCCAAGCGATGCCGTAGCGGGTAGAGCCGCCGTTTCTGGTCGATTTAATTTGAAAATTGATGAGAAAATCCTTGCTGAGTTCCAAATTGTCGACTCTAAACGGACTGCTAATGTAACTGCCCTCAGTACTGATCTTCAATTGAAAATCAGGTGAATTAAAAGTGTGGGTTTTCTCCTGGCCCCCGCGCTTATCAGAAACAGCCGAGTTCGCGGGTTTTCTTTCAATCTGCGACGAGTCAGATAGATTCTTCGCCATCGATGGCGAAGGAGCGTTCGCCTTCGGAGCCTCACCCAGAAGTTTACCTTTGCCCGCCGCGACGAGTGGTTTTGCACTTTCAGCGTCAGCAATAAGTTTGTTCGCTTCAGTATTTGCGCCTGCCGACGGAGCCTCTTTTTCGGCCTTCAACGTCTCTTGAGGAGTCTTTTGGTAATACAAAAAACCACCGACTGCGACGGCTATCACCGACGCTCCGGCAATGGCGAACCAAGGCTTCTTCGCGGCTGGTCGCGGTGGCGCCGCTGCATCTGTCTTTGCGCCTGACGGCGTGTCATTTCGTGCGACCAGACCTAACCGCTTGACCAACTCCTGAACATCGGACTCCCAACGGTTGTGGCTAAGCTCGAATCCATTGCGGTACGCCAAGTCGCTGAGATCTTCCGGTAATTGTTCCGCAGTGGGCATTTGCGCGCCGTGGAGCAGCAGCGGTGTGACCGGAATATTGCGCTTGAGAGCCGCGGTAATTTCCATGCGCACGAAATCGCCGGGAATGTCGAGTCGGCGCCGACCTGACTTGTCCTTGCCATCAACCCAGTCCCGTCCAATCAGTGCCAACATCACATCGCAGGTCGCCAGCCGTTCCTGAAGGACCGCGCGGAAGTCCCGTCCTAAGCCAATGCTGTCCACGTCCATAAACACCGAGTCCCGGCCGAGCCTGGCCACGAGGTCCTGGAACAACGCTCGAGCTTGACCTTCGGAATCTTCCCTTCGATAACTGATGAAAACCGAACCCAAAGAAATCTCCTAACTTGTCGCCTTATACCAAATGATTTGGCGTCCCCGTACGCGAATGGCTTGTTTATTGAGTAGAAGAAGCATCAAAGTCTGGGAACCAGGATGGGCACGAATCTCTCCGTACGGTCAAATGGATCGCCTATAGCCCGTAGAACCGGCGCGGATTATCGTCGAGAATCTTGCGGGCAACGGACGCGGGTATCTCGCCTTTTTCGCCGCGTTGCTCGATGACGTCGAGGGCGTGGATCTCGGCGGATTGATCGGCGTGGCTATAGTCGGTGCCGATCATCAGGTTGTCTTCCATGCCGTACTTGAGGATGTAAGGAAGATCGTCGTTGGTTTGGCAGGCCACATAGAAGCGGTTGCGGCGGAACAGGTCTTCCTTGAAATTGATCGGCAGGAACGTGCGCCGAAGTTTTTTTGCCTCCAGATCGGCATAGAGATAAGGCACCCAGGAAGCGCCGGTTTCGATGAATCCGACTCTAAGCTTGGGAAACATGTCCGGGATGCCATGCTCGGCGAGCGCGCTGAAGGCGGCGATGGCGATCATGCCGCCGCCGAGGCCGGAGCCTTCGGTCGTGGCGGACTCGATGTGGCCGTTGGCATTGTGGATGCAGATGGGCAGGTCGAGACGGCTCGCCTCGTCGTAGATTGGAAAGAAATGTGGATCGCTGGCGGGGCGGCCGCCGGCTTCGATGCCCTTCTTGAACACGCCGCAGGCGCCGTGATCTTTGGCCCAACGCAGCTCTTCCACTGCCTTACCGATATCGAGCATCGGCAGCACTGCGACCCAGCGCAGCCGGCCGCGGCTCTTATCCGTGGCGGTGGCGATCCAGCGATTGTAAGATTTGCAAAGTGCCACGTCGATCTCCGCGCGAGCGGTGAAAGCGTGCAGGAATAAAGTCGGGTAGAGCACCTGCACGTCGACGCGCAACTCGTCCATGTGGCGCAAGCGGGCTTCCACGTCGAGAAGTTCCCGGGTCGCCTGAACCGTTCCGGTTCGCAGATCATCGCGCCAGCGCTTGAGCTGGATCGTGCCGTCAATCAGCCAGAGGCGGTGCGGCCGGGCATCGCCCGGCGCCGTCGCCGCTCCCGGATCGACCAATACCGGTTTGAAGCGGCGGGCGCCGTCGTCGAGGTATTCCCAGGTTGCTTCCGTTTCGTCTATATGGGCGTCGACGTCAACACGAAACATGATTCCTCCTTGGCTGGTGGTTATTTTCTTGCTTACCTAGCATCACGCTTGAGCAGCGATTCCAGTTATGTTCCCGCTTTGGGCTGGGGAATTTCCGCCGGCCAATTTTCGATATAAACCGGTTCGGGCGGAAAGCCCAGGACATTGAGATAAAGATACTCGCGCCAAGCGGGAAAATACCGCACGTTATCCACCGGCACGTTGAAGTATTTGCGCAAGAAGTCGCGGCGCGGCGGATCGAAAACCGTACGCGGGCGGCTATTGAGCGCCTGGGCTTCGATCTCGCCGATGCGGCGCCGAATCGGCGTTTCGCCGTAGGTATCAATCTGTTCCCAGACGTAGTCGTGGATCTTCTGCAAGATCGCGTCGTGATGGGTGCGCTCTTCGGCATGAACCACGCGCTCTTCGAAATCGAGCAGCTTCGGCGTGGTGATTTGGATGCTCTGGATGCTTGCCGCCGTGCAGTGGCCGTAGGGCCACAAGTTGCCGGAAAAAATATAGCTGAGAAAATCGCGCTTCATGATTTGGTGGTGCTCGGTGCGCGGCGTCAGGCCATATTGACGCTCAAATTCGGGGTCGGGTTTTGAGTGGTCGCGGCGCGGGTCAATGGCATTCGCTTGGCGGATATACCCCCAACCGTGGCCGGCTTCGGTGCCGATATGTTCGCCCAGATGATGGCGCCAATCGGCATCCATCTCGAAGTGAGACATGGCGTAGCATGCGGTGCCGACGGTGATTTCAAGTTCGTCGCGGCCGCGATGGGCGAGCCAGCGCGCTAAACGCTCGCGCTCCTCATCGTCTTTGGGCGGGCGCTTGAGGTTATCGCGGCTCTTGCGGAAAGCCTCCAACTCCGCGCTGATCGGATTATCCTCGCTGTAAGTGATTTTCTTGCCAACGCCTCGGATATCGGCCATAACAACCTCCTAAACATTGCTACTTTGTCGCATAGAGCGACCGGACAAAGCCTTCCTTATCGATGCGTTCAAGCAGGCTCATGTCTAACACGCCGAAGGGATTTCGATTCGACTGATTGGGTGACAGCTTGATCACGGTCTCAATCGCCTCTTTCGGCACCAGCGGCAGCCGCTCGTAGAGCGCGACGACTCTTTGATAAACTTCGTCGATAACCTCCGGGTCAGTGAGCCTCATGTTTCGACTGATGGTCCTCTTTGCCATATCTGGATTGGTCAGTGCAAGTTTGAGCCCATGCAGGAGCCCCTTGAGAAATCGTCCCAGCGCCATCGGCGATTTCTCCAGCACCGCTCGGGTGGTCACCACCGAAGTAAACATACAGGGAATCCGTGCCGTGGCCAAATCGATGATCATGTGAAGTGCCAATTTTCTCGCTTCGATGGTTTCCGGTGGCGATAACAGCGCGGCGTCGACAACCCCAGTGAACAGCGCCTGGGAGACGAGCCCCAACCGACCGAACGCGATTAGCTTGACATCCCGCGACGAATCGAGCCCGGCGCGCTGCAGCATAACCGCGGTAGCCAAGTTGAGCGACGTGCCCGGCAGCGTGTTGGCAATCATTTTTCCTTTGAGGTCTTTGAGCTGCGAAATCTCCGGCTTGGCCCAAAGTTGATAGGGAACGGTGTTCACTAGCCCGCCGATGATGCGCACGTCCACGCCTTTGAGAAAAGCGCTCAACGCCTGGCCGCCGCCGACAATGGCGACATCCAAGCTGCGCGCATCCAAAGCGCGAATCATGGTGGTGCCAGCTGACTGGATAAACTCCACGTTCACGCCGTAAAGGTCGAACAATTTCTGCTCCACGGCTATCGAACCTGCCAACTGGGTCGCAGTCGCTCCGGAAAATCCAAGACGAAGCGATTCCGCGCTCCAAACGCTGGCGCTCTGATGAACGAAGATGAACGCCACGAGAGCAAGAAGTACGCGCAACTTGGGTATGAAACAGAGAACTTTATTGGCTAACATTGATATCATTTCTTGTTATCGTGCCACTGGCATTCCGTAAGAACGTCTTTCCTCCGGGGTCAACTGTCGCGATACACGAGACCGAGTCTTTGACAGAAGTCGCTCAAGTCCGACGTCGAACCCGCCAATCCATTCCTCGAACCGATCTTGAACGGCAAGTCGCCGCGGGAAAAAGACGGGGTCTCTGCTGTCTCAACGCTGCTCCCCAACGCTCTACATCTCGCCGATGCTGAAGATTGTCCGCTAACAAATTTAACCAGCATCCCGTGCGATCTTAACGCAAGTACTTCTTGTAGTCGTCCATGATTGGATTGAGACGATCGGCGATGGTGAAGTCCTCGGAAATCACTTTGATGCGGGCCAATTCCTCCTGGGGAATATCGCTGCGCGAAATCACCCGCCCCATTTTTCTGACCAACATTTGCCCTTCCTTGGAAAGCACGTAGTCGATGAAAACCTTCCCGGCGTTGGCATGGGGCGCGTTCGCGGCAAGCGCGAGAGGATGAATATTTTTCGTGACAAACGGCATCGGCGCGGCATCGATGGGCGCGCCGCGATTCTTAAAGCGCAGCACCTGGGTGTCATAAACAAAGCCGATACTGAACTCGCCGGCGGCAATCATTTGCGTCACCAACACTTGGGCGCCGCGAAATTGAAGCTCCTGGCGCGACAGCCCCTGGAAAAATTTTCTGCCGCGCTCTTCGCCCATGATTTTCAGCATGGTGGCGAACCAGGAATACTGCCCTTCGGGAAAACCGATCTGGCCTTTCCACGCCTGGGTCCAAAAGATCCTCGTAGCGTTTGGGAATTTTGTCCTTGGGCACCAATTTGGTGTTGTAGGCGACCATGCGCAGATTCGAATACATATCGGCCCAGCGCCCCGCCGGATCTCGCGAATCGGCCATGAACGAAGAAAACTCCGGTATCGTGTGACGCGCCAGCAAGCCCATCTTGCCGAGCAAATGAATCTCCATGCCGCTGTTGGTGACGGCATCGAAGAAATGGCTGCCGGCGCGCCCCTCGGTGATGACTCGCTGCAAAAGCTTCTCACTGCCCAAGCGGGTGATGTCGACGCGAATCGCTGGATATTTGGCCTGAAAGGCGTCCGCGACCACCTTGCTTTCTTCCGCGCCCATGGACGTGTAGAAATTGACCCGCCCTTCTTTCTTGGCGAGTTCGACGGTCTTGTCGTCGGCTGCGTCGATCGCCGTCGGGCAACGGCCGGCGCAAAAAGTCAGGAAAAAGATCAGGAAGAACTTTCTCGTTGCGCTCATTTTCGATCCCAAATCGCGCTGATGTCGGCAGCCGAGACAACTTCGAAAAACGTCTGCTCCATCAGCTTGAGCGCCATTTCATGCAATTCGCGGTTGCGCGAGCCGACACAATCTTTCAAGACAACCACGTCGTAGCCAAGATTACGCGCGCTGCGCGCGGTGCCCTCGACGCCGCCTTCGGTGGCGACACCGCCGATGAGAATCGTTTTGATGCCGTTGCTGCGCAGCATCAGGTCGAGATCGGTGCCGATAAAGCCGTCGGGCCGCCGTTTATGAAAGACGATGTCTTGCGGCTGGGGTGTCAATTCGGCGACGATCTCGCGGTCATGGGGATCTTCTTTCTCGCTCAAGAGCTGCTTGGGATCGCTCACTTTGGCGCGCTTCATTCTGATGCGCACCCAGACGCCGGCTTCTTCCTTCGCCAGGTCGAAACCGGTCTGCACCGAATAAAAAACCCGCACGCCACTACGCCGCGCCAAGGCGGAAAGCTCCTGAAGCTTCGGCAGCAGGTCTTTGTAGTTGAAAGCATTGGGAGCGATGGCGTACTCCATGTCCCAAATCAGCAAGGCCGTGTGGGAGGGATCGACGATCTCCGCAAAGGTGCTGGCGATTTTTTTACCGGCGATCTCGAACATGATTCACCTCCGTATGAACTGTCTAGCCCAGACTATTCGCGGTAAAACTGCGATCGAGCTGCAACCCTTCCGGCACGAAGGCAAAGCAGTTGTGTCTTGAAGATGCCAGCGGGACGAGTTGCTTGTGCGATCAGCAGCGAAAAGGTCAAACATCGTGCCCAGCATCGAGCACAAGATGAAACATTCGCGCCAGTGCCTTCGTTCCTCCAGGGTTACACCTCGATCGACAGAGTGTAATTAGGCTTCCTCGTAACATTAATCCCGGCGTAGCTTTTCACAGGGCCATGCACATTTAGCCGCCAATGCCGCTGAACCCTACAGAGAGGGGTGGCCGTTGTGGTGGTTTCTCAAGACGCGGCCGGGAAAAGCGCCGGTGTGCTCGCCGTCTTGTACCAAGATGGCACCATTGACCATGGTGGTTTTCACGCCGATGGCGCGCTGGATGAGACGCTTTTCCCCGCCCGGCAAGTCGTTGACCATTTCCGGCTCACACTCGCGTACGGTCTGCGGGTCGAAGAGCACCAGGTCGGCGGCCATACCTGGGCGAATCAGGCCGCGATCGTATAGACCGAAGACTGACGCGACCATGAAAGTAAGCTTGCGGATAGCTTCTTCCAACGGCATCACGGCTTTTTCGCGCACCCAGTAACCGAGAAAACGCGTCGCGTAGCCGTAGCCGGCATGATAGACGAGATGAGCGCCGGCATCGGACTGGCCGACCAAAGTGATCGGACTCTTGAGGATCTCGGCGGTGGCTTCCTCGTCGCGACTGCCGGAATTCTGGAACATGGTCTCGAGGTTCTCTTCCACCGCGATATCGAGAAAGGTGTCGATCACGTCCTTATTCAGCGACTGGGCGATTTCTTCGACGCTCTTACCCTCAAGCGGTTGATTCTTCGCCTGGACGGCTTTGATTAAAAAAATCTGGTCCCAGCGCCGGGAAAACGTCGTCGGTTTTTGGTCTTCCACCGCTTCGAAACGGAGCTGTCGGCGCCGTTCGGTGTCGCTGAAAAGCTCCGCCCGTTGCTCCACCGGGGCAAACATCACCTGTTTCCAACTCGGCAGATCGTCGAAGGTTTGCGCGTTCTTGAGGGTAAAGCGGCCGTTGAACAGACGGGCGTTGGTGAGCGGATAAGAAGGAGCGCCCGACGCGAGGGAGTCTTGCGCCAAATCGAGCAGCTTGCGCCATAGCTCCGGGGCGTTCCACCGATGGGCGATGCTTTGCCAGATCACCGGCCGGCCGGAGGTCGAAGCGAGACGGCGAAAGAAATCGATATCTTCCTCCACCGGTCGCGCAGTTCCCAGGGTGCCGCGCGAGATTTGCATGGAGCCGCAATTGAGTTCGCCCAGCACACTCGCCAGTTCGACAATCTCCTCGTCGGTGGCCAGGCGGCTCGGTATCGGCCGGCCATCCTCACGCATATGGCGGCGATTTTGATTGGTCGAAAACCCGATCGCCCCAGCCTTCATGCCTTCTCTGACCAGAGCTTTCATCTGAGCGATTTCCGCGGGTATCGCGGCGCGCTCCGAAGACTCCTCGCCCATGACGAATTGACGCACGGCGCAGTGTCCCATGAGCGCGGCGACATTGACGCCGAGTTTCTCCTGCAGCCGGTCGAGATATTGCGGGAAGCTGGTCCATTCCCATTTGACCGCTTGGCGCAGCACTTGAGAGGGCATCGCCTCGACCCGAACGAAGCTGCCGATCAAATTGTCGCGGTCTTGCGCGCGGCATGGGGCGAGGGACAGGCCGCAGTTGCCGGGAATCAGAGTCGTCACTCCGTGGAAACAAGAGGAGGTTGCCAGCGGGTCCCACAGGAGCTGGGCATCCATGTGCGTGTGAAAATCGATAAAGCCGGGCGCCACGGCCAAACCTTCGGCATTGACGACGCGCCGCGCGCTGTCATTGATCCGCCCCACTTCGACGATCCGATCGCCGTTAATCGCGACATCGCCGAAATAGGAAGGCAATCCGCTGCCGTCATAAATCCGTCCGCCCTTGATCACGACATCGTAAGCCATGAAGCCTCCTGTGCTGGTGAAATCGTTAAAGTCTCTCGGTCGGTCTTAGACCGGCGTGGGCAATCCTTCGGTTGCTATGAACTCGGTTCTGAGGTCGCTTATAATCAACGTGGTTATCAGCTGTCAACGTCAAATCGAATCAAACCGATTTTCTCCCTCTCATGGATCTGTTGCTCGACTCCTGGTGTCATTCCGAGGCCCTTCAACTTTACTCAGGATGACAGCAATCAGACTTTTGCGGATTGCGACACAGTCTCGAAGCTCGGAAGTGCTTTAGCGATCCCAGCCATAAAGTCTCATGGCGTTGGCACTGAGAATTTTATTTTTCGCACTTTCCGAAATATCCTTGCGTTCTTTAAGCGTCGAGACCATGTAGGGAAAGTTACCGTCCCAGTGGGGATAATCTGACGCGAAAAGAATCACATCTTCGCCGACTCGATCGAGCACGAAGGGTAAAGTCGCCTCTTCCGGCTCCGCGGCGTAGAACCAGTTGCCGCGGGCCATGTATTCGCTGGGCTTGGCCTTGAGCAAGGGCGCCTCGGATTTTCGCTTCTCCCACTCTTCATCCATGCGATCCATCCAGTAGGGCACCCAGCCCGCGCCGCATTCGAGAAAGGCAATGCGCAGCTTGGGAAATTGTTCCGGCACGCCGCCATACATGAGCGCAGCACAATCGATCAGCGTCTCGATGGGGCGGCCAATCGTATGCTTGAACAGAAAAGTATCGAAACGAATCTCGCCCGCCGGTCCCTGGCGGGAATTGTGCACCAGCAGCGGCACGTTGAGCCGCTGGATCTCCTCGTAGATCGGCCAAAATTCCGGCTTGCCGAGATGCTCTTTCATGCCAAAAGAGGCGATGGCGATTCCCGCCAGTGCGAGCTTGGTCACGGCACGATTTACTTCTTCCACGGCGGCGGCGACATTTTGAAAGGGCACCAGAGCTACTCCCTTGATGCGCGGGCTTTCCTTGCAGTGTTCAGCGATCCAGTTGTTGTAAGCACGGCAATACGCCGCTGCGTAGTCCTTTTCGGTAAGTTGGCTCATGTGAAAGGCGCTGGTCGGGAACAGCACTGAAGTATCGATGGTTTCTTTATCCATGTCACGAAGTCTCATCGCGACATCGCTGACCCTCAGCCCAAGCGTGCCATACATACTGGAGTCCCACTCGTCGCCGGGTAAAAGCGATCCGCGTCGTTTGCAATAGGGCTCTTCCAAATGCGGTCTGATATCGGTATCGCGCTCCTGGACATGTCCGTCGGAATCTATGACTCTCAGAGTTGCCATTTTAACCTCCTACTTCATGCGAAGATTTCATGAACACGCTTAGCAATCTTCAGTTGTTGCGTACAGGCGTGATCGACCCGAGATCGCCGGCAACGGTCGCTTATGGCAATCACACAATGCACCGGTGCGCTGGAAACGCTGGGCGTGTTTCACAGCCGCGCTTAAGTGCGTTCACGCGCTGAGCGAACTATTCAAATACGTCCAACAGATTTCCCTCCGGGTCGCATAACTGGTGCTGGCCGTAACGGCAGCCCGCTAACAGGCGCATGACGACCTCATTTTCCGACGGTAAAATAGGTGTCTTGGGCGACATCCATTCCGGGTCGACGCCGGTGAGGATTTCCAGATCCTTTTTAAAGTTCGCGACGCTTTCGACTTTGAAACCGACATGCTGACATCGAAAATCTTCCGACCTTCGTGATCTTCATACTACTATCCATTAGAATTTGCGGCGCCTGCGCAAATTTTCTGGCCTACCGATCACCGCTCCGCCGCCCCAGGGCGTATGCCATACGCCCCTACGCTCGGACTTCCTCTTGGAATTTATTTTGCGCCCTTTGTGGTTAAATTTCCGAATCCTGCTCTTTTCTTTGGATGCGGCTTCGCAGCGCGGTCTCCTTCGTGGTGAACAATATCTTCGCTTCTACTTGTCCGACCGCGCCGCGGCGGCGCTTATTCGAGACACCAGCGATCCTATTTGCGAACCGTGCTCTTGTCCAATGCTTTAAAGAAACCTTCTTTTTCGAGTTCGTCGCATCATCTGAATCGGCGCGCCTGACGGCGCGTCATCGTAAATCCATTTAATCCTCACAAACGTAGGTACTTGCAGATGCGATAAAACCCAAGGAGGATTTCATGATGAAGAGATTTGTATGGATTCTGGTGGTTTTTGTGGCCGTGCTGGCGGCCCAGGCAGCTAACGCCGCTCAAGCAGGCTGCGGCAACCGTAGCCGCATAACTAACAGTGGTCGGTTGAACACCATCCTCGCGCTCACAGACGATCAACGGCTGCTGCGGTTCCAGGAGTGTAGCACACGAACCCGCCAAATTGGCAGCATAGCCGGGCTTCAAGCGGGGGACACGGCGCTGGTGGGCATGGATTTCCGCATCCAGGATGGTCTGCTCTATGGCGTTGGCAACGGCGGCGGTCTGTACACAATCAACACAGACACGGCGGTGGCCACCCCGGTTGGGCAGTTGACGGTTGCCCTTAGCGGCAACTCCTTCGGCGTGGACTTTAATCCGGCCGCCAACGCTCTGCGAATCATCAGCGACAACGGCCAGAACCTCAGACATCCATTTGCCAATCTGCAGACGGCTACGACCGCAGTCGACGGCGCCCTCAACTATGCCGGCAACGCGGCGACTGGGGTCATCGGCGCCGCCTATACGAACAACGATCTCGAGCCGAACACGGCGACGACTCTATTTAATATCGACACGTCGTTAAACCAAGTCAACGTCCAGTCGCCGGCGAATGCCGGCTCGCTTGCGCCAGCCGGCATGTTGACCGTCGATGCCGACACACCGGTCGGATTCGACATCTACACGGAGGCGCGGGATGATCGGAGCATCGACGATCGGGCCATCAACAACAGTGGCTTCGCATCGCTAGTCGTGGCTGGTGTAACTGGATTCTATCGAATTAATCTCCTAACCGGAGAGGCTTTCTTTATCGATGACTTTAGCGATGCGGTGATCGACATCGCCATTCCGCTCAACCAGAGATCAAGATAGCTGAGAAGCGAGAAAGGGGTTAGTTCGCACGCTGCCGTGACTAACCCCTTTTTTCACCCGGCCCACCGCGCAAAGCAATGGGCTAAAATACTTTTTCGACAATCGCGGGCTTTTCACAGCTTCGGTTCAATCAGATATCTAGTGGGCCGAACGCCTTTGTGTCCGAGGCGTTGTAAATCTCAATGCTCCGTTTCTCAGCACACCAATCAGTTGAGATTTTGGATTCCATGGATGTGAGAACGGCTGCTCACGCGCGGTGATGTCGGAAGCGCTCAGACCACACCGGCATCCAACAGCGAGTAAACGATATCTTTTAGCGATGGGTCGATGGTATCGAGGCGGGTCACCGCCGGGCCGCCGGCGAGTGAATTGACGATCTCCGGCAGATCCTCTTTCTGGACGCCGGCGTACCAGTTTTTTTGCGGATGCACGACGACATTAGGGCCAAAGTCGCAGCCGCCGAAGCAGATATAAGACTTCACTTCAGCGTCAATGCCTTTGGCGGCGACCATCTCGGTGAGTTCGTTCATCAGCGCTTCCGAGCCGCGGCTCTGGCAGTCGATATTTTGGCAGACAAAGCAAGTTTGTTTCATGGTGATGATTTCCCCTTTTCACTAGAGTAATTATCTGAGAAGTTCAGCCAGTGTCAATATGAGGTGGGCGAAAGCCTTAATGGCGTCAGGCAAGCAGCAAAAATGCGCAAGCGAAGCGGCAAATTGAAATCAACTGCCAAGAAGCGGTCCAGGGTCTCGGTCAAGCGAGTTTCCGCCGAGAAAGATCTTGCGCTGGCCTACGCCATCCGGATCAGAGTGTTCGTCAAGGAACAGGGCGTGCCCAGTGACATCGAGTTGGATGACGACGACCAGAGGGCGATTCATTTTCTCGCCAGCGTCGGCGCCAAAGCGGTTGGCACGGCAAGGGTGGTGTGGCATCGCGGCGCCGCCAAGATCGGCCGCATGGCGGTGCTGAAAAGCTACCGGCGCAGAGGCGTGGGCCGGCGATTGCTAACGCGGGCGGTCGCGGTCGCGCGACGGTTGCAAGCGCGGCGGATTTACTTGCACGCACAAGTCGCTGTGAGCGGTTTCTACGAGCGCCTGAACTTTCGCGGTACTGGAGCGATCTTCGACGAAGCAGGCATCGCCCATCGGAAAATGATCTGGCGCGGGCGCCTGTCGGGTCGCCAACGACGGGTCAATAAACACTAGCCGAGCAAAGCCAGGAAGTGTCCCGTCGTGTCGAAGTTACAAAACCGTCGCGTAGTTCCGGTGGCGCGGCTTGCTAAACGCCGGACCCTGAGTGGCTCAAGTCCGGTGGCCGAAAGTTCCTAAATCGCGCCGAAATATCTCTGGATTGCCGATTTGCTTGTTCAGCTTCTCCCTGTGACGGCCCAATTCGGTCGGTCCATCTTTCGTAGAACTTCCAGAAGTGCGATTTTCTTCCTAGCCTCACCGAGGTTCAATTGGCCTCACCGTTGCTACCTTGTCTCGGCGACGACGCAATCGAAAAGATTCCTAACTACTCATAACCATCCCGGCAGTCGGCGATTAGCGCGCATGCGCCATTGGAACCCAATGGCTGACAGTGTCGCCGGGAGAAATTGGAGGGACCCATGGAATACAGCCAAGCAATCGTGCTCCACGGCAACAAAAGATGCATTGAACTCAGGGAAGATGCCGTCGTTTCGATCCCTGGTTCATTGGAGGCAAGTCCACTAGTGCCGGATATGGCCAAACTGACACCAAAGATTCGCGCCATGACCATCGCCATGGTCGGAATATTAGCGATGCCGCTTTGCGGTCTGATGGCGGGGGATGAAAATCTCTGGGATAAGCTGCAAACTTTAATCGAAGCGGAAAGAGCGACCAAGACTCAGAGCACGGTGTTAGCCGTGGACACCTCGGGTCTGAGCGTGCGCTCGAAAAGCGCTTCGGCGTCGACCAAGGAACTTTTTGAACAGGCAGCGATGGAACATCTCGCCCGGCTGCATCACACGTTCAATAGCTGGTCCGACCGCAAGCAAGAGCTGATGGGCAGTGTGTCGTTGAAGCTCATGGTCGACGCTGCCGGCAATGTGGTGCGCGTCGATCCGGTGAATTCTCATGTCAATAATTCAAGCTTTATCAAAACCGTGATCGACGATGTGCGCGAATGGAAATTCCCCGAGGGCAGCACTGAAGCGGCGGAAATCACCGTGCCGCTGTTGTTCATTCCCAAAGGAATGGACCCAGAGATGATCGTCCAGTGGGAGCGCAAAGTGCGCCGCGCGCCGGGCGATGACGATTCGCCAAGTGCTTTGGCAAATGCCCCGGCGCGACCGGCGGCCAAGGTCACGGAAAAGGCGCTCGACATCGCTGCTATCACTCCCATGCAGAAGGAGCAAAAATCCGTTGCCGCGGCGCCGGCACAACCGCAGATTGCCGTCAACGCCCATCGCCGTCACCACCGTCGCGCCAACGGCTAAAGCGAAAGCTCAGGCGAAAGCTCTCGTCGTGGTGGTCGCGAACCGCCCACTGGCGATGCGCGACAACCCGCGCTATTCCGCCAACAGCGTGCGCGAAGTGCAAGAAGCGACGCAGCTGAGCATCTTGGAACATCGCGGCGACTGGCTCAAAGTGCGAAGCGCAGCGGGCGGCCAGGTCGGGTTTGTCCGAAAAGAATATGTCTCGCCATTGAATGGCTGACCAGCGGGCGACAGGCAATCGGCAACGGTAAGATTCGATCGGAATTTCAGCTTGACGGTAGTGTGGGGACCCGGATTTCATTACAGAATTCATCCGTCATTCCGGGCAATCCCGGCGCAAGGCCGGGGTTGCCCGGAATCCATGAAAATCGCCAACCTGGATGCCGGCCTGCGCCGGTATGACGATATCTCGCCCTCCGACTTGCTTTGCGAACTCCCGTTAACGACACGAAGCTCCAGAGCGATAGCTTAGCGCTTTCCGAAAAGTTTTAAGAAGACTTCGATACCAGGACCATCGGTCCGGTGGGCGCGGCGGTGCTGCCCATGGGCTCGACGGTGACGGCGAAGGTTTCGATGGGTCGATCGGGTCGTGGTGTATTGATGTGCAAGCCACCCTTGCCGGCGGCGTCGGTCTTGATCGTGCCGACGTAACGCGGCGCGGATTGCTGTGCGATGGTCCAGACGGCGTACATCTTTCCTTCCGGCGCAGCCGGCAAATCACTGACGAAGATATGGCCTTCGCCGGACTCATTCCAGAGAAACCTACCTTTGGCATGAGGCGTCGGGCCGGCTCCATAAAGCGGAGAATCCCGCGTCGCCGGATCGCGCAGTAGCTCAATGACCGAACTGTAAAGCGTGTGGCGCGGCTCGTAGCGGTAACTGTAGTAGGTGGCGCTGATGATAATACCAGCAACGCCCGCGGCGATGGTGCCGATCATTCTTCTCCAGGACTTCGGACGCTCTTGGCGTGCCTTGGCCGTGGATGCAACTTCAGCGCTTGTCACGCCGATCTGATCGAACAGTCTCGCCTTCACCGCGGGCGGTGCTAGTTCGGGTCGGAGTGAGCCGTGCAAGAGATTCAGCGTCGCGTGGGTTTCCCGGAGATAGGCCTGACAAACTTCACAACCGGATGCGAGATGTGCTTGATAATCTTGCAGCTCTTCGCCATCGAGCGCGCCGAGGGCATAGACCTCCGACTGTGCTTGCCAATGTTCGTGTTCCGTAGCCACTACGCTGCTTTCGTTCTCAGGATATCTTTGAGACGCTGCATGCCGCTGCGCATTCTAGTTTTCACCGTGCCCAGCGGTTCTTTGAGCCGCGCGGCGATTTCGCTTTGGCTCAAGCCATCGAAATAGGCCAGCTCCAACACCCGACGCTGCGCTTCCGGCAGATTCGCCAGAGCGCTATTCATGGTCAGCTTGGCTTCGGACGCCGCGACATTGGATTCGACGTTGTCCGCCGATTCCGCGGCGGCGGGATCAGCGGTGGAGACAAAGCTCTGTTCTCTTCTACGTATGGAACGGAGCTTATCGATTGCCCGGCTGCGGGTAATATTGACAATCCATGCTTCGGGACTGCCGCGGTCTTGGTTGTAGCCCGATGCCTGGCGCCAGACCTGGACGAAGACTTCCTGCAGCAAATCCTCGGCATCGTCGCGCCCGCGCAGCATGCGCATGGCGAGTGTGAAAACCAGGGACGAGAAATGATCGTAGAGCTGGCTGAACGCTTCGCGGTCTTGCGTGGCGGTTCGTTGAATCAGTTGAATCGCGTTGGCGGCCATGGGGGCTTGCATGTTCGGCTAGCTGAGCAACTCGTTTTGCACCGATGTGATAATCAACATTAGCGAACCGTCATCGGTGAAAGTGTCTAAATGGATACTGCCGGCTTCGGCGCGGTGGTAGTCGCCCTTGCGCAACAACTTGCCGCCGCAGTAACAGCTGCCTTCGATGACGACCAGTTCTTCGGTACGGGTGTGCCGGTGATTATCGAAGCGCGAGCCGGGGTCCATGCGCACCAAGGCGGTGACGCGCTGACGATCGGCGTCCAGATTAAGAACTTTGGCGCGCACCCCCGGCGCCACCGCCATCCACTGGCCTTGATCGGCGAATACGAAGGATAGCCCTGGCTTGTCGCGATCGATTTGCTCAAAGATTCTAGTTTTGACTGCGGCCGAAGCAGTGAGCGCCTGGTAACCGCCCGGTAGGGCGGCCAGCATCTGGCTTGCTTCACTTACACGCACCTGACATTCGCCGCAGCCGGTCTCGAGATGCGCCTGATATTCGGCGAGGTCGTCACCGTCCAGTGCGCCTAGGGCGTAAATTTCCGCCAAATCTAGCAGTTCGTCGTGGCTCACAACTGTCTCTCAGCGCCAACGGGGCGATTCTAGCCTGGTCAATTTCACCGCGCAAACGATCCCTATTGATACCTACGAATGACCGGCCAGTTTGGATTTAGCAATTTTAAAAAAATCTTTTTTTCCAAAAAATGCTGTGCCGATGAATCCGTTGGTGAAATCGCCGCCGTAGAGCCTGTCAGACGGTGACGAACTAACCCAGAAAGGGCGGATCCATGAAACCTAACGGAACTCTCTTTGCACTGTTTACCGCGGCATGCTTGGCGGTCAGCGGCGCGGCCGTGGCCCATGAAGAATGTGACGATGGGGAGCCCAGTGGCCAACAGGTCGTAAAGCCGGCTCAGGTTAGCGCGCCGCTGAAGCCGAGCAGCGCGCAGATCACGGTGAAACTATTCCAGTACCAGCCGGGAAGAACCCAAGTGAAAACGGGAACCACCGTAACCTGGGTCAATGAAGACGAGATTTATCATTCGGTGACGGCGGACAAGCACGGTTTCGCCGCGCCGTTGGACGGCAAGGGCAAAAGCTTCAGCTTCACCTTCGATCAGCCGGGTCTGTACAGTTACTTCTGCGATCGCCACGAACATATGCGCGGCGAGATCGAAGTCAAATAACCACGTTACGAACGGGCACAAAAAAATCATAGGAGGACAGGAACATGAAAAGTAAAGTTGTGAACTTGATTGGCAGCTCCGTGCTTGCCGCAATGGCAGCGGCGGGCTGCGGCCGGATGCAGTCGTCAAGCTCGATGAATTCCACGCAGGGTCATTCCATGCATGGCTCGATGATGAGCAGCACCGAGTCCAAGTGGACCGCTTCTGACCTTAGAACCAACTTGAATGCGCTGTTCGGCGAACATGTGCTGATCGCCGCGGTGGCGACGAGTCACGCCTTAGGTGGCCGTCAACCGGCGTTCGAGGGCGCCGTCGGCGGTCTTGACTCGAATTCCATCGACATCGCCAGAGCGATCGGCGTTGTCTACGGCGCTGACGCGGAAAAAGCGTTTTTGCCCCTGTGGCGCAAACATATCGGTTTCTTCGTCGATTACACCGTGGGCGCGGCGAGCCAGGACAAAGCGAAACAGGACAAGGCCATCATTGATCTCGTCAACTACGCCAGCGACTTTGGCGCATTCCTAAGCGCGGCCAACCCAAACCTTGCGAAGAACATCGTCGCCGATCTGGTCAAAACTCACGCGATGACTTTGAAAGAGGTCGTCGACGCCCAGGCGATGAGCGATTGGCCGAAAGCCTATAGCGCGATTCGCTCGGCGTATCACCATATGCAGATGATCGGCGATCCGCTGGTTGGAGGGATCGTGAAACAGTTTCCTTCCCGCTTCGCCGGTTCGCCGGATTCGCCGGAATCCACTCTGCGTTTGGTGCTAAACATGGCGCTGCGTGAGCATGCGATTCTCGCCGCCATGGCCACTGGGTCTGCCCTCGGCGGCCGCACCGCAGAGTTCAATGCCGCCGCCAACGCAGTGGACGGCAACTCCATCGACATCGCTAAAGCGATCGGCTCGGTTTACGGCGTGGATGCGGAGAAAGCGTTTCTGCCTTTGTGGCGCAAGCATATCGGCTTCGTCGTCGACTACACCACCGGTCTGGCGACCCAAGACAAAGCCAAGCAGGACAAAGCGGTTGACGATCTGGTGCGCTACGCCGATGACTTCGGCGCCTTCTTGACCTCGGCCAATCCGAAGTTGCCGAAGAGCACCGTGGCGGCGTTGGTCAAGGATCATATCCTGACATTGAAGGATGTCGTCGACGCCCAGGCTGCGCGCCAGTGGCCCAAGGTGTATACGAACCTGCGCATGGCGGCGGGCCATATGGCGATGATCGCCGACCCGCTCAGCCTGGCCATCGCCCAGCAGTTCCCGGAAAGATTCGCCCAGCGCTAAGCGGAGAATTCACCAAACCAGCGACGGTTACTTTTTGCAAAATCAACTTTAAACCGAGAAAGGAGTCAGGGAAATGAAATCGTTTAAGAATAGTTTAATGTGTCGCGCGACGGCGATGTCGTTGAGCGCGCTGATGGCGCTAACGACGATGACACCACTCGCCAGGGCGGCAAGCCATAGAGAGGCGCCGCTGATCGCCCTCGATCCGGCGGCCGATTTGACCGACGTATATGCGTTTCGGAGTTGGGAGGATGATAGCAAGGCGGTGTTCATCATGAACGTTATCCCGGCGCAAGTGCCGGCCTCGGGACCGAACTATTTTAATCTCGATGATAGTGTTCTTTACACATTTCACTTCGATCTGGACCAGGACGGCCGGGCCGACGATCTGGATATTGAATTCCGCTTCGCCACTGAGATCCGTAACAACACAACACTCGGCGGTTTGAACTTCAAAGACGTTCCCATCTCGTACGCGGGGGTTCCGCCGATCACCGCGCTTGACGGCGCCGGGTCGGCAGGGATCGGCCTGCGGCAAAAATATCAGGTTCGCGCGGCTGGACGCGGCAATGCCGGCGGGAATTTAATTAAGATGATCGGCACGAAAACGACAGATGTGAACAAGAATCCTCTGATCGCAGTGCCTTCCAACGTAGGTCCGAGTACGATGCCGAATTATCCGGCGCTGGCTCAGCAAGGGATTTACGATCTTGGCAACGGCGTGCGGGTCTTTGTCGGCCAACGCGAGGAATCATTCTATATCGACCTCGGAGCGACCTTTGACACCCTCAGCTTTGGCCGCACGCCGCCGATTTTGACGCTCGCGGAAGATCAGAACAATAGCGCAAATCCATTTGGCGTCGACGATGGCTTTGAGGGGCTCAACGTTACTACCATCGCCATCGAAATACCCAAATCGTTATTTCCGAGCGCGGCCGTCGGTATGTACGCGTCGACCAGCCGGCGCAAAAACCGGGAATTCGAACTTTCGGGCGACGACCAATTTCGTAATCGCGGCGGGTTCACTCAGGTCTCGCGGATGGCGAATCCTTTAGTGAATGAGGTTATTATCGGCACGGGCTCCAAGGATCGTTGGAACCAGCGCGACCCAGAGGACGAAAAACAGTTTCTTAACTTTTACGAAAGTCCGCGGCTTGCGGGGCTGATCAATGCCGTATTCGGCACGTCGATTCCGACAACCGGACGCACGGATCTATCAGGAGTTCTGCTGCAGTACTTTGCGCCGGTATTTAGCGGTTCGCCAGGAATCATTTCGGAGTTGCTGCGGGTTAATCTCGATATCCCCGCCACCGCGGCGGCGAATCAACAGCGCACGACGGTTCTCAAAAGCGTCGATTCCGGTGGTTCGTGCGTATCACAATTCGATCCTGCCAATATTCCCGATGCAGCGGGTTGGCCTAATGGCCGGCGTCCCAATGACGACGTGACCGACGTGGCGATCCGCGTAGTCGCGGGTGCACTGTTGGGACCTGTTCCTTGTCTTGGCGACGGGGTGAACTTCAATCGGGTCCGTGCCGGAACTCCGGATGTGATCGCGGGAACCAACATATCGACCAATTTCCCGTTTCTACCGACGCCCAATTCCGGAAGGAGCCCATCGGCGCCGCTGATAGAAGAGCCTAACGAACCGTTGTTCCGTTAACTAAGAGCGATCAAGCCGCGCCGCGAAGTTGTTAATCAGACTCGCGGCGCGGCAAGACGAAAAAAGGAGACTGTCTATGACTGCGGTGAAGTATCTCCAGGTTTTCAGTTTAACGATAGCGGGTTTGCTCGTCGGCTTGGACCGGGACTTGCTTTGGGCTCAACGCAGCCCGGCCGATAACCACGTCGCTTATTACCAGCAACTGCTCAAGCGTAATCCCCAAAATGCTAAGGCCTACCTTAGCACTCGGCGACGCGTTTATCCGCAAGGCACGCGAGACCGGCGATACGAGCTATTTCAACCGCGCCGAAGACGCGCTCAAGCGCTCGCTTGAACTAGTGCCGGAAAATGGCGGCGCGTTGCGCCATCTCGCTTATGTCTTTTACTCGCGCCACGAGTTCGCCCCGGCGGCGGTGTTCGCCCGCAAAGCCGTGGAGATGAATTCTTCGGACAGCGACTCCTACGGCGTGTTGGGCGATGCGCTGCTAGAGATTGGCCAGTATCCGGAAGCTCAGGCGGCGTACGCGTACATGATGGAGCTGGACGAAAGTTTGTTCTCTTACAGCAGGCGCGCCGGCTTTAAGAGCGCGATCGGCGAGGTTGACGGCGCAATCGCCGATCTAGAGCGCGCCATTGCTATTGGCAAGGCCACCCGGCAGCCGGCGGAAAGCATCGCGTGGACGGAATGGCAGCTTGGCGCGGAATATTTCTCGCAAGGAAATTTGCCGGCGGCGGAAGCGAACTTCCGCCGGTCGATGGAAAGTTATCCAAACTATTACCGCGCGCTGGCCGGCATGGCGCAAGTGCGCGCGGCGCAAAAAAATTACGACGAAGCGATCGCGCTATATCGAAAAGCGTTGGCGATCTTGCCGATGCCCGAGTACGCCGCCGCGCTTGGCGAAGTCTTCGAGCGGATCGGCCAGCACGAGCAAGCCCGCCAACAGTATGAACTGGTCGAATACATTGGCAAGCTAAACCAGCTCAACCAAACTCTGTACAATCGCGAGCTCGCCTACTTCTACGCCGATCGCGACATCAAGGCGAAAGAAGGTTTGGAGTTCGCCCGGCGCGAATTGGACTACCGGCGCGATGTTTATGCCTACGACGTGCTGGCGTGGAACCTCTATCGGAACGGCATGATGGACGAGGCTCGCGACGCCGTCGAAAAAGCGCTTCGGCTCGGCACCAAGGACGCCAAACTGTTTTACCACGCCGGGATAATTTATCGCCGGCTCGGCGACCTGCCGAAGGCCAAGGAATTCTTGAATCGCGCGCTCACGATCAACCCGTACTTTCATGTTCTGTTCGCCGACCACGCGGCAAACACTCTTAAGGAAATGGCAACTGCTGACGCATATGCGGCTGCGAATCAGCGGCAGGAAGAGAGATAGGATGATGCGCTCAGAATCTACTTTCGGATTGTTCACCGCTTTATTTCTGGCGTTCGCTGCCCATGTCGCGGCTCATCCGCTGGGAAATTTCAGCATCAGCCAATATTCCGCGCTTCAAATCGGCGAGCAGGATGTTGAAGTGCGCTACATCGTCGACATGGCCGAAATCCCGACTTTTCAAGAGATTCAAGAAACTGGTTTTGTCCCGAGGGCCGACGACGTGAGTGCGAAAGCATACGCCGCGCGCAAAGCTGAAAGTCTGCGCGGCGGCTTAATGCTTGAGATCAATGGGCGGCCGGTGCCGTTGCGGCCCGAGTCCCACGAAATTATTTTTCCCGAAGGCGCCGGTGGATTGCCGACGCTCAAGATTGGCGTCGTTTACAAAGGGAAGTTGGCGGCCGCCAGCGGTGGTGGTTATTCGCTCAGCTATCGCGATGGCAATTTCCCTGGGCGCGCCGGCTGGAAGGAAATCATCGCGGTCGCCGGGCCTGGCGTGAAGCTGCTCAACAGTTCCGTCCCGGAGATTGACCGCAGCGCACGGCTCAGCGACTATCCGACCGATCTGCTGAATAGTCCACCGCAACAGCTAGAAGCACGAGTTGGTTTCTCCGTGACACCCCCCGCGGTGGCCGCAGACGGTTCCAGCACGGCATCAAAGCCGGTAATAGCGAAAACAGAAACACCGATCCCGCAAACCAGAAAGGCCGAATCGAAGCGGTCAGGACAAGCAGCTTCATCTACGCCGCCCACCGCGCCGGCTAACAACATTTTGCATGCGAAAGATTCACCGGCGAAGAATTCATTGCAATTAAAAGCCAACAGCCAGGCGACGCCGCGCAATTCGTTCACCGAGATCATGGCGAAAAAAGAATTAGGATTGGGAGTTATTCTCGCGGCGCTGGCCGTTGCCGTCGGTCTTGGCGCTTTTCACGCCTTGGAGCCGGGCCACGGCAAGACCCTGGTCGCGGCTTATCTGGTCGGCTCCCGTGGCACTGTCAAACACGCCGTGCTGCTCGGCCTGATCGTGACGACGGCTCACACCGCAGGCGTCTACTTGCTCGGCGCGATTACTCTCTATGCATCGAAGTACATCGTTCCGGAACGGCTCTATCCCTGGTTGGGAGCGATCTCCGGCGTCATGATTGCGGCGCTCGGGCTGATCCTGTTAGTGCGGCGCTATCAGGGCAGAAACGGAATGCCGGGACAAAGTCACCACCATCATGGCGCGCATGATCACGCCGCGCACGTTCACCATCATGATCACGGACCTGATCATGCGCAGGAGCATCATCATCACCACGGCGGCCACACGCAGCATCATCATGAAGTGAACCAAGTTGTCTCACTCAAGCAGCTCCTCGCCCTCGGCATTAGCGGCGGCATCGTTCCCTGTCCCGCGGCTTTGGTCGTACTGCTCAGCGCGGTGGCGATGCAGCGTATCGGCTTCGGTTTACTCTTGATCGTCGCCTTCAGTGTCGGCTTGGCCGCGGTGCTGATCGCCATCGGCATGTTGATGGTCTACGCGCGCCAATTCATGGCGCGGTTCCAAGGCGAAGGCCAGTGGACGACGCGCTGGCTGCCGATCACCTCGTCGGCGTTCATTTTGCTCGCCGGCATCGCTTTGACCTGGCAAGCGTTGCGGAGCGGCGGTTTTCTGACGATCTAATTCGACGGACTGAAAACTTCTTCTCGCCGCAATGATTTAACGATTCTATTTAAGATGCCGCACAACACAGTTACCGCGTCGATGGCCCACCCTTGGTAAGGCCTTTCCTTCAGTTCCGTCTTTACGGTAAAGTCCGGTCATCACTCAAGAAAGGTTGGGGAGACTGCGATGGAACCAATTGCAACTAACGTCCTGGAAAATACCAATCTAAAAAGCCGAAGGCTCAGAGAATTAGTCCGCTCGCCGGAGATACTCGTCATGCCCGGCGCCTACGATGTCTTGAGCGCGCTGCTGTTTCAGCAGTTGGGCTTCCAGGCGATCCAAGGCACCAGCGGCGGCATCGCCGCGGCGTTGGGTTATCCCGACGGCGAGGCGATAAGCCGTGATCTGTTTGTCCAGGTGTCGGCGAGCTTCGCCGCGGCGGTGTCCCTGCCAGTCAATGCCGACGGTGAAAAGGGCTATGGTGATGCCGCGGGCATAAAAGAAACCGTGCGCGCATTAGTCGCCGCCGGTGTTGCCGGCATGAATCTCGAAGACAGCATCGCCAAAGGCGGCAGCGGCTTGGTCGAGCTCGGCCAACAGTTAGAGAAAATAACCGCCGTGATGGACGCGAAGCGCGAGCTCGGCAGCGAGTTTTTTCTCAACGCGCGGGTCGATTCCTTCCACGTTATCACCAACGATCCCAGGAAGGCGCTGGACGAAGCGATTCGCCGCGGCAACGCCTACGCCGAAGCCGGCGGCGACTGCATTTTCTATCTCGGTCTCCACTCGGCAGAGACGATCGGCATCGTCGCCAAGGAAGTGAAGGCGCCGGTCAGTATCCTCGCCGGGCCGCAGTCTCCCAGCGTGAGCCAGTTGCAAGATCTCGGCGTGGCGCGGGTAAGTTACGGCTCAGGCTTCATGAAGGCGGCGATCACCGGGAGCAAAAAATTGGCCCAGGAAATTCTTGAAAAGGGCACATGCAGCTTATTGAAAGACGGCGTGCAGACGCCGGAGATTAACGCCCTGGTGAGCAAGAAGCTCAGCTAGGAGAATCCATGGCGACACCTTACCACGAAAAATTAGACAAAATTCGCATGGCTTTTCCCCAGCCGGTGTCCGACCGGGTGCATGATTCTTATTTCGTCCATAGCATCATGCGCGCGTTGGACATGGTCGACGGCCTCAAGAGCGAAGTGCCGGTGCTGGGGCCGCGCGAACCGCTGGATTACGGCGCGGCGCAAATGGCGCGCTTAGCGGAATCGTCGTCGACGGTGGAAGACGTAACGGCGAACTTGGTTGACTATTTCAAAGGCCTGACAATTTGGGGCCATCCGCGCACGCAGATCAACGTCGTGCCGCCGCCGTCGATCTCGTCGCTGATCGCGACGGTCTTGACCGGACTCTACAATCCCAACCTGGCGTGGGATGAGTACAGCCATAAAGTCGCCCTTGCGGAGGTCGAGGCGGTGGCGATGACTGCGGGGCTGATGGGCTACGATCCGGCGCGCGCTTCCGGTGTCTTCACTTTCGGCGGCACGGCGACGACGCTTTACGGCGTCAAGGTCGGCCTGGAGAAGTCGGTGCCCGGCGCCATGCAAAACGGCGTCGGCGCGGGTGCGGTCATTTTTGCCAGCGACTGCAGCCACTACTGCCGTTACAACATCGCCGGCTGGCTCGGCCTCGGCGCGAAAAATCTTATTACGATCCCGACCGACTCGCGCAACGCTATAAAGATCGATGTCCTGCGCGATCATGCACGGACGGCGTTGCAAAGCGGCTGGCCGATCGCCGCCTTCATCGCGACCATGGGGACGACCGATGCGTTTGGCATCGACGATCTCGAAGCGGTGGTTAATTTGCGCGACGAACTGGTCAGCGAATTCAACCTGCCGTATCGGCCGCACGTTCACGCCGACGCGGTCATCGGCTGGGCATGGCAAGCGTTCGCCGACTACGATTTCGAGCATAACCCGTTGGAGTTTCGCCCACGCACGGTGCGCGCGCTGGCCGGCGCCTGCCAGCGCATTCGCCATCTGCCTCTAGCCGATTCCATCGGCATCGACTTTCACAAGACCGGCTTCACGCCATATATATCGAGTCTGGTGCTGTTCAAAGAACGGGACGATCTGCGTTTGTTGATGCGCAGCCAGGAGCAGATGCCTTATCTCTATCAGTTCGGCGAGCACCGTCCGGGCATGTTCACCCTTGAGACGTCGCGCGGCGGCATGGGCGCGCTGACGGCCTTGGCCAATCTAAAACTACTCGGCAAAGAAGGTCTGCGGGTCATGATTGGCCATATCGTCGAGATGACCCAGCTGCTGCGCGAACATCTCGAAGGCCATGCGGCCACCGCAGTGCTCAACCGCGACAACTTCGGCACGGTAACTTTGTTCCGCGCCTATCCGGACGGCGTCGATACTTTTGCGATCAAAGAGCAGGAGATGGACGACAAAAATTTTCGTGACACGCTGTTAAGCCACAATGATTATAACCGAAAGATCTTCGACTATGTTCACGGCGAAGCAATGGCCGGCCGCGGCGTGGTGATCTCGCTCACCGACTCCTACCGGGAAACCAGTTACGGCGAACCTGTAACGGCGTTGAAATCGTTTATCCTTTCGCCCTTCACCGACGAGGAAAACGTCGAAACCGTAGTCGACAAGGTTTTGGAAGCTCGCGCCAAGGTCAAGGTTTGATCGCCGCAACTATGCCGCCGCAAGCTCTGGTTGTTTCGTTGCACATCGCCGCACAGGCGGCGGCGCCAATGCAGAGCGTTTCAACCGTCATTGCTGTCGCGGGACGAGGACTCGAAGGCGACCGATACTTCTACAGGACCGGCACTTATTCGACCCATCCCGGCTCGGGACGTGAAATTACATTGATCGAGAGTGAAGCCGTTGCAGCGCTGGCGCGCGAGTACGATATCCAATTGCCGCCCGGACTGACGAGACGCAATATCGTCACTCGCGCTGTTGCGCTGAATCATCTGGTTGGGAAAACCTTTATCATCGGTGCCGTGGTGCTGCGCGGCATGCGTCTGTGCGAGCCTTGCTTGCATATGGAAAGACTGGCCGCCAAGGGCGCCGCGCATGGGTTGATTCATCGCGGCGGGCTGCGCGCTGAAATCGTCAGCGGCGGCGAGATCCGGGTCGGCGAGCGAATTTTTGCATCAGAGAAAACTGCTTGAGCGGCGGCGCGGGATGATGCCATGACAGGTCTTGCACTAACGCTGATTCTTGGCGCCGCGGTCATCCACGCGACTTGGAATCTGATCAATAAGCAGGCGAGTGGCCATGCGACATTTACTTGGATCGTCGCGGTGTTGTCGGCGTTGTTCTACGCGCCGGCGACGATTGCGATCATCGAGATCTGGCAGCTGAAGTTCAGCTTCGTCGAGGTCGGCATGATGGCCGGCAGCGCGGCGCTGCACACCGGTTATTTCTTGCTTCTCAATCAAGGCTACCGGGTTGGCGACTTGTCGCTGGTTTATCCGTTGGCGCGCGGCACTGGGCCGCTGCTGTCGACCGTCGCGGCGATTATATTTCTCGGCGAACGGCCTTCAGTAGTGGCAGTTGTCGGGGCGTTGCTGATCATCGGCGGCGTGATGGTGTTGGCCGGCAACTTTGCGCGGCTGCGCCAGAGCGGCACGCGCGCCGCGGTCGGCTATGCGCTGATCACCGGTTTATTCATCGCCGCCTACACCTTGTGGGACAAGCAGGCGGTGAGCCATTTCGCCATCATGCCGATGGTTTTGGACTGGGGCGCCAATCTCGGGCGGGCAATTTTGCTGACGCCGTTCGCCCTGCGCTATTCCGAGGAAGCGGTCATCGAGTGGCGCGAGCATAAATGGGAGGCGGTCGCCGTCGCGATCCTGATCCCGCTCTCCTATATCCTCGTGCTCACCGCCATGAGTTTTACGCCGGTGAGTTACGTCGCGCCGGCGCGCGAGATCAGCATCCTTATCGGCACGGCGCTGGGCGCGCGCTTGCTCGCCGAAGGGGATGCGCCGCGCCGGCTTGCGGCAGCCGGCGCGATGGTGTTGGGGATTGTCGCGCTGGCCCTCGGATAAAACATTCGTTCAAAAGTTCAAAGGTTCAAAGGTTCAAGGGGTTCGGAGCTCAGACGCTCATGAATAAGCAGGATGAATCGTTCAAAGATTTTATTGTCGACCAGCTGAGCGAAATGGACAGCGTCGAGGCGCGGCGGATGTTCGGCGGGCATGGCTTGTATCAGGACGAGACTTTCTTCGGCATCGTTCACAAGGGCAAACTGTTCTTCAAGATCGATGACAATACGGTCGATGAATACCGCAAGCGCAAGATGAAACCGTTTCGCCCCAATGGCAAGCAGACGCTCAAGAGTTATTACCAGGTGCCGGTGGAGATCATCGAAGATGCGGATGCGTTGCGGCAGTGGGCCGAGCAGGCGGTGATGTGTCAAATCGCGAGGAGGTAGCCCAGCTTATAAGACGGTGTCATCGCCTCACGGTCTTGGCAAGCCGGCGAAGAAGCGTAAGGCATGACGGGTTAGCGGTTAGGCGTGCCGTCATTTCACGTAGTATCCCCGACAGTTAAGTTTGGTGGCCTGACCGGCTATCCGTATGCGATTGCTAATCTGCCGTCGATTTTGGTGCAACTACTGTCCGGGACGAGGAATGGGAATTTCACTCGATCCTTGTGAGCAACGACCGTCCGTGTGTATCAACGATCAGCGAGTGCCCTCCCCAAGAGCCGAGATTGGAACGAGGTACATTATTGACGGGCTATTGAAAGCTCCCGATGGAAGATAGTTAAATATCCGCGCGGCTTGGTATGTCAATACGGATGTAGACGTACCGAGGTTCGTCACGGCTCATCCTTTGAGAAGGAGGCGCTCATGATTCAGGAACTCGAAGACGTGATTCTTACATGTGACTTGCCGGAGCAGGGACTGGCACAAGGCGATATCGGCACCGTCGTACTGGTCCATGAAAAAGGCAAAGGTTACGAGGTCGAGTTCACGACCTTGGACGGGGAAACTATTGCCATCGTAACCCTGGCAGCGAAGCAGGTTCGTCCCAGCAAGCCAAAAGAAATCGCTCATGTGCGCGACCTGTCCGCCAATCCATAGCCAGTGTGCCGATGGAAGCGAAGCTAACATTTAAATATGATCGCCAAGGAGACATTCTTTACATCAACAAGACTCTGCCCTATGCCGAACAGGAATCGGAGGAACTGGGAGACGAGGTCATCGCTAGGCTCAACCCAAAAACCGGGGAGATCGAAAATATCGAGGTATTGTTTTTCTCAACTCGGCTCCTTCGCAGCGATTTGTTTGAACTGCCCGTCACGGCGGACCTGCGGTTAGCGGGAAAGAACTAGCCAAGATTGGAGGAAATGCGCTGAAACAAGCAGCCGCACGCTATGCTTCGACGTAACGTCAGACACCAGGCTTCTTGTTACGCACGAGGAATCGATTTCCGCTGAATCACTCGTGGATGAATCTAACGGTACTCAAGTCAACCGATGCTGCATATCCCGCCCGCCTGCACGAGCGCTTGGGCGAACATGCTCCAAGAACACTAACCTGCATTGGCGACCTCGCGTCGCTGTCTCAGACTAAGTCAGGGCTGTTTTGTTCCGTTCGTTGCCCGGTGATGCTATCCTTGCTGCTTACGACGCGGCGCGAAAGCTACGCGACGATGGAGTCACAGTTATTAGCGGGTTTCACTCGCCGGTGGAGAAGGAATGCCTGCGGATTCTCCTGCGAGGGAAGCAACCGATCATCATTTGCTTGGCGCGGGCGATGGACAAGATTCGGATACCGATGGACTGGCGGCGTGGGTTAGAAACCGGACGCTTGCTGCTGCTTTCGCCATTCGAGAAGCGTCCGCGGCGTCCGACGGTGGAGTCGTCACGCCAACGAAATGAACTCGTTGCCGCGTTGTCAGACGAAGCGCTCATCGTCCACGCCGAACCAGGCGGTAACATCGCGCGTATTTCTGAATTGGTACGCGATTGGACAATACCTACGAGAGCCCTACGGTAATCACTTATCCGTCGATTTCCTTGGTGCCACGCTGAACAGCTGCTTTTCCGGATTGCAGATATGGTCCAGCACCAGCCACAAACTTCTTGAATGATGAAAAAACAGCAGCGGGAAGATCACCGCGAAGGGTATCCAGAAGGCGAGCTGTTGGTTGATGTCGATACCGGTGAAGGCGTCGAGGAGAAAGAAGCCGGGCACGGCGATGGCGATGGTGGCGGCGTAATTGATATAAATCGCGCCGATGAAGTAGCCCTGTTCGCGCTCGAATTTTAGTCCACAGTGGGCGCAGTTCTCATTCATCCTAAATGGCTTGCCGTACAAGCGGCCGATGCCGCAGCGCGGACAGCGCAGGCGCAGGCCGTGGCCGAGCATGGAGAAGATTGACACGGCCACTTTAAACGCTCGCGCGGGCTCGGGCGGGTTTCTTTGCCACCGGGGCGGCAGTGCCGTTGAGATATTCGCGCAGGAAGCGCGCCGTATAAGATTTCTTGCCGTCTTTGATCACGTCCAACGGCGCGCCGCAGGCGACTAACTGGCCGCCTTGGGCGCCGCCTTCGGGACCCAGGTCGACGATGTAGTCGGCGTCTTTGACGATGTCGAGGTTATGCTCGATGGTGACCACCGTGTTGCCCATGTCGACCAGGCGATGGAGGATATGAATCAGTTTTTCCACGTCGACGAAATGGAGCCCGGTGGTCGGTTCGTCGAGCACGTAAAGCGTCGTGCCGCGGGATTCCTTGCCGAGCTCGTAGGCGAGTTTGATGCGCTGGGCTTCGCCGCCGGAAAGCGTGTTGCTCGCCTGGCCGAGATTGATATAGCCCATGCCGATGTCGTCGAGGATCTTCAGCGGCCGGTTGATTTTCGGAAAGGCGTGAAAGAACGGCACTGCCTCTTCGACCGTCATGCAGAACACGTCGAAGATATTTTTTTCGTTATAACGAATGCTGAGGGTCTCGTCGTTGAAACGTTGGCCGTTGCAGGCTTCGCAGTCGACGAAGACATCGGGAAGAAAACTCATCTCTTTGCGAATCTTGCCCTGGCCGGCGCACTCTTCGCAGCGGCCGCCCTTGACGTTGAAGGAGAAACGGCTCGCCGTGTAACCGCGCAGCCGCGCTTCCGGCGCCAGCGCATAGAGTTTGCGAATCTCATCCAACACGCCGATGTAAGAGACCGGCACCGAGCGCGGGGTTTTGCCGATGGGGGTTTGATCGACCTCGACGATCCGTTCGATGGCCTTCCAACCGGTAATTTCTTTATATTGTCCGGGCCGGCCGGCAAACTGGCCGAGCAGGACGTTTAATCCTTTGTAAAGCACGTCTCGGACCAGCGTGCTTTTGCCCGAGCCGGAGATGCCGGTGATGCAGCTCCACATGCCCAAAGGAATTTTGACGTCGAGGTTTTTCAAATTATGCGCCTTGGCGCCGCAGATGGTGAGCCAGTCGGATTTCTTCAGCTCGCGCTTGGGGCCGAGACGTTTGCGCTCGGAGCGCAGATAGGCGCCGGTGGGTGAGTCGGGATTGGCTCTGATTTCCGCCGGCGTGCCGATGTACACCACGTTGCCGCCATGGACGCCGGCGCCGGGGCCGAGATCGATAATCAGATCCGCTGATTGAATGGTCGCTTCGTCATGTTCGACAACGAGCACGCTGTTGCCCAACTGTTCGAGCCGGCGCAAGGTTTTGAGCAGCATGGCATTATCGCGCGGATGCAGGCCGATGGTCGGTTCGTCGAGGATGTAGCAGACACCGCGCAGGTTGGAGCCCAGCTGTGCCGCCAGGCGAATGCGTTGAGCCTCGCCGCCGGAGAGCGTGTCGGCGCGCCGGTCGAGGGTGAGATAGGGCAGGCCGACCTCGGATAAGAAATTCAAGCGCTGCTGGATTTCCTTCAATACTTTCTCGGACACGGCGCGGTCGCGGGCGGCGGTGGCGATATCCGAGTGGTCGAGATCAAGCTTGGCGAAGTAGACGCGCGCGTCGTCGACGCACAGGCCAGCCACTTCCCAGATAGTTTTACCGGCGACTTTGACCGCCTGGGCGCGTTGATTCAAGCGCCGTCCTTGGCAGGCGGCGCAGGGCACTTCGGTCATCAGGTCGTCGAGCTCGTGGGCGGAATTTTCATCGCCGGCTTTAGCCAGTTCCTTTAAATATGGCACCAGGCCGACGAAGGCGCCGCGGCCCTTGCCGCCGTTGACGATTTCTTCCTGGACTATTTTGGTCTGTTTGGCGAAGGGCTTGGCGATATCGATGTCGTAATCGTCGCTCATTTGTTTCAACAGCCGCTGCATGGCGCGCTCGACCTCGGAGCCGTTGACCGATGAACCGCTAGAAATTCCACCGAGCGCGTCTTGCACCGACCGGCGCGGATCGGCAAAGATCAATTGCGGATCGAAGTCATAGGTAAAACCCATGCCGGCACAATCTTTACAGGCCCCCTGCTGGCTATTGAAAGAAAACAGCCGGGGGTCGAGCGGCTCATAGCCAATGCCGCAGCCGAGACAAAATAGCCGTTGGTTGAAAATCTGTTCGCCCCGTTCCGAAATCAAATGGATGACGCCGTTGCCCAAACGCAGCCCTTGATCGACCAGGGCTTCGACTTCATGGCCGCCGGCCTTGGCCTTGCCGACGACGATATCGATGTTGTGTTCTTTGAAACGCGCCAAGCCGCCCGCCAACTCGGGCGCGCGCAGGTCGGTGAGCTTGCCGTCGATGCGCGCGCGCCGGTAGCCAAGTTTGATCGCTCCCGTGATCACTTCCTTGTGAAATCCCTTGCGGCCGCGCACCAGTGGGCTTAGCACCATGACATCCTTGCCGCGGTAGGAGCGCGAGATGCGGTCGAGGATCTGGCTGCGCGTCAGCGAATGGATCGGCCGGCCGCAGTTGACGCAGTGCTGTTTGCCGATCTTGGCGTAGAGCAGGCGCAGGTAGTGATAGATTTCCGTGACCGTGGCGACGGTGGATTTGCGGCCGCCCTGGCTCAAGCGCTGCTCGATGGCGACGGTGGGCGGAATGCCGGCGACATAGTCGACGTTGGGGCGCGCCATCACTTCTAAAAACTGCCGCGCGTAGGCGGACAGGCTGTCCAAATAGCGACGCTGGCCTTCGGCGTAAACGATGTCGAAGGCCAGCGTCGACTTCCCCGAACCGCTGAGGCCGGTGAAGACGATGAAGCGGTCGCGCGGAATGTTCACGCTGATATTTTTTAAGTTATGCTCTTTGGCGCCGACGATGGCGATGCAATGCTCGTCGACGCCGGCGGGCAAGGCTCGCCTTGCCCCGAGATTATTTTTTAATACCGGCGCAAACAACGATGTCAATTTATTTAAATAGGGGCGCAGATAGACGCCGGTGTAGGAGCGCTCCACCGCGGCGATCTGTGCCGGCGTTCCGGTCGCGACGATCTCGCCGCCTTTATCGCCGCCCTCGGGGCCGAGGTCGATGATATGGTCGGCGCATTTGATTACTTCCAAGTTGTGCTCGATGACGACCACGGAGTGGCCCTGCTCGATCAGTTCGTTGAACGCCCAGAGCAGCCGGTCGATGTCGTGAAAGTGCAGTCCGGTGGTGGGTTCGTCGAAGATAAACAGCGTGCCGGCTTTCTTCGCCCGCGCCATATGGGCGGCGAGCTTCAAGCGCTGCGACTCGCCGCCGGAGAGCGTCGTCACCGGCTGGCCCAGGCGCAGGTATTCCAACCCCACGGCGCGCAGCGGTTCGAGAGATCCCTTCACATCGTTGCTCTCTTTGAAAAACTCCAAGGCATCGCTGACGGTGAGATCGAGCACCTGGCGAATGCTCTTGCCGCGATAGGCGACTTCGAGGACTTCTTCGCGGAAGCGGCTGCCGTGACACTCCGGGCAGGAAGTGTAAACGTCGGAGAGAAACTGCATCTCGACTTTTTCGTAGCCTTCGCCATGGCAGGTCTCGCAGCGGCCGCCCTCGACGTTGAAAGAAAACGTCGACGGCGTGTAGCCGCGCAGGCGCGCCAGTTCGGCGCCGGCAAACAGCTTGCGGATGCCGTCGAAGGCTTTCATGTAAGTCGCCGGGTTGGAGCGCGGCGTGGTGCCCACCGGCGACTGGTCGACCAGGACGACTTCGGAGATTTTCTCGATGCCGTCGATCTTCTCACAATTAGTGACGTTGGCCGTGGGCGCTTCCTTGAGTTTTTTCAAATTGCGCGACAGCACTTCGTCGACCAAGCTTGATTTTCCCGAGCCGGAGACGCCGGTGATGCACACCAGCATGCCGAGTGGAATCTCCACGTCGATGTTCTTTAAATTATTCGCTGAGGCGCCGGTGATCTTAAGCAAGCGTTGCGAGAGCGGTTTGCGCCGGCGCGCCGGCATGGGAATCGATTTGCGCTGGCTTAGATAAGCCGCGGTGAGCGAATTTTCGTCCTTCAATAACTCGTCATAGCTGCCGGCGAACATGATTTCGCCGCCTTGCTCGCCGGCCTTGGGGCCGAGATCCAATATGTAATCGCATTCTTTGATGATTTCGGGATCATGTTCGACGATGACGACGGTATTTTGATTCGCCCGCAAGCGCTGGAGGATTTCCACCAGCCGGCGGCTGTCGCGCGGGTGGAGACCGATGGACGGTTCGTCGAGGACGTAGAGGGTGTTGACCAATGAGGAGCCGATCGCCGTGGTCAAGTCGACGCGCTCCAACTCACCGCCGGAGAGCGTGCGTGATTGGCGGTCGAGAGTGAGATACTCCAGGCCGACGCCGACTAAATACCCCGTGCGGCGGCGAATCTCGTCGAGGATTAGACTCGACACTTGATCGAGGGCGCCGACCGGTTTCAATGCGGTAAAAAATTCATGGGCAATGCCGACATTCATGGCGTTTATCTGGGCGATATCTTTGCCGTCGATGCGATAGTTGAGCGCGTCGGCTTTGAGCCGCGTGCCGTTACACTCGGGACAGAGCAAATAGGCGCGGTAGCGCGCCAGCAAGACGCGCACATGCATGCGGTAGCTGCGCCGTTCGAGGCGGCGAAACCAGCCGCGGATGCCTTTGTATTCGCCGGCGCCGTCGATGACCAGCTGGCGCTGCGCGTCGCTCAGTTCGCCCCAGGGCATTTTCGTCGGGATTTTCTTGCTGTCACAAAAATCGAGCAGCCGCTTGGTTCTGCGCTTGCGGTTGATCCAGGGTTTGATGGCGCCGTCGGCGAGGGATTTTCCCGGATTGGGAATCACCAGGTCGATATCGATATCGATGACCCGGCCGAAGCCTTTGCAAGTTTCACAGGCGCCCAAAGGACTATTGAACGAAAAAATATTCGGCACCGGATCGCGGTAGGAAATATCGCAGTGCGGGCAATGCAGATGATTGCTAAACGGCTCCTGGCGCCAATCATCCTGCGGTAAGAATAGATTCAACCGGCCTTTGCCATAGTGAAACGCCTGCTCCAAGGAGTCGGCGATGCGCTTTTTGTTTTCCGGACGAAAGGCGAAGCGGTCGATGACGACCTCTAAGGGCTGCTTTTTCGCCGGCGCTTTATCGATGTCATCGAGTTCGCAAATGGTGTGGTCGGTGAGCAAACGATGGAAGCCCGCCTGGCGCAGACCGTTGCGGACTTCGTCCCAGCTCACCGCCGACGCCGGCAAGGGAAACGTCAAGACCACCGGTGTGCCTTCGGCCAGGGCGCCGAGTTTTTGCAGGACAGTGGCCGCGCTGTCGCGCTCGACGATCCTCTGACAGCCGCGGCAGTAAAGCACCGCGATCTTGGCAAATAACAGTTTAAAATGATCGTGCAGCTCGGTCATGGTGCCGACGGTGGAGCGCGAGGTGCGCACCGGCCGGCTCTGATCGATGGCGATGGTTGGCGGGATGCCTTCGATGCTCTCGACGTCCGGCTTGTCCATGCGGTCGAGAAACTGCCGGGCGTAGGCGGAAAAGCTTTCGACGTAGCGGCGCTGGCCCTCGGCGTAGAGGATATCGAAGGCGAGGGTCGACTTACCTGAACCGCTGACACCGGTGACCACGGTGAGTTGGTTGAGCGGAATCTCGATGTCGAGATTCTTCAAATTGTTCTGCTTGGCGCCGACTATGCGAATCGCTTTGCCGTTTATGGACATTCTATCGCTCGGTCACGGAAACGCCGCCGCTATTCTGTCGTCCGCAATGCTTGCTTGCCTGTTGCCATCGATCTTGGTTTCCGTGGTGCTGTGGAGAAAGTTAAATTTAGCGTGCACCAACCTGGTACGTCTATCACAGAGGGCAGTCGAATCAAGTTTGTTTTGCCGTACTTTCCCCGACTCGCGGCGTCTGTTAGTTTCAGGACATGCGCATCAGCGAGATTTTCTACTCGATCCAGGGCGAAGGCCGCTTGCTTGGTGTGCCGTCGGTGTTTGTTCGCACCAGCGGTTGCAATCTACGTTGCCGTTGGTGCGACACGCCGTACACGTCATGGAACCCCCAGGGCAAAGCTTGGAGCGTCAAAAAGATTCTCGGTGAAATCGCCAAATATCCGACCCGCCATGTGGTGATTACCGGCGGCGAACCGCTGTTGGCGCCCGATATCGAAGAGCTGACGTTCCAGCTCAAGCAGCGCGGCGCCCATATCACCATAGAAACCGCGGCGACGATCTTCAAACCTGTGGCCGGCGATTTGATTTCGTTGAGCCCCAAGCTCGCCAACTCGACGCCATGGAAAAGAAGCAAGGGTGAGTTCGCGGCCATGCATGAAAAGCGCCGGCTCAATTACCCGGTCATACAGCAATATCTCGATGGCTACGACTACCAGCTCAAGTTTGTCGTTGATGGAAAACCGGACATAGACGAAATTCGCTCGGTTATCGCCCAGTTACAACATGTCGATGGCGCTCGGGTCATGCTCATGGCCGAGGGCGTCAAGCAGGCGGAGTTGAACCGCAAAGCCAAGTGGATCGTCGAATCGTGCAAGCAGTATGGCTTCAGCTACACGCCGCGCTTGCATATCCAGCTGTTCGGCAACCGGCGCGGCACGTGATTCCGCTTGGCGCGGTATCACGAATTGCAGAGTACAGATTTCAAATTCCAAATTCCGTGATCACAGATTACTGGGATGCGGATTCTGATCGTTACCCATAAGTTTCGGCTGGACACGGCGGGTGTGGGAGACATAACGAAATGTGGTTAGCCGCTAAAGTCGTCGCAAGTTTTCCGTTACCCCTCTTTGGAAAAGAGGGGCTAGGGGAGATTTTTTTCTTCCATGCGGCGGCACCGTTGCAGAGGATTGCCGCTCTGCTGCGAAAAACCCTCCTCACACCACATCAAATCCCCCTTAATCCCTCTTTTCCAAAGGGGGAATCGGTCATCGCTAGCTATTGACTTCGTCAGCGACCTGTCCAGCCAACAAGATGTGTCGCATGATTAGATGCGGATTAGGGAGCTATGGGTTGTTGTTCTGTCCGCGCGGTCGGCGCGGCGCCGGCCGGCTGGGCCGTGACATCGGCCTGGGGTACCACCCCCGGGGGCGGTATTTCATTGAGCTTCTTGTTGTCGAATTTCGCCGTGATCGAGGGCGCGAGCAATTTGAGCAAAGTGACCGGCAGCGCGCTGGTAAAATGGTAGTTGCCGGCCTCGCGTCCCTGGACGTAGGCGGTGATCACGCCGTAGTAACGCTCGCCGATGTAAAATACGAAAGTTGCCGTGCGGTTGGTGGCGCGCGAGCTGACAACGCCGCCGCTGCGGTTGAAGGTCTCAAAACGATTGTCGCCGGAGCCGGTCTTGCCGCCGACGGTGAGTACGCTGCCGTCGGCAAGTTTGAACGCGCCATTGAGCCGGCGCGCGGATCCCTGTTCGACTACTTCGGCCATGGCTTTGCGCACCGTGCGGGCGACCTCGGGGGCGAGCACCTGCTCGCCGGCTTTCAGCGGTCGTTCGAGCACAGTCTCGTAGGGAGTTGCGCCGGCGAAATGAATTCTAGTCAGTGTCGTGGCTGGGCGGCGCAGGCCGTCGTTGACCAGAATGCCGGCCAATTCCGCCAATGCCGTTGGCCGGTCGGAGGAACTGCCGATGGCGGTGGCGTAGGTCGGCACCAGGGTTTTGAATGGGAAACCGAGCCGCTGCCAGTATGGCGTCATGCGCGCGAAGGCATCTCTTTCGATGCGGATGCGCAGACGATTGTTTTGGGCGCGTTGATTGCGCGAGTTGAGCAGCCAAGCCGAGCCGACCTGCCGGGCCGGGCCGCTCTTGGCATAGAGATCTTTCCACGACCGCTTGGCGTTCTGGCGAAACTCGCCGGCGCACCACAGATCGAGCGGGTGCATGCCGAGCAGATAGGCATGATCGGCTAAAGTCAGGCGCGGATTCTGGTAGGCGCGAAACAATTTGCTAACCTCGGCGGCGCTGGTTTTGGCCTCATGCTTTTCCAGCCAAGCGGTTAAGGCGTCCTCGTCATTGCCGACCCGCCAGGCGAAAAACAGGACCGCCAAACGCCGCTCGACGCTGCCTTTGCCGCCGAGCAGCCGCTTGACGATCTCTTCCGGCGTTTGCTTGGCGTAGTTCTGGTAGGCGCGGCGCAGCGCGGCACGGGATTCCTCGTCGGCGATTTCTTCGAGCATCTGTCGGCGCGTCGGGTTCTCGGGGTTGTCGAGCACGTCACTAGCGTTGTAAGCGAGCCGGGCACGGTGGTAGCTCACCAGGTCGCGCATGAGGCGAATGAGCGCGAGATTGTTCGAGTTGCGAAAGGCATCGCGGAGCTCGTAGATGCGGTCATTTTCCTTTTTATCGAAATTTTCAAAGTGGTGCAGCCCGCCGCCGGTGAAAAAGCCTTCATAGGGGCTTCCGGAGTATTTCCGTTCCATGGCCTTGTCGAGAAACGGTTGGAGCCGCAGTGCCTTATGGTCGAGCAAGGTTTCCGCCGCCCATTTGGTCAATGGATCGCGGGCGGCGCTGCCTCGCTCTTGCAGCCGCTTCGGATCCAGGACCGACAATTCTTTGTGCAGCTCGGCGACCAGTTCGAGATAATGGGTTAACGTGCGCAGCTTCGCTGTGCTGCCGAGTTCGAGTTTGACGCTTTTGTTGAAATCCAACGCTGTGGTCAGGGTGTCCGCTTGCACGCGCACGACATTGCCATTGGGGGTCGCTTCGACCAGCAGCAATGAATAGATCAGCCTCGCCGGATCGTCGGCTTCGAGCATGCGCTCGCCGTTGAGACCATAGGCTTTGATCACCTCGGGCCGGCTCAAACTGTCGAAGAAGTCGGTGACGCGCTTTTGCAGCGGCACATCGATGGTGCTGTCGGCGCGCAGGTGCAAGCGATTCAAATCGTAAAGGTTGTTCATGCCCAGCGCTTCCAACAAGCTGACGCGGATGGCATTGGCAGCCTTGTTTTTACCGGAGGATGGCTGCGGCGTTAGCGGCGCGGTGGGCGAAAACTTTATCGGCGTGTCTTGCAGTTGGGCGGCGAAATCCCCGTCGATCACGCCGTCGCGCGCCATTAGACGCGTGAACTGGCTGACTTTCTCTTCCAGGGACGATCGTTCGTCGACTAGGTAGACTGTCGGCGCGCGCACTGAAATCAGTAAAGCGAGGGCATGTTTGAAGGCGCGCACTTTCGCCGGCGTCGGCTGGGCGGCGTGCAAGTCCTTGACCGCATCGCTCAAGCGGATGCCAAACCACGCGTACAGGCCCTCGCCCAGACCGTGAATTTCGCCATAACTGGGCGCGGCGGCCAGCGGCACGGTATTCAAGTAATCGACGATGATCCGTTCGCGCCAAGTGCGGGTATTGGGCCCTTCTTGATAAGCTTTCAAGCTGGCACCGATGAGCTGGCGCAACTTTTCCACTGGGTTGTCAGTGCGGCCATGGGGCGAATGGCGAAATTTCTCGAGTTGCACCGCCAAGGTGCTGCCGCCTTGCACCGGCACCGGCAGTTGCAGTTTACCCGCGACATAATAGGTTACCGCTTTAAGGGTCCGGTCCCACTCGATGACCGGATTCTGCCAGGAGGTTGCCGGATGGTCGAGATCGCGGTTTTCCAGGAACAACAGCGTCTTGACCAAGAGCGGCGGGATGTCGTCGATCTTAGCGAAGAGAAAATCGCCCTGGGCGTAACGAAACAGCGGCACGCCGTCGGCGCCGATGATTTCCAAGCCGGCATCCGGCCGTTCCCAATAGGGCGGCGAGATGCCGCGCTCCAAGAGCGTAAGCACGGTCTCGGACTGGCGCGCCTGTTGATTTACCAAATAACCTTGGGATTGCAGCCGGCTCTGGAGGAGCGGCAATTTAGAATAGCCGCGGCGCTCGTCAAAGGGCGCGGTGGCGCGCGGAAAAATAATTTCCCGGTTTGGCCCGTCTTTGAGGCTATAGAAAATCCGCTCGTTGATGCTGGTAAAAAACCAGGATTGCAGCAGCGAGGTCTGGATCTCGACGAAAATGGCGGCGGCGGCGATCACCAAGACTGCCAGCGACCAGAGCCAGACTTTTAGCCGCTTGAAGTTAAGGAAGCAGAACAGCCGACCGGCCAGAGTAGAGGCCGGCGACAACTCGGTTGGAATGGATTTTCCGCTCATCGAACTAGAATGCCAATACTAACACACCGGTGGCAAACCTCAATCAAGTTTTCTGTGCGGCAATTTGTTTTACCGATCTAAAACCGAAAGGACTTGCGCAAAAGTGCCAAGCTGGGCAAATTCGAAGCACGAAAGCGGCCCCGCGGACCGAAACCCGAAACAAATTCCAATGTTCAAAAACAACACATAAATTCCAAACAGCTTCAATATGGATTCGGTGCTCTGGATTTTCCGGGTATGGAATTTATATTCGCCTCGGTTTGTTTCGGATTTAGGATTTTCCAACGAATATCTGGCGCTGTCGGTTTAGTACTTTAGGCCGCAGTATATTGTAGGCGGCGACAGGGCGATGAAAGCCCTTGAGAGTTAATTCGCCGGCTGGCTCGGCTTCGACCAGTTCATCAACCGTGCCGAGGAGGCGCTGGGGCACGAGGATTTCTCCCGGCTTGGCCTCGCCGCATAGCCGCGCCGCGAGGTTGGGCACAGTGCCGATGGCGCCATATTCCCACCGGCCTTCGAAGCCGATGGCGCCGATGGTGGCGTAGCCCTGGGCGATGCCGACGCCGAAACCGAGCTCGTAGCCGAGCTTGCGCCATTTGACTGTCAATTCCTTGACGCGCTTGCGCATCGCCAGCGCCATGCGGACGGCCTGCTCGGCGGGATTTGGAATCGGCGTCGGATCATTGAAGAATATCAGCATGCCATCGCCGGCGAAGTGTTCCAGGGTTCCTTCGTGCTCGACGATCAGTTGCCCCATGGCGGCGTGATATTCGCGCAGCACGTTCATGACTTCTTCGGGCTCGGCGGTTTCAGCGAAAGCGGTGAAGCCGCGCAAGTCCAAATAGACCACGGTGATTTCCCGCCGGTGGGTTTTCAGCGGATCGTCGGCGCCGCCGCTGACGATCAGCTCGGCGAGTTGAGGAGAAAAAAATCGTTTCAAACGTTCCAATCGTTCCAGTTGCTTGACTTGCTCCTGGACGCGCGCTTCAAGAGTCCGGTTCCACTCCGCCAGCTCGCGGCGCAACTCGATCTCCTGGTCGCGCAGCCGTTTCTTTTCCAAGCAGGCGCCGATGCGGGCGCGCAGCAAAATCGGATCGAACGGTTTGGGCAAATAGTCCTCGGCGCCCAGCTCAATGCAGCGCACGACGCTGCCGATCTCGTCGAGGGCGGAGAGCACGATCACCGGAATGGCGCGCAGGTTCTCATCGGCCTTCAATTGTTCCAGGACTTGATAGCCGTTCATCTCCGGCATCATGACATCGAGCAGGACGAGATCGAACGGTTCCGCCTTGAGCATCTCCAAGCCGATCCGGCCGTTTTCCGCAAGGAGAGCTTTATGGCCGTCTGCCTCGACCAGCGTGGACAACATGTCCCGGTTCATTTCGGTGTCGTCGACGACAAGTATTTTCGCGGGAGCGGTCATGTTCAGACTCAACTAAGAAGCCGGATTCGGATTATTTCTCGCCAAGGCGCTAAGGCGCGAAGTGTAGGCAGAGCCAGACACACAAATTCATTCCTAGTTCTCCGAACTATGAGCAATCTTGCGAGAAGGATATTCTCTATCTGTCCGAAATTCGGCAATGTTTCATCCCGACCGTGTCATCCCGAGCGCAATGTCGAGGGATCTGAGAAGGATTTCTCTCTCCGTTCGAAATGACAATGTTCGACCCTTGGCGTCTTTGCGCCTTTGCGGGAGATATTGTTTTCTCCTCTAACCCAGGTACCTCTTATTTTTTCCAAGAGATCCGCCGGATCGAACGGTTTGGTCACGTAGGCGTCGCAGCCGGCGGCGAAGGCTTTGGCGTCGTCGCCGCTGAGCGCGTAGGAGGTCACCGCGATGATGGGGATGTGCTTGAGCGCCGGATTGGCCTTGATCCGCCGCGTGGTCTCGTAGCCGTCGATGCCGGGCAGCTGGATGTCCATCAGGATCAAGTCGGGCCGCTCCGTCTCCGCCGCCGTCACGCCAGCTTCGCCTGTGACTGCTTCGATCAACTCATAGCCGAAGCTGGTCAACAGATCGCGCAACAACCGCCGGTTTTCCTCGTGATCTTCGATCGCCAATATTCGCTTCGCCGCCACTTTACATGTCCTCCCAGCCATTTTGGATTTTCGTCCGCGGGGCCGCTTTTGGATTTTGGATTGGAATTAAATCCAATTTCCTGCTCAGACCCTTTGTATCGGTGGAAGTTCGCATTTTTAAGTCCGATGCCTTTCAATCCAAAATCGAAAATCCAAAATCCAAAATCAGCGGAGCGGCAGGGTAAAGGTAAAGGTGGAGCCTTTGCCGACTTCGCTCTCAACCCAGATCTTGCCGCCGTGCAGCTCGACGATTTTTTTTGCGATCGCCAGGCCGAGGCCGGTGCCGCCTTTTCTCTGGCGCGACGGAGTCCTCGGCTTGGCGGAACTCTTCGAAGATATGTTCTTGATCCGCCGGCGAAATTCCCGGTCCGGTATCTGAAACGGAAACTTCTAACGCGCCGTCCGTGGCCGCCGCTTCGATGCGCACTTCGCCGGAGTCGGTGAACTTGATCGCGTTACCGACTAAGTTTAACAGCACCTGCGCAATGCGCCGCTCGTCTCCCGACGCTGCCGGCAAATCGCCAGGCGCCGTGATTCTTAGTTCGAGCTTCTTCTCGCTTGCCAGCGATTGCGTGCCGGTGACCACGGCCTGGATCACATCTTTGATCGAGTAAGGATTGATCGTCAACGCCAGCTGGCCGGCCTCGATCTTGGAGAAGTCGAGCACGTCGTTGATCAAGCCGAGCAGATGGCGGCCGCTCTTGTCGATGCGCCCATGCACGTCTCTGACTTTTTCCGGCAGCTCGCCGTAGACGTTCATCAAGAGCATGCGCGTGTAGCCCAACACGGCATTCATCGGCGTTCTCAGCTCATGGCTCATGCTCGCCAGGAATTGCGACTTGTACTTGCTCGCCAGTTCCAGTTGCTGTCCTTTTTCCTGGATCTCGCGGAACAGCCGCGCGTTGTGGATCGCCAGAGCGGACTGCGTCGCGAAAGTTTGCAGCAGGTTAACGACTTCCGGTGTAAATTCCCCAGTCTGTCGCGCCAGACCGTTAAGCGCGCCCATGATCTGTTGCTTCGCGCAGTAGCGGCACCGAAAGAAGCGATCGATAGCCGAGCCGGGTGAGAAGGGTCGCACCCGCGTGCCAGTGAATTCTCGTTCGATCCAAAATGTCCGGGACCTGCACCGGCGCGCGAGTGGTCGCCGCTTGCCCGGTGGCGCCTTCGCCCAGGTCGGATCGGCGCCGCCCGCAGCGCCTCGACCACTTCTTCTTCCATACGATGGCTCGCTCTCAGGTGAAACTCTTGTCCGGCTTCGTCGTACTCGTAGATGACGCCGCAGTCGGTTCCCGAGAGCTGCACCGCGTGGCGCAACGATCGTGCTGAGCACCGTTTCGAAGATCTAGAGTCGAGCTGACCGCTTGGCTGACTTCACCCAACGCTCTCAGTTCTCCGACCGACTGCGCCAGCTCGCGGGTGCGCGCTTCCAGTTCTTGGAACAGCCGCACGTTCTCGATGGCGATCACGGCTTGGTCGGCGAAGGTTTCAAGGAGCTTGATCTGCTTATCGGTAAAAGGACGAACTTCCGTTCGGCGGATGATGATCGCACCGATGGGAACACCCTCGCGCAGCAATGGTGTGGCAAGAACGGTCCGAGCTCCCGTAACTGCCTGCGTGGCTCAGACTTCGGGAAACTCGGTTTCAGCTCTGCCGCGAGGTCATGAACATGAATCGTTTGTCGGTCGACGATCGCTCGGCCGACCGGCGTGGCCGATCGATTGAGCGGCAGCGCTCCGCTGACATCGGGCATCGAGCCCATAGTTCGCCACGCGCTCGGAGACGTTCACCTTCAACGCGATAAATCACAGCATCACTCGCTTCACACAGCCGCGCCGCATTCTCCGCCACCACATCCAGCACCGGCTGGATATCCGTCGGCGAGCTGGCGATGACGCCCAAGATTTCACTCGTCGCGGTTTGCTGCTCCAGCGATTCCTTGAGCTCTTGGAACAGCCGCACATTCTCGATGGCGATCACGGCTTGGGCGGCAAAGGTTTCAAGCAGTTTGATCTGCTTCTCCGTGAACGGGCGGACCTCCATGCGGCGGATATGAATCGCCCCGATGGGAATTCCCTCGCGCAGCAACGGCGTGGCAAGCACCGTCCGAACGCCGACACTTCTGGCGAAGCCCGCTGGAAGGTCACTCCTCTGGCACTGCTGCCAGGTCATCGAATGTGAAGGGTTCGCCGGTCAATTATGGCTCGGCCGGGTATAGTGTCACGGTCTATTGGCAGTGAATCCCGATCCCCCCGTGCCGGCAACGACCCGTAATTAGCCACTGCTCGGAGCTTGTCGCCATCAATGCGATGAATCACCGCGTCGGTTGCATCGCATAGCCGCGCGGCATTTTCCGCGACCACATCCAGCACCGGCTGAATATCCGTCGGCGAGCTGGCGATGACGCCCAAAATTTCACTCGTCGCGGTTTGCTGTTCCAGCGATTCCTTGAGCTCTTGGAACAGCCGCACGTTCTCGATGGCGATCACCGCCTGGTCGGCGAAGGTTTCAAGCAGCTTGATCTGCGCCGGGGTGAAGGGGCGCACCTCGATGCGACGTGCGTTCAGTCGCTCCAATGAAGTTCCCCTTGCTGAGCGAAGGGGAGCGGCCAAGACAGGTACGAGTCCAGTTGCTGCGGAACCCAGCGTTGGGAAATCGTTCTCTGCTCGCGGACGGTCGGGAACGTGAAGCGTGCCATGCTCGCGACATCCAGCGATACTGTGGCTCATCAATACTGATCTCGATGCGGCGCGGCATGGGTATGGAACCAAAATGAGCCCGCGGAACCATGACGTTCGCCCTCGCGGAGTCGCAGCACCACGTCATCGATCCCGCAAACCCGCGCGGCGCTCTCGACGATGACGTCGAGCACCGGCTGAACGTCCGTCGGCGAGCTGGCTGATGATGCCGAGCACCTCGGCCGTTGCGGTCTGCTGCTCCAGCGCCTCGCGCAATTCTGCGTTGCGCTCCTGAGTTCCTTGAACAGCCGCACGTTCTCGATGGCGATCACGGCTTGATCGGCGAAGGTTTCGAGCAGCTTGATCTGCTTGTCGGTGAAGGGGCGAACTTCGGTGCGGCGAATCATAATCGCGCCAATGGGATCACCTTCGCGCAGCAGCGGCGTAGCCAGAATGGTGCGAATGTCCCGAGCGTCTCTGAGCTCGAGCGTTCGGGAAACTCTGCTTCAGACTCTGCCGCGACGTCATGGATGTGAATCGTTTGCCGGTCGACCACGGCCCGACCACACCGAGTCCATCGACTGAGTCGAGAGGACTCTACTCACTGCGACGCTCAGGCAATCGGCCATAATGCGCGACCGCTCGCAGAACATGTCGCCATCGACGCAGACAGATCACAGCATCGATTGCGCCGCAAACCCGCGCGGCGCTCTCGGCGACCGCATCCAGCACCGGCTGGATGTCCGTCGGCGAGCTGGCGATGACGCCCAGGATCTCACTCGTTGCGGTCTGCTGCTCCAGGTCGATTCGCGTTGCAGTTCCTGGAACAAGCGCACGTTCTCGATGGCGATCACGGCTTGGTCGGCGAAGGTCTCGAGCAAGTTCGATCTGCTTGTTCGGTGAAAGGCTGGACTTCGTGCGGCGAATCAGGATATCACCCGATGGCGATGCCCTCGCGCAGCAAGCGGTGCGGCGAGCACGGTGCGAACTCCCAGCTCCTGCGCTCGCCTGGCTTCCGGGAACTCGGCTCGACTCCGCGGGTAGTCATGAACGTGGATCGTTTGTCGATCGAGGATAGCTCGACCGGCCACGACTCTGCGAAGCACGATAGGAGTCGCCGTAACTGGCTCATACACCGGGCATCGACGCCATAATGTGCGACCAGCCGGATAAACGTCACCATCGACTGACGGAAAATCGCGCATCGTCTGCGCTCGCAAAGTCGCGCGGCATTCTCGCGATCACCGTATCCAGCACCGGCTGAATATCCGTCGGCGAGCTGGCGATGACGCCCAGGATTTCACTCGTCGCGGTTTGCTGCTCCAAGCGACTTCGCTTGAGTTCTTGGAACAGCCGCACGTTCTCGATGGCGATCACCGCCTGGTCGGCGAAGGTTTCAAGCAGTTTGATCTGCGCCGGGGTGAAGGGGCGCACCTCGGTGCGACGTGCGATCAGTGCTCCAATGAGTTCCCCCTGCTGACGAAGGGGAACGGCCAAGAAGGTGCGCCAGCCGCCGACGGAACCCAACGTTGGGAAATCGTTCTGCGCGCGGACGTCGGGAATGTGGAGCGTGCCATGCTCGCGCATCCAGCGAAACTGTGGCTCATCAATACTGATCTCGACGCGGCCAATGGGTATGGAACCAAAATGAGCCCGCGAAACCATAGCGTTCCCCTCGTGGAGTCGCAGCACCACGTCATCGATCCCACAAACCCGCGCGGCGCTCTCGACGATGGCGTCGAGGACCGGCTGCACGTCCGTGGGCGAGCGGCTGATGATGCCGAGCACCTCGGCCGTTGCCGTCTGATGCTCCAGCGCCTCGCGCAATTCCGCGTTGCGCTCGCCGAGTTCCTTGAACAGTCGCACGTTCTCAATGGCGATCACGGCTTGGTCGGCGAAGGTTTTGAGAAGCGCGATCTGCTTGTCGGTGAACGGACGAACTTCCGTGTCGGCGAATATGAATCGCTCCGATCGCAACACCTTCGCGAAGCAACGGCGTGGCCAGAACAGTTCGGACGCCGCCGTGACTCGAACTCGAGCTTCGGGAAACTCCGCTTCAGAGTTCGGGCTCAGAATGTCATGGACGTGGATCGGTTTCTCGGTCGACCACCGCTCGGCCGCATCGGTCTAGCCGCGAGTCAGTGGTCTACTGTCCTCGGACCGGGGCACCGGAATCGAACCATGCGACGCGACCAGCGCAAGACATTTCGCCGTCAGACGCCAAATTGCCGCATCGCTACGCGTCGCACAGCCGCGCGGCGTTCTCGGCGACCGCATCCAGCACCGGCTGAATATCCGTCGGCGAGCTGGCGATGACGCCTAAGATTTCACTCGTCGCGGTTTGCTGCTCCAACGATTCCTTGAGCTCTTGGAACAGCCGCACGTTCTCGATGGCGATGACCGCTTGGTCGGCGAAGGTCTCGAGCAGCTCGATCTGCTTGTCGGAGAAGGGGCGGACCTCCGTCGCGCGAATGGATAATTGCCCGATCGGCGACACCTTCGCGCAGCAAGGGGAAGCGAGAAGATGGTTCGAAACCGCGACTCTGCGGACGGCGCTCCTTCCGGAAATTCATCTAGCTTCGGCTGCAGAGTCGTGGATGTGGATCAGTCTGCCGTTCGATCAACGGTGCGACCGCCGAATCGCTCGCGGCTGGATCGGCATCGCTCGGGCCGGGCACATCGGACCCGTGATGCCGCAAGCCGCAACGAGACGTCGCCATCGACACGCAGGACCATGACATCAAACGCGTCACAAAGCCGGGCGGCATTCTCGGCGACCGTATCCAATACCGGCTGAATGTCCGTCGGCGAGCTGGCGATGACGCCAAGGATTTCGCTCGTCGCGGTCTGCTGCTCCAACGCCTCGTGTGAGTTCTTGGAACAGCCGCACGTTCTCGATGGCGATGACGGCTTGGTCGGCGAAGGTTTCAAGCAGCTTGATCTGCGCCGGGGTGAAGGGGCGCACTTCGGTGCGACGTGCGTTCAGTGCTCCAATGAGTTCCCCCTGCTGACGAAGGGGAGCGGCCAAGAAGGTGCGCTAGCTCGCCGGCGGAACCCAACATTGGAAAATCGTTTTGCGCGCGGACGTCGGGAATGTGGAGCGTGCCGTGCTCGCGCATCCAGCGATACTGTGGCTCATCAATACTGATCTCGACGCGGCCACGATGGGTATGGGACCAAAATGAGCCCGCGGAATCATATGTTCCCCTCGTGGAGTCGCAGCACCACGTCATCGATCCCACAAACCCGGGCAGCGCTCTCGACGATGGCGTCGAGGACCGGCTGCACGTCCGTCGGCGAGCGGCTGATGATGCCGAGCACCTCGGCCGTCGCCGTCTGATGCTCCAGCGCCTCGCGCAATTCCGCGTTGCGCTCGCCGAGTTCCTTGAACAGGCGCACGTTCTCGATGGCGATCACGGCTTGGTCGGCGAAGGTTTCGAGGAGCGTGATCTGCTTATCGGTAAAAGGCCGGACCTCCGTCGGCGAATCAGCAATCACCCCGATCGGAACACCTTCGCGCAGCAGCGGCATCAGCGAGCATTGTTCGAGTGCCGCTCCGTTGCTGACGTCGTCCTAGCAGTCCGGAAATTCGGTCTTCGATCTCGCCTCGATGTCATGGATGTGAATCGTTTGCCGATCGACCACGGCGCGACCCGGTTGAGCCGCCGACTTAACGGCAGCGGTGCCGTCCGGATCGGAACGATCCGAATGTCGCTACTCGCTGCAACAAATCACCATCGACGGTCGAATAGATCACGGCGTCTAGCGAGTCACATAACCGCGCCGCGCTTTCAGCAATTGCATCCAGCACCGGCTGAATGTCCGTTGGCGAGCTGGCGATCACACCCAGGATCTCACTCGTCGCGGTCTGCTGCTCCAGCGCCTCGGTGATCGCGGTTGCGCTCTGCAATTCGGAACAGCCGCACGTTCTCGATCGCGATCACCGCTTGGTCGGCAAAGGTCTTGAGCAGCTCGATTTGCTTTTCGGTGAACGGTACGAACTTCCGTACGTCGAATCACGATCGCACCAATGAGAGCGCCCTCTCGGAGCAGGGGAACTCCCAGGAGGGTTCGCGGGAACGACCTGCCTGAACGCCTACGGCTTCTGGGGAGTCAACTTGCGGATCGGCTGTACGTCACGGAATTTGAACAGCGTGGTGATCGAGAACGACACGGCCAGGCGTACTCGACGCGGTCTAGGGAGGATCGGCAAGTCTGTGTCGAAGAATTCTCTCAATTCGGTGACCGTTGAGGCAACACGCCGATCGAAAAACGTCGCCGTCAGCTTGCAGACACGTCCGTTGGTGGCGCCACAGAGCCGTGCGGCGTTCTCTGCAACGAGTATCGAGCACGGGCTGAAGATCAGACGGCGAGCGGCGATGACGCTCAAGACTTCACTCGTCGCGGTTTGCTGCTCCAATGCTTCGGTGAGGTCGCGATTACGATCCTGCAATTCCTGGAACAGCCGCACGTTCTCGATCGCGATCACGGCCTGGTCGGCGAAGGTCTTGAGCAGCGCAATTTGTTTTTCCGTGAAAGGGCGAACTTCGGTGCGGCGGATCATGGATGACGCCGATGAGCGACTCCTCGCGCATCAGCGGCACGGCTAGAACAGTTTTGGCGACGACGCGTCTGCTCAGTCTCGACGACCTCGGGGAAATTCCGTAGCGACCACAAGCTCAACATTCATCGATGTGGATGCGTTGGCGATCGACAACGGCGCGGCCAACCGGCGATTGGCGATCGATCGGTACGTTCCGACGGCAACATCGGAACCGGTCCGTAATGCGCCGCCAATCGCAGCATGTTTCCCTCGACGAGCCGGATGACGGCGTCATTCGCGCCGCAAACCCGCGCGGCGCGTTCGGCGATCGTTTCCAGCACCGGTTGAATGTCCGTCGGAGACCTGGCGATCACGCCGAGAATCTCGCTCGTAGCGGTCTGCTGCTCCAATGCCTCAGTGATCGCGATTGCGCTCTGCAGTTCTTGGAACAGCCGCGCGTTCTCGATCGCGATCACCGCTTGATCGGCGAAGGTTTCGAGCAGCTTGATTTGCTTGTCGGAGAACGGACGAACCTCCATACGACGGATCAGTATCGCTCCAACGGAACACCCTGTCGAAGCAGTGGTGCGGCGAGTGCCGTCCGATTGCCGGGCGCTGCGCGAGTTCCCGTGCAGTGGGATACTCGTGCCGGAGTCGTTCAAGATGTCGTGAACATGGATCGTTTGTCTGTCAACATCGGCTCGGCCGGTGACTGTGTCACGGTCAACGTGGCACATTGCTCCTGGCGGGGATTGACAGAAACGGACCCGTAGGACGCGATGACCGCGAAGAAAATCGTCATCAAGCACGGAGGATTATGCGCATCGATCGCATCGCAAAGCGCGCTGCTTCTCGGCCATGGCGTCCAGCACCGCGCTGGATATCCGTCGGCGCACTCGCGATCACGCGCAGGATCTCGCTGGTGGCAGCCTGCTGCTCGGCGCCCTGGCGAATCTCGCGCGCCTGAGCGGCGATGGTTTTTTTCAGCTTGGCAATGGACGCCGCGGCAGACGAGGTGCGCGGCTTCGCCTGTGGTTTCTTCCTGGGCTTTTTGGTGGTCGTTGCCATATAGCAATGCAATGAAGAAGAAGTGCCTGATTTCTAAGCCAGGTGCATGCCCGGCGTCAAGGAAGGGTCTAAAGCACTAAGAGACGCGTGAGGCGTGAAGGGTCAGGGGTTGGGCGTCCGCTCGTTGTCGCCCATGGGATTTGACGCACAACTGCCCGGCTTCTGGGCGCGAATCGAATGGCCAAATTGCGGATAGGAAGGGTCGCGCCACTGTGCACAAGGGTCTAAGGCAGCGCGGCGCGTTGACGCATAGAATCTGTGTTGCTATCTTAGTTGCTACATTCCAGGAGGGTTCATGCCTAAGTTCGCCACCGTGAGAGATTTAAAGAATCAGACGACCGCCCTTATTCGTGAAGCGGAAGCAGGTAAGGCCGTGGTGGTCACTCGGCGGGGTAAGCCCGTAGCCACGCTCAAGCCTTTCGAGCAGCGAGATGTTGACGATGATGAACGTTACCCTACCACAGCCTATGACTCATTGAAGAAGAAAATATTGGCCAAACACCCTAAACTGGCGAAAGAAAGCCCAGAACAAGCGCGCAAACGATTCGAAAAAATCAGTGAAAAGATAAGACGGTCCCTCCCTTTTAAGACCTGGCGAGAAATGGACAGGTTTGCCAAAGGGGACCGCTATGGTCTTACTCGATAGCAACATCTTCATCGTTGACCGATTCTTTCCGCGTGACTCGCTGTATCCGCAGAACAAGGAGTTTGTCGGGCAACTCGCTTCTATCGATGCGGCGGTTTCTGCTTTCACTCTGCTAGAGATTTGTGGTGCTGCATCCTTTAGACTTTCTGCCGACGAGCTGAATGACTGGCTCTTCCGCTTTGGCGCCGTTTATCCAGCTTACATCCTCGATGTTTACGGTTTAAAGGGTAACCAAGGCGAGGCTTGGTGGCGCACTTTCGTCGAGCAGGTCGCAGCCAATATCGCCAAGAAGATGACCTTCGGCGACGCCTTACTCATGCGTGAGGCCGAATGCTACCAGGTCGAGGCAATCGTTACTTGGAACACCAAAGACTTTATCCGGCGCACCCAGCTTGCCGTTCTCACCCCGACCGCTTTCCTGCGACGCTTGAGCAGGCAATGACGACAGCTTCGTCCTTTGTCGTCTCATTTGACGACGACAGCACCGAGGCCCGTCATCCCGAACGAATGTGAAGGATCTAGGAAAGATTTCTCCCAAGGGTCGAAATGACAACCCCTCCGAAGTTGGCGTCTTTGCGCCCCTTCGACCTTGCTCAGGGCATGCTTCGCGGGGAGTATTCCGAGTCCGAGAGTATGCAGTTGGAGGACATAGATGAAGATTGAAGATCTCCGGTCATTGGTCGAGCAGCGCCGCAGTATCCGTGGCTACGACGCCAGCCGGGAAGTCTCCGACGAGACTATACGGACGATCCTCGATTGCGCTCGCTGGGCGCCGTCGGGCGGTAACGGCCAGCCCTGGGAGTTCGTGATCGTGCGTGAGCGCGCGACGCGGCACAAGATCGGCGATTACTATCTCAAGCAGATGGAGCAGAAACGCGAGATGGACATGGCGGTGCGCGGCACGGCGAAGATGACCGGCGACGGCTTTCGCCATGCGCCGGTGCACATCATTATTCTCGGCGATCCGCGAGTCAAAGAAGCCTATCCGATCCGCACCAAACTGGAGAAGGCCGAGTCGCATTTCATCACCGGCCTGGCGAACGCAACTTTGCTCATTCACCTGGCGGCGACCGCGTTGGGCTTGGCGTCGCAGTATGTCAGCGACGCCAACTCGCCGTATATGGAGACGATGATTGAAGGCGTTGCTCGGCATTCCCGAGCCGCTGCGAATTTATCACTTGGTGCCGATCGGCTACGCCAAGAGCGCCGTAGCGGCGCCGCCGCGCCGTGGCCTGAACGAGCTGATTCATCTTGAGCGCTACGACATGAGCAAATTTCGCAGCGACGAGCAGATGATGGGCTTCGTCAAAACACGGACGTTGCAAGGCGCCTATGGGAGAAGAGGCGGAGCGGAGGGAGATGAGAAGGAATAAGAAAGAATTTCTCTCGCAAAGGCGCAAAGGCGCCAAGTTCGGAACAAAAAAGCCCGGCGAGTTGGCGCTCCGCCGGGCTTTATCTTTGTCGGACGATTAAATCAATTCCAGTCGGCGAGCACGCCCATGTCTTGGCCGCCGCCATGTTGGAAAATAACCCGCTTGCCGGTCTTGGCGTCGATCTCGTTTCTTTGTCCACCGGCTTTGGCGACGTCTTCCGCCGTCGCTTTGTGGCTGTTGCCGAGCAGAACCATCGGCTCGTCATTGGGATTCGAGCCTTCGTAGAATTCATGGGCCGGGATGCTGATGATCTGCCCCTGGGAGACCTCGTGGGTTTCGTTGCGCCCCTTGATGATGCCTTTACCGGTGAGCACGTAGTAGGTGCGATCCGACGGATGGTTGTGCATTAATTGGACGTCGCCGGGGGGGAAGCAAAGAATCCAGGTTTCCAGATTCTCGCGGCGGAAAAGATCGATGCGGCGCTGGCCTTTCTTGCGTTCCTTGGCCATTTCCAAAACTTCTAATACTTTCATGGGAACCTCCTTTTAGGTTGGTGTTACTGTTACGGCTTATGAGAATCTAGCCCTGTTGTGGGAACACTGTCAAGGCGAAGTTTGTCTGGCGGCGCCAACCGTAATATAGAGGAAGCTACGAAGGAGAAACGCTAATGGCTCTGACCAAACTCAGCTGTATGTACGGACATCTCGAAGGCATCGACGGCAAGTTCGCCCGCGATGTCACCGGCTATCTGTCGATCGCCGATGGCATCTATGAAAAACATGGATTGGAAATTTCCTGGAACCACGTGCAGGGAACCGAGGAGCGCTATCGGAGATTGGGAAATGGCGAAGCGCAGTTGTCGTTCGTCGTTGGCCGCGCCTCGTTGCAACATTTTCTCGATACCAAGACTACCCGGGTGATCGGCTGCGCCATGAACAGCTGCCCGTATCTGTTGGTTGCCGACGGGGCGATCAAAGAGATTAAAGATCTCAAAGGCCAAACCGTCGTCTGCCGCGACGGACCGGCGCGCGGCGTGCCGCTGGGCCGGCAGTTCCAGCAGCTCGGCGGCCTCGCCACGGGTTATGATTTCCAAATCAAGCTGGTCGGCAGCGACCAAGAAGCGTTTCACAGCTTGCTCGACAAAAAAGCCGCGGCGGCGATCGTGCCGCGGCCCTATGGTTTCGTCGCCGAAGACAAAGGTTTTCACCGCATGCTCGACTGGAACGATGCGGTCGACGATCCTTTGCCGATCACCATTGAGACGACGCAGAAGCTGCTCGGCGAGCGGGAGAAGGATTTCAGACTATTTTTAACGGCGCACCGCGAAGGGATTCTTCACGCCAAAGCCAATCGCGAGAAAGTCGTCCAGCTCTTGATCGATAAATTCGCCCACTATCGTTCGCTCGCCGAGAGAACGTTCGACGATTATCTCGGCTACATGAACGAGTCGCTGCAGATCGATATGTTGCACATGGGCAAGCTGGTCGCCCAAGTGTCGACGGACCAGGCGGCCAACGCCCGGCAGATCGCGTCGGAGTGGGCGATACCTGGGGCTGTGAAGGCATAGATCGGACTAGCGGAGTTCAAGGTTCAATGTCCAAAGCTTGTCCTGAGACCTGTCGAACGGATTCGAGGTCGGGACCGGAGCCGTAATTTTGCACTCGAAAAGTTGTTTTTGCGATTGCCATGGAACAGTTGAGGAAGGAGCTTATGTCTCATGTTCATTAGCGAAATAACTCGCTTACGTGTTTCGCCGACGGTCGCGTGCGTAACGGTGTTGGTTGGCATGCTGTTGCGGCTCGATGACGCAAATGGTGCGCTCGGTTACCGCCGCGGAGGTCACCATTGCGCTGCCGGCCAAGAGCTTTCAACAGATTATTTTCCCGTTGGCGCAGGAGCGCGGCTACATGAAGGAAGAAGGGATCGACCTGAAGATTACCTTCATGGAACCGACGCCGAGCATTCAGGCGCTGGTCGCCGATAGTATCGAGCTGACGGGTGCCGGCGGCAGCGCGTTGGTCGCCATCGCGCGCGGCAACATTCCCGTTAAAGTAGTGCTCGCGGTCAATGACCGCGTGCATCAATGGATACTCAGCCGGCCCAATATCGCTAGCATCAAGGAGCTAAAAGGCAAGAAGATCGCCACCACGGGCGTCGCTTCCATCTCGACCTTCATGTTTAAAAATCTCCTGCCCAAGTATGGCCTCGACGGCAGCAAGGATGTGTTCTTTGTCGATCCGGGCGTGGGTAATCAAGCGCTGGCGCTGATGTCGGGCGCGGTGGATGCGGCGATCGTCAGTGTCGAGCAGCGCTATGCGGGTGTCGATAACGGCATGAAGGAACTCATGTATCTCGGCAACGAGGTGAAAAACTCCTGGGGTACCAGCGCGGCTTCGGAGAAATTCATGAAGGAGCAACCCAAGGTCATGGCCGGGTTCACGCGCGCGACGTTGAAAGCCTTGCGGCTGATCAAACGGGATCGCGACGGCACCATCGCCGCGTTTACCAAGTTCTCCGGCTTGCCCCAAGCGAGTGTGACGCGGCTGTATGACGACCTGATCGGCAGCTTTACCGCCAACGGCGCCGTCGATGAAGACACGCAAAAGAACGATCTCGCGGTGATCCGCCAGGTGCTCGATTCCAAAGAATCCCTGGCGCCGGCGCGGGCGTTCGATTTCAGCTTCGCCCTGGACGCCGACCGGCAGTTGACCAAAGCGGGGTGGAAGCCGTAGGGTGGGATTGGCGCGTTGGAGTAGTGGAATGATGGAGTGTTGGGATTCAGCGTTCGTGCTCGTGAATCAGCTCGAAAGCCCCGGATCGGTCCCATACACTCCAGAACTCCAGATTTCTAATCGTGCACAGGGGTTAAATTTTATTTCGATCACGTCAAACTATAAGGAGGATTTTTATGGCAGGTATAATCGATTCGGATACCCATATTTCCGAAGGCGAGGCGATGTGGGCGATGTTCGACAAAGATATGTACGCGCGCCGTCCCGTCATGCTCAAGAGTCCGGAAGATACGCTCTACGGCGCGCGCAATGCGTTCTGGCTGATCGACGGCAACATTTTTCCTAAACCCAACGGCAAGGGCAGCTTTCGCCTGATCACGCCATCGGCATCGAAATTAGAGTTATCCCGCGGCGATATTCATCTGCCCTATCGCGAGATGACCGACATTCCCGGCCGGCTGCGCGACATGGATAAATTGGGCGTCGACACGCAGGTGGTGTTTCCGACGCTGTTTCTCATTTACATCACCGACGATGCCGCCCTCGATGTCGCCATGGCGCGCGCTTACAACCGCTTCATCGCGCAAGCCTGCGCCAAATCCGGCGGGCGCATGCGCTGGGTCGTCGTGCCGCCGCTCCATTCCACCGAAGAGTCGGTCAAAGAAATAAAATGGGCGAAAGACAACGGCGCGGTGGGCGTGTTCTTCCGCGGCATCGAAGGCGAGCGCACCTTGGATAATCCCTATTTCCATCCGATCTATCAGGCGGCCAACGATACCGAGCTGCCGATTCTGATTCACACCGGCGCGGGTTGCCCGTTGTTCATCAAATTGTTCGATGTCGAACGCAATCACACCTTCGGCCATAGCCGCATTCAGCCGATCCTCGCGTTCCGCGATCTGATCGCCAACAAGATTCCCGAGCAGTATCCCAAACTGAAGTTCGGTTTCATCGAAGCCTCTGCCGGCTGGGTGCCGTTCATGATGCATATCCTGAAAAGACTGTTCAAAGAAAAATGGCAGTTCGCCTCCGACAAAGATATGTTCCGTGAATACCGCATCTTCGTCGCCGCCGAAGCGGACGAAGACATCAAATACATCTCCGAATTTACCGGCGAGGATCATCTGATCATCGGTTCCGACTATGGCCATCAAGATCCGTCCGAAGAGCGCCAGCTAGTCGCGGCCATCCGCGCGCGCGAGGATGTGCCGCAGTCGATCGCCAATAAAATGTTCTTCGACAATCCAAAACTACTCTACCCGCTGAATTAACGCGCCATTCAAACTCTGTTTAGGCAAACCGAGGCTTCATCCCACCCTCTCCCGCAACCGGAGAGGGTGGGATGAGGGTAAGTGCATCTCGGGTTATCGTCCAGCAAACCCACCCCTGGCTTTGGGATAACGTTGCAAAGAGAGGAGCTAACTCATGAAGCGTACTTCTCTAGCTTTTTCAGTTGTCGCGCTTGGCGCTATTCTGTTCGCTACCAAGGTTGCCAGCGCGCAGCCACTCCAGATCGTCAACATGGCGATTCCTGCGCGCAGCTTTCAGATGGTCATTTATCCGATCGCCCAGCAGAAGGGTTACATGAAAGAGGAAGGGATCGATCAAAGGGTCATCTTCGTCGCGCCGACCACGAGCATCCAGGCGATGCTCGGCGGCGATATTCATTTCACCGGTGCCGGCAGCAGCGCATTGGTCAGCGTCGCGCGCGGCAATACGCCGTTGAAAGTCGTGCTCGCAACCAACGATAGAGTACTCCAGTGGTTCGTCACCAAGCCGGAAATTACCAGCCCGAAGGATCTAAAAGGTAAACGAATCGCCACCACCGGGGTCGCCGCCATCGCAACTTTTATGGCGCGCCAAGTGCTCACCAAGCATGGCCTCGACGGCAATAAAGATGTGACTTACTTCGATGTCGGTCAGGGCAATCAGCTCGCGGCGCTGCTGGGCGGCGGCTTCGACGCCGCGATTCTCAGCGTTGAACAGCGCTACGTCGCGCTGGACAAAGGCATGCGCGAGCTGTTTTTCATGGGCAACGAGGTGAAAAACTCCTGGGGCACGCTGGCGACCACCGACAAGCTGATCAAAGAGAATCCTAAAATGATCGGCGGCTTCATGCGCGCGGCGATCAAAGCATTGCGTTATATGCGCCAAGACAAGGAGGGAACGATTGCGGCGATGATCAAGTTCGCCAACGTCTCGCGCCAGCAGGCTAACCGCGTCTACGATGACATCATACCGACCTTTACGCGCAGCGGCATGGTCGACGACGAGACCCAGCGCAATGATCTCGCCATCATCCGCCAGGTGATCAACGGCAACGAAACGTTACCTATCGCCAAGGGTTACGACTTCAGTTTCGCGTCGGAGGCCGATGCGCAACTCAACAAGATCGGCTGGAAACCGTAATAACTAAGTTGAAGGCGGAAGACTGAGGATGAAACAATCGCGCTGGCGTTTTCTACCATCCCTGGCCAACACGAACTTTTTAGATCTGCAATCGCTTAGTCGAACTCGCGGCAGCCGCAGCGGCATCTTGATGCCGTTTTACAAAATACCGGTGCCACGCCCGCCTTCACTGGGTATCGGTGGGGGCTATTTTAAAAGTATCAGAGTCAGGCGGCGGTGCTTCGATGTACATCTTGAAACCGCCAAAGCCGTATTCGCCCACTAGTTTACTGGTGTCGGCGTCGAAGAGATCGATCAGCATGAATTTTTCTGGATGGCCGGCGAGGTAATTGGAGTACTTGTCGATGAATTGCTCTTGGCTTTGCGCATCGGCACGGCGAAAAGCCTCGCCCAAGTACAAACGATGGGGACGGCGCGTGGAATCGAGCCGCAGCCAATACTGTGAACCTCGAGGGCCGAGCGTCTCGAGCCATTTCTTATACTGGGCGATTTTGGCCTCCCGTTCTTTAAATTCGTTGCCATGTGACGGCGCTACGGCCATGACCGCGGCGCAGAAAAACATGATAAGCAGGGCAATGATTTTTTTCATGCGTTCCCTCCATGTAAAAAGCTGGCAATTCTTAACGCAAGGCTGCGGCCACAAGTGAAGTCTTTTCTCCGCGACTGACAAGGTTAGCAAAGTGAACCAATTCAGCATCAATTATCACTAGTTGCGAGATGAAGTCCGGTAGTTTTCAATCCCCCAGCGGGACTTGTAAGGACTTGTTAGCCGCTTTCAGCGAACAATATTGCGCACGCTGGCCGAAAAGCGTTCCGCTTTATCTCTGCGATTCGCAGTAAATTTCAGAAGTGAAAATCTCAGGCTGCGTCGGCCAGGCCATGAGCGCCGACCGCGAAAGACTAACCAAGAAGGCCAATTGTTCGGGCAAAATGTCGGAGGACGGGTAGCGGACGAAAGTTTGAATTCGCCCAGAAACGAGATCGTTGCATCGGAAGCTTTCTATGACGATTCTTGCAGAATGTCTTTGATCCGTTTGATGACGTCGGGCGGTTGGGTGATGGTTTTCTCGATCTTTTTTTGCAGCTCCAGGCCGTTCATATAGCTGGTGCCATCCCAATCGACGAGCTTCTTGGCTTCCAGCAAGAAATTTGCGTCCGCCAGCATTTTTTCAAATGCGTCCCTGAGAATTTGCAGTCTATCCTTTGGGATGGCGGGTGGGGCGGCGAAGGGACGGTCGAAGTCAGTATAGGCGACTATCACGTCCATCAAGCTCAATGTAGCTTTCGCAGCGGGTGGCGCCAGTTCGTAAACCGTCGGCGTGGTTTGGGGCAGCAGCCGGCTTTTACCCGGACCTTGCTGGACGACGAAAACCATGAAGCCCTGTTGCGCCCAAGTCGGCCAGGGCGGGCGCACGAGCGCGATGTCGGTGGTGGCGCGGCAATCGGCTTCGCCGCGCTCGATGCCGAGATCGATCTCTCGCGCCGAACCGTAACCGGTGACATGTTTGACTTTGAAATCGAAAATCTCGCCGAGCAAACTACTGAATACATAACTGATGCTGCCGGTGCCGCCTTCGCCGAAGCGGGCGGGATTCTTCGCATTGCGCAAGGCTTCGATAGTCGTGAAACCCGAGTCCTTGCGGCAAGTGATCATCATCGGCGCGCGGTTGAAGCTACCGAGCCAATTGAGTTTGCGGAAATCCAACTTCACTTCCGGCCGGCCGACCATTTGTTCGAGGTAATTGGCGCGATTGACCGCCAAGATCGTCAAGCCATCCGGTTTGGCAACGTTGTACAGATAGTTGGCTGAGACGATACCGCCGGCGCCGGCCATGTTTTGCGCCAGAATATTGGGATGGCCCGGAATATATTTGCCAAGATAGCGCGACACCAGCCGTCCGGCGACGTCGGTGGCACCGCCGGGTGAGGTTGAGACGATCAGGCTGATGGTCTTGCCGTCGTAAAAGGAACGCGGTTCCGCCGCATGCGCGATCATCGCGCAACCCAGTAACAACGCTGGAATCGTCCCAAACAACCACTCTCGCCGCATCGTAATCACTCTCCTATCACACTGGCTTCGCGCCGTTTGAGCGCGGTTGAGCGGGGCGTAAGCTCAACCTATGGACGCCAAGCCAATTGCGTTAGTTGGCGATCGGCCTCGCGGGCGAAGCGGAAATCGAAGGCGCGTTGGATCAAGGGCGTTGGCGTTGGCGCTGAAACCAATCAACGATGCAACGATAACCGCGAATGTCCGGCGTATTTGCGCGTCAATTGCCGCCATGGTTAGCGCCCTCGCCAATCAGCTCACAGACCATAGAGCCCGCAGGGATTATCGCGCACCATTTTGTCGACGACGCGGCTCGGAATACTGGTGAGCGATTTTAGCGTCGGTAACAGGTTGCGCTGTTCAAAGGGATCGTTGTGGCCGTAGTCCGAGCCGATCACCAGATTGTCTTCGCCGATGCAGTCGACGATGACCGGCAGGTTCTCGCCAGCTTCGCAGGCGATAAAAATGCGAAATTCGCGGAACAGGTCTTGGGTTGAAGAAAACTTCCACTGCTCGCGGAATTGTCGTTTGAACGAATGCAGCAGATAAGGCACCCAGGTCGCATAAGCTTCGATGAAGCCGAATCGCAGTTGAGGAAAAAGTTTGGGTATTTCGTTGTTGACGATATCGTTGAAGGCGAACAGCGGCAGGATCGCCGAGTGGGACCACTGGCGGTTGCGTTCCAAATCGAAAAAGTTAATGAACGTCGGACAACCGGAGCCCTGGTGAATGCAAATCGGCAGATCGAGATTGCTGGCTTCCTGATACACCGGGAAAAAGTAAGGATCGTCAAGTGTGCGCGTGCCTTCAATGCCGCGGAAGAAGACCCCGACCGCTCCATGTTCTTTCGCCCAACGCAGTTCCTTGAGCGAGTCCTCGATCGAGCGCAGCGGCGGAATCACCACCCACTTCAAGCGCTCTTTTCCTTTGGCGCAGGCCTCGGCCATCCAGCGGTTGTAGGCGCGGCAGAGCGCGACTTCGAGGGCGACATCGTCGGTTAGGTAAATCAAGAACAGCGTCGGATAAATGACCTGAACATCGAAACCGGACCGGTCCATATCGCGCAGCCGCGCCTCGGGATCGGTGATCTCGCGGCAACCGGCGCTGATATCGGTGCGTGTCTGTTGTTTCTTCGCCGCTGAAGGTGTGATCAGCGCGAAGCCGCCTTTGCCGGCCGGCTTGGGGAAAATGTTGCCGTCGATCAACCACATGGCGTTGCGGTCGCCGTAGAGAGTATTGTCCGGCACGGAAATCAGCACCGGCCGGCGCTGATACATCTCACGCTCGATATGCTCCCACATCTGTTCATTCTCGGAAACATGGGTGTCGGCGTCGACAAGTTTATGAGCAGTTCCAGACATAGATTCCTCCGGATAGAGTGGCGATGCGTCGGGTTACGCTAGTCGAGTCGGGATGAAGTTGTCAAGAATGAGGAGCTAAAACGGATAAATCTAACGTAGAGTACGCTTGCGCACCGTTTCAGGCGCCGGTCGCGAGCTCACGCGCCGGTGATTACCTGGCACGTCGGCAAATGGCGCGCGAGACACACCCCACGATTTCTCCCGACGGACATCAGTCGAAGAATTCGTCACACACGCTTAAGCTGGTATCCACGCTGTTGTCGAAACCCAAGCGCACAGAATCCTGATTCCCGTTGTCACGGGAATCACGGAGAGGGTCACGGTTTCTGAACTAACTCGATCTTTGCTAGCTCCTCGATGAACTTTACCAGCGCGGCGTGATCCAAGTCGCCGTTGCCCATGCCTTTCATGGCGGTCATCATCTGGCCGACGACACCGGTGACCATGAGCGGCACACCGTATTCCGAGCCGGTTGCGAGGGCGATCTTCATGTCTTTCTCGTGCAGGCGGATGCGAAAGCCGGGTTTGAAGTTGCGATCCAACATTTTCTGCCCATGGGCTTCGAGGATTTTCGATTGGGCGAAGCCGCCGAGCAACGCTTGTCTGACTTTCGCCGGATCGACGCCGGCTTTCGCCGCGAGCACCAGCGCTTCGCTGACGATGGCGATCGTCGTGCCGACAACCATTTGGTTTGCCGCTTTGGTTACCTGCCCAGCGCCGGCGTTGCCGACGTGGACGATATTCTTTCCCAGCTTTTCAAAGATCGGCATGGCGCGCTCGACGGCGCTATCCTTGCCGCCGATCATGATCGATAACGCTGCGTTGATCGCGCCGGCTTCGCCGCCGCTCACCGGTGCGTCGAGCATGTCGCAGCCGCGTTTTTCCGCTTCAGCTGCGAGCTTGCGGGCGACGACCGGGGAAATGGTCGACATATCGATTAACAGGGCGCCGGATTTCACGCCGGCGAAGATGCCGCGCTCGCCGGCGTAAACGAGTTCGACGTCCGGCGAGTCGGGCAGCATGGTGATGATTACGTCGCTTCGAGCGGCGACTTCTTGCGAATTCGCCGCCGGCTGTGCACCTTCTTTGCTCAGCTCCTCCACCACCGCGCGGCTGCGGTTGTGGATCACCAGCGGATAACTCGCTTGCAACAGATGGCGCGCCATGGGTTTGCCCATGATGCCGAGGCCGATGAAACCGATGGTTGGATTGCTCATACGATATTCTCCAGTGATTGCTTGGATACTGCTCTACGGCAGAAAACTCAGATCGATCACCTGCTGCGGCGTGACGTTTTTGGCTTTGGGGTTTTCTTTCGCCAGTTCGTCGATTGCCAACTGGATTCCCTTCAACGTCGGTTTGCCGTCGTCGGGGAAGGCGCGGGAGCGAAAGTTGTAGTCCGCCTCGGCGAGTTGGCGGTCGTCGGTGCGGATCGCTTTCATGGTTTCTTTGATCGCGTCGGCGCGATTGTGCTTATAGTAACGGATCGATTCGACGTAGGCGCGCAGGAAACGCCGGAGTGCATCGGGATTGCTCTTCAAGTAGTCGCCGCGTGCGACCACGCCGGTCATTTGATAGTCGATCTCTTTGTCGGCGAAGTCGAGCAAGGGATTCATACCGGCCTTCTTCGCCACATGGCTGACGCCGGAGATCAGCGATGTGGCGTCGATGCTGCCGGCCTGGAGCGCGTTGATCCGTCCCGCCGAACCGCCGCCTTGGATGAATTTGACGTCGGTCTTTGCATTCAAGCCGAATTGTTCCAGCGCCATCCGGGTCGCCAGCTCATCGGTGCTACCGTAACGCGTGATGCCGATGACTTTGCCTTTGAGCTGAGCCGGCGTCGTAATGTTCGGACGGGAAAAGAAAGTATAAGGAAAGCGATTGTTGACGCCGCCGATGATTTTCACATCGGCGCCTTCGACGAAGCCGTGCAGGAAAACCGTCGCGCTGGTGGTAATGATGTCGAGGCTTTTCGCCAGCAAGGCCTGCATGGCCACCGGACCGCCGGTGATCAGGATGATTTCCAATTCCAAGGCATGTTTTTTCAGGATGCCGGCTTCCTTGGCCAAGGCGAAGGCGACTTTCTCGGTGCTGGTGGCGGCAGTGCTGGCGACGCGGATCTTGGTGGGCTGGGCGAAGACGGATGTGTTCGATAACAACGAAACCAAGAAGCGCGAATGCTGTAGCAGTGAGGTATGTGCGCTGGACATCGAATTCTCCCTTCAACGTCGGTCAAGCCAGATATGCCAAACAGACGGGCAAACGCAAGGCGGGCGGGTAATGAGGCGTTTGATTGTGGTCTCGGTGCTACGGGTGGAAAAGATTTCTCGCTCCGCTCGAAATGACAGATCGTAGGTTGGGTGGAGGCGCCGCGCCGATACCCACCGTTGGGAATGATGGGTGTCGCGGAGTCTATCCTGAGCCGCGCCGGAGGACTCAACCCATCCTACGACCGATCCGTGGAAAGTAAAAAAGGCTTTGTCTCAGCCACGGTGTTGCAGTATGTTACGGCCACTATGGAAACAAAGATCTTTTCTTGGCTGGGCCGAGAGTTTGTCGAAATCTCCGGTGAGGCGCAAGCCGGCGCGTCGGTGGAATCTGCGACGGCAGAGCTATTCGGAAGATTCGAAGCGGCGCTTAAAACGCATAACTTGTCGCTCGAGAATACGGCGCGCATTCGCGTCTTCGGCCGGGATCGCCAGGCGCGTACGGACGCGACGCTGGCCAGGTCAAAGATTCTCAGCGGCAGCGGGCGTGCCGCCAGTTCGAGTTTCATCTCGCAGGAATGGTTCGATTCACCCGGCTCCGGTGGATTGGAGCTGCTGGCGCTGCGGCCATCGAAGGCGGCAGCGCAGCGCAAGCCCGTCGACTTCGAGCCGGCGCGCAATTACCTTTGCTATCTTGAATATGATTCACTGCTGTTTTTCTCCGGCTTTACTTCCGAGGCGGCGACCTTGGAGCAGCAAGTTAAGGACGTGCTTGGCACATTGGATAACACCTTCGCACGGGCCAATACCGACTGGGCGCAGGTAAAAAAACTATCGCTGCTGCTCCAACGCGGTGCGAAGGTTGACGAGATCAAAAGAGTTCTCTCCGACGCCAACCGGCTGAGCGTGCCGGAGATCGAGTTTACGTTTGTCGACGGCTTTGCCGGTGAAAAATATTTGGTGGAGATTGAGGCGACAGCGTTGAGCAGGTAGGGCTGCCGTCAATTGCCGGTCAGTACATCGCGAGCCAATTCTGCGATTCTGCTGAAAAACTTCTGGGAATGCTTCATCAAGCTCAGCATGAACGGAAAATTTTCAAGATTATCAATCCTCTCCCATTCGCTCCTGCGATAAACTCAGGATATGCTCTGAGCCTTGTCGAAGTGTGATCCCGAGTTTTTCAGCAGAGTCTTCTTACACAGCAGACTACGCGTATTGCCGGTACAGGCCGTCGAATTTGCCGAGCTTGATGCGCACCATGTACTGGGCGCTTTCACGGACCAAGCGCTCTTCGCGCGCTGTCTTGACCATACGCGAGATCAATTCCGCCGAGCGCGCGGTGTGCTCCTGGTCGGCGACCATGTGGACTGAGAAAAATGTCAGGTCGCGATCGTCGAGGCCGTAGTGTTTGCGCCCGGCGTTTAAAAATTCCTCCGAGTAGCGGCAGACCATGCTCTCGCTGGTCAGCGCCGAGGCGCGGTTCTGCGGCGCGTAGCCCATCAACGTGTTATAGACCGTGCGCGCCGAATGAATCTGGCATTCGAAAATCTGCGTCGCCTCAGTGAAGTCTTCTTCTTGGAGGCCAATGGCGAGGCCAAAACGTTTTGCCAAGTCGGGATGGCTCTGCTCTTCGGTGAACTGCTCGGTGAAGTAGTCGAACATGATCGGCTCATGGGCGTTCTTGACCATGCCCAAGGCGAAGGATTTGAGAATCGCCTTATTATGCAAGTAATGTTGGATCGCCCAGCCTTGCATTCTTTTTATCGACAACTTGCCCTGGCGCAGCTCGGTGAAATACTGGCTGTCCATCAAACTTTGGATGCCGGGCTCGATGATTTCTTTTTTTACCGCAGCGACGAGTACATTGCCGTCTACCATGTGAAACTCCTTGTTTGGCGTCTAGTTTCTCGAGTTTAGGAATCGAATGCGACTGCGCGCTGAAAACTGAAAATTATTTCCCCGCCAACACTTGATCGATCAAGGTGTAGTCGGTGACCGCGGCGACGTTGACCGGCGCGGGAATCTGTTTCTGGTTATACGCCAGGTCGAAATACTCCTGCATGTCTTTGATGGCGATCTTACCATCGGCTGTGAGGATTCCCAGCCACTGCTCGTAGACGGTCTCGGCGGTTTTTTGCTCGACTTTCCACTTGTCGCGGATGTAGTTGACCATCCAGGTTCTCTCTTTGCGGCAGAACGCCGAGGCATCGAGCATGACCCGGATGACATTCTTGATGCGCCCAGCGTCGCTTTTCAACTTGCTCTCGCTAACGACCAGGCCGCTGGTGGGAAACTGCATCGGTAACTCGTCTGCTGCGCCGACTTGGCGAAAGCCTTTTTGTCCCATGATGACGTTGTGCGGTCCCGACAACACTGCCGCTGACACCGCACCCTGGCCCAAGCTGCTCACAGTATTCGACACCGAACCGGTCTGGGTAAAGATCGCCTTCTCGGGATCGGCGCCTTTGTTGCGCATGAGCAGACGCACGACCAGATGCTGCAAGCTGCCGATGCGATCGACGCCGATGCGTTTACCGGCGAGATCGTTGATGCGTTGGATGCCGGGCTCGGCGACGACGTAAAAAGGCGGTTTGCGCAGGGCGATCAGGATGCCCTTGAGCGGCGCGCCCTGACCGGTGGCGATGATGCCGGTGGTGTAGCCGGTGAGGAAGTCTATCTCACCGGAGGCGAGGGCGGCCACCGGCAACGGTCCAGCCATCTGAATCAGTTCCGGTTCTAAACCATGTTTCTTGAACAGGCCGGCGTCACGGGCGACAAACAGATTCAAAAAAGAGACGCTGAAGGCCGAATAGGCGAGCCGCACTTTGCGCTGATCTTGGGCATGGACGGGAAAACTCAGCGACAGAGCGAGGAGCGCATAGATAAGGCACTGCCGCGAGCCTATTATCCAAGCTCTGATATTCTTTACCGCTAGTCGCTGCACGGCAGTGACTATAGTTGGCGGCGGGAAAGCTTGTCAATGTTGCGCCCAGAAAACGACCGCGCGGAGGTTCCAGATAGTTTTTGCCCGGATGTGGTAAGGCCGAGCCCCTAGCGGTGGCTCGGCCTTCAAGTGAGAAGAATTTGTTGAGGGTGATGTGGGTTTACACCGTTGGAATGCGTAAGGTAGTGCCAACTCTTACCAGGTGCGCCTTGCGAATTCCGTTTGCCTGCAGAATTCGCTGAACCGAAGCCCCATATCGTTGGGCGATTTGGATCAGCGTCTCGCCGCGCTGCACGCGGTGATGGATGACCTGAGCCTTCGGCGTTTGCTGTTGCTGACGCTGCGCCGACGCCATCCGGCGCGGTGTGGCGGCCGGCGCTTGATAGTTCACTTGGGCGACTTCGACAATGGGCTCAACAGATCGGTCCGCTGGTGCCTTTACGCGATAACCGGCCGGCAGAACGCGAATGTTGGCCGATAGGGCGGGGTTCCACTTCATGAATTCTTCCTGGCTGAGGCCGGTAGAGCTAATCGCCGTGCCCAGTGATGTATTTTTTGCCAGGGCTACTTCCTGAATTTTTCGCGGCGCGTCCTGTTCTATCCCGGGAAAGTATTGCTGGAAGTTCTTGCCGATTTCCACGGCGGCGAGAAATTCGGCATAAAACTGTTTCGGGGGAAAGCCCCAGTAGGGATGATTATAGCGCTCGATCAAGTCGACCAAATTGCTCGAACCGATTTCCGCCACGGCTCGCGCCATGCCGGCTTGGCCGTAGTTGTATGAAGTAATCGCTAAGGGCCAGCTGCCCAGATATCCATAGGCCTGGTCCAAATAAGCTGCCGCGCCACGAGTCGATTCCATGGGATCTCTGCGTTCGTCGATCAGTCGGTCGACGCGCATGTAGCTTTTGCCCGTGGCCGGCATGAATTGCCACATGCCGAGGGCGCCGACGGAGGAACGGGCGCTCATGTCGTAGGAGGATTCGACCACCGGCAAGAAACTTAGTTCGGGCGGTAAGCCGCGGTCGATGAATACTTGCTGCATTTGCGCCAGATAGCGGCCGGCGCGTTTCAAGCCGTCCGCGGTGCGTTCGCGCACGCCGCGTTGGGCTCTGACGCGATCCATATCGACATCGTTGGCGGCGGCGATGCGCGACCTTTCGCCGTCGATATACTGACTGGAGCGGCTATCTTCGCCGACCTCGACTACTTCGTAGATCTTGCTCATGTCGAGCGGATCGAAGTAGACCAACTGACTCAAGCCGTATTGAGTGAAGATTTTTTTCCAAAACTCGATAGCCGGTTCCAGACCTGCCGGCACCGGGAAAGGACTGGCCGTGGATAGACTCGACTGGCCCATTGCCTGAGCTGGCAAGAACGCCAGGTGAGATATAAAAAGTGTCAGTAGCCAAAGTGACAATTGTTTCATCGTCACCTCCTTTTTGTTTGCGCCAGCCTGTAAATGAGCAACCGACATGCCACCTGGCAACGGTTTGACTGGTCGTGGTCTAGAGAAGTTTCTTGGTAGAAATAAACCGTTTTGAGCCATTTGACAAACAGTTCCAAACTTCATGACTGGCGGCGCCGTTTGAATAATCAACCGGCGGCGAGCACGGCTGGCCGTTTATGGTCCTTTATTGCTAGCTATTTGACGGCAATGGCCAAGGTGACTATAGTGCGGCGAAATTTCTGACCGTGGTTTCAGGAGGCGGTTCACTTTGGATACCCCAACACTGGTTCTGCTTGCGGAGGCGTCGCTGCGGGCGATTTTGGGCTGGCGCATGTTGATTAGCGGCATCAGCAACGTGACCCGCTGGCCCAACCCGGTGACCACCGCCAGCATACTTTTTCCCAATGGAGCGGTCTTCTTCGGATTCATGGCGACCTTTTTGATGGTTGTCGGCGGCTTTGGCCTGGCGGCGGGAATTCAGACGCCGATTTGCGCGGTGATGATAATCGTATTCCTCATACCGACTTTCGGGCTGCATTGGCATTGGTTGAAAGTCCTGCCGACCATGGTGCCGGTGGTCAAGGCGGCGATCAAAGATGACAAAGCCCAGGGCTATTTTCGTTCCTTCGACCGGCAATCTTATCATGCCCACGAAGTCGGCGTGCGCGACAACTTGGTGTTTCTGGTCGCAGCGGTCTATTTCGCCATCAAAGGCAGCGCAGCGTATGGTGTCGACAACTGGTTGGGCGCTTGGGTGGTGCGGTTTTTCTAAGTTGCGAGCGTTGGAACGACAATCCTGAAGTAGGACGGCTGTATCCGAAGATGCAAGATGTTGTTCACCACGAAGGACACGAAGAGCACGAAGGTCGGAGTGATAATTATCCGAAACCTTCGTGTCCTTGGTGATCTTCGTGGTGAGATTGAACAGTTCCGTTATCACAGACCGCCGACGAAGCGGCCGGGATTGAGCAGGCCCGCCGGATCGAATTCCTGCTTGATTTTCCCCATGAGCGCATGGGCGGGTGTTGCCGGACCCCAGACATCGATGGCTTGCTTCAACTTTGCCGGCGCGGTGAAGATTACGGCGTGACCACTGCTGCTGTTGGGTTAACGTGATTAGGCGCGGAAACAAATCAAGCGCCGATTGATCCGCCGGCAAAACTATCCAGATCGTTCCCATAGCCATATCGGCGCAGATCGTCGGTGCCGGTTCACCTTTTATCCAGTCGGCAATTGTCGAGATCGTTGGCATGACCGCGCCGCGCGAGACCGTGAGGCGATAGACCAGGCGATCTTGGCTGACCGGTAGGTCGGCGATCGCTTGCCAGTATTGCCGTGGTTTATCACCATCGACGATTTCTTGAGTCATGCCAAGTCGCTGCGCCAGCTCGCCCAGATCGTTGACTTGGCGCGTAACGGTCTCGGCAAAGCCGGCGAAACTAACCGCCAGTTGCCACGGGGCCGCTTCACCAGCGTTGACCAAGAAGGTCGAGGTCGGGAGCAATTTCGTGCCGGCCAATTGACCGGCTAGATCCGCTGCTTGCGCTCGTGAGCCGATGGCGATGACGGTTGCGGAATGAGCGGGGATTGGCGCCACTCGCAAGGTTACTTCGGCGATGATTGCCAAAGTGCCGAGCGAACCGGTGAAGAGTTTGCACATGTCATAGCCGGCGACGTTTTTGACGACTTTGCCGCCGGCCTTGACGATCTCGCCTGACGCGAGGACCACTTTCATGCCGATGACCAGGTCGCGCACGCTGCCGTAACTTGCGCGCCGCGGCCCGTTCAGATTGGCCGCGACGATGCCGCCGATGGTCGAGCGCTCTGGTAACGGTGGATCGAAGGGAACGAACTGCTGTTTCGCAGCGATGACGTTTTGCAGCGCGTTGAGGATAATGCCGCTTTGCACAGTCACCGTGAGATTGGCGGGATCATGTTCGATGACTTGATTGAGCCGAGCGGTTTTTATGACCACATCGAGGGAGCGCGGCGGATTGCCCAAACTCATCGCCGTGCCACCACCCCAGGGCGCGATGGTTGCTTGGGCTTCTGCAAAAATCCTCACAGCAGCGGCTAACTGTTCCACGGTGGCAGGCGTGCAGATCAACTTCGGTGTGACGCTGTCGACGTCGTGTTCTGCGAGCAGAGTGTTCCCAACCATGATCGAGTCGCCATCGAGGCTCGCCGACAGCCGCTGGGCAAGCTGGCCCACGGAAATCTTCATGGCTTTGCCGGCGCCTCGCCGTAGGCGCGGTCGAGCAGATCCATCAAATGATACACCGGTAGGTTCGGTCCGTAGTGTTGCCCGCCGTAGCGCAGTTGGAGCATGCAGCCGGGATTGGGCGCGACCACCGCGTCGGCATTGGCCGCGCCGACGGCCTGCATTTTTTCCTTAAGAAGCTGTTGCGACATGCTGGCGTGGGTGAGGTTATAAATGCCGGCGCTGCCGCAGCAGCGGTCGCTGCCGTCCATTTCAACTAATTGCAGTCCGGGGATCGCTTGCAATAGCTCACGCGGTTGGCGGCGAATCTTTTGGCCGTGGGCGAGGTGGCAAGGGTCTTGGTAGGTGACGGTCAGGTTTACCGGCTGCAATGCGCCGACCAGACCGAGCCCGGCGAGAAACTCGCCGGCGTCTTTGACCAGGGCGGTGAAGCGCTTGGCCTTTTCCGCATAGTCAGGATCGTCACGCAACAGAAAGTCATACTCCTTCATGGCCGCGCCGCAGCCGGCGGCGTTGACGACAATGGCATCGACGCCGGCTTCTAGAAACGCGTCGATATTACGCCGCGCCATCTGCTTAGCCACTGCTTGTTCGCCGTTGTGAATGTTCAAGGCGCCGCAGCAGACTTGTTGCTCGGGAAATATTACATCGCAGCCGCTGCGCCGCAGCACCCGTACCGTGGCTTCGTTCACGTCGCCGAAGAGCAGCGGCATGACGCAGCCATTGAGCATGGCGACGCCGGCGCGGCGCGGGCCGATAGCGGGCAGGATGGTCGCCGCCGGCTGAAAAAACTTGGACGGGATTGCCGGCAGCATGGCATCCATAGCGCGCAGCCTTTCCGGCATGAACAGCCGGAGAAGTTTTTGTAGACCGGTGCGCTGGTACAGGCGCAAAAGCGTGAACGCCAGTTTTAACCTTGCGGCGTGGGGCAGTATCTGCGTGAAGACGAAGTTCAATAGCGCTTTGGCTGCCGGCGACCCCGGCGGGCCGATATGTTCGCGGGCGGTTTCGGCGATACGGCCATATTGCACGCCGGAGGGACAAGCGGACTCGCAGGCGCGGCAGAGCAGACAAAGTTGCAGATGCTCTTTGAAGCGATCGGTCAACTCGATGCGCCCGTCGGCGGCAGCTTTGACCAGATGGATTCTGCCGCGCGGCGATTCCGCCTCGAGACGAGTGACGCGGTAGGTGGGACACTGGTTCAAACACAAACCGCAGTGAACGCATTGGTAGAGTTCGCCAAGATCGAGAGTGGCGATTCGCGGTTTGTTCCCGCTATCGGGGGTGTGATGGGTATGTTCCAAGTGCGCCCTTTGATTGTTTCGCGTTTCGAGTTTCGGGTTGGAGAGGGCGAGTTCCGAGTTATCCCGAAATAAGTAACCTAAAACTCGAAACGTTTATTCGTCAGATCCACAACCCCGCCGGAATCTTTGCCGGTTCTAACCGCACTTCGCCGCAACTGGCCGGGGTTGGAAACAGTTTCGCCGGATTGAAGCGGCCGTCGGGGTCGAAAGCGTGACGCACGCGGGTCATGGCCGCGAGATCGGTGTCATTGAACAGCAAGCCGATGTAGGCTTTTTTTTCCATGCCGACGCCATGTTCGCCGGTGATGCTGCCGCCCAGGTCGACGCAGGCGCGCAGGGTCGCCGCGCCGGCTTCGATGACGCGCTCCAACTCGCCGGGTTTGCGCATGTCGAACAAAATATTCGGGTGCAGATTACCGTCGCCGGCATGAAATACGTTGGCGATGGTTAAGTTGAATTCCTTACTGATCGCCGCGACGCGGCGCATCATCTCGGGTAACTGGCTGCGCGGCACGACGCCGTCTTGGACGTAATAATTGGGCGCCAATGTGCCCATGGCGCCGAAGGCGCCTTTGCGGCCTTTCCATAACAGCTGCCGTTGGGCTTCATCCTTGGCGACACGCACCTCGCGGGCGCCGTTGCGTTGGCAAACCTCGCGAGCGAGATGTATCGACAGTTCGGTATGTTCGCTCAACCCTTCGACTTCGACGATCAGCACCGCCGCGGCGTCGCGTGGAAAGCCCACCGGGGCGCCGCGCTCGACCGCCTCGATGGCGGTGTGATCCATGATTTCCAGCGCCGCCGGAATAATTCCTTCGGAGGTAATATCGACGACGGTGTTGGTGGCAAAGTCCATGTCGTCGAAGATCGCGAGCAGGGTACGCACAGACTCGCGGGCCGGCATGAGCTTGACGGCGATTTTCGTGACGATGCCCATGGTGCCTTCGGAGCCGACGAAAACACCGCAGAGATCGTATCCCGGCGTGTCGGGAACTTCGCCGCCCAGCCAGACGATTTCACCATCGTCCAGGACGACTTCGACGCCCAATACATGATTGGTGGTGACGCCATAAGCCAGCGTGTGCGGCCCGCCGGAATTATTCGCGACGTTGCCGCCGATGGAACAGGCGGCCTGGCTGCTCGGATCGGGGGCGTAGAAAAAGCCGTCCTTGGCGACGGTTTTGGTGACATCGAGGTTGATGACGCCGGGTTCGACTGTGGCGAGACGATTCACCAGATCGATTTTCAGGATGCGATCGCAACGGGTGAGCGACAAAACGATGCCGCCTTCGGCCGGCACCGCGCCGCCGGCTAGGCCAGTGCCTGAGCCGCGCGGGACGATCGGCACATTGGCGCGCTGCGCCGCTTTGACCACCAATGAAACTTCCTCGACGTTCGCCGGCACGACGACGATCTCCGGCATCACCTGGAAGATCGAACCGTCCTGCTCGTAGACAATGACATCTTCTCTCTCGATTAGAACGTATTGCGCGCCGACGATGGCGCGTAGTTCGCCAATTAGATGCTCATGGGTCACGGCCAGGAGCGTAGCGGAGTGGAGAAGTATGTGTCAACCTGCCGGGCGAAGACGGTAGGGGCTGACATTGACGCCAATTGACGAAGTGTATATAAGCGGAAAGCTAATCCGCACAAATATCGTGGGAGGGAATCACATGACTGAAGAGATCGCTGAGAAGCTAGAAACCCCGAAGGTGTCGCGGCGCAACGTTTTGAAGGCCGCAATCGCCGCCGGTGGCGCGGCGGTGCTGGGCTTTCCCAACATCGTCAAATCCCAGGGTGTGACCTCGATGCGTTGGCAGAGCACTTGGCCGGCAAAGGACATCTTTCACGAGTACGCCAATGACTTCGCCAAGAAGATCAACGACATGACCGGTGGCGAATTGAAAATTGAAGTATTACCCGCCGGCGCCGTGGTGCCGGCCTTCGGTCTGCTCGACGCAGTTTCGAAGGGGACTCTCGACGGCGGCCACGGCGTGCTCGTCTATCATTATGGCAAACAGACGGCGCTGGCGTTATGGGGTTCAGGTCCGGCGTTTGGCATGGATGCCAACATGCTGCTCTCGTGGCACAAGTATGGTGGCGGCAGGGAGCTGCTCACCAAGCTTTACGCTTCCATCGGCGCCAATGTCGTATCCTTCCCTTACGGGCCGATGCCGACGCAGCCCCTCGGTTGGTTTAAGAAACCGATTCAGAAGGCGGATGACTTCAAGGGTCTCAAATTCCGCACTGTCGGTATCTCTATTGACGTGTTTACCGGCATGGGCGCGGCGGTAAACGCTTTGCCGGGCGGCGAAATCGTCCCGGCGATGGACCGTGGCCTGCTCGATGCCGCCGAGTTCAACAATGCCTCCTCCGACCGCATCCTTGGCTTTCCCGATGTCTCCAAAGTCTGCATGCTGCAAAGCTATCACCAGAACGCCGAGCAGTTTGAGATCATGTTCAACAAGACGAAATACGATGCTTTGCCGGCGAAGATGAAGTCGACTATCGAGTACGCTGTCGAGGCGTCCTCGCAGGATATGTCGTGGAAGGCGATCGATCGCTATTCGAAAGATTACATGGAAATGCAGACTAAGGACAAAGTCAGGTTCTACAAAACGCCGGATACGCTGCTGCAGGGACAACTCAACGCCTACGACGCGGCGGCGGCGAAGAAATCGGCTGACAATCCATTGTTCAAGGAGATCGCCGAGTCGCAGCGCCAATTCGCCGAGCGCGCGGTCAAATGGGATCTCGACACCAACGTGCAGCGGCGCATGGCGTACAATCATTACTTCGCCAAGGCGGCTGCCAGACCCGCGGCCCCTGCGGCTAAGAAAGGTTAATCGCACCGCGCAGTTTTGCTTTATCGCCAGCCATCCGGGATCGACCGGATGGCTGTTTTTTTATCCCCCCCATGAAAGCTCAATCGCTGCTGCGCATCGTCGATCAAATCAGCTACTGGGTCGGCAAGACCTTTGCTTGGTTGATCGTTGCGGCGACGTTCGTAATCGCCGTGGAAGTTTTCAAGCGCTATATCTTGAATGCGCCGACCGCTTGGATCTACGACTTGAACAACATGCTCTACGGCACGCTGTTCATGATGTGCGGCGCTTATACGCTGGCGCTCGCTGGTCATGTGCGCGCCGATTTCGTTTATATATACCTCAAGCCGCGCAGGCAGGCGGCCCTCGACCTGGCTTTATACCTGCTGTTCTTCGTCCCGGGCATCCTCGCGCTGATCTACGCCGGATACGGCTATGCCGCCGAATCGTGGCGCATCGGCGAGCACTCGACCGTCACCGCGGATGGTCCGCCCATCTATCATTTTAAGTCGGTGATCCCGGTCGCCGGCGCGCTGGTGATGCTCCAAGGACTGGCCGAAATCGTCCGCTGTGTCGTCTGTATCCGCACCGGCGCTTGGCCGGCCCGGCTGGACGATGTGGAAGAGATCGACGTCATAGAAACTCAGCTCGCCCATAGCGAATTCATCGACGAAGAGTCACGACTGGCGACCATGAAGTCGGCCCATGCCATCGACGACGCGGCGCGCCATCGCAGCGCAGTGAGCGTCACTGACGCCGAGGAAGAAAAGAAGCCATGAGCGATCCGATCCTCGGCTTGACCATGCTCGGCCTCATCGTCGGCGCGATCATGATGGGCTTCCCTACCGCGTTCACACTCATGGGCCTTGGGATGATTTTTGGCGCCTTGGCCTTCTGGGAGCCGAGCCAACACTGGTGGCAGAACCGAATATTTGACCTGATGGTCCAACGTACCTACGGCGTCATGGTCAATGACACGCTGCTGTCGGTGCCGTTGTTTGTTTTTATGGGTTACGTCATGGAGCGAGCCGCGTTGGTCGACCGGATGTTTCACAGCGTCCAGTTGGCATTTCGCCGCGTGCCGGCGTCGCTCGCGGTTACTACATTACTCGTTTGTGCCTTCTGGGGCATCGCTTCCGGCATCGTCGGCGCGGTCGTCGTCTTGATGGGCGTCATCGCCATGCGGCCGATGCTCAATGCCGGCTACGATGTGCGCTTGGCGGCCGGCGCGATTACCGCCGGCGGCACGCTCGGTATTCTCATTCCCCCGTCGGTGATGTTGATCGTTTATGCCGCCGTTGCCGGCCAGTCGATTGTCAAACTCTACGCCGCGGCGATGCTCCCGGGATTCTTTTTGACCTTTCTCTATCTCGTCTACATTCTTGGTTGGGCGATCGTCGATCCCAAGATCGCGCCCAAACTGCCGCCCGACCAGTATCGCCTAAAAGTGCCGGATTGGCTCCAGCGCCTCGAACATGGCCCGTCGAAACGGGTGTTTGGCAATCTCATAACCTTGCTGGTACGGCCGGGGTTGCTGCGAGACGCCAAGACGGCAGACGGAAAACCTCTTGGCTATGGTCATATTGTCAATAACTTTGTCGCGTTGATGGTGCCGCTGGCGCTCATGTTGGGAATCTTCACTGGTACCTGGTGGTATGTGGTTATTCATAACGCGCCGGCAGCAGCGGCGGTCGCCAAATCCCAAATGGCAGCGGAAGTCCAATCGCCCGCGCAATCGGCACCAGCGCCGGGGGAGAAACCGCAAGCGCTTGCCAGCTCTACCGATAAGCCGCAAGAATTGACTAGAGTCGAAGAGCAGGCCACGGAATTGGGCCAGGCGGAAACCACAGTGCAACCGACCGAACCGTCCACTCCGGCGGATGGTCCGCCGCAAGAAATGGGCAGTCTTGCAGAGTCGTCGGCCGCCGCAGCCGCGGGCCAGGTGCCGGGGAATTTTTACCCATGGTTTTGGAGTTTTGCTCTGTTTTCGGCGCTCTTGTTGGCGTTGTATTACCGGCGCATGGACGGCGAACAGTTCGAGATCCTCAAAGAACTGGCCGTTTCAGTGGTTCCCTTGGGCGTGCTTACGATCGTCGTGCTGGCCGTGATTCTCCTGGGTATCTGCACCGCCACCGAGTCGGCGGGTGTGGGCGCCTTGGGCGCGCTCTTTTTGGCCGTGCTGGTGAAATATCCACGGACTTGCGGCTGGTGGAGCTTGGCCGGGGGCGTTATTGGCGTCGCACTCGGCATTCCCCGCGGCGACATCCCCGCGCTCGTCGTTTCGAGTTCGCTCGGTGCGGTTTTTCTCGGCACCGTGGCACCGCTGGCGCATTACTTGCCGAAGTCTAGCGAGCTGCGCCGTAATCTTCAGGAAGCGGTATTTCTTACCGCCAAGACCACGGCGATGGTCTGTTGGCTATTTATCGGCTCGGCGCTGTTCTCCAGCGTGTTCGCCTTGCACGGCGGCCAAGGCTTGATCGAACGCTGGGTGCTCGGCATGAATCTCTCGCCACTCGGTTTTCTGTTCGTCTCTCAAATGATTATCTTCCTGCTCGGCTGGCCGCTGGAGTGGACCGAGATCATCGTTATTTTTTGTCCGATATTTATACCGTTACTCAGCCATTTTAATGTCGACCCGATTCTTTTCGGCACCATGGTCGCGGTCAATCTGCAGGCAGCATTTTTATCGCCGCCGGTGGCTATGTCGGCTTTTTACTTGAAAGGCGTGTCGCCCAAGCCATGTCACGCTCAATCAAATATTTGCTGGCATGATGCCGTATATGCTGATCGTCGTTCTCTGTCTCATTTGCATGTACGCCTGGCCGGGTATGACCTTGTGGCTGCCGGAGTTCTTATACGGAAACTAAAGAGTTCAAATCGTTCAAGACGTACAAACAGTTCAGAACGTCCGATCGGACCGAACCCAATGTGCTGATGTCATGGATTTATCTGATCTTCATCTACTCTCGGCGTCGGAAGCCGCGCGGCTGATTCGCGACGGTGTGATCAATTCGGAGCAGCTGGTCGAAGCTTGCTTGACGCATATCCATGCCGTCGATGACAACGTTCAAGCTTGGGCATTTCTCGATCCGGAATACGCGCTGACGCAAGCGCGCGCGCTCGATCAACATCGCCTCGAAGGTAAGCCGACGGGACCGCTGCACGGCGTTCCGATTGCCATCAAGGATATTTTCGACACGGCCGACATGCCGACGGAGTACGGTTCGCCGATTCACGCTGGGCGCACGCCGTCGCGCGATGCCACCGCCGTGGCTTTGCTGCGTGGAGCTGGGGCGGTGATCATGGGCAAAGCGGTGACGACCGAGTTTGCCTTTCTAAACCCTGGGAAAACCCGCAACCCGCACAACCGAGAGCATACGCCTGGCGGTTCGTCGAGCGGTTCGGCGGCGGCGGTGGCGGCGCATATGGTGCCGCTCGCCATCGGCAGCCAGACCGCCGGATCGACAATCCGCCCGGCGGCCTACTGCGGCGTCGTCGGTTTCAAGCCCACTCATGGTTTGATTTCGCGTCATCGAGTTTCGCCGCTGTCGCGAACGCTCGATCATGTCGGGCTTGTTCGCCCGCACCATTGACGACATCGCATTGCTCGCCGAGCAGTTGGTCGCCTACGATGAAAACGATCCCGACACCCGGCCGCGGGCGCGGATTCCGTTCTCCACTATTTCCGCCGAAGAGCCGCCGTTGGCGCCGATGTTCGCTTTTATCAAGACGCCCATGTGGCAACGGAGCGATGATGAAACTAGAGAAGGGTTCGCCGAGATCGTCGAGCAGTTGGGCGCCCAAGTGGAAGAAGTAGAACTGTTCCCGTCGGCCCATGAGGGATGGCAATGGCACCAGACGATCATGGGCGCCGAGGTTGCCCATAACTTCGAACGAGAATGGCAAAACAGCCGGGCGCTGCTATCCGAACAACTGCGCGCGCAGATCGAGCGCGGCCGTGAAGTGCGCGCGGTGGATTACCAACGGGCGCTCAAACAGATCGCGCCGATGCACGACAGTTTCGTCGAGCTTTTCGAGCAGCGCTACGACGCGATCCTGACGCCGGCGGCGCCGAGCGCCGCGCCGAGGGGGCTTACGTCCACCGGCGATCCATCGTTTTGCACCTTGTGGACGCTGTGCGGCATGCCTTGTATCACCTTACCTTTATTGCAGAGCGCCGACGGCCTGCCCATTGGCGTGCAACTGGTCGGGCCGCGCGGCGGTGATGCGCGGCTTCTGCGCACGGCGAGGTGGCTGGCGGCGAAGGTCGCGAGTGATCCTCGCTAACGCGAGGAATTTCACATGCCAAATTTCACATCTCAGAATCCGGCCCAACAGCCAGCAAAGCTGGTTACCAGTTTACCAGATTGACCAGTGCCAGGCTGATCCACGGGACATAGGTCACGAGCAGTGTGACCAATGCTAGCACGAGCGTGAACGGCCAGCCGGCCATGAAGACTTCCCAGAAAGGCAAACGCGCGATGGTGGCGACGGTAAAGAGCACGGTGGCGACCGGCGGAGTCTGCTGGCCGACGCCGAGGTTGATGGTTACGATGATGCCGAAGTGAATCGGGTCGACGCCGATCTGGCGGATGAGCGGCATCACGATCGGGACGATCAGGATAATCGCCGCCGCTGAGTGGAGAAACATACCAGCGATGAAAAAGAAAAAATTCAGGAAGAGCAGGATCAGGTATTTGTTCGAGGTTGTTTCAAGGATCATGCGCGCGAATTTTTGCGGGATCTGCTCGCTGGTGAGATACCAGCCGAGCACGGCGGAGGAAGCGACGATGAGCATGACCACGGCGGTCTGGCCCGTCGAATCCCGCACGACGCGATGATCTCGCGCGCCGGTAGCTCGCGGTAGATGATAGCGCCGATGAGCAACGCCGCGATCACTGCCAGGGCTGCGACCTCGGTGGCGGTGGCGATGCCGAGAAAGATTCCGCCCCAGATCACCAGCGGAATGGAAAGCGCCCAGAAAGCGTGCAGCGTGGAGATGCCCACTTGACGCAAAGAAAAATTCTTGTTCCACCGGTAAATTTAATTTGCGCGCGTAATAGTAGCTCAGCGCCATCATGCAGCCGCAGGCGATGGCGCCGGGCAAGAAGCCCGCGAAAAATAGTTTGGCGACGGAGACCTCGGCCATCCAGGCGTAGATGATCATCGGGATGGAAGGAGGAATCAGGATCGCCGCCGAGGCCGCGTTGGACACGATGGCGGCGCTCAACGCACGGGGATAGCCGCGCTTCTCCATGGCCGGGATGACGACGTTGCCGATGGCGGCCGCATCGGCGACCGATGAGCCGGAGATCTCGCTCTGGATCATCGTCGCCACCACCGTCACCATGGCGAGCCCGCCGCGGATGAATCCCACCAGACTATTGGCCAGGTTCACCAGACGCAGCGAGATCCCCGAAGTCTCCATCAGGCCGCCGGCCAAAATAAAAAGCGGAATCGCCAGCAGCGGAAAACTCGACGCGCCGGAGAACAGATTCAACGGCACCACGCTGAGCGACGCGCTACCCTTCCAGAGCAGAAAGATGACGGTCGTGATCGACAGGGCGAATCCGATGGGGACCCTGATGAGGGTTAAAAGAATGATTATTCCGAGGATGAGCCACTCCACGCCGCATCAGCTCCTTTCCGGCTGCCAATGCCGAAGATAAGATGCAGCAGACGCTGGACGCTGATCACGAGCATGACGCCGCCGGTGATCGGCAACACGCTGTAGACCCAGCCCATTTTTACCCAGGCGAGTGAAACCGCGGTCTCGTCGCCCATCTTCTGCGTGAGCCGCCAGCCGTAGTAAAAGAGCACGACTTGGAATCCCAAAACGAAAAGCTCGGCGATCGCCTCGACCATCCTTTTTGTGTTCCGCATAAACCGGTCCACGATCATCTCGAATGCGATATGGCGCCCGTGATAGCTGGCGACGATGGCGCCGTAGAAGGTCAACCAGACCAGCAGGTAGGAAGCGAACTCATCGTACCAGGCGAGCGACGAGCCGAGCGCGTAGCGAAAAAAAATCCCCAGGCAAACCAGGACGACCATGAGCACGAGCAGGAACATCGCCCACCACTCGACTAGATCAATGAACCGGCGGAAGATTCGCTCCATGTCTCTCGCTTTGCTGAGAATTTCAAATGGCAGATCGCAAATCTCCGATGCGAAATATGAAATGTGTAAGTCATGAGATTCGCGAAGGTCATGCGCAGCGACTGGACGAGCTTGATCAAATCGCTGCCACCGGCGATTTCCTTGCCGAACTCTTCGTAGACGGTCGCCGAGCCTTTGATGAACGCTTCTTTGTCAACTTCGTTGGCCTTCATCGGCGGGGCGAGTTTGCTCATGAGCTCTTTGTCCAGCCGTTCGCCTTCGGAGCGGGCAAAATCCCCCATGTCCCAGGCGATCTTTGACAAAGTGCTTTGAACGTCTTTTGGCAGCTTCGCCCAATACTCTTCTCCCATCACCAGGTAAGCGGGAGTGTAAACATGGCCGCTCAAGGAGAGAAATTTTTGCACCTCGTGAAATTTCGCCGAGGCGATTTGCGGGAAGGGGTTTTCCTGAGCGTCCATGACGCCGGACTGAAGCGCCGAATAGACCTCGGCGAGCGGCATGGGCGAGGGATTCGCCCCATAGTCCTTGAACATTTTTACCCGCCAGACCCCACCCGGCACTCTTAACTTGATGCCTTTCAAATCCTCGGGTTTGACGATGGGTCTGACGTTGTTGGTGATGTGGCGAAAGCCGTTCTCCCACAGGCCGAGAATGCGCATGCCTTTGGCCGGCAGCCCGTCGAAAAGCGCACTCTGCACCGGTTTGCTGTCGGCGACTTTTTTCATATGGGCGCGGCTGACGATCAAGTAGGGCATCTCGAAGACGCCGAACTTCTGCTCCGCCGTACTCATGACGGTCGACGGCAGAAACATTTCCGGCGCGCCAATTTTGATGCCGCGCATCATCTGCTCGTCGCTGCCGAGCTGGCTGGAATGAAAAACTTTGACGTCCACTTTGCCTTTGAGCGCGGCATTGGCCCGCTTGGCGTATTCATCCGTGGTAATCGCGAACAGTGAGCCGGGAAAGCCGACGTGGCCGAGGCGAATGGTGATGGGCTGCTGGGACCAGGCCGTGGCCGGCGAGAGACCGAGCATGACCAAGGTAAGAGCTAAACCGATTGTAAGCTTCATTGTACGGCTCCTCTCTAATCGCCTGAGCGGTCTTGACGCTTTAAGTTGCAGGCTTTCTCGATGATGGCTTCGGCTCTCTTGATGTTGAATACCCCACAGGTGCAGAAGCGCGCCATGTAGCGCGCCGCTTGTTCGGGACTGCGACGGTTTTCCTTGACCCAATCGACCATTTTCATGGCCGAGGTATGCGGCGACATTGCCGTGACCGCAGCATCGTGGCGAGCTCCAGGGTGGCGGCGTTGGGCAACCGGTCCACTCGGCCGCAAAAGCCCAGGGAATACTCGACGCTGTGGCGGGTGATGCCGGTGTCGTGGCAGCAACGCTCGGCGTCGTCGATGGGCGCGCTGATGTTGATCGAGATACCCAGGTTGGCGGCGCGGACATCGGCAACGAACGCGGTCATATCGGCGTAATTCTCGAAGACCGCCGCCACCGTGGTGGGCCTTCGATGCCGGCGATGACTTCATCCGGGTTCGGCAGTTGGTCGCGCTGCCAATGAGCAGTCGGGTTCATATCTCGGCGCGGACGGAGCACGCCGCCCTTGGTAGCGTCGCCAATGTTCACCGGGTTGTGCTTCAACGCCAGACTCAAAAAGGTGCGGTACTTGTCGACCAGACTCTCGTCGTTGATGTCGCGGCTCGCCATGGCGAAGACGATGTAGTCGTTGTCGACCGGCTGCGGATTCGGCGGCGGGCTCAACGGCGTAGTGCTCGCTATAGCGGTGCAGCGTGTTGGTCATGTTACTAAAATTCAAAATGCAAAGTGCAGAATGCAAAAGTCAACACGGCAGAGAAGGTTTGAGACCGGGACAAACCGTCAGCCCTGTTTCGGCTTTTCATGTTTTGCCTTTTGCACTTTTCACTGTCTGTACTTTGCATTGCGGAATTCGTCCCAGTCCCAAATTGGTCTTTCCCCGATAGGTCGGATAGCCTTCGCGCTCCAATATTTCTCGCAGGCGGTCCTCGCCCGCGCCGTCGCAACGGGTCGACACGCCGATGCTGATCACCGTGTCGACTTGCGGCGAAAGCTCTCGCACTTTGCGCAAGACCGAAGGCACTCGTCCAGTTTGGTTTTGATTTCGACGATCGCCGAGAGAATTTTTTCATTTAGAATCTCGGGCCGGAGCAGACCGCG